>NZ_JADPQC010000003.1:0-356864 GCF_017612575.1 Halomicrobium sp. IBSBa
GCGGTTAAGCCTGCCAGCGTTCCGGTGAGTACTGGGGTGTGCGAACCCCTGGGAAAGCCGGTTCGCCGCCTGCTATTCATACTACAGAGCCCGCAGCCGTGGTGGCTGCGGGCTTTTTTCATATCGATCGGGGAGCAGCGGTGCCCGGTCTCTCCGTGCCGAGCGACCGCTGTAGCAAGCGTTTTTCCCCTCGCTCGCGTGCTGACCGTATGGACACGGACGAGATCGAGCGACTCATCGAGGCTGGAATCGACGACGCGGACGCGACAGTGACGATATCGCACGGGACTGCGGAAGACGACCACTACGCGGCGCGGGTCGTCGCGCCGGCCTTCGAAGGCGAGTCCCTCGTTGACCGTCACCAGCGGGTGTACGACGCCCTCGACGGGCATATGACGACGGACATTCACGCGATCGAAATCGAGACGTACACGCCTGGCGAGACGGACTAGCACAAGCCATTTGCGCACGGAGAGCGAGGACACCTGTATGACGTTCAATCCGAACGAGGGACTGCCACAGGACGAGGTCACGGAGCGCGTCGACGAGGCGATCGAGAGCAACGAGGTCGTCCTGTTCATGAAGGGAACAGAGATGATGCCTCAGTGTGGGTATTCGGACAAGGCACTCACGCTGATCGGACAGTGTCGCGACGACTTCGAGACGGTCGACGTACTCGAATCACTCGACGAGTACCGGGCGGCACTGGAAGAACACAGCGGTCGTGAGACGATTCCACAGACGTTCGTCGACGGGGAGTTCGTCGGCGGCAGCGATATCTTGGAGCAGTACGCCGAGCGGGGCGAACTCGAGGCGACGCTGCAGGCCTAGACGAACCGGAACGTTTCGAGGTTCTTCGGGTTGTAGGTCCGCATGTTGAACTTCTGGTAGAGCGCCGACGACAGCTGATTCGTCGACTGTTCGTCGCCGTGGACGCAGATGACCTTCTCGGGACGGGGGTGCATCGTCTCGACGAAGGTCTCCAGTCCCTGTCGGTCGGCGTGGCCGGAGAAGCCGTCGACGGTTTCGACTTCCATTTTCAGCGAGACGCGTTCGGCGCGGGGTCCGCTGACGTCCGAGAGTGTGATCTCGTCCTGTCCGCGCTGGATCTGTCGGCCGAGAGTCCCTTCTGCCTGGTAGCCGACGAACATCATCGTGTTGTCCGGGTCGCTACCGAGCAGACGGAGCCACGACATCACGGGACCGCCGGTGACCATCCCGGAGGTCGTGAGGACGATACAGGGTTCGTCGTCGGCGATGTCCTGGCGCATCTCCTGGCCGCCGTCGACCTGCTGGAACTGCTCGGCCAGGAAGGGGTTCTCGTCTTCGTAGAGAATCCGCTGGCGGAGGTCGTCGCGGAGGTACTCGGGATAGGCAGTGTGGATCGCCGTCGCTTCGCGGATCATCCCGTCGAGATAGACGGGCACGGTCGGAATGTCGCCGCTTCGCATCGCCTCTTCGAGGACGAGCATGAGTTCCTGTGACCGGCCGACGGCGAAGGCCGGAATGAGGATCTTCCCGCCTCGATCGTGGGCTTCGTTGATTGCTTTCTTCAGGACGCGCTCGGAGTCGGCCTGATCGGTCTGGTAGTCGTTTTTCCCGCCGTAGGTCGATTCGAGCACGAGCGTCTCGACCCGCGGGAAGTCGTTGACGGCACCGTCGAGGAGACGGGTATCGCGGTAGTGGATGTCTCCGGAGAAGGCGACGTTGTAGTGGCCGTCGCCGATGTGGAAGTGTGACACCGCGGAGCCGAGGATGTGTCCGGCGTTGTGCATCGTCAACTTCACGTCGGGCGCGATGTCGGTGACGTTGCCGTACTCGACGGGGATCGTGTGCTTGAGTGCGTCCCGGACCTGCTGGCTCTCGTAGGGCGGTGCGCGTCCCTCTTTGGCGGCGACGTCGAGATAGTCGAGCTGGAGGAGCCCCATCAGGTCCCGGGTCGGTGCAGTGGTGTAGATCGGGCCGTCGTAGCCGTACTTGAACAGGATCGGGATGAGCGCGGAGTGGTCGAGGTGGGCGTGCGTGAGTACGACCGCGTCGATCGACTGTGGCCCGGCGGCGAGGGCCTCCGGTGCCTGGAGGTACGGTACCTCTCCCTCCGCGCCGGGCTTGTCACCACAGTCGATGAGGATGCGCGACTCGGGCGTCGAGAGGATGAACGCGGCGCGCCCGACCTCGCGACAGCACCCGAGCGTCGTCAGGCGCACCCAGTCGGCGTCGTCCGTCGTCGGACGGTTGATCTGGCGACCGACGCGTTCGAGAATGTCGCGCCGTTCGGTCCGTTCCTGTTTGAGGAAGTTTCGGACGTTCGAGACGGTCGAGGACTCCATCGGTGGCGTTCGGACGACTTCCGGTGTCCAGCCGACCGATGCCGAGATCTCGTCGAGGGTCTCGCCGTGGCGGCCGATGACGAGGCCGGGCTTTTCGGCTTCGATGAACACTTCGCCGGTGTCGTGGTCGAAGTCGAGGTTCTGGACGCCCGCGGCTTCTGGAATGGTCGACGAGATCTCTTCGCGGGCGCGCTGCTCGTCGACGAGTGCGCCCTGCGTCGGGCGGACGTTGATGCGCTTCTGGAGGGTCTGGGCGAGGTTCGGTACGAGCCGGTCCCTGTTGGCGACCTTCCGTGCGTCGGGCGTGTAGATGACGAGTTCTGGCCCTTCGAACGTCACCGAGGCGATCTCGATGTCGTCCGGCGTTTCCTGCTCGACCGTTGTTCGAATCTTCTCAAGTGTCTCGTCTGCGGAACTCATGGGTTGAAATCAACGATTAGTGGCCGTCAGCGGCTGCGAAAACGACGGCAACGGGGGTTCGATAGATGCGGCTATGCTGGGGAGTGGCAAGAACCTTTGCTTCTCGATCCACGCACTCGGAGTTCCGACGGTCGGGGCAGGTCGCACGACGATCTGGCGTCGGGGACGGCTACTCGGTGGCCTCGCGGACCACGCGTCCGATCTGGTCGATCGCCGCGTCGACGTCGGCGCGGTCCACGTCGAGGTTAGTACACAGCCGCGTCGTGTACTCGGAGACGCTCCCACAGCGGACGCCACGCGCCACACAGGCCTCGACGAAGGCCTCGCTGGTGATCCCGGCTGGTTCGCTGTCGACGACGACGATGTTGGTCTCCGGTGTCGGCACGCGGAGGCCGTCTATCGCGTCGAGACCGGTCGCCAGTCGCCGTGCGTTCTCGTGGTCGTCGGCGAGTCGGTCGACGTTGTCGAGCGCTTCGAGGCCGGGTGCCGCGATCATGCCCGCCTGCCTCATTCCGCCGCCGAACAGCTTGCGGAGGCGACGGGCCTCGGTGACGAACGACTCGGTGCCCGCGAGGACCGAGCCGACGGGTGCGCCCAGTCCCTTGGAGAGACAGGCCATCACCGAGTCGGCTTCCCGGGCGAGCGCGGCCGGCGTGGTGTCCAGCGCGACCGCAGCGTTCCACAGCCGCGCGCCGTCGAGGTGGACCGGCACGTCGAGAGCGTGTGCCGCGTCACACGCAGCGTCGACGTGGGCTTCGGGGACCGCGACGCCGCCGCGGTAGTTGTGCGTGTTCTCCAGTGTCACCAGACCGGTCCCCGGTCGGTGCAGGTCCTCGGCGACGAACCCCTCGTTGATCTGTTCGGGGGTGGGGACGCAGCGCTCGCTGGCGTCGACGGTGCGACACTGGAGCTGTGCGTGCTGGGCGGTCCCGCCGAGTTCCCAGCGATAGATGTGTGACTCACGGTCCAGCAGGAGCTCCTGTCCGCGTTCAGTGTGGGCTCGGACGGCGATCTGGTTGCCCATGGTGCCGCTGGGAACGAAGAGCGCGTCGGCTTTCCCGAGCAGATCGGCGGCACGGGCCTCCAGTTCGGCGACGGTGGGATCTTCCCCGTACACGTCGTCGCCGACCGGGGCGTTGCGGGCGGCCTCCCGCATGGCTGTCGAGGGCCTGGTCACCGTGTCCGAGCGGAGGTCGATCGGGTCGTCGTGTCCGGACATGGATCAGGCCTGCTGGGCGGCGTCGTCGCTCGGTTCCGTCAGGTGAGCTTTCCCCCACTCGGCCATCGCGTCGATCACCGGTTCGAGCGACGAGCCCCGTTCTGTCAGGGAGTACTGGACCCGAAATGGCTGTTCGCTGATAACTTCGCGATCGACCAGGCCGTGTTCCTGGAGGTCTTCGAGACTGTCCGAGAGGACTTTGCTGGAGATCCCGTCGACGCTCTCTTTCAGTTCGTTGAACCCGGACGGGCCGTGTTCGAGCAGGCGGTGGACCAGTACCGGGTGCCACTTCTTGCCGATCACCGACGCCGTCGTCGTGATCGGACACCACTCTTCGCCGGCACACCACACTTCCAGGCGCTCGCTGGCGTCTGTCATCGTCGCACGGCTACGTGGTCCCCACGGTTATAGTTACGTGTCGTAAGTGGGTTCGGGATGGAAACTCCGACGGTCGGGGCTCTCGCGCCGCTGGCGGATCGATCGACGAAGAGAGACCGCAGCGGCCCGAATACCTACGGTGAGACTGTCGACGCTCGGTAGACCTTCTTGCGGGCGTCGGGCAGAAAGACCTCTTCGGTGACGAGATCGGCTTCCGAGAGGGTTTCGAGCGCGGCGCGCACGGTTCGTTTCGGGAGCAGCGTCTCCTCGGCCAGCTGTGCCTGCGTCATTGCTCCTTCGCTGTCGAGCACCCAGTGGACGAACTTGGCACTCGGCGGTGCGTCTTCGAGCTGGTGGCGTGGCAGTGACTCACCGGTGTCGGACTGTGTCGTTGCGGTCATCCAGTGACCATCCATTGTGGCTTCTGCATTAATAGCTCTTGGTTACCGCCAGCATACCCGGTCTGACCGACGTGTGGCGCGACGTGGACTCAGCTCTCGCGTTGTTCGCTGGCGGCGGCCGCCAGCGCGTCGATCGTCGCCGGATTCTCGATGCTGCTGGTGTCGCCGATCGTCTCGCCGGTGTAGGCACCCGCGACGGCCCGGCGGACGATCTTGCCGCTCTGGGTCTTGGGGAAGCCGTCGACGAAGACCACGTCTCGGGGCCGGAACGGCTTGCCGAGTTCGCGACCGACCTGCGAGCGCAGATCCGCCCGGAGGTCCGCGTCGGCCTCGACGCCGTCTTCGAGGACGACGAACGCGGCGACGGCGGTGCCCGTCGTGTCGTCTGGCACGCCGACGGCGGCGGCCTGATTGACGACGTCGTGTGCGATCAGTGCCCCCTCGACCTCCGCGGGGCCGACCTTCCGACCGGCGACGTTGAGTGCGTCGTCGGCTCGACCGTGGAGGTACCAGAGTCCGTCCTCGTCTTTCTGGGCCCAGTCGCCGTGATCCCAGCAGTCCTCCCACGTCGACCAGTACGCTTCGAGGTAGCGCTCGTCGCCGCTCCACAGGGACTTTGTCGTGCTGGGACAGGAGTCTCGTGCCACGAGAAAGCCCCGCTCGTGGTCGTCCGCGACGGACTCGCCGGTGCTGTCGACGATGTCGACGTCCATCCCCAGCCCCGGCCCGCCCAGCGTACAGGGCTTGAGGGGCTGAATCGGCATCGGCATGAGGAAGCACCCGCAGATCTCGGTGCCGCCGGAGATGTTGATGATCGGAGTCTCGCCGCCGCCGACGTGCTCGTAGAACCACTGCCAGGACTCGTCGTCCCAGGGTTCGCCCGTCGATCCCAGCAGCCGTAGCGACGAGAGGTCGTGGGCCTCGACGGGGTCGGTGCCGTGTTTGCGAAGCGCACGGATCGCGGTCGGACTGATGCCGAACTGGGTCAGTCCGTGGCGTTCGATCATGTCCCAGAAGCGGTCCGGGCCGGGATAGTCGGGCGCGCCCTCGTACATGAAGACGGTGCCGCCGAACGTGTGGGTCCCGATCAGCGTCCAGGGCCCCATCATCCAGCCGATGTCGGAGACCCAGAAGAACCGGTCTGCGGGCTGCAAGTCGAACCCGAAGTGTAGTTCCTTCGCCGTCTGCACCTGGACCCCGGCGTGCGTGTGGACGATCCCCTTGGGTTCGCCGGTGGTCCCCGAAGAGTACAGCAGCATCGACTCGTCGTTCGCGTCGAGGCGCTCGGTCTCGAAGGTCGCGTCGGCGGTTCCGACGGCGTCGGCCCACCGCTCGTCGCGATCGGTCCAGGAGATCTCGTCGACCGCACCCAGGCGGTCGAAGACGACGGTGTCCGTGACGCCGCCGGCCTGGTCGATGGCCTCGTCGAGGGTGTCTTTCAGCCGGATCTCCTCGCCGCGCCGGTAGAATCCGTCGGCGGTAAAGAGCACGCTACAGTCGCTGTCCGCGATCCGGGTCGCGGTCGCGTCGACGCCGAACCCGGAGAAGATCGGGACGGCGATCGCTCCCAGTTTGAAACAGCCGTACAGGATCGAGACGACTTCGGGAACCATCGGCATGTACAGGCCGACCGTGTCCCCCCGCTCGATGCCCCGCTCGCGGAGCGCGTTGGCCACGCGGTTGGCCTGTCGGTGGAGGTCGTGGTACGTGACGTGGCGCTGGTCGCCGGGCTCGCCCTCCCAGATGCAGGCCACGCGGTTGCGCGCCTCGCTGTCGAGGGCGGCGTGGCGATCCAGGACGTTGTGCGCGAGATTGATGGTGCCGCCGGGATACCACCGGGTGAACTGCGGGCCGTCCGTGTCGTCCCGGATCTGGTCGTACGGTTCGTAGAACTCGATGTCGAGGTAGTCGACGATCTCGTCCCAGAACCAGTCGATCCCGGAGGCGGGCTCTCCGTCTACGTGCCCAGTGGTGCGTGCGATCAGTTCCTCGTAGTCGGCGATGTCGTAGGTCCGCATGAACTGGGCGACGTTTGTCTCCTCGACGAACGACTCGTCGGGGATGTGGACGAACTCACCCATCGCACTCACCGCCGTCGCGGTCGGCTGTGGAACCCGCCGTCTGGCGAGTGACTCGCTGGCACATATCTATTCGTTTGACATTCATCGACAATGATTGCTTGGTGAACTATAGGGTAAACGACACTACCGAACTGGTGAACGGTTCTGCCGTGATGGCAACGCATATTAGGCCGACATTGGTACATCTGCACATGGACGACATTTTTGTCGGACGACTGATGACATCCGACCCGGTAACGGTCTCACCAGACACGCTCGTCGAGGACGCGGCACAGCTGATGATCGACGAATCGATCGGTTCGCTGATCGTCACCGACGACGACAACGACATCCGAGGGATCCTCACGTCGACCGACTTCGTGGAGATCGTCAAGGAGAGCGATCCGAAGGCTCAGACGACCGTCGAGCGCTACATGAGCACGGACGTGCTGACGACGACCGCACAGGAGCAGATTCAGGCGGTCGCAGACCTGATGCTCGAAGCGGGCATCCACCACGTCCCCGTCGTCGACGAGACCGAGGGCGTCATCGGGATCATCTCCACGACAGATCTCACCGCGTACGTCTCGACGGTCCAGACGCCGAGCCCGGCCTGACACGCTCTCTTTCCTGCGCACTCGCATCGACCGGACGCTTTCTCGGGCTGGCGATCGCCCGCCTGCGAACGATCCCGTCGCCCCCAGTGGCGACCGCGACACGGCGACAGACTGCCGTATCAGTCGTCCGTGTCGGCTCGTTCGCTCACGGTCGGTTCCCAGGCCCTCGCCTCCGAGCGCTGCTCGACGAATGCTGCGAGCGCGCCGTAGAGACCGATGTCGTCGCCCAGCCGGCTGATTCGGATCTCGGGTCGCTCGACGAACAGGTAGTCGTCGAGGTACCGGTCGATCCCGTCCAACACGACGCGCTCGTTGTTCATCGCGACGCCGCCGCCGACGGTGATCAACCCCGGATTGAGAGCGTTACAGATGGCTCCGATCCCGGCCGCGTTGTACCGCGCGACGCGATCGAGACAGGACTGGGCGAACACGTCCCCCTCCGCTGCGGCCCTGAACACGTCCTGGGCCGTCACTTCGGCATCGAGGGTCGTCTCCGGTTCCTCTGTGCCGATCCGTCTGGACACGTTCCGGGCGATCCCACGTCCCGAGCAGAACGCCTCCCACGCGCCCGTGACGCCCGTACTCTCCACGTCGCTGTCGGGTGCGACCGGGAGCAGACCGAACTCGCCGGCCTGGGCCGACTCCCCTCGGACGAGCCGGCCGCCGTCGACGACGCCGCCGCCGATACCGGTGCCGAACGTGACGTGGACGAGGGTGTCGACGTCGTCGCGAGAGCCGTAGTGCCACTCGCCCAGCACGGCGGCGTTGCAGTCGTTTTCGACGACGACCGGAAGACCGTGGGCCTCGTGGATCGCCCGGCCGGCTTCGATCCGATCGACGGTGTCGCCGTCGGTCGTGTCCAGCTCGTCGATCTGGGCTCTGTTTCTGTCGACGAGGCCGGTACAGGAGATGGCGACCCCGGAGAGCGGTTCCGTCGCCGCCGCGGTCAGATCCGTGACGGCGTCGACGAGCTGTCGCTCCAGATCGTACGGTCGAGTCGGTTCGACGGTCACGTCCGTGACGATATCCCCGCTCGGGACCGCGACCCCGTACCGAAAGTTCGTGCTTCCGATCCCGAACACGGCGACCTGATCCATACACCATTTCATCCGTTCACTCAACTTAAGTATCCTTCCGTTAGCGGTCGCCCGGCTTCGGTGGCGACCGGCAGGCGTCGCCTACGCCATCCCGACTGCGAT
Organism: Halomicrobium sp. IBSBa; assembly: GCF_017612575.1. NCBI lineage: Archaea > Methanobacteriati > Methanobacteriota > Halobacteria > Halobacteriales > Haloarculaceae > Halomicrobium > Halomicrobium sp. IBSBa. Next base: position 8,625 of record NZ_JADPQC010000003.1, read on the forward strand.
TGTCCCGACTGGACGAGTCCCCGGACCGACACGTATCAGTCGCGGTCGGTTCGAGAGGCAGTTCTCCCGCGGGTAGCCGCCCTATACCGGAGATTGCGGAACCGTACTGCATCTTTAAGTATCACGTGGTCGATATTCATTATAGATATGGCAAGTTCCAGTTCGGAGGACGGGGCCCTGCTCGAGTGGTATCGCAACCGCATCGCCGAGCCGACGACCGACGACGAAGTATACGGATACTGGTTGTTCGTCTTCGGTGTTATGATCGGTCTGTTCGGCGTGTTACTCGCCGGCTCGACTGCCACACAGACCAGCGGCTCGTTCCAGCGACTGGCCGGGATCGCTCTGGGCGGACTCGGACTGCTGTTCGTCCTGATCGGGCCGATCGTCCGGCTCCCGCTGGAACGACGGGCGACGAGGGTCGCCTACGTCGGAGCGGCCATCAGTATCCTCGCGATCGTCTGGCTCGTCCTCTCGTTCGACGGCGGGCGCGGCCAGCGTTCGATCGTCTTCGGGACCTACGGCATCGGGATGGCCGTCATCGCGCTGGGCGCGATCCTCGTGCCGATGATGAACGAGACCGACGGCGAGACCGCCGTCTCGGCCGCGGAGTCGTCGGCCCAACGGGCACAGGCGGACGCCGACAGTGCCCGTATGGAGGCCGACGAACACCGAGCGGAGGCCGACGACCTTCGCGAGCAGGTCGCCGCTCGGACCGACGAACTGGCAGTGCTCCACGACAGCGCGGCGACGTTCGAGCTGTACGAGGACAGGGGTGGCAAGTACCGCTGGCGGCTCCGCCACCGCAACAGCAACATCATCGCCGACAGCGCGCAGGGGTACTCCCGCCGCGTCGACGCCCAGAACGGGATCGAGAGCGTTCGCCGCAACGCACTGGGCGGCGCGCTCGTGGAACTCGAAACCGAGATCGACGACTCGACCGACGAGGCCGAGACGGGCGTCGTCGCCTACCCGCCGGGCGAGAGCAAGGCGACGTTCGAGCTGTACGAGGACAACGCGGGCGGATACCGCTGGCGACTCCAGCACGCCAACGGCAACATCATCGCCGACAGCGGCGAGGGCTACACCGAGCGCCGCGAGGCCGAGGCGGCCATCGAGCGCGTGAGCGAGCGGGCCGGACCGGCACAGTACCTCCGTGCCGATCCGACGGCCTTCGAGGTGTACCAGGACGCCGCCGAAGAGTGGCGCTGGCGGCTGATTCACAAGAACGGCAAGATCCTCGCCGACAGCGGTGAGGGGTACGCCTCCCGCAGCGGGGCTCGCGACGCCGTCGATCGGGTCCGGTCGGGGCTGGAAGACGACGACTACGAGTTCGAGATCTACGAGGACACGGCCGGCAAGTACCGCTGGCGGCTCGAAGCGGACAACGGCGAGATCGTCGCCGACAGCGGGCAGGGCTTCAGCGAGGAGCGGGGCGCACGCGAGAGCATCGATCGCATCGAGGGACACGCGCCCGACGCCGCGGCGCTGGACATCGGACTGGCGGCTTTCGAGGTCTTCGAGGACAACGCCGGACAGTATCGCTGGCGACTCCGCCACCGCAACGGGAACATCCTCGCGGACGGCGGCCAGGGGTACAGCTCGCGGACGAAGGCCTTCGACGGCATCGACAGCGTCAAGCGAAACGCGCCCAACGCCGAGACCACCGACGCCTGACGGCTCAGTCGTCGTACTCGACGATCTCGAAAGCCGCGTCGCCGTTTCTCAGGGTGTCGGTCAGTCCGGCGAGATCGTCCGCCACCGCCAGCAGACACACGTCGAGCCCCTTCGTCGCGGCCTCCGCGACGGCGGCCGCCGTCGCGAACTGGATGTCGATGTCGAGGTCGGCGGCGTGGGCCGTCGCGACGGCCTCCGTCCCCGAGACCGCGAGCAAGTCGTGGTCGCGCGCTTCTGGGGCGACGGCCGCGTGATCCACGTCGCCGCTCCCGCCGTCGCGGATCGGCGGGATCGAGACGATCGTCACCGTCCCGAGGTCGTACTCCAAGACGCCGTCGAAGTCAGTGATACCCACGTCCCGGCCCGCCTCGGCCGCCGAGACGGCGACCGCGGTCGCCGTCCCGGCCTCGCCCGGTGTCGCGTGCAACACGCCGTCTCGCATCGTCAGCGAGACCGCCTGCCCGTCCTCGATGGCGGTGGTCGCGATGGCGGTCTCGATCTCGACTTCGCCGATCACGTCCTCAGAGACGTGGTCGACGAACTCCCGGAGGTCGGTCGTCTGCGTGATGAGCCAGTCGACCCCCTCCTTGGTGACCTCGTAGCGCCCTCGTCCGTGCTTCTGGACGAACTCGTTCTCGACGAGATCCTGGAGGTAGTTCGAGACCGCCTGCGAGGTGATGCCGATGCTGTCGGCGATCTCCTGTTGACTGACTGCCGGCTGGCGCTCGGCGATCTCGATGAGGATCTGGTACTGGGTCGCCGACCGCTTGCTCTGGAGGACCGTGGTGCCGTCGTGTGCCCCGTCCGTCATTGTCGATGCTGAGGGCGGCCGGGACAAGTATGTTTGCCCTTTCTCCCCACAGGACCGGCGCTGGGGCACTCACGATCGTCTAAAGGAAAGTCGAGTTGCCACCGGGCAAGCCACGTTGTGGTCGGTCCCAGCGTGGTTGTGCCAGGAAAACCGATGATATTTCACCCCACTGGACGGAGTGGCGACCATGACGGACGACGAACTCCCCGACATCCCCGTGATCTGTACGGACTGTGACACCCGGACCAAGGTCGCGTTCGACGAGGTCGAGGCGGCGGTCGAGCGCCACAACGAACAGCTCCACGACGGTGAGACAGTCGCGCAGGTCGATCCCGAGGTCATGGAGGTCCTCGCCGACCGCGTCGCCGAAGATCTGGGACTGCTGTAGGCCGTCAGCGGACGTTTTCGACCCCTGTTCTGACGCGTCGCCCGATGCCGGCGGCGACGCCCCGGAGCGTGTGGCCCGCCCAGTAGAACTCGCTGCCCGCCCAGCACAGACCGACGAGCACGAACAGCGTGGCGAAAGCCAGGTCGGTAAAGAGGACCCACGGCGGTGCGGTGTAGAGGATCCCGTTCGTGACCAGCGACGGCGTCACGTCTTTCAGGGTGAGCCAGAACCGGTCGGTGGGGGTCCGATCGCCGCTGGTCTCGACCGACGCTCCGACCGAGGGCGGCGTCGCCGTCCCGTTCGCCGCTCCCTCCGGCTGGGTCCGGGGTTCGATCGGTGCCCGTCCCCTGAGCCGTGCGGCCGGTCCGCCCTCGCTCTCGTCGCCGGTTCCGATCCGCTCGACGTCGTAGGGCATCCCGACGGTGGCCGACCAGACGATCTCGTCGTCGGCGTTCACCTCGACGAGTCGGTTGCCGTTCGAGTCGACCAGCAGCGTGTTGCCGTTAGGGAGACGGTCGGCGTCCCGTGGCCACTTGAGACGCACGTCCTGCCAGGACCAGCTCTGGACCCACTCGCCGTCGACGCGCTGGTACTCGACGACGCGGGCGTTCTCGGAGTCCGCGACGACGACGGCGGGGCCACCGTACGCTTGCGGGATGTAGTCGGCGTTGTGTTGCTCGTAGAGGATCGAGTGGTTGCCGTCCTCGCCGAGGGTCCAGTCTTCGTCGACGGCGTACCCGCCGCCGTCGGTCCGGTCGAGGAAGATCACCTCGTCCATGTTGCGCGGACTGAGCATGATCCGGCCGTCGGACAGCACTTCCACGTCGTTGACGTGCGTCCAGTCCCCGCCCTGACCGCCGGCTTCGGGGCTGTAGTGTTCGTCGAAGCGCCACTCCCAGACGATCGAGTCGTCGCGCGTGTCCACGACGAACACCGAGTCTTCGACGATGTCGGCGACGATCAGGTGGGTGTCGTTGAGCCGATCCACGTCGTGCCAGCGGCCGGACGCGACCTGTGGCGTCATCTCGGCGTACACGGTCTCGTGGTCGCCCGTGGTGAGGTTGACGCGGTTGACGACGTTTCGCGTACACTGGTCGCCGTGGAACTGTTCGCACTCTGTCCCCTCGAAGTGTTTCGCGGCGACGTACTCGACGGTGTAGCGCTCGCCCTCGACGGGATCCACGTCGAAGTAGACCCGGTAGGTGTCGTTGAAGTAGACGACGCTACCGTCGGGCGTCAGCGCGGCCAACTCTGCCGTCTGGCCGCTCACGTAGAACCCCTGTGTCGCGACGACGGTCAGGCCCCGATCGCCGCTGGCCGCCCGGACCTGCCGGGTCGACCAGTTCTCGCCGGGCAGTGTCTCGGACTTCGCCCGGTCGAACCGTGATTCTACGTCGATCCCCGTCAGACCAGTCGACGGCGGTGTCGCCGTGGGCGTCGCGTCACCGCCGGCCGATCCGTCGTCCGCCGTCTCGTTCGCGCCGCTCGATTCCGGCGTCGCAGTCGCCGTCTCGGTGACGGTCCCACCGGTCTCGGTCTCGGCACCGGCAGTCGACTGGAGAAACGACTGTCCGACCGCCGCGGCCGAGAGGATCATGACCGTCAGAAAGAGGACTCGCAGCGCCGATCGTGTGCGCGCTCTCATCCGTTGAACGGGCGGAGAATCGACCGACTGCGGTTAAGTCTTTGTGAACGCTCAACGTCGCTTTGAGCGATCGGGTCGCTCAGCGCTCGTCCCACGCGTTCAGACAGGACTCGTCACAGAAGTGCGCTTCCTGGACGGTGTCGTCTTCGATCCAAGTCACTTCGCGGTGGGTCGGTTCGTTCACGATCGCGTCACCACAGTGCTCGCAGTCGGGCGCTTCGGACTCGTCTAAGTCCTCGTGATGGTCCGATGTGGGATCTACCATTAGCCGAACCGTCGGTGTCGCGGTATTTAATCCCAAAGATATCTCACGCGCCGTGTACCCCTTCGCTTGACTGCCTGTCCGGAATCGCTGCCCTCGGCGTCACGGACGGACAGTCACACTGCCGGCTTACCGATCCCGCGTGACCGACTCGCCCGGCGTCGTGCTGGCCCCGCTCGACAGGGTGACGCCGGGATTGATGCTCGTGTTGACCGCGGTCTTGACGCCGTCTCCGGCGACGACGCCGTACTTTCGTCGGCCGGTCGAGACGCGGTCGCCCTTGACGGTCTGTCTGACCGGCTCCCCGTCGTGACGGAGGTTCGCCACCTGCGTGCCGGCTCCGAAGTTCACGTCCTCGCCGAGGACGCTGTCGCCGACGTAGGTGACGTGGGGGACGGCCGAGCCCGCACCGATCACGCTGTTTTTGATCTCGACGCCGTGGCCGACGTGGGTGTCCTCGGCAAGGAGCGTCGCTCCGCGGACGTAGGCGTTGGGTCCGACTTCCGCGCCGGAACGGATCAGCGCCGGCCCCTCGACGACGACGCCGGGCTCGACGGTCGCGCCGGCCTCGACGACGACGGTTCCGCGAAGCGTCGCGTCACCGCGGACTTCGCCGTCGATCCGCCGATCGAGTTCGCCCAGCTTCCACTCGTTGGCCGCCAGCAGCTCCCAGGGTCGTCCCACGTCGAGCCAGCGGTCGACCTCGACCGCGGAGACGGTTCCGGTCTCGATCGCCCGCGCGACCACGTCGGTGATCTCGTACTCGCCGCGCTCGCTTTCCTCGACGTCGAGCCACTCGCGGGCGTCGGCCGGGAACACGTACGCGCCGGCGTTCGCGAGCTCCGTCGGCGGGTCGTCGGGCTTCTCGACGATCCCGGTCACGGTGCTCCGGTCGGTCGAGAGGACGCCGTAGGCCGTCGGATCGTCGACGCGAGACGCCGCGATGGCCGGGCCGGCGTCGAACAGCGCGGCGATCGACGACTGATCGTAGAGGTTGTCGCCGTTGAGGACGGCGAAGGGACCGTCGAGGTGCTCGCGGGCGGCCCTGACGGCGTCCGCGGTGCCGCGTTGCTCGGCCTGGACCGCGAACTCCACCGGGACGCCGCGATACTCCTCGCCGAAGTACGACCTGACCGCGTCGGCTTCGTAGCCGACGACCAGTATCAGCTCGCTCGCCCCCGCCTCGACCGCCGCGTCGGCGGTGTGTGCCACCAGGGGCCGGTCTGCGACCGGCAACATCGGTTTCGGCGTGTCCGCCGTGAGCGGTCGCATTCGCGTCCCCTCACCTGCCGCGAGGATGACTACTTGCATACGCGCCGAGACTCACGGCATCCATTTGAAGCTACGGTCGACGGGACGGGTGGCCGGCGGCCCGAGTCGACGCCGGGACCGTCGCTACGCGGTTTCGTGTCCTTCTGGAACTGGCTCTCGTTCACGAAACTGTTCGCGAGAGAAATGCTCGCTCAGGGATTTGAACCCTGGTCATTGGCTCGAAAGGCCAATATGATTGGCCGGACTACACCAAGCGAGCGACGCATATAGGGAGATAGGCTCGTGGTATTTAAAATCGTCTTTCTGCAGGCAGTTTGCGAACCACTCACTCGAATTCGACGCCGGAGACGGTGACCCGGAGGCCCCCGCTCTCGCTCTCGGACAGCGAGAGCTGCCAGCCGTGGGCCGTCACGATCTGCTCGACGATCGTGAGGCCGTAGCCGGTGCCGTGGTCGGTCGTCGTGTACCCGTACTCCAGTACGTCGTCGCGCTCGCTGGGCTCGATTCCGGGGCCGTCGTCGGCGACGAAGAGCCCGTCTTCGGTCCGGTCGACAGTGACAGTCACGCCGGGACCCGCGTGACTGGCGACGTTCTCGAAGAGGTTCTCGAACACCTCCAGCAGTCGGTTCTCGTCGGAGAGCACCGTCCCGAGGTCGTCGCTGGCCGAGAGCGAGCCGTCCTCCGGTCCGGCAGTCGTCCAGGCTCGGTGGACGATCCGTTCCACGTCGACGGGTTCGGGTTCCGTGATCCGATTGCCGTCCCGAGCCAGCGTCAACACGTCCTCGATGAGCGCCTCGATCCGTTCGAGTGACTGCTCGATGTGGTCGAGGTGGGCCGTATCGGCCGTCTCGCGGGCCAGCTGGAGCCGTCCCATGGCGACGTTCAGCGGATTGCGGAGGTCGTGGCTGACGACGCTGGCGAACTGTTCGAGTCGCTCGTCCTGCCGCCGGAGCTTCTCCCAGCCCTCGACGCGTTCGCTGATGTCTGCGATCGTCCCGACGTTGTAGCGGGTCCCGTCGACCTCGATGGCCGTGGTGTGGGTCTCGACGGGGACCTCGGTGCCGTCGAAGCGGCTGTGTCTCGCCTCGCGCTGTCGCGTCTCTCCGACCTCGAACGACTCCCAGTACTCCTCGAATCGCGCTCTGTCGATCGCCGGGTTCACCTCCCACAACCCCGTCCCGTGTAGCGACTCGCGATCGGTCCCCAGCAGATCGGCGTACGCCTGGTTCACGTAAGCGAATCGTCCGTCAGCCCCGTAGACGCCGACGGCGACGCCGACACGCTCCACGACGGCGTTGAAAAATCCCGGCTCGAAGCCGCCGTCGGCCCGTCCGTCCGCCCGCGATCGCTGGTCCGCGACACCTCGTCGCCGGCCGTCGCTGGCAGGCTCGCTCTGTGCACCGTCCCGGTCGCCGTGTCTGCTGTGTTCCCCCGTCATGTTCGCACCCACAGCGCGTACCTGACGCTGATACTCCCTCTTTCGAGCCCAGCATCAAAAACCCCTCCCGTGGTAGCACGACACATCCACCACAGGAGGGCGAATCGATCGTTGCCGTTCAGGTGGTTCCGACACCCGACCGGCAGGGTGGGGATCGATCGCGAACGACGGTCGACGGCCCTACTTGCCCTGGAAGTCCGGGTCGCCGTCGCCCATGAACGCCGTGATGCCCTCCATCACGTCGTCGGTGCCGATGAGGTGGCCGAAGGCCTGGGCCTCGACCTCCAGTCCGGCGTCGGTGTCGTCGCGCCCGGCCAGCATCGCCTTCTTGGTCAGCTCCTGGGCGACGGGCGGTCCGGCGGCCAGATCGGTGGCCAGTTCGAGCGCCCGCTCGTCGATCTCGTCGTTGGGGACGACCTCGTTGACGAAGCCGTAGTCGGCCATCTCCGCGGCGTCGTAGCGCTCGGCCGTGAAGATGATCTCCTTGGCGCGGCCCTCGCCGACGATGTTGCTCAGGCGCTGGGTGCCGCCCCAGCCCGGCAGCAGGCCGAGGTCGTGCTCGGGCTGGCCGAGTTCGGAGCGCTCGCTGGCGACGCGCATGTCCGCACAGGTGGCCAGTTCCATCCCACCGCCCAGCGCGTAGCCGTCGATGCCGGCGACGACCGGCATCGGACAGGATTCGAGTTTGCCGAACGTCTGCTGGCCCTTTCGGGAGAGCTCGATCGCTTCCAGCGGCGTCGCGTTGCTCGCCATCGACTGTACGTCCGCACCCGCGGAGAAGGCCCGGTCGCCCGCGCCGGTCAGCAGGATCGCACGCACCTCGTCGTCCTCTTCGAGGTGGTCGACGGCGTCGGCGATCTCGTCCATCATGTCCGGACTGACCGTGTTCATGCGGTGTGGACGATCGAGTTCGATCTGGGCGACGTACTCCGCGGGGTAGGAAAGCGAGATCGAGTCGTAGTCGGCCGACGCTTCCTCCTCGTCGTCGTAGAATCCACCCTCCTCGGCGGCCGCTTCGAGGCCCGCCGAGAGTTCGTAGCGGGCCGCACCGGTCTCCTCGTGGGCCGTTTCGAGCGCGTCGACGAGCGCCTCCAGCCCCGCCTCGTCTGCGAGCTTCGCCGGTCCGTCCGGGAAGCCGCCGCCGAGCATCACGGCCTCGTCGATGTCGCTGACGGGCGCGACGTCGTTTTCGACCAGCTTCCCGACCTCGTTGGCCATCACGGCCAGCAGGCGATGCTCGACGTCCTCGCGGCCAGCGTCCGTCGGGATGTCGACGCCGCCGTCCTCGTAGTCGTAGAACCCTTCGCCGGACTTCTTGCCCAGCCGCTCGTCTTCGACCGTCTCTTCGAGGAGTGGACACGGTGCGTACTGCTCACCGAGCACCTCGTGCATGTATTCGAGGACGTGGAGGCCGACGTCGTTGCCGACCTGATCCGAGAGTTCGAACGAACCCATCGGCAGCCCCATGTCGAACTTCGTCGTCGAGTCGACCTCGGCGATCGTCGCCACGTCGTCGTGGACGAGCCAGCAGGCCTCGTTCATCAGCGGGACGAGGATGCGGTTGACGATGAATCCGGGCGAGTCCTTGCGGACGCGAACGGGGGTCTTGTCGAAGGCGTCGGCGAGTGCTTCGATCGCGTCGAGCGTCTCGTCGTCGGTGTGTTCTCCCGAGATGACTTCGACGAGGGGCATCCGGACCGGAGGGTTGAAAAAGTGCATCCCGCAGAACTGCTCTGGGCGCTCCGTGACTTCGGACAGTTCGGTGATCGAGAGGCTCGAAGTGTTCGTCGCGAAGATCGCGTCCTCGGGTGCGTAGGCTTCCACGTCGCTGTAGACGTCTTTCTTGATCTCCATTTTCTCCGGGACGGCCTCGATGACCACGTCGGCGTCGCCGACGGCTGCCTCCATGTCGACCAGCGGTGTCACGCGTTCCAGCGCCGCGTCGGCTTCGTCCTGGCTGAGCTGTTCTTTTTCCGCGAGCTTGTCGAGGGACCACTCGATGTTGTCGTACCCGTCCTGGACGAACTCCTCTTTGATGTCGCGCATCTGCACGTCGTAGCCCGCGATGGCGGCGACCTCGGCGATTCCGTGACCCATGTTCCCTGCGCCAAGTACCGCCACAGTCTCAATGTCCTCAAAATCCATGACAGGCGTATCCACTCTCGCCCAGGGTTTCAACGTTTCTCTCGCACAACAACCACGTTGCCGTTTATTTCTGTACGAAATCATTATCCGTGATACCAGTTAACACTGGTAACATGGACTTCGACCTCACAGACGAGCAACGGCAGGTCCGAGACGAGGTGCGACGGTTCGCGGAAAACGAGATCAAACCCAACGCGACCGAGTACGACACCGAGGAGAAGTATCCTCGCGAGATCGTCGAGCAGGCGGCCGAGATCGGACTCACGGGCGCGAACATTCCCATCGAGTACGGCGGGGTCGGCTACGACACGCTGACCAACGCGATCATCGCCGAAGAGCTGTTCGCGGCCGATCCCGGCATCGGACTCTGCATCCAGTCGACCGCCTTCGGGGCGGACGCGCTCGTCGGCTTTGGCACCGAGGAACAGAAAGAGGCGTTCCTCGAACCGGTCGCGACCGGCGACGCCATCATGGGGGCGGCGATCTCCGAGCCCGACGTGGGTTCGGACGTGTCTTCGGTGTCGACACGGGCGGAGAAAGACGGCGACGAGTGGGTGATCAACGGCAACAAGATGTGGATTACCAACGGTTCGATCGGAGACTACTTCGTCGTACTCTGTAAAACGGACCCGGAGGCGGAGGGCCGGTACAACGGCTTCTCCCAGATCGTCGTCGAGGCCGATCGCGACGGGTTCGAAGCCGACAAGATCACCGGCAAACTCGGCATCCGCGCGTCCGACACCGCCGAGCTGATCCTCGACGACGTGCGCGTCCCCGAGGAGAACCTCGTCGGGACCCGCGGCGCGGGCTTCCTCCAGCTCATGCAGTTCTTCGACGAGACCCGGACGGGCGTCGCCGCACAGGCCGTCGGAATCGCGAAGGGAGCCGCCGAGCGCGCGCTCGATTACGCCGAGGACCGCGAGCAGTTCTCCAAACCCATCAGCGAGTTCCAGGCGATCCAGCACAAGCTCTCCGAGATGCACACGCAGGTCGAGGCCGCCCGGATGCTCACCTACAAGTCCGCCTGGAGTGTCGACAACGAGGACGACCAGCTGACGATGCTGGCCTCGATGGCCAAAGAGTTCGCCTCACGGGTCGCCGTCGAAGTCGCCGACGAGGCCGTCCAGATCCACGGTGGGGCCGGCTACGTCAACGACTTCGACGTCGAGCGGTTCTACCGCGACGCCAAGATCACCCAGATCTACGAGGGGACCTCGGAGATCCAGAAGAACATCATCGCGCGCGAGCTGCTCGGCAAAGGGATGACCTAAGCCGCGACGCGCAACGCTTCGTCGAGGCTATCGACCGTCTCGATGTCGACGCCGGGGATCTCGCCGATCTTGCTCTTGAGTGCCATCTTCTTGATGTCGTCCGACACGATAATCCAGTTCGTGATTCCGTACTCGGTGCCGGCCTCTGCGGCCTCCTGTGCCTTCTCGAAGACCTCCCCGTTGAGCGCCGACTCCATTTTCAGGACCGAGACGTGGGTGTCGATGGCGGGGTCGGTCGCCAGCTCTTCGAACCGCTCGTTGACGGCCGCAAAGACTTCCTCTTTCGTCTCGATGTCCGCACCGAACTCGGCGATCAGCGCGTTCTCCTCTACGTACAGGCTCCAGTCGTCTGTCGTCACGCTCACTGCTCTGTCCCCGCAGAACATAACTACGTTCCCGTGATTATCACCAGAGATATTCGTCCCCCGCTCTCCCTGGTCCGACGCTCGACCGCAACGTTCTCGACGCTCTCGTCCCATCGTCCCTCCGTGAGCGATCCACACGACCGACTCCGCGAGGATCCCGACCTGGGACCGCTCGTCGAGACTCACGGCGAACTGACGATCTCACCGGCCGAGGACTTCTTCGCGCGAATCCTGACATCGATCGTTCGCCAGCAGGTGTCGATGGCGTCGGCGGCTGCTACCCGCGAGCGACTGTTCGACGCCGTCGCGGTGACGCCGTCGGGCGTTCTGGCGGCCGACGACGAGACACTGCGTGACGCCGGCCTCTCTCGACAGAAGACGCGTTACGTCAACAACGTCGCGAGAGCCTTCGAGGAACGCGGACTCTCACGGGCGTACTTCGAGGACGTGGACGACGAAGCGGTCGTCGACGAACTCACGTCTATCACCGGCGTCGGCGAGTGGACGGCGAACATGCAACTCATCTTCTCGCTGGGCCGCGAGGACGTGTTCCCCGTCGGCGACCTCGGCGTCCGGAAGGGCATGGCGTCGCTCGTCGATCCGGAGCTGACCCGCGCCGAGATGTCCGCGTACGCCGAGCGGTGGGCTCCCTATCGGAGCTACGCCACCCTCTACCTCTGGCGCGTCGAAGAGGACATCGAAGAGAGTGTCGACGAGGTCGAATTGCTGTGACCGGCGCGTGTCCCACCGTCGGTGGCCGAAAGGCGGCCAGGAGGGCCGAACTGTCGTCCGGGACCCGGTGCATCAGGATCGAATCACGTCGCCGCCACTCGCCATCTCCCGTGCGAGTATCACAATACGACTGACAAGAACCTGTCGAAAGAAACCCGTGTGCGGGGCGGCTGCGGCGCTCACTCTCCGTCCATCTCGAAGTCCTCGATCGAGTGGCCCTGCCGGACGATCCGCTCGCTGATCAACAGCTTCTCCGTCCGGTCGAGTGCCTCCCAGTCGAGGTGGTCCGGGGGCGACGACTCCAGGGACTCGAACTGCTCGATCACGCGACCGTTGACGAATCGCGAGAACTCCTCGCAGTTCGGGCAGGTCACGGAGAGGTGCGAAACGTCGAAGTCGCGTGTCACGGTGTGCTCACGGCAGTTCGAGCACCGATACGTACGCTCGGTCATACCCATCGAAGGGGTTCGACGGGGTTGAGCACTGTGGTCCGTCGCTACCAGTCGAACGCCTCGTGGACGGCCAGTCCCGCCTCGTGACACACCGGGCCGGTCACGTCGGTGACGCCGTCGAGAATCGCTCCCGAGCGAACCGTCGGCTCGCCGCCGGTGAACTCGTGGATCTCGTCGCCGCCCACGCTGTAGACGATCCGCCCCAGTCCGACCGAGCGGAGGCCGCCGGCACACATCGGGCACGGTTCCGTGCTCGTGTACATCACCGTTCGGGCGCGTTCGTCCGGCGTGTACGACCGTTTGGCTTCCAGCGCGAGGTCGAGCTCCGGATGGCGTCGCAGGTCGCCCTCCGTGACGACGCGGTTCGACGCCGCCGCGATCTGCTCGTCGTCCCGGACGAGGACGGAACCGAACGGTCGGTCGCCGCGGTCGGCGGCCCCACGGGCGAGGTCGATGGCCGACTGTACGTGTCGCTCGTGATCGAAGTCCTCGAAATCGGGGTCTGCCATACCGCCACTCTGGCGTGCCCCACAAAGAAAGGCCGGGTCCTCCTGGCGGTCTCGCCGGGCAGTAGCGACGGGGTTTAAGAGGCTGGCTCTGCGAACGTAGAGTATGCTTCGCGGGCACGCTCGCGACCGATCGGTCGTCCCACGAACGTACGCTCTCGCTGGCTGTTGTCGGTGAGCGCCCCGCTCTTCTCGTCACCGCGCACCGCTCTCTCACCACGCCTGACACTCCAACAATGTTCGACCGCATCGCAGACGACATCCGATTCGCCAAGGCCAACGATCCGGCCGCAACGAGCACCCTCGTGGTGCTGTTGACCTATCCGGGACTGCACGCCGTCTGGTGGCACCGCCTCGCACACGCCTGTCACCGCCGCGGTCTCGACCTCGCTGCCGCCCTGCTGGCGTACGTCGGTCGATTTCTCACCGGCATCGAGATCCACCCCGGCGCGACCGTCGGCGAGCGGCTGTTCATCGATCACGGCATGGGGACCGTCGTCGGCGAGACCGCCGAGATCGGCGACGAGGTCGTGATGTACCACGGCGTGACGCTGGGCGGGAAGTCCAGCGAACCGGTCAAGCGCCACCCGACGATCGAGGACCGCGCGCTGATCGGTGCCGACGCGACGCTGATCGGCGACATCACGATCGGCGAGGACGCGACCGTCGGTGCCGGGTCCGTCGTCGTCGACGACGTGCCGCCAGACACGACCGTCGTCGGCAACCCCGCCCGCCCGATCGACGCCCTCGAAGACGAGGAGCCTGTCTCGGACGAGGACGGGGTCCACCCGGACTGCGCCCCCGGCGTCGAACCCCGTTGGCGGGAAGTCCAGTCGTAGGCGCTGTCGTTCCTCCCCGCTCGCGGAATCGAGATCCCTCGCTTCGCTCGGCGTCTCGCTACTCCTCTCCGGCTTCTTCTTCCTCCGCCTCCAGTTCGCTGTCGGCGTCGGCTCGCCGGGTCACGTCGACCCGGTAGTGCTGGAGGATGTCCCGCCCGAGCAAGAGCGGGTAGTCCATGTGCCCGCGGTCCTCGATGCTGGCGGTGACCGTGTGCTGGGTGCCGCCGACACCGACGACGAGGTCGACCACGGGTCGGGACTTGCCCTGCTTGAGGCTGCCAGAGCGGACGGTCACGATGTCCTTGATCGGGCCGGTGCCCAGACGAGTGGCCAGCTGTGAGTCGATGCTGGTCCGTGTCGCGCCGGTGTCTGACTTCGCGAGGACCGTCTCGGTGCCCCGAGTCCCGGCGACCATCACCTCCTCGATGTAGCCGACGACGGCCGGCTCCCTGGGTTCAGTCTCGACGGGCGTGGGCATGCATACCGGGCTGGAGTCGTCCAGCCGCTCTGCCAGCCGTTCGACGTCGTCGTCGGCCACGGTCCCGCCGGCCGCTTCGATCGCCAGCCGTGCGATGTGGGGTGCCGGACTCGTCCCCGTGGCCTTGAACAGCCCCCGGAACCCGGCCGTCGGGTTGACTTCCAGGACGAAGTAGCCGTCGGCTCCCTCGATGATGTCGACACCGGCGTAGTCGAGTCCGAGCACGTCCGCGGCTGTCGTCGCCATGTCGGCCACTTCCGGCGGGAGATCGTCGGTCACGTCCTCGACGTCGCCGCCGAGTGCGACGTTGGTCCGCCAGTCGCCGTCGGGTGCGTAGCGGTTCATCGCGCCGACGACGACGCCGTCGACGACGTAGACGCGCAGGTCGTGGTTGCGCTGGTCGTCGATGTCGAGGTACTCCTGGAGGAACGCCTGTCGCAGCCCGACCTGGGGGTTGACGGGATCGTCCAGATCGACGAGCCAGGTGCCGCCGCCGTGGGTCCCGATCGCGGTCTTGTACACTGCGCGGTCGCCGAAGCGAGCCCGCCCCTCGTTGAGTCGCTCGCTGGACAGCGCCAGCAGGGCGTCTGGCACCGGGACGCCGGCCTCCGCCAGCGCCATCGTCGTCGCGAACTTGTGCAGGGCCGTCGTGATGGCTTCGGGCGGGTTCAGCATCGGGACCAGCCGAGCCAGCGTGTGTGCGAGGCCGATCCCCTCGACGGGCTGTTCGTCGCTGGACAGGAGGAGTCGATTGACGACGACGTCAACGTCCGGTTCCAGCGTCACGTCTCCGTCTCGCACGTCGACGGCCGTGTTCTCCGCGCGGAGCCACTCGGTGTCGTAGCCCAGCGCGTCGACGGCGTTCAGAATCGCCTTCGTCTCCTTGCTGTTGTGGAGGCTCAGAACGCCGACCGTCGGAGCCGCAGCGTCGTTCATACACTGGGGACTCCCACAGACGCCAAAGCCCTGACGGTCGTCAGGAGGCGAGAGGCGGCCGCCGATTGGGGTTCGCCGACAGTGTGTGCCCCATCGCTTCGTATCGAGGGCGCGACCGCGGCGGGATCGACGGTCGGACCGGTTTTACCCTTCGGCGTCGATTGAGTGCTATGGACGAAGCGCGGCCGTTCACCTACGACGGCGGACGGGTGGACCCCGGCGAGACCGAGAACATTCGATACACGGTCAGCGAGACGTACCTCGGCGATCCCGTCCGGATGCCGGTCACGATCGTCAACGGCGAGGGTGCGGGCCCGAGGCTGTTTCTCGCGGCGGCGGCCCACGGCGACGAACTCAACGGCGTCGAGGTCGTCCGCGAGGTCGCCCACGAGTGGGACCTCGCCGATCTCTGTGGGACGCTGGTCTGCTGTCCCGTCCTGAACGTCCCGGGTTTCATCGCCCAGCAGCGATATCTCCCCGTCTACGACCGGGACCTGAACCGCTCGTTTCCGGGCCGAGACGACTCGACGGGTGCAAAGCGGATCGCCAACGAGATCTTCCGGAACTTCGTCGCACCGTGTGACTACGGGCTCGACTTCCACACCTCCACGCGCGGCCGGACCAACATGCTCCACGTGCGGGCCGACATGGCGGACGAGCGGGTCGCGCGACTGGCGAAGTCGTTCGCGACGAACGTCGTCATCGCTTCGGAGGGTCCAGAGGGAACGCTGCGCCGCGAGGCGACCGACGCGGGCGTCCCGACCGTCACCGTCGAGATGGGGGAAGCCCACCGCTTCCAGCGACCACTGATCGACCGGGCGCTCGTCGGCGTCCGCTCTGTCCTGGCGGAGTTCGGCCTCCTGCCCAGCGCGTCCGTCCACTGGCCGGGCTGGCGGACGATCATCGACGGGAGCGACGAGAAGACGTGGATCCGGGCCGACGCTGGTGGCCTCGTCGACATGCACTTCGACCGCGGTGCCTTCGTCGAGGCGGGCGAGCCGATCTGTACGATCGCCAACCCCTTCAAGACTGACCGGACGGTCGTCGAAGCGCCGTTCACCGGGCTGCTGGTCGGGGTGCTGGAGAACCCGCTCGTCTACCCCGGCAACCCACTCTGTCACCTCGTGAAACTCGACGACCGGACCCAGCGCGCCCTGGAGCGCAACGGCGGGATCGACGATCGCCCGTGAGCGACGTGTCACGCAGAACGTGAACTACCGATCATGTTTGCCGGGAGCGCGCGTACGTTGTAGTAACTTCTATTTGTCCCCGCTCCAAGTGCTGGGTGTATGAGTCAGTCTTACAATCGCGGCACCGTCGAGGACTTCGGACGGTGGCGGGACTTCTCGGCCGGGATGTGGGCGTGGATCTTCCACAAGTTCACCGGCTGGGTACTCGTCGGCTACCTCTTTACCCACATCGCCGTGCTGAGCACGGCGATCCAGGGGGAGGCACTGTACAACGGCACCCTGCAGGGACTCGAAGCCCTGCTCGTCGTTCGCTTCCTCGAGGTTGGCCTGCTCGCCGTCGCCGTCTTTCACATCCTCAACGGGCTCCGACTGCTGTTCGTCGATCTGGGGATCGGACTCGAAGCACAGGACAAGAGCTTCTACGCGTCGATGGTGCTGACGGGCGCGATCGTCGTCGCCAGCATCCCGACGTTCCTTGGGGGGAAACTCGTCTAATGGCCGAACACTACTCCTCTTTCGAACGCAAAGGATCGCGGTGGCTGCTACAGCGGGTCACGGCCGTGTTCCTCGTGGGCGTGCTGGCCTTCCACTTCATGCTGCTGCACTTCGTCAACCACGCGGCCGAGGTGACGCTGGCCGGCACGACCACGCGGATGAGTTCCATCGGCTACTTCACGACGATGTGGCTGTTCCTCGTGACCGCGACTTTCCACGGCGTCAACGGCGTCTACAACGCCCTCATCAACCAGGGGCTGACCGGGACCCGCAAGCGGGCGGTCAAGTGGGTGCTGATCGTCGCCGGTGTCCTGCTGATCGCACAGGGAACCCGCGTCGCCGTCGCCATGACCAACCTGATCTAACCATGAGTACGATCGAACAGGAGACAGAGACAGAGGAGACGACCGACGAGTCGGCCGAGCCGACCGTCGAATCACCGGGCGAGCGCCGCCGGGCAGAGAAACGCGAGCGGACCCAGTCCCGAGAGGACCAGCGCGTCGACGAGGAGATCGACTCCTCGGAGGAGACGGTCACGCTCAAAGTCTTCCGCTACGACCCCGAAGTCGAGGGGAAAGAAGAGCCGCGCTTCGACGACTTCACCGTCCCCTTCCACAAGGGGATGACCGTCCTCGACGCGCTCATCTACTCGCGAGACCACTACGACTCGTCGCTGACCTTCCGACACTCGTGTCGGCAGGCCGTCTGTGGTTCCGACGCCCTCTTCATCAACGGTCGCCAGCGGCTGGCCTGCAAGACCCAGATCGCCGACCTCGACGCCGGGACGATCCGGATCGAGCCGCTGCCCCACCAGGAAGTCGTCAAGGACCTGGTCGTCGACATGGAGCACTTCTACGACCAGATGGAGGCCGTCGAGCCGTACTTCGACGCCGACGAGTTGCCCGACGACGAACTCGAAGAGCAGCGCCAGGACCGCGAGAACCGCGAGAAGATCAAGATGTCCACGCGCTGTATCTGGTGTGGCGCGTGTATGTCCTCGTGTAACATCGCGGCCGGCGACAACGAGTATCTCGGGCCGGCGGCGATCAACAAGGCCTACCGCTTCGCGATGGACGAACGCGAGGGCGAGCAGCGCAAGCAGGAACGGCTCCGCATCATCGAGCAAGAACACGGCGTCTGGCGGTGCCAGACGCAGTTCTCCTGTACCGAGGTGTGCCCGAAGGACATCCCACTGACCGAGCACATCCAGGAGCTCAAACGGGAAGCAGTCAAGAACAACCTCAAGTTCTGGTAATCCTAAGGGAGACTAACAATGCACGAACACGACGTGATCGTGGTCGGTGCCGGCGGTGCCGGCCTCCGAGCGGCGATCGCAGCCGACGAAGAGGGTGCCGACGTGGCACTCGTCACGAAGCTCCACCCCGTCCGGAGCCACACGGGCGCGGCCGAGGGTGGCATCAACGCAGCACTGCGGGAGGGCGACGACTGGGAACTCCACGCCTACGACACGATGAAGGGGTCGGACTATCTCGGGGACGCCCCCGCGATCGACACCTTCGCCCAGGACGCTCCCGAAGAGGTCGTCCAGATCGAGCACTGGGGAATGCCGTTCTCCCGCGAGGACGACGGCCGCGTCTCGCAGCGCCCGTTCGGCGGGATGTCGTTCCCGCGGACGACCTACGCCGGTGCGGAGACGGGCCACCACCTGCTGCACACGATGTACGAACAGGTCGTCAAACGAGGCATCGAGGTGTACGACGAGTGGTACGTCACCAACCTCGCCGTCACCGACCACGACGACCCGGAGGATCGCCACTGTCACGGGGCCGTCGCCTACGAGATCGCGACCGGCAACGTTGAGGGATTCTGGGCCCGCGACGGCGTCATCCTCGCGACCGGCGGTCTCGGACAGGCCTTCGATCACACGACGAACGCCGTCGCCAACACCGGCGACGGCTGTGCGATGGCCTACCGCGCGGGCGTCCCGCTCGAAGACATGGAGATGATCCAGTTCCACCCGACGACGCTGCCGTCGACGGGCGTGCTCATCTCCGAGGGGGTCCGTGGCGAAGGCGGGATCCTCTACAACGACGACGAAGAGCGGTTCATGTTCGAACACGGCTACGCGAACAACGACGGGGAACTCGCCTCTCGTGACGTGGTCTCGCGGGCCGAACTCACCGAGGTCAACGCGGGTCGTGGCATCGAGGACGAGTACGTCGACCTCGACATGCGTCATCTGGGCGAGGAGCGCATCCTCGATCGCCTGGAGAACATCCTCCACCTCGCGGAGGACTTCGAGGGCGTCGACGGCCTCGACGAACCGATGCCGGTCAAGCCCGGCCAGCACTACGCCATGGGTGGCATCGAGACCGACGAGAACGGCGAGACCTGTATCAGCGGGCTCTACGCCGCCGGTGAGACGGCCTGTGTCTCGCTGCACGGTGCCAACCGTCTCGGCGGCAACGCGCTGCCGGAACTGCTCGTGTTCGGCGCACGCGCCGGACACCACGCCGCCGGCAAGGACATGAAGACCGCCGAGATCGAGACCGGTCGCTCTGCCAAGAGCGAGGACGGCGACGTGTCGCCGCCAGTCCAGCCGGGTGCGATCCAGACTGGAGACGGGGACGTGGCCGCAGACGGCGGTGAGCGATCCGACGGATCGCGATCCTCGTCAGACCTCCGGGCTGACGGCGCGATGGTCGAGCCCAAGGAGACCCTGGAGCACACGGTCCAGCAGGAGCGAGAGCGAATCGAGACGCTGCTGGAAGCAGACGGCATCAACCACGCCGAGGTCCGCTCGAACGTCCAGGAGACGATGACCGAGAACGTCAACGTCTTCCGCGAAGAAGAGAGTCTCAACGACGCGCTGCGTGACCTCCGGCGCGCACGCGAGCGCTACGAGGACGTCGCCGTCGCCGACCCGTCGCGCACCTACAACACGGACCTGATCCACACCATCGAGACGCGAAACATTCTGGACGTCGCCGAAGCGATCACGCTCGGCGCGCTGGCCCGCGAAGAGTTCCGCGGCGCTCACTGGCGCGCGGAGTACCAGGAACGACGCGACGAGGAGTGGATCAAGCACACGATGCTGGCCTGGGACGACGGGACGCCGGAGCTGTACTACAAGCCGGTCCTGCTCGAGAGCCAGTGGAAAGAGTACGAACCCAAAGAGCGGTCGTACTGACCACTTCGTCGCCACTGCGTCGACTGCACTCGCCGATGTCGACGCGACCCACGACCTGATCGCCGGTCGTCCGTAGAGCCGACTCGTCGACGCGTTTTCTCGACCCCAACCGCTTAGGCAGTGGCACACTTCCCTCGTGGTGATGCGACTCACCGGGACCGTCGTCGCCGACAGCGACACCGTCTACGAGGACGGCGCGGTCGTCACGA
Source organism: Halomicrobium sp. IBSBa (assembly GCF_017612575.1). NCBI lineage: Archaea > Methanobacteriati > Methanobacteriota > Halobacteria > Halobacteriales > Haloarculaceae > Halomicrobium > Halomicrobium sp. IBSBa. Next base: position 28,887 of record NZ_JADPQC010000003.1, read on the forward strand.
GCGGCGACGAAATCGTCGCCGTCGGGGACCGCAAGCGCCTGGCCCAGCAGTATCCGGACCACGACAGTCGGTCGTTCGACATCGTCGCGCCGGGGCTGGTCGGCTCGCACGTCCACTCGGTACAGAGCCTCGGTCGGGGGATCGCCGACGACGAAGCGCTGCTGGACTGGCTCTTCGACCACGTCCTCCCGATGGAGGCCGCCATGGACGCCGAACAGATGCGGACCGCGGCGACGCTTGGCTACATGGAGTGTCTGGCCAGCGGCGTCACGACCGTCGTCGACCACCTCTCGGTCGCCCACGCCGACCAGGCCTTCGAGGCAGCCGGCGAGATCGGGATCCGTGGCCTGCTCGGGAAAGTGTTGATGGACCACGACGCCGGGGCGCTCCAAGAGGACACCGACGCGGCACTGGCCGAGTCCGAGCGCCTCATCGAGCGGTATCACGGGGCCTTCGACGACCGGATCCGCTACGCCGTCACGCCGCGCTTTGCCGTCTCCTGTACCGAGCGCTGTCTCAGGGGTGCCCGCGACCTCGCCGACGCCTACGACGACGTGCGCATCCACACGCACGCCAGCGAGAACCACGACGAGATCCAGACGGTCGAAGACCGGACGGGCATGCGCAACGTCGAGTGGCTCGACGAGGTCGGGCTGACTGGGCCAGACGTGACGCTGGCCCACTGCGTCTGGACGGACGAGACCGAGCGGGCGATCCTCGCCGAGACCGACACCACCGTCGTCCACTGTCCCAGCTCGAACATGAAACTCGCCAGCGGGATCGCACCCGTCGAGGGCTACTTGCAGCGGGGGATCACCGTCGCGCTGGGCAACGACGGCCCTCCCTGCAACAACACGCTCGACCCGTTCACCGAGATGCGCCAGGCGGCTCTGCTGGCGAAGGTCGACGGACTCGACGCGACGGCGCTGCCGGCCGCGACCGTCTTCCGGATGGCGACCGAACACGGGGGACAGGCGACTGGCTTCGACGTGGGCGCTCTCGCGCCGGGGCGGCCCGCCGACGTGATCGGCCTCGCGACGGACACCGCCCGCTCGACGCCGGTTCACGACCCGCTCTCGCACCTCGTCTTCGCCGCCCACGGCGACGACGTTCGGTTCACGATGGTCGACGGCGAGGTCGTCTACGACGACGGCTCGTTCGCACACGTGGACGGCGACGCCGTCCGTGCGGACGCTCGACGGCACGCAGACTCGATCTACGCTGAGATCTCGTCCAAGGATTAATGGCCGTCTCGTCCCAATGACAGGCCGCGGAAGGGTGGCTCAGTGGTAGAGCGCCGTGGACCGACTCCAGCACCGGTCGACGGTCGTCCCCTTCAGGGCTTCGCGTGGTTCGAATCCCGCCCCTTCCATCGTGCTCCGAACGACAGTGAGGAGCCGACGGTGTACGCGTGGATTTATGCCGACGGGAGACTGGCGACCGACAGGACAGTGTCTCGTACGAGCGCTTCGGCTATCGATCGTGAAAAGCGTAGGAAAGGGGTGGTGGGTGGTGGTGGGTGCTGGCACCGGGATGGTGCCGTACTTACGCATTGACGGCGAATGGTAATAAATGCGTCGGCCAGTTATCAATGGCTATAATCAGGGCGGGCGACCGCCGTTCTCTCGTCTCTGATAGCACCGTTCGAGTGGTCTTCCCAGTACCGACGACCGATATCGACTCCGTGACGACCCTCCCGACGTAGTCGAGTCGGAAACTGCGTGGGACCGGATTCGAACCGGAAGAAGACTCGCTCACGCTCGTCTTCTGGGGCTCGAATCCTCGGGACGATCTTGCCACTCACGAGCTTGTTCGTGGCAAAAATGCGTGGGACCGGATTCGAACCGGCGGACCCCTACGGGACAGCGCCCTCAACGCTGCGCCGTTGGCCTGGCTTGGCTACCCACGCTCGTTGCGTCGTGCGCATTCAGTCCTATTCCGTGGTTGGGTAAAAGCGCTTTCGTTTGCGACTCTCCGCGCGAACCTCTCACACTCGCGACAAAGCGGGCATTTCAAATACGTTCGGTCCGCTACGGCCCGCATGGCAAAATACTCGACCGGCAGTGGCAGTGGCAGCGCCGGCGAGAGCTGTGAACTCTGTGGCGCGTCCGACGCCGACCTCGAAACGGCGAACGTGGCGGGGGCGACGCTGCAGGTGTGTGCGGACTGCTCTCAGCACGGCGAGACCTCGAAAACCGAGTCGTCGGACGGTTCTCGTGGCGACCGAGACACCGATCGAAAGCGCCGTGCGGCCCAGAACGCGGCCAAGATGGCCGACGCACAGCAGTCCGACGCCTCCCACTGGGAGGACGGCACGAACTACGAGGACGACCAGCTCCCGTATCTCGTCTCCGAGTACGGCTCCGTGGTCACCGAGGCGCGCCAGGACGCGGGGCTCCAGACCCAGGAGCTGGCCGAGGAGCTGGATGTCGACGAATCCGACGTTCTCGCCGTCGAACAGGGCCGCGCGACGCAGGCCGGCGTCGGCGGGTCGGTCGTCGCCAAGCTCGAAGACTTTCTCGACGTCGAGCTGACCGAGTGACGGTCACGCCGTGGCACCTATTGGCAATGGGGCTGTACGTAGCGTATGGAGCTCTCGTCCGAGCAGCGCGCGATCCGTGACACCGTCCGCGAAGTCGCCGACGAAGAGATCAGGCCGGTCGCACGCGAGTGTGACCGCGAGCAGACGTTTCCCGAGGACGCCTGGGACACGCTAGCCGAGATCGACGTGACCGGCCTGACGGTGCCCGAAGCCTACGGCGGTCTCGACGTGGACCGCCAGACGTACGCCGTCGTCAACGAGGCCGTCGCCCACGGCTCGCTGGCGGTGGCGACCGCGCTGTCGGTCCACTGTCTCGCGACCTCCTGTGTCGCGACGTTCGGTGACGAACAGCTCCGAGAGGCGTGGCTCCCCGATATGGTCGCGGGCCGTCCGGTCGGGGCCTTCGCCCTCTCCGAGCCCGAGGCGGGGTCGAACCCTCGCCAGATGCAGACCGTCGCGCGCCGCGAGGGCGACGAGTACGTGATCGACGGTGAGAAGGCCTGGATCACGAACGGACAGCGCTCCGGAGTCGTGATCGTCTTCGCGAAGACCGACCCGGACGATCCGGACTCGGTCACCCAGTTTCTCGTCCCGAAAGACAGCGACGGACTGACCGTCGGCTCGAAAGAGGAGAAGCTGGGGCTGCGAGCCAGCGACACGACGACGCTGACCCTCGATGGCGTCCGCGTCCCGGACCGGTACCGACTCACCGAGGAGGGCCGCGGGCTCGCTGCGGCCCTGTCGATCCTGACCGGCGGACGGGTCGGGATCGCCGCGCAGGCGGTCGGCCTCTCGCAGGCGGCCCTCGACGAGACCGTCGACTACGTCACGGAACGCGAGCAGTTCGACGGCCCGATCGGCGACATCCAGAGCGTCCGGCACACGATCGCGGAGATGGAGACGACCGTCCGGGCTGGCCGCGAACTGACGCACGCGGCGGCACGAGCCATGGACCGCGACGAGGACGCCCGTGCGAGCGCCAGCGTCGCGAAGTACTTCGCCACCGAAGGAGCCGTCGACGTGACCCAGCAGGCCGTCCAGCTCCACGGCGGCTACGGCTACACGACAGAGTTCGACGTCGAACGGTTCTATCGGGACGCCAAGGTGACGACGATCTACGAGGGGACGAGTCAGATCCAGAAGAACGTCATCGCTCGCTCGCTCCTCTCCTGATTTCCGACACGACGGCGCTCCGTGCGCGTCGGTAGTGCCACCAGCCGGTCTCTCCGCTCCGCTAGGGACGGCGAAGCGACCGAACGCTCTTTTCTGTCGGGACCCTGCCCACGTGTATGCGTACCGATTACGACGCCGTCGTCTACGACCTCGATGGCACGCTCGTGCGCCTGGCGGTCGACTGGGACGCGGTCGCGAGTGACGTCGACGACGTGTTGCAAGCACGCGGCGTCGACACGGCGGGCCACTCGCTGTGGGACATGCTCGAACTCTCAGAGCAACGGGGCCACCGCGACGCGGTCGAGTCGGCTATCGCCGATCACGAACGCCCGGGAGCGCGCGACTCGGAACGACTCCCGGCGCTGGACGAACTGCCCCTGGACGTTCCCGTCGGCGTGTGCTCGCTCAACTGCGAGGCCGCCTGCCGGATCGCCCTGGAGACCCACGGGGTCGAGGGCCACGTCGATGCCGTCGTCGGCCGAGACTCTCTGTCGGCGTACAAACCCGATCCGGCCCCGCTCCGGGCGCTGCTTGCGGAGTTCGACGTGTCGCCGTCGGCGGCTCTGTTCGTCGGCGACTCGGAGAGCGACGCGACCGCCGCGCGACGCGCGTCGATGGACTTCCAGTGGGTCCGCGAGCGTCACTCCCTGTAGCGTGCGTAGGCGTACACACCGGCGGCGGTACAGAACCAGACGACGGCACCAACCCGGATCGCGAACTCGGCCCACTCCGCCCAGCCCGTCAACTGGACGAACAGCGAGAGGGTGGCGACGACCGGTGCGCCGACCAGGATGGTCGTCACGAAGGTCATCTGCATGACCCAGCCGAAGTCGACGCCATCCGGGTCCGTCTCCTCGACGTGTGGCATGGCACACACTCGTGGTGTCCGGCGCTAATCAGTTACGGAACCGTCGAACGCGCGTGCCTGTGAGTGCATGGCAGGGCTTATGCGCCGGGGCGTCCCAGCCCAAGCCATGCGGGCCAAGGACATTCGCGCGAAGGCAGGTGAGGAGCCGGTGACGATGCTGACGGCCTACGACGCACCGACCGCGGCGGTCGTCGACGAGGCCGGCGTCGACATCGCGCTGGTCGGCGACTCGGTCGGGAACCTCCGTCTGGGGTACGACTCGACGCTGCCGGTCACCGTCGAGGAGATCGCCAGCCGCACCGCTGCGGTGGCGCGGGCCACAGAGGACGTGTTCGTGCTCGCGGACATGCCCTTCCTCTCGTACGGTGCCGACGAGGCCGAGGCGATCCACAACTGCGGTCGCATGGTCAAGGAGGCGGGTGCGGACGGGGTCAAACTCGAATCCGGCCCCCACACCGTCGACCTCACCCGTCGGCTGACGCAACTAGGCATCCCGGTCCAGGCACACCTCGGACTGACTCCCCAGCGCGAGAACGAGACTGGACTGTTCCGCCAGGGCACCGACGAGGAGTCGGCCACGGAGATCGTCGAACTCGCACGGGCCCACGAGGAGGCCGGCGCGTTCTCGCTCGTCCTCGAACACGTCCCCGCCAACCTCGGCGCGGCGGTCACGGACGCGATCGACATTCCGACGATCGGCATCGGTGCCGGCCCCGACTGCGACGGCCAGGTCCTGACCGTCGACGAGGTGATCGGCCTCTCCGAGGACGTGGCTCCCTTCTCCAAGCGCTTTGGCAACGTCCGCGAGGAGATGGCGTCAGCGATCGAGGGGTACGTCGACGCCGTCGAAGACGGCACCTTCCCGGCCGAAGAACACAGCTACGTCGAGGAGGAACTGGACGACCTGTACTGATCGAGCGCAGGCCGTTCGGTCGTCGTGACGGCGGCGAATTCGTTCGTTTGACGGGGGTATAGAAGATATGATACCAAAATGTTGATTTACAATCCAATAAGTCACCTCTCTATGGTCCCTGATCGGTCCCCCACAGAAGATATCCTCCTTCGGACGAATCTATGGCGGTGGCTCAGTGTGGTGTTTGCTCCGTTCGTTCTCACGGTTATCGTGCTCACTGCTGTGTTCACCGTGACCGGCGGTGAGTCACCGATTCCGCGCCTATCGACCGGTGTTTACTCACTTCTCAGTGCCCTCGTCGTCGTATTGCTCCTTCTACGGCTATCGCCGACGGTCCGGGCGGAGGTGTTTCCGACACAGATTCCGAAGCGGACAGAGGTCGGTGCCGTGATCGCAGCAACGCTGGTGACGGTGCTGCTATTCGATCCTATCGGTACGTTCATTGCGGATGTCTTCGGCAGCGGTGGTGGAACCGCCGACGCGTTCGATTCGTCACTCGGGGCAGCTATTTTCGTCGTCAGTTCCGTGGCCATCGCACCGATCGTCGAGGAGTATCTGTTCCGTGGTGTCGCCCTCGACGCACTTCGCTCGAGGTACGGCGTGGCAACGGCCATCGTCGGGTCGAGTGTACTCTTCGGCGGAATCCATTTTTTGACCGGGGGCGTCTCGGTGCTTGTTTCGGCGACGCTTTCGGGGTTCCTGTACGCGGGGATGCGCGTCAAGTTCGAAAACCTCACCGGAGCGATCGTCGCTCACCACTTGAACAATCTCTACTGGGTCTTGACGATGGCCGGTGTACTTCCGAATGTGGTTCCGACGTAATGACGCCGAGAGAGCCCGTCACTTCGCACACCCACTACTCAGCGTTCACAGCCGCTTCGACGACCGAAGCGGCCTCACGTCGTCCGTGACTGCTCGATACTGTGGAGAAACGAGGCGACGGCGTCGTCGAACGCTTCCGGCCGCTCGATCATCGCAAGGTGTGCAGCGCCGGGAATAGTCTCGAACTCCCCCGCCGGGATCTCCTCGGCGAGGGTCTCGTGGTACGACGGCGGTGTGAGGCGGTCGTGCTCGCCACAGAGTGCCAGCGTCGGCACGTCGACCTCACCGAGTCGGTCCTGCACGTCGAATCGGTGGCAGGTCTCGAAGTCCCGGCGCGTCACTCCCTGTCCGACGGCGCGCATCGTCTCGATCGAGTGCTCGCGCGCACGTTCGGGCGGGTCGTGGAAGAGCATATCCTCGCCGTGCAGGAACGAGACGGCCGCCTCGAAGTCGGCCGCCAGATCGTCTCGTAGCGTCTGGACGACCGGGAGCTTCGCGCCGCTGCCGGCAAGGACGAGCCCGTCGAGCGGGACGGCGCGTCGCAGGACCGTCGCCAGTGCGACCGCACCGCCGAGCGAGTTGCCGACGAGGACCGCCGCGTCCGTCGCTTCGGCGACGGCCACCACGTCGTCGACGTAGCTCGTCAGCGTCGCTTCACCCGGTGGGGTGTCGACGTCCTCGCTCGCGCCGTGGCCGCTCAGATCGAGCGCAACGGCCGACGACGCCGGCCCACTCGGCGCGTACTGCTGGCTCCAGAGCGTGTGTGTGCCGGCGCTGCCGTGGACGTACAGGACTGTGGTGCTCTCGCCTTCGCCCGGGACGGACCGGTACGCCGTCGTCCGTCCGTGGTGTTCGACCGTCTCCATGCCACCGCTTTCGTCGGGGTCCCGTATAGTGGTGGGGCCGGCGTCGGTGTGAACCGCAATCAGTGGGTTCTTTCTCTGGTCGAGCGCCTTACTGCGATTTTTGGCGAAACATTTATATACTTGTCTCACTAACTCGTAGTTAGCATGACTGACCAACAGCAGCTTGTCGGCGATGCCCCGTTACGACGCTACGAGTACGACGACGCGGTCGTTCTCGCGGCGGACATCGGTATCACCGGCGATGCGACGGTCGACGTCGTCGACGACACCGCGATCGTCGTCGTCGGTGACGAGCAGTACGACTTCGATCTCCCGGCGGGTGACGCACGAGCGTTTATCCGGAACGGGGTTCTCACTGTCGAGATGAGCGAGGTGTCCCACTGATGAAACTTACCGTCAAACCACTCAAGCAGAAAGACGCTGGACGCGGTCTCGCGGCCGTCGACCGTGCAGCGATGGACGAGATGGACCTGGAGAACGGCGACTACATCGTCATCGACGGCGAGGGCGGTCGCGCGGTCGCCCGCGTCTGGCCCGGCTACCCCGAAGACAGCGGCAAGAACGTCGTTCGAATCGACGGCCAGCTCCGACAGGAAGCCGGCGTCGGCATCGACGACCAGATCGAGGTCGAGAAGGCCGACGTACAGGTCGCAAAGCAGGTCACCGTCGCCCTGCCCCAGAACCTCCGGGTTCGAGGCAACGTCGGTCCGATGATCCGCAACAACCTCAGCGGCCAGGCGGTCACGCAGGGCCAGACGGTGCCCGTGAGCTTCGGGCTCGGCCCGCTATCGAGCATGAGCGGCCAGAAGATCCCGCTGCGGATCGCCGAGACCGACCCCTCGGGGACGGTCGTGGTGACCGACCAGACCGACATCGAGGTCAGCGAGAAGCCCGCCGAACAGATTGCGGGCGACGCCCCGACCGAGAGCGGCGGCGAAGCCACGCCGGACGTGGCCTACGAGGACATCGGCGGCCTCGACAGCGAGCTCGAACAGGTCCGCGAGATGATCGAGCTGCCGATGCGCCACCCCGAACTGTTCCAGCAACTCGGCATCGAGCCGCCGAAAGGCGTCCTCCTGCACGGCCCGCCGGGCACCGGGAAGACGCTGATGGCCAAGGCCGTCGCCAACGAGATCGACGCCCACTTCACGACCATCAGCGGCCCGGAGATCATGTCGAAGTACTACGGCGAGAGCGAAGAGCAGCTCCGCGAGGTCTTCGAGGAGGCCGAGGAGAACGCCCCCGCCATCGTCTTCATCGACGAGATCGACTCGATCGCGCCAAAGCGCGGCGAGACCCAGGGCGACGTGGAACGCCGCGTCGTCGCACAGCTCCTCTCGCTGATGGACGGGCTCGACGAGCGCGGTGACGTGATCGTCATCGGCGCGACCAACCGCGTCGACGCCATCGATCCCGCACTGCGCCGTGGTGGTCGCTTCGATCGCGAGATCGAGATCGGCGTCCCGGACAAGGAGGGCCGCAAGGAGATCCTTCAGGTCCACACCCGCGGCATGCCACTCTCGGAGGACATCGACCTCGAGTCCTACGCCGAGAACACGCACGGCTTCGTCGGTGCGGACCTCGCACAGCTGACCAAGGAGGGCGCGATGAACGCGCTGCGGCGCATCCGCCCCGACATCGACCTCGAAGCCGACGAGATCGACGCCGAGGTGCTCGAATCGCTGGAGGTCTCGAAGCAGGACTTCAAAGAGGCGCTCAAGGGGATCGAACCCAGCGCGCTGCGCGAGGTCTTCGTCGAAGTCCCAGACACCTCCTGGGAGTCCGTCGGCGGCCTCGAAGACACCAAAGAGCGCCTGCGCGAGACGATCCAGTGGCCACTGGAGTACCCCGGGGTCTTCGAGCAGATGGACCTGCAGGCAGCCAAGGGCGTCTTGCTCTACGGTCCGCCGGGCACCGGGAAGACGCTGCTGGCCAAGGCCGTCGCCAACGAGGCCCAGTCGAACTTCATCTCGATCAAGGGCCCCGAACTGCTGAACAAGTTCGTCGGCGAGTCCGAGAAGGGCGTGCGCGAAGTGTTCAGCAAGGCCCGAGAGAACGCCCCGACCGTCGTCTTCTTCGACGAGATCGACTCGATCGCGGCCGAGCGTGGCTCGGGCGGCGGCGACTCGCAGGTCGGCGAACGGGTCGTCTCCCAGCTACTGACCGAACTCGACGGGCTCGAAGCGATGGAGGACGTGGTCGTGATCGCCACGACCAACCGGCCCGACCTCATCGACTCGGCGCTGATTCGCCCCGGTCGACTGGACCGTCACGTCCACGTCCCGGTCCCCGACGAGGACGCTCGCCGGGCGATCTTCCAGGTCCACACCCGTGGCAAGCCACTGGCCGACGGCGTCGACCTCGACCAGCTCGCACGGAAGACCGAGGGATACGTCGGTGCCGACATCGAAGCGGTCGCCCGCGAGGCCTCGATGGCCGCGACCCGGGAGTTCATCAACAGCGTCGATCCCGACGACATCGACGACTCCGTCAGCAACGTCCGCATCACGATGGACCACTTCCAGCAGGCGCTTGACGAAGTCGGACCGAGCGTCGACGAAGACGTGCGAGAGCGCTACGACGAGATCGAAGAACGGTTCGACCACGCCGAGGCGGAACTGGACGACGGCGAGACGGTCTCGCGAACGTTCCAGTAGTACCTTTTTACTTCGGCGGGTTTCCTCGGGCCTTCGGCCCTGCGGGAACCTCCGCTCGCAAAAACCTACGCTAAAAACACTCCGCACGATATCGTCCGCCGTCACGGCTGTGTCCGCTACGAGATCGTGGCAGAAGCCAGCGACGACGTGTTTCTCGTAGTTCCAGTAACCGCGTACTTACTGGATTTTTGGCTCGGACGCCGCTTCTGTCCGGAGCTGGACGAACGCGTCGGCCAGGATGCCGTAGTTGACGATCGTGACGATGGAAATGATCGTCAGGATCACGATCTGTCCGACGGCCGGGCCAGCCATCGCGAAGAGGGAACTCAGACCACCGACCGCGCCCGCGACGATCCCGACGATCAAGACGAGCCCGAACAGTCGCCAGCGGTTGCCCGTCGCGAGCTCCCAGCTCCGTCGGAGCGCGTTGATCGGCCCCTGATCTTCCACGCCGATCGCGAAGAAGACGAACGTGAAGCTCACCGACAGGAAGAGACCGGGGACGACGAGCGCGATCAGACCCAGCGTGACGGTGATCGAGACGACGACGTTCGCGACCACGGCGGCGACCAGTGCCCGGCCGACGCGGTGGGTGAACAGCTCGCTCGGGAGCGACGACAGCTCGCCGGGTTCCCGCACGAGGAGTCGCGTCGCGACGAGGAGGACGTACGTCCCGAACAGGATCGAGACCACTGCTAGCAACCCGGAGACGCTCGTCGAGATCGGTAGCGTCAGCCCGATCTGCCCCTGCTGGGCCGAGTCCGGCAACATACCGGCGACGGCCGTGTTGATCGAGCCGACGAACACCAGTTGATACGCGACGGTCAATGCCATCAGGGCGATACCACTCGTCGACAGCGCACGTCGGCTTCCGCGGCCGAGCGCAGTTCCTATCTGGAGGGTCACGACCGAATCCACTCCCGGATGGGACTTAAACGGTGAACGTGATTTACAGAGCCAGAAAGTTTGCGGCTCTGTTCACGAAGACGGGCGAATATTCGCCGTTCGTTTATCTCTTGGGACAGCTACCGGGAGAGATTAGCGTATAAGGTGTCTAGATGCACGACACCACAATTAGGGAAACGCGTTTTACCGACCCCTCTATGTGTACAGGTAACATGGTACAGTGTGACAGCTGCGACGGCGACGTCCGCGAAGTGTGGCGACACCGCAAACACGCCGAATCGATGACCCACCGGAGTATCGAGTGGGTCTGTCCCGACTGCCACCCGGAGTTGCCCGCGACGGCCGAGACGCCGCCCAGCGCCGGGAGGGCCATCGCCGACGGGGGCCAGCCGACTGCGGCGTGTCCGATCTGCTCGGCGGCGACGGTCAACGGACAGGGCCTGTGCAGTTGCACCGAGTGTGGCTGGACCGGGCGGCTCTGACATCGCCGTCCGTCACGACCTCTGGTCCGTCTTCGCGAGGGCCGCACGGTAGCTCCCGTCCCAGTTGGGTCGGATCACGTCTTCGACGCTCCAGGGAGTCGGGACCGTCGCTTCTCGCAGTCGCTCCGGACCGAACAGTCGAAACTGCAGAATATCGCTCGTCCCGCCCTCGTACTCGAAGGTCATCACCCGGTGGGCGAGTCCCGGCGTCGGGTCCGCTCGGTAGCCGACGAGCTCTTCGACGCCGTCGGCGGCCGGATCGTAACTGTGGACGACGGCGGTCGCGTCTGCCGTCGTGACGCGGGCCAGATCGGCGAGAAACTGCCGGAGTCCGTCCATCGAGCCCGCGAGACACATCTGCGTCCCGATGGCCAGCGCCGACTGGAAGCGGTCGCGCTCGAAGCGGTCGGGCAGCGCGAACATGTCGCCACGTCTGGCGTCCTCGACGCCTCGCTCTCGCATGGTCTCGACGAGCGCGTCGCTGGGCTCGATGGCGACGGTCTCGAACCGCTCCTGGAAGTACAGCGCGTGTCGGCCGGTGCCCGCCCCGAGATCGAGCAGGGGGCCGTCGAGCCAGGATTCGAGCCACTCGCCGTGGCTCTCGCCGTCGAACGGTTCGAAGTAGAACGTCTCGATGGGGTGTTCTTCGGTGTCGTCGCCGTCTCTCACGAGCAGGGGAGCCGACCGCTCTCCCCGGTGGTGGTCGCGGATCGCGCGGCCGAACGCGTCGGACATGGACGACGGTGGTCTCCCCTCGAACTTGTATGTTATTTTGACATGATGTCGTGGGGCGTGGTAGCGATCGGCCGCGTCAGTCGAGGTCAGTCAGAATCTCCTCGGCGTGTCCCTCGGGCGAGACGCCCTCGTAGACGCGTTCGATCACGCCGTCGGGGTCGATCACGTACGTGTTCCGGAAGACGCCGTCGAAGGTGTTTCCGAACATGTTCTTCTCTCCGTAGGAGTCGTACCGGGCGGCGACAGCGCCGTCCTCGTCCGACAGGAGCGTAAAGGGGAGGTCGTACTCCGCCGCGAAGGCCGCCAGGTCGTCGACGGGGTCGTCGCTGACTCCCAGGACGGCGACGTTTCGATCCGCGAACGCGTCCCACTCGTCGCGGAAGCCACAGGCTTCTTTCGTACAGCCCGGCGTGTCGGCTCGGGGATAGAAGTAGAGGACGACGCGCTGGCCCTCGTACTCCGAGAGTGCGACGGTCTCGCCGTCCTGATCTGGCAGTTCGAACGTCGGGGCGGTGGCTCCGGCTTCGAGCATGTCGCTCTCTCCGTGGGGGCGTCCCAAAGCCGTGGCGTTCCACGAACGCAACCGCCTTGTCCGCGCGGACCAACTGCCGCCCATGGAACGACTGGTCCGAGAGCGTACCGGGATCCTGACGACCCTCCTGACGATCGTCTCGCTCGCGCTCGTCTTCGGTGCCGTCTTGCGGGTCGGTCCCGCGACGGCGCTGCCCGCAGCGCCCGACTCCGTCCTGGCGGCGATTCCCCACGCCAACGCGGCGATCAGCGCGACCGCGATCGGGACGATCGTCGTCGGCGTCCGTGCGATCAAGCGTGGCGACGTTCGCCGCCACAAGCGACTGATGGCGACGACGTTCGCGCTGTTCGTCGCCTTCCTCGTCCTCTATCTGTACCGCGTCTCGCTGCTCGGCCCGACCGGCTTCCCCGAGAGCGCGCCGGCCTGGATCGAGACGTACGTCTACTTCCCCGTGCTGGCCGTCCACATCCTGCTCGCGATCGTCTGCATCCCGCTGGTGTACTACGCGCTCTTGCTGGCGTACGGCCATCCCATCGCCGAGCTACCGGACACGCCACACCCGCGCGTCGGCAAAGCAGCGGCTGGCCTGTGGCTGATTTCGTTCGCCCTCGGAATTGTCGTCTACGCGATGCTGTACTGGCTGTTCTGAGACGGTCGGAAGAAGATCGCGGGGCTCAGTCGTCGGCTTCCATCGTCTGGTCGCCGATGACGGGGCGGTCGACCTCGCGGTCGGTCTCCTCGCCCTCGATGTCGTAGGGGTACTCGCCGGTGACACAGCCAAGACACAGCTCGTCTTGGCCCTTGTCGAGGCTCTGTGCGATGGCCTCGACCGAGAGATACGACAGCGAGTCGGCCTGAATCTCGTCGCGGATCTCCTCGATGGACCGGTCGGCCGCGATCAGCTCGTCGCGGGTGGCCATGTCGATGCCCATGTAGCACGGCGAGATGATCGCCGGGGCACCGATGCGGACGTGGACTTCCTCCGCGCCCGCGTCCTTCAGCAGCTCGATCAGCTGCGTCGACGTCGTCCCGCGGACGATCGAGTCGTCGATGATGGTGACGGTCTTGCCCTTGATCGTCGACTTGATCGGGTTCAGCTTGAGCCGTACTGCCCGCTCGCGCTCGTCCTGGGTCGGCATGATGAACGTCCGGCCGACGTACCGGTTTTTCATCAGCCCTTCGGCGAACTCGATGTCGACGCCGCTCTCCTGGGCCGCCTCGGCGTACCCGGAAGCGAAGGCCCGCCCGGAGTCGGGCACCGGGAGGACGACGTCGCTGTCGACGCCGGACTCGTCCCAGAGTTTCCGGCCCAGTTCGCGCCGCACCTCGTAGACCAGATTGTCGTCGATGGTCGAGTCGGGGCGCGCGAAGTAGACGTGTTCGAAGAAGCAGTGGGCCGTGTTCTCCTGTTCGACGAGTTGGTAGCTGTCGAAGCCGGTGCCGTCGTCGTGGAGCACGACCAGCTCGCCGGGCCTGACGTCTCTGATGAGCTCGCCGTCGAGCGTGTCGATGGCGGCCGACTCAGAGGTGAGCACGTAGCCGTCGTCGAGCTTGCCGATACACAGCGGTCGGTTGCCCTCCGGATCACGAACGCCCATGACGGTGTCGTCGTGAGAGATCGTCAGGGCGTAGGAGCCGTGGATCCGTGACATCGTCCGCTTGACCGCACGGACGAGGTCGGCTTCGAGGAGGTTCCGGGCCAGATCGTGGGCGATGACCTCCGTGTCCCCGTCGCTCGTGAAGGCGTGGCCGAGGTTCGCGAGTTCGTCGCGAATCTCGTCAGCGTTGACGAGGTTCCCGTTGTGGGACAGTCCCAGCGAGCCGGACTTGAACGAGACCGAGAACGGCTGCGCACAGCAGGAGTCGACGCTGCCGGCCGTCGGATAGCGAACGTGTCCGATCCCGTTCGAGCCGTTCAGCGACGCCAGATCGTCGGGGTCGAAGACGTCGCCGACCAGCCCCATCTCGACGTGGCTGTGTTGCTGGAAGCCGTCGTGGGTGACGATACCGGCCGACTCCTGGCCGCGGTGCTGGAGCGCGTAGAGAGAGTAGTAAAGCGGGCGGGCGGCGTCACGGTCTTGGAGTGCGATGCCGACGACGCCGCACTTTTCGTGCATGTTGGGTTATTCGCCGGATTTGCTCTGCCACTCGTAGTCGCGGCGTTTGGCCGAGTTACCGAAGCCACACGCCGAACAGACTTTCTTCTTTGTATGATAGGACTTTTCGCCGCACCGACGACACTTCGTGTGCGTCGTGGTGTTCTTCTTACCCTGGCTCGGAGTTCCTGCACCAGTCATGGTTTGATAGAGACGACGTTGTCGCCGCGTATAATCGTTGTGTCTTCGTCTTCGATGACGAGATTCATGTGCTGATCGTAGCCCGAGAGCTCACCTTCGTACAGCTCGCCGCCCTTGAGATGTACGGTGACTGTCTCGCCCAGTGACGCCTCGAGCACGTCGAGCGGTCGTCCACTCATACCCCAACGGGCTGGCGACGAGTGTATAAACGTACCGCTTGCGAACTCACAGGTCGACGCCGAACGGCGCGAACGCGTGGGCCTGGGCCGCGAAGCCGGCCAGGAGGTCTGCCACGGCTTCGAGGTCTGCCGGGTCGATCACCTCGACGGGGGTGTGCATGTAGCGGTTGGGGAGACCGACGTTGAGCGACGGGATCCCGCCACGCGACGTGTAGAAGGCGTCGGCGTCGGTACCGGTTCGGTTGCCAGTCGCCTGCAACTGCACGTCGATGTCCTCGGTCTCGGCGGTGTCTCTGACCGCGTCGACCAGCACGGGGTGGTTCGCGCTCCCGCGGGCGATCACCGGGCCGTCACCGAGCGCGACGCCGCTGGAGCGCTTTCCCGGCGAGTCCGGCTGGTCGGTCGCGTGGGTCACGTCCACGGCGATCGCGGCGTCCGGATCGAGGTCGAAGCCGACCATCTTCGCGCCCTGGACGCCGACTTCCTCCTGTACCGTCGAGACGGCGTAGACCGTCGCGTCGGTACCGGTCTCTGCGGCCCGGCGCAGTCCCTCCGCGGCCGCCCAGATGCCGATTCGGTTGTCCATCCCGCGTGCCGAGAGGTAGCCGTTCTGCAGTTCGCTGATCGTCTGTTCGAAGGTGATCGGGTCGCCACGCGAGACCAACTGTTCGGCCTCGTCGCCGTCCTCGGCCCCGATGTCGACGTGTTGTTCGTTGATCCCGGGCACGTCGTCGTCCTCGCCGTTTCGAAGGTGGATCGCCGTCTGTCCGACGACGCCGTCGATCGGGCCGTCGTCGGTGTGGACGGTGACGTGCTGGCCCCGCGAGACGGTGCTGTCCGAGCCGCCGATGCGGTCGATCCGAAGGAAGCCGTCGTCGGTCACGTCCCGGACGATGAAGCCGATCTCGTCGCCGTGGCCCGCCAGCGCGACCTCGGCGTCACCGCTTCCCTTCAGCACTGCGACGGCGTTGCCGTAGTCGTCGACTCTCACCTCGTCGGCGTACGATTCCACGTAGTCGATCCAGACTCGCTGGCCCGCCGTCTCGTAGCCGGAGGGCGTGGCGGTCGAGAGCAGTTCGTCGAGAAACCTGCGTCGGTCCTCGTCCATGGCCGGGCTTTCGCCGGCATCCGCCATGTATCTTGCCAGAGACCTGCGGGCGAAGCGATAAGTGTCGCCCGTTCGAAACGCCGCCATGGCCGAGTTTACGTTCCTCGAACTCCACCTCGACGACGCGACGATCACGAACAACGCCCCCTACAGCGGTGGCCAACCGGAGTCACAACGAGCGGACGGGGCCGACGACGAGGACGACGGCGGGCGTTCGATCGTGCGACTACTCGCGGTCGCGCTCGGCGTCGCCGCCGTCGCGGCGCTGGCCGGACGCGCACTCTCCGGGGACGGGGGGCTGGTCGACACCGACGATCTGTCTTGATCGGCCGGTCTCCCCACTGTTTGGTCATTAGTTTAAGTAGTTTCAGTGAGAACACGTTTCTCGTGAGTCAAACAGACAATCCCGAAGAGCGCATCGACGAAACGACCACCTGGCCCGACCTCGCGATCAGCCTCTACGACCGCCTGACCGGCCGCAACGCCGAGATCACGTACGAGTTCGAGGATATGGAAGTCGACGTGCCAAGCGGCACCGGCGACGACGCCGACCACGCTCACTGGCGAGTCGACGGAACGCTCCGGGTCACGACCCGTGAGCAAGACTGATCGGTTCCCGCCGCTGTCGGTCGACGCGGAGCTGACCCTGACCGTCGACGGCCACGAGTACTACGTCCGCGATCGCGGGAACCGGCTCGTCGTCGACGCACCGACGCTCTCGGCGGCGCTGGCGTTGCGTGATTCGCTGCCCGAGGGTGGCGTCGGCAGGCTCCTCTCGACGACCGACCTGTCCGTCGACGTGACGGTCCACGACGCCGTCGTCGCCACCACCGGTCCCAGCGCCGACGGCCCGATCGGGACGACTGTCGGTGGGTCGCCGACGACGCTGCGACCCGCGGGACTGGCCACGGCACTCGTCCGCGAGGGGCGGGCTCGCCCGGTCGCCACGGCGGCTGTGGTGGCGATTCTCCTCGCGCTGGCCTGGCTCGTCGGACGCGCGATCGACGCCGTCGGAGCCGACTAGTCCGGAGTGCGAAGACGGGAACGAGCCACGGGAGAAGGCCTATCCCGACCCGTCGCCTTGTGCGCGTATGGGATTGTACCACAGCGTGCAGGCCGTCGCCGGGGCCTCCGGTGACGGACCGATCGACTGGAACGCCGTCGCGGCGGCGGCCAAGAGTTCGACCGATCCCGGCTCGCTGGCACTCACCGATCGGCAGGAGGCGGCCTACGCCGACGACGTGCGTGCCGCTCGCGACCGCGTTCGGGCCGTCGCCGACATCGGCTTCGACCTCCCGGAGACCGTCGAGATCCAGAACCGCCACCACTGGATCGACGCCAACGTCGAGACCTTCGAGCGGGTGATGCGCCCGATCGAACAGCAAGCCGACCTCATGCCCGGCGTCGCCCGTGTCGCCAACACCGGCTCGATGGCGTTCGCGCTCTCCTTTCTGGGCCGGAACGTCCTCGGCCAGTACGACCCCCTCTTGCTGGCCGACGACGGCGACGATCACGCGCTGTACTTCGTCCACCCGAACATCGAACAGGTCGCGTCGACACTCGCCGTCGACCCCGACCGCTTCCGTCGCTGGATCGCCTTCCACGAGGTCGCCCACGCCGCGGAGTTCGGCGCGGCCCCGTGGCTCTCCGATCACCTGGAGGCGACGATGGAAGACGCCATCGGCGCGCTCACCGAGGGGTCGATCGACCGGGCCTCGCTGGGCGAACTCGACACGACGATGACGGCCGTCGAAGGGTACGCCGAACTCGTCATGGACCGCGCCTTCGACGACGAGTACGACGACCTCCGGCGCAAGCTCGACGAGCGCAGAGGCGGCCAGGGACCGATCGCGAAGCTGGTCCGCAGACTGCTCGGGCTGGGGATGAAGCGCCGCCAGTACGAACGGGGGAAGGCCTTCTTCGACGCCGTCGCGGACGAGCGAGGCGTCGCGGGGGCCGGGAAAGTCTGGGACAGCCCCGACTCGCTGCCGACCGACGCCGAGCTGGACGATCCCGCCGCGTGGCTCCGTCGCGTCGACCCGTGACGCCCCGATAGCCAGCAAGCATATGGTCGCTGGCGCGAACCCATCTGTATGCGCAAACTGGCGATTCTCCTGTCGGTCGCGCTCGTCGCGACCACGGCCGGCTGTGGCTTTCTCCTCGGCGACGAAGCGCTCGCGTTCGAATCCGCACCCGCGAGTGTCAGCGACGAGGCCCTCTCCGAAACTGGCTACGAGCAGACGCTCAACGAGAGTCAGACGGTCTCTCGGGAGTTTACCGTCGCGGGCCAGAGTCGGCAGGTCAACGTGACGAACCACCTCGCACAGTACGAGCGCTCGATCGACCTCGGCCCGCTGGGCGAACAGCGGGCGGCGGTGTTCGCGACGTTCTCCAGCCCGGAGGTGAGCGTCGCCTCCCAGACGTTCAACCCGATCAGTGACATGTCCAACCGCGAGCTGCTCTCGCAGTTTGGCTCCAACTACGACGGTCTCAGCGTCGGCCAACAGGTCGAGAATCAGACGCACACGGTACTCGGATCCGAGGCGGGCGTCGAGAAGTACGAGGGGACGGCAGAGTTGGGCGGGCAGTCCATCGACGTGTACATTCACGTGACGACGGTGAAACACGACGGGGACTACGTCGTGGCGCTGGGGCTCTACCCACAGCAACTCTCCGGCGAGGAGACACACGTCTTCGCGATGCTCGACGGCCTCCAGCACGGCGAATGACCGAGTAGGCTCTCGCCTCGCGACTGCTGTCACGTCGTCGGCGCGGCCCGCCATCTCGGGGTAGCGAAAACGGACGGCTCGTCGGTCGTCTCAGCGACGCCGGTTCACGAAGCCAAGCGCCACGCTGTCGGGGAACACCCACCAGCCGAGCACGGCACCGGCGACCGTCCCGGCGACGCCGGCCCCACCGATCGTCGGGAGACTCGCCGAGACGTTCAGTGCGACGAGTGCCATCGACACGCCCACGAACAGGGCGAAGCCGACGCGGAACTTCAGGAGGAACGACCGGCGGTCCTCGTCCGTGACGGAGGGCTGGACCATCAGTGAAAGCCCCTGCCAACGTCTTCGTCGACCACGTCCTCGAACTCGGCTTCGAGCAACTCCTCGGCCTCTTCGAAGGTGTCGGTCAGTTCGTCCATCTCCTCGGGGCGGTCGTAGTGGTCGAAGTCCATCGGCCCGTAGGCCGGCGAGTCCAGCGTGTCCATCACGTCCTCGAACAGCGCGTCGGGCGTCGTCGGCGCGTCGGCGTGGGTTTCGAGGACGGCCGCCAGTTCCTTCGCCGTCTCCTCGGCCTCGCCTTCGTCCTCGACGGGCTGTTGGACGCCGAAGGCACCGGTCCCCTGCTCGGGAAACAGCGGATCGAGCTCGTCGTCGATCCGGCGAGCCACCTGCGATCCCACGCCCTGCACGTCGTAGGGGTTCTTGGCGTAGGTCTTGAGCTGGAAGACGCCGGCAGCCGGGTGGCCGATGTAGAGGTCTTCGCCGATGCCGCTCGCGCGGTCGCCACCGACGGCTCGCCAGCCACCGGGATCGGCGTTCGATTCGACCACGTCTTCGAGGATGTCGTCCCACTCACGAACGCGCATGAGATCCGTTTGGGGGCGGTTCTGAAAATACCCTTCGGTCAGCCCGACCGCCGGCTGGACCGGGGATTTCTTTGCATCCGAATCCGAGACGTGCAATAGAGCAGTCGTCCGCCGTCTTGCCGGGCCGCCCGGCTGCCCTCCCTGCGCGGCGGCGACCCACTGAGATCATGGTCCCTACGCACCGCACCGCCTCCCGGACGAACGCCCCGACCCGACAGCTCCTGATCGTGGCGACGTGTGTCGTCGGCCTCCTCGTCGCCGCGGCGGCCATGCCAGCTACGGCACCACAGCCGACACCCCCAGAGTTCCTGAACGGGGAGTCGGACTGTCAGATCCTCTTCTCCGAGGATCCGGTCGCCGGACACGAACTCACAACGACGGTCCTGTACGACGAGGAACCGGTGTCGGACTCCCCCGTGTGGTTCAACGGCGAACGCGTCGGCCGGACCGACGAGGACGGACAGGTCGTCGGCACCGTCCCCTACGAGCAGACCCTGCAGGTCCGGGTCGAACTGCCCGGCGGGGGCAGCTGTGCGGCCAGCATCGACACCGGGGACTCGGACGCACCGCTGAAGACCGTCGACCGATCCGGCCTCGGTGTCGCCGCCCTCGACGGCGTGGCCCAGCAGCAGGCCCAGAACGGGTCGGGCGCGTACCCCGTTCGTGGCCGGATCGACCTCTCGGTCGACGAACAGCCCTACCCCGGCGAGACGACGACGCTGCGGGCGACGATCCAGGGCAACCCCGTGGCCGACGCGACGGTCTCGGTCGACGGACGGACGATCGGACGGACCGACGCCGACGGCACGATCGAGATTCGCGCGCCGATCGAGGGCGACCGGACGCTCACCGTCCACGTCGAGCGGGGAGCCTTCGAACGCGAGACCGAGATCGTCGTGCTCCGCCTCGACGCGACGATACGGACCGACGCACTGCTCCCGCTGCCGGGGCAGAGCGCGACGGTCGCCGCCCGGCTCGGCGACCGCCCGGCGGTCAACGCTACCGCGCTAGTCGGCGGCGAGCGACTGGGCCGAACCGACGCGGACGGCCACGTCGAGATGACGCTCCCGGCCGACCCGACGGCACGGCTCACCGTCGCGACGGCCGACCAGGTGGCCACCACGCCGGTCCTGCTGGCGTTCGCGCCGACGATCCTGCTGACCCTCCTCGCCGTCCTCGCCCTCGTCGGCGTGCCGGCGGCCGGCTACTCGATCGCCGGTCGCCGTGGTATGGCGATCGGCTCCGGCGTCGCCGTCAGCGTCCTGGCGCTCGCGTACGTGTTCCTCCGCTTTGGCCGGACGATCGCGCTGCTGGGGTCGCTGGCGCTGCTCGCTGTCGTCGGACTCGCCGCCTTCCTCCGGAGCGACTACAGCGCACTCCAGGCGGCCCGAGCGACCGCCGGCTGGTTCCGCCGTCTCGGCCGCCGACTGGCCGCCGACGGCCTGTGGCTGTCCGGGCGACTCGAAGCGGCCGTCGGGAGCCTCGAACGCCGTCTCAGGCGTCTGCGGGACCGATTGACGGGTCCAGACGCGACGCCGCTCGCGGACGCCGGCCGCTGGCTCACGTCGCTTCCCGCACGCCTGGTCGCGTTCGTCCGCGCGCTCGCCCGCGGACCGAGCCGGCTGTTCGATTCCGAGGAGAGCGACCACGACGATCTCGCGGGCGAATCCGGACACGCGGACGACGAGACGACGCTCTCGCGGCGCGCACAGTTCCGCCGCGTGTGGCGTGCGTTCGCCGGTCGGGTCGCCCCCGAGACGTGGCCACGACGCACGGCCGGCGAGGTCTCCCGTCGGGCGATCGATCGCGGGCTCTCGCCCGAGCCGGTCCGCGAACTGACCGACACGTTCCGGGCCGTCGAGTACGGCGACGAGTCGCTCACCGACGGGCAGGTAGCGCGGGCTCGCGCGGCGCTAGAGGAGATCCGCGACGACTCCGAGGAGGGGTCGGCGTGAACCGTCTCGTCGTCGGGAGCGGCGTCGTGTCGATCCTCCTCGGCCTCGTCGCGCTCGCGGTCGGCGTTCCGGCGACGGCGGAGACGATCGTCGCCAGCGCCGTCGCGCTGCTCGCGATCTTCGGCGTCGGCGTGTCGATCTGGAAGCTGCTCGCGTCGCCCGACGGTGACGGACCGGCCCTGCCGCCGCCGTGGACCGACGACGGCGCGCTCTTCGACCGCGCGCCGGAGCGAAGCCGCGGCGAGGACGCCCTCTCGGGCGAGTCCTTCGGGGCCGTCCTCGCGGACGCCGGGCAGACGGCGCGCTCCGAAGGGACGGTCGAAGCGGGCTACGACACCGTTCGGCCGGTCCTTCGGCGGGCGCTCGTCGACGCGCTCGTGATCCGCGAGGGCGATCGCGCCGCCGTCGAGGCGTCGCTGGCGGCGGGGAGCTGGACCGACAACCAGATCGGGGCCGCCGTGCTCGATCCGGGCGTCGATCCGCCCCCGCGTTCGCTGCGAGCCCGGATCGAGGCCTGGCTCTTCCCGGAGCGCGTCGTCAGGCGACACCTCCAGATCGCCGTCCAGGCCGTCGCAGAGGCGGCCGACGACGCGGTGCCGACGGTGCCGGGCCAGAACGCGCCCCGCTCGGTCCCGGTCAGCCAGCCGCGACTCGAAGACCTCCAGCGCGGCGTCGACGGCACCGTCCAGCGCGCCGTCGATCCGCTGGCGACCGCCCGCGGCCCGCGACCGCCCGGTAGCGAGGCCCGAGAGGTCCAGGTCGATGTCGAACCGGCCGGCGCGGACGGCGACGGTGCAAACAGTGAAGCAGCGGGCGACGAAAGCGCCGATCCCGCTGGCGAGGCGGGAAGCGGCGACGAGACGGCCCGAGAATCCGACAGGAGTGGGGACGCCCGAGAGCGGGATCGCTTCGCCACGGACGGTGGTGTGCGATGAGCCGTCAGTCGACGCGCTGGCGGGCGACGGTGGCGGCGGCGACGCTGTTCGCTGCGGCCGGGCTCGTGGCACGTAGCGGTGCGTTGCTCCTCGCCGCGATCGTTCCGCTGGTGTATCTCGCGTACTCGCTGGTCACGAGCGGTCCCGATTCGGTCTCGCTCTCGGTTACCCGCCACGTCGAGCCGGAGCTGTCGCCGCCGGGGACGCCGGTCCACGTCACGCTCGAAGTGACCAACGAGGGCGACCGGCCGGTGTCCGACCTCCGCGTCGTCGACGCCGTCCCGGCGGATCTGGCGGTGACGCGTGGCACTCCCCGGACGGGCGTGGCGCTCGAACCCGGCGCGACGACGACGATCGAGTACGTGCTGGTCGCTCGCCGCGGCGTCCACGAGTTCGAACCCCCGCGCGTGAGGGTCCGGAGTCTCGGGGGCACGAGCGTCACGACGTTGCGTCCGACGGTGTCGGGCGACACACGGCTCGTCTGTCGCCTCGACGCGGACGCGCCACCGATCGACGACCAGGGCGCGCAGTTCGTCGGCGACCTGACCACCGACGAACCGGGCGAGGGGCTCACCTTCCACTCGACCCGAGAGTACCGGCGTGGCGACGACGCGCGCCGGATCGACTGGCGGACGTACGCCAAGACCGGCGAGCTGACGACGGTCGACTACGAGCGTCGCCGGGCGGCCTCGGTCGTCCTCGTCGTCGACGCTCGCCGCATCAGTCGCGTCTCGGCGGGTCCCGGGCGACCCACTGCCGTCGAACTGTCCGCCTACGCGGCGACCCACGCGGTCACCGACTTCGTCGCCAGCGGTCACGACATCGGCGTCGCGGTGATCGGGGCCGACGGTCCGGGGCCGGCCGGGCTCCACTGGCTGGCTCCAGAGAGCGGCGACGGGCAGCGGTCCCGAGCGATCGACTACTTCCGGACGGCGACGGAGGTGACCGGCGGCGCGCCCGACACCGACCGCCAGCTGGCCGAGTTGCTCGACCTGGTGCCGCCGGGAGCGCAGCTGGCACTGTTCTCGCCGCTGCTCGACGATCTGCCCGTCGAGGCCGTCCAGGCGTGGCGCTCGCAGGGGTACCCCGCCGTCGTCCTCTCGCCGGACGTAGTGACCGACAACACCGTCGGCGGGCAGTTCGAACAGGTCCAGCGGTACACGCGACTGGCTCGCTGCCAGGCCACCGGCGCGCGAGCGACGGACTGGCGACGGGGGACGCCGCTCCCGATGGCGCTGGCCTTCGCGTTCGCGGCCGACGCACGGCTACCGAGTCAGCGCCCGACCGGCGCTGGGGGGGTCCCGTAGATGGCGCTGTTCGGTCCCCGTCTCGATCGGCCCAGCGCCCTCGGCGACGAGGGGCGGCCGCGGGCGACGAGCCTGACTATCGCGTCCCTGCTGGTCTTCGGGCTGTTCGTCGTCGCGACGACCTGTCCGTGGAATTACAGTCTCCGGTTCGGCGACGGGCTGGTGCCGTCGCTGATCGTCCCCACCTGCGCCCGGCTGGGTCGGCTAACACTCGCTTTCGGCACCGTCACGGGGCTACTGACCGCCGGGCTCGCGCTGCTGACCCGCGAGCGGTTCGTGTCGCTGTTCGTCGGACAGATCTGCTTCCTGCCGGCCGGTGCGGCGCTGGTGGCCGGTCTCACGGGGCTGGTGGTCACCAACCCGGCCTACGGCATCTTCTTCGGCGGCTTCGCCGTGGCACTGGTCGCGCTCGGGAGCACGTGGACGGACACGACCAGCGGGTCGGCCGTCCGTCCGGCGCTGTTCCAGGAGGGGCTGACCTACCTCTCGATGGTCGGCTGGGGGATCGTCGTGGTCGTGCTCGGCGGAGCCGCCCTGCTCGTTCGCACCGTGGTCGGCCCGGCCGGGAGCGGCCCCGGTCCGACCGCGGCGCTCTCGACGTTCCTCGTCGTCGTCTTCGTCGGCGTGCTCTCTTTCCGACTGGGGCTGCGCTGGCTGCCGATCCGACAGCTCACCCCCCGAAATCGCCGTGAGGCCGTCGACAGACGACTCGGACAGCTCAGGCTCGCGACCACCGTGGTCCTGATCGGGACTCTCGTCGCCGTGCTCTGTGTCCTCCCCGCCTGGTTCCTGGGGTGGTTCGACGCGGTGTACGCGCTCTTCCCGCCCGCTCGCGTGCTCTTTCCCGTGCTCGCGACGCCGATCCCGGTCGTCGCCGTCCTCGGCGTCGGCGTGGTGACGCTCGCGATCGGACTGGTCGCGCTCACGCTGCGCCGGCTGACCCGCCCGGTCGACACGACGGCGAACCGCCTGCTCGCGCCCGTCGCGGCGGGACTGGTGCTCGTGATCGGGTTCCTCCCCTTCGCCCTGTCGCTGATCCCGGTGCCCGGCAGCGCACCGCCCATCGTCCTCGTGGCGTTCCTGGTGCTGGGGCCGATCGCGCTCTACCTGCTCGGCTGGACGGTCGTCGCCGCGCAGTACCTCTCGATCGTCCCCGAACGGGCCGGCGGCCCGGCGCTCGCGGCCGGCGGGATGGTCCTCGCTACGATCGGGGCGGCCCTCACCGGGGTGCCGACGCCGCTCGTCGTCGCGACGGCCGTGGTCGCGATGGTCGTCTGGGACGTGTCCTCGTTCGGGCTGGGCGTCACCGCCGAACTGGGCCACCTCCCGGAGACGAGACGGCTGGAGCTGTTCCACGCCGTCGTCGCGGTCGTTCTCGGAGCAGCCACGGTGCTCTCGCTGAGCCTGCTCGGCGTGGTGCGTACCTCTCTGGCCGGCGAGGTCGCGGCGACCGTCGCGGCCGCCCTGGCCGTCTTCGGCGTCCTGGTGTTACTGACGCCGCTGCGGGGATACGTCGCCGGGGAAGGGAGAGATTGATGGGGGCGGGCGACGAGCCACCGCGCATGGTCCACCATTCCGGCGGCGACACGGTCGAAGATGCAGCCCAGACCTGCCTCTCCGTCGTCGAGCGTATCGAGGAAGCCGCCGTCGTCGAACGCACCGTCCTCCACGAAGTCCTGTCTGCCGTCCTCGCGAAGGGCCACGTCCTGCTGGAGGACGTGCCCGGCACCGGCAAGACGGTCACCGCCCGCGTCCTCGCAGAGGCGCTCGGCCTGGAGTTCACCCGCATCCAGTTCACGCCGGACCTGCTGCCGGCGGACGTGACTGGTTCGAACGTCTACAACGAACACGAGGGTGCCTTCGAGTTCGCTCCGGGGCCGATCTTCGCCAACGTCGTGCTGGCCGACGAGATCAACCGCGCGCCGCCCAAGACCCAGTCGGCGCTGCTGGAGGCCATGGAGGAGGGACAGGTCAGCGTCGACGGGACGACACACGAACTGCCCGACCCCTTCGTCGTCGTGGCGACCCAGAACCCGATCGAACAGGAGGGGACCTTTCGGCTCCCCGAGGCACAGCGAGACCGCTTCAGCGTCAAGACCTCGCTGGGGTACCCCTCCGTCGACGGCGAGATGGAACTGCTCGACCGGCGAGCGCAGCGCCGGACGCTCGCCCCGAGCGTCGAGCCGGTGGTCGAGGAGGCCACCGTCCGCGAGCTACAGGACCTCGCCGAGGACGTCTCGGTGCGGGTCCCGGTCCGGCGGTACATCGTCGACATCGCCCGAGAGACGCGGGCCGACGAGCGATCCGAGGTCGGCGTCTCTCCCCGCGGCGTCCAGCGGGTGTTCGAGGCGGCGCGTGCCAGCGCCGTCCTCGCGGGTCGGGACTACGTCGTCCCGGACGACGTGAAACGTCTCGCCGTGGCGACGATGGCCCACCGGGTCGTGCTCTCGACGAACGCCACCGTCGAAGGCACCGAGGCCGCCGATATCGTTCGCGACGCGCTGGACCGCGTCGAGGTGCCGGCCGTCTCGCCCGACGCCCCCGAGTCGGACGCCGGCGTAGACGAGGCGGTCGCGGAGTCGCCAGAGCAGTCCGCCGAGACGACGCCTGCGACCGAGCAGGCGACCAACGGACACGAGGAGCCGTCTGGCGACGTGTCGACGGACGCGCCCGCTCCAGACTCCGCGACGACCGACGGCGACGCCGAGCCCGACGGATCGGACGACGACCTGTTTTGAGACGGCCGCCAGCCCACCCCGACCGACAGCGTTTTTCGGCCTGCCCGCCAGGCTCCGTGCGTGCAATTACGCGGCGTCGCAGTCGAGGTGAGCGACGAGCAGACCGTCGACACGCAGTACGGCGAGAGCGATCTCTGTGAGGTGACGGTTCGGCCCGACGACGGGCGTGGCGAGCCCGTCACCGTCACGCTGTGGGGGAAGTGGACCGAGACCGGCGCGGTGCTCGAACCCGGCATGAGCGTCGCCGTCTACGACGCCGAACCGCGCGAGTACAGAGGCGAGACCCAGTACTCCGTGGGCAGCGACGCACGGATCGTCGTCGAGCCGGAGTTTCTGGTCGACGTGACCGACGTTCGCTCGTGGGTCCAGTGCCCGCGGATGTACTACCTCAACAAGCTCTCGGGGACCCCCCAGGCCTACCCGGTCGTCAAGGGGACCATCGTCCACGAGGTCTTCGGCGACCTGCTCCGGGGCCGTGACGTGGAGGAGGCGGTCGCGGCCCACGTCGAGGACGCCGGGCTCGACCTGGGGCTGCTCGGCCGCGATGCCGACGAGGTCGCCGCCGACGTTCGCGACCACGCCGCGGCCATCGACGGCTGGCTCAGGCAGGGAACCCTGACCGAAGAAGACGAGTGGCGATCCGAGATGACGCTGCTCTCGGCTCGCTACGGCATCAAGGGGCGGGCCGACGCCGTCCGGCGCGGGATGCCGGTCGAACTCAAGACCGGCAAGAACACCCGCAGAGAGCCACGCTTCCAGGACAAGATCCAGGCGGCCTGCTACGCGTTGCTCCTCGGCGAGCGCCGCGAGGAAGCGCCCGACACCGGCACGCTGCTGTACACCAAGAACGCCGCCGTCGAGCGGACCGAGGAGTCCGGCGATCTCTCGCCGGCCAAGGAGTTCTCGATCAACGACGGCCTGCTGAACTTCGTCGTCCGAACGCGCAACGAGATCGCGGCCATGGAGTACGACGCGAGCGTCCCGACGGGCTACGAGGCCGACGCCAAGTGCGAGTACTGCTTCGAGCAGGACACCTGTATGGCGGTCTCCGGGCGACTGGACCAGGAGTCGAAGGCCGGCCAGGTCGGCACGGCCATCCCCGACGAAGAGCGCGAGTACTTCGACCGGTTCTATCAGGCCATCGAGGCCGAGCGCCGGGCCGTCCACCGCGAGTACGCCAAGCTGTGGGACCAGCGCCCCGAGGAGCGAGCCGACGACGACCGCGCCCTGATCGACCTCGAACCGACGGGCAAGCGTCGACTCGACGGCGGCCGCTGGGAGCTGCGAGCCCGCGGCACGGGTGCGGTCTCGAAGATCCGCGAGGGCGACATCGCGCTCGCCAGCGACGGCGACCCGATCGACGGCGACGCCGAGATGGCTCGCGTCGAGCGGTTAGGTGGAGGGAGCGAAACGAGCGAGGGACGCAGCGACGACGCCCGCCCAGAGATCGTCGTCACGACCGACGAGCCGGTCGAACTGCGCCGACTGGACGTGTACCCCTCCGAGATCGGCACCGACCGGATGTTGACGGCGCTGCACGACGGCCTGCTCACCCAGCCCCCCGAACAGAAGGACGTGCTCTTCGGCCGACGCGAGCCAGCTTTCCGATCGATCGACGAGACGTTCATCGACAACAACGACGCCCAGAACGAGGCGGTCCGGCTCGCCGTCGGAGCCGACGACTGCGCGCTCGTCCACGGGCCGCCGGGAACGGGCAAGACCTACACGCTCGCCCGGATCGTCCGGGCGCTGGTGGCCCGCGGCGACCGGGTGTTGCTCTCGGCGTTCACCAACCGCGCGGTGGACAACTGCATCGAGGCCCTCGAAGCGCAGGGCTTTACCGACATCGTCCGGCTGGGCACCGAGAGCGGCGTCCGCGAGGACATGCAGCAGTACCGTCTGGAGACTGCCGGCGATCCCGACGACTGCGTCGGCCGGCTGGAGGACGCGAGCGTCGTCGCGGCGACGACGGCCTCCTGTGGCTCTCGGGTCGCCAAGACCCAGTCGTTCGACGTGGCGATCGTCGACGAGGCCGGCCAGCTCACTGAGCCGGGGACGCTGGCCGCCACGACGCTGGCCGATCGGTTCGTCCTCGTCGGCGACCACCAGCAGCTCCCGCCGGTCGTCCAGAGCGAGGACGAGACGCTCTCGCGGTCGCTGTTCGAGCGGCTCATCGAGGCCTATCCCGACGCCAGTGTCCTGCTCGACCGCCAGTACCGGATGGCCCAGCAGATCCAGGCGTTCGCCTCCCGGGAGTTCTACGACGGCCAGCTCCGGCCGGCCACCGGCGAGGTGGCGGCCCAGCGAATCGCGGACCTGGACGGCGTCACGCTCGACGCGCTCCCGGAGACGCTGCGTGACGGCGTCAACTTCGTCGATCCCGACGGGCACGTCGACGGCAACACGAACCCGGCGGAGGCGAGCGCGGTCGCCGACGTGGTCGATGCCTACCTCGCTGCCGGGGTCGAGACCGAGGCCGTCGGCGTGATCGCGCCCTACCGCGCGCAGGTCGCCGAGATCGACAAACACGTCCCCGAGGGGGTCGCCGTCGACACGGTCGATCGCTTCCAGGGATCGAGCAAGGAGGTCATCGTCGTCTCTTTCGTCGCTACGGGTTCGCTCGACGGTCCGATCTTCGAGGACTACCGTCGCATCAACGTCGCCCTGACGCGAGCGAAGAAGGCGCTCGTGCTGGTCGGCGACGAACGCGCGCTCTCGACGGACGAACTGTACGAACGGATGGTCGAGTGGGCTCGCTGACGGTCCTCCCAGTGACCCTCGTCAGGGTCAGTCTGTCAATCGCTTGATTCGGTTCATGCGACAGACCGGACAACAGACGGCCGTCTCGTGCTGTGGGATACTGAATCGCACCCCGCAGGTCCGACACCGGTACGTGGCCACGCGGTTCTTAGAGAGTTCTGCCATCTCCCTCGATTCGTCGCTCGATGGGCGCTCTCGGCCGTGAAGCGGTCGATTCGGTATCACACATCTGTGCTCACGTTCCGGTCGTCGGTTCGGCGGGACGCGTTGTAGCCGTTGTTTCCAGTTCGATGGGTCTGCCTCCCGCTCGGCCACGGTCAGCCGTCAGAGGCGTTCGATTTAACTACCGATGTGACGACCCCTCGTCCGTGATTCGTCTCACTGCACTGTCGCGGTCGATCTGGGAGGCGACGCCGGGGTGGTTGATCGAACCGGCAGGCGTCGTCACTGCCTTCGGCGGCGCGACGGCGCTGTTGTTCGTCCTCTCCTTGCTGTACTGGCTCGACGAGCGGCGCTCGACGGCCACGGTCGTGAGCTACGCCTTCGTCGCCCTGGCGGTCGTGATCCTCCTGAAGGCCGCGATCGGCATGGGGCGACCGCCGGCCTCGGTCCGCTCCATTCCGCTGGCCAACGACCCCTACGGCTTTCCAAGCGGCCACGCGGTCGCGGCGGTCGTCGTCTACGGCGGCCTCGCGACCGTCCGGGACCGTCTCGACGATGTCCGCGTCGTCGCCGCTGTCGCGCTCGCCGTGGCACTCGTCGCGCTCTCGCGGGTAGTCCTCGGGATGCACTACCTCGGTGACGTGATCGTCGGCACGGGGCTCGGGCTCGTCGTGCTGGCGGCCTGCTGGCGGTTCGTCGGCCGGCGTCCGGGACGGGGCTTCCTCGTGGCCGGCGTGGTGGCCGTCGGTGCCGTACTGGTCACCGGCGGCAGTTCCGAGTCGATCCTCGCGCTCGGTGGCAGCGTCGGTGGAGCGGTGGGGAGCCGCTGGATCGACGCCGTGAGCAAACTCCGCTCTCGCCTCGACGGCGCGATCCTCGCGGCGGTGGGCGTCCCGTACGCACTGGTGCTCGATCGGGCCGGCGAGGCGGTCGCGCCGCCGCTGGCGGCCGTCGTCTACGCTGCACTCGTCGCCGGCATCCTCCTCTTGCCGGTCGCCGTCGCCCGGCTTCCGCTCTCTGCCGACCGGGCCGCCAGTGCCTGATCGACTCGACGGCCGACCGCGGGCGATGTAGCACGCTGTCGCCGTGCTACGGCTCGCGAGTGGACGATTCGCTCGGCTCGGGCGCACCCGCGTCGCCCCCCTCGTCCGGGGCGTCGGCCTCGTCGAGCAGCGCCGTCAGCCCTTGTTGTCGGTCGCCTCGTTCGCCGGCCCGGAGGTCGGCCATCAGGCGCTCGCGGAGCGTCTCGTGGACTGTCCGGGCGCGCTCGTCGTCGAGATCGTACGCCGTCGCGTCCCCGCCCAGCAGGCTCGCCGTGCTGGCGGTGTCGGCGGTCACGCTGGCCAGCGAGAGACGGCGCTGGAAGATCGTTCGCGTGTCGATCACGGTCTGGACGCGGTAGTACGGCACCAGCCGGGTCGACCGCACGAGGACGCCGCTCCGGGTGGCAAACAGGTGCTCCAGCAGTGCGAACCCGCGGTGCTTCCAGCTCAGGTGCCCGGCCAGTACCGCGACCGGGACCAGCGCCAGCGGCGCGTACCAGTAGGGGACCGTCTGGACCAGCGTGTCGACGGAAAGCAACAGCCCCGTCGCCACGAGCGGGAGCAGCGAGTACCGGACGGCGTAGCGTCGGCGCGACCTGTCGGGGAGTCGCTCCATCGCCGGCACGTCGGCGTCGGTCAGCGCCTCGGCGACGGCCAGCACCGTCTCGCGATCGTCCAGCGGAATCGCCGTGTTGCTCGCGTCCTGACTCCCCGAACCCGGCGCGTAACCGGCCGTCTCGACGGCCAGGGCGGCGTATCCGACCTGTCGCATCAGTAGGTTCTCGCGGACGGTGACCGTCTGGACCTTCTCCAGCGGGATCGAGCCGCTGTACTGCTGGATCAGTCCCCGCTCGTATCGCAGGTCGTCACCGACGTAGTCGAGGTGAAAGCCGTGGTACTCCGTGATCGTGAACGCGGCACTCAGGAGCCAGGCCGCGAGTGCGAACAGCGCCGCGGCGACGCCGACGGTCAACAGCGCCTCTCCCGTCGAGTAGGTCGGGAGCCCCGACAGCGAGACCGTCGACGGGCCGCCCAGTGTCTCGACGGTCGCCGAGAGCAGTCGGAGCGCGTACTCCTGTGCGAACGGGACGCCGAAGAGGACCACCGCGGGGGCTGCGGGCCGGAACGAGACGAGCGCGAGCGTCAGCAGGTCCCTGGTCGAGAGCTCGTAGAGCCGACGCTGTTCCGGTCCTGTCGGCTCTCGGGCCACCGTGTCGTGTGCTGGCTCGCTCTCGTCGCCTTCCGTCTCGTCGTCCTCCCGTCGGTACTGAGCGACGGCCGACTGGAGCGCTCTGGCCTCGTCGACGTCGACGGCGTTCAGGACCGCCTCTGTCGCGCTCCCCCCGGCCGTCTCGAACTTCACGACGGCGAGACCGAAGAGCCGCTGGACGGGGCCACGTTCGATGTCGACGTTCTGGATCCGTCCCAGCGGAATCTCCCGTTCCTGCCGGTCGAAGACGCCGGAGTCGACGGACAGCGTGCCCCCTGCGAGTGCGTAGGTAAAGCGGTAGTACCGCGCCACGGCGTAGGCGGCCCCGACGAGGGCACCGACGGGTGCGAGGACGAACACCGCTCCGAGCGGGAGCACGTCCAGTGGACCCGTAAGCATCATGCCGGCGAAGAAGCCGATGCTCCCGAACCGGACGACGTTGGTGACGACGCTCCCGACGGCGCTGATCGGGTGGAGACGGTTCATACGGCGTCGGTGGCCTCGCTCTCGGCCGCGAGCTCGCGCAGTTGCTCGCGCAGTTCGGTCGCTCGCTCCGGACGCAGCCCCGGAATACGGATGTCGGCACCTCGCGTTCCGGCGGTGTAGACGACGACGCTGGAGAGGCCGACCAGCCGCTCGACCGGCCCGCGCTGGGTGTCGGTGTGCTGGAGCCGGACGTAGGGGACCGAGGTGTCGACCTGCGTCACGACCCCGCGGACCAGAAAGAGCGCGTCGTCCTGAATCTCGAAGCGCCAGCGTCGAAATCTGAGGACGGCGTGGACGGTCCCGAGAACGGCCGCCACGACGACGACGGCGGCGATCAGTGGCGGGTCTACCGGGACCGCGAAGCGGTCGATCGCGACGGCAACGCCCGCGAGTACCGCCGCGACCACGACCGCCCGCCCGATCCACAGCAGTTGCACGCGGGAGTTGACCCTCTCCATGCGCGATTTCCGGGGCGGCGCGGTGAAAAGGGTTGGTGTGGTCCACCGTCGTTCGGTTCGTCCCGGTCACTGCCGGCGGCGTTGCCGAGGGCGCAGTGCTGTCGTGTCGTCGCCGGTATCAGACCTCGCCAGCGTCGTCGTCGATGGCCGCCAGCACCCGGTCGTGAAACGCCTGTAACACCGCGGACTCGTCTTCGGCCAGCACCACGTCGCTGGCCAGCAGCGTCGCCAGCCCGAACGCACGCGGCGAGGGCGAGTCGACCCGGACGGTCTCGACGGCGAGTTCGCCGGCCTGGATCGCCCCGGTCACGTCCTCGATGGCGTCGACGTTGAGCTTGTCTTCCAGGATCTCGCGATACGTCTCCTCGACGACGGCGAACTCGCCCAGTTCCTCGGCGAACGAGAGCAGCATCTCGGCGTTGACCTGCTGTTCGCTGGCCGACTTCTCGTAGCCCTTGTACCGCTTGAGGATCATCAGCGCCCGCGTGGCGTTGATCCGGAAGTATCGCTGGAGCAGGTCCGTCCCGTCGAGGCTGGCCCGCAGATCCGCCCGGACCGCCGTCGGATCGATGTCGGTGACGATCCCCTCGATGTCGACTTTCCTGTTCAGCGGCATCGAGAGGGTGAAGCCGTTGTCGGCGACGGCGACCTGGACGTTGGCGCTGGCTCGCTGGGCGACGCGGTAGGCCACGAGCCGCGAGAAGCCGTCGTTGAACCGTCGGCCGTACCCGGAGTGGACGTAGTAGTGGCGCTCGTACTCGTCGTGGTCCAGCGCGACTTCGATCACGAGCCGGTCGTCGGTCGAGACGCTCTCCGAGCCGGCGTACGCGACCTGCTCGGAGAACATCCGCGTGATCGCACGCACGGTGTTCTCGTCCAGGGGGAACTCCCGGAGCCACAGTCGAACGGCCGGCGGGCCGCCCTCCTCCAGTCGCGCCAGGAGCTGGCGCTGGAAGGCGAGGATCTCCCGGCCGAGGTCGTACGACAGCGGCAGCCGTTCGGAGAACCACGACGGGACCGTCGGCCGCGCGCTGGTCCGGTCGACGTACACCTTCGAGCCCCGACGGTAGCGGTACTCGAAGTTGTCGCCCCCGAGCACGAACACGTCGCCGCTCTCCAGCGTGTCGAGGTAGCCCTCGTCGAGTTGCCCGACCCACTCGTCGCTTGCCCGGGTGTACACGTCGCAGGTGAAGGAGTCGGGGATCGTCCCGATGTTGGTCATGTAGATGACGCGGGCCATCCGCCCGCGCTTGCCGATCAGGTGTTCGCCCACCGGATACTCCTCGTAGTGGTGCTCGCCGTCGGGAGGATCGTTCGTGTCTCGCCAGATCTTCGCGTAGACGTTCTTGTCTTCCATCCCCGGATAGTCGGCGGTGAGGTACCGACAGAGCTGCTCCCACTCGTCGTCGGTGTACTCGCGATAGGGGTAGGCACGCCGGAGAATCGCCTCGGCCTCGCGCTCGGGCCGGACGGCGTTGATCGCCATGCCGTAGACGTGCTGTGTCGCCACGTCCTGTGCGCGTTCGGGGACGAACACCCGGTCGACGAACCCCTCCGTGGCCTTCTTCAGCATCACCGCACACTCGATCAGCTCGTCCCGGTCCAGCGCCACGACCCGCCCCGTGACGGTCTCTCCGAGCTGGTGGCCCGCTCGCCCGACTCGCTGGAGGAGCGCGGCGACGGACTTGGGGGAGCCGACCTGCACGACCAGATCGACGTGGGGCATGTCGATTCCCAGCTCCAGACTCGTCGAGGTCGTCACCACGTCGAGTGTCCCCGCTTTGAGACGCTCCTCGATCTCCTGGCGGCGCTCTTTCGAGAGGCTCCCGTGGTGGCACCCGGAGTTGTCCTCCCCGTAGTCGTCGAACTCCGAGCGGAGGTTGTGCAAGACTCGTTCGGCCCCCGATCGCGTGTTCGTGAACACGAGCGTGTTCGTGTGTTCCCGAATCAGCTCGTGGAGCTGCTGGTAGAACCGCCCCTGGATCACGTCTCGCGGGGTGTCGATGAGGTCGTCCGTGGGCGTCGTCAACTCCACGTCGAAGTCACGGGCGAAGCGGGCGTCGACGATCTCGTACTCGCGGGGTGACCAGTCGTCGCCGCCCGCGCCGTGGCGTTCACACCCGACCAGGAACTGGGCCATCTCGTCGAGTGGCTCGACGGTCGCCGAGCAGCCGATCCGGGTCGGCGAGCCGTCGGCCAGCGCCTCCAGGCGCTCCAGAGACACCGAGAGGTGGGTCCCGCGCTTGTTCTCGGCGAGGCTGTGGATCTCGTCGACGACGACGTACTCCACCGTCCGGAGCTTCTCTTTGAACTTCGGGCTGTTGAGCAAGATCGCCAGCGTCTCCGGCGTCGTGTTGAGGATGTGTGGCGTCGTCTCCAGCATCTGCTGGCGGTCGCTGTCGCTCGTGTCCCCGTGGCGAATCGCGTGCCGGATCTCGACGGTCTCGCCCCGCTCGTCGAGCTTCTCGGTGATGTCGCTCAGCGGGACCGCCAGGTTCCGGTGGATGTCGTTTGCCAGTGACTTCAGGGGCGAGACGTACAGACAGTAGACGCTGTTGTCGAGTGCGTCCTCGCGGGCCTTCGCGAACAGCTCGTTGACGATGCCGGTAAACGACGCGAGCGTCTTGCCGCTGCCGGTCGGCGCTGCGATCAGGGCGTTCTCCCGCTCGTGGATCAGCGGGATCGCCTCCTTCTGTGGCGGGGTAAAGAACCCCCCGTTGTGCGGGACGAACTCGCCGAACTGCTCGACCCACCACTCCTGGACGACCGGCGCGAGCCGGTCCAGCACGTCGCCGTCGTCGATCGCGACGCTCTCGGGGTCGAACGCCGGGTCGACGCCCGCGAGCCATTCGCGTCCCTCCATTCGTTGTCGAGGGGTAGGACTGGGACGACAAGTGCCTTCGGACCGCACGGTGAAAGTAAAATCTCGATTCCCAAGCGCTAACTCGTTGCCACTCCGGACTCCGGTATGGACTACAGCGTCGGCTGTCCGATGGTGACTCCGTTCGAGGACGACGGCACGCTCGATCGCGCCTCGCTCCGGTCGCTCGTCGACCACCTCGTCGCGGGCGGTGTCGACAGGCTCGTCCCCTGTGGCACCACGGGCGAGTTCGCGTCGCTGACGGATGCCGAGCGACGGGCCGTCGTCGAAACGACCGTCGAGGCCGCCGACGGCCGGGCGAGCGTGATGGCCGGGGTCGGCGGGACGGCGGTCGAAGACGTTCGCGAGCGCATCGCGGCCGCCGCCGACGCGGGTGCCGACGCGGCGCTCGTCGTCGCTCCGTACTACGGCGGTCAGGCCGCCCCTGCCGGCAACGAGCGGTTCTTCGACGCCGTCGCGGCCGGTGCGTCGATCCCGCTGTACCTCTACGACATCCCCAGTGCGACCGGGCAGTCACTCGCGGTCGAGACCGTCGCGTCCCTGGCCGAACGCGGCCGCTACGACGGCATCAAGGACTCCAGTGGCGACCTGACTCACTTCGACGAACTGCTGGACCGGACGCCCGACTCCTTCGAGGTGCTCCAGGGCTGGGACGCCCAGTACGTCCCCTCGCTGCTCATGGGCGGCGACGGCGGGATCAACGCCGTCACGCACGTCCGGCCCGCGGCCCTCGGGCGGGCCGGTAGCGCCGTCGCCGACGGCGACGTGGCCGCTGCCCGAGCGGTCCAGTTCGACGAGATCGATCCCGTGTTCCGGTCGGCAGCCGAGCACGGATTCGCGCCAGTCTGTAAGGCGATCCTCGCCAGGCGGGGCGTCGTCGAGAACGCCGCGGTCCGTCCGCCACTGATTGCACTCGACGACGCGACCGCCAGCGAACTGGTCGAGGGGTTAGAAGACTGATACTGTCGGCCGGTAGGAGTCCCTTACTCGGCCGTTCGTCCGCTCGCTAATCGGTCAAACGTCGCTCGGACACTCCACGAGATTCATTATACTGGCCGTCTGTGGTTTCGATATGTCGCTGTTGCCCTCCAGAGGCCCCGATACGAGTACGTCACAGGAGGGGGAACTCCAGGTCGTCGGCGTCGACGACGAGGTGGCCCCGCTGCTCGACGCGCTCAACTCCGAGACTGCCCGCGCGATTCTCAACGAGATCTACGACGAGCCGGGCACGCCGTCGGAGATCGCCGACAGACTGGACATGTCGATCCAGAAGGTCTCCTATCACATCGAGAAGCTCGACGACCAGGACCTGATCGCTGTCGCTGGCACCCAGTACTCCGAGAAGGGCCAGGAGATGACGGTGTACCAGCCGCCGGACGATCCGACGGTGCTGTTCGTCGGGACCGAGGAGCGAAAGCGGTCCCTGACGACGATGGTCAAGCGCCTGTTGCCCGTGGTGGGTGTCGTCGCACTCGGCAGTCTGGTCATCGAGCAACTGTTCGGCAACGGGCTCTCGGTCGGGTTCAGCTCCGCCGGGCCGTCCTCGCAGGGCGGCGACGGCGCGGGTGGCAGCGACTCCGGCGGCGTCACGAACACGACGGGCGCGACCGAGACACCGACGGAAGCGCCCGCGGACACGCCGACGCCCACCGAAACGGCGAGCGACGGCGGCGACATCGGCATCGCCGAGGCGACGGAGACGCCGACTCCACCACCCGAGACCGACACGCCGGTCCCCGAGGAGGAGACGATCGATCTGGCCGCCGAGACGACCACCCAGGCCGCCGATCTGGCGGCAAACGGCGGACTGGAGCTCTCTCCGGGGCTGGCCTTCTTCCTCGGCGGGATGACGGTCGTCGCGGTGCTCGGCGTCTGGTGGGCGTACACGAGGAACGCTTAAACTGGATTTTGAGCCACAGGTGGGGCTTTATGGATACCCGTCGTAGGCGTATCTGCGCCGTCGGCGGGCGGTTCCCGTCACCCGCCGCCCTCGCCGATGGCCGCCGCCTGCCCACCCCGACAGACAGTCCCGCTGACCCCATCCAAATCGCTTAGGCCCTCCACCCCGAGCGATCCGACATGCGCCTGACCTTTCTCGGAACTGGCAGCGCGATGCCGACCGGCACCCGCTTCCAGTCCGGACTGTTGCTCGAAGACGGCTCCGACCGGCTGCTCGTCGACTGTGGCAGCGGCGTCCTCCACGCGCTCGAACGCACCGACGTTGGCTACGAGGGCGTCGACACCGTCTTGCTCACCCACCACCACCTCGATCACGTCTCCGACCTCGACGTGTTCATGAAAGCGCGGTGGCTCGCGGGCGAAACCGACCTGACGATCGCCGGACCGCCGGGGACCGGTGACCTGATCGAGGGGCTCCTCGATCTGCACGGCTACATGCGCGGCCGGCTCGACCTCACGATCGACGAGGTCGGCGTCGACGCGCCGTTCGCGCTCGCCGGCTTCGATATCGAGGCCATGGAGACGCGCCACTCGATGTCGTGTTTCGCCTATCGCTTTCGGGCCGGGGGCGAGGAGCCGGCGCTGGTCTACAGCGGGGACTCGGAGGCGTTCACGGAACTGATCGAGTTCGCGGACGGGGCGGCCGTGCTCGTCCACGACTGCTCGTTTCCGGACGACGTGGACGTGTCAAATCATCCGACGCCCGCCCAGCTCGGGACGGCCCTGGACCAGGCTGAGGCCACCGTCGGCCGCGTCTACCTCACCCACCTCTACCCTCACACGGAGGGTCGCCACGAGGAGATGCTGGACTCGATCGGGACGGCCTACGACGGCGACGTTCGCTTTGCCGCCGACGGGCTGTCGGTGACGATCGATCCGACAGGGTCCTGACCTGCGGCACGCTCCGCCTGGCACCGCGACACGCGGTCGTCTCAGGCACGCTGAAGCCGAACGCGGAACTCCGCGCCGCCGGCATCGCTCTCGGTGACGGTCACGTCGCCGCCGTAGGACTCTGTCAGGGCACGGACGAAGCCGAGGCCGAACCCGCTGCCGCTGC
Organism: Halomicrobium sp. IBSBa; assembly: GCF_017612575.1. Taxonomy (NCBI): domain Archaea; kingdom Methanobacteriati; phylum Methanobacteriota; class Halobacteria; order Halobacteriales; family Haloarculaceae; genus Halomicrobium; species Halomicrobium sp. IBSBa. Next base: position 67,513 of record NZ_JADPQC010000003.1, read on the forward strand.
TGTCGGGGCCTTTCTCGCCCATCTCGAACAGCTCGTCGCGGATCGACGGGTCGATGCCCGCCCCATTGTCGGCAAAGCAGACGACCACGTCGTCGACGCTCGTCTCGACGCTCGTCCGGACCGTGATCTCTCCGTCGTTGTGGACGACGGCGTTCGTGAGAATGTTTGTGAACACCGATCCGAGCAGGTCTCCGGCGTACACCGTCTCCTCGAAGGCCGCCTTGTCGAACTCGACGGTCAGCTCGTCGTAGCCGGTCTCGGCCTCGCTGACGGTCCGTTCGAGTATGGGTGCGACGTCTCTCGGTTCCGGTTCCTCCTCTTCTTCCAGCGTCGAGACGAGGTTCCCGACCCGCTGGATCAGGTCGGCAGAGCTGTGTGCGGCCTCGTTGATCCGATCGGCGTAGGCCGCGGTTTCGCCGTCGGTCTTGTCGGCGAGGACCTCGGAGAACCCGGTGATCACCTGCAGGTCGTTGCCCAGGTCGTGGCGCAACAGCCGGTCGTACAGCTCGATCATCTCCTTTTTCGTCTCCAGGTCCTGTCTGGCCCGTTCGAGTCGCTCCCGGGACCGGATGTTGCTGATTGCCGTCGCGGCGTGAGACGCCAGAATCTCCATCGGGCGCACGACCGCGTCGTCGAACTCGGACCGACTCGTCGAGCGCATCACGAGCACCGCCGTCACCTCGTCGACGATCGTCGCCGGGACGGCCAGTGCCGCGGTCGTCTCTGTGTCGGCGGCGACACGAGCGTCCGCACCGCTCGCTACCTCGGTCGTTCTGGACTCGTAGGCCCGCCGCGCCACGCTCGTCGGCGCTTCACCGACCGACAACGCTGGATTCGTGCTGTGGACGACCTGCAGATCGTCGTTTCGCACTTCCACGAACGTGTTGTCGGCAGCCTCGAACAGCAGTGACATCGCTTCCAGGGTCATCGAAACGACCTCCTCGACGCTCTCACAGCGGTTCAACGCCTGTCCGTACTTGTTGAGATCGGCGACCTGCCTGGCGAAGTCCGTCTGATTCTCAAATGACATTCTGGTGACTGGCTCCGGTCGGTAGCTGAACTGTTAGTACCTGAAGATAGATATCGCCAATGAAAACCGTTTCGCCCCGTTCGCCCTCTACTGCAGCCGATATCGCAGTAGCGCGGCCACGCCGCCCAGATTACGGAGCTGTTGGCCGGGATCGAACTCGTGGGAGAAGACGGTCACGTCGCCGCCTTTCTGTTCCGTCGTCGTGACGATCTCGTCGACGTCTACGTCCCACTCGCTTTCCTCGCCTCGCTCCTCGCGGAGCCGTTCGTCGAGCACCAGCAGTTCCTCGATCGCGCCGAACTCGGCGGCTTCGGCGACCGCGTCGGGGCCGTACGCGACCTTCGCGCCCGTCGCGATGCGTTCCATCAGCTCGTCGATCAGTTCGGCTTCCTCCGCGATACGGGTCCGCTCCTGGACGTCTTCGACCGCACCGCGCTTGAGCACCTCGTGGACACCGCGGTCGCCGACGGCGCTGGTGTCGACCGTCGTGATCTCCGCTGCCAGATCCGGGTGCTCGTCCTGGATGTACTTGAGCGCGTCCTGCTTGGTGAAGCCGGGGCCGGCGAGGATGTAGGCGTCCACGTCCATCCGCCGGAGCACGTCCGAAAGCTCCGCGAACAGCTCCTCTCGCGGTCGAGCGTAGTCGCCCTTCCCCGTCGTCGAGGTGATCGACGCGCGCGACTCGGTGCCGTACTGGGCGACGGTGTGGACGTGTGCCTCCCCTTCCTCGACGGTGGCGATCGCCACGTCGGGCTGGTCGGTCGCCTCGGTCGCCTCCTCGACGCGGTCGATCTGGTCGGGCTTCCAGACCTTCTCGACCTCGATCTCGTCGTGTTCCTCGACGTTGAACGTGTGGTGAAAGTCCAGCTGGTCCTCCCGCGAGCAGTCGACGATCGTCCCGCCGACGCGCAGCCGATTGGCGAACTTCGCGAACTCCACGTCGGTGACCGCGACCGCGATCCACATCGGCTCGCGCTCCCCGCCCTTGTCGCGCAACTGATCGTCGTCGCGCTGGATCCGCCGGGTGGTGTCGCCCGCGACGTGGTCGCCCGGCTCGATCACGTACGTCAGGTGCCACAGATCGTCGAGCGTCTCGGGGACGAGCGTCAGCCGCTCGCGCCCGCCCTCGACCTGCTGGCGGTCGGCGATGCGCATGCACTGTGGTGGGCCCGTCGGTGGTAAGTGCCCTCCGGTTTCGCCGTTCAGGGCTCCGTGTCGACCGCCTCGGGATCGCCCGCCTCGTCCACATCGTCGACTGCCAGCCCGAGTTCCGACTGGACCAGTTCGACGGCGTTCTCGACCGCGCCGACGCTGCCGAGATAGCCCGCGCCGACGGAGGTCTTGAGCGCGAGCGCCGCCCGCCCGGTCAGGACGCTGTCGCCGACCTGTGCGACCGCGCCGTCGCCGACGCTGACGAGCCACCCGAGCGAGTCGAAGGTGTAGCGAGCTAGTCGAGGCTCGAAGCCGCCGGCCCCGGCCAGCCGATGCTCGACCAACGCCGTGACGTTCTCCGCGGCGACTCCGGCCTCTCGGATCGCCGCCTGCGCACTCGCCGGGACCGGCTCGCCGTCCGTGTCGACGACCCTCGCGGCGTCGCCGACAGCGAACGTGTCGCCCGCGAGCCGCAGGTCGCTCCTGACGACCGGCCGCTCGTCGTCCAGCGCAGCGGGTCCGTGCAGTCCACCGGTCCAGACGAGCTGCCCGTACGACAAGTCCTCCCCGTGGGCGACCGTGATCGTCTCTCCGTCGACGGCTTCGACGGTCGCGTTCGTGCGGATCTCGACGCCGCGCTGGCCGAGCTGATCGGCGACGGCCCGCTGGAACGCCTCGGGAAAGCTCGGCGCGACGCTGTCGAGCTGTTCGAGCAGGAGGATCTCGGCGTCTCCACCGTCTGCCCCCTCCTCGTCGGCTGTCTCGTCTCCGTGTTCCCGCGCCATCGCCGCGAGTTCGCCAGCGACCTGCACCCCCGAGAGGCCGGCACCGCCGACGACGACGCGCCCACCCTCGTCGAGCACGTCCAGGGACCGCTCGCGGATCTCACGGGCGTGTTCGAGGCGCTTCAGCGGCGTGGCGTGCTCTCGGAGTCCCGCGATGTCGTAGAACGCCGTCTCGGCACCGAGACAGATCGCACCCACGTCGTAGTCGAGGTCCGGGGCACCGTCCAGTCGAGCGACGCCCGCCTCGGGGTCCACGTCCGTCACTGTCGCCTGCCGGACCTCGCAGTCCAGCAGGTCGGTCAGCGGGATCGAGATCTCGTCCTCGACTGCGGGCCGACGAACGACGCGGTGGAGTTCGTGCTGGACGACGTGGGTCTCGGACTCGTCGACGACGACGAGGTCGACCGATTCGGGCAGCGACGATTCGAGCTTCCGGGCGAGTGTGAGGCCGGCGTAGCCAGCACCCAGGACGGCGACGTGCATACCGTCGGTTGGGCGCGCCGTCGTATCAACCTTAGCTGGGGTGGTTGAGCCGACCCTTGCTGTAGTCATTCTTATGCCTATACCACTTTTTCAACCGATTTCGCAGACACAGGTTCGTGGAAGAACTGTGCCAAAAAAGATCGGCTGACGCGTTATCAGAAGTATTAGAGAAACACAACTCTGAATCTGAGATGCTGTAATAGAGGTTTTCTGGTGTGCTCTATGCCAAAAACTTAATATTAAATCTAATATATTATAAATTTCTAACTAATAGAAAATTTTTTAACCCTTCCGAGAATATTTACATATGCATGTCAGAAAAATCTGACAATATCAGTCGGAGAACCGTACTTTCGACCACCGGCGCACTCGCATTCACGGGACTAGCAGGCGTTCAAAGTGTTCGTGCTGACAGTAATACCGGTCGAGAAAGCGATGGTCGTCGAACTGCTGGGAGTCGCACCAGAGACAGTGGATCCGTAGAACTCAGTTCCGAGAACAGCGGAACCAAGCAGGAGTGGGTATCAATTATGAAACAGCGGGATATCGTCCACCCTGCCGTGAACGAAGGTGTGAGTTCTTCTAGTGCAGACGCGAATTTGCAAAACCTCACGTATGTGGATCATTGGAAACAGACCTCAGACCTGGCGCCCAACTGTCCACAAGGAGACAATCCGAACTTCAGTGCCGAACACTTGTGCACAGTGTACAAAGCGGTCGATGATGAAGGGGCTATCGTTCAAGACAGTAACGGCCAGTACCGGTACATTGTCGAACTGTGGCAGCAGTGCACCAAATCGGATAGTAGCGGGGTCCTTTGTGCTGATGCAGAGATTAATCTTCTCAGATCGAATATAAACGACAAGGACGGTGATGTAACCTTTCACGGGCGTGATCCCACCGGCACTGAGCGAGTCAATGATGAACGCATATCTGTCCGACACTATACCGAGGTTAGCGGTGTTGCATTTGGGGGTGACGAGGTTGTTCGATTCAACGACGGGCTGTTCGGAGCAATCGAATGGACACCTGGACCGGAAGGATCGTATACCGTGTCCTGGAGCGGGGAGGAAGAGCAAATACAAGACATTATCGCTTTTGTCGACATCGGATCTGATTCAAAACTTGACTTCGACGACGAAGACACCGGAATCGTGTGGAACTACAAAGTTGAGACCGACTTTTAGTGGGGCGGTCTCTGACGCCGTTGGATAGGCATTTTCAAGTAAATCATCTGAATATTATCGAAAACCACATCCCGCATTATGAGACGGAGAAAATTCGTCACGGTCATCGCCGGTGCCACGCCAATGACTAGTGGCTGCCTAAGTCTGGGGATATCGGCGGACGACGATCAGACCGGAGCAGACGTCTTCGAAAGTCATCGTTACGAGGGACGACAACTGATCGTACGATTTCGAGAGCACGCCGACATCGAGGAGGCCGTACTGGTAGATCGAGCGCTCGACCGTCAGTACCAGCGGATCACCCGCCCTTCTGACCAGGCTCGCTTCGATGTCGTGTTCCCGGATCAGTTTGTCTCCTACCTCTCGAAGAACCTCTACGTGAAAGCCAAGACCGCCGACGGGTGGGTCAGTCAGTGGGTCTGGGAACCAGTCCACGGCGTCGCGAAGAATATCGACGTACAGTCGGACGGTAGTGTCTCCTTCGACATCCACAACGCCGGCACTGCTCCCCTTCTCGTTCGATTCGTCGGAATGTACGGGGATGTCCCGAACCCCACTGTCGATCTGCAGAGCGACTCGTTCGACCGTGATGAGTTCGAACTGGGACCGAGCATCGTTGGTTCCGGAGGGAACCGGCCGCTCGATCCGTCGAGGAGAGATCTCGTCGTCGGGCCGGGCGACACCGCTCGGTTCGAAACGGTGTACCGTCCCTTCGCGTTCGAGAACGGCGCACCCGACGGTGGCTGTGATGGAACAGAACGCACCGGAGAAATCGGTATCGTCCACGCGTCCGGCACGATCGCTTCCTACACGTTCACGTATCGTGGCAGCGGCGGTCCTGTCGGAGTCGATGACGAAACTGATGAGAGTGTCAGCCAGCAGCAAGTCGAGACGTGTGACACAGTGACCACGTCCCGGTGACGGCGTTACTGTCTCTGGGTGGTCGAAACTGTGCTATATCGTCGTCGACAGCATCACTTCGTCGACCTGCTCGTCGTCGATCGTGTAGTGGTTCCGGCGGATGGCCTCGGTGTCCCAGCCGTGGTCGGTGAGGAACTCGATGGCCCGGTCGTTCGTCATCGGGAGGCTGTTGTACACCTTCCGGTAGCCGTTGGCCTCGGCCCAGGAGAGGCCCCGCTGGAGGAGTTCGCTGCCGATGCCCCGTCCTCGATAGTCGCTGTCGACGCCGACGGTCTGCTGGGCGGTCCCGGCCAGCGAGTCCAGTTGTGGCAGGTCCAGGTGGGTCCACCCGACGACCTCGCCGTCGACCGTCGCGACGAAGAACACGCGAGACTCGACGGTCGTGTGGCGGTTGACGGTGTCTTCGTAGAGCAGTTCCTCGGCGACGGTCTCGGCGACGACGTAGGTCTCCTCGTCGGTGACGTCCCGGATCGTCCGGACGAGGCCGTCGAAGTCCTCGTGGCGGGCCGGCCGGATCGTCACCGACAGGTCGCCGGTCTCGTACTGCTCGACTGCCCCCACGTCCAGCGCGACGCGGATCGTCCCGCCGTCCTCGCTGAGGTACCCTCGCTCTTTCAGTTCGTCGAGGTGTTCGCCGAACGATTCTGCCGACGCGTCGCTTTGCTCCAGCAGAATGTGTCGCTTCGCGGTGCCGTGGCGCTCGACGTACTCGTAGATGCGGCGACTGGTATCAGACTCGAACGTCGGTCGCTCGACTGTCTCCATACCCCCGTTTGGTGGAGCGGGCGCTTAATGGTTGCTATGGTATCACATACCTCGACCGTCACCAGCGGTCGACGGCCGCCGCCGTCGAGAGGACGGTGGCGAACTCCCCGTCGAGGTGTGCCAGCGCCGTTCTGTGAACGAGTGCCGCGTCGAACTGCTCGTCTTCCAGCGTCCGGTCGAACGTCGCCGTCGCGTCTGCCACGACGAACACCTCGAACCCTCGATTCTCGCCCATCCGGACGGTCGTCGACACGCAGTGGTCGGTCGTCAGCCCACAGACGACGATCGACTCGTGACCTCGTTCGCGGAGCCACGCCTCCAGGCCGGTGTCGACGAACGCACCGTTGACCTGCTTGCGGAACGTCGCCTCACCGTCGGCGGGGGCGAGTTCGGGCTTGTAGTCGAACCCGGGCGCGTCTCCCCGCAGCGGCGAGTCGGGCTCCGTCGAGTCGTGGCGGACGTGGACGATGGGCTGGTCACGCGACCGCCACGTCGCGAGGAGTCGTGCCGCGTTCGCCTCGGCGTCGGGGTTGTTGCGCGTTCCCCAGCCGGGTTCGTCGAACCCCTGCTGAAAGTCGATCAGCACCAGGACCGGTGTCTCCGCCATCGTCTCAGTTGGGGTGGCCCACGCCCTCGCGAGCGTCCAGCAGCCGCGTCGACTTGGGGTGCTCGCGGCTGATCGCGATCGGGCACTCGCTCGGTGCCTGTCGTTCGTCCTCCGAGAGCATGTACTGTGGCCACTCTCGATCCCCTTCGACGCCCCAGTCCCCGAGGTCTGCGTGCGGACAGACGCCGTCGTACCCTTCGAGTCGGTCCTGGATGATCTCCCGGGCGTGTTCGCCGGCTTCGGTATCGGCGGTCACGCCCATGTCCTCGAAGAGCGCCCGCGGCTGGAAGGTGATCTCCAGTCCGACCGGGCAGTACCGGCTCTTTCGGGTGTCGTAGAAGGGTGCCCGGCAGGTCGGGAAGATCGGCTCGCCGCCGAAGGAAAACTCCCAGTGGGGATCGTCTGGATCGGTCGGGATGGCTTCGGGCCAGGGTGCTGGATCGTGGACGTGCAGGAACTGCAGGATGTTCCACAGCGCCTCGTGGTACTGGGCCTCCGTGAGGTCGCGCTCGGGTGGCTTGAAGAACGCGACGAGTGACGCGCGGTCGCTGTGTTCCTGGTACGTGTCCAGATACTGCAGGAGGGTCCGGCCCAGATCCAGCAACGCGTCCTTGTCGGTCATCGACGGGACCGCGGTGTACAGCGGGTCCCCGTTGGCCACGGATTCGGCCCCGAAAAAGCACGGGAACGGCGTGCCGTTTCGCTCGCCGAGGAGGCCATCACGGAACGTGGTCCAGTGATCGACAACCCAGTCGGTCGTCGCGCCCGATGCCACCCGTTCCTCGACGGTCGCCTGGTCCTGAAGCTCGCCGACGATCCGGTCGGACATAGCTGTGGCGTACGGTCCGTGGATGCATTTATGCGTCGGTATCGGCGACGGAAGCGCCGTCGCTCCGGCCGTACTGTCGCTTCGCGAACGGATTCGCTATCTCGGTGTGGCGAGATCGGCCACCGATTCGTGGCCAGCCGTCTCAGAACAGCGCCTCGGAGCCGTCGAGAATCCGCGCGGGGCCGCCGACCTCCCAGACTCGGGTGTCGACGCCGCAGTCGGCCACCGTCTCCTCGACGCGGTCGACGTACTCCGCCGTGGTGTTGACGTAGACGCTCGCGCCGGTGTCGACGGAGAAGTAGACCGGGACGTCCTCCGCTCGGAGTTCGCGGACGGCGTTGAAGATCTCGATCGTCCGGGGCTGCCAGTACACCCAGCCAGCCGGCCCGGTCATCGTCGTCGCGGCCAGGGACAGCGAGTCGTGTTCGGCCAGCTCGAAGGTCCGGTCGAACTCGCCGCCCGCGATGGCGTCGCGTGCCTCTGCGATCTGGCCGTGGATGTGGGCCATCCGGTTCTCGAACATGTGACTCGCCGCGGCCTCCTCGTGGGCCGCCTCCGTCTCCTTGTAGGACGGGACCATGCCGGCGACGACCCGAAGCTCGTCTTCCAGTTCGGTCTCGATGCGCTCGGAGCGACAGTCCGCGTCGTTCATGCCGTTCTTGAGGTGGGAGAACCCGCCCGTCACCGCCCGCGCGGCGGAGCACGAACCGCGACGCGCGACCGTCGACACCTCGGGGCGAGTCATGTCGAGGCCCGCCGCCTCGACGAGTGCCATCGCCGCAGCCGCGAACCCGGAGGCAGAGGAGCCAAAGCCGATGTTCGTCGGGAAGGAGTTCTCTGACTCGAAGCGCACGCGGTGGTCGATCCCCGCCAGTTCGCGAACGTGGTCGACGACGGCCGCGATGCGCTCGGCCCCGCGACCCTCGACTGCCGCGCCGTCGATGACGTACTCGTCGGCGTCGAGTTCCGGATCGAACGCCGCGGTCGTCTTCGAGTGGCTCGGTGCCGTACAGACGCTGATGCTGTCGTGGTAGGGCAAGCGCAGTTCCTCGTCGCGCATCCCGTGATACTTGACGATCCCCTGGATCGGGTGTGCCTTCGCGGTCGCTTTCATACCTCAGCCTCCCGGCGACTCCACTTTGCAGTTCCGAACCGAGGCCGTCCGGAACCGAGCCGTCTTTGATCGTCCAGCCCCGACTTGGGCTATGGAGCGTCGCGCCTACCTGCGAACGGTCGTCGGGGCGAGTGCGGTCGGACTGTCGGGGTGTCTCGGTGGCCTCACCGAGTCAGGGGACTACGACGTCGGGATGACGAGCAACGCGTTCGATCCCGCCGAGATCACCGTCGCCGCCGGTGACACCGTCGTCTGGCGAAACACGAGCTCTCACGCCCACTCCGTGACTGCCTACGAGGACGCCATTCCGGACGGAGCAGACTACTTCGCTTCCGGCGGGTTCGACGACGAACCGTCGGCCCGCGACGGGTGGACGAACGCGACAGACGGCTCGCTGTATCAGGGGGACACGTACAGCCACACCTTCGAGGTCGCCGGCCGGTACCGCTACTTCTGTATCCCACACGAGCGCGGCGGAATGATCGGGACGGTCGTCGTCGAGTAACGAAGAGGACCTCCGCTCGCTCTCTCGTCTGGGTCGCTGTCTCGTCCGGGCCGCTACCTCGTTTTCGTCGGCGTTCTCGTCGTTCACCGCGCCATCGCTGCGACCGCCGTCTCATACGACCGGCTGTACATCTGTGACCGATTTCGCCACCCCAGGGTGGCGAAGATCGTCACGAAGGTACAGCCGGCAGTATCAGCCAACGTCCCGATCTGCCAGCGCCAGCTCCCACTCTCGCTCGGTCGGATCGACGCCGGCACCGTCGACCGGCCCGTCCGCCGAGCGGTGCGCCGGACGCACCGCGAGGACGGACCTGTCGGAAAGCATCGACAGCGGGAACGCGTCACTCGCCCGGAAGCCGAACGCGTCGAGGACGGACGACGGGATCGGTCCCTCGCCGACCTTGACGACGTCCGAGTCGGCCGCGTCGGCGACGATCGGCGTCAGCAGCGCCTCGAAGACCTCCGGCGCGACCGCGCTCCCGCGTGGCACCGTATCGAGGACGGCAGTTGTCAGGATGCCGCCGCGCCGCTCTCGACAGACGACGCAGGCTGCCACGGCTCTCTGGTCGCGCCGGGCGACGTACGTCGTCGTCTCCCAGCGAGGGTTCGCGAAGCGCCACCGGTAGTAGTCGGTGTCTCTGACCACGTGGACGGGGTCCCGTCCCTCGCCGTCGCTCAGTCCAGCGAGCAGGTCGGCGGGAACGCTGTGGTGTCGCTCGACGCCAATCGCCGCCCCGTCGCGGCGGAGTCGGTCCCGGACGGAGAGATAGCCCCGAGCCAGGGGCGTCGCCAGCCGGCCGAGGTGTCGGGACGCGATCGATCGGAACTCACGCTTAGAGCCCGAGCCGTGTCGGACGAGACGCTGGGGGTTCTGAATCCGGTAGTGGGTGCGTGGCCCGTCCCTGAGCGTCCAGTCGAACGACTCCAGGCCCGGAACGAGAGCGGCCGTCGGGAAGTTGAAGTACAGTTGCGCGGGGCCGTCGCTGTACCGTTCGAGCAACCGTTCGGTCATTCCGGTGAACACCCCGCGCTCGCGATGGTCCGGGTGGACGACCCAGTCGGCCGGCTGGAAGGCCAGCACCGTCTCCTCGCCGAGCCGCACTCTGAACGTCAGACAGGGCTCGGCACCGACGACCTCGCCGTCGCACTCGGCGACGACCATCGGAATCTCGTCGACGTACGGGTTCTCTCCGAACCGCCAGCGGAACCACGCCGCTCGCCGCTCGTGTCCCCAGACCGTCTCGTGGAGGTCGAGAAACCCCTGTACGTCGGTCGGCTCGACGGGCCGGTACTCGTAGCTCGACCGCCTCTGTTCGAGGTGACTCATTGGGGCGTGGTTCTGCCGACGGCCCCTTCGTTGGGCTCCGTCTACCAGCGATTAGCCGGCTGCTACGAGGGTTGCGTCGAAAAAACGCGGCGAAAGCGCAGTTACTCCTCGACGTCGACCGAGGTCTCTTCTTCGGCTGCGACTTCCTCGGGACGGGCTTCCATCGTGGTCTTCTGGATCTCGACCCGGCGAAGCGGGTAGATGTCCTTGCACTCGCTGTACAGTGCAGAGGAGAGTCGCCCCTCGACGATGGAGTCGACGAGCTGCTCGAAGCTGCGGTCTTCGGCCGTCTCCTCGACGATGTCGATCATCTGTCGGCGGATCGCCTTCTCCTGGGAGGCGTCGGCCTTCTTGGTCGTCAGCGCGACCGGCTGGATCTGGACGCGGTAGTCGTCCGTCGTCAGCACGGTGATGAAGGCCTCGACCTTCGAGGAGCCTCGGCGGACGAGCGACCGCAGGTAGTCGCGGGTCAGCTCGTGCTTGATGAACTCCGTGTACGCGGAGTCGGAGGCGACCTCGTTGATCTTGAAGGTCAGCTTCGTGTTGTTCTCGCTGGCGTCGTCTTTCAGATCGCCCAGCGTTGTCTGGATGGTGCGTCCGAGCACCTTCTCTGCCTCGTCTGCCGTGGTCTCACCGAGTTCCTCCCGGTCGAACTGCTCGGGAGCGAGCACGGTGTACCACCGCTTTTGCTGCTTCTGTCGGGATACGGATCGTTCGCTCATGATGTGTGTGTTGTGTGTTGGTCGGCAAGCTGTGCTGCGACGCGGAGGTTGACGACGTAGTCGTCGACTGTCGAGTGGAGTCCGCCGGTCGTCTCGCGGTCGATCGTGGTCACGATCTCGTCGCCGTCGACGCGCGTGGCCATCTCGTCGGTGTTGTCCGGGCGGAGCGCGCTGGCGATCCGTTCGGCCGTGGCGTCGTCGCCGTGGGCCGTCCGGATCGTCGCTTCTCTCATAGTGCCTCCCGGACCTGCTCGACGAGGTCGTCGGTGTCGCCCTCGAACTGCGCGCTCGTGCGGGTCGCGGTTCCGCCGACGGCGGCCGTCGCGGCGTCGAGCGCGGGCGCGACGGATCGGTCGTCGGTCCCGCGAACCGCGGCCCTGTCGCCAGCGACGACCAGCGTCACCGGCTCGGGCGAGCGAAACCGCGCGACGAGTCGGGCGACCGTCTCGACTGGCATCGCGTCGCCCCGGACGACGAACAGGCCGTCGTAGCGCTGGGTCGACGCTGTTCGGATACCAGTGTGGGCCCGACTCGCGTGGGTCCGCCAGACGTCGAGTGCCTGCTCGCGCACGTCGTCGTGGCCGAGCGCGAGCGCGACGCCGAGTCCGGGCCGTTCGCGTGCGACGGCATCCAGCACGTCGCCGTAGCCCCCGATCGTCTCGAACGGGCCGCCGACGTAGGGGTGTAGCGCCCGCTCGATTGCCTCGGTGGCCCGATCGTTGGCGGTCTCGTCGCCCGCGATCGCCAGCGCGACCAGCGAGGCGACGCGACGGTGTCGGTCCGTATCGGCCTCGGAGCCCAGCGCCTCGACCGCCTCCTCGACGGCCGCGCGCTCGCCGGAGAACGGCGCGTGCAACAGCGTCGAGTGTGCGAGCCCGTCGACGTACTCGCTCACCGGGACGGCGACGCCGGGGCGGCGCTCGAACCCGCCGGCATCGGCCAGCGTGGCCCCGTCGGAGTCGCCATCGGCGACGGTCGCGCCGGCCAGCGCGAGCGCCAGATCGGGCTCGGTGCCCAGCGCCCGCACCGTCTCGACGGCCGCGGTGCTCAGTGGCTCGTCCGCGAGTGTCGCGGTCGCGTCGACGCCGTCGGCACCGACGCTGACCGTGACGTCGGCGTCCGTCGTCCGGGCTCCCGCCTCGCCCGTTCGCGCGATCGACGCCTGGAATGGCGTCTCTCGCGCCGTGAGAGCGCGTGCGAGGAGTCCCGTCGCTGCCAGTCCGTCACCGTCGGCGCGTGCGACGAGCCGAACGAAGTCGGCCCCGTCGAGCGTGCCGGCGAGGTCACTGGGCGGCGTGGCGGACGCCTGATCGCGACCGGCTGTGGACATCGATTACTCGACCAGTTGCTTCGCTCGCTCGTAGCTGTAGGTGAAGTCCGCGTCGATCTCGTCGCCGCGGTAGTAGTCGACGAGACGGCGGATCTTCGACTGGTTGTTCTGGAGCGCGCGCTTGTTCTGGTGGTCGCCCGGGTTCTCGTCCATGTGCTCTCGCAGGCGGACGGCCTTCTTCATCAGGTTCCGGAGGTCCTCGGGCAGTTCGTCGGTCGCGTCGTTCTCTTCGAGGATCTCGGTGACCTTCTTGCCCGTCGCCAGCGAGACGTCCGGGATCGGCGTCCCCTGGACGCCCTCGTCGCGGAGCTTGAGGCCGATCTCGCTGGGCGAGTGGCCCTGCTCTGCGAGCTCGACGACTCGCTCCTCGATCGCGTCTTCGTCTACGTCGCTCCACTCCGGCGGTTCGTCTGCCACGGGCTTGTCCGAGTCGGACGAGCCGCGGCGTCGTGTGTGCATTCGTGCCATTGTTAGGTTGGAACGGCACAGACCGCTACGTGCTACTCGCAGCGCGAGCGTGTGGTGTCGAAACACCGGACACGGCCGCAATCTCGAAGCCACGCAACCGCGTGGCGGGTCAGATTTGCGGTCGTGCTGTTCCCGACGTACTCTCCCCACTCGGCGCGTAAAACCGTTTCTACTGCGGCCGGCGACGCTCTGTCGACGGCGACGGGCCGGCCCAGCGCTTTCCTCTCCTCCTCGAATATCACCGGCGATAACCGTTTGAACGGTCCTAAACGGTTCGAACGGTCGCGCGCCTTATTCCCTCCAGTCGCATCCGTGACGGTATGTACCGGGGCCTCGGCCGGCGCGGGCAGTCCTCGCCGATCGCCGTCGTTCTCGTCCTCTCGATGGTCGTCGCCGGCTCGCTGGCCGTCGTGACGCTGGGTGCCCAGTCGCTGTCGGACACCCGCGAGACGATGGACGTCGAGCGCGCCGAGAAGGGCCTGACACAACTGGACTCGAACGTCGCGATGGTCGCGCTGGGGAGTGCCGGCGGACAGGAACTCTCGCTGTCGAGGACGGACGGGGCCGCCTATCGGCTCCGGGACGACGCGGGGTGGATGACCGTCGCGGTGACGAACACGTCCAACGACTCCACGAAGACGGTGATGAACGCGACGCTCGGCTCGATCGCCTACGAGAACGACGGCCGCTCGGTCGCGTACCAGGGCGGGGGCGTCTGGAAGACGGACGGCAACGGGGGGTCGCTGATGGTCTCGCCACCGGAGTTTCACTACCGGGACGCGACGCTGACGCTCCCGCTGGTGACCGTCTCCGGCGAGGAGTCGCTCGACGGGCGGATCGCGGTTCGGCCGGGCGGGCGCTCGACGCAATACTTTCCGAACGCCTCGGCCGACGAGCAGTGGGTGAACCCGCTGGACGGCGGCCGCGTCAACGTGACCGTCAAGAGTGAGTACTACCGGGCGTGGGGCCAGTTCTTCGAAGAGCGCACGGACGGCGAGGCCACGCTCGACCACGCGAACGAGACGGCGACGGTGACACTCGTCGTCCCGGCCGGGCCACAGACTGTCACGAACGCCGTCGCGGCCACGTCGGCGGGCGGCGAGATCGTACTGGCCGGAAGCGGCGATCAGACCCGGACGGACAGCTACAACTCCTCGAAAGGGACCGGGCTGTACGCCGACACGAAGACACACGACGGCTCGATCCGGACGGCCGGCGACGTGACGGTCAAGGGCAACAGCCAGGTCAACGGCTCGCTGGCGTCGGGGGGCAAGGTGACTGTCAAAGGGGGCGGTGTGGTGACCCGAGACGCCGGCTACACCGACGACATCAAGGTCACCGGCAGCGGCGGTGTCGACGGCTCGATCGAACAGCTCTCGGGCGTCGACGGGATCGGTCCGGTCGACGCCGTCATCGAGCGGCGATACGAGAACGCGACCGAGGACAACGACAACGGCGACGCGAGCGCGATCTCGGGGACGACTCTCGACGACGGCGACCAGACGCTCTCGGCCGGCGAGTACCACCTCGATCGACTCGTGCTCGACGGCGAGACGCTGACGCTGGACACCGGGACCGACGGGACGATCAGTGTCGCGGTCCGTGACTACGTCCAGCTGAAGAACGACGGCCGCATCCACGTCGTCGGAAACGGGACGGTCCGTCTGTACGTCGACGGGCAGGCGACGACGGCGTCGGACCACCACTTCTCGATCGAGGGAAGCGGCGGCCAGATCGACGTCGACGAGGGGCAAAACGCCTCGCAGTTCTGGCTCTACGGCCGCGGCGACTTCCAGGGACGGATCGACGGCACCTCCGGTGACACCCACCTGTTCGAGGGCGTCGTCTTCGCGCCCGGCGGCACGCTCGGCAGTAGCTCGTTCACGGTCGAGAAGGGAAGCCTCTACGGCGGCGTCGTCACCGGGACCGTCACGATGGACAACGGCGGACAGGTCCACTACGACCGATCGCTAAAGCGGGTCAACGCCGTCCCGCCGGCCGAGAATATCGTCCGGCTGACCTACCTCCACGTCTCGGAGATCGAGATCGAGGCCCGCGACTGACACTGTTGGCTGTCACGTCGTGACGATATTCGTCGCCGGGGTAGCGAAATCGGTCACAGATGGACAGCCGACAGTGTGCTCTCCTCGGTCGTCACAGCTCGATCGTCAGATCGATCTCGTGGACGGGGACGTACAGTCGATCCGGCGACGTCCCAGGCTCCAGATAGCACGTCACGCTGTCCGCGCCCGGGTCGGGCGCACACGCCGAGAGTGCGGTCTGCTCGAAAGATTGCTGCCAGAGTTCCCACCGCGGCGACGTGACGGTCACGCTGACGTTCTCGAACTGCCCGCCGGTACCGGCGACGGCGACGGCCGACGACTGCTGGTTCGCACGCACCAGGACGGTCGACCCGGCGACGCTCCGGACGCGCTCGGTCCGCGTCTGGACGATCGGGACGAGCACACGGCCGTCTCGGACCACCAGCGGCGGTTCGACGGTGGTGAATCCGCCGTCACGGGAGAGCTGAAACACCGCGCCACCCTCGTAGACGAGCCGTTGCGCTCCGTCGCCCTCGTAGACGATCGGTCTGACCGACCGCTCGACGCTCTCGTTCCCGTCGGCGGTGTCGCGGTCGATCGCGGTCACGTTGATCGTCACGTTCTCGCCCGTGTACAGTTGCGCGCTGCCGAGGCTGACTTCGGTCGCACGGCTCGGGGCCCCACGCTGGTGGATGTCGGCCATATTGTCCGCCAGCACGTCGAAGGCCCGCTGTGCGTTGTTCGTCTGCTCGGCATCCCGCACGTCCTGGAGGGTTCCCAGTCCGCTGACCGAGATGATCGCCACCGAGGCGACGACCATCCCGAACACGAGGGCGAACCCGAGCACCTCGCTGACCGCGCGATCAGTCATTGCGCACCCCCAGAGCGCTGCCGTCGTAGCCGACGACGACCGTTCCGCCGTCGGCCGACGAGTTGCTGAGTGCTGTCCTGTTCTGGACGCCCACCGTGACACGAACCTCGGGACTGCTCGACCGCAAGCGGATCGTCGGCGACGGCGTCGCCACGAGTTCGAGCCGGTAGGTCGTGCCCGTGATTCGGGCGGGGAACTGCTGCTCGATCCGCACCGTCGCACCGGCCCGATCGTCACTGGCTCTGACGAGCCTGTCCGCGCGTGCGATGTCTGCCGACACCTGCTGGCCGATCACCTGCAGTTCGGACCTGACGACCTGTCGCTGGCGGTCCTCGACGAAGCTGCCGGACGCGACGAGCAGCCCCGTCACCAGCATGGTCGCGATCGCGAGGCTGAGCACGTAGCTGAACGTCGAGGAGACGGCGCGATCGTTCACGTCGGCTCACCCGGCGCGACCCGGATCGTCGTCTCGTAGCGCAACTTCGCCCCGTCGTAGCGGTACGTGACGTTCGCGGCGTAGATGGCGGGCGTCGCGTACGGATCGTCTCCCGTCGACGACGACGGCAGGTTCCCGTTGCTGGTGGCGTCCTCGCCGACGATCAGCGAGTAGTTGCCGGTCACCTCGTCGCCCTCCTCGTAGGCGATCTCGTAGGGTTCCGACACGCCCTCGCCGAACGACAGCGCCGGACACGGTGTCCCGTCGACGAGCCCCGCCGTCAGATCGACGTGGAAGTAGTCGACTCCGTCGTCGACCGCACAGACGCCCTGTCGTCCGGTACCGTCCTCGACGCCGATCTTGTACGTCCCGTCTGCGGTGTCGTGGGTGACGTTCATGATCCAGGTCGCGCCCGCACTGTCCTCGATCCGCACACGGAACTGGTCGGCCGGGCCGCCGAAGTTGCCCGTTCGATTGACGCCGCTCACGTTCATCCTGTAGGCGCGTGTCTCCGCGACGCCGTGGGCGACGCGCCAGTCGACACTCGTCGCGCCACCCTCGCTCGCGTTTTCGAACGAGGAGCCGCCGGGTGCATCGTCCCTGATTCTGGTTCCGTTCTCGATGTCGGTCGGTCCCGCGACGCTGACCACCTTCCCGCCCGAGGCGTGGTGTTCTCCCGACAGGGCCGAGAGCGTCTCGACGCTCTCGTCGAGGCTCGTCGCCAGCGTCGTCGTGTCGCTGGCGTTGTGCGTGTTCGCGTACTCGATCGCGTGGCCGGTCGACTGCTCGACCGACTGGCGCACCAGCAACGCGTCGTCGCTGCCCGCCGTTTCGCCGCGACTGGCGAGGTTCTCCGTGAAGATCGCCGAGTTGACGACCAGCGCCAGCATGACGAACGTGACCGCCATCACGAAGGCCGCCACCAGAATGACCTGTGCGCGGTCCTCGCCCAGCGAGCGACAGCGGCGACCCAGGCGGCTCAGATCCGCCACGCGACCACCTCCACGCGGACCACGTTGTACACCGACGTGCCGACCTGCTGGACGGGATAGCGACTCGCCGAACCGACGGTCACCGACTCGTTGGCGGTCTCGTCCGGTCGCATTAGCGGATCGTCCGGCCTGAGCGTCACGGTCCGTGCGGCCGACACCGCGTTGTCGCTCGGCCGACCGCGGTAGATCATCCGCCGGGTGGCGATCCCGCCGCTCTGCCTGCGGTACCGGAGGTAGACGTTGTACGAGATGCTGCGCTCGTCGAGGGTCCGCTCCAAGATCCGCCCGAAGGTCGTGTCCGGCGGCTCGTTCGTGTAGAACCCGATGTCGGGTGCGCCGTGGAACCGGCCGTCGGTATCGTTCCAGTACCGGACGCTCGTCGAGAGCGCGCCCTGGTCGGCCGCCGTCGCGAGCACGCCCTGCGTGACTGAACGCTGCTGGTTCTCGATGTGCTGGCTCGACGTACTGGCCGACAGCGGCGTCACCGCCGTCATCTGCATCGCGAAGACGACGCTGCTCAACAGCAGTAGCCCCGCGATCACCGCTTCGAGCGTGTGGGCCTGCCCGCGTTCCGGACTCACCACAGTACGACCTCCAGCGTGACGACCTCGCGATGCAGCGACACCACTCGACGCGCGGTCACCGACTCGTCCACGTCGTCCGTCGTCGGCTCGCCCGCCTGGAGAGACACGTCGCCACTCTCGCAGTCACTCTGGTCCTGCAGCGCCGCGGCATCCGCGTCCCAGCACAGCGGACTCGCCCCCTCGCGGGCTGTCGTCCCGTTTCGCGTCACCGTGACGTTGACCCGCTGGCGGCCGTCCAGCCCCAGCCGCTCGTTCGTCGTCTCGCCCGCGAAGTGACAGCCACTCTCCGAGCGATTGTCGAAAAACGCCGCCGTACACGTGGCGTTCAGGACCTTCGGACGCTCGGCACTGCCCAGCGTCGCCCGCGAGAGATCGTCGGCCACTCTGTCGACGGCGACGGTCTCCTCCTGTGCCCCCGCGGTGAACGGCTCGACTACGCCGGGCACGAACAGGAAGACGAACAACACGACGGCGAGGAAGAGACTCATGCCGAACGCGAAATCCAACGTCGTCTGTCCGCGTGTGTGACCCCGCATACTGTGACCCGAAACCGCGCTGACTCTGGTGGAGAGTGGCTGTTGCCCGCCTTATCTATTGTGGCCGAACAGTCAAAATGGAGACACGACACGCTCGGCGACGGCGGACGACACCGTGACCCACGGTCCGATCCCTTCGATGGGTTTAAGAAAACCCACCCGGTACGAAACGATGCGAGGGCTCGTAGATCAGTGGTAGATCATCCCCCTGGCACGGGGAAGGCCCCGGGTTCAAATCCCGGCGAGTCCATCTGGATTTCTACGCCGTAATCAGGGAACGTAGATCCTGTTTAGCAGTGTTCTAACCCCCTGATTTCGGTAGAATCTCTATTTGATTGAGGTACCCGAATAGCGATAGTTGCTGCCAATTCGGGATGCACCCGACGCTGTCTGCTGGTTGTTCCGAGGGAGACGGTACGGTAAAGCTTACAGTAGAAGTAAAACAAGTACCTGTATGCCACCAGATGGCTACACGTCGCTCACTCTCAGTGACGACGTAGTAGAGAAACTGGCCCGTATCGTCGCTGAAACGGACTGTGACAGCTATGCGGAAGCCGTCAACTACGCTGTGAACGAGACGCTGGCCCGTGAGGACCAGCTCGAGGCCGCTGATCTCGTGGATATGCTCGCGGATCGAGTTGAGTAGCTGACAAAGAGTTTATCAAACAGCTATCTGACGTGGTACTCAGCACGGGTTTCCGCTTGAAGAAGCGCGAGGGAGACTGAAGCTCTCCCTGAAACCGTGCGCCCGAATCCATGGACGCAGATAGTATTACCTCCGCCACGGAGGAAAGAGCTGACGGTGCATCGTTTGATTGGGAAGCAGCAGGTCGCACGATCGTCGAGTCCGAGCTCGACCGAGTGCAGGAGCAGGTGGCTTCGGAGTTCAGTCGAGTAGCACGCCGCGCAGCCTGTGGTGACGAGATCACCCGGAAAGATATTCGTGACCTGCGCTACGCGCTCCAGCAGGCCGAGTACGCTATCGAGGCTCTGGAGTCTGCTGAAAACCAGTGAGAACGCCGCCAGGGCGATCTGAACTTCGTTCGGCGGCCGTGGCCTGATCGGGTGGTGGCGCTTCGTCAACCGACCGCCCGTCCCTCTCAGTTCGGTTAGCGGTCGGCCGGGCAATCGCCCGGCCGGTTCGAACGTCGGCAGCGCAACCCCCTTCACGGGGGTGAGCAGTCGCCGTTCGAACCGGGCGGCCCCACCCGATCATTCTTGACTTGATTTTAGCAGGCATTACTCAAACAGTGCTGATTCTCGGTCTCTATCGATGTCCGGAACAGCTCGCCTCTGTGCACAGAATAGCAGAACTAGAGTCTGTAGGTGCGAATATCGATTTTACATCTGGATACCGTAACTTCTACGGTACGTGTAAAATTGCCGTGTAGTACTCACCTCGAATGCTGCCCTCCTGCTGGCCCCAGCCCCGATCGTCCACCGCAAGGCCTGGTGAGGCTGTCCCGATCTGCCCGGCACCCCGGAACGACGAGCGACTGAAAGGAGCGAGTCGTATGCCCGGGAGCCCGGAACGGACGCGAGTGCCAATCGCGTCCGCATCGGGACCGACAGCCGGAAGCGACCCCTTGTGGGTCGACCCGGAAGCCAGGCCGCACGCCGCCGACTAGCGGGAGGCGGCCCTCGTCGTGCTGTGCTGGCGGTGCGTCGAATCTAAGAGAGGGTTTGTGCGAATCGGGATGGAACCCCGGCGAGTCCACTCCCTTTCTCTCTGTTCGCCTAGCCGCTGATTCGCCGCACATTGCGAAGGTAGGGGCATCGATCTGCATCGCAATTGTATTTCCGATGTGGCATCTGGCCTACGCCGCTGACTGGTTGAGCGTACGGCTCTAGCTATTACATACGAGCTACCCCTGCGACAAGTTTGACGTGAGTAACCTCTAATTGATCGATAATCGAAGCTAAATTCGCACACTCACTATCCGGTGGGTTTTTGGTCTCTATAGTATAATAAGGGGTTAGCGATTACTGGGTAAACATGTGGGGTCAACATAATCTGGACGAACGTGGTGTCTCGAATCTCGTTGGCGTTATCCTGCTGGTGGCTATCTCGATAACTGGGGCAGTATTGCTCCTCTCTGCAGGGCAAACGACGATTCAGGACACCCAAAACCAGCAGAACGCCGAAGTGGTATCGGATATGTTTAAGCAGGTTGATTCGATGTTTCAGTCGATACCACGTAACGAGAGCAACGCGGGGTCGCGGTCAGTCGAAGTTCCACAGAGTGTCCGTGGATCCGTTGAAACGAACAACGACACGACCTATCGGATACGGCTGAATGGGAGTCCTGCCTGTGATTCAGGCGTGCGAGCACTGGGATCGATGCAATATGAAGATGATGACGGGACGTTAGTCGGTTACGAAGGTGGTGGCGTTTGGGAGTCTACAGAGGGTGGTACTGTGATGGAGTCTCCACCGGCACTCACGTATAGAGATGGGAGTCTCAATGTCCGTTTCCAGCGGGTCGCTGGCAACATTAGTGACTCCAACGAAATCACTGCACAGGTCAACAGTACTGAGGAACGCATGATCAACGACGAACTGTCGTTGTTGTTGTATACGAACCTCACGCCATCAAATGTCAGTAGCGACTCATCGTATAGCCTAACCTGTGCTCCTGCACAAGTAGAGAACGCTACCGTATTCATCAACGACAGCAAGTTCGCTGGCGGATGGGTACGCTACGCTGAGGATACGTTCAACGACAAGCGTGTCAGTGTAGAGCCCAGCGGTTCAGTGAGTCCAGGGGAGAATGTCTCTATCACGTTTGAACTCGGCGACGTGTCGCTACCCGAATTTTCTACCCGCAACGTGACTGCAAAACGATACAGCAATACCGGTCCGCTTCTCGTTAACGGAACTGTCGAAAATGAAGGCGGACTGGACGGCGAGCAGGAAGTAACGTTCACCTTCGAAGACGCCGGAGGGTCTGAGATCATACGGACCACAAAGACTGTCTCTCTCAATGGTGGTGAATCAGATCGGGTGAAGTTCAAGGTCCCTAACAGTAAGATGAGTTCGAGTGTTCCGTCCGGGACATACGACGCAACAATCGCGACAGAAAACGACTCTGATTCGAAGACACTCCAATTCACTGGGGGGAGTCAGGTACCCGACTTCCACATTGATTCTGTCTCAGCGCCGTCGGAGGGACAGATCGGTGACGATCTAACAGTTGATGTCACAGTCGAGAACCAAGGCGGTATGACCGGGACGCGAACTATCAGTTACGAGTTCGGAGGCTCGACTAAAAACACAAGCAAATTGACACTCCATCCCGGCCAAACGAAGACGTTGACGTACTCCCTCTCTACGACTGCAGACGGAAGCTACAGCTGGGTTGTCCGGACTGACGGATCTGTCGAGCAGGGAACTATCTTTGTGGGGACTGGTCCAACGTTCACGATCCACGACACCGAAGCGCCGAAGAATGCGCCCTCTGGGAATAAATTCTGGCTCAACGCTACGATCAACAACACCGGCCAGTTGGACGGCACACGGGATATCAATCTAACTATTAGAAACGACACTAACGGCAACGTCGTCACAGATGTCGACCAGCAAGTCAGTGTTCGGGGGACGATCGCAGACAGTGGTGATACAGCGACAGTCAATGCATCGGGGAGAATTACCACAGCGGGGACATACGAGTACAAAATCGACACGGGAGATACGGTCCAAACCGGCGGATTCACCGTTGGGCCGTCACGGTATCCGAATTTCATCGTTACATCTGTACGATTCTCGGATGACCCGGTAGTGAAGGGCGAACAGGTGTCTATCGAAGCTGACGTGAAGAACACTGGGAAAGTAGACGACACACAACCGATCGAAATATCTACCGAGCGTGATATCTTGGCGGCGCCGAATCGACACATCGATCCTGGAACTGCAACGACAGTTAGCACTACTATCGATGTACAGTCGCCGACATTCGTTCTCGGCGAGGCTAACAAAATTACTGTCCAAACAGACAACAACACCGTCTCTCAGAATCTGGATGTCTTGGCTGAAGAACCGATCAGCGAAAGCGAGGACGGAAAAATAATTGCTAACGAGCGGCTCGATGTCAGCGTCAGGTTGCTCGGGGCAGAACTGGAAGGGAAACAGCGAGACTGGTGTGACCCGAGCTATCGTTCGTGTCTCGGCAGTTTCAGAGTCAACGGAGGACATCAGCGTTTCGGTATCATAAACGATCCCGTCGAAATGTCTCTCTTAATCAACAGTGTGACTGAGACCGAACTCTGGCGCTCACTCCCGGGCAATGGTGACATCAATCATCCCGAGGCAGAGCAGGAACTACTTGACGGGATGAATCCGTACAACCAGACGACCACTCTGGAGGAAGACGACCGGGCAATTGTGACTGCAACGTCGTACTACTGTGACTATTACCAGTACACAGATGTGAGATTCCCGGATCTCATTGATTTTGGTAATAGTAATCAGGACGCTGTTGGTAAAGAGTGTGCTAGACGTGGTGGCTCACGTCTCACGATCGACGGTGATAGCGAAGACGAGAGGGTAGTTCTCAGAAAGGATGGTGAGAGCATTCGTGGGGGCGAAGATTTCCAGCCACAGGCTGATGACTACCAGCGCAACGTCAAACAAATGCTGCAAGGTCGGCTAAACGAAACTGGTCATCTTGATCTTGCACCCGGTGAGCGGGTCCTGATCTACGAACTGTCTGACAGGGACGCGACAATCGACCAGGCCAGCCAGCCCGGAGATCCAGACTACAACGACGCCATCGTCCTGTTCAAAGTGCTATCGAAGAACCGGACAATCTCACCGCCACCGTCCTACGAGATCACTGATCTCGACGCACCCGCCAGCGTTCGACGCGGTGAGCACGAGACGATCACTGCAACCATCAACAACACTGGTGGACAAGAAGGAGAGACAGGCATCGACTTTACGTTTGACGGGACGACCGTCGAGACGAAATCGACCGGGTCACTCGAACCCGGAGAGGAGACAACTGTGACTTTCGATCTCCCGACAGGATCGACCGGCACGTTCGGCTATACCGTAGCTGTCGAAAACGAACCTGACGAGAACCGCGCGGGGCAACTGACTGTCGGTTCGCCGCCGTCGCCCTACTTCCAGGTCTCTGAATTTGCGCCTGACACGACGGCTGTCGAACGTGGTGAACCAGTCACTGTTGATGCGACGATCGACAATGTTGGTGCCGTGAGTGATAGCCAGACTGTCGAACTCCGCAACGTGACTGGCAGTAACGACACGGTTGTCGACAGTGCTGGCAGCGTGTCTCTATCGGGCAACAGCGACACCACGCTCTCCTTCGATCTATCGACTCATACCAACGGCACACTCGCGTACACGATCTCGACCGAAGACGACCGTGCTATTCCACAGCAAGTCTACGTAAACGAATCACATGTGAAAATCAACCAGACTGAGGTTGGACTGACGGCCTATAACGAGAGTGAACTCATCGAGCGCAAGTCTGTGCCACGGTTGAGCGTCAAACTCAACAACCACGGTGGACTGGGCAGCGAACGTGATGTCACTCTCCAGATCACGAATCGATCTGACGGAACTACGACCTCTGCGAGTGAGACCGTGACAATTGGTGAAGGAGAAATCAAACCACCATATCCCGGCTACGCTACCTTTGATACCTCTTCTCTGGGAGTCTCCGAAGGATATTACCGGTACCATGTGACAGTCGAGGACGATGGTAACACCGTCGATTCGTGGACGGGTGAGTTGTTCGTCCACGAGGACGGAACTGTCGACCAGTCTTCTGACTCTGACTCGCCAGTCAACGTCGACTCGGGCCAGATCGAGATCGGTAACTGAAACCTTCACCTCTCGCCACATATACGAAGTCTGGCGGGTATATTTCACCTCTTCGGTGCGGTGTTCAGAGATGCGAGACCTGTTCTGGTTGCTGACACCGAAAGAACGAGTGTAGCGTGGCGACGGCGTCGCCGACTGATAGCCGGTCGGCCATTTCAGGAACTCCGAGGATGTCTAGACACAGCACAAGCGCCGTTCGAACGGAAGGGGAACGGAGCCCCCTCCGCGGCAAGCACGCGGAGCGCGCGCGTGTTTCGAGACTATCGTCATCATGAAAGCCCGACGGCTCCTTCGGCCGACAGCGGTCCGCGGGACCTCAACTGTACGAGGACTTTTGATTGCGCAATCACTCTTAACTCCGCTTCTTCTCTGAACACGATCTTCTTCGGATAGTTCCGCAAATCGTCTCTCACTCAGATTAGTTCCGACAAAGCAGTGTCTCCGTTCACGGAATCGTCTGAACCAATGCCGATTCCGAGAGATCTATCCGAAGTTGACTGCTTCCGCCTCAGTTTACCGTCGTCTCGACGATTGTATTATGGACGACCACTCGTTCGATTCCATCACATGTGTAGCGACCGTCTGTGCCGCTCCACTTTGTAAGCTCTGACTCGAACAGTCGGTTCCAAGCGTCGGGGTACTCCGTGCTACGGACATTGATGGTCACGTTCTTGGTGTTCTTGTCGGGACGAAGCGGCGTGATTGACTCGCGGTTCTGTGTGACCGTTCGAACCATTACGGGACCATCGCTGCTCTGACTCACTTGTCCGCGGACTTCGATGAGCGATGCATGAGCCGTGTCGCTTCCACAGCGGAACGCCGGCGTTCCCGTGATTATCGTGCCCCTCGATTCTTTTCGGAACGTCGCACCAGTAGTGTAGATCAATTGTGTGTCACTGTCAGTCCGACGAACGAAACTTCCGACCGGAACAGTTTCATTAGTGTAGCTATCGTCGTCGTATCCGATTTCGACGCGTATCTTCGAGTCGGTGGTCTGAAGTCGATCACCGCCCAGCTCTAATCGTTGGACATGCTGGGGGGAACCGTCGTTTTGAATTTCTCTAACACCCATCGCGAAGTCGCTCATCGACCGTTCTGCCGTATTTGCCTGTGCACTGTCACGGATGTTTTCAACGGCGTCGATACCGTAAAGGCCAGTAAACCCGACTGACGTAATGATAATGGTAAATACCAGTGTAAACGCCAGTGTGTCGGACACAGCTCGATCAGTCCCACTCATGACTATGGATCCCTCAATTCGATGCACGATTCTGAGACGTCGAAAGCGATGGTGATCTCGCCGCCGTCGACGGTACTCTCACATATACTGGTCTGGTTCTCAAAGCGGTAGAGTACAGTCAACTCGGACTCTCCGGTCGCGTTGAGGTACAGAGTTGACTTTGGTGAGCTCGGTTCTAGAATCACGTCGTAGGTCCGTCCCCCAATCCTTGTTGGATGGCCCGTCGTATATGCCACGTCCGCGTCGAGGCTATCAGTGTTGAACTGATCCATTTTGACGAGTTCGCTCGTGACAGCTCCGCCGATGTTTTCTAGCCCATTCTCTACCACGTACGAACGCTGATCGTCCAGTAACCCTCCGGCACCTACGAGTAGGCCAGTGATCAGGATAGCTGAGATACTGATTGTCAATGCATGCGTGACTGCTGGGGTCACTGCACGATTGTCCATCATGATCCCATATCCCTTGCGGCAAAGGTTCGGTTGTATGCTATCGAGGGACTGCGGTACTGGTAGTCGATACCGGGATAGAGGATTCGTTCGTCGGGGGTGCCTACAAAGTTACCCGCCTTTACAGAGCCGCCGACGACACCAATCTCGTATCCTCCATCGTCTACTCTGTTTCCTTTGTTGAATTTGATCGTGTACGGTCCGTCGAACACATCAGTAAACGAGGTGAACGAACAGCTACCAGTTCCAGTGACTAAATTCAGATCGATGTCGCTACTATCTGACTTCGTGCAAACTGAATTCGTTGACGACGGTGTTTCGACGACGATATCGATATCGTCAGGCCCTGGTCCTGCAACTGGCACTCCGTTGAGTCGGAGTTTCCACTCGTCACCAGCAGCATTGCTAACAACAACTTCGAACGACTCTCCACCAGTCTTGACTGACGATTCGTTGAGCCAGAAACGTGAGACTCTATCCGCGTCGGTAACGAGGTCCCAATCGGGCCGTCTGGGACTCGTTTGTTTCCGATAGTCTCCGCTTGACTGCGTCACCACGGTCTCGTTGATCGACGCCGCTCCGTTGACGGTGACGTTCGTGTATGTCGCGCCTCCTGTGGCAGTCATATTGTACGAGTAATTCTGGTAGGTCGAAACGTTCTTTCGAAATGCTTCCAAGAACTCCGAGTCATCAGTTCCGGCACGCACTCTGGTCGCTAGCCCCCCGAGAGCTGCCCGCGTCTCCGCTTCTGTCTGTGCGGCTCGGTCGATTGCATCGGTTTGGGAGTCCGATGCCGTCGAGTCGGCGTACTGGAGATCGTTCATTTGGATGACGACACCGACGACGACGACCGAAAAGAGGATTGCTCCAATGAGTAGGAGTTGGCCACGATTGGCTACCATACGACTATTCGCACCTCCACAATGTTGTACAGCGGGGACTCCGTGTCGACATCTGGGATCTTGAACGCTCCTTCTCCGATCTCATATCCTGGTGTCGTACAGCCATCACCGAACTGAATCTGCTGATCGTCGTAGAGGGTAATTCGCTGGGTCGCGACGGCAGTACTCCGTCCCGGTGCAGCGAGTGCCTGATTCTCGCTGGTAGAGATGACACGCTCTGTGCGATCGTCGACGGACCTGTTCCAGTAAGTTAAGTAAATGTTGTAATTCCGGTTTTGTCTGTCGAAGGTATGATTAAGCATCCGCTCGAACCGTGCGTTCTCGTCACTGTTGACCGCACCGTCGACGACACTCTTGTCTGCTCCCCAACAGCGGATAACCTGGGACAGCGCACCCGTTTCGGCTCCAACGGTGAGTACGTCCTCGCTCTGGGTGGTGAGTTGTTCAGAGACCCTATCTTCTGAGCTCTGTAACTGTCCAGTATCCACTGCTTGGAGTCCGATCAAAACAGCAGTTACAACGACGATGGCCCCGATCGTCCCCTCTAGCGTATATGCCTGTCCTCTGTCCATGATTACCAGACCCTGACGACCAGTAGACAGTTGCTCGAACAGATCGTGTTCTCGTCTTCGAGGGTGACTGCTCTGGCCGTACTAGCTGCCCCCTCCTGATTCTGGTACGCTTCTCCCCACGTCAAATCGTCTGACACTCCGGTGGCTGGGCTCTGGGTACCGTCTGCAAGCGAGTCGCTGCCGACGATCGTAACGTTGACCGAGAAGTTGACGCGCCGCTCTGTGGCTACGTCGAGACCGGCAGCCGCACGTAACCCGTCCAGTGTGTCGGTATCTGCATTCAACGATTGTTCTATGCCGTCAGATGAGTCGAATCGTAAGACGTTGTCTCTGTGTTCGACGCTGTAGTTCTCGACTACGTAGGACGCGACTCGATCTGCAGACTCCTGTGTGTCTCCGCTGACCGGTCGGTCGTAGGTCGTCACGACGCTGCTCTGGACGAAGCCGAATGTCGCAATAATTGTCACTAACAGCACAGCCACTCCGACTGCGAAGTCTTGGGGTGTCTGTCCGCGGTCGTTCGCCGGCTTATAGTTTCGTATTGACAATCTTACTTCCCCCGAGTATACCTGCACTCTCTCGTATTGTCACGAAATCGTCTAATTCACAACTGCCACTCGTCGTAGCCGTCCCACCCGACGAATACCATCCAAGATGGTCCGTGATCCCCGGGCAGTGGTGTTCTACAGTGTTTGACATTTTCTATCCTCGATATACGAAAGTGATCGGTGTCACGCGCACCCCAGACGATGCGACTGGATTAGTTCAGAATTTACCTCGTGGGGCATTAGTGTTTTGCTACTGTAGGGATGTAAAACAGTACGACATACTCAATCACCAGCTGTAGGTGCAGGTCGCTATCCCACCGCGATCCAGGTGATCAGTGCGATCGTCGGCAGGATCACCGCGAACTTCACTCCCGAGATGATGTTCACGTCCCGGATGTACCCCGCGATGAACGACGAGAGGAGCGCCTGCAGCGTGACGGCGTGGAAGAACAGCAGCGAGAGCAGGTCCGTGTCGACGTTGCCCCCGAAGCTCTGCCCGGTCGCACCACTGCCGCCCGCACTGGCCGCGCTCTCGGACAGTCCCGCCATCACGTCGAGGAACTGCGTCTTCAGCAGTGCCATCACGCCCAGCAGCGTCAGGTACGTCATGAGGATGATGACGACCTGCATCCGGGTCCGGGCGATCCGCTCGCGGTCGATGTCGTCCTGATTCTCCGAGGCCTGTGCGGCCGTCGAGAGCACGTTCTGGATCTGGCTGGACGCTTCCTGTGCCTCGCTGATGAGCTTGACCGTTCGGGCGAGTCGCGGGACGTGGTACTTGTTGTTGAACTCTCTGAGGGCGTCTTTGAGGCTGGTACCGTAGTTGACCTTCGCGTGCATGATCTCGAACTCCTCCGAGAGCTTGCCTCCGGACGTCGTCGAGACTACCTGCACGGACTCCAGCAGCGTCATCCCCGTGTCGTTCGCGCTGGCGAGTTTCCGGAGGTTCTCCGAGAGGCTGCCGATGATCGTCTTGCGCGAGCGGACGTTCCACTCGTGGAAGATCGCCAGCGGGAGCAGGTTGATGTACAGTGGCACGTACACCCAGAAGAACGTCCCGAGCACTGGTCGTGCGATCATCCCGTCGAGACTCATCGGCGCGAGATCGAACACGACGACGAGGAGCAACGCGACGATCGTCACGGGGACCGTCACGCCCAGCACGAACAGCGGGTGATCGCGGAAGAACAGATCCGGGCGCTTGAGCACCTGCATGAACTCGTAGGTCCCTTCGCGGCTCTTGATGCGGTCGAAGATCGTGTACTGGCCGGTGTAGTTCTCGACCAGTCCGAGGTTCAGAAAGCCCAGTCCGTCGTCGACGACGAAGTCGTCGTCCTTGCCGTCGGGCCGCAAGTAGCCGTCGCCGACCTCGTCTCGGGTCACCGTCGAGACGAGCACGAGGAAGCCGGCACCGGTCAGCGGGATCAGCCCGTAGACCGTGCCATAGAGGAGCCGATTCTGCGCGTCGCCCATCATCGACATGATGACGAGGATGATGATGAGCAAGAGCGGAAACAGCGACAGGGTCATGTACATCTCCCCGAACAGCTCGAGGGTGTCCAGCATCTTCTGCTGTTCCTGCTTTGCGGTCCGCATGTGCTTGTCCTTCTGGTCTTCGAGGAAGGAGGTCATGTCCCCGCCGGAGTTGATGATCGAGAGCATGTCGGTCAGGAACTGCGAGAGTTCGTCCGAGGGCGTCTCGAGTGCCTGATTGCGGATCGCGGTCCGGTAGTCAGTGTCGAAGTACTCCGTCTCCAGCACGATCGACTGGAACTCCTTTGCACACTCTCCGTAGGTGTCGTCGGCCTTCGCCATCGCCTGGAGGATCTCCAGTTGGTTGAGCCCCCCGACCGACAGCGCGTACATGAACGAGATCGAGTCCGACAGCAGGACGTTGACCTCTCGCTCGCGTGCGCTGGCCCGGAAGTACGGGATCGAGACCAGCGATCCGAAGCCGATACCGAAGCCGATGACACCGAACACCAGCCCGGTGACCAGGATCAGCGCTGGAATCTTGATCACGTCGAGCACGGCCGAGACTCCCTCTGGCACCGGAATTCCGATGAACGTCGGTGCCTCGGCTCCCGTCCCGCCCAGCAGGAAGGTGACGCCGAGGTAGCCGATCAGCGTGCCCACGAGCCACAGCGCCAGTCCCGAGATGACGCCGATCGCCAGCGCGCGTGCGAGGAACATCTCGACGTTGTCGGCCATTCGGGCCTGTGCGAGCTTCTTCTCGACGTTCCTGACGAAGTCGCCGTCCTCGTTGAACAGCCACTGGAAGAGGGGGTAGAACGTGTCCCCGAGCGCCCCACCCGAGAGCTGTTGCTGGCCGCGCGTGTCGAGGCTCATTCGCCTTCGGCCTCCGCGCCGGCTTTGGGTACGAACTGTCCGAAGTCCACCTCCTCGTCGTCCGTCTGTTCGCTGTCCTCGTCGCCGCTCATCAGCGCCGAGACGATGTCCGGCGTCTCACGCTCCTGGAACTTCTCGAACAGCGGACCGGCGTTGTCGAGGATGTCGGCGGTCTCGTCGAGCATCTCCGGTGGTGCCTCGGGTCTGGGGACCATCTCCTCTTTGGCTTCGTCGATGTCGATCTTGACCGACTCCATCTCTCGGAGGTCCTCCAGCGAACTCTCCAGGTCGTCGTTGGCGATCAGCGTGAGGATCGTTCCGGGATCGTTGATGAACGCTTGGATCGTCGCCGCCACCTGCGTGTACGTGTTGAGCCCGTTCTCGATGAGGTGGGCCAGCACGACCTTGCGCTTGAACAGCTCCTCGTCGAGTTTCTCCTGGGTCCACCCGCGGTCGAACTTGATCTCTTCGAGGGTGTTGGAGTTGCCCATCTGGATGTACTCGTCGGTCTCGGCGCGCCACTCGTAGACGTCACGGACGTTGATCTCGTCGTTCTCGGCGGAGTACTCGTTGATCTCGGTCAGAGTCTTGTTTCGGCGGACCTTGTTGCCGTCGACGCGGGTCTGGGTCTGGATCGAAACGAGGTCCAGCGCGGTAAACAGCGTCTTCGAGACGTTGATCGGATCGGTGGTGAACCGCTTGATGACCTCGCCGACGGAGTCGGCGTGGAAGGTGGTGTAGGTTGTGTGGCCCGTCGACATGACCTGAAAGAGGACACGCCCTTCCTCGCCGCGGATCTCGCCCATGACGATGTAGTCCGGGCGCTGGCGGAGCGCGGCCTCCAGTAGATCGAACTCGTCGACGTCGCCCTTGTCGTCGTCGCCGAAAGAGGGTCGGGTGACGCTGGCGACCCAGTTGCGCTGGGGCAGTTCGACCTCGCGGGTGTCCTCGATGGAGACGATCTTCGAGTTCGACGGGATAAAGAGTGAGACGGCGTTCAGGCTGGTCGTCTTCCCCGACGCGGTCCCGCCAGCGAAGATGAGGCTCTTGTTGTTCTCGATACAGAGCCAGAGAAACGCCATCTCGTCGAGCGAGAAGGTGTTCCAGTTGATGAGGTCGATCGGCGTGAAGGGAACGTCCTTGAACTGCCGGATGGTGTAGTTCGTCCCGTGATCCGAGACTTCTCGCCCGAGCGTCAGCTGCGCGCGCGAACCGTCCGGCAGGGTCGCGTCGACCTGGGGCTGGCGCTTCGAGATGCCCTTGCCCGAGCGCTGGGCGAGCTTGACGACGAAGTCGTCGAGGCTCTCGCGACCGTGCTCGACGTTCGAGATGATCTGTTCGTAGTCGGTGTGGTAGACGAACACGCGCGAGTCGTAGCCGTCACAGGAGATGTCCTCGACGTTGATGTCGTGTTTCACCGGGTCGATCTTCTGGTAGCCGATGAAGTCCCGTTTGAGGACGTACAGCAGCTTCTCGACCTGGTACTCGGAGAGCTGCTCGGGATCGTCTTCGAGGACGGCCGGCTCGGGTCGGGCACTGATACCGTCGAGCTGGCCGGTCCCGACCGCCTGGTCCTCGACCTCCATGCCCAGGAACTCTTTGAACTGATCGAGCACGCCGAGTTCGGCGCTGCCCACGGGGCCGCTGTACAGATCGTAGCGATTCAGCAGCTGCTCGGCCTCTCGCTGGATCACGTCGGCCCGGTCGGCCTCCGATCCCTGGACGATCACGTCGTCCTCTGAGTACTTGATCGCGGTCTTCAGCTTGTTCGAGAGGAACCCCTTGAGGTTGTCCTCGATCTCGTTGTGGTAGGGCTCGATGACGTAGTACTTCTTCTCGTTTTCCTTCCGAGAGTGGAAGATGATCACGCAGGCGTAGGGCTTGTTGACCCAGTAGCGCTCGATCTCACTGAAGTGCGTCTTCTTCTTCATCGGGACCGCCTTCTCCAGATCGTAGCGGTTGACGACGGTCGTGTGCCCCTCCTGTGTCGAGAAGAAGGCGTCTTCGTCCAGTTCCGGATTGACGTCGACGGTCCGCTGTTCGACGAGGTTGTCCAGCAGGTCGGCGGCCCCGCTGGCTTCGGACAGCCGGTGCTCGACTTTTTCGGGCTCGAAGCCGAGATGCTCGGCGGGGTCGAACGGGATCTTCTCGCCGTCGCCGTCCGTGGGCGGCGTACTGTCTTCCTCGTAGTAGTACTCTTGCTTGAAGTGTTCCCACGTGTAGACCCCTTTCGTGACCGGCGTCGCCTCCGGGTCGACGTAGGCGTCGAAGGGCTGTTTCAGCGTCTTGGCGTTGCTCGCGGCATCTGTCAGTACCGATTCGATGTCGTTCGGGTCGAATCCCAAGTACTGACTTCGATCGAACCGACCACCACTGTGGTGGTCTCGCCGAAGATCTTCCCAGGTGTACTCACCGACCACGGCCGGCGGATCCTCGGTCACCTCTCCCCGAGTGACTTCGGATCCGCTCCCCC
Source organism: Halomicrobium sp. IBSBa (assembly GCF_017612575.1). NCBI lineage: Archaea > Methanobacteriati > Methanobacteriota > Halobacteria > Halobacteriales > Haloarculaceae > Halomicrobium > Halomicrobium sp. IBSBa. Next base: position 100,576 of record NZ_JADPQC010000003.1, read on the forward strand.
CCGTGTCATCAATTGCCATTGTGTTTCCTCTGCCCCTACCGGTGAAAAAGCTTTACGGCATCGATGGTGGTCGCTGATACTCGGCCCGCCGTCGCCACCGCGATGCCAGCGGCCCGATCGCGGGAGCGCTACTGGTCGGCGAGGAACGACTCGATTCGGTCCATCGCCGTCTTCAGGTCCGACATCCCGGTCGCGTACGACACGCGGAGGTGACCGTCCCCGCCCACGCCGAAGGCAGAGCCCGGCACGACGGCGACCTGTTCGGCTTCGAGCAACGCCTCGGCGAACGCGTCCGCGTCGTCCCAGGGACACTCCGGGAACGCGTAGAACGCGCCCTTGGCCGTAAAGCAGTCCAGCCCCATCTCGTCGAACCGCGAGAGGACGAACTGTCGGCGGCGGTCGTACTGCTCGCGCATCTCCCGGAGTTCGTTCTCGCAGTTGTCCAGCGCCTCGATCGCCGCGTACTGTGGCGTCGTCGGGGCCGACAGCATCGTGTACTGGTGGATACGGTTCATCGCCGCGATCGCCTCGGGCGGGGCCAGCGCGTATCCGAGGCGCAGGCCGGTCATCGCGTACGCCTTCGAGAAGCCGTTGAACACGACCGTCCGCTCGCGCATCCCCGGGAGGGTGGCGATCGACGTGTGGTCGTGCTCGTAGGACAGCTCCGAGTAGATCTCGTCGGCGAACACGAGCAGGTCGTGCTCTCGGGCGAACTCGGCGACCGGGCGCAGCTCCGCCGCCGTCATCGTCGCCCCGGTGGGGTTGTTCGGATAGCAGAAGATCAGCGCATCGGCCTCGGCCGCGCCGCTGTCTTCCAGGACCTCGCGGGTGAGCTTGAAGTCGTCCTCGACGCGCGTGGGCACGTCGATCACGTCGGCACCGGCGAAGGTGACCCCTGGTTTGTAGGAGACGTAGCAGGGCTGGGCCACGGCGACCTGATCGCCGGGGTTCAGCAGTGCGCGAAAGGCCAGGTCGACGCCCTCGCTGGCCCCGGTCGTCACGAGGATCTCCTCGTCGGGGTCGTAGTCGAGGTCGTACCGCTCGGCCACGTCGTCGGCGATTCGCTCGCGCAGCTCTCGCTTGCCGCGGTTGGCGGTGTAGGAGGTCTTGCCCTGTTCGAGCGAGGCGATCGCGGCCTCGCGGGCGCTCCACGGCGTCGAGAAGTCCGGCTCGCCGACGCCGAGCGAGATGATGTCGTCCATCTCTTCGGCCAGCTCGAAGAACCGCCGGATTCCGGAGGGCGGCACTTGATCGACGCGGTCGGCTGGCTCGAACGTCATGGCGAGATCGAGAGCCGATCGTCGTCGTTGCCGTCGCCGAACTCGACGCCCTGTTCCTTGTACGACTCCATGATGTAGTGTGTCACGGTCTGAGTGATCTCGGGGATCGGCGCGATCTTGTCGCTGACGAAGTGTGACACCTCGCTCATCGAGTCGCCTTCCACCTCCATGTCGAAGTCGTAATCTCCGCTAATCAGCCGTAGCGACTTCACCTGCGGGAACTTGGCGATCCGCTCGGCGATGTCGATGTAGCTGGTCTCGCGGTCCAGCGTGACGTTCAGTTCGACGGTGGCACGCACGGGCTCGTCGCCCTCCTCGACGGCCTCCCAGTCGACAATCGCCGTGTACCCCTTGACGACGCCCTCGGATTCGAGTTCGTCGACGATACGCTCGACCTCCGGCTCGGTCAGGCCGGTCTGGCGGGCGATGTCCGCGTTCGACTGGCGGGCGTTCTCGCGCAGGACCGCCAGCACGTCCTTCCGATTGCTCATACGTATACCCGCGCTGGGGTCGACTAAAGCGTTGCTACACCGTGGTGGGTCGACACACACGCTCGGACACGTTTATCTTATTCCAGACCGACGACCGGATATGGACGGCCCCGACAGCGACGACACCGCGTGGCACGTCGTCGCGGAGCACGACGACGCTGCGGCACTGATAGACACGCTCCTCGAACTCGACCCCGATGCGTCGTTCACGAAGACAGAATTGAGCGATCGGGCGGACGTACCGCTCAAGTCGCTGTACCTCAACGGAACGCTGGACGCGATCACGGAGCTCGGCCTGCTGGAGAAGCGCGAGCGCGACGGCGAAGAGCCGCTGTACTCGGTCGCCGCCGACAGCGACGCCTTCGCGGCGGCCCGGTCGTTCGGCAACGTCACCCGGGCGGCGGCGTCGACGGAACCGTAGCGACTGGCGCATCGGGACGCTGGCGAGGTTTCTTACGCGGTCCCGACAAACCCTCGGTGAGATGGTCGCACTCGATTCGGAGGACGACGTTCTCCAGCGTGGCGACGAGGCACCGGCCTTCGAACTGCCAGGGACGGACGGCGAGACCTACACCCTCGACGGGTTCGCCGACCGCGAGGCGCTGCTCGTCGTGTTCACCTGCAACCACTGCCCGTACGCACAGGCGAAGTTCGACGAGCTGAACCGCCTCGCGGCGGAGTACGACGAGGTCGCCGTCGTCGGGATCAGCGCCAACGATCCCGAGGAGTACCCCGACGACTCCTTCGAGAGGATGCAGGAACTCGTCGACGACGGGACCGTCGACTACGACGCCTACCTCTTCGACGAGTCCCAGGAGACGGCGGCGGCCTACGGCGCTCGCTGTACGCCCGATCCGTACCTCTTTGCCGACGACGGCGGGACCTTCCGGCTGGCCTACCACGGTCGTCTCGACGACGCGACGAACCCCGACGACGAGCCCACCGAGCGCGAGATGCAGGCTCACATCGAGACGCTGCTGGCCGGCGAGGAGATCACGGCCGAAGCGAAGCCGTCGCGTGGCTGTTCGATCAAGTGGAAGCCGGGCAACGAACCCGACTACTGGGACGCGTAGCTCGGGTCGTCCAGCGCCCTTTTCTCCCGCCCAGTCGAACGACGGGCATGACCGAAACTGCACTCGGAGCGATCCGACCGCTCGTCGGGATGGTCCACCTGCCGGCACTGCCCGGCGCGCCCGGCTTCGAGGACCGGGAGACAGTCCGGGAACACGCGCTGGCAGACGCTCGCACGCTTGCCGACGTGGGCGTCGACGCGCTGGTCGTCGAGAACTTCGGCGACGCGCCGTTCTACCCCGACGACGTACCGCCCCACGTCGTCGCCGAGATGACGGCGGTGACGCGTGCGATCACCGACGCCGTCGACTGCCCCGTCGGCGTCAACGTCCTGCGCAACGACGCCACGGCAGCGGTCTCGGTCGCCGCGGCGGCCGGTGCCGACTTCGTCCGCGTGAACGTCCACACCGGCGCACGCCTGACCGACCAGGGTATCGTCGAGGGACGCGCCCACGAGACAGTCCGCCTGCGCGAGCGCATCGACGCAGACGTGTCCATCCTCGCCGACGTGGCGGTCAAACACTCGGCCCCGCTGGCAGCACGTGGCGTCGCCGAGATCGTCGCCGACACGATCGAGCGCGGTCACGCCGACGGGGTCGTCGTCTCGGGGACTGCGACCGGGAGCGAGGCCGACGCGCCGGACGTGGAGACCGTCGCCACGGCTCGGGACGCCGTCGACCCGACCGTGCCGGTGTTCGTCGGCAGCGGCGTGACGAGCGAGACGGCCGCTTCGCTGCTCGACACCGCCGACGGGTTGATCGTCGGGACAGCGCTCAAAGCCGGTGGGGCAGTCGAGAACCCGGTCGATCCCGACCGTGTGGCGGAACTCGTGGCGGCGGTCCGCTGAGCGGTCCCACAGGTCACTCGAATCGGTCTGTTCCGTGGTCAGCCGGAACCGGTAGCGGACGCTTTTTACCGTCGCTGTCGAACGTCGACACATGTCTGAGGACCCGCTGCCCGACGTGACCGAGGAGTTTGCGCGAACGCTGGCACCCGGCCGCGACGACGTGATCCGTGCGATGGACGAGCGCGCCGACCGCGAGGGCTTTCCCACCGTCGGCCCGGCCGTCGGCGGGTGGCTCCGGCTACTCGCTCGCGCCGTCGATGCGGAGCGCGTCTTCGAGTTCGGCTCTGGCTACGGCTACTCGGCGTACTGGATCGCGTCGGCGATCCCGGCGGACGGCGAGATCGTCCTGACAGAGATCGACGCCGACGAACTGGACGACGCACGTGAGAACCTCGCGGCCGGCGGGTTCGAGGACCGAGCACGCTTCGAACACGGCGACGCCATCGAGACCGTCGACGCGTACGACGGCCCCTTCGACCTCGTGTTGATCGACAACGAGAAGGACCGCTACGCCGAGGCCTTCGAGGCCGTTCGCGAGAAGATCCCGGTCGGTGGCATCGTCGCCGCCGACAACGCGATCGAGGCCGGCCCGCTCGACTTCGAGGACGTGCGCGCACTCCTGGCGGGCGACGCCGTCGACGCGACCGCGTCGAGCCACGGGATCGCCGACTACCTGGCGACGGTCCGAGACGACCCCGACTTCGAGACCAGTCTGCTCCCGCTGGGCGAAGGAGTGGCCGTCTCGATCCGGATCTGATCGGACGGCGGTCGGACGCACTGCGGTTCGTCCCCGCTCGGTTCCGGATTCGTTCCCAATTCTCGTCTCCGAAAATGGGGGTACATAGCTTATGTGTGAGGCCGGGTAACCCCTGTCCAACGATCGACTACTCATGAGCCTGATGATCGATATCCGGAAGCTGGGGCTGTTCAACAAGATGGCCAAGGAGGGCGGTAACACCGTCGCGAACCACCTGAGCCAGATGACCGGGATGGAGACGGAGATGGAGATCACCAAGATCAACTTCATCGACATCCCCGACATCAAGACCCACATCGGCGACGAGCGCCAGATCGGGATCTCGATCCGGATGCTCGAACCCCCACACGGCTACATCCTCTTCCTGTTCAACGCGGAGAACGCGAAGAAGCTGGCCAGCGGGATGATCGGCGACATGGGCGAGACCAGCGACGCCACCGACGGCTTCACCGACATGGAGCGGTCCGCGATCCAGGAGATCGGCAACATCATGACCAGTGGCTTCATCGACGGCTGGGCGAACGTCCTGGAGACGACCATCGACATCTCGACGCCGAACTTCACCTTCGGCCCCGGCAGCGGGATGGTCGACGAACTCGTCGGCGACCGCGAGACCGACATGGCGCTGATGTTCGACTCCCGCGTTCACGCCCTGGAGTCAGACATCAACGTCAAGGTGTACACGTTCCCGGAACTCGAAGAGCTGGTCGAACTGATGCAGGAGATCGAAGTCTAGGGCGTAAACCTCACTATCGTTTGCCGGTGTTCCACGAGCTATTTGGGAACGCGGCCCGTGATACTGTACATGGATCTCCTAGAAGAGACAGTCGTTCCCGAAGAAGCTCGGGACATCAAGCAGGAAGCCCGCGAGTTCGCAGCCGAACACATCGAGCCGAACGCCGCAGAGTACTACGAGCGCGGCGAGTACCCGGTCGACATCCTGGAGCAGGGGATGGAGGCCGGGCTGGTCGCACAGGACATCGGCGAGGAGTACGGCGGGCGCGGGCTCTCCCTCCAGCAGGTCCTCGCGATGGCCGAGGAGTTCTACAAGGCCGACGCCGGCATCGCCCTGACCCTGCAGCTCGCCAGCTTCGGCGCGGAGATGCTCGAAGACCACGGCAACGAGGAACAGAAAGAGGAGTACCTTCGTCCGGTCGCGGAGAACGAACAGCTCACCGGCCTGGCCGTCTCGGAGCCCGAGACCGGGAGCGACATGGCCGGGATGCAGACGACGGCGGAGAAAGACGGCGACGAGTACGTCCTCAACGGCGAGAAGTACTGGATCGGCAACGGCGTCGAAGCCGACTGGGTCACCGTCTACGCGAAGACCGGCGACGACCCCAACAACCGCTACGGCAACTACTCGCTGTTTATCGTCCCGACCGACACCGACGGCTACGACGCCGAGCACATCCCGGAGAAGATGGGCTTCCGTGCGTCCAAACAGGCCCACATCGTCTTCGACGACTGCCGAGTTCCCGAGGAGAACGTCATCGGCCACGAGGGCGCTGGCTTCTACATGCTCGCGGAGTTCTTCAACCACGGGCGCGTGATCGTCGCCGGCCACGGCCTCGGGCTGGCCGCGGCCGCCATCGAGGAGGGCTGGGACTTCGTCCACGACCGCGAGGCCTTCGGCAAGTCCGTCGACGAGTTCCAGGCGGTTCAGCACAAGCTCGCAGACATGCGCATGGAGTTCGAGTCCGCCCGAGCGCTCACGTGGCGCGCGGCCGACAAGGTGGCTAACCAGGAGAACGCGGGATTCTGGGCGGCCATGGCCAAGACGAAGGCGACCGAAGTGTCGACCCAGTGTGCCGAGAAGGGGATGCAGCTCCACGGCGGCCGTTCGGTCCTGACCGAGAACCGGATCTCTCGGGTCTACCGCGACGTGCGCATCCCGGTCATCTACGAGGGCGCGAACGACATCCAGCGCAACCTCATCTACAGCCAGACGCCCCAGTAGCGCGTCGCGTTTCCGAGCCCCAGTTTTCGTTTTCCGGCCGTCCGCTCACTGCTCGACGTAGCCGTACGTCGAGCGCAGGTGTTCGAGGATCCAGTCGACGGTGTCCGCGTCGTACGTCCAGAAGCCGTAGAACTCTCGCGGAGCCCGTTCCTCTGCCAGCAGCGCGCACTTCTGGCCGTCGTCGCCGCCGCCGTCGAAGACGACGAACCACGATTCTTCGATCTCGGTCGCACGCTCGATGTGGAGCGTGAAGTTGTCGGTCTCGGGGGGCTCCTCGTCGGGCGCGGCGTAGGCGTGGACGTCTACCGCGCCGTCGCCCAGCTGCTCGTACCTGTCGAGTTCCCCGGCCAGCGTCGACACCGTCTGGAAGCCGGCGTGTAGCGAGCCACGACCGACGCGGAACGCCCGGTCTTCGATCTCTCTGGTCGCGGCCATCATCTGTCCGATGCTCCAGGACGTGAACATCGTCTCGTCGAGTTCGTCGAGGATCGGACGATACGGGCTCTGTTCGACGCCGATGGGCCGGTCGTTTCGGGCGAGTCGATCGGTGAACTGTTCGAGGCTGGCCGCCGCGATCACCCCGTCCTCGTCACTGAGAGTGACGAACTCCCCCGGCCGTCCACTGACCGTCTCCTCGGCCGTGACGGCGACGTTCCGGTCGGAAAACTGCTGTCGAAGATCGGCGGCCGCGTCATCTCCGGCGTTGAACACGATGAGTCGTTTCTCGTGGTCTTCGACCCCGGCGATGAGTTCCGAAAGCGACATTGAGTCTATGATTGTAAGGGTCCGGGTCGGCTTAGGGGTTGTGCCTCGTCACCGTCTGCCCGTTGTTCATGGTATTCCGTGTGCTAGCTGACCACTTGACATGTCGAAAACGGCCATTTGAGTGGCATCTGCGTGACGTTCATGATTAATGGGGTGCGACGTAGTGGAAAATCTTTAGTCACGGCCCTCCAACGGTGGATATACGGCTTCCCAACTGGGGCCGATGATCTCAAATGACAGATAATGAACTAATCTGGCGAATCGCTGGCGGTTCCGGTGACGGGATCGACTCGACGAGCCAAAACTTCGCAAAGGCCCTGATGCGCTCGGGACTTGACGTTTTCACGCATCGTCACTATCCCTCGCGCATCCGAGGCGGCCACACGTTCGTAGAGGTGCGCGCGAGCGACGAGGACGTACGCTCGCGCGGTGACGGCTACAACTTCCTCCTCGCCCTCGGTGACTCCTTCGCACGGAACCCACAGGAAGAAGCGTACTACGGTGAGGAGGAAGTCAAGCCGCTCTCGGAGAACCTCCACGATCTCCGAGAGGGCGGCGTCATCGTCTACGACGAGGGACTCCTCGACGAGGACGCCATCGCCGAGCTGAACCTCGAAGCGCGTGCCGAGGAGAACGACTGGCACGTCTACCCGATGAACCTCCGCGAGATGGCCCGCGAACACGGTCGCGAGGTCATGCGCAACACCGCTGGCGTCGCCGTCACGGCGGCGCTGCTGGATACGGACCCGGCCTTCTTCGAGGAGCTCATGCGAGAGAACATGTCGGGCGACATCCTCGAAGACAACCTCGCGGTGCTCGAAGACGCCTACGAGCGAGCCGAGGAACTCGAACACACTCACGACCTCACGATGCCGGAAGCGGAGGACCACGACGACGAGCAGGTCCTCCTCTCTGGGTCGAACGCCATCGCCTACGGTGCGCTCGACGAGGGCTGTCGCTTCATCGCGGGCTACCCCATGACGCCGTGGACCGACGTGTTCACGATCATGTCCCAGCACCTGCCGAAGTTCGGCGGGATCTCCGAGCAGGTCGAAGACGAGATCGCCGCGGCGGCGCTGGCACTCGGTGCCAGCCACGCTGGCGTCAAGTCGATGTCCGGCTCTTCGGGCGGCGGGTTCGCGCTCATGAGCGAGCCGCTTGGCCTCGCCGAGATGACCGAGACGCCGGTCGTGCTCGTCGAAGCGATGCGCGCCGGCCCCTCGACCGGGATGCCGACCAAGCCCGAGCAGGCCGACCTCGAACACGTCCTGTACACGAGTCAGGGCGACTCGGCTCGCGTCGTCTTCGCACCCGCAAACATCCGGGAGTGCTACGACCAGACGCGAGCGGCCTTCCGGATTGCCTACGAGTACCAGATCCCGTCGATCGTGATCTACGACCAGAAGCTCCAGGGCGAGCTTCGCAACGTCGACGAGAGCTTCTTCGACCGCGAGCCAAACGCCGACCCCGGCTCCGTGCTCACCGAAGAGGAGATTGCCGACGCGGCTCACCACGCTTCGGGCAAGTTCCAGCGCTTCCAGCACGAACCGGAGGACGGCTCCAACGTGAGCCCGCGCTCGGTGCCCGGCCAGAAGGACGGTCGCTACCTCGCGACCGGCAACGAACACAACCCGTCTGGCCACATCAGCGAGGACCCCGACAACCGGATCGCACAGATGAACCGTCGGCTGGACAAGCTCGACGACATCCGTGCTGACCTGGACGAGAACACGTCCCACCAGACCTACCACGGTCCGGAGGACGCCGACTACGGCATCCTCGTGTGGGGCAGCCACCAGGACACCGTCTTCGAGGCCGTCGACCGTCTCAACGACGACGGCCACTCGGTGAAGGCACTTGGCGTCTCCGATATGGCACCCTACCCCGTCGAAGAGGTCTCGGCGTGGCTCGAATCCGTCGACGAGGCACTCGTCGTCGAGATGAACGCCAGCGCACAGTTCCGCGGCCTCACGCAGAAAGAGATCGGCCGCTTCGGTCCGAAGCTCTCCAGTCTGCTGAAGTACAACGGGAACCCGTTCGAACCGGCAGAGATCGTCGAGGGCTTCGAGACCAGCATCAACGGCGAGGATCTCGCCGCGAGCAACATGAAGTACCTCCCAGCGGCAGGTGACTAAGCTATGAGTGCATTCTCAGCAATCGGCGACGAACGCGAGGTTGACCGCGACGAGTTTACGCCCGGCATCGAACCACAGGCGACGTGGTGTCCCGGTTGTGGCGACTTCGGCGTCCTGAAGGCGCTCAAGCAGGCCATGCCGGAAGTCGGCCGCAACCCCGACGAGGTCGCGCTGTTTACCGGTATCGGCTGTTCGGGCAAGCTCAACAGCTACTTCAACAGCTACGGCTTCCACACCATCCACGGGCGCTCGCTGCCCGTCGCACGTGCGGCGAAGCTCGCGAACCCCGACGTCGAGGTCATCGCGGCCGGCGGTGACGGCGACGGCTACGGGATCGGCGGGAACCACTTCATGCACACCGCCCGCGAGAACCACGATATGACCTACATCGTGTTCAACAACGAGATCTTCGGCCTCACTAAGGGCCAGACATCGCCGACCTCCCCGAAGGGCCACAAGTCAAAGACCCAGCCCTCGGGCTCGGCGAAGTCCCCGATCCGCCCGCTCAACCTTGCGCTGACCTCCGGTGCGACGTACGTCGCCCGGACCGCGGCGGTCAACCCCAACCAGGCAAAGGAGATCATCGCGGAAGCGATCGAACACGACGGCTTCGCACACGTCGACTTCCTCACCCAGTGTCCGACCTGGAACAAGGACGCGAAGCACTACGTCCCGTACACGGACATCCAGCAGTCCGACGACTACGACTTCGACACCTCGAACCGCGAGGAAGCCCAGAAGATGATGTTCGAGACGGAGAACAAACTCTACGAGGGCGAAGTCCTGACCGGACGCTACTACGTCGACGACGAGAGTCCGTCCTACCAGGAGGAGAAGCAGGCCACCGGTGAGATGCCCGAAGAACCGCTCGCAGAGCGGTACTTCGACGAGGACTACGAGTGGGAGCGCACTGCCGACTCCCTGCTCGAACACCACAAGTAACGCCGCTCGGCGGGACTGCATCCTCGTTTGTGGATTCGGAAGGTATTTTTTCGTCCGTAGCAAAGAAACGTCTATGAGCGTCGATTCTACGGAGCGCCGCATTCTCTCTGTCCTGGAGGACGATGCACAGGCATCGTACGCGGAGATCGCCGAACGGGCGGACGTTTCGAAACCGACCGTTCGCAAGTACATCAACAAACTCGAAGACGAGGGCGTCATCGTCGGCTACTCGGCCGACGTGAACCCCAAGAAGCTGTCGAGCCAGTCGATCGCACTGGTCGGGATGGACGTCGCGAGCGACTGCTACGTCGAGGTGACTCGCGCACTCTCTGCGATCGACGCCGTCGAGTCGCTGTACACGTCCAGTGGCGACCACATGCTCATGGCGGAAGTGCGGGCCGCCGACGGCGGCGAAGTCGGCGAGATCATCGAAGACGAGATCCTCTCGACGGAGGGCGTCACGGCGGCACATCCCTCCTTCCTCCAGGAGCGGCTCAAGTAAGTGGTTTTTAGACGCTCCATCGCTCACTCTCGCGTATGACTTCTCGCCTGGTGTTGGGGGCGGGGCCGCTCGTCCGGTCACTGCTCGACGAGCTGACAGCCGGCCGTGGCGAGGTGACGGTCCTCACCGAGGACGAACACCGGGTCGACACGCTCCGTACGGACGCGGTCTCGGTGCAGTTGGCGGATCCGGCCGACCGCTCGGTGCTGTCGTCGCTTGACCCGACGCCAGAGACGGTGTTCGTCGCTGTCGGCGACGCCAAGCGCAACGCAGCCGTCGCGCAGGCGGTGCGATCCGTCTTCCCGTCGGCGATGCTCGTCGCCTACAGCGGGCTGGAGACCGATCCGGCGGTCGACGAGGCCCTCGAACGCGCCGCCGACCGGGTCGTCGATCCCGGTGCGGCGATCACCGACCACCTCATGGAACGCGTCGGCGAGGCCGGTCTGCGGACCCGACAGCTCCAGCGCGTGTTGCGCGACGTGGACGGCACGCTGGCGGTCGTCATGCACGACAACCCGGACCCCGACGCCATCGCGAGCGGGGTCGCGCTGTCGCGGCTGGCACAGGCCGTCGGCTGTGAGACGGAACTGTGTTACTACGGCGAGATCACCCACCAGGAGAACAGGGCGTTCGTGAATCTGCTGGAGTTCGATCTCCAGACCCTCGACGCCGACGCGGATCTCGACGCGTACGACGGCTTCGCGCTGGTCGATCACTCCCGTCCCGGGGTCAACGACCAGCTCCCGCCCGAGACGCCCATCGACATCGTCGTCGATCACCACCCGCCGCGTGCGCCCGTCGAGGCGCGATTCGTCGACCTCCGGAGCGACGTGGGTGCCACCAGTACGCTGCTCGCCGACTATCTCCGCCGATTCGACTCGCTCGTCGAAGAGGCGGTCGCGACGGGACTCCTCTTTGGCATCAGCGTCGACACGCGCGAGTTTCGACGCGAGGTGTCGGTCGACGACTTCGAGGCCGCGGCATACCTGCTGCCACACGCCGACCTCGACATCCTCCAGCGTATCGAGGACCCGAGCATGAGCGCCGACACGCTCGATACGATCGGACACGCGATCGCGAACCGCCAGCGGGAGGGATCGGTGCTGCTGAGCTGCGTTGGCGAGCTCTCGGATCGGGACGCGCTCGCGCAGGCCGCCGACCGGCTGCTCGATCTCCAGGGGGTCAACTCGACGCTGGTCTACGGCGTCAAGGACGGAACGATCTACGCGTCGGCACGCGCTCGCGGGACCGAGATCGACCTCGGCGAAGTGCTCCGCGAGGCGTTCGGCCAGATCGGCAGTGCAGGAGGCCACGCCGACATGGCCGGTGCCCAGATCACGCTGGGCGTCCTCGAATCCATCGAGGACCGCGACGAGTCGCTCCACGAGGTCGTCCGCGCCGTCGTCGACGACCGGTTCCTCGACGCGGTCCAGGCCCGCCCCAACCACCTCCTGAGCCCGGTGTACACGGCGTCGCGCTACGGGGCCACCGACGAGTATCTCGACGTCGAGGACGGCGAGGAGTGACGGACCGCCGGGGCCTTTTTCCCCCGTGGTCTCGTCCCCGAACTCATGGAAGCGGACGGCGAACCACGGGTCCGGGAGTACATGACCAGCGACGTAGCCACGGTCTCGCCCGACGATACGGTCGAGGTGGTGGCCCATCGAATCGCCGAGAGCGACGAGTACAGCGGGTTTCCGGTGTGTGAGGGGCGTCGTGTCGAGGGCTTCGTCAGCGCCCGAGATCTGCTGCTGGCCGAGGACCACGAGCCGATGTTTCGCGTGATGAGCGACGACATCCTCGTCGCCCACCCGGAGATGGGCGTTCAGGACGCGGGGCGGGTCATCCTCCGGTCTGGCATCCAGAAGCTCCCGGTCGTCGACGACGCGGGCCACCTCGTCGGCATCATCTCGAACGCTGACGTGATCCGTTCGCACATCGAGCGCGCGACGCCGAACAAGGTCGACAAGCTCACCCGGACCCTGGAGTCGATCCACGACGTGTCCGCGCGGGACGAACGGCGCGAGGTCGTCATCGACGAGCTGGTACCGACACAGGGGACCGTCTACGCGGACGAACTGGAGGGACGGACCTACGAACTCAAACGCGGACTCGCAGAGCCGCTCGTCGTCATCGACAACGGTGGGATCCAGCCGCCCGATCAGGCGACCGTCACCGAGTTCGCCGACGGCGAGGGCCCGGAGCAGACCCGTGAGCTGTTGCTTGCCGACGGCCACCACCGAGTGAAAGCGGCCGAACAGCTGGGCGTCGAGGAGATGGACGCCTACGTGATCGTGCTGGACGACCCCGTCGACCTCGGGATGGCACGCACCGCCGACGACGCAGACCTCACTTCGATCAGCGACATCGAGGTGGTCGATTACGCGCGCCACCCCCTCGTCGAGACGACCGAACGCCTCCAGGGCGAAGACGAGTAGGATCCCCCCGGCGCGTACAAAACTTATTGTCACACGAAGTCAACGAATACAGTATGTACGACGAGGCCGACCTGGCAGCCATCCGGGAGGCGAAAGCCGACTGGGAGGCCGAGACGCTCGATCCAGTACTGGACGCCTACGGCGAGCGAGCCGAGCGGTTCGCCACCGTCTCGAATCGCGCGGTCGACAGGCTGTACACGCCGGCCGACGTTGCCGACCTCGACTACGAGCGTGATCTCGGCTTCCCCGGCGAGGAGCCCTACACCCGCGGCGTCTATCCGACGATGTACCGTGGCCGCCAGTGGACGATGCGCCAGTTCGCCGGCTTCGGCACGGCTCGGGAGACCAACGAGCGATTTCAGTACCTGATCGACGAGGGCCAGACGGGACTCTCGACGGCCTTCGACATGCCCACGCTGATGGGGATCGACTCGGACGACCGCATGGCCGAGGGCGAGGTCGGCAAGGAGGGCGTCGCCGTCGACACGCTCCGGGACGTGGAGATCCTCTTCGACGGGATCGACCTCGCCGAGATCTCGACGAGCTTCACCATCAACCCCAGCGCGCCCGTCATCTACGCGATGTACGTCGCGCTCGCGGACCGCCGCGGCGTCGACCGCACGGAGCTTCGTGGGACCCTTCAGAACGACATGTTCAAGGAGTTCATCGCACAGAAAGAGTGGGTCGTTCCCCCGGAGCCGTCGCTGCGACTCGTGACGGACGTGATCGAGTTCGCCACCGAGGAGACGCCGTCGTTCAAGCCGGTCTCGGTCTCGGGCTATCACATCCGCGAGGCCGGATCGACCGCCACGCAGGAACTGGCTTTCACGCTCGCCGACGGCTTCGCCTACGTGGAGGACTGTCTCGATCGAGGCCTCGACGTGGACACGTTCGCCCCGCAACTGTCCTTCTTCTTCAACGCGCACAACTCGATCTTCGAGGAGGTCGCGAAGTTCCGGGCCGCGCGGCGGATCTACGCGCGAGTCATGGACGAGTGGTACGACGCGAGCGAGCCGGCCGCCAAGCAACTGAAGTTCCACACCCAGACCGCCGGCCAGTCACTGACCGCCCAGCAGCCGCTGAACAACGTCGTCAGAGTGACCATCCAGGCGCTGGCCGGCGTCCTCGGCGGGACCCAGAGCCTGCACACGAACAGCTTCGACGAGGCACTCGCTCTGCCCAGCGAGAAGGCAGTTCGGGTCGCCCTGCGAACCCAGCAGATCATCGCAGAGGAGTCCGGTGCGGCCGATATCGTGGACCCGCTGGGCGGGAGCTTCGCCGTCGAGGCCCTGACGGACGAGATCGAGGCCGACGCGATGGCGTACATCGAGCACATCAGGGACGAACTGGGCGACGGCTCCATGCGAGCGGGCGTCCTCGCGGGGATCGAAGATGGCTACTTCCAGCGGGAGATACAGGACGCCGCCTACGAGTACCAGGAACGCGTCGAGGACGGCGAGGAGACCGTCGTCGGCGTCAACGCCTACGCGGTCGAGGAAGAGACCGAACCCGACCTCCTGCAGGTCGAGGACCGCGTCCAAGAGCAGCAACGCGAGCGCCTCGCAGATGTACGGGCCGAACGCGACGACGAGGCCGTGACGGCGGCACTCGCCCGCGTCCGAGAGGCGGCCGTCGGCGGCGAGAACGTGATGCCCGCGATCGTCGAGGCCGTCAAAGTGGAGGCGACGATGGGCGAGATCATGGGCGTCTTCGAGGACGAGTACGGGAGCTACCGGGAGACGATCGGGGCCGCGTGACGCGGTCGACTGCCACCCGGAAAACTTATTCGTTGCCGATAGGTCGTCGGTGACATGAAGCCCGCTGGCGCACTCACGACCGGTATCGACACCCTCCGCCGACAGCCCCAGATCGTCGCGATCCTCTTCGCGTTCTCGCTGCTGAGCACCGGCCTCTCTGCTGCCCAGTTCGTCAACCCACTGCTCGCGTATCCCGCGACCGGCGTCGTCTATCTCCTGCTGCCCTTCCTCGTCGGCGGACTCGTCGCCTACGTGGCGGCGTCGATGACGGAGACCCCGTCGTTCGGTCAGTTCCTCGCGGCTGGCCGAGACCACTACGTCGGCCTCCTCCTGGGCGGACTGCTCCTCGGTGTCGTCACGCTCGTCCTCTACGTTCTCGTCGCGATCGTCTTCTTCGTGGCAGTGGTTCTGGTGTTCGGGTTCGCGCTCAACGCCGGGCTGGGGACCGCGACGCTTCTGGTGGTCGCGCTCCTCTCGCTGGTCGGTTTCCTCGTCGTCCTGGTCCCGTGGTTCCTCTCGCAGTTTTTCCCCGCCGCGATGGTGTTAGACGGCGACGGAGTGGCCGACTCGTTCCGCCGGAGCCTCTCGCTCGTTCGCTCGAACGTCGTCTCGGTGCTCGGTTTCGACCTGCTGGCGTTCGTGATCGGTCTGTTCGCACAGCTCCCGACGGCGTTCCTGTTCTACACCAGCTTCGACTCGATGGCGATGGACGCCCGGTCCAGCACCGGGATGGTCTCGATCTTCGACTACATGTCGACCACCGAGGCCGGGCTCTTTCTCGGTTCGAGTCTCGTGATCAGCACGGCCGTCGGCTCGGTCATGTACACGTACTACGTCGCCTACTACCGTGAGATCGGCGACGCGTCGTCGGCGGCGACCGCCACGACCAAGCTGTAACGGCACTCGAAACTCTCGTCTTTGCTCTCCAGTGAGCGTTCGCCTCTACTGGACCGACGCCGGCTTTTGACCGGAGATACCGTCGGTTGCGCCGCAGGTGTTTCAGAGTGGTAAGGTGAATGGCTTCGCGGTCCCTGCCTGCCATTCGTTCGTCCCTGGGAAACGAGATGCCAGTATCTATACAGATCATGTCGCTTGGAATAACTTAATACGGTTCCACTGTGAGCACCAGCATGAGGTATATTTAATCATGCCAGATGAGGGACCCGAACTCGAGGCACGCCTGACGGAGCAAGAGTACTTCCGTCCGCCGACCGACTTCGTCGGCCAGGCCAACGTCACCGACCCGGAGATCCACGAACGGTTCGACGAGAACTACCCGGAGGCGTTCGAGGAGTACGCCGAACTCCTCGACTGGGACGAACACTGGGACGAGGTGCTCGACGACTCCAATCCGCCGTTCTACGAGTGGTTCACCGGTGGGAAGCTCAACGCGTCACACAACTGTATCGACCGCCATCTCGACGAGCGCAAGAACCAGGCGGCGATCATCTGGGAGGGGACCGACGCCGACGAGAGCGAGACGATCACCTATCAGGACCTGTACAACCGGGTCAACGCGATGGCAGCCTCGCTGCAGGACGTGGGCGTCCGCGAGGACGACGTGGTCACCTGTCATCTCCCGATGCTCCCCGCGCTGCCGGTGACGATGCTCGCCTGTGCCCGCATCGGCGCACCACACTCGGAGGTGTTCGCCGGCTTCTCGGCCCAGGCGCTGGCCGACCGGATCGACTCCGCCGACAGCGACGTGGTCGTCACCTGTGACGGCTACTACCGACGCGGCGAGTTCCTCAACCACAAGGAAAAGTGCGACGAGGCGCTGGACGCCGCCGAGTCCGACGTGGACACCGTCCTGCTGTGGACGCGCGAAGACGAACTCCACCCCGACGTCGAGATCGGCGAGGACGATCCGTACGTGCTGGTCGACGACCTGCTTGCCGACAACGAGCGAGCGCGCGTCGACCCGGTCTCACGTGACGCTGAAGACCCGCTCTTCCTGATGTACACCTCCGGGACGACGGGCCAGCCGAAGGGCTGTCAGCACCGTACCGGCGGCTATCTCTCCTACGTGACGGCCACCTCGAAGAACGTCCTCGACATCAAACCCGAGGACACCTACTGGTGTGCCGCCGACATCGGCTGGATCACGGGCCACAGCTACATCGTCTACGGCCCCCTCTCGCTGGGGACCACCAGCGTGATGTACGAGGACACGCCCGACCATCCCCACAAGGGCCGCATCTGGGAGATCGCCGAGCGCTACGACGTGGACATCTTCCACACCTCGCCGACCGCCGTCCGGATGTTCATGAAGTGGGGCGAAGAGTACGTCCAGGACTACGACTTCGACTTCCGGCACATGACGACGGTCGGCGAACCGATCCAGCCGGAAGCGTGGCTGTGGTACTACAAGTACATCGGCGGCGAGGACGCGGCCATCGTCGACACCTGGTGGCAGACCGAGACCGGCGGCCACCTGATCACGAATCTGCCCGCGCTGGACGACATGAAGCCCGGCTCCGCCGGCAAGGCGGTTCCGGGGATCCAGCCGGCCATCTACGACGACAACGGCGACCCAATCGAACCCGCGTCGGGACGCGCCGGTAACCTCGTCATCGAGAAACCGTGGCCCGGTATGCTCCAGACGGTCTACGGCAACGACGAGCGCTTCATCGAGGAGTACTGGCAGGATTTCTCTGACACCGACTCCGACGATCCCGAGGACTGGGTGTACAAAGCCGGCGACGGCGCGGTCCACGGACAGGACGGCTACTATCGGGTCCTCGGTCGCCTCGACGACGTGATGAACGTCGCCGGCCACCGTCTCGGAACGATGGAACTGGAGTCGGCTGTCGCCGAGGTCGAGGACGTGGCCGAGGCTGCCGTCGCCTCCCGCGAAGACGCCGAGAAGGGAGAGGTGCCGGACGTGTACGTCGTCCTCCGAGACGGCATCGAGCCGAGCGAAGCGGTCCGTGGCCGGATCGTCTCGGCCGTCGAAGACGAGATCGGGAAGTTCGCCCGCCCGGCCAACGTCATCTTCTGTGGCGACTTGCCAAAGACTCGCTCCGGCAAGATCATGCGCCGGATCCTCGAAAACATCTCCAACGGCGAGGAACTCGGTAACACGACGACGCTGCGTGACCCGAGTGTCCCCGAGGAGATCCGCGACCAGGTCCAGGGCGACTGATCGCCCGACCGCCTACTCGTTTCTGGCGTCGTCGTCGAAGTTGTTCGCGACGTACACCACCAGCGCCAGCAACACGCCCAGGCCGGTCCCGATGGTCACCATCCCGAAGACGGCGACGCCGATCGGCGTCGGCGGCAGCGCGACGACGCCGAACAGCTCCGGTTCGAGCGTCTCGTCGGTCGCCCAGGCGAGTACGTACCCCATCACGCCCGTCAGCGCCACGATGATCAGGTAGAGTCTGACGACGAGTCGATCGCCACGCAGCGTGCCACTCACGCTTGCCACTCGGGAGCGAGTCGATTAGCCTTTTTCGCTCCAGTGCCAAGGGCCGCTATGGCCGAAAAAGACCTCCTCTTTCTCGTGCTCGCCGGGATCGCGTCGCTGATGTTCGTCACCGGGATCATCCTCATCTCGGGCGGCGTGTAGACGACCGGCGAATCGAAAAGACGACCGCTCGAACTACCGTTCGTCCGACTGCTCGCTGGGCTGTCCGCCGTCGGCCATCACGGCCTCGTCTTCCTCGCCGCCGTCGGCGAGGGCGGTCTCACGCTGTTCTTTGAACCAGCTGAACTCGTTGCCCAGCATGTCGTTCTCTTCGAGGTTCCACGGGTCGTGGCTCTGGACGCGGCGACCTTCGAGCCAGGAGGTCACGACGTTCCAGACGAACAGCAGCTGTCCGACCAGCAGGATGAACGCGCCCACGGTCGCCAGCTGGTGGAACGTCGTCACCTGTGCGAGCGGTGCGATGGCACCGTCGAAGTTGTAGGTCGCGTAGCGCCGTGGCATGCCGAGGTAACCAAGCGCCAGCATCGCGAAGAAGGTGACGTTCGTGCCGATCATCGAGAGCCAGAAGTGGGCTTTCCCGAGGGTACGCTGGTACATCCGCCCGGAGACGATCGGGAACCAGTAGTAGATGCCGGCGAAGACGGCGAAGCCGATCGCACCCATCACGATGTAGTGGAAGTGACCGACCACGTAGTAGGTGTCGTGGAGCACGAGGTCGACGGGGATCGACGCCAGAAAGACGCCGGTGACACCGCCGATGATGAAGTTCGAGACGAAGCCGATACAGAACAGCATCGGCGTCGTCAGGCGAAGCTGGCCGTTCCACATCGTCGTGATCCAGTTGAACGTCTTGACGGCGCTGGGGATCGCGATGGCCAACGAGACCGCCATGAAGGAGGCACGCAGCCGCGGGTCCATCCCGGTCGAGAACATGTGGTGGGCCCAGACGCCAAAGGAGAGCACGCCGATCGCCAGCGTCGAGTAGACGACGAACTTGAAGCCGAACAGCTTCCGGCCCGAGAACTTCGGGAGGATGTAGCTGACCAGTCCCATCGGCGGGAGCACGAGGATGTACACCTCGGGGTGGCCGAAGAACCAGAACAGGTGTTGCCACAGCATCGTCCCGCCGTTGCCGGTGGCGAAGAACGTCGTCGCGAGATTCCGGTCCAGCAGGAGCATGATCATCGCGCTGCCAAGCAGCGGGAAGGCAAAGAGGATCAGCCCCGACTGGGTGAGGACCGTCCAGCTGAAGATGTCGAGGTTGGCCCAGTTTACGCCGTCACCGCGCTCGGTGAAGATGGTCGCGATGAAGTTGATCGCACCCATCGTCGCCGCGACCCCAGAGAGGTGCAGGCCGAGCAACATCAGGTCGACGCCGGGGTTGGGCTGTTCGGCCGACAGCGGCGTGTACATCGTCCAGGCCGTCTGTGCGGGCTCGATCTCGTTGCCCGTCAGCGGCGCGGTGAAGAAGCCGGCCCAGATCAGGAGTGCGGCCGGCGGGAGCAACCAGAACGCGATCGCGTTGATCCGGGGGAACGCCATGTCGTCGGCCCCGATCAACAGCGGGACGAAGTAGTTCGCGAACGCCGCCAGGATCGGCGTCCCGAACAGGAACAGCATCGTGATCCCGTGGCTCGTCAGGATCGAGTTGTAGTAGCTGTTCCCGATGATGGTGCCACCGGGCAGCGTCAGCTGCACCCGGATCAGCACCGCCATGATGCCGCCGACGGCGAAGGCGATCACGGCGTAGACGCCGTAGAGGATCCCGATGTCTTTGTGGTCGACCGTCGTGAGCCACCGCACGAGCCCACCCGGTTTCTCTGCGTGTCCGTGTCCCGTCGCCTCGCCGTACCCCCCGCCGCCCGCGAGGGGTGTGTACGACCGCCAGTCCTCGGCTCGCGCGAGGGCCCCGACGATCACGACGAGGAGAACGGCCATGAGTCCGGTCAGTACTAACTGCTCTCCTGCCATGGGTGTGCCTCAGGTTTGGGGCATAATGAAAGGGTCGGTTCAACTTGAAAGGGCGACCGAACGCATTCGGAGTCGTCCGACGAGTCCGCCGGGGTCGGCACTCGTATCGGCGGCTGTCACCGCCCCAGACGATGCGCCGTTCCGGGCGGCGTCGGTCGTCACAGACGGACCGCTACGGTAGCTATCGAACGTCACTGCACATCCAATCATACGACGACAGTGCGATAAGTATCTCGATCGTCTGGATCGCTACTGTCGGAGTGACGCTACTGACGGGACGAGAACGGAGACGGCGCTATTCTGCGGACTCTTCGGTCTGCTGTTCGGCCCCTTCGATCGCTTTGCCCGTGTAGTACGAGAGAATCGCCAACCCCGCGAACATGGAGCCGATCAGCGCGAACTGCATCGTACTGAACACCGGATCGACGCCGAACGCCGGGACGACGGCGAAGGCCGCGATGAAAAAGAGGAGGATCCCCAGCGGGATCGCGTTGACGGTCAGATCCAGGAGCGTCTCTTTCTCGAAACCGAGCAGTGACATACCTGGTCGTTAGCGAACGGCGACTAATAGCTCTTTGATTTTCCGTCGGTCAGACCGTCGTCTGCTCGGCGACCGAGGCGACGCTTCCGGCCGCCGCGAGGATCACGCCGGCAGCCACGATAGCGACGCTGCGCGAGAGGAGCCCGTCCCGTCCGAAGTTCTCCAGCGTGACCGTCGCCAGTGGGACCTGCCAGACGACGAGTCCGAGTCCGATGACGGCGAGAACGCCACCGAAGCCGAGCAGCGTCGGCCACGGGCGGGACGTGTACCCCGACTCCGTCAGGATGCCGGCGATACTGCCACCGAACAACACCAGTCCGAACACTGCGACGGTAAACAGGCCCAGAAAGACCCCGACCTCCGAGACGACCAGTCCCAGAGCGACGAACAGCGGCCACGGGCTCGCTCGACCGTACTGATCGCTCAATCCCTGCTCCTCGTTCATACGCGCGCTTGCGGGCGAGGAAACATAGTCTCGTCGGAGTCGTCGTGCCAGACCGGGCGCAAAGTATTTGTCCCGCATGCGGCTTGTGGGTTATAATGAGTACACGCACGGTCGAGCAGATCGACTCGTGGGACACCGTGCCCTTCTCGGGTGGGTACGAGGGGCTCCACGAGCTGGCCGACTCGGAGTTTTCCGGCGTCGTCGTCGCCGGTCCGTCTCGGCTGTTCATGCTCAACGGCAACGTCGTCGGAATCCTCGACGGATCGATCGAGGACTTCGAGGACGCCGGTGGGACCGCACGGAAGGCACCGCATCACGGACTGCCGTTGCTGGCAGTCATGCAAGAGCGCTCCGACGAGGTCAGAGCGAAGTACTACACCGAGGACACGCCCATCGCCGAGGTCGACCAGACCCTCTCCAGTGGCGGCTTCACCGGCTTCGTCGAACTCTCCGAGAACGTCCTCTCGGGCGACTACTACCAGATCTACCACCAGGGGCGCTCGATGAGCGTCGCCTGGGTCGGCAACAGCGACCAGCTCGTGACCGAAGACGAGGCCTTCGAGCAGGCCAACGACGAAGTCGGGATCTACGAGGTCCGGCCGGTCGACATCGAGATCGTCGACGTGCCCGAACCGACGACACCCGAGCCGGCGTCGAGCGAGGAGACGGCCGGTGTCTCCGGCGAAGCGCCGGCCGACGAGCCGCCAGCGGACGAACCTACCTCCGAGCCGACTGCGTCTCCCGATCCGGACACCGCCGACGAGCCGGCAGCGTCGGGCGACGCCGCACCAGCGGACACGACCACCATAGGCGACGACGGTGGGGAGCCGGCGGGACACGGTGGGAACGCCCGATCGGATCCCGTCGCGAAGACTGGGACGGAGACGACACGGCGGCGCGAAGCGGACGCCGACGCTCGCGAGCAGACCGAATCGCGTACTTCAGAGCCGTCCTCGCCGACCGACGAACGGACGGACGCGGCTCCGGACTCGGCCGCGCCGTCCTCCGAGTCCCGAACGCCCGAGCAGTCGTCGCCGGACCGAACGCCGACCTCGGAGTCGCCCGACGGCCAACAACGTCCCCGTGACCGACGCCAGAGCGACCAGACGCCGGCCGGCGACAGATCCGAGGAGCCGACGCGACGCGAACAGGAGCCCCGGAACCAGCCCGCGACCGACCGGCCCGCGGGTGAGAACGCGACACGCACGTCCAGCGAACCCGTCGATCCCCAGCCGACCGACGGCGTCTCGGCGGAACCCGAGGCGGGCAGGCAGCCCGAACCGGTGGACCAGTCCGAGAGCGGTGCTAGCGTCGCTCCCGCGCCCAACGATCCGTCGGCCGCGGGTGCCGGCGACCTCGAAACCCGCTCGATCCCGTCGCTCGATCCGTCTCACTCTGGCACCGCGAGCGCAGCGACGGCCGCCGACGAGCCATCGAATCCGGCCCCGTCGGCTGGAGCGAACGGCGGTGTCGAGAGCGATCCGGAGCCCGAGCGCCGCCAGTCACGGCATCCCGGCGCACCGGCCGACCAGCAGTCGGCGACGGCTGAGTCGGAGCCGGACCGAAAGCGCGAACCCGAGCGCTCCGCCGAGGCGACCGAGCGCCGCCAGTCCCAGCCCAGAGACGAGCCCGAACGCCAGTCGAGGGGACGGGCCGACCAGCAGTCGACAGACGCTCCCGATCGCCAGCCCGCCCAGCCGACGAGCGAACCAGAACCCGAGCCGACGGACACGACAGAGCCCCACGCGGAGCGCGTCGCGGAACTCGAAGCGGCTCTCGAAGAGACCGAGGCCGAGCGCGACCAGCTCCAGTCCGAACTCGACACGCTCGCGAGCGAGCGGGACCGTCTCCAGTCCGAACTCGAAGAGGCTCGCACGGAGATCGAACGGCTCGAACAGCGGGTCGAAGAGCTGTCGGTCGAAGACGACGACGTGCCGGCCGCGGAGACGCGGCTGAGCCAGCGAGAGGCCATCGACCAGACGAACCTCTTCGTTCGCTACAACTCGAAGGGCGACGCGACGCTCGCGGCCGTCCACTCCGGGAACGCCGACCGATCTGCGGTCGACGACAACCTCCGACTGGAGTTTCACACGCAGTTCGACGCGGGGACGGCGGCGGTCGGCGACACGGAGTTCGAGACGTTCCTGCCCGAGAGCATCCAGTACCGCTTCGTCGACTGGCTCGTCAGGAACCTCCTCTACGAGATCCGCGACACCGGCAACCCCGAAGCGATGTCGGAGCTGTTCGACGCGCTGCCACAGATCGACAGGGCGGAACTCAACGGACAGATCGCCGTCGAGTACACGGAAGACGGCGAGCAACACCGGTCCCAGGAGCAGTTCGACGTGGTCGTGCGCGATCGGATGGGGAATCCGCTGATCGTCGCCAACATCAACGACTCCCGCGATCCGGCGACCGACGACATGATGACCGACCTGATCACGCGGGCCGAACGGGTCGGGTCCTCGAACGAGTCACTGGCCGGTGCCTTCCTCGTCACCGAGAGCTTCTTCGAACCGCCTGCGCTCGAAACGGCCGAAGAGGCGACTTCCAGCGGACTGTTGAGCCGCGACAAGCGAAAGAGCTTCGTCAATCTCTCGCGCAAGGACGGCTATCACCTCTGTCTGGTCGAGGCGCGCAACCAGGAGTTCCACCTCGCGGTCCCGGAACTGTAACTGACGGATCGAACGGCGATTCGATCCGGAGAACTGAACGCGGCGGTCCGATCCCCACCCGACTGGAGCGTCAGCCTTCGATCTCGGCGGCGTCTTCGATCTTCATGCCTTCGAGCTTGTCGATGATCTCGTCGACTTTCTCGTCGAGGTCGTCGACGAACTCGGAGGTCTGTTCGGTCGTGATGGCACCCTGGCTCGACGGCTCGATGAGGTTCTCCTCTTCGAGGACGCGCAGCGAGTACCGAACCTTGTGGTGCGGGTAGCCCGTCTCGTTGGACATCTTCACGATACCGATCGGTTCGTTCTCGATGACCATCCGCAGAACCTGCAGATGACGCTCCAGCATATCTACTTCCTTCTCAAGCCTGTCTATCATGGCAATTGTTAACTTGTGTTTGCAGGATTTAAAAGTTGCTGTCGTGGGGGGCCGTTTGCCGGTATATTTCGCCGATCTCCCCCCGCTGGCAGCGAGCTATCTTAGCGTACAGCGAATGTGTGCATAAAGCTGTCGTGGTGCGTGCGCACAGTCTCGTCGCGCGCGGTACCGTAATCTGTATACCCCGGTGGCTGAAAGTTGAGATTGATGACCGTAACCATCGTCGGCTCGCAGCTCGGCGACGAAGGGAAGGGCGGGATCGTCGACGTCTACGGCGACGCGGCGGACGTCGTCGTCCGCTATCAGGGCGGCGACAACGCCGGCCACACCGTCGTCGACGGCGACGAGGAGTACAAGCTCTCTCTCGTTCCGAGCGGAGCCATTCGCGGGAAGATCGGCGTTCTCGGGAACGGGTGCGTTGTCAACCCCGAGACGCTGTTCGACGAACTCGACGCGCTGCGCGAGCGCGGGATCGAACCCGACGTTCGCGTCGCCGCTCGTGCTCACGTTATTTTCCCCTACCACCGCGTTCTCGACGGAATCGAAGAAGACGCAAAGAGCGAGGAAGGCGATCTCGAAGCGGCGACGACCGGCCGCGGTATCGGTCCGACCTACGAGGACAAGGCGGGTCGACGGGGCGTTCGCGTCGGCGACCTACTCGATCCCGAGACGCTTCGGGCCCGACTGGAGTACGTCGTCCCCCAGAAGCGTGCCCTCGCAGCGGACGTGTTCGGCATCGAGACCGACGAGGCCTTCGAGGTCGAGCCGCTGTTCGAGCAGTACCGCGAGTACGGCCGCCGACTCGAAGCGGAAGGCATGGTCGTCAACGTCGGCTCGTTCCTCGACGACGCCATCGACGGCGGCCAGAACGTCATGCTCGAAGGCGCACAGGGCACTTCGATCGACATCGACCACGGGATCTATCCCTACGTCACCTCCTCGAACCCGACGGCCGGCGGGGCCTGTACCGGGACCGGCCTGGGTCCGACCACGGTCGGCCAGGGCGAAGTCATCGGGATCGTGAAAGCCTACCTCTCACGCGTCGGCACCGGCCCGCTCCCGACGGAGCTGGCCGGCGTCGAGGGCCACACCCCCGGCTACGAGGCCAGCGAGTCGCCGGATCTCTCGGCGGACATCGACCAGCCCCAGAGCGAAGAGGAACTGGCACACTACATCCGCGAGGAGGGTGGCGAGTACGGCACCGTCACCGGCCGCGCGCGCCGCGTCGGCTGGCTCGACATGCCCATGCTCCGTCACGCCGCGCGGGCCTCCGGGTTCACCGGAATCGTCGTCAACCACGTCGACACGCTCGCGGGACTGGACGAGATCCGGGTCGGCCACTCCTACACGCTCGACGGCGACGAACTGCTCTCGATGCCCCCGACGACCGAACGGTGGGGCGAGTGTGCGGTCAACTACCGGACCTTCGAGGGGTGGGACGAGCAGGACTGGGCCGCGGTCGCCGACGAGGGCTACGACGCGCTCCCGGAGACGGCCCGGACCTACCTGGAGTACGTCAGCGACGAACTCGACGTTCCGATCTACGCGGTCGGCGTCGGTCCCGGCCGCGAGGAGACGATCGTCTGCGAACGACCGTTCTAGACCGTCGACACCCGGCACGTTTTTCACAGCGCCGACCGGAGACGGGTGTATGAAGGAGGATCTGATGGACATCATCTGCTGTCCGCTCGACAAGCACGAGCTCGACCTCGAAGTCGACGAGCGCGACGACGAGGAAGTGCTCGCCGGCTCGCTGGTCTGTACGGAGTGTGGCGAGAGCTACCCGATCGAAGACGGGATCCCGAATCTCCTCCCGCCGGACATGCGCGAGGACGCGCCGGCCTGATGGCTGTCACTACATGAACCTTTTTCTGCCGGCGTCGCCCACTCTCTGGCGTGCCTGATACGTTACCCGTGCACGTCAACAGGGCGTCGTTGCACTCGCTCGAAGTCGCCGACCGCTTCGAGACCGACGACTCCTTCGAGATCCTGTTGATCAACCACGGCGAGCCGACCCACATTCACCTGCACTTAGACGACGCCCTCTCGGAACTGGCCTCGATCGAAGCGCCGAACCACCACGTCGAGCGCGAGTCCGAGCGGCGGGTTCGGGCCACCGTCCACAGCCACGGCTCGACGTTCGGCAAGCTCAAGATCGCTACCAGCTACGGGGCCGAGACTCGCTACGTCGACGTCGACATCGACGAGCCAATCGAGACCGAGGAGCCGGTCCAGGTCGACGAGTCGCTGTCCAAGCCCCAGCCCCGGTCGGACGGGCGCGACGACACGACCGGCGTGAACGCGGTTCCGTGGCCGTTGCTGGCTCTCGGGCTCGTCGCCGTCGCGCTGGCGCTGGCGGTCGCAGCCTGGGTCGGTGGGACGGCCGCCTGGCTCGGGGCGTTCGTCGTCCTCGCGGCCGTCGCCGTCGCGACCGCGCTCGCAGTCGGCGAGTGACGATCACTCCGCGTCGGTTTCGACGCCACCGAGGTTCCCCTCGTCGTCGAACAGCTTCGCCCGCAGGAATCGTGTCCGGTAGCGATTGGCTCCGTCGTACACGTCGGCCTCTCTGATCGCTTCGGTCTCGCCGTCGGCCACCGCCTCGACGATCCGCTCGACCTGTTCTTTCTCGCTCGGGGTGAGCTCGAACTCGTAGGTCTGGGACTGTTCGCCTTCTAGCTTCGTCCAGCGGCGCGCGGCCGAAATCACCAGCGAGCACGGTTCGCGACACGGGAACTCGCCGTCACCGCCGTCGACGTCGAGTTCGGTCTCGTCGTCGTACTCCCACTCCCGACGCTTCAGACACTGCGAGTCGTCACAGCAGGCCTCGGCGACCCAGTTGACGTGTTCGTACCCTTCGCCGCGGTCCCAGGTCTGGACCACGCCGTAGATCCCGCTCTGGCGCTCCATCGTCTCGCGCCAGTGGTTGACGTCGAGGTCGCCGGTCCGCTCGCGGTGCCAGTTGGCCACCGTCGCGGGGTAGACGAACTCGACGGTCTGGACGAGATCGGCAGGACCGAGATCGACGAACTGCCAGCCGGTCTGCAGTGTCGGAGCCGTCTTCAGCGGACGGTACTTGCCGTCGTCGTCGTGCTTGACGAGCGTTCGAGCGTCGAGCGGGTCGTCGTGGCGTTCGAGCGTCGCGTCCGTGGGCGTGTCGTCGACGTGACGGATGTCGTAGCGCCGATTGCCGTCGTCGACGCGGGCCGTGATCTGTAGCTGTCCCCAGCTCTCGGTCACCCCGTCTGCGAGCGCGTCGTAGCGTTCTGGCACCGTGCGTTCTTCGGCCCCCTCGATCCACCGGAGGAACGCCCATCGGTCTTCTTTCTGTGGAGCGCTCGTGTGCCAGAAGTACCAGTTCGAGACGTACGCAGGGTACTCTGTCGCGACGCGGCGGAGGTCCTCGTCGGTCTCGACCGTGTGACTGTCGCCGTCGACCGCGACGACGTAACCGCCGTCGTCCGGTTCCACGACGAGTCCGTCGAACGCGATGCCGTCGGCTGCCGTCGTCACCAGTGCGTCCAAGTGGGCACCCTGCATGGTCGACCGGAAGGATTCTGTCGAGAAAAGTGGGGCGGTTCAGTGGGGCGTCTCGCCCTCAGTACTCGGGGATCAGTCGCCGCTGGCCTCTGCCCCGCCGGTCTCGGATTTCACCCGCTGGATCGCGTCGCCCACGTCCGCGCCCGCGTCGGCCGCCCGTTCGAGCAACACGTCGGCCATCAGGGGCTCGGTCCCGACGGCACCGGAGTACCAGATGTCGTGGCCGTCGACCGTCGTGGGCACGTCGTAGCCGGTCCGGTAGTCGTCGGTCAGCCCCATGTCCTCGGGGATGTCCTCCTCGGTGTGGTAGCCGTCGGCGACGAACAGCGGGACGACGACGATGTCGTCGCTCTCGAAGTACTCCGTCACGTCGTCGATCTCGGGGTCCTCGTCCATGAACAGCGCCTGCACCTCGTCGAAGCGGTCGCGCTCCCCGATGCGGTCGGCGTGGTACTCGATGGCCTTCGCGGAGTTCTCGTTGCGCTCCGTGCCGTGACCGACGACCGCGAGCCCGAAGCCGTCGCCGACATCCGGGTCGCCGGTGACCGACTGGGCTCGCTGGACGATCACGTCGCTCATCGCGTCGTGGGTCCCGGCGGGACCACAGTAGTGGATCGTCTGCCCGGTGTCTTCGGCCGTCAGCGTCGCCGTGTCGGCGCTGGTACCGTCCGAGTCCCACAGCGCCGGGTCCCACTCGTCGAGGCGGAACTCGCGGGGAATCACCTGCTCGGTGAAGTACCCCTCACTGATGAAGAGCGGCACGAGATAGACCTCGTCGGCGTCGACGGTCCGCAACACTTCCCTGAAGTGTGGCTCTTCCTTCCAGAAGCTCTCGCGGACCTCGTCGAAGGCGCTCACCGCGCGGATCGTGTCCGCGTGGTCGAACGTCGGCGTCGATGACCCGGCGCTGAGATGCGATCCGTGGGCCGCGATGACGAGCGCTTGCATGACCAGTTCTTGGGGAGAGACGTTCTTAGGGGCTTCGTTGCCGGAACCAGTGACGCTTTTCCGGGGCCGACGGAACGGTCCGCCATGGCATCACTCGCAGCGCGAACGCGAGAGGCCGTCCGTGCGAGACCGTTCCTCTACGACGCGCTCCGGGCCGGCGTGGTCAACTACACCGCCGCCGCCCGCTGGCTGCCCGTCGAGGGCGAGACCGACGCCGTCGCGACGGCACTGCGTCGCTACGCCGAGGAACTGGACGGCGACGCCGGCCTCGAATCCGACGCGCGCGTCGAGATGCGAAGCGGCCTCGGTCGGACCGACGACGAGGACGCTCTGATCACGGTCGCCGACGCCGCGTACGCCTCCGACAGTGGCTCACTGACTGGACTCGTCGTCGCCGGTCTTACCGGCATCGACACGTTCGAGCGGGTGCTCGGCGCACTCAGAGCCGAGGGGATCGGCGTCGACGCCGCGGGATTCGCCGAGGAGACGGCGCTGGTGATAGTCGGCCGCCGTGACGGCCCCGACGCAGTGCGGGCCGTCGAGGGGACGCTGGACGCGTGAGCGTGGCAGCACATCCGACGCTTTGAAATCGCCGCCTCGTCTGGTACTCGACGATGACGCTTCGCGTGACCAACACGCTCACCGGCGAGCGAGAGGCGTTCGAGCCACAGGATCCCGACTCCGTCTTGCTCTACTACTGTGGCCTGACGACCTCCGATCCCGCTCATCTGGGACACGCCCGCGGGTGGGTCCACGTCGACGTGATGCATCGCTGGCTGGCGCACCTGGGCTACGACGTGCGTCACGTCGAGAACTTCACCGACGTCAACGAGAAGATCGTCGCTCGCGTGGGCGAGGACGGCGAGAGCGAGGCCGACGTGGCCCGCCACTACGTCCAGTCGGTGATCGACGACATGCGCGCGCTCAACCTCCGGCGCGCGGAGGTGTACCCGCGCGTCTCCGAACACGTCCCCGAGATCGTCGCGATGGTCGAGACGCTGATCGAGAAGGGCTACGCCTACGAGGCCAACGGCTCGGTGTACTTCGACGTGACGACCTTCGAGGAGTACGGGAAACTCTCGAACCAGCAACTCGACGAGATCGAAGCCCAGGGCGACCCGGACGAGCAAACCGAGAAGCGAAACCCCGCGGACTTCGCGCTGTGGAAGGCCGGCGGCGTCGATCCGGCGGCGATCGAAGAGCACCAGCACGAGGGAGCGTCGCCCCCCGAAGCGGCCTGTGAGACCGCCCAGACCTGGGACGCCCCGTGGAGCGAGGGCCGACCCGGCTGGCACATCGAGTGCTCGGCGATGAGCACGACCCACCTCGGAGAGACCATCGACATCCACGTCGGCGGTCAGGACCTCGTCTTCCCGCACCACGAAAACGAGATCGCACAGAGCGAGGCCGCGACCGGCCAGCAGTTCGCGCGTCACTGGCTCCACGTCCGCCTCTTGGAGACCAAAGGCGAGAAGATGTCCTCGTCGCTGGGCAACTTCTTCACCGTCGAGGCGGCCGTCGACGAGTACGGGACGGACGTGGTCCGGACGTTCCTGCTGTCGACGGCCTACCACAACAGCGCCGTCTACAGCGAGGCGACGATCGACGAGGCCATCGAGCGCTGGGAGACGCTCGAACGAGGCTACGAACGGGCGGTACGGGCGTGTGACGACGCGGACGCGTACGCGACGGTCGAAGACGACACGCTCCGGACGGCCGTCACCACCGCCCGCGAGCACTTCGAGACGGCGATGAACGACGACTTCAACACCCGCGAGGCGCTCGCGGCGCTGACCGAACTTGTCGGTGCCGTCAACGTCCACGTCGACGAACGGTCGTCGTTCGACTACCGGGCGCTGCGTGAGGCCGTCGAAACGATCGAGGAACTGGGCGGTGGCGTCCTCGGGCTCTCGTTCGGTGGCTCCGAGGGCGGCGACGTGTCGGTCGCCGAGGATCTCGTCGAACTCCTGCTGGACGTGCGCGAGGCCGAGCGAGCCGCCGGCAACTACGAGCGGGCGGACGAACTTCGTGACGAAATCGAGTCTCTCGGCGTCGAAGTACAGGACACCGACGACGGCCCGACCTACCGACTCGGATAGCTAGCCACCTGCGAGCGTGCCCGTCCGCTCACCACCGCCAGCGCCTCGGTGACCAGCGAGAACGCTTTTGTCGATCGCCGGTGTGGACCGTCGTATGACATCGTCAGCGAGGACCCGCTCGCCGGCTCCCGCTGCCCGGTCCGAGACGATCCCGGCCGACGAGAGCCCTCGCTCGTCCGACTCTCGGGGAGGGTCCGTGCCGTGATCGACGCGTTCGTCTTCGGCGACGACGGGATCAGCCGGTACGACGAACTCGCGGCGGCACGCGACGCCGAGGGCACGACCTGGGTCCACGCACCCGAGGTCACCGACGCGGAGCTGGACGCCATCGCCGAGACGTTCGCCATCCACCCGCTCACCGTCGAGGACCTCCGGAACGGCGTTCGCGCCAAGACGGAGACGTTCCCGGAGTACACCTTCGTCTTGCTGAAGACGATCACGCTGGCCGGCGGTGCGACGACGTTCGCCGAAGAGCTCTCGACGACGCCGATCGGACTGTTCGTCGGCCACGACTGGGTCGTCTCCGTCTCGCCGGGTGCTGCGTCGCCCGTCGATCGGGTCCGACACGCGGTCGAACGCGATGACGAGCGACTGCTCCAGCACGGAGCCGACTTCACCGCATACCGCGTCATCGAAGTAGTTGTCGACGACTACTTCGAGGTGCTGGACCGCGTCGAGGACCTCATCGAGGCGATCGAAGACGAAGTGATCGACTCGCCCGATCGAGAGACGCTCGAACGGATCAACGCAGTTCGGCGCGACCTGCTCTCCTTCCGGAAACAGGTCTGGCCGGCCCGAGAGGCCGTCGGCGTCCTCGCGCGGGGCGATCCTGCACAGGTCCAGCCACAGACCGAGAAGTACTTTCGGGACGTGTACGACCACCTCGTCCAGCTCGCCGACCTCACCGAGACGTACCGGGACCTCGTCTCGGGCGCACGGGACATCTACCTCAACGCGCTCTCGCAGTCGACCAACGAGGTGATGAAGACGCTGACCGTCGTCGCGACGATCTTCATCCCGCTGACGTTCGTCGCTGGCGTCTACGGGATGAACTTCGATCCGGCCGCGAGCCCCTACAACATGCCCGAACTGGGGTGGGCCTACGGCTACCCGGCGGTCCTCGTCGTGATGGCGCTGATCGGCGTCGCGATGCTGGCGTACTTTCGCCGACAGGACTACTTATAGCGCCAGGGGGACGAGCAGGACGCCCATCAGATTCGCCCGCCGTGCGCCACAGCGGGCCGGGACGAGCCCGATTACGGTGCCGGCAGCCAGCGACGCCACGCCGATGGGGCCGGCGAACAACCACCCGAGGCCGACGAGCGAGACCAGCACGGCGACGGCGAGTCGCGTCGTATCCAGCGTCCCCACGACGGCGAGGTAGCGATCGCCCACCAGCGGGACCAGCACGAACCCGGCGGTCGCGGCGACGGTCACGCTGACGAGCAGGAGGCCGAGGGCCAGAGGCGCGTCAGTCTGCTCGAAGGCGACGAGCACACCCGTCCGTGGCGTTTCGAGGGCGACGAGTGCGAACAGCGCGAAGACCGCGGTCGCCGTGTTGACGCCGCTGGTCGCGACCACGAACTCTCTGGGTCCCGACCCCGACAGCGCGGCGAGGGCACCAGTCGCGGCGATGGCCGCAGTCACGCCGGGGACGTAGCCGACGATCGCTCCGGCGACGGTCCCAGTCAGTGCGACGACGCCGATCGACCGCCGGGAGAGTGCCACGGTCGCGTCGTCCTGTGGGGGCACGCCGTCGCCGCCGATGCTCTCGATCAGCACCGGCGCGCCGAACAGCCCCGCGAACAGCGGCATCAACATGCTCCCGACCGCGACCGGACCGTCCGGTTCGATCGGCAGTACGACGACACCGAGGACACCGCTGCCGACCAGCGCGACGCCGGCACCGATCCGCGGCCAGCGTCCGCGCTCGGTGACCACCAGGGCCACCCCGACGAGGGCGAGCAGCGGGCCGAGATGTGTGCGGACTGTCGGGTACAGGCGCGTCATCGCCAGCGTGATCGGGACCGCCAGCGGGACGGCCAGCGCCACCGCGAGCCCGCTACCAAGCGCCGACAGCCGGAGCGCTTCCCGTCCCCGACCGGCGATCACGAGGCGGTGGCTCGGGAGCGCGCTCGCGGCCATCGCCGGATCGGGCACGCCAAGCGCCATCGCCGGCACCACGTCGAGGAAGGTGTGGGTCGTCCCGGCGGCCAGCATCGCCGCACCGACGAGCCGTGGCGGTCCCGGGACCGCAGGCGCGACGGTCGCCAGTCCAAGCGCGAACGTGTTGGCGTGGATGCCCGGCACGAGCCCGCTGACCGTTCCCAGCGCGATCCCACCGGCGATCGCCGCCAGTGTCGCCACCGTCAGCTCTGGGTCGACGACGAACTGTACCGGTCCGGTCACTGCGACGGGCTGGTCCCGCCCTCGCAGATAAACCTGTGGCGTCGCTACCCGGCCAATCACGGAGGCGGCGCTGTCGCTCTCGGATCCGTGTCGAAAGAATCGAAGTGTTGGTGCTGTGGCCGAATTAGCCGAACAGCTCGCCGAGGCCTTCGCCGCCGTCGCCCTCGTCTTCGTCGTCGTCGTCGCCGGCTTCTTCCTCTGTGGCCTCTTCTTCTGCGGCCTCTTCCTCGGCACCAGCGTCTTCCTCGGCACCGCCCTCGGCGGCCGGCGCGGCAGCGCCGCCGGCTGCGACGGGTGCGGCGGCGGCCTCGTCGACGGCCTCGTCGATGTCGACGTCCTCGAGTGCGGCGACGAGCGCCTTCACGCGGGACTCTTCGACGTCGACGCCAGCGGCGTCGAGCACGTCAGTGAGGTTGTCTTCGTTGATCTCTGCGCCCGATTCGTTCAGGATGAGTGCAGCGTAAACGTATTCCATTGTTGTAATTAGAACATTGCTCCGAGTGCGTCACCAGCGTCCTCGTCGTCGTCATCGTCGTCGTCGTCCTCGGCCGCTTCGGCCTCGGTGTCGTCGCTGGTGTCCTCGGTTTCAGTGTCGGCTTCGTCTTCGTCGGTCGATGCTTCTGTGGCTGCCGGCTGGGCGTCGACGCCCTGGAGCTCTTCCGGCAGCGCTTCTTCGTCGTCGATCTGGGCAGCGATCGCACGGACCTGTGCGTCGGCCTTGCTGACCAGATCCGGCACGACCTCGGGGTCCTCGATCGACGCGAACACCGCGAGGCTCTTGGCGTCGCCGCGTGCGTTCTGCAGCAGCGTCGACGCGTTCTGCGTGGTCGGGTACTCGGCGTTGACCGAGAGGTTCCACCCGGCCGATGCGGCGGCCTTGATGTCTGCCTCGTACTCTTCGACGTCGAGTTCGAGCTCCTCGGGTTCGAACAGCACGCCGTCGGCGAAGACGGCCCGCAGGTCGAGCCCGACTTCCTTGGGCTCGATCCCGAGTTCGCCGAGGACGTTCTCGAGGTCCGTCGAGACCTCCTCGCCCGCTTCCAGCACGGTCGAGTCCTCGACGACCTTGATCGAACCGCCGTCGATGCGCGCGTTGGCACCGACGTTCTGGAGTTCGCCGACGAACGGCCCCGGATCCACGCCCGTGTCACCCTCGGGGATGACGATGTCGTTGGGCGCGACCTCGCCCGCACTGATCGGCGCGGGCGTCTTCGAGGCTTCCAGTTCCTTGTACAGCCCGAAGGGGTTGTCGTTCGTTCCGATCAGACCGACCTGACCGGCGACGTAGTCGCCGAGCTGTTCGAGGCCGGCGTCGACCTCGTCGAGTGCACGCTCCAGCAGCGTGTTGCGCGAGACGCGCAGTTCTGCGGTCCCGTGCAGGCCACGGCGCATGTCCTGGAGCTGGCGCGAGGGGATGCCGGTGATCGCGACGACCCCGATGCTGTCGTAGGACTCGATCATCTCGACGATCGAGTCGACTTCTTCGCGCTTCCACTCGGGGATCGTCTCGGTCTTTCGTTCTGCTTCGGCGCTCATGTTAGGCCACCTCCACCGCGGGGCCCATCGTGGTCTTGACGTAGACCGAGTCGATGTTCATCGGCCCCTTCTCCAGGTCGGCGTGCAGGCGGCGCAGGATGACGTCGATGTTGTCGCCGATCTCCTCGGCGGACATGTCCTCTGCACCCACGCGGGTGTGGAAGGTTCGGCGGTCACCACTGCGGATCTGCACGGACTTGCGCATTCGGTCGACCATCTCGACGACGTCGTCGTCGGGACTGATCGGGTCCGGCATCTTCCCGCGTGGACCGAGGACGGTCCCGAGGTAGCGACCGATGTCTTGCATCAGCGCTTCCTCTGCGAGGAAGAAGTCGGTATCGTCGGCGAGATCTTTCGCTGCATCGTCGTCGTCGCCCAGCTCGGCCAGCTCGTCGCTGGACATGACCTGGTCGGCAACGTCTTCGGCTCGCAGAGCGGTCTCCCCCTCGGCGAACACGACGATGCTCGTCTCCTGGCCGGTACCGGCAGGAAGGACGATGCTCTCGTCGATACGGTTCGACGGATCGTTCAAATCAAGGTCGCGCAGGTTGACGGCGAGGTCGACTGTCTCGGTAAAGTTCCGAGGGTCGGCCTCTTCGAGTGCGCGAGAGACTGCGTTCTCTATATCCTGGTCTGCCATTGTTCACCTCCGTAGTACGCCCAACGGGCTTCTACGGGTCAGTGAAACAGGGCGTACTGTCGTAGACAGTACAGTCGCCTGTCTCACCCGGTACGAAGCCGATGCGACACTTAAAGCCGTCGAACCACGGTAGCGACGGCACTGTCGTCGGTCTCCGTGTCACCCAGCTGTCGCTGATACTGCCGGCTGTACATCTGTGAACGATTTCGCCACCCGGGGTGGCGAAGCTCGTCACGAAGTCACAGCCGACGGTATGAGGATCGGCAAAAGCGCCGAAAACCGGCGTCGGTGGCCCAGTCAGGCCTCGGCGGCGTCCAGCAGGACGTCGTCGTACTCGCCGGCGTCGACCTTCTCCTTGAAGTCGCGGGGATTCTCGCCCTCGATGGTGACACCCAGCGTGACGCAGGTGCCGACGACTTCCTTCGCGGCGTTTTTCGTGTCGTACGCGAGCAGGTCGGTCTGCTTTTGCTCGGCGATCTGCTTGATCTGGTCGACCGAGAGATCGGCGACGAACTCTTCGTGGGGTTCGCCCGATCCGGTGTCGAAGCCAGCTTCGTCCTTGATGAGCTCGGCTGTCGGCGGGACGCCGACCTCGATCTCGAAGGAGCCGTCGTCGTCGTAGTCGACGGTGACGGGCACTTCGGTGCCGTCGAAGGCTGCGGTCTGGTCGTTGATCTCCTGGACGACTGCCTGCACGTCGACGGGGGTCGGCCCCAGCTCCGGACCGAGGGGCGGGCCAGGGTTGGCCTCGCCGCCCGGAACGAGCACTTCGATAGTTCCAGCCATGTTAGGTTGGACCTGCCCAGCAGTTTTAAGGATTGCTTTTCGACGACGCCGCGTGGGAGTGAACCACACCGCTCTGGTCGGTGTCGGAGAATCGCGCCGATCACGACGGTCGAGACGGTGTGTCGCGACCCGTCGTCGCGAAGATCAAACAGTGACGGTCGACGGTATCATACGGATTATTGTAGATCTTTACCGGATTGACCGCACACCGTGGTGCGGTCGACCGGGAAAACGGCTACAATAATCCGTATCAGGCGAGGTTGATGCCGTTCATCGCCAGGAAGTCCGAGGCCGCCTTGATCTCCACTGGCGAACCGATGATGCGGACCTGTGTTCCCTCCTCGCGTACCGTCAGAGTAAACTCGCGTTCGAGGTCTTCGCGGATGCCGTCCAGGGCAGCGGCTGGCAGGAGGATCTGCGTGCTGTCGCGAAACCGGTCGGCACTTGCCATTATCGGATGTGGTGTCGGACGAGGTATTAGTGTATCGAAGTACTCGCATCGCCGAGAATTCGATGTTCGTCCGTTCTCTCGTCTAATACTCTCGGATATTTCCGATCGGCAGCTGTCGGCGCTGTGACACCGATCTGACGGCCGTTCAGTGATGGTAAACGGTACTGGATGGCAGGGGGTTACTCGACCATTCGACTGCCGCCCGGCGGGAGGAACTCCTGGATCAGGTCCGGACTGGCGACCTTGCGGACGAACGATTCGTCTTCGAACCGCTCTTTGAACTCTCGGTACAGTCGCTTCGCGATGTCGTTCTGTGCGTACTGACCGGGTTCGATCTCGATACTGGTCGCTACGCGGTCTTCGATGGCCGATCGCGGGCCGCCGAGCACGCCGGTCCAGTCCTCACAGGAGATTCCGACGGCCACGTCGACTTCGAGGTCCCGGAAGTACGTCCGGTCGCCTCGAATCGCGAAACCGCCTTTCTCCAGGTACTCGCCGCTCTCCGGGGTCTTCGACACCTGGTCGGGATCGACCATGTACGCGTCACCGGCGTACTTGCCGCCCTTCCACACCGACGAGTACGCCACTGCGAACGTCGCTGCTTCGCGCTTGTCCTGGTCCGGGATGTCCACGTCGCGGCTGGACTCGCTGGGACCGGTCGCCTTCAGGACGGTCACGGGACCGCCGTGGGCCTGCGCGTGGAAGAACTTGTCTCCGCGGTCGAGGTACTTCTTGACCAGTTCCTCGTTCTGGTCGGCGTTGCGGCCGCCGATCACGAGGAAGTCGTTCGAGGTGCGGAACCACCGGAAGCGATCGTACCACGGCTCCTGTCTCCGGACGGGAATCGACGCTCGCGAGAGCCAGTCCACGTCGTCTGACTCCTCGGTCTGCTCCTGGGTCTCCGTCGTGTCCTCGGCTTCCCAGTTCTCGCGGCGTCGCTCGACGGCTTCGAGATCCTCTCGCGTGTCCTCGATCGCCGCCTGCGCGCCCTCCTTCTTCTCCTCGATGCGCTTTGCCGCCTGGTAGAGCTGGTCCGCGTTCTTCTCGACGCCCATCGTCGCGTCGATCGTCACGCGCACGTCGTCGATCGACAGGGACACCGTCCCTTCACTGCCGTCGAGACCTTCGACGGCCTCGGCCGCGGCGATGCCCTGCTCTTTGCCCTCCTCGAAGGTCGCCTCGATCTCGTCCCACGGCGTGTCCTGGGCTCGCGCGCCCTGAATCGTCGAGAGGATCTCGTCGACGAGGTCGTAGCGGGCGTACAGCAACTCCGCCTTCTCGCGCTCGGCCTCGGCGTCGGCCTCGAAGTCCTCGATCGCGCTCT
The DNA here is from genome assembly GCF_017612575.1 of Halomicrobium sp. IBSBa. Taxonomy (NCBI): domain Archaea; kingdom Methanobacteriati; phylum Methanobacteriota; class Halobacteria; order Halobacteriales; family Haloarculaceae; genus Halomicrobium; species Halomicrobium sp. IBSBa. The sequence goes on from NZ_JADPQC010000003.1 coordinate 138,689, forward strand.
GCTGTTGCTGGATGATGCGCTCGTACTTCTCGATCTCGCTCTCGAAGTCCGGCCGGTCGACGCCCGCGTCGGCGATCTCCTCGGCCGTGTCCTCACGTTCGACCTCGTAGAAGTACTCGTCCAGCGCCTCGGTGAAGGTCTCGAAGGCACGGCTCTCTACGTCGTCGTACTCTTCGAGGGGGATCGGCGTCACGTCCACGCGACGCTCGATCTCCTCGCCCTCGATCTCTTCGTACTCGTAGTAGACGCGCGGATCGAGGTCGCCGCTCCGGAGGCGCTCTTTCAGCTCGGCGATCACCTCGTAGAGCCGCTCGAACTCCGCTTCGTCGGTGTCTTCGATGGCCTGGTTGTACGGAATCCCGGCCCGGGTACACAGCTCCTCGCCGTAGAGCCCCCCGAAGTTCAGCTGGGTCGCGAGCGTCCGCACCACGTCGGCGTCGGACTGGCGCATCCGCTCCAGAAACGTCTCGTAGTCGACGGTCAGCGGATTGAACCGCGCCGACGGGAACTCGTACTGGCTGCCCGGCGCGACGGTGCGTGACTTGAGCCGGACCGTCTCCAGGCAGTCGACGACCTCGCCGTGTTCGTCGAGCACCGCGACGTTGCCGTCGCCAAACAGCTCCGCGACGACCGTGGTGGAGGCGTCGGGACGGTCGAACTCGAACTCCATGATCCGGTCGAACTCGAACTGGCGTACGTCGGCCAGCTCGCCGCCCGCGATCCGATTGCGAAGCATCATCGCGAAGTTGGGCGGTCGGCCCGGCGCGTCGGGGACGTGGTCGGCGTCGACGACGTGGGCGCGCTTGTTCTCGCCGACCTCGATCAGCAGCTCCACCCGGCCGCGGTCGAAGTCCCGCATCTTGAGCCGCAGGAGGTCGTCCTCGTAGAGGTACGCCTTGTCGAGCTTGGCCCCCTCGTAGCCGCCCAGCTCCCGTTCGAGGGCGGCGAGGTCGACGCTCGTCAGCTCCCGCTTGTGGTCCATGTCGGGTGGTGCAGGCCGGGACGCAAAACCGCTTCGCTACAGGTGCTCGCCGATTCGCTCGCCGGTTCTCAGGCCGTTCCGGACGGCGGCGTGGAGCCGCGCCTCGCCCGCGACCCAGTCGCCGGCCACAAAGAGGTCGTGGGCTGGCGCCGCCTCCAGGGCGTCCGCCGCAACGCCGTCGTCCGGCAGCGCGTACCGCCAGTGCTGGTGGTCGGTCCAGTCGGGCTCGGTCAGTCGGTCGTCGTCCAGCAGTGTCGCTGTCGCGTCTGCGATCGCGTCGGTCAGCGCGGCGTCGTCGTCACGGTAGTGGGTGACCGACCAGTCCGGTGCCATCTGGACCAACAGGAGCGTCTCGCCGTCGGGGACGTGCCCCGCCTTGCACTCTTCGCGGCCGATCCAACCCACGTCGTGATCCCCGGCTTCGCTGACCAGTCCGTAGTACGGGCGGTCGAGTTCGAAATCGTAGTGCAACAGACCGGCGACGACGGTGCGATAGGGAACGGAGGCGGCGGCCTGCCTGAGCCGCCGTCGGTCGGCGTGTCGCCACTCCGACTGACCCAGCAGGTCCGCGGTCTGTGGACCCGGTGGCGTCAGGAGCGTGGCGTCGAACGGGCCGTAGGTTCCGCCGTCGGCGTCGGTGACACGCCAGCCCGCCTCGCTTCGCGCCAGTGACTCGACGCGCGTGTGCCGGTGGACCGTCGCGTCGCCGGCCGCGAACAGCCGCTTCGCGAGCTGGGTGATCCCCTGTTCGTAGGTCCACCGCGTCGTCTGTTCGTCGCGATCCTCGCTCACCTGTTCCGCGGATCGCGTCGGCGCATCGCGTATCGCCCCGTCAGAATCGAACCCCCACACGGGCTCGTCGATCTCGGTGAGCCCCTCGGTCGGGAGTTCCTCGGTGACCAGTTCGGTCACGCGGTCGTCGTCGGCAGTCAGGTAGTTGGCACCGTACTCGTAGACACAGCCGTCGCGCCGCCGGGTCGCGGCACGGCCGCAGACACCGCCGCTCTTCTCGAAGACGGTCACGTCCGCGGGGTGTTCCCGGAGCGCGTACGCCGCCGCCGCACCGGCCGCGCCCGCACCGACGATCGCGACTGATCGTTGCATAGACAGATCTCCGCACGGACAGTACAAAAACCCGCTCGTTCGATCGGTCAGAGGGTCGCGGCGAGTGCGCCCAGCACGTCGTCACCGTCGCGGACGAACGGCGTCCCGTGGGCCATCGCCGCCACCTCGAAGGCGGGTGCCCGCGCGGCGAACTCCCGGACGGACGCCCGGACCCGATCCATGTCGTAGGAGTCGAACCAGATCGGCGTCGTCATCGCACCGCCCTCCTCCCAGACGAGGTCGCCGAGCAGCGCCACGCCGCAGTCGTGGACGTACACCGTGTGTCCCGGGTTGTGCCCCGGTGTCGCGTAGCTGGTGAACTGACCGACGGCGTCGCCGTCGTCGACCGGCCGCAGGTCGATCCCGTCGGGCAGCGGACAGAGCGTCCGAGCGGCGCGGTGGAACAGCCCCTTGTGGTTGTTCGACGGCGGCGGTGCGCCGTTCTCGACCAGCTCGTAGTCGGCTCGCCCGAGAAAGACCGGGCCGGTAAACTCCGGTTGCAGCCGTTCGAGCCCGCCGACGTGGTCCAGATCGTAGTGAGTCAACAGGACGCGGTCGAGATCGCCGGGCTCGCAACCGACGGCTGCGAGTTCGTCTCTGATCGAGGGCTCGTTCCAGAACAGGCCGGTGTCACACAGCGTCACCGCCTCGCCGTCGGTGCCGTCCATCTCCCGCTCGTCGAGGAGAAACGCGTTCGACGCCAGCGGCGGCAGTAGTCCCAGATCGAGCTCCCACACCCCGTCGATCAACCTCCGTGCCATTGCCGACCGTACGCCGGCCCCACGCTAATGGCTGTCGCCCGGTTTCACGACGGCAGGACATGGGTGAAAAAGCCGGACTCACTCCGTTCGTCCGGTCACAGCCGCTTGCTGACGTACGGCCCGTCTTGCTTGTAGTCGAGCTTCTCGCGGTAGTACTGCCGGACGCCGATACCGGAGATGACCGCGAGCTTGTCGTAGCCGGCGTCGGCCGCCAGTTCCTCCGCCGTCGCGAGCAGTCGGCGACCGTATCCCTCGTGCTGGTGTTGGTCGTCTTCGCTGGCGCTCCCGAGGCCGACCTGGCTGCCGTAGACGTGGAGTTCCCGCACGAGCGCGGCGTTTTGCAGTTCGCGTCGAACCGGGTCGTTCGGGAATCGGAGGCGACAGAAGCCCACGAGCAGGTCCTTGTCGGGATCCTCGAAGCTGATGAAGTGTTCGGTCCCGCCGGCAGCCTCGTAGGTCATGACGTCCTTCTCGATCCGTTCGGGGTCCTCGTCGTTCATCCCGACCTCGCGACAGCGGATGCAGTCGCAGGTCCAGCCGTGCTCGTCCATGCGCTGTCGGGCGAGCTGTCTGAGATTCGACTTCCAGACGCCGCCCTCGATGAAGTCCGCGGGGATGTCACGCTGGACGCGCTGGAGGCGGGTGTACTTCGGGATCATCGACTTGATCTCGGCGACGAGCTCCGCGGCCTCGTCGTTGTCCAGGGGCTCGAACTCGTCTTTGCGCCACCAGTCGTAGGTGACGGTCCCCTCAACGACCAGCGTCGGGTAGATCTTGAGGTAGTCCGGTCGCCACTTGCTGTCCTCGAAGATGCGCCGGAAGTCCTCCAGACACATCTCCTTGGACATGCCGGGCTGGCCGGGCATCATGTGGAAGCCGACCTTGAACGCCGAGTCTCGCAGCCGGCGGTTCGCGTCGACGCTGGCCTGGACGCCGTGGCCGCGGTGCATCTCCCGGTTGATCCGCTCGTAGGTGGTCTGGACGCCGACCTCCACCTTCGTCCCGCCCAGCCGGAGCATCCGATCGATCTGCTCGGGATCGCACCAGTCGGGCTTCGTCTCGAACGTCGTGGCGACGTTTCGCACGTCGGCGGTCTCGTTCTCCGCGATCACGTCCTCAAGGTAGCGAAAGTCGTACTCGTCGGGGTCCTGCGCGAAGCTCTCGCCCTCTGCGGGCGCTGGCTGGGCCTCGGTGTCGAAGTCGTTCATCGCTTCGATGGCGCGCTTGACGAACCACTCCTGGTAGTCGTGGCTCCGTGCGGTCATCGTCCCGCCCATCAGGATCAGTTCGGCCTTGTCGACGGGGTGGCCGATCTCGCGCAACTGGTTCAGCCGCAGGGTGACCTGTCCGTAGGGGTCGTAGTCGTTCTGGACGCCGCGGGCGGCCGCGGGCTCGTGGCCGGTGTAAGACTGCGAGGACGAGAACTCAGAATCGGGACCACCGGGACAGTAGAGACACTTCCCGTGTGGGCACCGGTGGGGCGAGGTCATCACCGCGATCGGCGAGACCCCCGAGGCGGTCCGCACCGGCTTGCGCTGGAGCACTTCCTCCAGCTCTTCGCGTCGTTCCAGCGGCGCGTAGTCGAGGATTTCCGAGTTCTTCGGGACCTTCGGTGCGGAGTACTTCGAACAGACCTCCATCTTGGCGCTCTCCACGTCCTCGCGCTCCAGTTCGCCCGCGAGGATGCGGTCGACCAGCTCTGCACAGACCTGCTCGAACGCCTCGGACTCGGTGGGATCGCCCGTCTCGGTGCTCATTGCCGTTGTCACAGTTCGTTCGCTCGCGCGAATAAGCGTGTCGCTACTCCTCCCGCCGGCCGTCGCCGTCCTCGTCGTCCCAGTACGGCACCTCGGCGTCGAGATCGAGGTACTTCGAGAGTCGGCGCTCGCCCTTCTGGCCGCCGGGTGGCGATCCCGCGAACACGCCGACCGCGTCGTTGTCCGGGTAGACCGTGATGTCGGGCTCGTTCATCGTCGACATCGCGAGATACCGGAGCCCGTCCGGCCCGGCTTCGAGTTCGTGCTGCCCGGCCTCGCTCCGGGGAAAGACCGCGAAGTCGCCCGCTTCGAGGTCGCGTTCCTCGCGGTCGCTCCCGAGCCACAGCGTCCCGTCGCCGTCGAGGACGAAGATCGCCTCCTCGTTGCCCTCGTGGTAGTGGGCGGGCCAGCCCCGAGATTCTGGCTCGATCTCGTAGAGGCTACAGCCCAGCTCGCTGGCGGCGCTGGCTCGCGTGAAGCGCTTGCCCCTGAACGAGCGAGTCCCGTGATCGTACTCCTGCCAGTCGAGGGCGTCCGTATCGAGGACTTGATCGTCCATACGCGGCGTTCGCCGACCGACTGCAAGAGCGTTCTGGTGGTCCGTCGACGACTACCGGGGCGGTGAGAGATCGACAGTCGCGTCCGGGTCGGTCCTGTAGCGTCGCCAGCCGTAGACGCTCAGTGCGATGCCCAGGAGCGACGCGACCACGACCAAGACGCCCACGAGCGTCCGATCGAGGCCGCTCGGCAGCGACCCCGAGTCGATCACTGTGTTCGCTAAATTTGCGACTACTGCAAGCCAGACACCGGCGACGAGCGGGAGCTTCCAGCGCCGAATCCCTCCTCGCCAGCCGACGACGACGAGTACGAGCGCGGGGAGCAACAGTGTCGCCGACACGAGCATAGCTTCTGGTGCGGGGAAGGCCATAGCTGGGGGATTTCGTCGACGGCACAAAGAGGCTGTGTCTGCTCGACCGCCGCTGTCGTGATAGTCGGGCCGTCAGAACCGCTCGCCGACGACGGCCAGCGTCGCGTCGATCACGGCGTCGCGCTCGCCCGAGAGGAATCGGATCGACTGCTCGCGGGCGCTGCGTGTCCGGACGGCGGCTTCCGGTGCGCCCTCGTCGATCGCGTCGGCCAGATCGTGTACGTCGACCGTCTCGTCGGCCCGCACGAACAGGGTGTCGTCGGCGACGCCGACGAGTGCGTCCGTCTCGCTGTCGGCCTGCCGGAACAGCTCGTCGAGCAGGATCGTCGACGGCGGGAAGTCGTAGCGGTGCGTGAAGGCGTCGGTGTCGAGGACGGCGACGGTCGTCCCGCCGATCGCCTCGTGTTCGATGTTGGCCGTCGCGGTGTCGACCTCCGTCGCGAGCTTCTCGCGGAACTGCTCGGCGACGTTGCCGGCGAGCCCGGTCACGTCGTCCTCGTCGTCACCGAACAGCAGGTCCTTGATGAGCTCGCGCTTGTCCTCGTAGGACTGGTAGTACGCTTCCAGCGCGACCGCGTCGCGAAGCTCCGTCACCGAGGCTTCGTCGTAGCCCGCCTCGGCCGCGGCGTCGAGGTAGGACGCTGGCGTCTCGTCCCAGAAGCTGACTGCCGGCAGGTGGACGAGATCGTCCTGTACGTGCTCGTTGACGTGGGCGGCGACGTTGGCCGCCAGCGCCGTCGCCGTCGTCGGGGACGCGCCGGCCAGCGACGGGCTGACGAGCGTGTCGACCGAGTCGGCGATCGCTTCGTCGGCGACGGCGTCGTCGATCACGACGCGGGGTGCGCCGTACACGTCGAGCAGATCGAAGCCGTCGAGGCTCTCGCGGGTCCCACCGGCGGCGACGAAGACGAACAGCGGGAGCTTCTCGTCGTGGCGCTCCCGGTTTTCGAGCATGTTCGTCACGTCCTTGGTGGCGTCTTGCATGTCGTAGACGCCGCCTTCCAGCGGTCGGCGATCGAAGTAGTGGTACTGCGCGTCGGCTCGGCGGTGCTCGTCGGCGACCAGCGGGAGTGTCGCCCGTTCGAGGGCCACGCCAGCGACGTAGCCGTCGGCGGTCGCGGAGTGGCGGACGATCACCGGGCGGTCGGTGATGACCGCGCGCCGGATCGCCGTCGCGGCGTCGACGAGATCGTCGGCCAGTGCCTCGATCGTCGGGTCCTCGGCGAGTGCGTCGACGGCGGCGGGCCGGGCGCGGTCGTCGAGCGCGTCGGCCATCCGGTCTACGACGGTCTGGCGTTCGTCGCCGTCGAGCGCGACGAGTGTCTCGGTCTCGACCTGAATCTCGCCGCGGCGACGGCGCACGTCGCCGTCCAGTCGGACGATGTCCTCTTCGACGATGTCGGGGTAGGCGCGGACGCCCGCCTCGACGAAGGCCGCACAGTCGACGGTCCCGGTCTCGTCCCGGAGCTCGAACACCGTCGGTCCGCTGGTCTGGCGAACGTTGACGATCTCGCCTTCGAGGCGAACGTCGTCGCCTTCGTGGTTGTCCAGGCTGTCGACCGTCACGACGGGGTGGTCTCGCTGGTGGTCGACTGCATCGTCGCTCTCGGCGTCGGCCGACGTGTCGTCGCTCTCGGTCGTCGCCGTACTGCCCTGTCCGACGACGCTGGCGCTTCGTTCGACGCGCTCGCTGTCGTCGGCCTGGCTGATCTTCGCCGCGTCGGCGTCGGTCGTCGTTTCGGCGGTGTCGGCCGACGGTTCGGAGTCACTCGTCGCTTCGGCGGTCTGGTCGTCGGGCGAGGAGTCTGTGTCGGTCGTCGCTTCGACGGCTTGCTCGTCGGGCGACGGTTCGGAGTCGGCGTCCGCCGCCGGCTCCTCACGCCCGTTTCCCGACTCGTCCTCCTCGACGTTTTCGGCGAGTCGCGCCGTGTCGAACTCGGGATCGTCGATCAGCGTGCCGCGGAACTCTCGCTCGGCCTGTCGGATCGACCAGCCGAGGTCGATGTTGCCGTTGTCCCGGACGTTTTTCACCTTCACGAAGACGGTGTCGCCCGGCTCCCAGTCCAGCGAGTCGAGTCGCTGATCCAGCTCGCTGCGGTGGAGCAGCCCGGTCACGCGATCGCCGATGTCGACGAAGACGCCGAACTCGGCGAAGCCGTCGACGGAGCCGCGGTAGTATCGATTGGTCGTCAGTTGATTCGGATGGTCGCCTCGGAATTCGAACAGGACGTCCTCCTCGTGGAGGTCACAGATGTGACCGTCGACGGAGGTGCCACAGATGATACACGAACCCATTGACCGGTGAAAGCATTTCGGCACTAAAACGGTTGTCGAAATCCTCGTCGCTCGCCGATCGGCCGGGCTGGGCCTGCCGTCGGTCGGTTCCGTCCCGCTACTCGTAGATCTGGCTCTCCGATTCGAGCATCTCGATGCCACGCGCCACCTCGCTTGCCTGCTCGGGCGCGAGAGCGATCTCGAACTGGCTGCCGTCGTCGTCCTCGAAGGCGAGCTTGACGCGCTCGTCGCCGAACTCCCGTACGTCGATGCCTTCGACATCGTACATCTTCGCGGTCGCGGTCCGGTTCGAGGGGCCGACGTGCTTGAGTGCGCCGTCTTTGAGTTCGAACATGAAGTCGTCGAGGTCGAGCGTGAGCATATTCGAGGAGCCGGCCGGCAGCCACCTAAACTGTTCGACGTGTCCGGGCGCTACAACAACGCATTGCCCGCCGCGAACGCGCGAAAGCCGTAGCCAAAGAGGACGGCCGCGGGAACGGCGCTGACGACGAGGGCGCGCGGGAGCGAGAGGGTGTGGATCGTCCTCATTCCGTAGACGTACAGCCCGGCACCCCAGAGACCACAGGCGATCCGCACCTCCGGGATCGGGAGCCCGGCGAACACACACGGCGCTGTCGCGTAGGCGATCACCTGCACGGTCTCGCTGATGCCGCCCCGATCCGGTGCCAGCGGTGCCAACAGGAGCGTCTGGGCGGCCGCCGTGAGGTGGAGCACCGCGGGCGCAACGAAGACGACGATGGCGACCAGCGCCAGCAGCGCCATCAGTGGTTCCAGATCACCGATCACCGGGTAGTCGTACGGCCCGAGCGACAGCTGTCCGCGCTGAGCGAGTTCGACGACCGCGAACCGCGACGCCTCCTCGACGAGGACGACGACGGCGATGAAGACGAGTGCCGGTGCCTGATCGCCGGGTGCGATCCCCGTCTGGAAGAACCGCTGCGGTCGCAAGAGTATCTCGACCCACGCGCGAACGAGTGCAATCGGGCCGCGGTCGCGCCCGCCCGTCGGGTTCTCGACCCACTGTGTCACGGTTCGCCGTAGGTCCAGCGAGCGTTAGTCAGTTTCCTTTCCCGACGGTCACAGTCGCTCCCACGCTGCCCGGAGTGCGTCCCGCGGACTCTCTCGGAAGCGTCGCAGAGCCGGGAGGAGGTCGTGCTTGATGCCGTGGAGCGCGATGCCCGCCAGCCCGATGCCCAGCGTGGCACCAGCGAACAGAAAGGAGAGCAGTACCACGGGACCGTCGACCGCCGCGGGCACGGTCCCCGGTGGGATCGCCGCGAACAGGGCTCCGGGAATTCCAACAGCGATACCCAGCTTCAGGGACTGCGTGGAGCGCCGACGGAGCCGGTCTCGATCGCCCGCTCTGGCGGTGGCGTCGCCGCCCCCGACTGCCTCGTCGACGTCGAGCGCCGCCAGTGTCCGTTCGTTCGTCTCGATGTCCGCGACGCGGCCCCGCGCACGACCGACCACCGTCTCCCGTTCGATGTCGTGGAGGAGGCGGAGACGCTCGGTCACGAGCGACAGCTCCCCGAGCATCTGTTCGACGGTCTCGTCGTCGTACTGGTCGAACGCGAGTTCGAACTGCTCGTCCGGATAGTCGACCAGGTACCCGAAGTCGTCGAGCCCGGCGGCGACGCGTTCGCGAATCTGTCGCTGATCGCGGCGGCGCTTGGCGTCCGACAGTCCGCGAAAGTCACTCGCGATGCGCTCTCGCTGTGTCTTCGTGAGCAGGGCGGCCGGTTTCTCTGGCAAGACGGGCGAATTTATTGCTGACGCGCTCTTAATCGTGTCGACATTCGAGGGACGGGCCCGAACAGATCGCCTGCTGTGGACCGCTTCGAGGGCGGTGTACGACCGTATACGCGGTCGACGAACGCCAGTGTACACTCGTCCACCTCCCGATTCGGAAATAAACGGAGCTCCCCGTTCTTGTGCCCCCTCGTGGTACGAGGTGGTGATGGCTGACGACGGCCCACGACCTCCGCGCCCGGAGGACGGCACTCTGGCGCATCGCACCCGAACACACGAGCGACGTCGCCTCGCCGTTGGTGAGCTGGGGGGAGACGCGTGAGCGTCTTCCCCGAGCGGTTGCCGTCGTCGGCCATCGGCGACACGCCGCTGGCGGTCGCTTCGGCCCTCCTCCTCGCTGTTTGCGGCTGGATCGCTGGCTTCGGCGGCGTCGCGGTGTTTCAGCTCTCGGGTTCGTTGTTCGGCGTCGCGGAGACGGACGCCTTCACGGTTCTGGGCTCCGGTGTCCAGATCGGCTTCGCCGTCGTCGCCGTCGCGTACCTGTGGCGTGTCGAGGACCGGCACCGGTACGTTCGGGTCCGGATTCCGACGATCCGAGACCTCGGCTGGATCGCCGCCTTGCCGCTCGGTCTCTGGGCGACCTCGGTGCTCCTGGGTGTCGTCTTGCCGGCGATCGGTCTCTCGGTCCCGACTCACGAGACCAGCGGGACCGTCGCGCTGCTCTTCGACCGCCCGGCGCTCTGGATCGTCGCGCTCCTCGGACTGTACGCTGTCGCGGCTCCCGCAGAGGAACTCCTCTTCAGAGGCGTCGTGCAGGGGCGCGTGCGGCCACACCTCGGGACGGCCGGTGTCGTCTTCGTCAGTGCCACGGCGTTCGCCCTCATGCACGGCGTCTTCGCCGTCTTCTCGACCGGCAGCGCGGTGTACTCGGTCGTCTCGACGGGTGCCGGCGGTCTGCTCTGGGGGTACGCCTACGAGCGGACCGAGAACCTCGCCGTGACGGCCCTGAACCACGCGATGATGTGGACGATTCCGTTCGAATCGGTGCTCTCGATCTTCTGACACACGGCTGTCAGTGCATGGATCGACTCGCCGCCCGAGGCGGCGAACGCCGAGCGCGACGAACGAACGGTGGTATCAGTCGTCCGCGCCGACGTTCTCGCAACTCTCGATACTCTGGGGATCGGGCTCGATGCTGGCGTACTGGACGGCCTCGCGGCCGAGGGTCTCGATGCGCTCGCGCACCTGTTCGTCGACGAGTCGCCCGTCCTCGAAGGCACTGGCCGCGCGGGGCACCGCTGCCTGGTGCGGGATCACCCAGCAGTCCAGCGACCGCCCGACCGACCGGAGGTGCTCCAGCGCCGTCACGGGGAAACTCCCCCCGGCGACACACAGGAGGCCGACGGTCTTGTTCTCGAACTCGTCGAAGCCACAGTAGTCCAGCGCGTTCTTCAGCGGCGTCGAGAACGAGCCGTGATACACCGGCGTGCCCAGCAGGATCGAGTCCGCCGCCCGGATCTGCTCGCGGAACGCCGCTGCGTCGCCAGCGTCCTCGGCGTCGGGGTCGAACACGGGGAGGTCCCACTCGCGGAGGTCGAGCAACTCGGTGTCACCACTGGCTACCGCTGCGGCTGCCAGTGCGACCCGGAGGCTCTGTCGGGTGTAACTGCCCTCGCGGAGACTACCACAGATGCCGACGACTTTCGTTCGCGTCATAGCGCCTCAGACGACTGGGGCTTATTTATGAGTACGCTTCGTCCGCCCGCTCTGGTGTAGTAGGGCCGTCGGCGACCGCTCTATATGCGGTCGTCAGGATCGTGAACGTCGGCCATCCGCCGGGCTTCTGTCGCGTATCGCTCGCGCAGGTCCGCGTCGTCGACGGTCCCGAGGTTCCCCGGCTCGGCGTCGACGGCCGCGGTCGTGTCTCGGATGTCTCCGAACGAGGTCAGCGCCCGCTCCTTGCGGAAGTACCGCTCGCCGTCGGGCGTCGCGTACGTGAGGATGACGAGGTTCTGCTCGTCGTCGGAGTAGGTCCGTTCGACCAGCCAGACGCGGACGGTATCTGCTTGGACGGTCATACGTGAACGTTGGACACGGACGTGCAAGTACCACCGGGTGCGTTCTCACTCGCTGAGACCGACTACCAGCGACTCGTCGCCGTCCTCGACGCTGACGAGGCCGTCGTCCGCGAGGTCCTCGACGAGCCCACGGAGCCACTCGCGGCCGTACTCACCGTCCGGGGAGTAGTCGACACGGACGCGCGGGCCGAGTTCGTCGAGCGCGAGGCGGTCGTACTCGCCCAGGACGTTGACGACGCGGCCGCGCATCTGCCGGCGGCTCCCCTCGAAATCGGGCTGGGTCGGCACGTCCGGCGCGGTGAAGTCGCCGGTGTCGTAGGCCTCACACCACTCGCGCCACGGGCAGCCGGCGGCGTCGCAGGCCGGCGTCTTCTCGCAGGCGACCCCGCCGAGTTCCATGATCGCGTTGTTCCAGACGCGGGACTCGCCGTCGGGCATGAGCGCCCCCGCGACTTCCTCGAACGCCGCGTCGTCGTCGGGCACGTCGAACGCGCGGTGGAGGACGCGCTTGACGTTCGTGTCGACGACGGCGTCGCCCGCGTTGAACGCGAACGAGGCGACCGCGTTGGCGGTGTAGGGGCCGACGCCGTGGAGCTCCTGCAGTTCGGCGGGCGTCTCGGGGAAAGAGCCGTCCCACTCGTCGAGGACCTGATTGGCCGCGGTGTGGAGGTACTTCGCCCGGTTGTTGTACCCCAGCGAGTGGGCCGTCCAGAACGCGACCACGTCGGACTGGTCGGCGGCCGCCAGCGCCTCGGCGTCGGGCCACCGATCGAGGAACTCGCGCCAGGCGTCGACGACGCGGCCCAACTGTGTCTGCTGGCTCATCACTTCCGAGACGAGGATCTCGTAGGCGTCGTCGGTCTCGCGCCAGGGAAAAGACCGGTGGTCGGCCTCGTACCACTCGATCAGTGCCCGCTGGACGGCGTCGCGGTTCTCGGGGACTGCGCCCGGCAGCTCCGTCATTACCGCGGCGTTACGAGCGACGGCGCTTGTGCGTGACGGTCCACACCCGACCGCCGGAGGCCGAAAGAGGTTTTCCCGCGCTGGACCACCGCCCCAACATGACGCTGGACGATCTCTCCGACGACGTACAGGCCCAGTACTCCGAGCTTGGCGCGGAACTCGCCGTCTCGCTGGACCGCGAGACGCGCAACGAACTGGCGATGCTGACCAGCGCACTGGACCCCGACGACCCCGACGAACTCGTCCGCCGCGCGGTCCACATGCTCTTTCAGAACGCCGTCGAGACCGGCAACCTCGACTTTCACCTCCGCTCTGGCTACGACTGTACCTACGACGAGTACCTCTCCGGGATGACCTTCGACGAGATGACTGGCGCGGACCAGTTCCCACAGGCCCAGGAGAAAGACGACCGGCGCTACCAGTTCTAGGGGCGGCCGCGAAACGGGACGCTCACTCGACGAGCGGCGCTGCACCGGCCCACAGCCGCTGGAAGTGGCGCTCGAACTCCTCGACGATCTCCGAGTCCTTGATGCCGAGGACGCCGATTCGATCGTCGGCGGCGACCGGGTGCGGGATGTCGATTGTCGTCCCGATCCCGTCGACGACGTCGAAGGACAGTCCCACGTCGGGCAGCGTCCTGACGGCCACGTCGCCGGACTGGTCGGCGATCAGCCGGTCGAACGTCTCGGGCAGCGTCAGCGCCACCTTCTCGCTGACGAGGAGCTGCACCGTCAAATCCGCGCTCGCGCCCTCGAAGAAGGCCTCCCACTCTCTCTGGAGCGTCTCCCACGTCGCGTTCTCGTAGGGGGTCCCGACGATGCCGTGGACGAACTCCTCGGCGGTGCGCGTGTGCTCTTGCAGCGCCGTCTGCATCTCCTCGCTGCCCAGCGAGCCCAGCCAGAAGCTGCTCTCTGTCGGTGGCGTCGGGAGCACGTTCGTGCGGACCGCCGCCGCTCGCTCCCGGTAGTGTCGCCACTCCTCTCGCAGTTCGTGTGCCCGCTCGGCCAGCAGCCTGTCGACGACGGCCTCCGGCTCGACGGCGACGTACTGCTTCGGATCACTCGACTGGAGGCGGACCACCTTCCGGGCTTCGAGGCCGTTGAGCACGTCGTAGATGCGACCTTTCGGAACGCCGCTGGCCTCGGAGAGCTCGGTCGCCGTCGCCGCACCCGTCAGTAACAGCGTCCGATACACCTTCTCCTCGTAGCTCGACAGGCCGAGCGCACCCAGCTCCGTCATGCACCCTCGTTGCGAGCCGGTCCGTAAATATGTACCCCGTCTGGTGGTTCTCGGGAGGCTGTGTCACGGCCACCCGTCGCCACTCGGGATCGACGACGGTCCGTCGTGGGTACCGTCGCACCGCCCACGGGATGGCTGATTACGGCGGCGCTGGTGGTGGAGCATCTGGGCCGTCTATGTAAGTTTACTATTTCGTGGTGTTCGTACTGAGTGGAATTCTGACTGTGTCATTGTAATGGGCGAGTAAAGCTAGGAATAAGAGTGAGAAGCGCGACATAGATGTTGAACCTAAACCATCACTAAAATGGCAGATATTTGCCTGTTCTGGATATGTAGAGTCGCATAGCGATGAGCTAGTGAAATTATAATACCCCTCAAGTAATTAGTTTTCAGTTAGTAGGTGCATCTCATGACCTCTGAGGCTACGCTTGATGTAAACGATACCACACTTAGCCGTATGATATACGAGATGTCAAACGGCGAGTACCGCGTCCCTCAGTTCCAACGAGAGTATGTCTGGTCGAAGTCCGATGTAACTAGTCTCTTCGACAGCGTCTATAACAGCTATCCTATTGGCAGCATTTTTGCTTGGAAGGTACCCACTGATATGAATAGATTTTTCCGCAAGCTACACCAACTTAACCAGCCGCCCATAGAGGAGACTGGTAGAGAAATCAGCTTCATACTGGATGGTCAGCAGAGACTTACATCTCTCTACTTGGGTCTGAAGGGTCTGGAATTTGATGATTACGATTATAGTCGGGTTGCCTTCGACATCGATAATGAGGAATTCACGTTAACCAGTGCATCTGCTGATCGTCTAGTCAGTATGGCAGACATTTGGGATGATGAGAAGAGAGTTGAGGTTACAAAAGGTATGGAAGATGAGAGGCAGCTCAGAGTTCAGAACTGCTACAATCAGTTCAACAATTACAAATTACCTATAATTGAGGTCGATACACCGAACTTCGAAGAAGTGATTGACATCTTTGAGCGAATAAATCAGGAGGGTCAGGATCTAAGCAGATTCGATATTGTCCACGCTAATATCTGGTCTGAGCAATTCAATCTACGTCAGAGGATAGACGAGGATATAGTTGAACCGCTCATGGACAAAGGATTTGGAAAGGTTGAACGGGAAACCGTAGCCGAGGCGTTGTCTCTCGCTCTGGAGAAAAAGTCGAAGACGAAGGCTCAGAAGTCTCTTGAATCTGAAAAAGTTAATGACAACTGGCAAGACCTCAAAGACGCCTTTATTAATGCTGTTCGGTATATCAGACAGCGGTATAATATCAAGAGAGTCGAATTTCTCCCGTACCAGAGCCTAATCGCAGTCCTCGCATATTATATGTACAAAGCTCAGGAGGAGACGGTCAAATCCAGCCACCAAGACCAAATAGACCGGTACTTCTGGAGAGTGGTAGTATCCGATCACTGGGAGCGAAGTCGGCAGACCACCATCGGTTCAGACATTTCCATCATAGATAATATCATCGACGGTAACGATGTCAATATTGACTTCACTCCGACTATCACTCCTGAAAAGCTGAAAAATGCGAATATCAAACGTTCTAACTCCAGTATCCGAAATGCGTTTCTGTGTATTCTAGCCAATAATAATCCGCGCAACTTTGAGGACGGAACACCAATTGATCTCAGTGAAGACCACTTCACCAGCTTCCAATTAGAAAACCACCACATCTTCCCGAACGCATATCTTCGACAGCTAGATTTCGACAAGCAAGATCGAAAGAGCGTTGCAGATATCACTTTTCTCCCACGGAATATCAACAACGAAATTTCAGACACTGCTCCCTCAAAATACTTCTCTAAATATCAGGACAGAGAGGACTTTGACAAAGTAATGTACTCTCACTTTATTCCATACGACGAAGGTTCCGCGATATGGACTAATGACTATAAGAAGTTCGTAGATCAGAGATGCACGGTGATAATGGAGAAAGTGAGGGAGTTGATAGGTGGGTCACTGGAACTTGATGAAGATGCTATGACTGATGAACAGAAAATCAGTCAAGCAAAGGGCACTATCCGGAACCTAATTGACGAAAAACTCTCAGAAGACAACGATGGCAGCTACTGGGAGTTATTACCCAGTGGAGTTGTCTCTGAGGTATCCCAGCGGATGAACGGAGACGTAGAAGAGGACCGTGAGAAATTAAAATTCATTACGATGAAGGAGGCGTCGAATATCATCGATATTCATTGGACAGTCTTCTCTAATATCTTCCCTGAGAGAGATGATGTTGGATACCATCTTGAAAATCTCCAGAAATACGAGAAAGCCTACGAAAATGACGAAGTAAACCGATATATCGAATTAGATGGAGATCTTGCTATTCAATGGATCAACAGTTGCGTCTCACCTAATGTTGAAGGATAATTAATATACTCCATAAAATATTTTCAAAGGGGTGTTTTATTATTTGGGTGATAATGTTTATTCTATCACCTATACCGACCGCCCGCGGATAGCTGATACGAGATCGGGACGACGGTACGACACGCTGGTCCGTCGGGAAGGTCCTGACGGGACCGAGAGCGACGGCCGCGAGACACGACGGGAAACGCGTCGCAAGTCCCGACCTGTTCCAACAGTTGCATGTCGGTGGGTTCCCCAGCCGGCGGTATGCATCCGTACGTCCTGCTCGGTGGTGCGATCGTCTCCGAACTCGTCGGCACGACCGCCCTGAAGCTCTCAGACGGCTTTTCGCGGCCGTTGCCCAGCCTCGGGGTCGTCGTCGGCTACGGCGTCGCCTTCTACCTCGTCTCGCTGACGCTCGAAGAGTTGCCCATCGGCGTCGTCTACGGGACGTGGGCGGCGCTGGGGATCGTCGGTGTCGCAGCGATCGGCGTCGTCGTCTTCGACGAGCCCATCGACGCCGTGGGAATCGTCGGGATCCTCCTCATCGTCGGCGGCGTCTACTGTGTCAACGTCCTGTCCCAGATGGCTGCCCACTGATGGCGCGAGCCGGCGGCGGGACAACGAACTGGAAGTGGGAGCGTGTTTCGACATCTTTTCTACGTCGTTGGCGTATCCACGGACAGATTCGTGAGTTCGCTATGGCGCTTCACTACTGTCTGTCCGCCGACGTATCGCCGACGCACCGTCCCCGTCGACACGGTCGCCTGACCCAGAGCCATGAGTGACAACTACGACGTGGTCGTCGCCGGTGCAGGCCCGGCGGGGGCACAGTGTGCGCGAGACCTCGCCGACCGCGGGTACGACGTGGTCGTACTGGAGACCGAGACCGCGGCGGAGTTCCCCGCCCGGAGCGACAAGTCCACGGGCGGGACGTTCGCGTCGATGATGACGGCATTCGGGATCCCGGACGACGTGGTGATGCACGCGACCGACGCCGTCGTACTGGAGTCCCCGAGCGACCACTTCGTCCAGGACCAGCCGGGTTTCGTGCTGGACTTCCCGGCGTTCAAGCAGTTCCTCGTAGACGACGGCCGGGCGAAGGGTGCCGAGTATCGGTTCGACGCTCGCGTCCGGGACCCGATCGTCGAAGAGGGGTCGGTCGTCGGCGTCCGGTACAACGGCGACGAGACGGTTTACGGTGACATCGTCGTCGACGCGACGGGGCCGGCGGCACCGCTGGCCAAGGAGCTGGGCGTCGTCGATCTCGAACGCCGGAACCACGCCATCGGCATCGAGTACCAGTTCGAGGGCGTCGAACTGGACCACCCCGACTACGCCGATCTGACGGACGCGATGATGCTCCGGCTGGACCACGACTTCGCTCCCGGCGGCTACTCGTGGATCTTCCACACCGGCGGCGACACGGCCAAGGTCGGCGTCTGCTACATCCAGAACGAGCGATACCGGGAACACGCCAGCGACGAACGGACCGTCGACGGCTACCTCGAACACTGGCTCGACAGCGACCCGCGCTTTGCCGAGGCCAGCCGAGTCGAGTCGACCCAGGTCCGCGGCTCTGCACACGTCCAGCCGCCAGGATCGATGAGTACCGACTCGTTTGTGGCGATCGGCGACACGGTCCCCTCCGTCGATCCCGTGTGGGGCGAGGGGATCGACAAGGGGATGCGCTCGGCACGCGCGGCGGCGATGACCGCCGACCGCTGTCTCACCGGGGGCGTGGATACGTCCCGCGAAGCGATGGCGGTCTACGACGATCTCTGGCACGAACGCGTGGCTCCCAGACAGGAGCGTCGCCTGTTCATGACGCGACTGCTGTATCTCGTGCCCAACGAGCGATACGATCGGCTCATGCGGGACCTGAACGCCCTGGACCGCGAGACGCTCTCGAAGGTCAACGAGGGCAGCAGACGGCACATCCTCGGCCTCCTCTCGCCGAGCGATCTCTCCTACCTCTGGCGCTACGTCCGCGAGTTCACGCTGCCCGTATAGACCACATGGCGCGTTCGACGCGTGTCGAATCAGGCGACCGCGTCGACCGCATCCGCGAGCAGCCCGGAGCCCAGTTCGATCTCTCGACGCGTCGAGTCCAGCGGCGGGAGCAGGCGCAGCGTCTTCCGACCGCAGCCAAGCGTCAACAGCCCGCGCTGCATGGCGGCCTCGATGACCGCTTGCCGCCGTTCCTTGCTGTCGAACTCGACGGCGAGCAAGAGCCCCTCGCCGCGCACGTCTTCCACGGCCGCCGACTGGGCCGTCGCGTCGCGGAACCGCTCGACGAACGCTCGCCCTCGCTCGACAGCGTTGTCGAGCAGATCGTACTCCTCGATGGCGTCGATGGTGAGCGCGCCCTGGGCGCACGCGAGCACGTCCCCGGCTCCCCACGTCGAAGAGAGGCGGCCCTTCTCGTCGGGGAACACGTCCTCACTGGCGATGGTCGCGCCGACACGGAGCGCCTTCGCGCTGGCGATCACGTCCGGATCGAACGGGTAGTGGTCCGAGCCCCACCACTCGCCCGTGCGCCCCAGACCGGTCTGGACCTCGTCGACGACGATCGGTACGCCGTGTCGCTCGGCGATGTCGGCGACTTCCGTCGCGAAGGCGTCGCTGGGGAACCGGTACCCTCCCTCGCCCTGGATCGGTTCGAAGATGATATAGGACACGTCGTCGGGATCGACGTGGCCGGTTTCGGGGTCGAGCATCCGCCCCAGCACCGAGCCGTCGCCCGTGAAGAAGCCACAGTCACAGCTCTCGGGCGTGCAGTGGCGGTCGTCACAGAAGGGAACGTCGTGGACCGTCGCGATCTCGGGGAACTGCCTGCGGTACACCGCCTTCGAGCGGTTGAGCGAGAGCGCTCCCAGCGTTCGACCGTGGAAGGCACCTTCGAAGGTGATCGCGTACTTGCCCCGGCGGTGGTCGTAGCTGATCTTGATGGCGTTCTCGACCGCCTCGGCACCGCTGTTCGAGAGGAAGACGGTGTCCATCCCGTAGTGACTGGAGATGTTCGTCAGGCGATCCATCAGCCCGGCCGCGCCGGGGAGATCGGAACCGGTGCCGGTCGCGTAGAAGTCCTGTCCCGCGATCTTCGTGGGCTCGACGAGGTCGAACGCCGACAGCGGATCGAGCACTTTGGGGTTGTTGTACCCCAGTGGCATCGCGCCGACGTGGCCGGTCCAGTCCATCAGGACGTTGCCGTCCACGTCGGTACAGAAGGGGCCGATCGCCGGTGCGTTGCGGTCCCAGACGAACTCGTAGACGTAGGTGCTGGGGGCTGCGTGCTCGTGGTGGTACTCGACCCACTCGCTGGCGCGTTCGCCGGGGAGATCCTCGACCGCCGGCTCGACGCTGTCACGATCCATGCTACCGAACTACACGCCCACTCGTGATAAAAGACACCGCCGGACGGTTGTCGTTCCGTCTCAGACGATCACCGCGATCGTCACCGCGGTCGCGCCGGCCAGCAGCGCGAGGCTCCAGAGCGCCACTCTGACGGCGAAGCGACGGTCCGGGCTCGCGATCGTCAGGCCGGCTTTCACCGCGATGCTGGCGGCCGTCGCCAGCAAGATGGCGATCGTCGCAGTGTTCGAGTCGACGGCACCGCCCCGGTAGAGCAACACCGCCGAGGTGGTGCCCGCGCCGCTGGAGACCAGCCCCGACAGCAACGCGGTCAGGTACAGTCCGCCGGTACCGAACTGGGCTCTCGCGACCGTGCTGGCCACCAGCACGACGAGGAAGATGCCGCCGAACACGAGCGCGTTACGGAGCGAGAACGGACTGTCGAGTTCCATCTCGACCGACTCAGTCCAGTCGGCGGCGTAGGCCGCGACGGCGACGCTCCCGACCGCGACGGCACCGAGCGGGACGATCGACTGATAGAGGATTCCTCGCTCGAACGTGAACGCGATCGCGATGACGAGATTCCGCAGCGCCATGGCGGCGTCGGCCAGCAGGATCGCCGCCAGGGCGTAGCTCGCGGCGGCCGGCCGCTGGCGGACGTGGTCGAGCATGGTCCCGACGACGGCCGTCGAGGAGGCCAGTCCGCCGAAGAAGCCGGTCACTGCGATGCCACGTCCGCCGTAGGTCTGGACGATCGCGTAGTTCGCGATGCCGATGCCCGCGACGGTGACGACGAGCAGCCACGCGACGCGCAACTCCAGTTCCAGCGAGAGCTCCGCGACCGAGACCGGGATCGGAGCGGCGGGCAACAGCGGGTAGACCACGAACGCCAGGATCGCGAACTCCGTCGCAGACCGCAACTCGGCGCGGCTGAGCCCCCCGGCGAAGCTGTGGAGTTCGCGTTTGAGCACCAGCAAGAGCGACGAGAGGATCGCGACGGTCACGCCTTCGAGGATGTACGACTGCATCACGAGCGCGCCGACGCCGTAGGCGACCAGCATCGAGACGGAGGTCGTCAGGGACAGTCCCGCCGCCTCGTCTCGGAGCCCCTCAGCCGCCAGCAACACGCCTTGGACGATGACGAGCAGGCCGCCGACCACGAGCAGGCTGTCGGCCTCGACGAGCGTGAAGACGGCACCGAGCAGGCTGAGGAGGGCGAACGTACGAATCCCGGCGGATTTCTGGGACCACTCTCGTTCGATGCCCAGGAACATCCCGAGGGCCGCCGCGAGGACGATGCGTCCCACCTCGTCGCCGACCGGACTCAGTCCGACTGTCGTCAGCGCGGTCACAGTTACTGTTTCACACGCCTGGCATAAATCTCCGCCGTCGGTCCGTGTTTCGGATCCACCCCCGACCTTTTTTTCGGGGTCCATCGAACACGGTGCCATGGTCGAGTTCGAGTTCGACGTCGACTGGCCACGAACCGCGTGGGTCGCCCTGGGGTTCGTGCTCGCCGCCGCCCTCGTCTTCGTCGCCTATCGCTTCGTCGGGACCTTCGTCTTCGGACTGTTCGTCTACTACGCGACCCGGCGGCTCTACCGTCGAGTCCGGCGACGGATCGACCAGTCGTCGGTCGCCGCGGGCGTCTCGCTGGTCGGGATGGTGCTTCCGGTGCTCCTGTTGCTTGCCTACACGCTCGTGATCGCTCTCCAGCAACTGAATCGCTTCGCCGACGAGATCGACGGTACCGAGTCCGGGAGCCAGATCGACGACCTGCTGGAGATGGCCGAGCCGTACCTGAATCTGACGGTGTTGAGCGATCCGACCGCGCTGCTGGACAACGTCGGCGGCGTCGGAACGATCACGACGACGCTCGAATCGGCGCTTGGCTACCTCGGGGTCGTCGGCACGGGACTCTTACACCTGTTCGTGATGCTCGCGCTCGCGTTCTACCTGCTCCGGGACGACCGCCGGTTCGCGGGCTGGGCCGGCCACCTGACGGCAGAGCGCACCGTCTTCGAGGAGTTCGTCGCTGCCGTCGACGAGAGCTTCGACAAGGTGTTCTACGGCAACATCCTGAACGCGATGATCACGGGACTGGTCGGTGGCATCGTGTACACGCTGCTCAACCAGATCGCGCCCCCGTCGGTCGCTATTCCGTACGCGGCACTGGTGGGCGTACTCGCCGGTGGAGCGAGTCTGATCCCCATCGTCGGAATGAAACTGGTCTACGTCCCGATGGCGGCGTATCTCGCCGTCTTGGCGGGGACCAGCGGCGAGGGATGGTGGTTCGTCGTCGCCTTCGCCGCGGTCAGTTTCGTCGTCGTCGACGTGATCCCGGACCTCCTCGTGCGGCCCTACGTCTCGGGCGGAGAACTCCACACCGGTGCGCTGATGTTCGCCTACATCCTCGGCCCGCTCATCTGGGGGTGGTACGGTATCTTCCTCGGTCCGATCGTGCTGGTGTTGGTCACGCACTTCGCACGGATCGTCCTGCCGGAACTGGTGACTGACGAACCGATTCGCGCCAGAGAAGTCGATCCGGCCGTGTTGACCGACGACGCCGACAGCGAGGGCACTGTCGACGGTGAGAGAGACGGCGACGAGGGCACACCAAGCGGAGCCTGACACTGTCGCGGACTCGCCGGTGACGAATGCCGACACTCCACAGTGCCAGTCGTATGTGACAGTGACTGACAACAGTCAGCGTCGTTACGTTACGTCCACGTACTCGTCTTCCCAGTCTCGCCGTGCCTCGATCTCTCGTCGGCCGCGTCGCGTGAGACTGTAGTAGTTCGTCCTCCGGTCGCGCTGCCCTTTCTCCACGAGTCCCTTGTCGACGAGCGTATCGAGATTCGGATACAGCCTGCCGTGGTGAATCTCTTTCTCGTAGTAATCTTCGAGTTCCTCCTTGATCGCCAGCCCGTGTGGCTCCTCTTTCCCGGCGATGACGTACAGGAGGTCTCGCTGGAATCCTGTCAGGTCGTACATCGGTAAAGTCTATCACGTATTTATTGTCGGAATCTAATAAGTATATCGGATCCGACTCGACGTTTTCGCTTCGCTTCGAAATCACGCGCTCGTGGCGACCTCTCGCCAGATCCGCCGGTGTCAGATGAGTGCGAAGGAATAGTTGTTGCACTGACGATATCGCGATCTGTCGACGTATCTCAGATACATCATACCCCGCCGTTGAACGGCGGCGTTCACGGTGCTGTCGCTCGACCGTCTCGCGTCCGTTCGCCGAGCGATAACGTCGCGACTACCGAGTTTCGAAACGAAAGTGGAAAGCGAATCAGGCGGAAGGCCCGATTCGCTTGCCGCCCTGAATTGGTCCCCGCTGACGCTTCGGCCCTCCAAAGCGAAGCGTCACTTGGTCGTGGGTCGTTGAGTAACTTAAACCTGTCGCCAGCCGCCAGATCAGGTCGCTGTACTGACCACTATCGCGAGCTACATGTGTTCTTCTTCGAGGACCCAGCCGAGTGCGCGCCGATAGTGCGTCAGCATCATCCGCACGCGGTCGTGGTTCATCTCCTCGCTGTCCAGCTGTTCACAGAGGAACTCGTACTGCTCTCTGATCGCTGCTTGCTCGCGCATACCGATCGTTCGACCCGGCGACGGAAGGAACTTGAGGCTGCCACGCCGACAGTGAGCCATGAAGGTTCGAGGCCACCGCGAGTGCAAGGCGTGTGGCAGCCGCTGGTCGTACTACGAGACGGCCAGCGTGGAGTGTCCCGACTGCGGGAGTCTCCGGAGCGTCGGCGTCGACGACCGCACGCGCCACACGAACGCCCCCGTCGAGTACGATCTGACGCCGGTGCGCGGGTCGATCGACGAGCAACCGCTCGAAGAGATCGCCACGGACGCCGCCGAGCAGTCGTCGGAGTACGTCCGTCAGCGCGGCTTCGTCGACGGCGGATCGCTGCTCGCCCTCGACGAGACCTTCGTGGCTGCGACCGAACTCGGCCACGTCGCCAGCGAGATCGCACGCACGCTCCAGCCGACCGACGCCCAGGAACTGTACTTCTTCACGCTACTCAGGGGTGCCGACGAGGGCGAGCGACCGGCTCCCCGAGAGGTGCCGTCGGAACTGCGTCCGTCCTACGGCCTGGCGATGATGGCCGCCGTCGAGGCCTACCAGCGTGATCTGCGCGCGTACCTCGACGACGAGCCCGACCCACAGGCACGGTCGCTATCCGGTCGAATACGAGACCACCGCAAACGGATCGAGGCCCTCGACGGCGACGTGGACCCGAAAGACGCCGACCGACTCGTCCACGCCGCGCGAGATCTCGGGCAGTACCTCGCGGCCGGCGACGAGAGCGCGCTCGTGACGGCCGACAACTGGCTCAACGGCGTCGAACAGTAGCTTACCGCAGTTCGTCGATCACGTCGCGGTCGACGGTCGCGGCGGGCACCTCGTCGTGCCACGCGGCGTCGGTGACAGATGCCTGCGCCGGCTCCGGCTCGCCGGCCGCTATCTCGCCGTCGTAGATCTCGAACGCGAGCGAGGCCTCGCGGTCCCCGTCGGTCAGGGTCACGTCGTTGACGGCCACCAGCCGTCCGACGGTCAGCTCCAGCCCGGTCGTCGCCGCGACGGCGTCGCGGAGGGCGGCCTCCCGTGACTGGTCACCGCCGACTTCGCCACCCGGGAGGCTCCAGCGCCCGTCTTCACAGACCAGGAGGACGCGTCCGTCGGCGTCCGTCAGGAGGGCCGCGACGGCACACTCGTAGCCGCCGTCGAGCCGTGACTTGGCGTGGTTGAACGCGTCGGGGTCCAGACGCTGGGTCGACTCGAACCGCGCCACGTCCTCGCCCACGTCGTCCGCGTGTCCCTCGGCCATCTCAGGGGAGGTCCACGTCGACGCCGTGTTGCTGGGCCGTCGCCTTCACGGTGTTGTACAGCAACATCGCACGCGTCATGGGGCCGACGCCGCCGGGGACCGGCGTGATCGCGCTCGCCTTCGCTTTGGCGCTCTCGAAGTCCACGTCGCCGACCAGCTCGTACCCCTTCTCGTTGTCGACGTCCACGCGGTTGACGCCCACGTCGATCACGGTCGTCCCCTCGGTGAGCATCTTGCCGTCGATCAGCTCCGGCACGCCCGCCGCGGCGATCACGATGTCCGCCGCACGGGTCTTGGCGGCCATGTCGTCGGTCCGGGAGTGACACACCGTCACCGTGGCGTTGCCGCCCTCGTCTTTCTGGAGCAGGAGGTTCGCCATCGGCTTGCCGACGATCTCGGAGCGACCGACGACGACGGCGTCTTTACCCTCGGGATCGACGCCGGCAGCATCGAGGAGCTTCTGGATGCCGTGGGGCGTACACGGCTTGAAGCGTGCGTTCCCGGCCACGAGGCGACCGACGTTCTCCGGGTGGAAGCCGTCCACGTCCTTAGCGGGGTCGATGTTCCGCAGGACCGTTCGATCGTCCACGTGGTCCGGGACCGGCATCTGGACGAGAACGCCGTTGACGGCCTCGTCGTCGTTGAGCTCGTCGATCGTGTCGTACAGCTCCTGGGCGTCGGCGTCGGGCGAGATCTCGATGTCCAGGGCCTCGATGCCGACCTCCTCGCAGTCGTCTTGCTTCATCGAGACGTACGTCTCGCTGGCGGGGTCGTCGCTCATCAGCACCGTCGCCAGTGCGGGCGTGACGCCCGCGTCCTCCAGCGTCGCGATCGCGTCGCCGAGGCCGTCCCGGATCTCCTGGGCGACCTCGTTGCCGTCGATAATTTCGGTCATCACCTGATGGGGGTGGCCCGCGAAACAAAAGCCCTCCTATGACAGTGTCGACACAGTCAACAGCGCCGTCGATCACGGACAGTCGCCGTCGTCGAACGCCTCGCCGTCACCACCCTGCTGTACATGTCTCGCCTGCCCGGTGTCGACGTTCACGATCCTCGCCTGGCCGCCGTAGCCATGGCTCTGGTCGTGACTTCGGACGACGACACAGGGCACGCCCTCGGACACCTCGACCGTCTCAGAGCGCGTGAACGGTGCCGTCGAGTGGGCGTGTCGTAGTTCTCTGCGCCCTCGCAAAAACGAGACCCTTCGCTACGCTCAGGCTCTCGCTACTCGCGTGTCGTTCGCTATGCTCACTCCCGCTCGCATTACAGAGGGCCGCTCCCTTCGGTCGCGCCCCTCGCTACTCGCGTGTCACCACGTTCCCGCTCGCAAAAACGAGACCCTTCGCTACGCTCAGGCTCTCGCGCTACTCGTAAACCAGCCCTTCGCTCTCCTCGCCGTAGAGGTCGAACTCGTCGGTGAGTTCGTCGACGCGCGCACTGACCTCGGCGATCACGTCCTCGTCGTCGGGTGCGTCGACGACCTCGTAGATGAGGTCCGCCACTTCCTCGCAGGCGTCCTCGTCGAAGCCCCGCGTCGTGAGGCCGGGCGTGCCCGCGCGGATGCCCGAGGGGTTGAACGCCGAGCGCGTCTCGCCGGGGACGGTGTTGGCGTTGAGGACGATGCCCGCCTCTTCGAGGGCCTCCTCGACCTCTTTGCCGGTCGTGTCCGGATGGGACGGTCGGAGGTCGATCAGGACGAGGTGGTTGTCCGTGCCGTCGGAGACCAGATCGAGGCCGTGCTCTTGCAGACGGTCGCCCAGTGCCTTCGCGTTGTCGACGGTCGCCTGTGCGTACTCCTCGAACTCCGGTTCGAGCGCTTCGCCGAAGCCGACCGCTTTGCCGGCGACGTTGTGCATCAGGGGGCCGCCCTGCATGCCGGGGAACACCGCCGAATCGATATCGTCGGCGTACGCCTCGTCGCACATGATGATGCCGCCACGCCCGGCGCGGATCGTCTTGTGCGTCGATCCGGTGACGAAGTCGGCGACGCCGACCGGCGAGGGGTGGACTCCTGCGGCGACCAGCCCGGTGATGTGTGCGATGTCCGCGAGGTGGTAGGCGTCGGCCGCGTCGGCAGCTTCCTGGATGCGCTCCCACTCGACGGTACGGGGGTACGCGGAGTAGCCCGAGACGATGATGTCGGGGTCGTACTCCTCGGCCTGTGCCCGGAGTTCGTCGTAGTCGAGGCGGCCGGTCTCGGCGTCGACCTCGTACTGCTCGACCTCGTAGACCTGGCCGGCGAAGTTCGCGGGGTGGCCGTGCGAGAGGTGGCCGCCGTGGGTCAGGTCCAGCGAGAGGATCTTGTCGCCGGGATCGAGCACCGCGAGGTAGACGCCCATGTTGGCCTGGGAACCGGAGTGTGGCTGGACGTTGACGTGGTCGGCACCGTACAGCTCCTGGGCTCGTTCGATCGCGAGTTCCTCGATCTCGTCGGCGGGCTCACAGCCGCCGTAGTAGCGTTCGCCGGGGTATCCCTCGGCGTACTTGTTCGTCAGCGCCGAGCCCTGCGCTTCGAGGACGGCCTCGCTGACGTGGTTCTCCGAGGCGATCATGGCGAGCGTGTCGTTCTGCCGGTCGACCTCGTCCGTCAGCGCGGCGGCGACGTCGGGATCGGCCGACTCCAGATGGTCGAAGTGCATACTCGAACCGTACGGTCCGGCCGTCAATAATCTACCTTTCCGGCGCGCACCTGTGGGCCGTTCACACACTGGTATCGTATGCGACACTCTGGCACGCGACCAGCAACCATTATGTAGGCGAGGCACACATACCATGCTGTATGTCTACCTGGGGGGTGACATACGCCGGAGACCGGTCGGCCGAGTCGGACGCTTCGGGGGGGTTCGAAGGGACCGATCCGGCCGGACTTCCAGCGTTGTGTGCCCAGCTGAATCGACTGAGCGAGGCGTCGTCGTCTGCGATTCCGAGAGATATCGACGAGTGCTTCGAGGGCGAGGCCGATCGGCTCTCGATCCCGTGTTCCGACGTGACGGTGACCGCACTCGATCTCGACGCCCAGTACCGTGTGACGACCCCGACGGAACTCCCCGACGGCGAGTACCTCCTCAGGTGCCGCAGTCGATCGGGGGCGTCGGCCCACGGGCCGACGAGCTACCTCCGGTTTCCGGGACCTGCGTCGGTCAAGCCGGCCGGCGAGGAGTTCGTCGTTTCGTTCTGGGAGCCGACGACGGTGACCGTCGGCGGCTCCTCCGGCAACCGGGCCGGACCGGGTCGAATCACGATCGAACCGACGCCGTCCGGACTCGCCACTGGACTGACCCACCTGGCGGCCGCCCACCACACGACCGCTCCCGTCAGGTCCCACCCGAGCTTCAGGGCACACCCGCCCTTGCTGGAGCTGGGATCGGAGACGAGCGTTCCGTCGGCCGTCGCCGCCGAGACGCCAGAGACCGGGATCGAGTTCCTGGTGCCGCCGGAACTGGATCGACTCTTCGTCGCCGCGCCGCTCGCGTACTATCTCGGCGCGACCGTCGAGGTAACCGACTGCGACGCCCCCGTGTTACGGGCCGACGACCCCTCGATTCGGTACGAGTTCGACGATCTCCCCGGCTTCCAACACCAGTGTGCGCAGCTCCTTCGACGGGCCTTCTTCCTCGACTGTCAGGCTCGCCGGGTCGCGCCCGATCGGGCGTCCAGCGCCGGACTCCAGCAGCTCCCGATCGATCTGGACGCGCTGTGCCAGCTCGACCCTGCGGCCCGTCTCGAACAGTGTCTCTCGCTGTCCGAGCGGAATCTGGACGCGCTGTTGCCCGACTGGCACCTGTCGACGTACGCCAAGCCGACGCCGGGTCGGATCACGTGTCTCCCCTTCCTGCTGGACCGACTCAGCCTCGTTTATCTCCCGCGCGCGACCGAGCTCGACCAGGACGAACTGCTCGAACAGACCCTCTCGGACGCCTACACCGCACGCGGCGAGACCGCCACGTCGGGCGTGCTCAAACCGGAGCTACAGGCTGGACAGCTCCACGCGTGGCTCGCGCCGGGAACGCCGATCCACGCGTTCAAGCCGCTCCCGAAAGCGTACCACAACCGCGGCAAGTACCGACACCGCAGCAACGACCAGCTCCAGGTCGGCGTCGTCCTCAACGACGACGCGATGTGCGAGGAACACCAGATCGTCTCCGACATCTACGAGGAGCGTGCCGCCGATCTCCCGATCGACGTGACGATCCAGTCACGGCTCGACCGCGCCGAACTGGCGGCCACGTTCGAGGCGAAAAACGACTTCGTCCACTACATCGGGCACTGCGAGGACGGCGGGCTGCGGTGTACGGACGGCACGCTCGACGTAGCCGAGATCGAGGAGTCGAACACGCAGACGTTCTTCCTCAACGCCTGTGGCTCCTACGACCAGGGGCTCTCGCTGGTCGAGCGCGGCTCGATCGCGGGCGGTGTTACCTTCAAGAAAGTGCTCGACCAGCAGGCCGCGAAGGTCGGGACCGCGTTCGCGCGGCTGCTCGTCCACGGCTTCAGCATCGAGCGGGCGCTCCAGCTCGCCCGTCGGCGGATCATGATGGGGAAAGACTACGCCGTCGTCGGCGACGGGACGTACGCGCTCTTGCCCAGTCCCAAACAGCCCGCCGTCGTCAAGATCGCCGAGACGGGAGAGCGCTACACCGTCAGCTGCGAGATGTTGACGGCTCAGTCCAACGGGGACCGGTACGACCTCCCCTTCGACGGCAGAGAGATTCTCAACGGCGACACGCTGGAGAAGACCGTGAGCGGGGCGGAGCTGCGCGAGGTCCTCGCCGCCAAGTCCCTGCCCGTGATCTACGACGGTGACTTCCACTGGTCGGAGGAACTGGTCGAGGAACTCTGATCGCCCACGGGGACGCTCCGCGCTCGGGCGTTCGTCGCTCGCCCGCCGACGTGGCCGCCCCGTCTGTCATTGTCCCCCAACCGGTACCGGCAACAATTATGTCTTGACGGCGTGGCAGTATTATCTCTGCAGACGAATTCAAGCGAAGTCGGCCAGTAAAATTAAATATGACAAAATCGTAGTAGTCTAACAGAAGCATGCGTTCGAACCTACTCGAAGACGACGTAAGAACTGTTCTGTCCGAAGCACTGGACAGCGAAGACAGTTCGCTCACAGTTGTTAATCCCTCTAGAGAAACGCTTTCGGAACTCGTCTCGGTGCTGGACGAACACGAGGATCCGCCCGCCGTCCGCCTGCTCGCGGAGAACCGCGCCCTGAAAGACGAGATGGGCGACTTCATCGTCGCGAGCACGGCCGCGGACCTGATCGAGGCCGACGTGCTGGAGCTGAAGATCCTCGACGACGTTCCGAACCACTCGCTGCTGATCGGCTCCGAGAGCGTCGTGTCGCTCATCGACGCCGGTGACGCGGTCGCCGGACTCACGTCCGACGAGGACGCGTTCCTCGACGACATCTCGTCGTTCTACGACGACGAGTGGGACCGCGCCGACAGCTACTCGCTGCGGACGCCAGCGATGTCCCGCGTGATGGACACCCTGGAGTCCGACATCGGTCCCGAGACGGCCGCAGACTTCGAGGGCGTGCTCGCCTCGCTCCAGACCGCACGCGGCGACGGCGACGGGCTCGACGAGGTGACGATCAGTCTGCTGGTCGCCGCCAAGAACGGCGAACTGCTCTACGACATCAGCAAGTGGGGCGAGGACATCGGCCTGGCGAGCAAGGCGACGTTCTCCCGCACCAAGACGACCCTCGAAGACATGGGCCTGATCGACACGGAGAAGGTGCCCATCGACGTGGGCCGGCCGCGGCTCCGGCTGATGCTTGGCGACGAGCGACTCCAGTCGGTCGACAGTGACGAGCTCGCGAGCGTCGCGCAGGGCATTATCGCCTCCTAGGCTTTTTTACCCCGACTACTGTTACTCGTCGGCATGGGTACGGTAGTGGACGTTGTGGGGAGTGGACCGGCGACGGAGAGCCTCCTCGCGACACTCGAGGACCTCGACGTGCGTATCGACCACCGGGAAGCGCCTGCCGTCGATAGCGCCGACTTCGCCGTCGTCGTCGACGAGACCGGGGCGGCGACGTTCGAGACCGCCAGCGAGCAGGCCCTCGACGCTGGGACACCCTGGATCGCGGTCGAGATCGGCGGTATCGGTGGCCAGCCGACGGTCCCGGCGTCGATCGCCGGCTTCGATCCCGACCGGGAGTGCTACGACTGCCTCCGTGGTCGCGTCGAAGCCAACACGACGGCGGCCGCCGACGGCGTCGACGAACCCGGCCCGGCGACGCGCCGTGTCGCCGGTGCGGTCGCCGGAGAGGCCGTCGCCGACTACCTCGCCGACGAACCCGGAGCGGCCGGGTCGTCGGTGCTGGGACACGTCGTCGAGTTGCCCCGTCAGAAACGTCGCTTCTTCCCGCTGCCGGGCTGTTCGTGTGGCGGCGAGCACGACACGACGATCGATCGCGCGCACGCCGCGGTCGACATCGAACAGGCGCTCGAACGCGCCGAGCGAGCGCTGGACGACCGCGTGGGGATCGTCCAGCAGGTCGGCGAGGCGGAGTCGTTCCCGGCACCGTACTACCTCGCACAGCTCACCGACACGTCGGGGTTCAGCGCTGTCACGGCCCCGCGACAGGCCGCCGGCGTCGCGGCCGACTGGGACGGGGCGTTCATGAAGGCGCTGGGGGAGTCCTACGAGCGCTACGCTGCCGGCGTGTACACGGCCGCGGAGACGACGACCGCTACGGCGGCGTCGCTGGACGACGCGGTCGCGCCCGAGGCCTTCGTCGCGCCCGACGACGCCGACGCGGACGCGAGGACCGAACTCGACTGGATCGGTGCCCGGAACCTCGCGACCGACGAGTCGGCGCTGGTGCCCGCCGAACTCGTCTTTCACCCGCCTACCGAGTCCCGCGTCCGTCCGCCCCTGACGACCGGGCTGGGTCTGGGATCGTCGGGCTGTGAGGCGCTGTTGGCCGGGCTCTACGAGGTGATCGAACGGGACGCGGCGATGCTGTCGTGGTACTCGACGTTCGAGCCGCTGGGGCTGACCGTCGACGACGACGTGTTCGGGACGCTGTACGAGCGCGCCGCGTCGGAGGGACTGACGGTGACGCCGCTGCTGCTGACACAGGACGTGGACGTGCCCGTCGTCGCCGTCGCCGTCCACCGGGACGAGTGGCCCAGCTTCGCCATCGGCTCGGCGGCCGATCTCGACCCCGAGCAGGCCGCTCTCGGCGCGCTCGAAGAGGCGCTCCAGAACTGGATGGAGCTTCGGAGCATGGGTCCCGAGCAGGCCGCGGAGGCGAGCGGCGCGATCGGTGAGTACGCCGACAAGCCAGAGCGAGCCGTCGACCTGCTGGCGTACGACCAGACCATCCCGGCCGAGGCGGTCGGTCCAGACGCCGTCGACGACGGCGAGGCCGAACTGGACGCCCTCGTCGCAGCGCTCTCGGAGGCCGGGCTGACGCCGTACGCGACGCGGACGACGACGCGGGATCTGGACGAACTCGGCTTCGAGGGCGTCCGCGTGCTGGTGCCAGAGGCCCAGCCGCTGTTCCTCGGCGACGCCTTCTTCGGCGAGCGCGCGGAGACGGTCCCGACCGAACTCGGCTTCGAGCCGCGACTCGACCGTCCACACCACCCGTTCCCCTAGATGTGCCGACGGGTGTCGATCGCGTGACCGGGTCGTCGTCGGTCTGTCGAATCTCCGTTTGACCGTCCCGTACTTTATTGATCCCCTCGTTCGGATGTCAGAATATGCCCTCCCGCAGATTCGCCGCCGTCGTCGGCCTCGTCCTCCTCGCGTCGACCACGCTCGCTGTCGCCCCTGCGATCGGTGCGCCGCCGCCTCGTCCCCTCTGTGACGCCTGTGGCGAGACGTTCGCCGAGACCGCGGGCGCACACGGTGTCGAGGCGACTGTCGTCGAGAGTACTGCGACCGTGCGGGTCGCCGAGAACGGGACGGCGACCTGGACCGTGCGAAACACGCTCCGAGAGCCCGCGGCCGAGCGGCTCCGAGCCAACGAGAGCCTGCGGACGGCGATCGCCGATCGGGCGATGTGGGACGTGACACTCCTGGGCTCGAACGTCTCGTCGGACGGCGTTCTGACGCTTCGTTACCGTGATCCGGAGTTCTCCGAGCCCGCTGTCGGCGGGACGCTCCGCTCGGGTGCGTTCACCGAACGCTACGGCTACCGCTCTCTGGACGGGCTCGGTGCCGACCGTCTCACCGTCGTCGCGCCCGACGGGATGACGGTCGAACGGACCGTCCCAGGCGCGACCGTCTCGCCCGACCGCACGCGCATGACCCTGACCGACCTCGACCGCTACGGAATCGTCACATTCTCCCAGCAGGGTGACGCTCTCGGGGCCGTGTGGAGTTCGCTCGCGATCCTGACGATGCTCGGCCCGGTGGTCGCGTTGAACGTCGCGGTCCTCGTCGGACTCCCGACGGCGCTTTTCGGCTGTCTCGTGGCCGCACTCTGTGGTGCCGTCTCGTGGCTCGATTTCGACTTCGGGGCGTCGACAGAGCAAGTGGGCACCGCTCTCGGTGGACTCGGCGTCGTCGGCGTGCTGGCGACGGTAGCCACAGCGCCGGTCTCGTTGCTCGGGACGGCAGACGTTCCGATCGTCGGTGCGGGGGTCGGCCTCGCCGCCGTCGGTGTCGCGCTGTCGGTCCCCGCCGTCCGCGACCGGCTGTCCTATCGGAACGTCCTCGCTCTCGCGGGCGCGGGACTCCTGACTGCCGTCGGTACGGCCGTCGTCGTGCTGCCGGTATTCCAGCAGTCCGGTCTCCTTCGGTCCCAGCGCGTCTTCCTGGGTCTGTTCGCCGCGCTGTTCGCGTTCCTGCCAGCGGGGTACGCGCTGGGCCGTCGACGCCGTGGGCTCGCCGTCGCGACGGCCTGTGTGGCCTTCGCTCTCGCGCTCTTCCAGCAGGGCATCCCGTTCGGACCGCTGGGTCTCGGCACGCTGGTCGCGGTGTTGAACGGGATCTACGGGATCGCCGTGGTCGTCTGCGGGATTCCGCTGTTGCTCGCCGGTCGAGCGATCGGGCGGGCTGCCGGTCGGGCCTAGATGCCGAAGGTGACGCGCAGCATGTCCCGCGTTCCGGGACCCAGACCGACGGCCGTCACGGCGACCAGCAAGAGGAGCGCGTAGCGCTGGCTCTCTTCGACGAACTCCTCGGTAAAGAGCCACAGCACGAGCGACGCGACGAGCATCTTGACGACGAGGAAGGGCCACGACGTGCCGATCGTCGCCGACAGCGACGCCGGCTGGACCGCCTCGGTCACGTCGACGATGATCCGGTTTGCCGGGTGCTTGGCGAAGTACTCACCGGGAATCCCGAGCGCGTCGAGCCAGTCGCCCGTGATCACGTTCGCGATCCCGTCGATCGCGTGCCCCCAGAGCACGAAGAAGCCGATGTACGCCGTCGCGTCGGTCAGCTCCGGCCAGGCGACTTCGATCGCCTTCCAGTTGACGTACGCGAGCGCGATCGCACCGACGACGACGATGGTCACCATCTGGGGGTACAGCGTGACGTACTCTCTGGTGACCGACAGCCAGAGGAGATAGAAGAGGTTCGCCGCGAGCAGGCCCCAGCCGACGACGCCCAGAGCGCGGTTGCCGTCGTCGATCTGTCCCCCCTGTTCCAGTCGGCGCACGGCGACGAGCGATCCGAGCGTCAGCACGAACAGCGTGAAGTAGATGACCGGACTGACCAGCAGGGAGTTCAGCGGGTACGTGATCGCCGGGTCGACGCCGGCCCTGACGGCGGCGTCGGTCGCGTCCTCGACCACCCGGAGCGAGCCCCCCAGCAGCATGAACGGAACCAGCGGGTAGTACAGGTCGATGTCGGTGACGAGCTCGTAGCGCTGCAAGAAGAGGTAGACGCCGACCAGCATGTACACCAGCACGAGCATGTAGCCGACCTCCGAGACGATCGTGTACCCCGGCTCGGCGTAGACCGCCGTCCCGGTGGCCTGGGCCTGCGCACAGGCGTCGGCGCTGAACACCAACTCCACGGTACTGCCCTCCCGCAACGCACAGCGGGCCGCCTGTGCATCGGCCGCGACTGGCCCCCAGAAGTACTGCCAGACGAATCGGTCCCAGACCGTCTGCGTGGCCACCAGTGCGGCCCCGGAGAAGAGTCCGACCAGCCCAACCAACGAGGCGACCCAGAGCCGGAGCGGGTCGCGGCCGTCGAGTCTCGATTCCAGTCGAGCCACTGCGTCCATGCATGTCTCGCCGTGAGGTGGGCGTTTTAGCGTTCCGGTCCTGTATCTGCTTCTCACCCACGCCTCGCGTTCCAGCGGCGGTCTCATACTGCCGGCTGTCACTTCGTGAGGATCTTCGCCACCCGGGGGTGGCGAAATCGATCACAGATTTCCAGCCGGTCGTATCAGTCGGCGCTTTCCCCTCGGACCTGCGCGACGGCGTCGAGCACGGCCCCGTGATTGGCACCGTTCGACGCCACCATCCCCTCGCTGTCCGGGGTCCAACGGTCGCCGTCGACGTCCGTGACGGTCCCGCCGGCCGCACGGACCATGTGGACGCCAGCCACGGTGTCCCAGGCGTTCGCGGACTGCGTACAGACCGCGGCGTCGAACCCGCCGTCGGCCAGCAGCGACAGGGTCGCCTGGAACGAGCCCAGCCGTCGCACGTCGCCCAGCTCCTCGTCGGCGATTCGACACAGGTCGCCGAACGCGGTCGCGTCCTCCCAGCGGTTGACGACGGCGACCAGGAACGCGTCGGTGTCGGCCTCCTCGCTGACCCGCATCGACTTGCCGTCCCGCGTCACGCTCTCGGGCCCCGCCGCGTAGAGGTCGCCCATCGCCGGGAGGTAGTTCGCCGAGCCGACCGGTTCGCCGTCGACAAGCGCCGTGACGCTGGTCGCCCACGTCCGATTCCCGCGGACGAAGTTCGTCGTGCCGTCGATCGGGTCGACGATCCAGGCCGGGCCGGACTCGGGCACGCTCTCGACCAGCGTCGCTTCGGCCGCGTCGCTCTCGGGTCCGGCGAGCTGGGGGCTGTCCTCCTCACAGACGAACTGGTCGCCGGAGAACTCCTCTCGGATCGTCGCGACGACCTGCTGTTGGGCCTCTCTGTCGGCTATCGTCACCAGATCGGTCTTGTCGGCCTTGGTCTCGACTTCGAAGGACCCGCGGAACCGCTCGCGAGCGACGACGCCGCCGGCACGCGCTGCGCGCTCGGCGATCGCCGCTCGGTGGTGAGCGTCTGTCATACCGTGAGATCGGTCGTCCCGACAAATAGCGTCACCGCTTCCGACCGCCCCGTCGACCTACTCCGTCGGCGCTTCGTCGGCGGCTGCGAGGATCGACTCCGCGATGTCACGGGCCTCCTCGGGCGTGTACAGGACCTGGTTCCCGAGAGACTGTTCGATGCGGACGTACCCGTCGTCTGTCTCGATGGAGAAGAACGCCGTGTTCTCCAGCGGCGTCACGTCCAGACCGGTTGGCTCGCGCTGATCCGTGGCCATGTGACAATGTACCACGCCGACGGGCTTAAATCTACGCCATGGTGAAACGAACGCTTGACACAGTGGGCTTCTTTGCCGCCGTTGCCTGTGGCGATACTTCTGTCTCGCGTGTCTTCCAAGCAGTCGTTCACTTCGTTCACGACGACGCTGGGAGCGGCTCTTGCGTCCGCCGCCGTTTCCAAGCGTGGCTACTCGAAGCGTCTCGGTAGAAGTTTGCGAGGGAAGATCGCTCCGTTCGCGGGTCGCGCGTTGCGCTCCCCGCTCACAACGAGGGCGTCCGTGGGGACGCCCTCGCAGATCTTCCTGCACTGTTTGCGAGGGGCCGCGTGGGCCCGTGTCCGACCGTTCTCACGTGTCGGGCGAACATTGTCACCCGACGGCGACATCGGTCGGCCAGTGCGAGGGAAGGGATTTGAACCACGGGAAGACCGTCGGCCTCACTGCGTTCGGCCGCTGGGACTTCCCTGATTCAAACCCTTCCGAGTGCATTCCGCGCCGACACGTGTCGTGTCGCCGCGTCATGCGAGGGAAGGGATTTGAACCCTTGGACCCCTACGGGAGCGGATCTTGAGTCCGCCGCCGTTTCCAGGCTTGGCTACCCTCGCACGCTTGCGTTCGGATTCAGTGTGGGGAAGTATATATGCAGTACGGAACGACGCTGTCGCGTCCAAACTGTTTTGTCCGGTCGACTGGAGACGCCGGATATGCCCTCCGAGATCGAGTACTGTCCGTTCTGCGGGGTGCGGCTGGCGAACGAGGAGTCACTCGACGACCACTGTGGGGACGCCGAGGAGTGTGCGAACGCCCGCGACCGCTGGCAGTCGAGTGGGTCGCTCCTCGCGAGCCAGCGACAGCGTGCCCTGGGCTGGGTCGTCGCGGGCGCGATCGTGCTCTATGCATTCGTTCAGGCGTCGATCCTGCTCGGGATCGTCGCGAGCGTCGTCGTCCTCGTCGTCGCCCACGTCGACTGGACGGCGCTCGCGTAGCGTCCGCCGTCGAGCGGAGGGATTACCTCCCTGCCACTCCAGGACTCGGTATGGACGATCACACCCGTGATCACGATGTCGCCCCGCCGATTTCCGGGAACCCGACGGGCTGGGACCAGGATCGTCGCGCGTCGAACGGGTGGGAACACGGCACTCTCCGCGGGGCCGTGGTCCACGGCGTTCGGCTCTACAACGCCGGGGAGTTTCACGAGGCCCACGACTGTTTCGAAGCGGAGTGGTACAACTACGGACAGGGCACCACCGAGAGCGCGTTCCTCCACGGGATGGTGCAGGTCGCCGCGGGTGCGTACAAGCACTTCGACTTCGAGAACGACGACGGGATGCGGAGCCTCTTTCGGACCGCCTTGCAGTATCTCCAGGGGACGCCCCCGGACTACTACGGCGTCGACGTAC
The DNA here is from genome assembly GCF_017612575.1 of Halomicrobium sp. IBSBa. Classification (NCBI taxonomy): domain Archaea; kingdom Methanobacteriati; phylum Methanobacteriota; class Halobacteria; order Halobacteriales; family Haloarculaceae; genus Halomicrobium; species Halomicrobium sp. IBSBa. The sequence goes on from NZ_JADPQC010000003.1 coordinate 175,989, forward strand.
TCGACGTGCGGACGGTGTTGACCGACGCCCTGGACGATCCGACGGCTCTGCACGGCTGGCAGATCAGGCTGGACGACGAGTGTCCGACCGCGAGCGAGCGGGACTTCGAGTACGCCGCGTCCCTGGAGTAGGGGCCGGCGAGCGTGTAATATTTCTCCGTGGAGCCGCTGCATGCTGCTGTGTACGTCGAACAACTGGGCGACGGCGATCCCGAGGTCGCCGTCGTGGGTGGGATCCATGGTGACGAACCCTGCGGTGTCCACGCGGTCGAGACACTCCTCGAAGCGTCGCCGACCGTCGAGCGACCGGTCGCGTTCGTGATCGCCAACGAGGCGGCGATCGAGCGCGGCCAGCGCTACGTCGACACCGACCTGAACCGATCGTTCCCCGGCTCGCCGGACGGCTCCCGCGAGGAACGACTGGCGGCCAGGCTGGTCGAGGAGATCGGGGACTGTACGACGCTGGCGCTGCACTCGACGCGGTCCTACGGCGGGATGTTCGCGCTCGTAGATACGATCGACGACCTCGCGCGGAGCGTCTGCCCGCGCCTCCCGATCGACGCCGTGATCGAGACGGACGGCTCGAACGAGGGGCGGATCTTCGACGGGATTCCGGCGACGATCGAAGTCGAGTGTGGCTATCAGGGCTCCGAGCAGGCGGCCGACAACGCCGTCGTGCTGACGCGGGCCTTCCTCCAGGCGGTCGGTGTGCTGCCAGCGGCGTCACGCACCGAGCCCAGAGACGTACCGGTGTACGAACTTGGCGACCCGATCCCGAAGGCGATGGGCGAGGTCTACGAGGTGTACGCGGACAACTTCGAGGAGGTCGGTGCCGGCGAGGCGTTCGCCGCCACCGACGGCGATCCCCTCGTCGCCGACGAGCCGTTCCACCCGGTGTTGCTCTCGCCGGACGGCTACGAGGACGTGTTCGGCTACACGGCAGAGCGGACCGGCAGTCTCCGGAGTGACGACTGATACGATCGGCTGTACATCTGTGACCGATTTCGCCACACCGGGGTGGCGAAGATCCTCACGAAGTGACAGCCGGCAGTGTGAGACGGCGTCGTGTCGCCGTTTGCCCGGTCGACAGAACGACGGCAGATCCGCGTCGGCGGGCGTGACTGTCAGCGGCCGCTGCGCTCTTCGGGCGGTGCCAGCTCGACGAGCGTGAGGTCGCGATCCAGTCCGCAGTAGTCGTGGGGGGGATCGCCGACGATCTCGTCTATGCGGTACTCCTCGTCGAAGGACGCTCCCGCCGGCTCGCAGTACTCGTGGCTCGGACAGCCGGTGTAGGGACACGGCCCCTCCAGCGTGGCGCTACTCCCGGCGTAGGCTCCTTTCGCGCTGACGTTGGCTTTGATCGGTGCGGGTTCGACCTCGACGGCCTTGACGCCGCTGTCGTGGACGGCACAGTCGAGGACCTGTCCCGACTCGCGAACGTCCGTGATCCGGTAGCGCACGCCTTCGGTGAGGTTGAGGCACTGGTCGCGATAGGGACAGCCGTCACAGCCGCTTGCCTCGCCGCGATAGACGAACTCCTCGCTGGCCGTCGCGAGGCGGGAGCCGATCAGCGTCACGGTAGTCATGGTCGTTCGTTCTCGGGGCAGACCACTATAGGTGTCGACTGGGTCGCGGGCCACATATTTACGTACCGAACGGCCCTACGTCGGGTAGTGACCTATCTGCGGCGATACCTCGACGGCGAGCCGACCGTCCTCGTCGTCGGGTTCGACGACCCGCCACAGGTGGCCCAAGTGGTCCCGGAATACGAACTGGCGTTCGTGGCCGACCGCGAGGCGGCGCTCGCGGCGCTCGACGAGGGCGTCGTCTGCCTGCTCGCGCGCGACTCGCTCCCCGACGGGAGCGGCGACGATCTCGCGACCGACGTGTTCGAGGTCACCGACGACGTTTCCGTCCTGATCGCCCCCACGGCCGGCGGGGCCGACCGCGCCGGTGCGGTCGGTCTCACTGGTGCCCGCTACGTCCCGCCGTCGGCTTCTCGGGGCCAGTTCGCGACGGCACTGGCCAGTGGTGCCGAGTCGGGCGAGCGCAGGCGAAGCGAGTCGCTGCTGGCGGACGCGTTCGAGCAACTGCTCTCGACACGGAGTGAGACGATCTACGTCAAGGACGCGGACGGACGGTATCTCGCCGCCTCGAACGCCGACGAGCGCGACCATTCGCTGCTGGGCGAGACTGACGAACAGCTGGCACGCGAAGGCGACGCCGACGCGCCGCTGCTCGAACGCCGTCATCGGGACGCGCTCACTGTCGCCGAGAGCGGCGAACCGATCCTCGGAGCCGTCGAGCGGTTCGGTCAGGGCGAGGGAGCCGCCTGGCTCGAACGGACGATCTACCCCTGGCGGGTGGACGGTTCGATCGTCGGTGTCGTCGGCATCGAACGGTCCGTCACGGAGCGCAACGAGACCCGAGCCGCGCTGCAGACCCGGATCGACCGGCTGGAACGGTTCACCAGCTACGTCAGTCAGGAACTGCGGTCGCCGCTACAGGTCGTCGACGCCTATCTCGACCTCGCCTGGGCCGGCGACGAGGTGGCCTTCGACCGTCTGGCGGAGGCAACAGACCGGATGGCCGAACTCGTCGACGCCCTCGAACGACTCGTCGACGGTCAGCAGGTCGACATCGAGCGCACGCAGACGGCCCGGATCGCGGCGATCGCTCGGGACGTGTGGACGGTCGTGGGCGATCGTCGAGGCTCGCTGTCGGTGGCGCTCTCGGACGACGCTGTCGTCAACGCACCCGAATCGACGATCAGGCCGCTCCTCGAAGCGTTCTTCGAGACGGCCGTCGCCGCGAACGACCGCTCCGACGGCGGCCGGGAGAGCCGATCCGTCGAGGTGCATCTGGGACCGCTCGACGACGGTTTCTACGTCGAGCACACCCACGCCGACGCCGCTGGCGACGACCCCGAGCCGGTGTCGCCGAGCGTCCGGTCGACGGTCGAAGCACAGGGGTGGACGCTCGGCGTCTCCCACACAGACGGCGTCGCGCGCTACGAGGTCCGCAACTGTATGCTGGTCACCCAGCGCCCCCAGGTCCCCGAACTGCGGGGGGACCGCACGCTCGACGGCTCGGCCACCGTCGGGAGCGACCAGTTCGAGGGCCGTGTCGCCGTCGACGGCGACCGCTGGACCCTCTCCAGCGGGCGCAGTTCCCACGAGGGGCAGCGAAGCGAGTTCGCGTACGCGGCCGTCGACGGTCCGGTCGAGATGACGGCTCGGCTCCGTCGGCTGGACGAGGGCGGTCCGGACGGCACCGCCGGCCTCACGATCCGGTCGTCGCTGTCGGCGGACGCTGTCTCTGGTTCCGTGGGGCGGACGGCCGGAGGCGGAACCGAGGTCCGCTGGCAGACGGCGGCGACCACGGCCGAAACGAACCAGCGATTGGACGCGGTCGTCGGGCAGCACGACTGGTTTCGCCTCACCTTCGACGGCGACCGGGTGACGGTCTCGGTGTCGGTCGACGGCCGGTCCTGGCAGCCGGTCGACCAGCGCACGCTCGCACTGTCCGGACGGGCGTACGTCGGACTGACAGTCTCGGACACTGCGTCCCAGCGTCGCTGTACTGCGGTGTTCGACGACGTCTCGGTGCGAGTGGCCGACGACGGGCGCTGATTCTTTCGGTCCGTACGTTTATTTTACTCAGCGTGTAACCCCAGCTATGACGCTCTCCCGTCGGTCGTTCGGACAGACGCCGACGATCCTCGCCGTCGGACCCGCCGACTCCGACGCCCTGGACCCGCTGAGCGATCTCGACCGGTTCGCCGTTCGATCGGTCACAGAGCCGCTCACGGCCGACCAGATCGACGCCGGTGTCGTCTGTGTGGTCGCCGCCGAATCCGGGCGTTCGAGCGTCGACCCCAGAGCGGTTTCGACCGTCGACGGCGTCCCCTGGATCACCGTCTCCGAGACCTACGACGCCGACGAGGCGGCCGCGACCGCTGCCGCAGGCGGTATCTACCTCCCCCGCTCGACGATATCGCGTGCGTCGTTCGTCGAGACGGTCCGGGACGTGGCTCGTCGGGGCGAAGCCAACTCCGCGGCCCGCCTCCAGACTGACGCCTTCGAGCAGTTGCTCGACGCTCACGACGGATCGCCCTTCGTCAAGAACCGCGCCGGACAGTACGTCGCGGCCGCTGGCGACGATGACCTGGATCCGGAGCTGCTGTACGGCCGCACCGACGCGGACCTCGCGAGCGAGCGCGACGGCGCGTCCCACGTCTCCGAGCGCGCCCACGACCGAACGCAGTCGGTCCTCGAAACCGGGGACCCGATCGTCGGAGCCGTCGAACAACACGACACCGGCGAATCTGCTCGCTGGATCGAGCGCACGATCCTCCCCTGGACGGACGGGGCCGGCGAACTGCGCGGCGTCGTGGGCTGGGCGCGCGACGTGTCCGAGTGGGAGCGCGAGCGCCGGGAGATGCAGCGCCGGATCGACCAACTCGAACGCTTCACCGGCTTCGTGACCCACGACCTGCGGTCGCCCCTCCAGGTCGCCGACGGCTATCTCGAACTGGCCCGAGCGGGCGACCAGGCGGCCCTCGACCGCGTGGAGAACGCCAACCGCCGGATGCAGGAACTCATCAGCGACTTCGAGACCCTGGTCGGCGGCGCACACGACGGCGACCCACACTACACGCGGCTGGCCGACATGGCCCGAGACGTGTGGGAAGTCGTCGCACGGGAGTCGTCGACGCTGCGGATCGATCTCCCCGACGAGACGATCGTCAACGCCGAACGGTCCGCGCTGCGTCCGATCCTGGAGAACCTCTTCACCAACGCGATCGATCACGGGGGGTCGGACGTGACCGTCTGGCTGGGTGCGCTGGCGGACGGCTTCTACGTCGCAGACGACGGTCCCGGTATCCCGGAGGCAGAGCGCGCCAAGGTGTTCGAAGCCGGCTTCACGACGGCCGAGGACGGGACGGGAACGGGGCTGGCGATCGTCGCCGACGCCGCCGACCGACTGAACTGGGAGGTCGGCGTCGAGGCCAGTCGTGCCGGCGGCGCGAAGATCGCACTCCGGAACTGCATGATGGCGACCGATCCGTCACGCCACGCGCCGGCCGACGCGACCTACGATCTCACGGACGCTCGCGACGTCGGCAGCGTGGCCCTCGCGGGGAGCGTGAGCGAGGACGGCGACGAGTGGGTCGTGACCGGTGGCGGTGGCGACGGCGAGCGTGCGGGGTTCTACTACGTCTACACGAGCGTCGCCGGACCGATCAGCGTCCGCGCCCGCCTCGCCGACTTCGAAGCGGCCGGACACGACAGCGAGGCCGGACTGACCGTCAGGGACGACGCCGGTGACGGCGCGCCGTACGGCTCCGTCGGCCGAACGCCGGACGACGAGGTAGCGACCTGCTGGCGACAGTCCCGGAGTGCGACGCCGATCAGCCAGCGTCTCGGTTCGGGCGTGGCAGACGCTCGCTGGCTCCGTCTGGATCGCATCGACGACACCCTCACCTGCTACGTCTCCCGCGACGGCCGGGGCTGGCGGACGATCGACCAGCGCCCGCTCTCGTTGTCCGACCCGATCACGCTGGGGCTGGCGGTCCACAGCGGGACCGCTCGGGATCGGGCGACGGCAGCGTTCGACAACGTCTCGATCCGCCGGATCGCTCCCGACGAGTGGTGACGGCACCTCCCTGTTTCGTCCGGACAGGGCGTCGTCGAACTGGTCGCTGCTGCCCCGACGGACGGCTGTGGTCGCTTCGCGTGAGCGGTTACCCCGCGGCGACGATCACTCGTCTGTTTGGCCGACCACTTCGTCGAGCGCCCGAAAGTACTCCTCGCGGGGCACCTGATACTCGTCTCTGTAGTCGATCCGGCCGGCGTCGAAGTCGTCTGCGAGCGACACTGCGGCGTCGATCGCCGCCGCCCGATCGTCGTACCGATCGGTGCCACAGTCGACGTCGGGTTCGAGGTACAGCGTGACGAACCAGTCGTGGCCGACGCGTTCGCCACCGGGGCGACGGCCCCGTTTGCCACGCGTCACGTAGATCGTCGGCAGACACGCCGCCGGCAACGACCCTCCGTCGAACACGTCCGGCCGGTACGCGAGCACGATCCGCCCTCGCTCCTCGTTCCAGCGTTCCCAGGCCGGGTTCAGCGCGTCGAGTCCCATGCTCGGTCGACGGCCGCCCCGGAGAAAGGTCCGACGATCGCTCGTCGGGTGACGAGCGTGGCGGTGATTCCCGAGCGTCCCAGACGACCCACGCGGGTCGACCTACTTACGTAATCGTACTTTCTCGATGACAAATATTGGAATTAATGGCGACTCTGGTGGCGATCGAGACAAGGATTATATGTCTGTATCACCCATACGTTAAATAGTATCGGAAACGGTTCGATCAGCGATATGGTACCAATGCCCAGAACGGCGGTGTTCGTTTCGGCCATTGGTACGTATACACATGGCACGAAAAACCAACAGACGCCCGGACCGCCGGTCCGAGCGTTCCAGTACTGTTGACCCGAACGGTTCCCGAGACACCGGTTCCGGCACGGCTGACGGCGTCGTCAGCGTTCGACCACACGCTGTGATAGTATGACAGGCACCAAAGAATCACTCGAGGAGCTGAGCAGAGAGTACCAGGATTCCATTCCGGCGGATCTCCGGACGACTCACTCGTTCGACTGGTACCTCGACGAGCTGTACGACCACCCCACGATCGCTCGCAACGCCCACCAGCGCGTCGCCGACATGTTCGACTACTACGGCACCGAGTACGACGAAGATGCCGGCGTCGTCGAGTACAAGCTCGCCTCCGAAGACCCGATCAACGACGGCGAGAACACCTTCTACGGACGTGTCGTCCACGAGGCGATGCACGAGTTCGTCAACAAGGTCAAGTCGGGGGCACGCGGGCTGGGGCCAGAGAAGCGCATCAAGCTGTTGCTGGGACCGGTCGGCTCCGGAAAGTCCGACTTCGACCGACAGATCCGACGGTACTTCGAGGACTACACGCTCCGGGACGACGGCCGGATGTACACGTTCCGGTGGACGAACCTCTGTGACGTGATCGACGATCAGGACCCGGCCGACGACGTGGTCCGATCGCCGATGAATCAGGACCCGATCGTCCTGCTACCACAGAAACAGCGCGACCGCGTCATCGAGGACATCAACGAGGAGCTGGACGCTCCCTACACGATCCGCAACGAGCAGTCGCTCGATCCGGCCAGCGAGTTCTACATGGATCGGTTGCTCGCCCACTACGACGACGACCTCGAATCGGTCCTGGACAACCACGTCGAGATCGTCCGCTTCATCGCCGACGAGAACCAGCGCCAGGGGATCGAGACGTTCGAACCCAAGGACAAGAAAAACCAGGACGAGACCGAGCTGACCGGCGACGTGAACTACTCGAAGATCGCGATCTACGGCGAGAGCGACCCCAGAGCCTTCGATTACTCCGGAGCGTTCTGCAACGCCAACCGCGGTATCTTCTCCGGCGAGGAGCTGTTGAAGCTCCAGCGAGAGTTCCTCTATGACTTCCTGCACGCGACCCAGGAACAGACGATCAAGCCAAAGAACAACCCTCGCATCGACATCGACCAGGTGATCGTCGGCCGGACGAACATGCCCGAGTACCGGGACAAGAAGGGCGACGAGAAGATGGAGGCGTTCAACGACCGGACCAAGCGCATCGACTTCCCGTACGTGCTGGGCTACGAGGACGAGGCCAGGATCTACCGGAAGATGCTGCGCAACGCCGACCTACCGGACATCCAGGTCGAACCCCACACCCTGGAGATGGCCGGTCTGTTCGGCGTCCTCACCCGGATCGAGGAACCGGACTCAGAGACCGTCGACATGCTCCAGAAGGCCAAAGCCTACAACGGCGAGATCGGCGAGGCCGAGGACGTGGACGTGAAGAAACTGCGCGAGGAGGCCGCCGAGACGGCCGATATCGGCGAGGGGATGGACGGCGTCTCGCCGCGGTTCATCGGCGACGAGATCGCCGAGGCGATCATGGATTCGATGCACCGCAGCCGGCAGTTCCTCTCGCCGCTGACGACGTTCAATCACCTCGAAGGAAATCTGGAGAACCACGGATCGATCCCCGAAGAGGAGTTCTCGACGTACTACCGCTACCTCGAACTCGTCCGCGAGGAGTACAAGCAGCGAGCGATCGAGGACGTGCGCCACGCGCTGGCCTACGACGTCGACGAGATCCAGCGCCAGGGCGAGAAGTACATGGATCACGTCATGGCCTACATCGACGACGACACCGTCGAGGACGATCTCACCGGCCGCGAGCAGGAGCCAGACGAGCAGTTCCTGCGCGGCGTCGAGGAGAAACTCGACCTGCCGGAAGACCGCAAGGACGACTTCCGCCAGGAGGTGAGCAACTGGGTCTCGCGGCGCGCACGCGAAGGGGATACGTTCAACCCCCAGGACAACGACCGCCTGCGTCGCGCCCTGGAACGCAAGCTCTGGGAGGACAAGAAACACAACATCAACTTCTCCGCGCTGGTCTCCAGCGGCGAGATGGACGACGACGAGCGCAACGAGTGGATCGACGCGCTGATCGAGCAAGGTTACTCCGAGGAAGGGGCCAAGGAGGTGCTGGAGTTCGCCGGTGCGGAGGTCGCCAAAAGCGAGATGGAAGAGTGATGAGCGGCGAGGACTTCATCGGTCGGGCGAACGAGGCACTCGACAGCACCTACGAGGAGCCCGTGAGCCTCGCGGCCTTCCTCGATCGACTGTTCGAACGGCCTGCACTGGCCTCTCACGCCTCGAAGTACCTGCTCGACGCTATCGAGGACGCCGGCACCAGAACCGTCATCGAAGAGGGCGAGCGAAAGGATCGCTATCGGTTCTTCGACGATCCCCACAACGACGGCGAGCACGCCATCCTGGGCAACACCGAGGTGTTGAACAAGCTCGTCGACGACCTGCGATCGATCGCGGCGGGCCGGGGGAAAGACGAGAAGATCATCTGGCTCGAAGGGCCGACGGCCACCGGGAAATCGGAGCTCAAACGCTGTCTCATCAACGGGCTCCGCGAGTACTCCCGAACCGACGAGGGGCGGCGCTACACCGTCGAGTGGAACGTCGCCGGTGCCGGCGGGAGCGACCGGACGCTTACCTACGGCGACGACCCCGTGGCGGACGAAGACGACTGGTACGAGAGCCCGGTCCAGGTCAATCCGCTCACGGTGTTCCCACAGGACGTGCGTCGCGATCTCCTCGCGGCGCTGAACGAGCGCCTCGACGACCACGTCACGCTGCGCTCGGAGGGCGACCTCGATCCGTTCTCGCGAGAGGCCTACGAGTTCCTCGAAGAGCAGTACCGCCGCGAGGGGGTCGAGGACCTCTTCTCTGCGGTCACGAGCCCGGAACATCTCCGGGTGAAGAACTTCGTCGTCGACGTGGGCGACGGCATCGGCGTCCTCCACTCCGAAGACGAGGGCTCGCCCAAGGAGCGACTCGTCGGCTCGTGGATGCACGGAATGCTGCGAGAACTGGACTCTCGCGGGCGCAAGAACCCGCAGGCGTTCTCCTACGACGGCGTGCTCTCGCAGGGCAACGGCCTGCTGACGATCGTCGAGGACGCGGCCCAGCACGCCGACCTGCTCCAGAAGCTGCTGAACGTCCCCGACGAGGGCCACGTCAAGCTGGACAAGGGGATCGGGATGGACATCGACACGCAGCTGATCATCATCTCGAACCCCGACCTCGAAGCCCAGCTCAATCAGCACGCCGACCGCGAGGGACAGGACCCGCTGAAGGCACTCAAGCGCCGCCTCGACAAACACGAGTTCACGTACCTGACGAACCTCTCGCTGGAGGCAGAGCTCCTCCGTCGTGAACTCACCAACGAGACGACGGTGTGGCAGGCCGACTCCTGGGAGGAACTGGAGACGTGGATCCAGGAACCACTCACGGTCGCCGTCCGGGACAGTGCGAACGACGTGACCGACGTGGAGCTGGCTCCCCACACCCTCGAAGCGGCGGCGATGTACGCGATCGTCTCCAGACTCGACGCGACGGACCTGCCGGGCGGACTCGACCTCGTCGACAAGGCGTTGCTGTTCGACCGTGGCTACCTCCGGGAGGGCGACGACCGGATCGCGGCCGAGGAGTTCGACTTCTCCGACGCCGCCGCCGACGGTGAGGGCGGGATCCCCGTGACGTTCACGCGGGACGTGATCGCGGACCTGCTGCACGAACCACAAGACCGCCACCACGCCGAGTTACCGGTCGAACGGGTTCTCATGCCGCGAGACGTGCTCAACCGGATGGCCGAACAGCTCGACAGCGCCCCGGTGTTCTCACCGACCGAGGCCAGCGAGTTCGAGGAGCGCGTGGTGCCGGTCAAGAACCACGTCTTCGCCGAACAGGAACGGGACGTGCTCGATGCGATCATGCGAGACAAGCGCGTCGACGAGTCGACCGTCGAGGAGTACGTCGAACACGTCTACGCCTGGGAGTCCGACGAGCAAATCGAGAACGAACGCGGCGAGTACGAGGAGCCGGACCCGCTGAAGATGAAGGTGTTCGAGATCGAGCACCTCGGCCGTTTCGCGGAGGACAACTACGATGGCAACGAGCCCGACGACGCCGTCAGGTCGTTCCGGACCGAGAAGATCATCACGGCGCTGAACCGCCACGCCTGGCAGTCCCGCGACGAGACGTTCCGCGTCGGCGACGTGAACCCCAAGGAGATCCCCGTCGTCCAGACGGTGCTCGGGAGCCACGACTGGGCCGACGTACGGCGGGCCTACGAGGACTTCGACCCGCGCCAGTGGGACAACCCACCGAGCGGGACCGAGACGGCCGATCTGAAGGAGACGACGATCGAGAACATGCGCGATCTCTTCGACTACAGCGCGGCGTCGGCGGAGCTGACGAGTCGCCACGTCATGAGCCAGGTGAGTTACAAATGGGACTGAGAGACGACCTCGAACGGTACCGCGAAGTCGGCGAGCAACGCCGGCAGGACCTCGCCGAGTTCATCCAGTACGGCGACCTCGGCCAGAGCCGTCAGGACTCGGTGAAGATCCCGATCAAGATCGTCGACCTCCCCGAGTTCGAGTACGACCAGCGAGACATGGGCGGCGTCGGTCAGGGTCAGGACGGCCAGCCCCAGCCCGGCGATCCGGTGGGCCAGCCCCAGCCAGACGACGACGGCGACGAGGACGGCGAGCCCGGCGAGGACGGCGGCGACCACGAGTACTACGAGATGGATCCCGAGGAGTTCGCCCAGGAACTGGACGAGCAACTCGGACTCGATCTCGAACCGAAGGGCAAGCAGGTGATCGAGGAGGTCGAGGGCGACTTCACCGACATCACCAGGTCTGGCCCCTCCTCGACGCTGGACTTCGAGCGGCTGTTCAAACAGGGACTCAAGCGAAAGCTCGCGATGGACTTCGACGAGGCGTTCGTCCGCGAGGCGCTGAAAGTCGACGGCTGGGGGCCGGCGACCGTCTTCGAGTGGGCCCGCGAGCAGCACATCCCCGTCTCGAAGGCCTGGATCGAGGAGGCCTACACCGAGTTGCCGACCGACGAGAAGACGGTCTGGGACAGCATCGACGAGATGACCGACGCAGTCGACCGGGAGAGTACCGCCAACCGGATCCGACGGGAGGGCGTCGACCAGATCCCGTTCCGGCGGGAAGACGAGCGATACCGCTACCCGGAGATCGAGGAGGAGCGCGAGAAGAACGTCGTCGTCGTCAACATCCGGGACGTGTCCGGGTCGATGCGCCAGAAGAAACGAGAACTGGTCGAGCGGACCTTCACGCCGCTGGACTGGTACCTCCAGGGCAAGTACGACCACGCCGAGTTCGTCTATATCGCCCACGACGCCGACGCGTGGGAGGTCGACCGCGACGAGTTCTTCGGCATCCGCTCTGGCGGCGGCACTCGCATTTCCAGCGCCTACGAAGTGGCGCTCGACCGTCTCGAAGCGGCCTACCCCTGGGCCGACTGGAACCGCTACGTGTTCGCAGCCGGCGACTCCGAGAACTCCTCGAACGACACCGAGGAACACGTCATCCCACTGATGGAGGAGATCCCGGCGAACCTCCACGCCTACGTCGAGACCCAGCCGTCGGGCAACGCGATCAACGCGACCCACGCCGAGGAAGTGGAGCGTCACTTCCGCGGGACCGACGACGTGGCCGTGGCCTACGTCTCCAGCCCGGAGGACGTGACCGACGCGATCTACGAGATCCTGAGCACGGAGGACGAATCATGAGCACCGACGACCACATCCGCAAACAGCGCGTCGCCGCCGAACTCGAAACGTCAGTCGACGAGGCGGCGAATCTGGCGAAGAAACTCGGTTTGACCCCCTACCCCGTCAACTACTGGATCGTCGACTACGACGAGATGAACGAGCTGATCGCCTACGGGGGGTTCCAGCAGCGGTATCCACACTGGCGGTGGGGAATGGCCTACGACCGCCAGCAAAAGCAGGGGCAGTTCCTCGGCGGGAAGGCCTTCGAGATCGTCAACAACGACAACCCTGCCCACGCCTTCCTCCAGGAGTCCAACGAGCTGGCCGACCAGAAGGCCGTCATCACCCACGTCGAGGCGCACGCCGACTTCTTCGCGAACAACGACTGGTTCGGACTGTTCGCAGACGATCCCGAGGCCGCGGCGATGCTGGGACGCCACGCCGAGACGATCGAGGAGTACATGCAAGACCCCGAGATCGACCGCGCCGAGGTCGAGAAGTGGATCGACCACGTCCTCTGTCTGGAAGACAACATCGACCAGCACCAGCCCTACGCGCCCGTCGACGGCGAGGACCGGCCCGACGAGGAGGATCTGGCGGAAGTGGCCGACCAGCTCGGCGATCTCGAACTCTCCGAGGAAGTCCGTCGCCAGGTGTTCACCGAGGAGTGGCTCGACGCCCAGCGCGAGGACGACGAGCCGATCACGTTCCCCGAAGAGCCACAGAAAGACGTCCTCGCGTTCCTCCAGACCCACGGGATGCAGTACGACGCCGACGGCGAGAAGGCCGTCGAGATGGCTGACTGGCAGTCGGACGTACTGGAGATGCTCCGCCGGGAGGCCTACTACTTCGCTCCCCAGAAGATGACGAAGGTGATGAACGAGGGATGGGCGAGTTATTGGGAATCTGCCATGATGGCGGGCGAGCAGTTCGCCAGCGCCGACGAGTTCGTCCTCTACGCCGACCACATGTCGAAAGTCCTCGGGTCTGGCGGGCTCAACCCCTACAAGCTCGGCCTCGAACTGTGGACGTACCTCGAAAACAGCGAGAACCGTCGGGAAGTCGTCGAGCGACTGCTCCGCGTCGAGGACGTGACCTGGCGGAACTTCCACGACGTGATCGACTTCGAGCGGGTCCAGGACCTGATCGCGCCCGATCCAGCGGTGACCGACGTGCCCGCCAGCCTCGACGACCTCGACCCCGACGATCCGCGGGTCGACGCCGACGCGCTCGCTCGCGCCCGCGACGGCGAGATCGACGTCGAGACCTACCCGTGGAAGGTCCTGACCGAAGCGGGGATGGCCGAACGCCACTACTCGCTGGTCAAGCCACAGTACCGCGGGTTCGTCTCGCGCATCAGCCAGTCTGAACTGGAGCGCATCTCGCGGTACATGTTCGACGACACCCGGTACGAGAGCGTGGCCGACGCCCTCGCGGACGTCGACTACGCTCGGGGCTGGGAGCGGATGCGCGAGGTTCGCGAGAGCCACAACGACGTGACTTTCCTCGACGAGTTCCTCACCCAGGAGTTCGTCGACGAACACGACTACTTCACCTACGAGTACACCCACTCCTCGGGTGACTTCCGTGCGACCTCGACGGCCGCCGAAGACGTGAAAAAGAAGCTGATGTTGCAGTTCACCAACTTCGGCAAGCCGACGATCACCGTCGCCGACGGCAACTACCGCAACCGCAACGAACTCCTCTTGACCCACCAGTACAACGGCGTCGTACTGGACCTCGAACAGGCCACGGAGACGCTGAAACGCGTCTTCGAACTCTGGGGACGGCCGGTCAATCTCCTGACCATCGACAAGGAGTTCGACGAACACGACGTGGAGGTCGCGCGCCGACGCGACCAGGAACCAGAGCCCGAGGAGGTCGGCAAGCGCCTGCGGTACGACGGCGAGGAGGTCACGATGCAGGAGGTCGACTGGTCCGAGGTCGAACACCTAGACGCCGACGACATCGACTACGACACCAAGCCCGACGAGTGGCTGTCGTAGCGCTCCGGGCCGACGAGTCTCCGCGAGATCGTCCTTCTTCGTGCAGTTTTCCACCCGTTCGGCCGACCGGACACCTACGCTGTTATCCATTGGTACCAGGCCGGTAGCGGCCGTTGGCTGTGTCATGAGCACCGTTCTCGTCTGGTTCCGCCGTGATCTGCGCTGTCACGACAACGCGACGCTGCGACGCGCCGTCGCCGAGGCCGACACCGTCGTGCCGCTGTACTGTCTCCCGGACCGACTGACCGGTGAGGGGATGTTCGGGCTCGACAAGGTCGGCCCCCATCGGGCGCAGTTCCTGATCGAGAGCCTCGCGGACCTGCGCGAGTCGTTACGAGACCGGGACGGCGAACTGTACGTTCGCAGCGGTGACCCCGGAACGGTCGTCCCCGAGGCCGCTGCGGAGTTCGACGCCGACGCGGTCTACTGGCAGGCGCTCCCGGGTCCCGAAGAGCGAGCCGAAGCAGGCAGCGTTCGGGCGGGGCTGGCCGACGCCGGGATCGGCTTCGAGACGTTCTGGACGCACACGCTGTACCACCGCGAGGACCTCCCCAGGCCGCCCGACGAGATCGAGGACACCTTCACGCCGTGGAAGGATCGAACCGAAGCGAAGGCGACCGTCCGACCGCCCAAACCGGCCCCGGAGTGGGTACACGCCCCCGACGGGGGCCGTCGCGCCACCAGCGGTGCCGACGACCTCCCCACGCTCGCGGAGTTCGGCTTCGGCGAGGACGAGGCTGCAGTCGACGACCGCGGCGTCCTCGACTGGACCGGCGGCGAGACGGCGGGGCTGGATCGCGTCGCGACGTACGTCTGGGAGCGCGACTGCCTGCGGGAGTACCGCGAGACGCGCAACGGGCTCGTGGGTGCCGACTACTCCTCGAAGTTCTCGCCGTGGCTCTCCTTTGGCTGTCTCTCGCCACGCCGGCTCCACCGCGAGGTCGAGCAGTACGAGACCGACCGAGTGGCCAACGACTCGACGTACTGGCTCGTCTTCGAACTGACCTGGCGGGACTTCTTCCAGTACCAGCTCGCGAAGTACGGCGCGAAGTGGTTCCAGCCCGGCGGCATCCGCGAGCGGGACGACATTCGGTGGCGGCGCGACCGAGAGCAGTTCGAGCGCTGGGCGCGTGGCGAGACGGGGATTCCGTTCGTCGACGCCAACATGCGCGAACTGAACGCGACGGGCTACATGAGCAATCGCGGTCGCCAGAACGTCGCCTCGTTTCTCGCGAACAACCTCCGGATCGACTGGCGGCTCGGAGCGGCCTACTTCGAGTCGCGGCTGGTCGACTACGACGTGGCCTCGAACTGGTGTAACTGGGCGTACCAGTCACAGGTCGGCAACGACTCGCGAGACAACTACTTCGAGATCGTCGGGCAGGCGACGCACTACGACCCCGAGGGGGCGTACGTCACTCGCTGGTGTCCAGCACTGTCGGCACTCCCGCCGGAGTACGTCCACGAGCCCTGGACGATGAGCGAGCGCGAGCAGGCCCACCACGGCGTCGAACTGGGGATCGACTACCCCGCGCCGATGATCGACCTCGAAGCGTCGTACGAGAAGCTCCGGTGACGGCCGCCGTCGAGCCAGCTCGAACTGACAGTGTCAGACGGATCGTCGTCGCTCCTGACCGGATCACCTGCCGCGGTCGTGCGGTCGACCGGGCAAGCGGCGACACTTCTCGGTCTCATACTGTCGGCTGTACCTTCGTGAAGA
Organism: Halomicrobium sp. IBSBa; assembly: GCF_017612575.1. Classification (NCBI taxonomy): domain Archaea; kingdom Methanobacteriati; phylum Methanobacteriota; class Halobacteria; order Halobacteriales; family Haloarculaceae; genus Halomicrobium; species Halomicrobium sp. IBSBa. The sequence goes on from NZ_JADPQC010000003.1 coordinate 191,928, forward strand.
TCTTCGCCACCCCGGGGTGGCGAAATCGGTCACAGATGTACAGCCGGTCGTCTCAGTCGTCCATCGTGACGGGCTCTTCGTAGATCTCCGAGAGGCGGTCCTCGAAGGCCTTCCTGATGTTGCGTCGCTTCTTCTTCATCGACGGCGTCAGGAGGTCGTTCTCTGCGGTCCACTCTCTGGGAACCAGCACGAACTTCTTGATTTTCTCGACTTTCTCTAAGTCCTCGTTGACCTCGTCGACGGCCTCCTGGATCCACTCGTGGACGCGGTCGTCGTCACACATCTCGGCCTCGCTGTCGGGCAGGTCGATCCCCTCGCGGTCGGCCCACCGACGCAGCTGCTCGAAGTTCGGGACGAACATCGCCGCGACGAACTTCTGGTCGTCGCCGACGACCATCGCCTGTGCGACGCGGTCGCTGGTCGAGAAGGCGTCCTCGATTGGCTGGGGAGCGACGTTCTTGCCCGTCGAGAGGACGATCACCTCCTTGAGGCGGTCGTGGTAGATCAGGAAGTCGTCCTCGGTCTGCTCGACGATGTCGCCGGTGTGGAACCAGCCGTCGGGCTCGAAAGACTGGGCGGTCTCTTTCTCTCGGTTCCAGTAGCCGTCGGCGACGTTCGGTCCCCGGACCAGCAACTCGCCCACGTCTCGGCTGGTCTCGAAGTCGTCCTGATCGACGACGTGGGTGTCGAGCTTGACTTCCTCGTCGACGACGGGAACGCCCATCGTCCCCGGTCGCACGTCTTCGGGCGGGTTGACGCTGACGACTGGGGCGGTCTCGGTGAGGCCGTACCCCTCGACGATCGTGAGGTCCATCCCGAGGAACGTCTCGCACAGCTCCTTCGAGAGGCTGCCGCCGCCACTGACCATGAACTCGATGTTGCCCCCGAGGTTCTCCTTGAGCTGGCTGTAGACAAGTCGGTCGCTGATGCCGTGTTTCAGGCGCAAGAGCGGCCCGGGATCGTCGGTCCGGGCCCACTCTCTGGCCACGTCGGTCGACCACTCGAAGATGCGCTCTTTGATCGGCGACTCGCTGGCCTGATCGCGCATCCGATCGAAGATCCGCTCGTAGACGCGGGGGACGCTCGCACCGGTGTCGGGCCTGATCAGCTTGATGTCGTCGGCGAGCGTGTCGGGGTCCTCAACGTAGCCGACCGTCGCACCCGCGGCGAACATCACGAAGTGGCCGGCGAGCCGTTCGAAGACGTGTGCGAGCGGCAGGAAGGAGATCGAAGTGGTGCCCGGAGAGAGCGTCGGGTGCTCCGGGTCCTTGTCGGGGCGGGGGGCGAGTCGCTTGTACACCTGGTTGACGTTCGAGCGGAAGTTTCTGTGGGTGAGCTTGACGCCCTTCGGCTGCCCGGTCGTCCCGGACGTGTAGATGAGGCTCGCGAGGTCCGACGGAGAGCGCTCTTCGAGCCAGGACTGGTAGCGCGCGTCGTCGTAGGCCTCGGCACCGATCTCGTGGAGCTCGCCCAGCGTGTACACGTCGTCGCGGTCGGTGTCGTACTCGTCGATGGTGACGATAAAGGAGAGGTCGAGTCGGTCTTCGACTTCGAGGAGCCGATCGAGCAGCGCCTCGTTCTCGACGACGACGGCGTCTGCGCCGGGATCGCTCAGGAGGTACTTGACCTGACGCGGGGAGGACTCGGTGTAGACCGTCGTGACGATGCCGCCGGCCGCAAGCGCCGCGAAGTCGGACAGCGCCCACTCCATACGCGTACTGGAAAAGAGGCCCACGCGCGTGTCGTGGTCGACGCCGAGTTCGCGAAAGCCCGCCGCGAGGTTGTGGACCATCGACTGCATCTCGTCGTAGGTGATCGAGGCGTACTCTCCGTCCGGAGCCGCCGGCATCACTGTGGGTGTCAGCGAGCGGTCGTAGGTGCCGCCCTTGTACAACTGGGCGGTCCTGTCCGCGTTTCGCTGTGCGGTGGCCTCGAACAGCTCCGGGATCGTCGTGTCGGCGACGACCTCGTCCGAGTACTCTCGCTCCGCTTCACGCCACGACGGCACCGTTCTTGACCCAGCCATGAGACACAAATACACGGTCGACCGTGATATAAATAGGGGCGTATAACTGCCTCGGCGTTCCCGCTCGTTCCCGTTGTTCGGTGTTTACTGTCGCCTCTCCGAAAGGCCCAGCTGCTCGCCCGCGATCGACGGGACCGACCGCGCCTTTTAACGCGGCGGCCCTGCAAACACGCTCCATGACTGACGGGTGGTTCGCCGGGCTCGATCCCGACGACGACGAGGCAGCGGTCGCCGCGATCCGCGAGGACAGCGCCGACGAACCGGCCGAGTGGCCGCGGCTGGCCGTCGACGCTGGATTCGCCGAGGACACCGACGAGTACTACGACCGCCTGCGCGCCGCGACGACGGCGGCCGCGGAGCAGGCCGTCCAGGAGCGAGAGGGTGCCGACGACCGCCAGCTCGTCCACGCCGTGCGGTCGATGGCCGACTGCGAACGGACGGCAAACGAGCTGGCAGAGCGGGTCGCCGAGTGGGGCGAGAGCCGCTCGGCCGACGCTGGCAGTGGGGTCGAGTACGCCCGCGAGCTGGCCGCGAGTGAGCCGTCGGATCCGGCCGGGGAGAGGGTGCAGTCGCTCGCCCAGCGGGTGGTCGACCTCGACGAGGAAGCCGACCGTCTCAGAGCGTACATCGACCGGACGGCTCCCGAGGTCGCGCCGAACCTGGCGGCACTGGCCGGGCCCGTCCTGGCCGCTCGCCTCGTCTCGCTGGCCGGCGGGCTCGAATCGCTCGCGAAAAAACCGAGCGGGACGGTGCAGGTCCTGGGTGCCGAAGACGCACTGTTCGCGCACCTCCGGGGGTCGGCCCCCTCGCCGAAACACGGGATCATCTTCACTCACGAGGCGGTTCGGGGGACCCACCCGGACCACCGCGGGTCGGCCGCCCGCGCGCTCGCGGGCAAGCTCACCATCGCCGCACGGATCGACCACTACAGCGGCGACCTGCGGCCAGATCTCCAGGCGGAACTCGACGAGCGCATCGAGACGATCCAGTCCCGAACGGGAGGTGACGGCGAGTGACGCTCCCGGACGGCGTCGAGCGCCACGACTTCGACGGGGAGACGGGACTGGCGACGCGGGGCGAGCCGGTGTACGGCGAGGCGACCGACGGTGCGTGGCGACGGTGGGACCCCGACCGCTCGAAGCTCGGGGCGATGCTCGCACTCGGGATGGAGACCGGTCTGACCGGCGGCGAGACGGTGCTCTATCTCGGTGCCGCCGCCGGGACGACCGTCAGCCACGTCGCGGACTTCGCCGGACCGACCTACGCCGTCGAGTTCGCGCCACGGCCGGTCAGGGACCTGCTCGACGCGGCGGCACCGCGACCGAACCTCTTCCCGCTGCTGAAAGACGCTCGCGAGCCCGACTCCTACGCCCACGTCGTCGAACCGGTCGACGTGCTCGTCCAGGACGTGGCGACGCGCGGCCAGGCACTCGTCGCCAACCGCAACGCACGCTTCCTCCGCCCGGACGGACGACTCTTGCTGTCGATCAAAGCTCGCAGCGAGGACGTGACCGCCGATCCAGCGGCCGTCTTCGAGGACGTGCTGACGACGCTCGAAGAGCGCTACGAGATCGATGCCAGCGAGTCGCTGACACCGCACCACGACGATCACCTCGGCGTCGTCGCCCGCCCTCGGCGTGACGGAACGTTTTAACGCCCGGCAACCGACACTGTGACCGATGGAGGAGACGGGTTCCGCCGCCGCGTTCGACCGGATGGGCACGCTCGGGATCGAAGAGGAGTTCTACGTCGTCGACGAGTACGGCCGGCCGACCGCAGGGTCGGACGAGCTGGTCTACGAGAGCGACCCGCCGACGATCCTCGACGGACGGCTCGACCACGAACTGTTCAAGACCGTCGTCGAGACCCAGACGCCGACACTCGACGGGCTCGGTGACGCACGATCGGCTCTGGAAGACGTTCGCAACGCATTGATCGATCACGCCGAGGCCAACGGCTTCCAGATCGCGGCGGCCGGACTCCACCCGCTCGCGAAGTGGCGCGAACTCGAACACGCTCAGAAACCCCGCTACCGCTCCCAACTGGATCGCATCCAGTACCCACAACACCGCAACACGACGGCGGGGCTGCACGTCCACGTCGGCGTCGACGACGCGGACAAGGCCGTCTGGATCGCCAACGAACTCCGCTGGCACCTCCCGCTCGTGCTCGCGCTGTCCGCGAACTCGCCGTACTGGAACGGCTACGACACCGGGCTCGCGTCCGCTCGTGCGAAGATCTTCGAGGGGCTCCCGAACACGGGCATGCCGACCGCGTTCGAGTCGTACGCGGCCTACGAGCAGTTCGAGCGCCGGATGGTCGAGACCGACAGCATCCGCGACCGGGGAGAACTGTGGTTCGACGTGCGACCACACTCCGGGCACGGCACCGTCGAAGTCCGGACGCCGGACGGCCAGCGGAACCCCGAGTACGTGCTCGCCTTCGTCGAGTACGTCCACGCGCTGGTCGCGTCCCTGGCCGACCAGTTCGAAGACGGTGCCTCGGGAACCGACACCCGGCGAGAGTACCTGGACGAGAACAAGTGGCGAGCGATGCGCCACGGCCACGACGCCTCGCTGCTCACCCGAACGGGGTCGACGGCTCCGCTGGGAGAACTGGTCGACCGGGAGTGTGACCGGCTCGACGTCGACGGCCTCCGGACGCTCTACGACCGCGAGAGCGGCGCGAATCGCCAGCGCCGCCTCCGAAAGCAAAGCGTCGCCACTCTCGCAGACGATCTCGTTTTGCAAAAGAACGCGTAATTGGGTACTACCCCCACTCCACGTCACTTCGAACCCGTTGCGGGCATCCCGGTGACGGCCGGGTCACCACGCCGGCCGAACGTCCACCTGCGGTGTACCATCCCATGCCACACCGCTACCGCTACATTGTGGGGTATATGGTAAATAGTTTCCGAGATATCTCGTCCGCGATAATGGCGGGGGGTATCAGCCATTCTTTAAGTGATATCCGTACAAAAGATATTTTGACCTTCCAGAAAGGACCCAAGCTTTTAGTGCGCTGGCGACTTCCGTCCTTCTAGAAACGACATGACGACAGACGACACATCCGACGATCACGAGGACACGGACGACGACTTCGGCGAGGACCCGTTCGACGACGATCCCTTCGACGAGGAACTGGACGACGACGTAGACGTGCGCGAACGGCTGGAAGAGGAGGCCGACCGCGCCGTCGAGTCCTTCGACGAGGGGATCGTCGACCTGCTGTCGTGGGTGCTGGACACGGAGACTCGGGCACGGATCTACGTCCACCTCCGGCAGCGCCCCGACAGCACCAGCGACGAGATCGCAGAGGGGACCGGACTGTACCCGAGCACCGTCCGAGAAGCGCTCGCGGAACTCCACGAGGAGGGGAAGGTCACCCGCCAGAAACGCGAGAGCGACGGCGCGGGGAACAACCCCTACGAGTACGCTGCGATGGCACCCAGCGACCTCGTGACGGACGTGGTCGACGAGGTCCAGTCGGAGCTCAACACCGTGTTCAATCTCGACGACTACCTGGGCGGGCGCGACGACGACACCGAAGACACCGAGACCGATCCGGTCACCATCAGCGTCAGCGACGAGACCGACGACGAGACCCCTGACGACGAGACGGCCGACAGCGACGACGAAACGGCCGCTGACGACGACGAGTAGCCACCTCGTCTCGTACTGCCGGAGTCGAAGCCCCTAAATCGAGAGCCCTTCTGCCACGTTGTATGAAGGTCGCGCTGGGTGGGACGTTCGATCCGATTCACGATGGTCACCGCGCGCTGTTCGAGCGTGCGTTCGAACTGGGCGACGTGACGGTCGGGCTGACCAGCGATGATCTCGCGCCCGAGCTTCGGGACGAAGACCGCTACGTCCGTTCTTTCGAGGAGCGCCGCCAGGACCTCGAGGAGGAACTCGCCGACTTCGCCGCGGAGTACGACCGCGAGTACGACGTTCGAGAGCTGACGGAACCGACCGGCATCGCCACCGAACCCCAGTTCGACGTACTGATCGTCTCTCCCGAGACCGAGACCGGTGGCAAGCGGATCAACGAGATCCGGAGCGAGCGTGGCCACGACACGCTCGACATCGAAGTCGTCCCACACGTCTACGCCGACGACGACGAAGTGATTTCGAGCACGCGGATCGTCCGCGGCGAGATCGACCAGCACGGCAACGTCACGCCCGACCGGGACGGTCGCCCGGAACGGGCCTGATGCTGCCGGCGTGCGATTCTGTATCCGACCGAATCTTCACAGACGAGATTCCGAGGGCACGATCACCAGTCCGGCGCGTCCAGCCCGGCGTCTTCGAGCAGTCCTTTCCACCGCTGTTGAATCGTCAGCCGAGACACGTCCGCCGCGTCGGCGACGGCGCGCTGTGACCGCTCCTGTCCGCTGACCAGCGCACCGACGTAGAGGCTCGCCGCCATCACCGCACGCTTGGAGCGCTCCTCTTCGACCGGCATCGACGAGAGAAACAGATCGACCGCTCGGGACCGTGCCGTCCCCTCCAGGTCGAGTCGATCTGCCGTCGCTTCGAGATTCTCCAGCCACTCCTCGTGTTCCCGCCGGTCGCTCGCGCGGTACATACACCGGCGTTGGCCCCGATCGAACTTAAACGCTCGTCGGTGCCTCGGTTCAATTGTTACTATACTATATCCGTCACCCGACCGACGATCCACTATGCCGACGGTCAGCCAGCTCTGGACCGCACCCGACGCGGGCGAACCGATGGAATCGCACGACACGCTCGATGCTGTCGCCGACAGCGGTCTCCGCGGCGACCGGTACTTCACCGGCACGGGCCACTACGCGCCCTACGACGTGTGTCAGGTGACCCTGGTCTCTCGCGAGGCACTGACACACATTCGCGAGGCGTTCGACATCGACTTGCTCGACGGCCGTCACCGACGCAACGTCGTCGTCGACGGCGTCGACGTGGGCGAACTCCTCGACACGCAGTTCCGGATCGGCGACGCCGTCTTCGAAGGGACCCGACGCCGGCCGCCCTGTGCCCACGTCGAAAAGATAGCCGACGAGGCAGGCGTCGCGCGTGCTCTGGGCGACGAACGCGGCGGTATCTGTGCGGACGTTGTCGAGTCCGGAGCCATCGCCGTCGACGACGATCTCACCGTCGTCGAACGGCTCGACGACCCGGACTCGCTGGCCGACGCCATCCGGGACCGCGCCGGAGAGCGTTAAGTACTTGAAGCGGTCGGGAATAGCCACTCTTGAGCGCGGGTAGCCAAGCACGGAAAAGGCGTAGCGCTTAGGACGCTATCCCGTAGGGGTCCGCCGGTTCAAATCCGGTCCCGCGCACTGACCGAATTTTTCGAGCGGAGCGAGCAAACGAAGGAGAGAGCGGGCCGGATTCGAACACCAGAAGACGAACGGAGAGGTGACTCGCCTCGTTCTCGGTTCGAAGCTACGGCCGCGGTTCTGGAACCGGGAACCGGAACTCGAAGACAGTGCCCTCTTCGCCGGTCTTCGAGAGGGCGACGGAGCCGTCGTAGCTGTCCGTGATCTCGCTGACCAGATAGAGCCCCAGTCCGTGATCGCTCACCTGTGGTCGGTCGAACAGCGTCGCCAGTTTGTGTTCTGGAATCCCGTCGCCGTTGTCTTCGATCGTGACGACGACGGAGTCGTCGACGCTCTCGATGTCGACCACGATCTGCAACGATGGGGTCTCGTTGTGCTCGACCGCGTTTCTGAAGATGTTGGCGAAGATACGCCCCGCCAACTCGTCGGCCCGGACGTAGTAGTCTTCCTGGCATCGCAGCTCGACGTCGATGTCTGGACGTTGATCGCGCACCTTCTGGATCTCGTTTCGGACGACGTTCGTGAGGTTCGTCTCCGTCAGTTCTCGGCTGTCTTCGATCGTACTGAGTAGCGCACGTACTTCCTGGATGACGGTCGTTATCTCTTCGCCTTGCCTGTGGACGCGTTCGATCCTCTCGTCGTCGGGATCGATGGGTTCCGCGGCGTCCATCAACACCGACGTGTTCCCGGTGATAACCTGCGCAGAGTTGAGTACCTCGTGGCGCAAAATACCGTTCATCTGGTCGATCAGGTCTCGCTGCTTTTCCATGTGTTCCGCGCGAAGCGACTCGCGTTCTGCAGTCAGTGTGCTGACGACCACCCGAACCTGTGCGATCCCGACAACGAGGCCGATGCCGAAACCGACCGCGAGCGACCAGCGGATCCAACTCACGAGTATCCAGGTACTCTCTGTCGAGATCGAGGCCATGAGGACGACGTTGAACACGAGAAAACAGATCCCACCGGTCAGCCAGTACAGCTTGATCGTCGAGCACTGCTCGGTCGAAAATCCGCGCCGCCGTGACCACCGCGATCCGTAGATCATTCCGAGACAGGACGGGACGACTGTGAGGATGCCGACAATATACTTCGGCGTGAGCAGTACCGGCGAATCCAGTGCGTAGAGAGACACTGGCTCGACTGTCGTCCACACCAACAGCAGAAGTGCTGTAAGGCTAATCACATCGACGGCGTTAGAACGCGGCTTCGTCCCCAGATACCTCTCTATCACGTCCATCTATCTATCAGTGAGTCACAAAAGAGTCGTAGATGTTATCGATCGAAATAACAGCCCGGTCGACGACTCACGCCAAGGCCAGCCACCGGTTGGATGAACTATCGAAACGAGATAATACCTCTCGATTCGGACAGTGTATTTGCGCGCCACCGCACACAGCTATCGCACGGGGAGACTGACCTCCTGCTCTCTGCGACCTCAGGGTTTGTGTGTGAAGATGACGACGTTGCCGTCGTCGATGGTCGTACAGAGGTCGAGATCCATGTCCAGATTGAGCGACGTGAACTCGTTCTTGCAGACGACCATGTCGTCGAACGGCTCTTCGCAGGCCGGGCACGCGACGGCGGTCGTGTTCTGGTACGACGAGATCGCGTCGTTGTCTTCTCGGGGGGTCAGCGACGAGACGAGTTCCTCGAAGTCCTCCATACTGATGCGGGCGGTGGCCGCGACAATAAATTGTGGGGCGAACCGACTCGGCCGTAACCGACGCGTTCAAGTCCGCCTGCGCCGGGAACTGTTGCAATGAGTACAGACGGTGGCATGCGACTGGTCCTCGTCGCTGGTTCGACACGGACGGCCGAGATCGACGGTATCTCTGCGGCCGGGGCCGACGAATCGCTGCTGGCACACACACCCGCTGCCGACGCCGAGATCGTGCGCTACGGCGATGTCGTGCGAGCGCCAGCGGTCCCTCAGAGCCCGACCGGCTGTCTCACGCCCGCCGTCGTCACGCGTGCGGTCGTCGAGTTACTGGACCTGGACGTGACTGTGGTCGACGGCGGGCTCGCCGAGCCGAGCGGTGCGCCGACGGTGACGGTCGGCGCGAGGCCGGGCCGAGACGTTCGCGAACAGGACCCGGTGCCGTCGGCACCGGGCGCGTTCGAGGCGGCCCGGCAGTTCGGCCGCTCGCTGCCCGCCGACGAGGTCGTGATCGGCGAGACGATTCCGGGGGGGACGACGACGGCACTCGGCGTCCTGCGGGCGCTTGGCGAGCGCGGCGTGGTCTCTTCGTCGCTTCCAGAGAACCCGATCGATCAGAAGGAGTCCGTCGTCGAGGAGGGACTGACCGCGAGTGCGCTGGAGCCCGGCGCGGCGGCCGACCAGCCAAAGCGGGCTGTCCGCCGGATGGGCGATCCGGTACTGGCCGTCGCCGCGGGGGTCGCGATCGGGGCGATCGAGACCGGGCGAGCGGTGACGCTGGCCGGCGGGACCCAGCTGGCGACCGTGGGCGCGCTCTTGCGCCACGTCGGCATCGAGGGGCCGCTGTCGCTGGCGACCACGTCTTTCGTCGACGACGATCCCTCGGCCGACGTTCGCGGACTGGCGGCGGATCTCGACCTCGACCTGACGGTGACCGATCCGGCGTTCGATCGGGCAGACCACGTCGCGATGGAGCGGTTCGTCGCGGGCGAGGCCAAGGAGGGCGTCGGGATGGGCGGTGCGCTGGCGCTGGCCGATCGGGCCGAACTCGATCCGGCGGTGGTTCGGGATCGGATCGCTGCGATCGCCGACGACCTCGCGTTCGAGCCTTGACGGCGGACAGCCATCTGACGCGCGTCTGACGGCCAGCAAACCTTTTTGACGCACCCCAGTAAAAGAGAAACGATGAGCGCGTTGCGCGAGTTCCTCGACGACATCGTCGCCGACACCGACGCGGTGTTTCTGTTCTCTCCGAGCGCGTCGCTGTACCAGTCGTTCGAGGACGACGACACCGAGGTCGTGGTAATCGCTCCCGAAAACACGGTCGACGCGGAGACGTTCGTCGAGTTGCCCCTGGAGTTCACCGACATGGCCGACCGGATCCGCTTCGGTGTCGAAGGTGCGCTCGAACAGGAGTACGTCGAGGAGGACGCCGACGTGGTCTGTATCGGAGACGTGTTCGACGACACGCCGGATTCGATCGTTCGCGTCCAGGTCGCCGAGTTTTCGCCCTCCGGCGTCTACGGGCTGTTCGTCAACTCCCGGGCGGAGCCGTCGGTCATCAACGACGTACTGGACGTGGCCGTCGAACTCGGGAAGAAAGGACAGAAGGGCAAGCCGGTGGGCGCGCTGTTCGTCGTCGGCGACGCCGGGAAGGTGATGAACAAGTCCCGCCCGCTGTCGTACAATCCCTTCGAGAAGTCCCACGTCCACGTCGGCGATCCGATCGTCAACGTGATGCTCAAGGAGTTCTCCCGGCTCGACGGGGCCTTCGTCATCTCTGATGGTGGCAAGATCGTCTCGGCCTACCGGTACCTCGAACCGTCCGCCGAGGGCGTCGACATTCCGAAAGGACTGGGCGCTCGCCACATGGCTGCCGGTGCGGTCACCCGAGACACCAACGCCATCGCGATCGTCCTCTCGGAGAGTGACGGACTCGTCCGGGCGTTCAAGAGCGGTGAGTTGATACTCGAGGTCGATCCGGAGGAGTACTGATGCAGCTCGACTGGCCGGCGATCGTCCGCAGTCTGTTCTCGCGTGAGGCCGTGACGGCGGTCGCGATCAGTATCCTCGTTCTCGGGGTGTTGCTGGCGTATCTCGCGTGGCGGTACATGCACTACTTCCTCAGCGACGCCGGCATCGACGAGGCCGTCGAGGGGACGGCGTTCGAGCGGACGGCCCAGCGGTTCGGAACGTCGACCGTCGGGCTGATCGCCACCCTCGTCGGCATCTCGCTCTACATCGCCGCGATGATGCTCGCGGGGGCCGTCTCACAGCGGTTCCGGGACGTGTCGCTGTGGTCCCCGTTCGTCGCCTACCTGCCGAACCTCTTCGTGGCGCTGTTTGCCCTCATGATCGGGCTCATCGCCGGAGACAAGGCGAAGCTCTCGGTCAGCGAGAAGTTCCGGAGCATCAAGCTGCCGGAGGCGGAACTGCTCCCCGAACTGGTCAAGTACAGCATCATCTTTCTGGCCGGACTCGTCGCGCTCGGCCAGCTCGGGGTCGCGACGGAGGCACTGTTGATCGTGCTCGCCGCCTACGCGTTCGGTCTCGTGTTCCTCGGCGGACTGGCGTTCAAACAGCTGCTGTCGGCCGGGGCTGCGGGCGTGTATCTCGTTCTCAGCCAGCCGTACAGCATCGGCGACGAGGTCCGTATCCAGGGCCAGCGTGGTATCGTCCAGGAGGTCGACATCTTCGTCACTCACATCGAGAGCGAGGGCGAAGAGTACGTCGTCCCCAACGATCAGGTGTTCGCTGGCGGGATCGTCCGGATCCGCGACTAGTCGTTCTCCGACCGGCCCAGCAGGTCTCGCAGTTGTTCTCTGTCGACCGTCCCCGACTGTGTCCTGGGCAGTGCATCGACCAGCGTGACGGTCTTCGGGACGGCGAAGTCCGCGAGATCGTCCGCGACTGCCTCGATCACCGCAGGAGCGGTGAGTTCGTCCGTCGCGGGGACCACCGCTGCGGCCACGCGCTGGCCCCACTCCTCGTCCGGAGCGCCGACGACCGCCGCGGTTTCGACGGCCGACAGTCGCTCGATGGTGCGTGCGACGCGTGCCGGGCGGACGTTCTCGCCGCCGGTCACGATCATGTCGTCGACGCGGCCGACGACGAAACAGCGGCCGTCGTCGTCGCGGTAGCCCAGATCTCCCGTCCGGAACCCCCACTCGTCGAAGGCGTCTGCCGTCTGGCTCTCGTCGAGGTAGCCCGGCGTCACCGTCGGTCCCGAGACGACCAGTTCGCCCACTTCGCCGGGCTGGCACGGATCGCCGTCGTTCAGGACGGCGACAGACGTGCCGTCGAGGGGGCGGCCGACGGTCTCGGGCCGGGCGAAGGCCGCTGCCGGCGTCGCGGTCGTGATCTGTGACGCCGTCTCCGTCGTTCCGTAGGTGGGGTACACTGGCACCCCGGCGTCCCTGCAGCGCTCGATCAGCGCCGGCCGTGCGGGTGCCCCGCCGAGCAGGACGAACCGGAGCCCGTCGGCCGGCCGCCACCCCTCGTCGAGGAGCCGCGTGAGCATCGTCGGGACCAGCGAGACGCCGGTGATCGACGCCGCCGAGAGGACGCGTGCAGTCTCGCTCGGGTCGAACGACCGCTGTAGCACTGTCGTGGTGCCGTACAGCGTCGAGCGGACGAGCGGGGCCAGCCCGCCCATGTGGTACATCGGCAGACAGACGAGCCAGCGGTCGCTCGCCGAGACGCCGAGTCGGTGGGCCGAGCCGACGGCGCTGGCGACGAGGTTCCCCCGCGTCAGCCGGACCCCTTTCGGTGTGCCGGTCGTCCCGGAGGTAAAGAGGACGAGCCGATCGGTACTGGCGTCGGCTTCGGCGGGCGGCCCGACGGGTTCGGTCGGTTCGAGGCGTCTCACGTCTTCGGACGACGGCTCCGCGATCGAACAGACGGTGGCATCCGAAGGGGCGACCGCGCGGGCCGTCGACTCGGTGGCGGGCGAACAGAGCACCGCATCGACACCCGCCGTGGTGGCCTGGCGCGCGACGGTCTCGGTCGCCTCGCGGACGTTCAGCGCCACTGCGACACCGTTCTGGCGGGCGATCGCGAACAGCGCCGTCGCGAACGCCGGTCCCGTCGGGAGCACGAGCCCGATCCGGGGCGCTGGCTCGTCGACGAGCGCCGCCAGCCCGCCACGCCACGCCTCGACTCGGCTGTCGAACTCCGCGTAGGTCCACGTGTCCCCGCCGTCCGTGTCGATCAGCGCCGTCGCGTCGGGGGTCGCCCTGGCACGCTCGCGCAACAGGTCGTTCGACCGTTCGGGGAGCGGGTTCTCGACTGGCCACTCCTCGGGACCGGGCAGTCTCACCATCCGACCTCCTCGGGATCGATGCCGAGACCGTCGCCCTCGGGGACGGCGATGCGGCCGTCGTTCACCGGAGCCGGATTGTCCGTCAGGTCGTCTGCGAGCGCGTCGGCGGTCGCGAGCCCGCAGGGTTCGACGGCCGGAATCGCGGCCGCGACGTGGACCGCAGCCGCCCGTGCGACGGCGGCGTCGATCGTCGTCGTCACTATCGGCTCGATACCCGACTCTCGGGCCCGCATCGCGATCGTGTGGGCGTTGCCGGGGCCGCCAAGCACCATCGGCTTGAGGATCACGGCGTCGACGTCGGTGGCCAACACCGCTGCGGCCGTGTGCTCGCAAAAGCCCTCGTCGATGGCAACGCCGACGGTCTCGTTCCCGAGGGCTGCGTGGCCGTCGAGATCGGTGGCCGGCAGCGGTTGCTCGACGTAGGCGACGCCCAGCGGGGCGAACGCCTCGAACGCCCGGCGGGCGCTGTCTCGGTCCCACGCGCCGTTGGCGTCGACTCTGATCGTCACGTCGTCTCCGACGGCAGCACGGACCGCCCGCACGCGCTCGACGTCGTCTGCGACCGAGCGGACGCCGGCTTTCAGCTTCAGGCAGTCGAACCCGTCGTCGACCGCCGCTCTGGCCGCCCGCGTCGTCTCCTCGACGCTCCCGTCGCCGACCGTCGCGTTCACCGGTACCGAACCGGTCCCGGCGTCCGGATCGAACCAGCGGGCGAGGGACACGCCGTCGGCGCGGGCGTCGGCGTCGAGCAACGCCGTCGCGACGCCGTGGCGCGCCGCCGGCACCGTCGCCGCGTCCAGTTCCAACAGCGCCGCGCTGTGGCCACGCTCCGCGTAGGTCTCTAGGGCCGTCGTCAGCGCCGCCTCGCAGTCGTCGAGCGACTCCGTCCAGCCGGGCAACGGCGTCGCCTCGCCGACGCCGACGGTTCCGCGGTGCTCGAATCCGACGACGAATCCCTCCCGGGACTCGATCCGGCCGTGAGCAGTCGACAGCGGCGTCGTCAGCGGGAGTGTGAATCGGTTCAGTGTCATGCTGTCAGTGCGAGGCCGAGGGCGAACAGTACCGAGTGGACGAACACCGTCTGACCGACCCGTTCGAGGGCCGGGTTGAGCGCCTCACCGTCGGTGCGACGAAGGACCGTCTTCGACACGGAGGCCGCGAGCGGCAGCGAGAGCAGCGGGGCCAGCGCCGGGAGGCCGAACGCGTCGTCGAGAGCGAAGCCGATCGGGACGACGTAGGCCATCCCCACGAGCGCCAGGAACTCCAGTCGGCTGAAGCGGTAGCCGAACATGACTGCGAGCGTTCGCTTGCCGGCCTCGGCGTCGGTCTCGCGGTCGCGAATGTTGTTCACGACGAGAATCGCCGTCGAGAGGCCCGCGGCGGGGAGGCTTGCCACCACCGCCGTCGCGAGGCCGACCTCGGGGGGGAGCCACGTCGGGAACAGGCCGACATCGCTGGTGGCCACCGCCTGGACGTAGTAGGTGCCGGTGACGGCCACGACGCCGAAGTAGACGAACACGAACAGATCGCCCAGTCCCCGATAGCCGTAGGGGTAGGGGCCGCCGGTGTAGAGGATCCCGGCGGCGATGCTCGTCAGGCCGACGACGAGGATCGGCACGCCACCGACCGCGACGAGGTAGACGCCGACGACCACCGCGAGTCCGTACGTGGCGGCCATCGCGTACTTGACCTGTCGGGCGGGGATGAGACCGCCCGCGGTCACTCGCGTAAAGCCCTCTCGGTCGTCCGTATCTGCCCCGTTGACCGCGTCGTAGTAGTCGTTCGCGAAGTTCGTCCCGATCTGGAGGAGCAGCGCCCCCGCCAGCGCTGCCAGCCACGGAAGCGACGCGAACACGCCGTCGTGGAGTGCCAGTCCGGCCCCGACGATCACGGGTGCCGAACCGGCCGGCAACGTCTGCGGGCGGGCGGCCATCACCCAGGCTCTCCGTTTGGACACGTCCGCCGTCGCCGTACTCATTGCTCCGTACTCGGGCTGGGAGGCCCAAAGCGACTGCGGTTCGATCGAGTCGGGAGCGCCACGGCTGGGGGGTGGCTTCGCGGCGCGACACGCCCTCGTGACACGGATGTCACCCGGTAACTGCAATGTCGCCAAATCGATATATACGGCACCGCCGTAGCTGGTAACGTGATGAAAGTAGCTAACTTCACGAAACGTCGAGACAGGGTGGTCGCATGATCCCGCTTCAGTCGGAACTCTTCGCCAGCGCCGGCAGTGGCGAGCTGTTCTTGCTCGCACGCCTCCTCTTTGGCGGCGTCCTCGCGTTCATGGGCGTGAACCACTTCACGAACACGGCGGACATGGTCGGCTACGCTCAGTTCAAGGGCCTGCCGGCCCCGAAGCTCTCGGTCGTCGGTTCGGGCGGCCTGCTTCTGTTCGCGGGCGCGGGGATCGCCGTCGGCGCGTTCCCGGTGGTGTCTGGCTTCGCGCTCGGGCTGTTCTTGCTGCTGTCGGGCGTTACCATGCACGACTTCTGGTCGATGGACGACCCCGAAGAACGGCAAAACGAGATGACGAGCTTCCTGAAGAACCTGTTCGGTGCCGGCGGCGCGTTCGCGTTCGCGGCCCTCGGTGCGGTCGCCTGGCCCTACAGCGTCGGGCTGGCGCTGTTCTAGATCGCCGACCCGCGTCGGGCGGCGAAATTTCACAGATTTCAGCCGACAGTGTCAGTAGTGCCAGGGGTAGTCGTCGAAGTCCGGGTCCCGCCCCTCGTTGAACGCGTCCCGCCCCTCCTGGGCTTCGTCGGTCATGTACGCCAGCCGCGTCGCCTCACCGGCGAACACCTGCTGGCCGACCATCCCGTCGTCGGTCGCGTTGAAGCCGTACTTCAGCATCCGCATCGCCGTCGGTGACTTGCCGTTCATCCGCTCGGCCCACTCCAGTGCCGTCGCCTCCAGTTCCTCGTGGGGGACGGCCTCGTTGACCATCCCCATGTCGGCCGCCTCGGCAGCGTCGTAGGTCTTCCCGAGGAAGAAGACCTCTCGGGCCTTCTTCTGGCCGACCTGCTTGGCGAGGTACGCCGAGCCGAAGCCACCGTCGAAACTCCCCACGTCGGGATCCGTCTGGAGGAACTTCGCGTGCTCGGCGCTGGCGATGGTCATGTCACAGACGACGTGCAGCGAGTGGCCGCCGCCGACGGCCCACCCCGGCACGACGGCGACGACGGGCTTGGGGATGTGGCGAATCTGGCGCTGCACTTCGAGGATGTGGAGTCGGCCGACGTTGTCGGGGGCGTCCTCGCGAAACTCGTCGAGCGAGGGCTCGTCGGACGCGATATTTTCGTCCGCATCGTCTCGCGGGTCGGTCCCCTCCCCGTTCGACTGTTCCGAGTCGCGTGGCGACTCGCTGTACTCGTAGCCCGACTCTCCCCGAATCGACTGATCCCCACCGGAACAGAACGCCCAGCCGCCGTCCTTCTCCGAGGGACCGTTGCCCGTCAGGAGCACACAGCCCACGTCGGTCAGGCGCTTTGCGTGATCCAGCGCCGTCGAGAGTTCGTCGACGGTCTCCGGGCGGAAGGCGTTGCGGACCTCGGGACGGTCGAAGGCGATCCGGACCGCGCCGGTCTCTCTGGCGCGGTGATAGGTGATGTCCGAGAAGTCGAACCGGTCGATCTCCACCCACGCGTCGGGGTCGAACAGCTCCGAAACCATGGCCGAGAGTGGGGCAGGGCCGCGCAAAAAGATACTGACCCGGCCCTGGACGAACGTCACCGATTACGGTGCCACACCAACGGTCAAGAGTGTCCCCCAGGTCCGATACCGGTCGACCATCGCCGCTCGCGTCTCCCACTCCTCGGTCGGGAATGCTTCCGCGGGTGGGATCTCGATTTCTTCGTCCGGGATCGTGTCCTGCGTGGCGACGTGCAGGCCGGCCTCGCGGAACAGCGACCGGTACTCCGCACGACTCCAAAGCGACATCGGAGCGTCGATCCGGTCTCGCCAGCGGTGTGATTGCTCGGACTCCTCGTAGAAGTTCACCGCACAGAAGAAGGTCCCTCCGGGGCGAAGGACTCGTCGGATCTCTTCGAGGACGGAAATCGGCTGCCTGGCGAAGAAGAACGTCTCCATACTCCAGACGTGATCGACGCTGTCGGCGGCGAGAGGCAACTGGTGGCAATCGCCTCCCGCAAAGTCGAGCGCGCCGGTGTCCGTGTGATCGCTCGCCGTCGAGGCCATCTCTCGACTCACGTCGAGACCGATGCCGCGGTCGATGGCTTTCGTTTCGTGCAACGCTCGCAGCGCGTACCCGGACCCTGTCCCGAGGTCGAGCACCGTGTCCCCGGCCTCGACAGGCATCCGGGCGAGCGCCCGCTTTGCCGTGTGCCAGTGGTGGTCTTCCATCTCACGCTCCTGCCCCGATGTCGCCCACTCGTCGAACTGATTGCTCGTCGACATTACCTGCAGCTATCACTCTCGACTACATGTAGATGTCGATCCCACGACATTTCGATCCGGATCACTCCACTACGGATCGTCGAACACCGCTGCGCAAAGCTCAGCGAGCCCGACGAAGCTCGCTACGCTTCGTCGAACGAGTCGAATCGGAGACTCGCCGGTTCCATCCGCCTACTCGGCCGGATCGAACGCCCAGAGACTCGCTGACTCGTCTATCGAGCTGGATGGGGCTCCACTTCGTTACGCTTCGTCGAACAGCGTCTCGCCGTCGACCATGTGTTCCTCGACGGCGTCCATGTCCAGCGTGAGGCCGAGGCCGGGCGCTTCGGGGATCTCGATGTAGCCGTTCTCGATGACGGACTCCTCGACCAGATCCGACCACCAGCCCAGCTCGTAGCTGTGGTACTCGACGGCGAGGGAGTTCGGGATAGCGGTGCCCACGTGGGCGCTCGCCATCGTCGCGATCGGGGAGGAGACGTTGTGCATCGCGACGGGAATGTAGTACTGGTTGGCCACGTCGGCGATCTTCTGGGTCTCGCGCATGCCGCCGACCTTCGGGAGGTCGGGCGCGATGATGTCGACGGCCTGGTTCTCGATCAGGCGGCGTTCCTCGGTGACTCGATAGCGGTTCTCACCGACGGTGATCGGCGTCTTCGTGGACTTGGTGACCTCTTCCTGCACTTCGAGGTTCTCCGGCGGGACGGGGTCTTCGAGCCACCACACGTCGTACTCCTCGATGGCGTCGGCCAGTCGCTTTCCGGAGCCACCGGAGAACGTCCAGTGGCAGTCGAAGGCCACGTCGGCCTCGTCTTTGACTTCCTCCGTGACCTTCTCGACGATCTCGGCCTTGTGGCGGATCTCGCCCGGCCGGAGGTGGCGGTTCGCGCGATCTTTCTCTAGGCCGCTGGGCACGTCGAGGTCGAACTTCAGGGCGTCGTACCCGAGTTCGTCGACGACGCGGCGGGCCTCGTCGGCACAGGCGTCCGGGTCCGCCTCTTCCTCGGTGTGACAGTCACAGTAGACGCGCACCTCGTCGCGGTACTTGCCACCGAGCAGCTGGTAGGCCGGCACTTCGAGGATCTTGCCGGCGAGGTCGTGCAGCGCGATCTCGATCCCCGCGATCGCGGTCACGGTGATCCCCTCGACGGAGCCCTCGCCGGACATCTTCTGGACGAGGTGCTCGTAGAGGCGGTCGATGTCCAGCGGGTTTTCGCCGATGACGAACGGCTTCATCCGTTCGATGAGTTCCGGCACGCCGGCTCCCCAGTAGGCCTCACCGGTGCCGACGACGCCCGCGTCGGTGTAGATACGTACGAGCGTCCACGGGAAGTTGCCGTCGACCATCGTCGTCTGAACGTCCGTGATCTCGACGTCGCGGCCGCCGCCGCGTTTGGCGGTGACACCCATCGTCTCGGCGGACAGTTCTCGCATCGTGTACTCCGCGTTCGGGTCGTGCAGATCCGCGTAATCGATGTCGTTTCCCATGTCCGAACGTTCCGACGAATCAGTAAAAAGGTATTCCATCGAGTTTCCCCAGCGTCCACGCCGACGGTCGGCAGAATTATCAGCGCCTGAAATGGGACCATACATCACTTTATACCCGACGATGTATGTGACACAAGACCATGTGTCGGGCCGAGAGAACTCTCCCGAAAACGTGTCGCCCATGATGAATGAACTCACTTCGAAACGGGGTGTCGGACTCGCCGTCGGCGGACAGTTCTGTCACGCACTGTATCAGATACTCCTCGCCGCCGTCGCACCGAGCGGTCTGTACGTCCCGCTGGCGGTGCTGGGCGTCGTCGCTGCCGGTGGGGCTGGCGTCTACTCCGTCCGGCGACTGTCCGGACGGCTGCACGATCTGACCGACGAGGTCGAGGCTCTCAGGGCCGAGACGGAGACGATCGAATCACGCCGGTCGACGCTCGAAGCGGAGCTTCAGTCGATCCGAGACGAACTCGAAACGGCCCGGTCCTCGCTTCCAGAGACCGCGGGCGAGGCGGCCGCCGCGCCCGACGGCGGCGTCGCCGCACAGAACGCCGCGACGATCGAAGAACTGGACGACTACATCGCGCAGAGCTGCGAGATTCTCGACGCAGCCAGCGAGGGCCGACTGGGACGGCGGATGGCCACCGACACGCCGTCGGACGCGCTGAACGAACTCGGCACGGAGTACAACGAGATGGCCGAGACGTTCGAGCAGACGATCCGTGCCGGCGGCGACTTCGCCGGGGACGTCGCGGGCTCCAGCGAGCAGGTCACCGCAGCGACCCAGGCAGTCAAGGACGCGAGCAGCAACGTCGCGGAGTCGGTCCAGGAGATCGCCGACGTGTTCTACGAACAACACGAGCAGATCTCGCAGATCAGCGACGAGATGGGCGAGATGTCGGCAACGATCGAGGAGATCGCGGCCTCCTCGAACGAGGTCGCCGAGATGGCCGACAAGACCGAAAAGCGCACCGTCGAGGGGATCGAGTCCGGCCGCGAGGCCCGAGAAGCGATGGACGAGACTTCGGAGCGAACGGAGGACGTGGTCGAGTCGATCGAGGAACTCAACGATCAGATGGACGAGGTCGGTCAGATCGTTGACCTCATCGACGACATCGCCGAGCAGACCAACATCCTCGCACTGAACGCCTCCATCGAGGCCGCACACGCCTCTTCGGGAGCGAACAACAACGGCTTCGGCGTCGTCGCAGACGAGGTCAAGTCCCTGGCCGAACAGACCAAAGACGCGACCAACCAGATCGAGAGCCTGATGGACGAGATTCAGGATCAGACCGAGCAGGCGGCCGACGAGATCCAGGCGATGCAGGGCTCCGTCGAGAAGGGACGGACGACCGTCGAGGAGAACCTCGAATCGCTGGAGTCGATCATGGAGCACGTCCAGCGGACCTCCAGCGGCGTCAAGGAGATCAGCGACGCGTCCGACGACCAGGCCGCCAGCTCGGAGGAGGTCGCGTCCATCGCCGACGACGCCGCCGAAACGTCCCGCGAGAACGTCGAAGAGGCCGAACACGTCGCCGCCGTCGCCGAAGAGCAGAACCTCGCGCTCGGCGAGATGTACGTCAACGTCAAGATGCTGTCCATGCGCTCTCAGCAGCTCTCGACGCTGTTCGACCGCTACTCCATCGAGGAGTGACGCCGGCCGCGTGACCCCGTCGCCAGGGTTTTATTACAACGACCATTGTAAACTCGCTCATGGACGTAGGTGTACTCACTGTCCCGCTGGGTGACCAGTCTCTCGAAGACGCGCTCTCCTATCTCGACGCCATCGGCGTCGACGCCGTCGAGCTCGGCTGTGGTGGCTTCCCCGGCGACGACCACCTGCCACGCGACCAGTACCTCGACGACGAGGACGCACAGGCCGAGCTACACGCCCTGCTCGACGAGTACGAGATGCGAGTCAGCGCGCTCGCGACGCACAACAACCCGCTGCACCCGGACGACGAGCGCGCGGCCCGCGCCGACACCGAACTCCGCGAGGCGATCACGCTGGCCGACCAGCTCGGGGTCGACGCCGTGACGTGTTTCTCCGGGCTGCCGGCGGGGAGCGACGCCGGCACGGTCCCCAACTGGATCACCGCGCCGTGGCCGAACGAACACGCCGAGGCCCTGGAGTACCAGTGGGAACTGGCCGTCGACTACTGGTCCGAGCTGGCCGAGCACGCGGCCGACCACGACGTGCAGATCGCTATCGAGATGCACCCCAACATGCTCGTCTACGAGCCCCACGGGCTGCTGGACCTGCGCGAGATGACCAACGAGTACGTCGGCGCGAACTTCGACCCCTCCCACCTGTACTGGCAGGACATCTCGATCACGGACGCGATCCGACTGCTGGGCGAACGCGACGCCATCCACCACTTCCACGCGAAGGACACGAAAGTCTACGAGGAACGGGCCCGCACGCGGGGCGTGCTCGATACGACCGCCTACACCGACGAACTGGAGCGCTCGTGGCTGTTCCGCTCGGTCGGCTACGGCCACGGGGAAGACCACTGGCGTGACGTGGTCTCGACGCTCCGGATGGTGGGATACGACGGCGCACTCTCGATCGAACACGAGGACTCGCTGACCTCTGCCACCGAGGGCCTGGAGAAGGCCGTCGCCCTCCTCGACGACGTGATCTTCGAGACGACGCCCGGCCAGGCACACTGGGTGTAGCTCGCCGAAGTCCCTCGTGTCGCTGGGAACCGCTGGACCGTCCTCTCCGGCGGCACGCTTATTGTAGCTCTCTGTGAACCCCGCCCCAGGTGATACGATGGAGTTCGAACTCACACACCGCCCGTCCTACACGCACGTCGTCGTCGAACTCGGCAGCGGCGAGACGATCCTCGCCGAGCCCGGTGCGATGACGACTCACTCCTCCAACATTTCGATGGACACGACGACGAGCAACGAGGGGCTGCTCAGCTCCGCGAAGTCGATGCTCGGTGGCGAATCCTTCTTCGCCAACGAGTTCACCGCGACGGGTGGCACCGGAACGGTCACGCTCGCCCCGCCCACGCCCGGCGACGTGATGCAGTACGAACTGTCCGACGAGACCATCTACGCGGTCGACGGCGCGTGGCTGGCTTCCGAGCCGTCGATCTCGATCGAGACCGAGTTCGGCGGCCTCAAGTCGATGCTCGCCGGGGCCAGCATCACGCCCCTGACCCTCGAAGGCACCGGCACCGTCTTCGTCGAGGCCTTCGGCGGCCTCGAATCGATCGAGCTCGGGGCCGGCGAGACCTACCACGTCGACAACGAGAACGTCGTCGCCTGGGACGGCTCGGTCGACTTCGACGCGCGGCGTCCGGGCGGGATCAAGTCGACGTTGCTCAGCGGCGAGGGGCTCGTCTTCGAGTTCACCGGACCGGGCACGGTCTGGTACCAGACCCGCGGGCTCAACGCCTTCGCCTCGGCAGTCGCGGAGCTGCTCCCCGGCGGTGACAGCGGCGGGGCCACCAGCGACGGCGGCGTCGACGTCGACGACTTCCTGTAGCGCCCGTCGTCGCCCTCTGGCGTGTCCGAGGACAAGAACTATACTGGCCAGGGGGCGAACCCCGAGTGTGACACTCGACATCGGTATTCTTGGCTATCGGTTCATGGGCAAGGCCCACTCGAACGCGCTCGACCGCCTGCCCATGTTCTTCGAGGACGCACCGGAGACGAACCGCGACGTGCTGGTGGGCCGCGACGAGGCGGCGCTCGCCGACGCCGCCGACACGCTCGGCTTCGATCGGACCGCGACGGACTGGCGCGAGGTGGTCGACGAGGTCGACGTGTTCTACAACCTCGGACCGAACCACGTCCACGCCGAGCCCTCGATCGCGGCACTGGAAGCGGGCACGCCGGTCTTCTGTGAGAAACCCCTCGCGCCCACGCTCGCCGCGGCCGAAACGATGGCCGACGCCGCGGCGGGCGTCACCGCCGGGACGGCGTTCAACTACCGCTTCGTGCCGGCACTCCGGTACGCGCGCAATCTGATCGACGACGGCGAACTCGGCGAGATCCACCACTTCCGCGGGCGCTACCTCCAGGACTGGCTCGTCGATCCCGAGGCCCCCTGGAGCTGGCGCAACGACGAGGAGATGGCCGGCAGCGGCGCGCTGGGCGACCTGGGCGCGCACACGGTCGACCTCGCGCACTTCCTGCTCGGCGACACCGCGGGCGACATCGAACGGCTCAGCGGCCATCTCCGGACGTTCGTCGACGAGCGCCCGGTCGAAGGGAGTGACGACACTCGTGACGTCACCGTCGACGACGCCTACAGCGCGCAGGTCGAGTTCGAGTCGGGCGCGATGGGCACGCTCGAGGGGTCGCGCTTCTCGAACGGGCACAAGAACGACCACACGATCGAGATCGAGGGGTCGGCGGGGAGTCTGCGGTTCTCCCTCGAACGCCTCAACGAACTGGAGCTCAAGCGCGCTGACAACCGCGGCTTCGAGACGATCCTGGTGACCGACGCCGACGATCCATACGTCGACCACTGGTGGCCGCCGGGTCACGTCCTCGGTTGGGAACACACCTTCGTTCACGAGAACTACGAGTTCCTCACCGCCGTCCGGGACGGCACCGACTACGAACCGAGCTTCGAGGACGGGCTCCGCGCCCAGCGGGTCCTCGACGCGATCGAGCGCAGTGACGAGCGCGGCGAGTGGGTGAGCGTCGCATGACCGACGTGACCGTCGCGCCGCTGCTCGATCGGCTGGACGACTACCTCGAACGGGAGGGGCTCGAAGCGGTCTGGTTCGCACGGCCCAACTCCTTCGCGTGGCTCACCGGCGGCGGGAACAACATCGTCGACCGGGCGACCGACATCGGGATCGCCGCGGTCGGCTACGACGGCGACGAGCGGATCGTCGTGACGAACAACATCGAGGGTCAGCGGCTGATCGACGAGGAGGTCGGTGACGTGCCCGTCGAGACCGTCGGGTGGTACGAGGACGGCGTCGCCGACGCGATCCGCGCACACAGCCCGCAGCCCGCGGCCGCCGACTTCGACGTCGACGGGTTCGACAGCGTCCAAGCGCGTGATCTTCGACAGCCCCTGACGGCCGACCAGATCGAGCAGTACCGTTCGCTGGCCGCCGACGCGACGAGAGCGTTCGAGGGCGTCCTGCGCGACGCAACCACCGACGCGACCGAACGGGAGATCACGGCCGACATCCACCGCGAGCTCGAAGCCGAGGGGATCTGGGCACCGGTCGTCCTCGTCGGCGGGAGCGAGCGCGCGCCCGTGTACCGACACTACACGTCGACGGAGACGGAACTCGGCGACTACGCGCTGGCGAGCATCACGGCGATGCGGGACGGGCTCTTCGTCAGTACCTCCCGGACGATCGCCTTCGACGCCCCAGAGTGGCTGGCCGAACGGACCGACGACGCCGCCCGCGTCGAGACCACGGCGCTGGCGGCGACCCAGCGCGTCGGCCGCGAGGGCGGGACTGCTGGCGACGTGTTCGCGGCGGTTCAGGACGCCTACGCCCAACTCGGCTGGTCCGGCGAGTGGGAGAACCACCACCAGGGCGGTGCGGCCGGCTTCGCCGGTCGCGAGTGGATCGCGACGCCGACCCACGACGCGCCGGTGTTCCTGCCGATGGCGTACTCGTGGAATCCGACGGTCCAGGGGGCAAAGAGCGAGGACACGCATCTGGTCACCGACGAGAGCGTCGAGCCCATCTCGGTGACCGGAGAGTGGCCTCGGACGACGGTCTCGGCCGTCGGGGCCGACCTGACTCTCGACCGCCACGACGTACTCTACCTGTAGCACCCGGCCGAGATCCGTTTACAACTGCTGTTGTATCTCTTGCAAAGGTCTAAGTAGGCACTCTCTAGTGGTTCTCGTATGGCACAGGAACGCACCTGGTGGAAAGAGGCGGTCGTCTACCAGATCTACCCCCGCAGCTTCTACGACGCGGACGGCGACGGGATCGGTGATCTGCAAGGTATCATCGAGAAGTTAGACTACGTCGCCGATCTCGGCGTCGACGTCATCTGGCTCAACCCCGTCTACGACTCGCCCCAGCGTGACAACGGCTACGACATCAGCGACTATCGGTCGATCGACGAGACGTTCGGCGACATGGACACCTGGCGTCGACTGCTGGACGAGATCCACACCCGCGACATGCGCCTCGTGATGGATCTCGTGGTCAACCACACGTCGGTCGACCACGAGTGGTTCCAGCGATCGCGACGCGGCGATCCGGAGTACGAGGATTTCTACCACTGGCGAGACACCGACGACGGCCGGCCACCGAACAACTGGGACTCCTTTTTCGGCGGATCGGCGTGGGAACACGACGCGGTCCGGGACGAGCAGTACCTCCACCTCTACGATACGAGTCAGCCAGATCTGAACTGGGCCAACGAAGACGTTCGCGAAGCCGTCTACGAGATCGTCGACTGGTGGTTTCAGCAGGGGATCGACGGCTTCCGCATGGACGTGATCAACCTCCTCTCGAAGGCCGCGGGGCTCCCGGACGGCGACCCCGACAGCGAGTGGGTCGGCTCCGAGCACTTCGTCGACGGACCCGAACTGCTCGATTACCTCGTGGAACTCGAAGAGCGCGTCCTGTCGAACTACGACGGGCTGACCGTCGGCGAGATGCCCCAGTTGACCGTCGAACAGGCGCGGACCTACGCAGGGGCCGACGGCCCGCTGGACCTGGCCTTTCACTTCCAGCACACGAAACTCGACTACGGAGACGACGGGCGCTGGTCGGTCGGCGAGTGGGACTTAACCGAGCTCAAGGCGATCACGGACCGCTGGCAGACCGAACTCGCCGACGACGGCTGGAACGCGCTCTACTGGGAGAACCACGACCAGCCCCGCGTCGTCTCTCGCTACGGCGACCCCGACGAGTACCGCCGGGAGTCGGCGACGATGCTGGGGACGTTCGTGCTCACGCTCCGGGGCACGCCGTTCGTCTACCAGGGCCAGGAGCTCGGGATGACGAACGCGCCGTTTCCGACGATCGAGGACCTCCGTGACGTCGACGCGATCAACCACGCCCGCGAGCTGATGGCAGAGCGCGACTGCGAGTACGACGCGGTCAGGTCGATCGTCGAGTACCGCACCCGCGACAACGCGCGGACGCCGATGCAGTGGTCCGACGACGACCACGCGGGCTTTACCGACGGCGAGCCCTGGATCGACGCCAACCCCAACTACTCCACGGTCAACGTCGAACGCGAGCGAGCCGATCCCGACTCGGTCCTGTCGTACTACCGAGAGCTGATCGATCTGCGCTCGTCGACGCCGACGCTGATCTACGGCGAGTTCCGCGATCTGCTACCGGACGACCGACAGGTGTACGCTTACGAGCGACGCCACGAGGACGACTGCGTCGTCGTCGTGCTGAACACGTCCGGGTCCGCAGCGTCCGTCGAACTCCCGGTCGGGGTGCCCGAAGCGTGTCTCCTCTCGAACTACGACGAGTCTCCGACTGACCTCTCCGGTGCCACTCTCCGGCCCTACGAAGCGGCCGTCTACCGCGTCTAGTCCTCGGAGCCGACCCGGATGACCTGCAGCAGCGAGTACACCGGGACGCCCTTCACGTCGCCGAGCCCCTGCTTGTCGGCCAGGACGACACAGGCGACGGGGTTCCCGCCCTGATTCCGGATCGCCTCGATGGTCTCCGTCATCGTCGTCCCGGAGGTGATCGTGTCGTCGACGACGTAGCAGTCTCGGCCGCGAATCTGGGCGAAGTTCCGGGAGAACGAGCCGTCGAGCGAGTGGTCGCTGTCGTCGTCCCACTGGTGCTTGCTGGGTGCGTACGTCCCCAGGTCGGCGTCGAGTTCGCGGGCGACAGTCGTCGCCAGGGGCGCGCCCGCCTTCTCGATCCCCATCACGAGGTCGACCGCTTCGCCCTGCTTGAGCAGGAGGTCGGCCATTGCGGAGCCGACCGCGGCGAGGCGGCTGCTGTCCCTGCCGATCGTGCTCCAGTCGACGTGGATGTCGTACGGGCCGCCGTTTGGCTCGCTCGTCGAGTCGGTCCCGCTCCCGCTCTGCTCGACGAGCCAGCTCGCGGTCTCCCGAGAGACGTTCAGCTCGTCGGCGATCTCGCCCTTCGAAAGGCCGTGCTCTGCCAGATCTGCCGCACTCTCGATCAGATCGTCGATGTTCTTCATGGTGGTCCATCTGAGCGGGAGGGATTAATACCCAAGGGGATCTCGACGACCCCGGATTCCCCACGTCCGACGACGGTCACCGCAGCGACGGCTCCGACCGTCAGACTTTTGCAACACCTGCTGTTAATCGGGAACGGCTGGGTACACAGACCGTCGTTCTCCCCCCGAACGACGGAGGCAGACACCCTTCCCCCCACTACATCTGCCGTTACCCCCCACACCAAACCCGGCCACCGTTCTGTAGTAGCCACCGTGGATCGGTGGCCGCCGCCGGCACGCTGTCGTGCGGTCTGGGGCCACGATCCACACTGTCACCTATCGTACGCGACCGGACAGCCCCGGTCAGCGGGACCGCTGTGTCACTCTGGCTCGGGGAGCCGCAGGAACCGCTGCTCACACTCCGGGCAGACGAGCGTCTCGCGCGGCTTCTCGCGCGGATTCGTGTATCCGCCACAGCAGGACACCTCCGACGATCGATCGAAGGGGGTACCACAGGCCGGACAGTCGCTGAGGAACTCCCGGAGTGGTCTGGCCATCGCGAGGCGGTCCGCGGGATCGTCGACGTGTGGTTCGAGCGCGCTGACGGCACCGAGTTCGGCGATCGCGACGTGGCGAGCGACGAGTGCGGTCTGTCCGCCGACGGCGAGCCACTCCTGTCTGTCCTGCTCGACGGGGCGCGCCGACGGCACGCTCGGTACCGACGCCAATTCGTCTGCCAGGTCGTCGAGCGACTGGGACGCGAGCCGGTCCATCTCGGTGTGCCAGCGCCCCTCGAAGTCGGGATCGAGATACACGCGCTCCTCGTCGGCGTCGAGCAGACCGGCCCGCCGGAGCTCACCGAGCAGTCGGTCCCCGTCTCGGGACCGGTCTGCGATCGATCCCGGCTCGTTGGTGTCGTGAAACCACGTCGTCGGGATCGGTGACGCCGCGACCAATCGGGGCGCGAACTGCGGGGTGTAGGGGACGAGATACCCCCGGAGCCAGATCACGACGAGTCCGACGACGAGGACGGCGGCCCCCGCGAAGGGCTGTCCGAGCACGACCACGACGTTGACGGCGAGCCACAGCATCGCGACGTTGACCAGCGTACACGGGATACAGCGCCGCGAGCCGGTGTGTGCCGGATTCCGGAGCGCGCCGAGGACACTCATGGAGTCATCGACGGCTGCCAGTGGCTTCAGCGTTGTCGAAGTCGACGTTGCCCGCCGCCACCAATATTTTTAACAACTGGTGTGGTTAGTAGTTGCATGGCCAACCAGTCGCTCGCGGCCGACGGGCCCATCGACGGCGAGCAGCGACAGCCGGCGTCAATCCGCCGGCCGCTCGCGGGCTCACCGCCGAACGGGGTGTCACTCACGGGAACGGATGCCGTACAGAACAACGAACATATAACTCATCCTCCGGAAGCGCCAGTCAAACGATGAAAGACGACGATCTCATCGACGTTCTCGAAGACGCGGGGCTGTCTCCGTATCAGGCGGAGGCCTACGTGACCCTGCTCGAACTCGGGAGCGCCTCGGCGACCGACATCGCGGACGCGTGTGACGTGCCCGATCCGCGGATCTACGACGTGCTCCGAGACCTCGAGTCCAAGGGGTACATCGAGACGTACCAGCAGGACAGTCTCACGGCACGCGCCCACGACCCGGAGACGGTACTGGACGACCTCCGGTCCCGATCCAGCGAGTACCTCTCGGCGGCCGAAGAGATCGAGGACCGCTGGAACCAGCCCGCCGTCGCCGAACACGAGGTGAGCATCGTCAAGCGGTTCGAGACGGTGATGAACCGCGCCCGCGAGATCATCGACAACGCCGAGAAACAGATCCAGATCGCGGTCGACGTCGACCAGTTTCACTCGCTGAAGGACGCGCTCGGGGACGCACGCGACCGCGGCGTCCACGTCAAACTCAGCCTCTGTACCCGCGAGGGCGATCGACTCCCCTCTGAGGAAGCACTCGCGAGCGTCTGTACCGAAGCCCGCCACCGAGACACGCCTTCCCCGTTCCTCGTGCTCGTGGACCGACGGTGGACCTGCTTTGCGCCCCACAGCCAGTCGGTCAACGAGTACGGTGTCCTCGTCAGCGACCGGACCCACACGTACGTGTTCCACTGGTTCTTCCTCACCTGTCTCTGGGAGATCTGGGACACCATCTACACGCTCCGGACGCCGGAGACGCCGACGACGTACGTCGACCTCCGTCACTGCGTCCGCGACGTGGATCCGCTGCTGGAGGAGGGCGCGACGATCGTCGCGACCGTCGAGGGATACGAGACGGACACCCACGAGACCGTCACCCTCCACGGTCGGATCGAGCGCGTGCGGTACACGGGCGAGACTGCCGGCCGCGACCAGCAACTCCCGCTGTCACAGCTCGCGGGTCGGGTGAGCATCACGCTCGAAACCGACGACGGATCGGTCGAAGTCGGCGGGTGGGGGGCCGTGATCGAGGAAGTCGAGGCCTCGGAGATCACGATCGAGGACGTTCGCTACGACTGATACTACCGGCTGTAAATCTGTGATCCATCTCGCTGGGTCGTGCATCGCTCGACACAGTGGCGGCCGACAGTGTGAGACGGAACGCCGTCGTTGTTTTCTGACGACCCTATTGGAGTAACGTCGTGAAATATTCGTCTCTGCGGAGTAGCGAAATCGTTCACAGAACAGCCGACAGTACATCGTCGTCACGAGAGACACTCGGGACATTGCTTCGACGCTGGAACCGTCGTTTCACCGATCGCTGGCCCGGTACGCTCTCGTTACCGACCGTTTTCACCCCCTGTTAACGACTGAGAGAAACTAACAATTAGTTTCGCGTGTAACGTCTCTGTTCGCCGCGGTAGGCCGGTTGTTTATAAATGGTGGCCGGATAGCAGCTGCCTTCTTCGATATCATAACAAAAAATATGTACTATAGGACTGTGTATAATCTCTGTTTACAACAGGTGTGGTTAACTTTCGGCAACGCTTAAGTAGGATGGCTGCAACTCAACGAAAGACGATGTCAAATAATCATTCGGACGACGACGGACAGCGAAGCAGTGTCTCCCGACGGCGGTTCGTCGCAGCCAGCGGTGCATCGGGCGTCGCGGCGACACTCGCCGGCTGCGCGGATCTGGTCGGTGGTGGCGACGGCGGCGACGGCGGCGACACCGGGACGACCACCGGCGACGGCGGCGACGGCGGCACGACCACGATCCAGTGGGGGATCGGTCCGACCGCGGTCCAGACGGCCGGCGAGGAGATGAAGACGGCGCTCCACGAGGCCGGTGGTCTCAGAGACGACATCGAGATCGAGTGGGTCCCGAGCGCCTCGGACACGGGCGAGGTCCGGTCGAACTACAACCGCATCCTCAACGCGGACCAGAGCGATCCCGACATCTTCCAGATGGACAACGGCTGGGTGAACATCTTCATCCAGCGCGGGCTGATCCAGAACCTCTCGGAGACGCTCCCGGAGGACCTCCTCTCGGACATCAACGAGAACTACTTCAGCGGGTTCACCGACACGGCCCGAGAGCCGTCGTCGGGCGACCTCTACGGGGTGCCGCTGTTCCCCGACTTCCCGACGATGCAGTACCGCAAGGACCTCGTCGAACAGGCGGGCTACGACCCGGAAAGTGAGAACTGGGCGACCGAGCCGATGACGTGGGAGGAGTGGTCCCACATCGTCGCCGACGTGAAGGACAACGCCGACGCCGAGTACGGCTTTACGACCCAGTGGGACATCTACGAGGGCACCGCCTGCTGTACGTTCAACGAGGTCATGTCCTCGTGGGGCGGCGCGTACTTCGGCGGCCGCGAGAACCTCTTCGGTCCGGTCGGCGAGCGGCCGATCACGGTCGACGAGCCCGAGGTTCACAACGCGCTCAACATGATGCGGAAGTTCGTCCACGACGAGGAGTTCGACGGGACCTTCGCGGACTACGCCGGCAACATCGCGCCGACGGACATCCTCGGCTGGATCGAGGAGCCCTCTCGCTCGCCCTTCGCCGAGGGCGACGCCGTGTTCCACCGCAACTGGCCGTACTCGCTCGCGCTGACCGGCCGGAACCCCGAAGAGACCGACGACCCCGCACTCGGCGAGGACCTCGGTGCGATGCCGATCCCCTACGCCGTCTCCGAGAGCGAGGCCGCCCAGCCCGGAACCGGTGGCACGACCTCGGCGCTCGGTGGCTGGCACCTCACGTTCAACCCCAACAGCGACAACCTCGACGTCATCGACGAGGTCGTCTCGGCCGTCATGGAGCCGGACTTCGCCCTCGAACTGTTCCGACTGCAGGGGTGGCTCCCGCCCCGTCCCGAACTGTTCAACTCCAACGAGGCCCGGAACGTCGCACCGGTCGGGCGGTACATGGACACGCTCCAGGTGGCCGGTGAGAATGCGATGGCACGGCCGGTCACGCCGGTCTGGAGCCAGCAGTCCAGCGACATCGCCCAGTCGGCCAACAGGGTCGTCGGCCAGGAAACCTCGGCCGAGGACGCGATGGCTTCGCTGACCTCCAGCCTCGAAGCCACCGAACAGAACTGAACCCAGCGCCTAGCTTTACAACTCTGGTATGTCATCACTAAACATGGATGGGATGTCGATATGAGAGGTGACCGCCCGTGAGTACCGAGACGGCGGGTGGTGAACGCGAATCACGCCGCTCGGGGCCGCTGGTTCGTGTCACCCGCTGGATGGAGAACCTCAGCGACACCACCTACGCGTACCTGCTCTTGACGCCCGTGTTCGTGTTGCTGGGAAGCATCGCTATTTACCCCCTCCTGCGGACCTTCGAGATGTCGCTGTTCGCGCAGACGTTTACCGGACTCGGCGAGTTCGTCGGCCCGGGGAACTACGTCGACCTGTTCACCGGGAACATGGATCGG
The DNA here is from genome assembly GCF_017612575.1 of Halomicrobium sp. IBSBa. Classification (NCBI taxonomy): domain Archaea; kingdom Methanobacteriati; phylum Methanobacteriota; class Halobacteria; order Halobacteriales; family Haloarculaceae; genus Halomicrobium; species Halomicrobium sp. IBSBa. The sequence continues at coordinate 224,155 of NZ_JADPQC010000003.1, forward strand.
TACCTCCCCGGACAGCCGACGTTCCTACCACAGAGCTTCGGTATTCAGGGCCTCGTGACGAGCGCGCTGACGATGACGCTGCTCTTCGCGTTCGTGAGCGTGTTCTTCGAGACGATCATCGGCATGGGGCAGGCGCTGATCCTCGACCAGGACTTCTACGGTCGCCGCTGGATCCGTGCTGCGATCATCATCCCGTGGGCGGTGCCGGTCGTCATTCAGGGGATGATGTTCTACCTGATGTTCCAGCCCAGCATCGGGTTCCTGACGCCGCCACTGGCAGACCTCGGCCTGCTCGCCCCCACGAACACGCTCAACGATCCGGCCAGTGCGACGTTCGTCATCATCGTCGCCGACATCTGGAAGACCTCGGCGTTCATGGCGCTGCTGATCCTCGCCGGCCTCCAGAGCATCGACCGTGGCCTCTACGACGTTGCGAAAGTCGCCGGGGCCTCGAAGTGGCAGCAGTTCAAACACATCACCTTCCCGCTGATCCTGCCGACCATCGCCGTCGCGGTGCTGTTCCGGTCGGTCGCGGCCATGCGGGTGTACGGGATCATCGACATCGTCTCCAGCTGTACCGTCGTGCCCTCGCTGTCCTGTATGGTCGTCGAGTCCTTCTTCTCGGGCTTCAACGCGGCCGCCGGGACCATCGCGTTCACGACGGCGGCGATCATCGGGCTGGTCGTGATGTCGCTGATCCTCTGGCAGGGAGAGGAGGCGATCTAACATGGCGACGATAGACGACACCGACGAGCCGGACGGACCGCTCAACCGCTGGGTCCAGCGGGCGATCGAAGACCCGGAACGCGTCTACCGGGCGCTGTTCTACACCGCGATGATCTTCTTCATGGTCACCACGCTGTTTCCCTTCTACTGGCTGCTGGTGCTGGCGGTGACGCCCAACAGCGAGATCATCGGCGGCGGTTTCATCCCCGAAATCGAGCTGTTCGGGGCGACGGTCCCGTTCCCGCTGCCGGTCCCACAGGGGTTCAATCCGGGCGCGTTCGTCGACGTGTTCAGAGAGATCCCGTTCCACCTGTACATGCTGAACAGCTTCGCGCTGGCGGTGACGACGACGATCATCGTACTCGTCGTCGCCAGTCTGGCGGGCTACGTCTTCGGCCGCCTGGAGTTCCCGGGCCGGGCAGTGCTGATGCTCGCGATCCTCGCGATCAGCTACTTCCCGCCCGCCGCCTTCGTCGTCCCGCTGTACGACATCTTCGCCGGCAACGCCGTGAACATCCCCTTCACGGACGTGGCGCTGTTCCAGTCGATCGAACTGCTGAACACGCCGGGGTCGATGGTGCTTCCCTTTAGCGCCCTGTTCATGCCGTTGTCGATCTTCATCCTGACGACGTTCTACGGCCAGATTCCGGACGGACTGGAGGACGCGGCCCGCGTCGAAGGGACGACCCGACTCGGCGCGCTGTTCCGGGTCATCATGCCGCTGTCGGCCCCCGGCGTGGCGACCGCAGCGGTCCTGACGTTCATCTCGGTGTACAACGAGTACTTCTTCAGCTCGATCATGGCGACCTCCCCACAGGCCGGGAACTGGTCGCCCCTGGTCGGCGGGATCCTCAGCTACCAGACCCAGTACACCACCTCGTTCAACCTGATGGCGGCGGCGAGCGTCGTGGGCGTGCTCCCGATGCTCGTCCTCGTCGTCGTCGCACAGGAACGCATCGTCAGCGGACTAACCTCGGGAGCACTCAAGGAGTAATCATGGCAAGCCTCAAACTCGAACACGTCACGAAACGCTACGAAGACGTCACGGCAGTCGACGACATGAACCTCGACATCGAAGACGGGGAGTTCGTCTGTCTCGTCGGCCCCTCGGGCTGTGGGAAGTCGACGACGATGGAGACGATCGCCGGTCTCACCATTCCGACCGAGGGGAAGGTGTTCATCGGCGACCGAGACGTGACGAACCTGCCGCCCAAGGACCGGGGAATCGCGATGGTGTTCCAGAACATCGCGCTCTTTCCCCACATGGACGTGTACGACAACATCAGCTTCGGCCTGCGTCTCAGGGACTACCCCAAAGAGGAGATCGATCGCCGCGTCGAGCGGGCCGCCGACATCGTGCAACTGGAGGGGATGCTCGAACGGATGCCGGACGAGATGTCCGGCGGGCAGCGCCAGCGCGTCGCGATCGCGCGTGCGATCGTCCGGGAACCCGACGTGTTCCTGATGGACGAGCCGCTGGCGAACCTCGACGCCAAGCTCCGGGTCCACATGCGGACGGAACTCCAGCGACTCCACAAGGAACTGGACACGACGATCATCTACGTCACCCACGACCAGGCCGAGGCGATGACGATGTCCGACCGAATCGCCGTCCTCGACACCGGGGAACTCCAGCAGATCGATCCCCCGCTGGTCTGTTACAACGAGCCGACGAACCTCTTCGTCGCGGGCTTTATCGGCTCGCCGTCGATGAACTTCGTCAACGGGAGCGTCGGGGCCGACGCGATCGAGACGCCGAACTTCTCGATCGAGTTCGATCCCGCCCGCGTCGACGGGCTGGCACCGGGCGACGACGTGACCGTCGGCGTCCGGCCCGAAGACGTGTACCCGGTGCCCGAGGCCGACGACGTCGTCCATCCCACCGCAGCGATTCAGGCACGTTCGGACGTGCTGGAGCCGATGGGCGACGAGATCTTCGCGTACCTCCTGCTTGGCGACGGCGAGACGTCGATGTCACAGGAGGCCGCGACGGACGATCAGTTGCTTATGAGCATCGAACCGGACTCAGATCTACAGGAAGATGAAACGGTCAGCGTCGTACTCGATCGGCGTAAGATCCACCTGTTCGACGACACGACCGGCGACGCCATCGCCCACGGGATCGTCGACGTGACGGGCGATGGCTCGGCGGGCACACGCGCGGAGAGTGACGACTGACCATGGTCGCCGACACCGCCGCGCTGGTGTACTGGAGCGGGATGGTCGCCCTGTTTTTCTTCTGGGTCTACGGCATCGTGTCGTTCGCCCTCGACCTGCGCAACAAGATCGTGCCGGGCATCCTCCAGTACCGACGCGGTCGCCGCGAGCGCAAAGCCGAACGGGAACGCGAGCAGGAGCGAGAAGAAAAAGAACAACAGCTGTACTAAATGATTCCCGAGCGTTTTTATCCCCGTCCCACGGAGGCACGGACAGAGAATGACTGACATAGAAGACGTTCGACTCGGATTCGTCGGACTCGGGAACATCGCACACCTCCACGCGGACCAGGTACTCGACGTCGGAGGGACGGTGGCCGCCGGCACCGACATCGACGAGGAGGCTCGCGACGAGTTCGCGGCGGCCTACGACGCCGACGTGTACGAGGACGAGGACGCGATGTACGAGCACGTCGACGCCGTCGTCGTCTCGACGCCCAACACGTTCCACGAGGAGTACGTGACCAGCGCGCTCGAAGCGGGACTCTCCGTGCTCGTCGAGAAGCCCCTCGCACACTCTCTGGAGAGCGCCGAGCGGATCGCGGACGCGGCTGCCGACGCCGATGGCTTTTGCATGGTCGGGTTCCACAATCGCTTCCGTGGGCCGGTTCAGGTCCTCGACCAGTACCGTCAGGACGGCGAACTCGGCGACGTCTCTCACGTCGAAGCGAACTACATCCGCCGACGCGGCGTCCCCGGTCGTGGCAGCTGGTTCACCCGAAAGGAGGTCTCGGGCGGCGGCGCAGTCATCGACATCGGGACCCACGCCATCGACGTGGCGCTGTACCTGCTGGGCTTCCCGGAGATCGAGGAGGTCTCGGCCCAGACCCGCGCGCAGTTCGGCCCGGACGACGACTACACGTATCTGAACATGTGGGGCTACGACGAGGGTGCCGGCGGCTTCGACGTGGACGACTCCGCCACGGCGTTCGTCCGCTGTGCGAACGGCAAGACGATCTCGCTCGAAGTCGCGTGGGCGAGCAACCGCTACCCGAGTCAGGAGCTCGTCGTTCGGGGCGACGGCGGCGGCGCGCACCTCGATATGGCCGACGACTCCCTGACCGTGCTCGATACGGCCGCCGACGGCGCGGCCCACCACCGTGACACCGAGATCGAGACCGCAGACCAGGAGGCCCACGGGCTCGAACAGGAGTACTTCCTCGAACACGTCGCCAGCGGCGACACCCCGGCGATGAACACGATCGAACAGGGGCTGACCGTCCAGCGCGTGATGGACGCGATCTATCGGTCCAGCGAGGCCGGCGAAGCGGTCTCCGTGGAGTAACTCCCCTCTAATTGCGGTCCGTTCCGGAGGGCGACCCGCGTTGTCAACAGCGACAGCGCCGTCTGTCGACGCGAACGGCGCAAATTACGCCAGACAGCGCGAGAGAGGAAGACTTAATCCCCGGTGCTCACATCTTTCGACCACGTATGAAAGCTGTCGCAATCCGTCGCGGGAGCGACGAGCCGGAACTGATCGAGAAGCCACGGCCGGAGCCAAAACACGGCGAAGCGCTGGTTCGGACGCTCCGAGTCGGTGTCGACGGCACCGACCACGAGGTGTTGAGCGGGTCCCACGGTGGGTTCCCCGAGGGCGAGGACCACATGGTGATGGGCCACGAGGCCGTCGGGGTCGTCGAGGATCCCAACGGCACCGGCCTCGACGAGGGCCAGTACGTCGTTCCGACGGTTCGACGGAAGCCAAACGGCGAGACCAACGAGTACTTCCGTCGCAACGAGCCGGACATGGCCCCCGACGGGGAGTACTTCGAACGCGGGATCGTCGGCGAGCACGGCTACATGTCCGAGTACTTCACCAGTCCCGCGGACTTCCTGATCCCCATCGAGGAGGAGATCGCGCCGTACGGCATCTTCGTCGAGCCGCTGTCGAACACGGAGAAGGCCCTCGAACACGCCCGCGCGACTCGCTCTGCGTTCGACTGGTACCCCGAGTCGGCCGCCGTGCTGGGCAACGGTCCGCTCGGCCTGTTGACGCTGTGGCAGCTCACCCAGGAGTTCGACCGTGCCTACTGTCTCGGCCGACGCGACCGGCCCGACCTGACCCTGGAGTTCATCGACGAGGTCGGTGCGACGTACATCGACTCACGTGAGACCCCGGTCGACGAGATCCCCGACGAGTACGAGGGGATGGACTTCATCTACGAGGCGACCGGCTACGCGCCCCACGCGTTCGAGACCGTCGAGGCGCTCGCGCCCAACGGCGTCGGCGCGCTGCTCGGCATCCCCAGTTCCTGGGACTTCGAGATCGACGGCGGATCGCTGCACAACGACATCGTCCTCCACAACAAGTGTCTGTTCGGCTCGGTCAACGCCGGCATCCGACACTTCGCGGAGGGGGCGGCAGTCGTCGAGGCGATGCCCGACGACCTGCTCGATCACCTCGTGACGACGGTCACCGATCCGGAGAACGTCGAGCCGGCCTTCGAGGACGGCGACGATCAGATCAAGGCGATCGTCGAGTTCGAGTCGCCCTGATACTGCCGGCTGTCACTGTTGCAAGCTATTCGCGACCCGTGGTCGCGAAATTCGTTACAGACGTACAGCCGGCGGTACGAGACGGATCGCCGTCGGAGTGATCGCGGGTCCGGAAACGTAGCTGTCGGAAGACTTAGTTGGCGCGTCGGTCAACCGATTCGTATGCCCCGCGACGACCTCCGGGACGCACTGGAGCAGGTCATCACCGTCTTCGACCTCGGTGAGTACGAGGTCACGGCCTACCTCGCGGTGCTGGAACACGGCGAGCTCTCCGCGTCGGAGCTGTCCGAGCACACGGACATCCCACAGCCACGGGTCTACGACACCGTCCGCAGTCTCAGCGACGTCGGCCTCGTCGAGCTGAAAGACAGCCGACCGATGACGGTGCTCGCGATCGACCCACGGGAGGCCTTCGACGACGTGCAGTCCTCGCTGGACTCTCTCGTCGACGACCTCTCGCGGCGCTACACCGCGCCGACGCGCAAACCCGAGGCGGTCTCGCTGGTGAAGTCGCGTCCGACGATACTGCGCTATCTCGAAGACATCATCACTGCCGCCGAGTACGAGCTGATGCTGTCGTTGACCCCGCGGCTGCTCGACCGGTTCGAGGACGCGCTCCGGTCGGTCCACGACGAGGGCGTCGCCATCGAGATCGTCGTCTCGCCGGCCGCCAAAGCACCGCCAGCCGGCGAGTTCGACTACCGGGGCCTCGCCACGACCGTCAAAGGCCGGCGCGGGATCACGACGCCGGTCGTCGCCGTCGCCGACGGCAACTACTCGATGTACGCCACCCGCGAGAGCGTGCGAGGGAACAACGACCGTTACGGCGTCATCTTCAACCGCTCCGAGCTTGGGTTTCTCGTCTCGGGCTTTCTCAACACGGTGCTGTGGACGACCGCCGAGACGATCGTCGGCAACGGCGAGGACCTCTCGTTTCCCCGGCGCTACGGGACGATCCGACGGTGTATCTCCGATCTGCAGGCCCTCGACGGCGAGTTCTACGCGGCCATCGAGGGACGGGACGTCGAGAGCGGCGATCCGCGCGTCGTCGAGGGCCGGATCGTCGAAGCCGAGTTCGGCCGCAACCGCGAGGTCGCGACCCTGACGGTCGAAGGCGAGGACGGACGCGTCGCCGTCGGGGACCGCGTGGCGGCCTACGAGGACATCGAGGCGTTCACCATCAGCGTCGGCCGCGACGAGCCGCCGACGACGTAGCGAGGCGGCGTGTGTTACCACCTCGCGTTTCCTTTTGGGTAACCTAAAACTCAAGTACGTCCGGCAGAGACCCCTATCTAATGAGCCAACAGACGGTTTCAGAAGGGGAGGATGGGTTCACCTTCGACGACCTGACGGTCGTCATGGGGACGTACAACGAGGCCGAAGCGATCGGGACGGTCATCTCTGACATCGACGCCGAGACGGACGGCCGCGCGAACGTGATCTGTGTCGACGGGTCGAGCGACCGCACGCCGGAGATCGCCCGCGACCACGGTGCCCGCGTCATCGAACAGGAGCCACAGGGGTACGGCGTCGCCGTCCGCGAGGCGGTGCTGGCCGCCGACCGGCCCGTGGTCGTCACGACCGACTGTGACGACACGTACCCGATGGATCGGCTCGGCGACTTCCTCGAACTGATCAACGACGGCGCAGACGTGGTCAGCGGCGACCGGCTCTACCACGGTGCCGATCCGATGCCGGCGTTCAATCGCTTCGGGAACCACGCCTTCGCCGTCCTGGCGAGCGTGCTGATGGGCGAGCGCGTCCACGACACCACGACGGGTATGCGGGCCTACCGCCGCGAGGTCGTCCAGAAGATCGAGTGGACCGAGAACACCGGCCTCTCGGCGGAGCTGTTGATCCGCCCGCTGATGCGGGGCTACGACGTGCGCGAAGCGCCCATCGCCTACGCCGAGCGGGCCGGCGAGACGAAGCTCGACCCGCTCTCGGGCGGTGCAGCCATCGCGAAGTCGATCGTCAAAGTCTGCGTCCAAGAGCAGTTCCGCTGATCACCGGTCGGGCGGCTGTCGGTAGCTCTCCGTCCCGCCGGGGTGGCCCTGCGGATTTTCCAGGCCGACGAGCTTGCCGCCGGTCGGCGACGAGTACAGCGCGTACTGGAGTTCGTTGACCAGGTAGTACCGGACTCGCTCTTCCGGCCGTCCGTCTGGGTCCGGATCCGCGGTGTCGACGCTGAACTCCCGGAGCAACTCGTCTCTCCCTGCCTGATCGAGCGCTGCGAAGGACTGCTCTTCCCACGTCTGGGCGTAGGAGTCGAGGTCGTCCAGCGCCGTCGCCACGCCACGCCCGTACGCCGGCCGGTCGGTGACTTTCCCGACGACGTACCGCTCGACGAACGCGTCGACGTTGTCGACGGCCTCGGGATAGATCGTGTCTGCGAGCGCGAGCAGCGTCTCGCGCTGTCGCTCGGACAGCCCCGGCTGCTCGTCGTCTCTGCGGAGCCGATCCCAGGTCAACGCGCTCCCGGCGGCGACGCCGCCAACGGCGAGCGCGATCACCGCGTCGCGTCGCGTGAGTTCGTAGTCGGTCATGGTGTCGTCAGTGTCGTCTCGATCGAGACGCCGTCCTCGTGGCTGCCGGGGACGTACGCCGCTTCGCCGCCACAGAGTCGCCCGTCCCGACAGACCTCCGCGTACGGCGTCAGGACGCGGACGCGTCCGTCGGCGGTTTCGACGGGCACTTCGAACCGGTAAGTGAAACCCGCCCCGGTGCCGTAGTCGACGAACGCCGACAGGACGAGTCGCTCGCGGTCCGCGAGCGGGACGACCGTCCGGTCGAGCCCCTCGCCGGTCAGCGCCGCCCGCTCCCCGTCGAGAGCCAACTGGAGCGACAGCGACTCACGGCCGGCCACGTCGGCGGTCGTGTAGCCGCTGCCGTTCTCGCTGGCCAGTCGAATCGACACCCGCTGTGCGAACTGTGGGACTCCGAGCGTCGTCTCCTGATGCACCGTCTCGCCGCTGGCGTGCTCGACGCGCTGGAGCCGCGGCTCGACGGTCGCGCCGGTCGTGGGCGACCACGGCCCGCGGTAGGTGTACCGATAGATCTCCCGGTCCGGGAACGCGTCGACGACGGCGAACTGCCGCTCGTCGAGCGCGTACACCGTCCCGTCGTCGTAGCCCGGATCGTTTCGCAGGGCCTGGAAGGGATGGCCCAGCCAGTCGCCGTACGGCGTCGGCAAGAAGACGAGCCCGTCGTCGAGCGACCGCTCCTCGAACGGCTCGTACGCCTGCTCGTAGCGGTCGGTGACGGCCGCGTTGTCCGACACCGGCTCCGCGACCATGGCGACGCCCAGACCGGCAACGAGCGTCCCGGAGAGGACGAGCGCCGCGGTGACGTGTCGGGCGCTCGCCCAGGAGCGACGCTGCACCGTCTGGCGGAGCTGATCCCACGCGACGGTCAACCCGACCGCGCCGAAGACGGCCGTCGGCAAGAGGAGGTCGACGTGGTAGTACGTTCCGAGCGTGTGGACCAGTCCGTCGCCGGCCCGATCCAGTTCGCCGAGCGTGTTCAGTGTGCCCCAGAAGAAGAGATTTCCGACGGGGACCGTCAGGGCGATCCCGGCGACGGTCGCCTGGCGCGGCGTCAGCCCCCGCCTGATCGCCGTCGCGAAGCCGAGGGCGGCCGCCAGCGTCCCCAGCGCACCGGCGACGACCCACCTGGTCGCGTACACCCACAGCGCCTCGGCGTTCGAGCGCAGCGCCAGCGCTGGCGTGTACTCCCGGCTGTAGCCGGCGATCTCGCGGACGCCGAACCCCGGTCCGTCCATGGGGGCGAAGACCTGGTAGGGAAAGCGCAGCGGATCGCCAGTCACCACCGCGTTGTAGCCAAGCGCTACGGCGACGCCGACGATCCCCAGCGCCGCCGTCAGCCCCTGTCGCACGAGTGGCTCGCGCTCCAGTTCCCGAAGCGTCCACAGCGCGTGGGCGATGAACGGCGCGGCGAACAGGACTGCGGTGTAGGGACGCGCGAAGAACGCGATCCCGATTGCCGCTCCCGCCGCGACCGCGCTCGCCCGACTCCCGGTCCGGTCGGCGTGGAGGTACGCCGCCGCGAACGCGAGGTTCCAGAGCGTCGTCGGGACGTACGGTAGGAAGACGGACGCGTCGACGAGAAAGAGCGGCGAGCCCAGCAGCAACCCCCCGGCCAGCAGTCCTCGCCGACGGTCGAACAGTTCCGTGCCGACCCGAACCGTCAGCGCGACGACGCCGGCGGCCACGAGCGCGAGCGCGACGCGGGCGCTGCCCAGGAGCGTCCCGACCGCGAACATCGCGGCCGGCACGGGCGAGTACTTGGGGTACAGCCGACCGTCGCCGGCCTCGACGAAGAACCACGGTCGGAACGCGTCGGTGACGGGCGGATCGAGGAACAGCCGTCCATCCAGCAACATGGCCGCCTGCTGGAGGTAGACGGCCTCGTCGTGGTTGGTCGTGTGGTAGGGAAACACCTGGGTCGCCAGCGCGTAGACGACGATCCCCGCCGTCACCGCCAGCCCCGCGACCGCGAGCCGGTGGCGGCGGCGCGTCATTCGGTCGGGTACCAGGCCAGCGGGTGATCGGCCGTCAGGTCGATCTCGACCGGTTCGCCCGGTTCGAACGACTCGCTGTGGTTGTGCAGACAGTGGACCACGTCGCCACTGTGGAGCTTCACCCGGTAGACGAAGGAGGGGCCGTTGTACTGGCGCTGCGTGACGTAGCCGTCGGCGGTCGACTCCGCCGTCGGGATCGCCCGCAGGTCGTCGGGCCGGACGAGCACGTCGACGGTCGCGCCGTTGTACGCCTCGACGGGGCCGTTGAGCCGCGCCGTCCTGAACGTCCCCATCCCGGTCTCGATGTCGTCGCCGGCCACACAAGCAGAGAGGAAACTCGCCTGCCCGAGGAAGCTCGCGACGAAGCGCGACTCGGGGTTCTCGAAGACCTCGGCGGGGTCGCCCACCTGCTCGATCGTGCCGTCGTTCATGATTGCGACGCGGTCGGAGATCGAGAGGGCTTCCTCCTGGTCGTGCGTGACCGAGATCGCGGTCACGCCGGCTCGCTTGAGGATCTTCCGGACCTCCTCGCGCATCTCGACCCGGAGGCGTACGTCGAGGTTCGAGAACGGCTCGTCGAGCAGCAACACGTCGGGTTCGGGCGCGAGCGAGCGCGCCAGCGCCACCCGCTGTTGCTGGCCGCCGGAGAGCTTGCTGGGCATCTTCTCGCGGTGGTCGGTGAGGTCGACGAGTTCCAGCAGCTCCGTGACCCGCTCGTCCGCTTCGCGGCTGTCGGCGTCTCGGAGCCCGAAGGCGATGTTCTCCGCGACGTTCAGGTGCGGGAAGAGCGCGTAGTCCTGGAAGACGATCCCGACGTTTCGCTCTTCGGGCTTGCGGAAGGTCGATCCGTCGGCGACGGCTCGCTCCTCGATCTGGATCGAACCACCCGAGGGGCGTTCGAGGCCGGCGATCATGCGCAGCGTCGTCGTCTTCCCACAGCCCGAGGGGCCGAGCAGTGTCAGTAGCTCGCCGTCGTTGACCGACAGCGAGAGGTCGTCGACCGCCGTCTCCGCGCCGTACTCGCGGGTGATCCCGTCCAGTTCGAGGACGGTCGCGGACGGGTCGTCGACCGCCGATTCGACCGAGTCGAACGCTGCTGTCGTGTTGCGTGTGTCTATGTCAGGCTCCATTCTGTTGTTCCCTCCCGAGGATGACGAGCATCGACAGTCCGGACACGACGACGAGTACGAGCGCCGGGACCGCGGCCTGCCCGTAGTAGCCAGACTCCTGGACCCGCCAGATGTACGTGACGAAGGTCTCGAAGCCAAGCGGCCGCAACATGAGCGTCGCCGGCAGCTCTTTCATCGTCGTCAGGAAGACCAGCGCGCCGCCGGCCGCGATACCGGGCGCGACCAGGGGCAAGACGACCTTCCGGAAGGCCGTCAGCGGCGGGTATCCCAGCGAGCGAGCGGCCTCGACGTAGCTGGGATCGACCTGTAACAGCGACGACTTCGTCGTCCCCACCGCCTGTGGCATGAACCGGACGACGTAGGCGAACACGAGCAGGAACACCGTGTTGTAGACGAAGGGGACGTACTTGAGGCTGAGGAAGACCAGCGCGAGGCCCAGCACGACGCCGGGAACCGCGTAGCCGACGTAGCTCAGTCGGTCCGGCAGCGAGCTGACCCGCGAGTCGCCACGGGCCGCGAGGTACGCGAGCGGGAGCGCGACGACGACGCTGACCGCCGCCGCCGCGGCCGCGACGGTCAGCGAGTTCCAGGCAAAGCCCAGCTGGAAGGGGCGGCCAGCATCCGAGTAGCCGACGCCGCCCCTGACGAGCCACTGGAGGAGAATCGCGATCGGCAGCGCGAGTCCGAGCGTCGCGACCGCGCCACAGAACAGCGTCGCCGGGAGCTTCCAGACGCCGAGTTTGATCTCCCCGGGGCGGCGCGCGCCGCGACTGACGTACGCGCCGTCTCGACCGGCCTCGATCCGCGACTCGATGGCGAGGATGACGACCGCCATGGCGAGCAACAGCCACGAGAGCACGGCGGCGTAGTCGATCCGGCGCGCTCCGAACTCGTTGAAGATCATCCGGGTGAACACGTCGTACTTCATGATCGACGGCGTCCCGAAGTCGCCCAGCGTGTAGAGGGCCACGAGCAGTCCCCCGCCCGCGATTCCCGGCAGGATCTGGGGCAGCGTGACGCGCTTGAACGCCTCCCAGCGCGTGTGGTTGAGCGACCGTGCGGCCTCGACGATCGTCCCGTCGAACGACAGCAGGGCGGCGCGGGTCGTCAGGAAGATGTAGGGGTACGTAAACAGCGTCAACACCAGCGTCGCGCCCGGGAGCCCGTAGATCGCCGGGATCCGTTCGACGCCAAGCGGCGCGAGCAGGTTCGAGAGGTGGCCCTGCGGGCCAAAGGCCGAGACGAACGCGAACGCGCCGATGTAGCTGGGGACGACCAGCGGCAACGCGCTCGTGACCGTCCAGAACCGGCGGAAGGGGAGGTCCGTCTGGACGGTCAAAATCGCTAGTGGCACTCCGACGAGCGCGGACAACAGAGTCACGCTGCCCACCAGCACGATCGTGTTCGCCGTCACCTCGATCGTCGTCTGGCTGATGAGCAACTCGATCGCACGCGCGGTGTCCATCTCGCCGGCCCGGAGGACGAGCCAGGCGAGCGGCGAGAGCACGAGGAGCGTGATCGCGACGGCGACGCCGGAGAGCACTCTGTAGGCGGAGCGTTCGGTGGTCGCTCCCTGGCTCTGCTCGGCGACGCGGTCGCGATCTCCGGTGGCCATCAGAGGACGCCGACCTCACGCAGCATGTCGACGGTCCCGCCCAGATCCGACAGCTCGCCCAGATCGATGTCCGGCGGGTTCAGCTCGTCGATCGTCGGGAGACCACCGACCGGCTCGACGCCCGAGATCATCGGGTACGCGTACGTCCGGGTAGCGAAGAACTCCTGGGCCTCCGCCGAGAGGACGTGTCGGAGGAAGTTCTCCGCGAGTTCCTTGTTCTCGGTGCCGTCGAGGATCTGGGCACCGGAGACGTTGACCAGCGCACCGGCGTCGCCCTCGGTGAACGCGAGGTCGATCGGGGCCGAGGAGCGGTCGCTCTGGACCCGCAGCGAGTAGTAGTGGTTCGCGAAACCGGCCGAGATTTCGCCGTCGGCCACGCGGTTCGAGACGGCGAACTCGTTGTCGTAGGTCGTCACTCCGAGGTCCTGCATGGACTGGAGCCACTGGCGAGTCGTCTCGTCGTCCTCGATGACACGCATGGCGGTCACGAACGACTGGAAGGCGCTGTAACTGGGTGCCCAGCCGAAGGAGTCTCCGAAGGCGCTCGTCTCGGGGAACTCCGCGACCGTACTCGGCACGTCACTGGCCGAGAGTTCGTTCGTGTTGTACGGGATCGCGCGGGCGCGGCCGGCGAAGCCGACCCAGCGGCCCTCGCTGTCCTTGAAGGCGTCGCGAACCGGATCGGTCACCTCGCTGGACATCGACGCGGCGTTTCCGTCCTGTGCGACCGATCCGAGCGCACCGGCGTCGACGGCCATGAACACGTCTGCGGGCGTCGAACCGGCGTTGTTCTCGACGCTGATTCGGTTCGCGAGGTTGCTGGCCGAGTCCTGCTGGCTGCTGACAGTGAAGTCGGGATAGATCTGTTCGAGGAGATCCACCAGATCGAGGTAGAGGCCGCTCTCGCCACCGCCGAGGAACATCGTCAGCTCGCCCGAGAGGTCCGGGAGGTCGTCGATGCTGGTCCCCTCTGGGGCGGAGCGCTGTTCGACGAGTGGGCCAGAGCCGCGGAAGTCTCCCACAGACAGCTCGCTTCCGCTCGTCTCGCCGCCCCCACCAGGGAGCATGTCCGTACACCCGGCGAGCGCGCTGGCGGCGAGCGTGCTGCTCGCGGCCAAGAAACCGCGTCGTGACGACGGACGCGTGCGATCTCGATCCGATCGATCGTCGTCGTCGGCGTTGTGTTCCATCATTGGATTTAGGCCCTCCTAAACAACTTATACCTTTCTAATCGTCCGCCGGTACGGCGGTCGGTTCGTCGCTGAGGCTGCCCGGGTCGATCTCGTCGAGACAGCTTAGCCAGTCGAGCATGTACTCGCCACAGTAGTTCAGGAACGGGCCGTTCTCCCAGTCGTCGAAGTCGCCTTCGGCGAGGGCCTGGGCCATCGCTCGGAAGACGCCGGCGTAGCTCTCGGCGTCGCCGCCCGCGTCGTCGACGATCTCCCAGACGTGTTCGTTCAGTTCGAGGCCGTGGACCTCGTTGGTCAGGTCCGAGAACGTCGAGCGGGGAGCCTTGTTGTGCTCACAGAGGGGGTCGCCGTTGTACACCTGCTTGCCGAGCACGTCGGCGGCCCGTTTGAGGAAGAGCCCGCTCCAGATGTCGTCGAAGCGACCCACGTCCCAGCGGTTGTCGTCCATGGGCAACTGGTAGAAGGCGGGGATCACTTCCCGGCGGAAAGCGAGGTTCATCGAGCAGACAGTGAGGTACTGGCCCGGTGCGGCGACGAAGTCCGTCCCGTAGTCCTCGTTGGTCGTGCGCGTCTGGGCCTGGCCCTGCAGGTCGCCGTCCATCAGGATACGGACCGCGTCGAGGTCGGGGACGTTCGTCCAGAGACCCTGTGAGGCGACGACCTCGTCGACGTGGGCGGTCTCGGTCTCGACGGTCTCGTCCATGGCGGCGTAGGGGTAGCCACGCGGGTAGAGGTCGTGGTCGGACTGGTAGAGGACGTTGACCCACTCTTCGTCCGAGCGGACCTGCTCGATCTCGCCGTCGTGGTCGAGGTTTCGCATGTGTGTGCCAAAGAAGTCCACGTCGTCGTGGGGGAGCGTGTCGTCGTCGATGAACACGCCGTACTCGAAGTCGTTTGCCCACATGTACAGCAGGCCGAAGGAGGTCTGTGCGTGACTGGCCTCGGGAATCAGGTGGTCGTACTCGCTCACGCCCTGCCGTTCGAACCACTCGGTGCGGCGCGAGCCGTCGAACACTTCGCCGTCGACGCCCAGATCGTCGATCAGCGCGGCCATCTCGTCGGTGTCACAGAAGTCCTCCGTCACGAGAACGAAGGACAGACGGTCGGTGTCGAACCCGTGTCGACGCGCGTTCTCGACGTACGCCTCGACGCACTCGTACTCCCTGATCGTCGGTACGACGACGCAGATGTCGGTCATTGGTTGCCCACATCTCTTTAGGCAACCCTAAAATACCTGTCGTTGTCGTCTATCGCCCACGAAAGAAGTCTTCGGAATAATTTGCCAGTCGGTAATGAATGTATATAGTAAATATAGGCTGAATAAGGAGAACTATTATTTGCTTGCCCGCGGCGTGTTCCAGTACCATGAACAGACGAACTACTGGGGGCGATCGCGGCCAGCCATGAATCTCGATGGCCAGACCTGCGTCGTGACCGGGTCGTCGCGCGGGATCGGACGCGGTATCGCCACGGACCTGGCCGCCCACGGGGGCGACGTCGTGGTGAACTATCGTTCGTCGGAAGACGAAGCCAGGGCCGTCGTCGAGGAGATCGAAGACGACGGCGGCACCGCGATGGCCGCACAGGCCGACATCTCCGAGCAGGACGACGTGGAATCGATGGTCGCGGCGGTACACGACACGTTCGGGTCGGTGGACGTACTCGTCAACAACGCCGGAGTCACCATCGACAAGAAGTTCGAGAACATGACTCGCGATGACTGGGAGACGGTCATCGACGTGAACCTCGGCGGCGTCTTCAACTGTACGAACGCCTTCTACGAGGACATCGAGCAGTCCGAGACCGGGCGACTGATCAACATCTCCTCGGTCGTCGGCCAGCAGGGCAACTACGGGCAGGCCAACTACGCGACGACGAAGTCCGGTCTGTTCGGGTTCACCCGAACGCTCGCACTCGAACTCGCCGACACCGGCTCGACGGCCAACTGCATCGCGCCGGGGTTCGTCGCCACGGACATGCTCGAAGAGGTCCCAGAGCGTGTGCAAGAGAAGATCCTGCGCGAGATCCCGCTGAACCGGTTCGCCACGGTCGAGGACATCTCGGGGATCGTCCGGTTCGTCGCCAGCGAAGAGTCGAGCTACATGACCGGACAGGTGCTGGGCGTCAACGGCGGTATGGAGTGGTAACATGAGTGAGCACGACACAGATTCGGACGGCCAAGCGGAGACCGACGACGCGGTCTCTGACCCTATCGAGGAGCTTCGGGAACGCAAACGCGAAGCACAACTCGGCGGCGGCGAGGATCGCATCCAGGCCCAGCACGACAAGGGGAAGATGACTGCCCGCGAACGGATCGACTTCCTCGTCGACGACGGGACGTTCAACGAGATCGACCCCTTCGTCGAACACCGGTCGACGAACTTCGGGATGGAAGAAAAGCAGTTCGCGGGCGACGCCGTCGTGACGGGCTACGGCGAGGTCGACGGGCGGAAGGTCTTCCTGTTCGCCCACGACTTCACCGTCCTCGGTGGCTCCGTCGGCGAGGTCGTCGCCGACAAGATCTGTAAGGTGATGGACAAGGCAATCGAGAACGGCGTGCCCGTCATCGGACTGAACGACTCCGGCGGCGCGCGCATCCAGGAAGGGGTCGACTCGCTCGTCGGCTTCGCCAAGATCTTCCAGCGCAACACGGAGGCCTCGGGGCTGATCCCGCAGATCTCGGCGATCATGGGGCCGTGTGCCGGTGGCGCGACCTACTCGCCCGCGCTGACGGACTTTACCTTCATGGTCGAGGACACCAGCCACATGTTCATCACGGGGCCGGACGTGATCGAGACGGTCACCGGTGAACAGGTCTCCAAGGGCGAACTCGGGGGTGCAGGCTCACACGCCTCGAAGTCCGGCGTCGCCCACTTCGCCTACCCGAGCGAGGAGGCCGCACTGGAGAACATCCGGCGGCTCCTCTCGTATCTCCCACAGAACAACATGGAGGACCCGCCGCGGGTCAAACCGTGGGACGAACCGGACCGCGAGGTGCCGGAGGTCACCGACATCGTCCCCGACGCCCCGCGCAAGCCCTACGACATGACGAAGGTCATCGGGAGCATCGTCGACGAGGACTCGTTCTTCGAGGTTCACGAGAACTGGGCGCGCAACGTCGTCGTCGGCTTCGCCCGCATGGACGGGCGCTCGGTCGGAATCGTCGCCAACCAGCCCCGGGTCAGCGCCGGGACGCTGGACATCGACGCCGCCGAGAAGGCTGCCCGGTTCATCCGGATGTGTGACTCGTTCAACGTCCCGATCGTCTCGCTGGTCGACGTGCCGGGCTTCATGCCCGGGACCGACCAGGAGCACAACGGGATCATCCGCCGCGGGGCGAAGCTCATCTACGCCTACGCCGAGGCGACGGTGCCGCTGCTGTCCGTGGTCGTCAGGAAGGCCTACGGCGGGGCCTACATCGTCATGTCCTCGAAGTTCCTCGGTTCGGACGTGAACTACGCCTGGCCGGGCTCTGAGATGGCGGTGCTCGGACCGCGCGGCGCGGTCAACATCCTCTATCGCAACGAGATCGCCGAGGCCGACGATCCCGACGCCCGCCGGCAGGCGCTCATGGACGAGTTCCGCGAGGAGTTCGCTCACCCCTACGGGCCGGCCAAGCGGGGCTACCTCGACGACGTGATCGAACCGAAGGACACCCGCAAACGACTGATCGACGACCTCGACCTGCTGGAACGGAAACGCGAGGAGTCGCCGCCGAAAGACCACGGCAACATCCCACTGTAACGATGTCGTCACTCGAATCAACCGACGACGAGGAAGCGGTCGAGGACGCCGACGAGACGACGGTGACCGTCACTGCCGGCGACCGGGAACTGGACGTGTCGCTCCCGGACGACGCCTCGCCGTCCGAGGCCGCGGCCATCGCCTCGGCGATCAGTGCTCACGTCACGGATCGCCAGCGCGCTGGGGCCGCCGCGGCGGCAGCCAGCGACTCCGAGCCCGAGTACGCCAACGAGTGGGTACTCGAAGGGCGTCTCGAACGCTTCGGCAAGCGCCGCCGCCCACAGCGAGTCGAGCGAGGCGACGAGTGGAAGGCGGCCGGTCGGTCGTTCTATCGGTAGGCGCTACTCCGCGCCGTTCATCTCTCGGAGCACTTCGAGGTCGCGGGTGGTCTTCGCGAACTCCGCGGTGGGATTGTACGCGTCACAGTGGTCACACTGGAACCGCTCTCCCGACGCCGGAAGCTCGGAGAGGCGCTGTTCCCACTCGGTCGTGCAGTCGGGACACTGGAGCTGTATCCAGGCTTCCTGCATGTGTTCGTGTGCCAGTGGCACACTCATATACTTTGTCCGGGCTCTCGACCGCCGGGAACGCGGGCCACAGCGTCACCTAGGTTGACAGGTCAGGGCAAAGACAACTGGAACCACAACGAACACAATACCCCCGCGAGTCCCCACCCACATGGGAGTCGCCGTAATCGAAGCGTCGATGACGAAGTTCGGCCAGCGCGACGCCTGGCTCCGCGATCTACTCGCGGAGGCGGGCGAGGCGTGTCTGTCCGACGCACCCATCGACAACGACGACGTGGAGCATCTGTACGTCTCGAACATGTCCAGCGGAGAGTTCGAGGGGCAGACGGGCGTGATGAACTGGCTGGCCCACGATCTCGGCCTGCTGCCGGCCTACAGCGAGCGGGTCGATCAGACGTCTTCCTCCGGCGGTGCGGGGATCTACGAGGCCTGGCAGTCGATCGCCTCCGGCGCGAGCGAGATGACGCTGCTGGTCGGCGGCGAGAAGATGACCCACAAGACGACGCCGGAAGCGACCGACATCATCGCCTCGATCACTCATCCCGACGAGTACAAACACGGCGTCACGCTGCCGTCTTTCGCCGGCATGACCGCTCGCCACTATCTCGAACGGTTCGACGCCCCCCGCGAATCGCTGGCGAAGGTCGCCGTGAAGAACCACCGCAACGGCGTCGACAACCCCAACGCGCAGTTCCAGAAGGAGATCACGATGGAGACGGCCCTGGAGTCGCCGATCGTCGCCGACCCGCTGCGCCTGTACGACTTCTGTCCGATCACGGACGGCAGCGCCGCGATGCTCTTTACCACCGAGGAGCGGGCGGCCGAGTTGACCGACGACTACGCCGTCGTCTCGGGGATCGGCGGCGCGACGGACACCCACGTCGTCCACGAGCGGACGGATCCGACGGTGATGGGCGGGGTCGTCGAGTCGAGCGACCAGGCCTACGAGATGGCCGGCCTGGGTCCCGACGACCTCGACGTGGCCGAACTCCACGACATGTTCACCATCCTGGAGTTCCTCCAGCTGGAGGGGATCGGCGTCGCCGAGCAGGGCGAAGCCTGGGAACTCGCGATGGACGGTTACACGGACAGAGACGGCGAACTGCCGATCAACACCTCCGGCGGACTGAAGTCCAAGGGCCACCCGCTCGGCGCGAGCGGGGTCGCTCAGGGCGTCGAGATCTACGAACAGCTCGTCGGCGAGGCCGGGCCTCGACAGGTCGAGGCCGACGTGGGACTGGCCTGTAACGTCGGTGGCTTCGGGAACTGTGTCATCACCACGATCATGGAGGCCGCAGAATGACTGCTGTTGGACACGCACTCGTCGGCGGCTCGTATCGCGCGCGACAACGTCACACTCGGTCACAGGGAGGTGACCTCGCGTGACCTTCGACGCACACCGCTGTGAGAACGGTCACGTGACCTATCCCGGCCACACGTTCTGTCCGGAGTGTGGCGAGAAACAGACCGAGACGATCGACCTCTCGGAGCGCCGCGGCGAGGTCGTCACCTGGACTCACTCGACGGCGACGCCGCCGGGCGTGCGCGAACCGAACACGCTGGCGATCGTCGAGTTCGACGTGGCAGACACCGTCGTCCGCGCGCTCGGCCAGGTCACGACCGAGGACGTCGAAACCGGCGACGTGGTCGAACCGGTGTACGTCGAGGAACTGCGTGATCCCGAGATCGGGATCAAGGAACCGGAGAGTCAGGACTGGGACGGGTATCGGTTCCGACCAGTCCAGTGAAACGTCTCAGTCCGCCG
Organism: Halomicrobium sp. IBSBa; assembly: GCF_017612575.1. Taxonomy (NCBI): domain Archaea; kingdom Methanobacteriati; phylum Methanobacteriota; class Halobacteria; order Halobacteriales; family Haloarculaceae; genus Halomicrobium; species Halomicrobium sp. IBSBa. The sequence goes on from NZ_JADPQC010000003.1 coordinate 244,104, forward strand.
TGACGGTCGTCCGTCGAACCGGTTCGTCGGTGGACTGTTCGACCAGTCGGTCCAGACAGTCCGCGACGGATTCGGTCTCGGAACCCGCCGCGTGCGGTGCGACGGTCCGGAGGTCGCCGTCCTCGTAGAGTGCGAGACAAATCGCGGGAAAGACCAACTCGGTGCGCTTCTCGCCGGTCTCCATCGAGTAGCACTCTCGGGTGTCGAAAAACGGCGTCAGCCGGGCACCGTTGGACCGGGCCCAGTCGCTGAACTCGTTGTACCGACGCCGCTGTTCGGGCGCGTCCGCCCCGTCGACCGGCAGTCGCTTGTCCCACGACGTTACGCTGTAGCCGTCGAGCAGCCCCTCCGACGTGAGCCGCTCCAGCCGCGCGATGGTCCGCTGGCTGCTCTGGGTCGCCGGTGTCGGGAGGGTCTCCCGAACGAATAGCCTCGCCCGAACTCCCCCCGGCCGCTCTGTCGTGGGCATGGTGTCTCTCCGTAGTAGCCCACGAATAATAAATCATTATGTTTTTTAGAGTATGTTTATTCACGCTACTACGAGAACGAGTGCAGTACGGCGGACGGGCCTTACAGCTGGTAAATTCTGGCGTTCGAGCGTTTCCAGTCGATCCGGTGGTTACGACGATTCGTCGTCGTCCGAATCAGTCTGGTCGGTCACGTCGTCTTTCAGCGACCGGAGTTCTGCGTCCACGTCGACCGGCACGTCCCCGTTCTCGTCGCCGTCCTCCGATTCGGCCGTCGTGGCAGAGTCCGCCGAGCCATCGGCGGCCTGCTCCTCGATGCGGGACTCGATGTCCGCTCGCAGGCGACGCGCTTCGGTCAGGAGTTCGCGCGCCTCGTCGTCCGTGGGCTGGCCCTCGACGGCGTCCTGGAGGTCCGCGAGCGCGCCGTCGAGCTTCGAGAGCGTGGTCGCGCTGAGGCGCTCGGCGCGGGCTCGCACGTCGCTCCCCTCCGAGTCCGCAGTCGGTGCTCGACCGTCCGCCATCCGTAGCGCCCGCTGGAGGAGCTTCAGGGCCTCGATGTTGGTCCGCAACAGGAGGATCGTCGCGGGAATGGCGACGTCGCTGGTCAACCGCATCAGTTCGCGGGGCGTCGGCGGACGCAGCCGGTCGTCGTCGTCCCGTGGCTCGAACTCGGTTTCGAGCCGCTGTAACGTCGTGACGAGTTCGCCGACCAGGGACGCCAGATCGTCGTCGGAGCTGCTCATACGCGCTCTTGCAGTGTGAGATATAAAAACCCAGCCGCGGTCAGATTAGGCGAACCAAAATCCTTTTAGCTTTAGGCATACCTAAGCTCCGGTAATGGCACCCGTCTCGGAACGCGAACAAGATTCAGACGACGCTCGGACAGAACCGTCGGTCAGCGCCCATCAGAGTTCCCCCGACAGAACGGTCTTCACAGAAGACGGAAACTCCGACGCCTGGATCGCGACCGACCTCACGGTCGAACCCTGGGAGTAACGCGGCTCTTCTCCTCGCTACCCGATCTCGATACCGTCAGTTGCCACGCTACTGCATCGCGTGCTCGGTGACGAGCGTGTCGTCTTCGAGGTAGTGCTCGATGTGGTGGGCGTCCTCTTCGGTCTCGACCAGGATCTCGCGGAGGATCTGTGCCGTCGCGTGGTCGCCGAGGTTGGTCGCCAACTCGACGTGATCCCGTAGCGACTCGATGATCTCGCCGTACATCTCGAGGTCGTTGGCCAGCGAGGTCCGGATGTCGTACACGTCCTCATCTTCGGATTCGACCGGCGCGTGGTCGGCCAGTGCGGCCGGTCCGGCGACGGGCGTCCCACCGAGTGCCTGCGCGCGCTCGGCGAGTTCGTCGGCCGCTGCTTCGGCGTTTGCGGCGGCGTCGCCCAGGAACAGGTGGAGGTCGCGAAACTCCGCGCCCTCGACGTTCCAGTGGTGCTTCTTGAGCTGGTGGTAGAGGACGTAGGTCGCCGCCAGGTCGCTGTTCAGCGCGTCGATGATCTGCTCGGACTTGTCGCGTTCGAGGCGAAGCTCGTTGTCACCGACGGTGCCAAACTCCTGCTGGACGGACGTTTGTTTGCTCATGGCAACTACGACTACTACCGGACAGCACTTAAAACCTTCGCGATTCCAAAAACCATTTTTTGCTTTTGGTAAACCTAATTCTCGAATACTGCACAACGTGGCAACTAGATGTAGTGTTTTCCACGGTCTGTGGGAGCCGATCAGCCGAGACGACCTGCTGTCCGATCGGGAACGACGGTCCCAGAAAGTCGACCGCCGGCAATGTCGGGTCGCGACCTACAGCGTGCGGTTGAGCGCCACGTACGCGACACCGTCCGGTGGCGTCGACGACACGTCACTCGCGGTCGAGACGGTCCGGCGGTGTACGTCGACGAGAGCACCGAGCATCGCGTCGCCGACGCCGAGTGCGTCCCCGAACTCGTCCCACACGGTCGCCGCACTCGCAGGTAGTAGACCTCGGCCGTGCGCTCGATCAGCGGGTCCTCGTACTGCTTGCGCCACTCGTAGACGAGGTTCTCGACGCCGGGCAACTCCTCGACTGCCGCCTGGTGGTCGGCGAGTCGCTCGGTCAACGCTGCTGGATCGACCGCGAACTCGCTGGCCGATCGCTCGACGTCGGTGGTGTCGAACAGGTCGCTGTCGGCGGACTCCATCGCGCGAGGTTCGCACTCGATGCATAAAAGTCTCAACAATCGACGGGCCGTTCTCACCGCCCGAGACACCGCCAGCAGAATTATCCCGTCACGCAGGGAAGGTCGAACTGCATGGGACGCCTCTCAACGTTGTTCTCGCCCGACCGAGTCGCCGTCGTCGGTGCGACAGACTCCGACGGTGCAGTCGGTCGCGCGATCACGGAAAACTTGCAGGCGTCGTTCACGGGTGATATCGTCGCGGTAAACCCGTACAAGGAGAGCGTGCTGGGTCTGCCCTGCCACGACACCGTGGCCGACGTCGAGGCAGACATCGACGTGGCGGTGATCGTCGTCCCACCCGACGTCGCCGTCGACTCGATCCGCGAGGCCGGCGAGGCCGGGATCGAGAACGTCGTCGTCATCACCGCCGGCTTCGGCGAAACCGGTACGGAGGGTGCAGCACGCGAGAAAGACCTCAGAGAGACGGCCGCCGAGTACGACCTCAACCTCGTCGGCCCGAACAGCCTCGGCATCATGAGCACGCCGACGGGGCTCAACGCTACGTTCGGCAACGAGATGGCAACGAGTGGCGGTATCTCGTTCATGAGTCAATCCGGCGCGTTCGTCACGGCCGTCCTGGACTGGGCCGCCGAACGCGACGTGGGATTCAAAGACATCGTCTCGCTTGGCAACAAGGCGATCCTCGACGAACGAGACTTCATCGACGAGTGGGGTGCAGACCCCGACACCGACGTGATCCTCGGCTACCTCGAAGACATCGAGGACGGCGCGGGCTTCGTCCAGACCGCCCGCGAGGTCACACAGGACACGCCGATCGTGCTCGTCAAGTCCGGCCGGACCGACGCCGGTGCCAGCGCCGCCGCCTCTCACACCGGCGCGATGGCCGGCTCGGAAGCGGCCTACGAGGCGGGTCTCGAACAGTCCGGCGCGATCCGGGTCGAGACCGTCCAGGAGCTGTTCGACTACGCACAGATCCTCGCCGACCAGCCCCTCCCGGAGGGGAAGGAAGTCGCGATCGTCACGAACGCGGGCGGACCCGGCGTGATGACCACCGACGCCGTCGGCGACAGCGGCCTCGAACTGGCCGACCTCACCGACGACACCGTCGAGCGCCTCGCCGAGACGATGCCCGACGAGGCCAACATCTACAACCCCGTCGACATCATCGGCGACGCACCGGCAGCAAGGTTCGAGGCGGCCCTGGAGACCGTCATGGCCGACGACAACGTCGCCATGGCGGTCGTCGTCGCCTGTCCGACCGCGGTCCTCTCGTTCGAGGAACTCGCGGAGGTCGTCGTCGACTGCCAGCAGGAGTACGACATTCCCGTCGCGACCACGCTGATGGGCGGCCAGAGCGTCGGTCCCGCCGCCTCGACGTTGACCGAGTCCGGCATTCCGAACTACTTCGACCCGGCGCGGGCCGTCGACAGCCTCGACGCGCTGGCCCGCTACGACGACATCCAGTCCCGTGAGTACACCGACCCCGAGACCTTCGACGTGGACCGCAAGCGGGCCCGGAGCATCCTGTCGTCGGCCGCGGACCGAAACCAGAACCGCCTCGGCGTCGAGGCCATGGACTTGCTCGACGCCTACGGGATTCCGACGCCGGAGGGCGAGGTCGTGGACTCCCCGTCGGAGGCCCAGTCGGTCGCGGAATCGATCGGCGACGAGGTCGTCATGAAGATCGTGAGTCCGGACATCCTCCACAAGTCCGACATCGGCGGCGTCGAGGTCGGCGTCTCACCGGAGGACGTGTGGGACACCTACGAGGACCTCGTCGTGCGAGCGCGCAACTACCAGCAGGACGCGACGATCCTCGGCGTCCAGGTCCAGGAGATGCTGGACGTCGACGCGGGCACCGAGACGATCCTCGGGGTGAACCGAGATCCCCAGTTCGGCCCGCTGGTTCTGTTCGGACTCGGCGGCATCTTCGTCGAAGTACTCGAAGACACGACGCTCCGGGTCGCGCCGGTCTCGGAGCCCGACGCCCGCTCGATGCTCGACGACATCGAGTCGGCTCCGCTGTTGCGGGGCGCACGCGGTCGCGATCCGGTCGACGAGGACGCGCTCGTCGAGACGATCCAGCGCCTCTCACAGCTCGTCACGGACTTCCCCGCGATCGTCGAACTGGACATCAACCCGCTCGTCGCGACCAACGACGGCGTCGCGGCGATCGACCTGCGGCTGACCCTCGATCAGGAGGAACTATGAACACGCTACTGGTCACCTCGACGAACGACGGCATCGGCAAGACGGCGATCACCCTCGCGCTCGCTCGGCGCGCACAGCGGGCGGGCTACGACGTGGGGTACATGAAACCGAAGGGCACGCGGCTCCAGAGTGCGGTCGGCAAGACCCGCGACGAGGACCCGATGCTCGCGCGCGAGCTGCTCGATCTCGACGCGGAGATGCACGAGATGGAGCCGATCGTCTACTCCCCGACGTTCATTCAGGAGGCGATCCGCGGACGCGAAGATCCCGACGAACTCCGCGAGCGGGTCGTCGACAGCTTCGAGGATCTGGCCGAGGACAAAGACCTGATGATCGTCGAGGGGAGCGGCGACCTCTCGACGGGGAGCATCGTCGACCTCGACGACGTGGACATCGCCGAGGCCCTCGACGCCCGCATGTTGCTGGTCACGGGGTACGACTCCGTGGCGACGACCGATGCGGTGCTTGGCAGCGCACAGACGGCCGGCGACCGGCTGGAAGGCGTCGTCTTCAACGGCGTCGCCGACGCCAAGATGGACGAGCTCAACGACGACGTGATCCCGTTCCTCGACGGGCGGGACGTTCCGGTGTTCGGCGCGCTCCCGACGGTCCCGGAGCTGTCGGGCGTCACCGTCGAGGAACTCGCCCGGAGCCTGGGCTGTAACGTCTTGACGCCGGATATCGACCTCGACAGACACGTCGAACGGTTCACCGTCGGCGCGATGGGCGGCAGCAGTGCGCTCGACCAGTTCCGGCGGACGCGGGACGCGGTCATGATCACCGGCGGCGACCGCTCGGAGGTCCAGACGGCCGCACTGGAGTCTGCGGGCATCAAGGCGCTGTTGCTGACCGGCGGCTTCCGACCGGCCAGTGCCGTCCTCGGTCGCGCACAGGAAGAGGGCGTCCCGATCTTGCTCGTCCAGTCGGACACCCGGACGACGATCGATCGCGTCGAGGACGTTCTCCACGCGGGACGTACCCGAACCGGAGACACCGTCGACCGAATGGGCGAACTGCTCGCCGAAGGCGTCGACGTGGAACGGCTGCTCTCGGTCGATCTCTGAGCGAGTCTCGCCGGACCCACCTCAGAGACGACGGGTCGGCGGTCCGCTGGCAGCACTCTCAGTCGCCGCCACTTTCGACACCGCGGAATCGCTCGGGGAGCGCCGACGCCACGGCGTCGACGAGCGCCTCGCCGTCTGCCACGTCGACCGGCGGCAGCGTCGCCACCGGCACGTCGTTGGCCGTCTCGATCTCGCGTGGATTCGTCCGCTCGGCGACGGTCGCGCCCTCGTACTCGTTCAGGACGGCCCCGCGAACGGAGACGCCCCGGCGACGCAGCGCCTCGACGGTCAGTGCCGTGTGATTCAGCGTCCCCAGCCCGGAGCGGGCGACGACCAGCGTCGGCAGGTCGAGATCGCCGACGAGGTCGACGACCTCGTGGGTCGCCGTCAGCGGGACCCGAAGTCCGCCGATCCCCTCGACGACGGTCGCCTCGCTGTCCTCGACGGCCGCGCGACAGCCGGCCAGCAGACGGTCGTAGGAGAGTTCGACGCCCGTCTCGCGGGCCGCGACGGCGGGGGCCAGCGCCGGGCCGAGCCGTTCCAGACAGGTCGCGGCCGCGGCGTCGCCACAGACGCGCTCGACGAAGCGCGCGTCGTCGTCCGCCGGGACACCGGTCTGACAGGGCTTGACCGCGGTCGCGTCGATCCCGTCCCGGCGGAGCCACCCCGTGATGCCGGCCGTGAGGACCGTCTTGCCGACGCCGGTGTCGGTCCCGACCACGAACAGGCTCACAGCAGCTCACACTCCGTGCCGGCACGTTCGAAGGCGTCGAGACAGCGGTCGATCGCCGCCTCGTCGTGGGTCGCCATCGGCGCGACCCGGAGCCGCGACCGGCCGGCCGGGACGGTCGGGGGCCTGATCGCCGGTGCGACGATGCCCCGGTCGCGGACGGCCGTCGCGAGTGCCATCGCGTCGTCTCGGTCCCCGACGACCACGGGGAGGATGTGCGTGTCGCCCAGCACCTCGAACCCGGCGGCTTCGAGGCCGTTCCGGAGCCGTTCGACGTTGTCCCAGAGTCGCTCCCGCCGAGACCCCTCGCGGGCGATCCGGAGCGCCTCGCGTGCCGCTCCGGCGGCCGGCGGTGCGAGTCCGGTCGAGAAGACGAACGTCCGGGCCTCGTTGAACAGGCACTCGATCAGCGTCTCCGACCCGGCGACGTACCCGCCCTGTGCCGCCAGCGCCTTCGAGAGGGTCCCGAGCTGTACGTCGACCCGGTCGCTCACGCCCTGTGCCTGGACGACACCGCCACCGTCGGCACCGACGACGCCGGTCGCGTGGGCTTCGTCGACCATCACCCACGCGCCGTGGCGCTCGGCCACGTCACAGATGTCGGACAGCGGCGCGCGGTCGCCGTCCATGGAGAACACGCTGTCGGAGAGGACGAGCCACGACTCGCCGTCGGCGTCGCCGCTTCTGGCGTCCATCCGCCGCGCGAGATCCGCGGGGTCACAGTGGTCGTAGACCACCGTCTCGCCGGCCCCGATCCGACAGCCGTCGACGATGCTGGCGTGGTTCAGCTCGTCGGAGAACACCACGTCCGGCGCGAGCGCGTCGATCACACCGACGTTTGCAGCGTAGCCAGACGAAAACACGAGCACGCGCTCCGTTCCCTTGCAGTCTGCGAGGTCGCGCTCCAGGGCTCGATGGAGCGTCGTATCCCCCGTGACGAGCCGCGACGCGCCGGCACCGGTGCCGATCGACCGTGCCGCGGTCTCGGCCGCTCGCTGGACCCGGCCGTCGTCGGCCAGCCCGAGGTAGTTGTTCGCGGCGAAGACCAGCTCCGGCTCGCCGAAGTCGGCGGCGTCACCGCCCGGATCGTCGGCCAGCCGGGTCCGGCCGGCGACCGATTCGGCGGGGTCCAGGTGGCGTCGCAGGCCGCGCTCTTCGCGCTGTTCGAGCCGTCGCCCGAGCGAAAAGCCGTGTGTCATCAGAACGTCGGCATCAGTTCTGCCGGCCCGTAGACGCCGTAGTCGCCCGCGCGATTTCGCAACACGGCGGCCTTCAGGTAGCCGATCGCGGGGCCGTTGACGTTGGCTTCCATGCTCGTCGCGTCGTCGAGCTGGAAGGTGTTGGTCCCCGTCTCGCCGTCGAAGGTCCTGCCGGTCACGCTGACAGTCGTCGTCGTCGGCTTCTCGTCCTGTCGCACGTCGAGAATCCCGCCGACGGTCACGTCCTCGGCGTCACAGACGCCGGCCCGCTCCAGCAATACGTCGTCGGCGTGTTCCATGTCGTCGAACTCCAGGCGACCGTCGTGCTCGTCGATCAGCGCCTCGATCTCCGCCTCGCTCATCTCGCGGGCCGACTCGATGTCGTAGCCGTCGAGGTGGGCGATGTCCTCTCGGACGGTGCCGCGGTTGTCCTCGTAGCCCGACTTCAGGCCGACGCCCCACCAGATCTCGACGGACTCGATCTCGACGAACGACTGGGCGGCGAGCGCCGCCGCTCCGGTGAGCAGCCCCGGCGTCGCACCGGCCCCACAGACGAACGTGATGCCGGCGTCGACGAGTCGCTCCTCGCGGTCTTCCAGCATCCCGATCACGCGCGAGCGTTTGAGCACGTCGATCAGGACGCCCTCGTAGCCGGCGTCTGCGAACCGCTGGGCGACCCGAGGGATGAAGTCGTGCTCCAGGTTGGGCAGCGCCATCAGGACCGCGTCGATCTCGTCGGCCTCGGCGATCACGTCGTCGATCGGCGTCTCCGTCTCTCGGCCCTGGTCGCTGGCGACGATGCCGGCCTGTTCGCCGTGCTGTTTGACGCCGCCGGCCGCCGCGCCGCCGTCTGATCGCAGATCAGACGAGCCGTCGGTCGCGTCGGGGTCGTCGGCCGGGCCGCTCGCGATATTGCCCTCGGTGGCGTCGAGCAGTTCGTCCACGTCGAGCCCGCCGTGGTCGATCGCGACCCCGTTGCGATCACACGCCGCGACGGGCGTGAGGCCGTCTCGGTGGGTCGCGACTTCGAGCGTTCGTCTGCCGATACCACCCGTTCCGAGTACTGCGAATCGAATGTCGTCCATGGTGTCAGTCTCCGGATTCCGCTTCGCTGGTCGCCGTCCCGGCCGCCGTCTCGACGACGGCGTCGGGATCTGTTGCGTCGCCGTCTCGCTCCTTGACCGCCGCCGGGTCGAACTCGTTTTCGGCCATGTTCGGCTCCAGTCCCGCTCGCTCGACGGTCTCGATGTCGTCACCGGGCGACTGACCGTCCGTCGTCAGGTAGTCGCCGGTGAGCATCCCGTCGGCACCCGCCTCGAACGGGAGGTGCTGTTCGTCCTCGTCGAGGTTGACCTCCCGACCGCCGGTGAGTCGGACCCGTGCCTCGGGGTGGAGGAATCGGTACACTGCGATCGTCTCGACGATCTCCTCGGTCGTGATGTCGGCCGTCCCGTTCAGCTTCTCGGAGAGGGGCGTCCCGGCGACCGGATTGAGGATGTTGACCGGGAGCGAGGACACGCCGATGTCCTGGAGGGCGACCGCCGCGTCGACGCGATCCGCCGGGGACTCGCCCATCCCCAGAATCACGCCGGCACAGAGGTCCATGCCTGCCTCCTTGGCGACTTCCAGGGTCGCTACCCGATCCTCGAAGCTGTGGGAGTCGACGATCTCGGGGAAGAAGCGCGGCGAGGTCTCGATGTTGTGATTGTAGTGGTTGAGTCCTTCGTCGGCCAGGATGGCCGCTTCTTCCTCCGTGAGGATGCCGAGACTCGCGTCGACCTCTACGGCCGTCTCGTCGCGGACGAGCCTGATAGCTCGCAACACCTCGCGCCACTCCTCGGGCCGGTGCTCTTTCGAGACGCCCTTCTCGGCGACGACGATCCCGAAGCGCTGGGCACCGTCGCGTTCGGCGCGCTTGGCCGCGGCGAGGATCTCCTCGGGATCGAGGAAGCCGTAGTTCTCGATCCCGGTGTCGAAGTGGACCGACTGGGCACAGAAGCCACAGTCCTCGGCGCAGTTGCCGGCCTTCGCGTTCACGATCGAGCAGGCGTCGACGGTCCCGTCACCGAACTGTGACCGGACGTAGTCGGCTCCCGCTGCGAGTTCGCCGACGGGCTGGGCCAGCAGCGCGATCCCGTCGCGGCGATCCAACTGTTCGCCGTCGATCACGCGGGCGACAGCGTCGTCGATCGTTCGGTTACCTGTCTCGTAAACCACATGCTAGGTGGCAGTTGACGGAACCTTATAGGTTCGGGTCGCGGGAGAGCGACTGTCGCCCCGAGCAGTCGGTCACGGACCGCCGCCGAGAGGGTCGTCCACTCGCCACAGTATCAGTCGTCGTCGCCGACGACGGTAGGTCGCCCCTCGTGGTGGTGCAGTTCGGCGTCGCTGTCGTGGGTGCCGACGGGCGGTCGGTTCACCGACGCGGCCGCCGACCCTTCGAGATCGGTCTCGTCGGCGATCGACGCCATCTCGTCGCCCTCCCGCGCGTCCTGGTCGATCCGCATCGAGCAGAACTCGACGCCACACATCGAACAGAAGCGGGCGTCCTTGTAGTTGTCACCCGGTAGCGTCTGGTCGTGGTACTCCTTGGCGCGCTCGGGGTCGAGCGCGAGTTCGAACTGTTCGGACCAGTCGAAGGCGTAGCGGGCCTCGGAGAGAGCGTCGTCCCAGTCGCTGGCTCCGTCGCGGCCGTTGGCAACGTCGGCGGCGTGTGCGGCGATCCGGTATGCGGCGAGTCCCTCGCGGACGTCCTCTCGCTCGGGCAGGCCGAGGTGTTCTTTCGGCGTGACGTAACACAGCATCGCCGCGCCCGCGCGTCCGGCCTCCGTCGCGCCGATCGCGCTGGTGATGTGGTCGTAACCCGGCGCGATGTCGGTCACCAGCGGGCCGAGGACGTAGAACGGCGCGCCGTCACAGACCTCCTGCTGGCGCTCGACGTTGTCCGCGATCTCGTCCATCGGGACGTGGCCCGGTCCCTCGACCATCACCTGGACGCCCTCGTCCCACGCTTTGCGGGTCAGCTCACCCAGGGTGTCCAGCTCTGCGAACTGGGCCTCGTCGCTCGCGTCGGCGATACAGCCGGGCCGCAGGCCGTCGCCGAGACTGAAGGTCACGTCGTGTTCGCGGAAGATCTCGCAGATTTCCTCGTACTTCGTGTACAGGGGATTCTGCATCCCGTTCTCCTCCATCCACTTGGCCATGATCGACCCGCCGCGAGAGACGATCCCGGTCTTGCGGCCGTCGGTCAGCGGGAGGTGCTCCATCAGCACGCCCGCGTGGATCGTCATGTAGTCGACCCCCTGCTCGGCCTGCTTCTCGATCACGTCCAGCAGGAGCTCGTGGGTGATCTCTTCGGGGCTGCCGGCGCGCTTGACGGCCTCGTAGATGGGGACCGTTCCGACGGGAACGGGCGAGTGGTCGACGTTGGCCTCGCGGATCTCGTCCAAGTTCGCGCCCGTCGAGAGGTCCATCACCGTGTCCGCGCCGTAGTGGACCGCGGTGTGGAGCTTCTCCAGTTCGCCGTCGAGATCGCTCGTCTCCTCGCTGTTTCCGATGTTGGCGTTGACCTTCGTCGAGAACTCCCGGCCGATGATCATCGGGTCGAGCGTCTCGTGGCCGACGTTGGCCGGAATCACGGCCTGCCCGTCCGCGACCTGCTGGCGGACGAACTCGGCGTCGACGTTCTCACGCTCTGCGATCCGTTCCATCGCCGGTGTGATCTCTCCGTCGCTGGCACGCTGGAGCTGGGTCGTCATGGATAAGCTAGTTATATCACTGGATTATAAATCTTGCCAGTCCCGTCAGTACGGGTCGTCGTCGAGACGAGAACGAACGCTGTCTGCCGTTAGCGATCGCCCGGTCGACCCACCAGTTCGACGAACTCCTCGCCGTCCAGTTCGCTCACCAGGGCGGGCTTTCGGGTCATGTAGTCGGACCCCTCCGAGACGGCGAAGCGCTCGGCCACGGCGGGGTCGAGGTAGTACCCGCCGGGTCCGTCCGGGCGGTCGCGGTACTCGCTCAACTTGATCGGATCGCGCTCGAAGAGCCCACCGGGAGCGCGGCCGTCGAGCAACACCAGCCGCTTGTCGTCGTAGAAGGGGACGCCGTCCGTCGCTCGCTTCGCGTGGGCGTTCTCGGGGTGGCGTGCGAGCTTCTCGCGTTTCATGTCGATCGGGTCGTCCGGTTCGATCACGGTACGCGTCTCGACGGTGAAGTAGCCGACGAGATAGCGATGTTTGCGCTCCGACCCCTCCTCGACGAGCGAGGTGTAGAACGCAACCACGTCGCCCTCGCCGAGGCGCGAGAGCCGCGAGACGTACTGCCCGAACCCCTCGCGGTGCTCGCCGTAGGTCATCGCCTCGAAGTTGGGGTCGCGGTGCAGCGGCCAGTCTGGGACGGCCTCGTCACGCACCGTCTCGGCGCTCCCGTCCTCGGGATAGGTGTCGAGTCGGTCGGTCAGCTCCGCGGCGACCCGGTCGTCGTACCGCAGGTCCCACGATCCGAACGTCTCCGGTTCGTCGGTGTCGGGCGTCTTCTCCGGGATCGGGACGTACTCGAAGCGACTGTCCGGGTACAGCGGCGCATGTGCGTTGACGTTGCTGTCGTCGGCTCCGACGCCGGCAAAGACGACTGTCATCGTCGACACTGGGCGGCGGGTCGGCAAAGGAACTCCGGTGGTCGACTACGCGATGTCTCGGGACGTGTCGATGCTGACCTGTTCGACCAGATCGAGCTTGATCACGTCCGAGGGGGCGCGGCCGCCGCGGAACTTCGGAATCGCCAGCCTGTTCTCGACTTCGTCGCCGGAGACGGTGGTGTCGAGCTGGAAGACGACGTCCGCGAAGTGCTCGGTCGTGTCTCGCAACGACGCGACCTCGCGGCCGTCCAGACAGTGGAGGATGGCGATGCTGCCCGTGTTGACGATGTGTGTCTGCAGGTCGTTCATGAAGGCACGGAACCGGGAGTGTGGTTCCTGGGCCTCCAGCACGTCGAGCGGGTCGACGATCAGGTTCGACGTCTCCGGGAGCGCACTGACCAGTTTGCCAGCGTTGTCCAGCGGCGCTTCGCCCGAGATGTGTCGCACCGTCGGGTCGCCGGTCTCTGCCGGGGTCTGCTCGATGCTCGCCTGCACCGCGGTGGCCGTCCGGTCCAGCGAGAGCCAGAGCGTCCCCCGCGTCGCGGTCAACTCGTACAGAAACAGCTCTGCCTGGCTCGCTGGATCCGCCGTCAGGGCCACGATGCTCCCCTCCGGGATTCCCCCATCCAGTTTGCGGTCGAGAACGTCGATCCCCGTCCGCAGACGATTCACCATGCCACTGTGAGACACGTCCCGACACGGATTAAATATTCCGTTCGGCCACCTCGTCGACGACGCGGTCGTACCGCGCAGCCACAGTCTCGTCGGTCAGCGGCGCTGTCACGTCCGGCACGTGGGCCAGCGTCTGGCAGCCAAGCAGCGGTTCCGGCTCGATCCGGCCCGCGCTCCGGGTCACCACCGCACCGAGGACGCGGGTCCCCAGCGTCCGAGCCATGGCCGCCGTCTTCGCTGCGTCTTCGAGACTCTCCGGCGTGGCCGTCGAGACGACGACGACCGCGTCGGCCGCGCGCAACGCGGTCGCCACGACCGGCGACGCGCCGGCTGGCGTATCGACGACGACCGGCCGCGGCGTCGCGGCCAACTGCTCTAGGGTCGCTTCGAGTGCCCCGACGCCGCCACGGCCTGCCGGCAGCACCTCGACGCCGGGCAACTCCACGGCCGAGTGCGTGACTTCGTCGAGGGACGCTCCGTCTTCGTAGGCACCGATACCCGGCCGCGGGCACGCTCCGGCGACGAGGTGCAGGTCCGGCATGTCACAGTCGCCGTCGACGGCGATCGGAGCACGCTCCTCGCCCGCCAGCCCGCGAGCGAGACACGCCGTCGTCGTGGTCTTTCCCGACCCGCCCTTACCGCCTGCGATCGCGAGCATGGCGGGAACTGTCTCGTCATCCGTCTTGAACGCTCGGGACGGTTCGGGAGATTCAAGGCCGTCGCGGCCACGGTACCTATCGATGCGCCAGGACCACATCATCAGCGCCAAACAGCTCTCCCGCCAGGACATCGAGGCGGTGCTGGACCGCGCTGCCGAGATCGCGGCGGATCCGTCGGCCTACGCGGACCGACACGAGGGGTCCCTGCTCGGGCTCCTCTTTTTCGAACCCAGTACCCGGACGAAGATGAGCTTCACAGCGGCGATGAAACGCCTCGGCGGCGACATCGTCGACATGGGCACGGTCGAGTCCTCCAGCGTGAAGAAAGGCGAGTCGCTGGCAGACACCGTCCGCGTCGTCGAGGGCTACGCCGACGCGCTCGTCTTGCGCCACCCCAGCGAGGGCGCGGCCCAGATGGCCAGCGAGTTCGTCGACGCGCCGCTGATCAACGCGGGCGACGGTGCCGGCCAGCACCCGACACAGACGCTCCTGGACCTGTACACGATCCGCGAGAACGCCGGGTTCGACGACCTCTCGATCGGGATCATGGGCGACCTGAAGTACGGCCGCACCGTCCACTCGCTGGCCCACGCCCTGACCGTCTTCGACGCTCGCCAGCACTTCGTCAGCCCCGAGAGCCTCCAGCTGCCCCGCTCGGTGCGGTACGACCTCCACGAGTCCGGCGCGGAGGTCCGCGAGCACACCGACCTCGACGACGTGCTGTCGGAACTGGACGTGCTCTACGTCACCCGGATCCAGAAAGAGCGGTTCCCCGACGAGAGCGAGTACCACGAGGTCGCCGGGGAGTACCAGATCGACGCGGCGACGATCCGCGAGCACAACGAGGATCTGACGGTCATGCACCCGCTCCCGCGGGTCGACGAGATCGCTCACGACGTGGACGAACTCGACGGCGCACAGTACTTCCAGCAGGCACACAACGGCGTCCCCGTTCGGATGGCGCTACTGGACATGGTCCTGGAGGAGTCACAATGAGCGACGACCCCGAGCTCCGCGTGAGCAAGATCCGCAACGGCACCGTGATCGACCACATTCCCGGCGGCCAGGCGCTGAACGTGCTGGCGATCATCGGCATCGACGGGACCAGCGGCGAGGAGGTCTCCGTCGCGATGAACATCCCCTCGGACCGGTTGGGGAAGAAAGACATCGTGAAAGTCGAGGGCCGTGAGCTCTCACAGAACGAGGTCGACGTGCTGTCGCTGATCGCACCCGCCGCGACGATCAACATCGTCCGGGAGTTCGACGTGGCCGAGAAACACCGCGTCGAACGCCCCAGCCGCGTCCAGGGCGTCCTGGAGTGTCCGAACCGCAACTGTATCACGACCGAGTCCGAGCCCGTCGACTCGGCGTTCGAGGTGCTCGACGACGGCGTCCGCTGTGAGTACTGCGATACGATCATCCGCGAGGACATCGCCGCCCACATTCTCGTGAGTTGAACGGAATCGCGGCTATTTTTTCCCCACGAAGCGGACCGGGAGTATGGACGTGACACTGTTGGGAACCGGCGACGCCGCAGGCGTACCGCCGCTCACCCTTTCTCTCGACGACTGTAACGCTGGCGCCCGCCGTCGGCGCTCAGGCCTGCTCGTCGAGACCGACGATCAGACGGTCCTGTTCGACGCCGGTCCAGACCTTCCAGAACAGGTCCGTGAAACAGGCATCGACCAACTCGACGCCGTCTTTTTGACCCACTGGCACCACGATCACGCCGGTGGCATCGAGGAACTTGGCATCGTCTCGTCGGCGTTCGACTTCGGTATCTACCTGACCGAGACGGCCGCCGATCACCTGCGGACCGAACGACCACATCTCACGGGCTCGTTCGAGGAACAGACCCTCGAACACGGCCGAACCGTCCACGTCGGTGACCTCGAAATCGTTCCGTTTCCGGTCGCCCACGGCCGACCGACCTTCGACACGCTGGGTTTCACCGTCCGTCACGGCGACTCGACGGCCGTTTACGCGCCCGACATCGAACGATTCTGTCCCGATCGACCGGGTGGCAACGCTTACCGAAACGCCGACCTGCTGCTCGTCGAGGGGACGGCGTTCTATCGACCAGACATCTACGACGCCGACGTGGACTTCGAAATGCTGGTCGACGACTCGAACGCCGACCGAACGGTACTGACCCACTTGAACGAAGCGTATCTCGGACTGTCGACCGAGGAAATGAAGCAGCGGGCGCGAACGGCCGGATACGAGCTCGGTGTGGACTTCGCGACGTACTCGATGTGAGAGACCCAACGGCCTGACCGGACACTCACACTTATTTGAGCGACCCCGCACAGTCACGGATATGGAGACGCTTCCGGTCGTCGGCATCGACACGCCGTATCTCTGGATCGTCGGTGCTGTCGGGCTGTTGCTGGTAGTAGTGGTATACCGATGGCGGGGCTCCTCGGATCGCCGCCAGTCGAAACGCGCCCACGATGCGGCCCAGCAGCGCGATCCGCCCGTCGAGATCGGCGAGACGTACGCGTTCGGGATCACGGACTTCAGCGAACACCACTCGGGCGAGCGCGTCGCCGTCGGCAAGGTCGAGGGATTCGTCCTCTTCGTCGAGGACCTCCCCGGCGGACTGTCGAAAGGCGACGTGATCGAGGCGAAAGTACTCTCGTTCAATCAGGGACACACGTCGGCCGACGCGACGTTCGTCGAACGACGCTGATACCGCTGGCTGATTCTCGGTGCCTATTCATACTGCCGGCTGTCACTTCGTGAAGATCTTCGCCACCCCGGGGTGGCGAAATCGTTCACAGATTTACAGCCGGTAGTATCAGAGCGGACGGCCGATTACGCGACAGCGACGCAACTGGTGAGGGTGAAAAAACGGGAGAAGTTGCGGGAGCGATTTACTCGTCGGCTGCGCCTTCGATCTCGTCCATGATCTCGTCGGCATCGACGTCCGCGTCTTCGAGCGCGTCCTCGATGTCAGCGCCGCCAGCGCCGCCCATGCCGCCCATCATACCGGGCATGCCCATGCCGCCACCGCCGAGCTCTTCCTGCACGATGATGCGGTCGATGTCGAGCAGCTGGGTGAGCTGCTGGGCGATCTGCTGCTTGCCCATCATCCACTGCTGGTTCATCGTCAGCTGGGGCGTCGCCTCGATGTAGAGCGTGTCCTTCTCGACCTCGACGGTCTCGGTCTCGGGTTCGGCGTCCTCGTCGTCCTCGTCGGACTCGACGAGCTGCTCTTCCTCGACGGTCTCGGTCTCGAACCACACGTCGAGCTCCATGTCGAGCATCATCGAGAGGATGCCCTGGGCCTGCTCTTCGCGGTCATCGACCTCGCTGAGGACCTCGTAGTCGTACTCGATGTCCTCGCCGGCCAGCGGGTGGTTGAAGTCGACGCGCGCGCGGCCGCCGATGATCGTCTCGACGTGGCCGTGCTCGCCGTCGACGTCGACGTGTGCGCCGGGGTAGCGGTCGTCTTCCGGGATCTTGTCGGCCGCGACGGTACGGACCTCGCTCTCGTCGTACTCGCCGAAGGCCTCGGTCGCGGGGACGGTGACGGTGCCGGAGTGTCCGACTTCCTCACCGTAGACGTCCTCTTCGACGGCCTCGAACAGGTGGCCCTGGCCGAGCACGATCGTTCGCGGCGCGAACTCCTGGTCCTCGCCGACGCCTTCCTCTTCTGCGACTTCCGGGTCTGTCGTGTCGACGAGGTCGCCGCCCTCGACGGTGCGTGCGGTGTAGGCCATCTCGACGAAGTCGCCCTCTTCGAATCCCTGGGCTTCCTCTTCATCGGCCGCTGATTCTTCTGCGTCCTGCTCTTCGAGTTCTTCGTCCGCGTCGGCCTCGGATTCGTTACTCATACCCTATCGGTCTGGCGTTGCACTCTTAAGAACAACGTTTCGGCTGCGCGACCGGGGCGGACGGGACCCGATATCGCGCTCGCTCCCGTGGTTCTCGAATGCATTTTATCCCCTGACGGTCAGTCTCGGGGTATGTACGAGGTCGAACTCAAGGTCGAGACCGACCACGAGCCCGTGCGCGAGCGACTCGACGAGCTCGGGGCGACGTTCCTGGGCACCGTCGAACAGGCAGACACGTACTACGACGCGCCCCACAGGGAGTTCGCCGAGACCGACGAGGCGCTGCGGGTGCGTCGCGAGACCGTCGACGGCGAGTCCTCGGCGGTGATGACCTACAAGGGACCCAAAGTCGACGCGGAGTCGAAGACCCGCGAGGAGATCGAGACCGGGGTCGGTGACGGTGACGACGCGGCGGCGATCTTCGAGTCGGTCGGGTTCGAGGCCGCGGCGACGGTTCGCAAAGAGCGCGACCGCTATCGACTCGACGGCTACACGGTCACGCTCGACTCGGTGGCTGGCGCGGGCTCGTTCGTCGAGGTCGAGACCGAGGCCGAGAAGATCGACGCCGCGCGCGAGGGGGCAGCCGATCTCATGCGCGATCTCGGACTGAATCCCGACGACCAGATCCGGACCTCGTACCTCGGGCTGTTACTCGACGACGCCGACGCTGATGCGAGAGAGTAATCATATCCGAGGATTTGGTTTCCGCAAGTTATAGAACCGGGGCCATCGAACGCAGTACCAATGACAGATCGGAACATCCACGTGCAGCCGTCTTCTGGGCTGGCAGTCGAGGAACAGGGCGTCGAGATCGTCGAGCGAAAGGGGATCGGTCATCCCGACTCGATCTGTGACGGCGTCGCGGAGACGGTCTCGCGGGCCCTCGCACAGACGTACCTCGACCGCTTCGGAACGGTCCTGCACTACAACACCGACGAGAGCCAGCTCGTCGCCGGGACCGCCGCTCCGGCCTTCGGCGGCGGCGAGGTGCTGGAACCGATCTATCTGCTGATCGTCGGACGGGCGACCAAGAGCTACGAGGGCGAGCGCATTCCCGCGGAGACGATCGCGCTCGAAGCGGCGCGGGACTACCTGGAGGCGAACTTCCCGTATCTGGACGTCGGCACGGACATCGTCGTCGACGTTCGCCTCGGCGAGGGCAGCGGCGACCTCCAGGACGTGTTCGGCGACGAGGGGGCCGTGCCGATGGCCAACGACACGAGCTACGGCGTCGGGCACGCACCGCTGTCGGAAACCGAACAGATCGTCAAAGCCACCGAGCAACGGCTCAACGGCGAGTACTCGGTCGACCACCCGGAGGTCGGGCAGGACGTGAAGGTGATGGGCAAGCGCGAGGACGACCACATCGACGTGACCGTCGCCGCGGCGATGGTGGATCGACACATCGAGGACCTCGAAGCGTACAAGGATGCCGTCGCCAGCGTCCGTCGGTACGTCGAAGACCTCGCCACGGAGTTCACCGACCGAGCGGTGACGGTCCACGTCAACACCGCCGACGACTACGACGAGGGGTCGATCTACCTGACGACGACCGGCACCTCCGCCGAGCAGGGCGACGACGGCTCCGTCGGCCGTGGCAACCGCGCGAACGGCCTCATCACTCCGAACCGACCGATGAGTATGGAGGCCACCTCCGGCAAGAACCCGGTCAACCACATCGGGAAGATCTACAACCTCCTCTCGACGGAGATCGCAAAGAGCGTCGTCGACGAGGTCGACGGCATCGAACAACTCCAGATCCGACTGCTCTCTCAGATCGGCTCGCCGATCGACCAGCCCCACGTCGCCGACGCCGAACTCGTCACCGAGGACGGCGTCACCGTCGCGGACCTCGAGGACGAGGTCGAGGCCGCGATCGACGACGAGTTGGCCGACGTGACCAACGTCACCCGACGCGTCGTCGACGGTGAGCTCTCGACGTTCTAAGCGAGAGCCAAAGCGACCATCGGGAGCGCGGCTCTCGGAAATTACGAGCGGGAGAGAGCGGCGGGAACGACACGCGAGCAGCGAGAGCCAAAGCGACCATCGGGAGCGACGGGCCTCGAACCGACGCGGGGAACGGAGTGACCCGCGGAGCCCGGTCTGATACGGACAGTTGTAGCGATGGACCGGTGAGCGTCTACCCCGTGGCGACGCTCACCGGTACGTAGCGACAACGTTCCGTACGAGGCGACATTCCTTTATCGCGGATCGGTCAAGCATCGGTATGCACCCGCCGAGAGCCGACATCGTCCTCGTTCGCCACGGCGAGATCGGGACCAAGAGCGAACAGGTGCGCCGATCGATGGAGGAGCGACTGGCGACGAACCTCTCGGCGCTGCTCGCGGATCGCGGCGTCGACGGCTCGGTCGAACGAGAACGGACGCGGCTGTTCGTCCACACCGACGAGCCCGGCGCCGCCGTCGAGGCCGCGACAGACACCTTCGGCGTCGTCTCTGCGAGCGCCGCCGTCCGCACCGAGCCGACGCTGGACGCCATCTGTGAGGGGCTGGCAGAGATTGCACGCGAGCGATTCGACGGTGGCACCTTCGCCGTCGACGCCCGCCGGGCCGGCCAGCAGTCTGCCCACGACTTCTCCAGCGAGGACATCGAGTCCGACGGCGGCGCTGCCGTCTGGGCCGCGATCGAAGCGGCGGGCGGCGATCCGGCGGTCGACCTCGACGATCCCGACCTGACGTTCCACGTCGAGTGTCGTCGAGAGGTCGCGTACCTGTTTCTCGACAAGCAGGCGGGTCCCGGTGGACTCCCCGTCGGGACTCAGGAGCCCGTCGTCGTCTTGCTCTCCGGGGGGATCGACTCTCCCGTCGCGGCCTGGAAGCTGCTCAAGCGCGGCTGTCCCGTCGTGCCGGTGTACGTCGACCTCGGAGCGTACGGCGGTCCGGACCACCGCGCGCGAGCCCTCTCGACCGCCGAGACGCTCGCCAGCTACGTCCCGAACTTCGACCTCTCGGCCCGGATCGCCGACGGTGGGGATGTCGTGGAACGGCTCTCAGCGGAGCTGGACGCACAGCGGATGCTCGCTCTGCGGCGGTTCATGCTCGCCGTCGGAGCCCGGATCGCCGAGCGTACCGACGCCGTCGGCGTGGCAACGGGCGAGGCGATCGGACAGAAGTCGAGCCAGACGAGCGCCAACCTCGCGGTGACGGACGCGGCGGTCGACTGTCCCGTCTTCCGGCCGAACCTGACCGCCGACAAAGCCGAGATCACGCAGCTGGCCCGCGAGATCGGGACCTTCGAGGCGTCGACGATCCCGACCGGCTGTAACCGCGTCGCGCCGTCGCTGCCCGAGACGAACGCCGACCTGCACGCCGTCCGCGAGCGCGAACCCGACGACCTGTTCGAGCGTGCGCGGGCCGTCGCCGAGCGTGCCGAGGTCGTCGCCCGCGACCGCTGAGAGCGAAACCACTATCCCCGGCGACCGTCTCGGACAGCACGATGGCGCGAGTGTGTCTCGTCGGCTCCGAGGACTGCAACCTCCGGTACGAACTGCTCTCGCGCGAGACCGCACGGGAAGCGCTGGCGACCTACGACATTCGCGAGCCGTTCGCCAACACTCTGGCCGTCGAGACCGTCAGCCTGGGGGCCGCCGTGGCGCTTTGTAACGACCTCAACTGGTATCTCGTTCGCTTCACCGACGCCGCGATGGTGCTTGAACCGTCGGTCAGCGAGACGGAGTGGCTCTCGCGGTCGCTGGCGACGGCGATGCGCGACGACGCCGTTGACGAGGACGAACGCGACCGGTTCCTGAAGGTGTACGGCGTCGAGCCACCCGAGGACGACGACGCCGAACCCCGACTCGTCGAGCCGATGCTGGTGACGCGGACCGGCGATTCGATCCCCGAGTACGATCTGCGTGCGGTCGACGAGACGGTCGTCGTCAGGGTGTCGAGAGACGAGTTCGGTGCCTGATACTGCCGGCTGTCACTTCGTGAAGATCTTCGCCACCCCGGGGTGGCGAAATCGTTCACAGATTTACAGCCGGTAGTATGAGACTGCCGGCGACCGTCAGTGGACCCACTCTCTGATCTGGAGCAGCGACCGCTCTCCGTCGAGGGCGACGTACCACGCGTCGTCGTTCGGGTGGGGGAGCTGTTCGGCCTCGGACAGGCGCTCCCGGAGCGCCGACAGCGCCGTCGACGCCGGGGCGCACTCCTCGTAGCGGCCGTCGATCGCGGCGGTGAGGATCGACCGTTGCGCTTCGGGCAGGTCGTCGAGCGCGACGAGATACCGCTCGGCGGCGAACGAACGGAGCGCGGGCTCGTCTGTGGCGACCCGTTCGAGGGTGTACTCGAACGTTCGCCGCTCTTTGGTCTCCTCGGAGTCGCCGGCGACGTCGACGCGCATCGTCCGGTCTCGCCACCGGACCCAGGTCCGATTCCCGACGAGCCGCGAGTCCGTCCCGCCGTCGGGGTAGGGTGCCGGGAACGCTCGAATCGAGAGCTGTCGCTGCGGGAGCCCGTCTCCATCACCCTCTGATTCGGGGTTCAGTACTGCCGATTCGAGCGCGGCCCGGTCAGATTCGGGTAGCTCCTCGAAGTGGACGACCGTCGCGCCCTCGGGCGCGGTCTGTCCCGCTTCCCAGGACACGTCCATCTCGTAGGCCGGAATCGCGTCGACGGCGACGATCTCGGACGCCGTCCGGTAGAATTCGCCGTCGTGGCGTACGATCACGCCGTCGCGCAGCGGTCTGGAGCCGTCGGTCGTGTACGCCGCAGGCCCGTCGCTGGCTGCCCGTTCGACGATCGATCGCTCCGTCTCGTTCAGGCTGACCGGGAGGTCGTCGGCCGGTGCGTACGGCCCGGTCGTGAGGACGATGCCCGACGTACAGTCGGCCGTCTCGGATCCGTTCGGGCTCGAAGTCGGCGAGCGCTGATCCGGGCGGTCGCTCTCCGGATCGGTCCCGACACAGCCGGCCGCGAGCAGCGAGGCGCTGGCTGCGAGGACGCGGCGGCGAGATCGTTGCATACCCGTCTCTGCCGTCCGTACTGATAAACTCCTTGTGGAGGCTCAAAACGCGGTCGAGGCGACTTCGGACGGTTCTATCGTGGCCATCGAACTTCGATGCACACCCGATCGCACGACAGCAGTGCGATCGGTGTGTCCAGCGTTGCAACCGGTACGCTACTCGTCGAACATCCCCGTCGACATGTAGCGCTCGCCGCTGTCCCAGTAGACGGTCACGACGAGCGGGTCCGCGACGCCATCGTCGAGCAACTCGGCGGCCTTCTCTCTGGCGGCGAGGTTCGACGCCCCAGAGGACTGGCCCACGAGGATTCCCTCCTCGCGGGCCAGGCGACGGCACTCGTCTTCGGCGTCGGCGAGTTCGACCGTCGTCACCGAATCGAGCAGGTCCACGTCGAGGTTCGGGCTGACGAACCCCGGTCCCATCCCCTGGAAGCTGTCTTCGCCGGTCCCGGGCTCTTGCCCCGAGAGGACGGCGTTGTCGGCCGGTTCGACGCCGACGATGTCCACGTCCGGGAACGCCTCGCGGAGCCGACGGCCGACCCCGGTGATGGTTCCGCCCGTGCCGATCCCGGCGACGAAGGCGTCGACCGTCCGGTCCCCGACCTGTTCGACGATCTCCGGGCCCGTCGTCTCGTAGTGTGCCCGCGGGTTGGCCTCGTTCTCGAACTGCCGGAGCTGGACGTACCCCTCCTCGGCTTCGAGTTCGTCGGCCCGGTCTTTCGCGGCGGAGATGTCGCCGTCGACGAGCTCGATCTCCGCGCCGTAGGCGTTCATTATCTGGCGGCGCTCGGGCGACTTCGAGCCCGGCATCACGAGGCACACGTCGTACCCCTTGGCCGCGCCGGCCATCGCGAGTCCGATCCCCGTGTTGCCACTCGTCGGTTCGACGAGCGCGTCGCCGTCGCTCAGTTCGCCGGCTTCCTCGGCGGCCTCGATCATGAACCGCGCCGGGCGGTCCTTCGCGGAGCCGCCGGGGTTGAACGACTCGACCTTGGCTGC
Source organism: Halomicrobium sp. IBSBa (assembly GCF_017612575.1). Classification (NCBI taxonomy): domain Archaea; kingdom Methanobacteriati; phylum Methanobacteriota; class Halobacteria; order Halobacteriales; family Haloarculaceae; genus Halomicrobium; species Halomicrobium sp. IBSBa. Next base: position 267,752 of record NZ_JADPQC010000003.1, read on the forward strand.
GACCGTCGCGCCCTCGGGTGCCGCGACCGAGACGAGCGGCGACCCCAGCGTCTCCAGGATTGTCTCGTTCATTACCGCCATCTTGAGGGTCCCCGGTTAAAACCCTCCCCGTCACCAGCATGGCGTGCCGTTACCGGTGACGACCGAGAGAGCGCGAGCGTTAAGCGACTCCGGGCGCTACTCCGGGGTATGCCACTGACAACGATGGAGCCCAACCCCGTCTGGTCGGAGGGGGCCTACGAGGACACCGTCGACGTACTGGCCGAGCACCGCGACGAACTGGTCTACAAGGTCTGGGGCGGCGACTGGTGCAAGGACTGCCGCTCGCAACTGCCCGACTTCGGCGCGGCGTTAGACGCCGCCGAGGTCCCCGAAGCGAACGTCGTCCACCACGAGACCGAGAAGGAAGACGACGGCTCGAAGACCGGTCCCGGCGTCGAGGAGTACGGGATCGAGTACATCCCGACCGTGGTCGTGGAGCGCGTGCCGGAAGGCACGGACAGCGCGAGCGGCGGCGAGGAGATCGCCCGCTTCGTCGAGGACGCGGACGTACCGATCGCGGTCTCTCTCGCAGAGGAGATCCAGGCGGTACTCGACTGAGACTGCCGGCTGTCACTGTTTCGAGACACTCGCGACCCCGTGGTCGCGAAATTCACTCGTCGCTCCGGCTCTGGTGCCACCAGTAGAGCGCGCCGACACCGGCGAGCGCGGCGACACCGACGGCGACCAGCACACCGGCGAGTGGCCACTGGCCGAGGACGAGGCCGTACAGCGCGCCGAGGCTGACGGCGGCGAGCCCGAACTGTGAAAGCACCAGCGCGGCGACGAACACCCAGAACGTCCCCCGCGAGACCTCGCCGACCGTCGCCGCCGTCACGTCCGGCGACGCCTCGTCTTCGGTCAGCAGTGAGAACGGGTCGAGCACGCTACGCACCGCTCGAACGCGGCCACGCCGACGACCACGGCCGGGCGACGGTGCGCCGTCTCACGTCTGCTCTGTCGCCCAGTCGAGCGCGTCCCGCAGGTGGTGTTGTGGCGGCGAACACGTGAACTGTCGGCAGGCGTAGACGGTCGCCTCGCCGTCGCGTGCCGTCCGGTCGGCCCAGATCGGCGGGACTTCCTCCAGCCCCAGCACGTCGAGCCACGCGTCGAGATCGTCGTCGCTGGGCGGCCGCCACGCGAGCAGCCGGTCCGGGAGGTACGTCTCGGCCAGCGTCGTTCGCCACTCTGCCGGGACCTCGTCGGCGACCAGCGTGAGTTCGAGGTCGCCCCGCCGATAGCGGTCGGCCGCGACGACCAGCGAGGCGTGTTGCATCGGATTCGCCTCGATCTTGTTGGCGTGTGTCTCCAGGACGCCCGCCGCGATCGTCTCGAAGCGATCGTGCGGGACGAACGCCGACAGCGAGAGCAGCGCCTGGACCGCGACGCCGCTGCTGGACGGCGTCGACTGGTCGGTGAGCTCCTGTGGGCGAGCCACCAGCGACTCGCCGCTGGTCGGCGTGAAGTACAGCGTGGCGTCCGTCTCGTCCCAGAACTCTCGCTCGATGGCGCGGGCCAGCGACAGCGCGAACGCGAGGTGTTCGACTTCGCCGGTCGCCTCGAACAGCGTCAGCGCGCCCCGAGCGAGGAAGGCGTAGTCTTCGAGGTAGCCGTCGATGGCCACGTCGCCGTCCTTGTACCGGCGGGCGAGCCGTTGCTCGCTCTCGTCCCAGAGGTGTTCGCGGACGAACGCGAGGGTGTCGGCGGCCGGTTCCGGATCCACGTCGTCGAGGACTATCGCGCCCTCGGCCAGCGCCGTGATCATCAGTCCGTTCCAGCCCGCGAGCACCTTCTCGTCGCGTGCGGGGCGGGGCCGCTCCTCGCGGGCCTCGAAGACCTGCTCGCGTGCGCTCGCCAGTTTACGCTCGACCTCGCTCGCTTCGAGGCCGCTGGACTCGCTCAGGGCCTCGATGGAGGCGTCGACGGTCAGCACCGTCTTGCCCTCGAAGTTGCCCGACTCGGTGATCCCGAAGCGGTCACACAGCAGGTCGGCCGCCGTCTCGTCGTCGACGGCCGCGCGGACCTCCTCGGGGGTCCAGACGAAGTACGCGCCCTCTTCGGGCTCGGCGTCCGCGTCCTCGCGACGGCCGGCGGGTGGCACACTCTGTGCGTCGAGCGTGCTGAAGAAGCCCCCGTCCTCGTGTGTGAGTTCGCGCTCGACGAAGGCGAACGTCTCGCGTGCGATCTCCGCGTACCGCTCGTCGCCGGTGAGCTGGTAGCCAGCGAGGTACGCTCGCGGGAGCGTCGCGTTGTCGTAGAGCATCTTCTCGAAGTGGGGAACGACCCATTCCCGGTCCGTACAGTAGCGGTGGAAGCCGCCGCCGACGTGGTCGAAGAGCCCGCCGTCGCCCATCGCATCGAGCGTCTCGGTGACGACCGCGCGCACGTCGTCGCCGTCCGAACGGGCGACCTCGCGCATGAGGTAGTGGAGTCGCCCCGGCTGCGGGAACTTCGGGCCGTTCCCCCAGCCGCCGTGTTCGCGGTCCGCGGCCCGAATCGCGGCGTCGACGGCCGCCTGCAGCGCCTCGTCGTCGGGCACGTCGCCCGGCTGTCCCACGTCGCCGACATCGCCCTCGATGGCGTCGGTCCACTGCCGGGCGCGGTTGTACATCTCTTCGCGTTGCTCCGAATCGGACCACGAGCCCGCGATGTCTTCGAGCAACTGGCCGAACGCCGGCATCCCGCGTCGCTCCTCAGGCGGGAAGTAGGTCCCCACGTAGAACGGTTCGCCCTCGGGAGTGAGCCACGCCGACAGCGGCCAGCCACCGCGGCCGGTCACCTGCTGGCAGATGCTCATGTAGATGGCGTCGAGGTCCGGGCGCTCCTCGCGGTCGACCTTGATCGGGACGAAGTGTTCGTTGAGTAGCGCCGCCGTCTCGGGGTCGGAGAAACTCTCGTCTTCCATGACGTGACACCAGTGACACGCCGAGTACCCGATCGAGAGGAAGATCGGCGCGTCGTGCTCGCTGGCGGCTTCGAGTGCCTGTTCGTCCCACGGCTGCCAGTTGACGGGGTTGTCCGCGTGCTGGCGGAGATAGGGGCTCTCGGCCTCGTTGAGGCGGTTCCGGTCCGTCGGGCCCGAGTCGCTGCTCATAGCCGACCGTCCGGGTGGCAGACGGGAAAGCCTGTCCGTCTCAGCGATCGCCGACCGACGTTCCAGTTCGGTCCGGGTGGTCGTCAGATACCTTCGGACGGCTAGCGATACCGACGAGACGGTGCGATCGACGGCCGACTACCTTCGTCTGGAGTCGGGGAACTGACCGGTTAGTGGCGGACTTCTCGGCCGTACACGACTCATTACGAAATCGATACGCCGAGAGGTGTCGCTACCGATGAGCCCAACAGACGACGCGACCGACGAGAACGGCGTCGACCGCCGACGCGTGCTGAAGACGATCGGGGCGGCGACTACGGGTCTGCTCGCCGCCAGCGGCACTGCAGCGGCACACGAGACCCAGTTCGAGGGCTGTGATCGCGTCTGTACGGGGACGGACGGGAGCTTCGCCGTCGTCGCCGTCGACGGGACCTTCACCTGTCGCCCGATGACGGCGACGAGCGGCGTTGACGTGCCCTGGAGCTGGCAGAGCTACTGTTACGAGGCGTCGGCCGACGAGACGATCGTCGGGCTGCTGGAAGAGAACGTCGTTCGGGGCGGAACTACCGACCCGAACGGGTCGTGTAGCCTCTGTGTCAACCCCAACGACTGCGCCGCGGCGGCCTACGACAGCGTCGGCGACATCGTCGCGGCCCTGGACCAGAACGACGCCTGTGGCGTGTGCGCCGGACACGTCGAGGCCGGGAGCGACTGTACGACGCACGCGGTCGACGGCGACGGCGGAGACGGCTCGGACGGCGACGACACCGGCAGTGGTACCGAGGGCGGCGAAGGGAGTGACGACGGCGACAGCGGTGACGGCTCGGACGGTGACGGTGGCGACGACGTAGACAGTGGCGAAGGGGGTGACGGGACAGACGGCGGCGGCGACCCAGACGACGGTAGTGAGACGGGTGACGACAGCTCGGACGGAGACGACTCAGACGACGATGATGTGGACGATGAGGACGACGAGAACGATGACAGCGATGATGCGGCCGATAGCGACGAGGACGACGGGAGCGATGGCGGCGATGACGACTACGATACGAACGAGCACTACGCGGACGACCGAGAGCTCTGGCGCAGCGACCTCGCGGACGGCGGCTCGGACGACGGGCCGGCGTGGGAGTGTGAGAACACGACCGAGAATCCGACCGCGATGGAGCTGTGGTACGATCGAGACGACACGCCGGTCGATCCCGCGGACAGAGAACGTTGCGGGTCGGGGACCGACGAGGACGAGGGCCTGCTGACGGCGATGCAGCGGTGGCTCGCTCGTGACGACACGCCCGACAGCCTGGACTGATACTGCCGGCTGTCACTGTTGCAAGCGATTCGCGACCACGGGGTCGCAACGTTCGGTACAGACGGACAGCCGGCAGTCTGAGACGGAGTCTCGTCGGTCCGTACCGGTCGATCGAACGACGACGACCACAGGTGTGTACGGGAAGACGGCCGTGAGACGGACTGAACGGCCGCCGACGCGAGGGGAAAGGCAAGGTTTAGGCCCCTGCCAGTCGCCCCCTCAGGTATGACAGAGACCGTGGTGCTGATCGGTGGCGGGGGCCGCGAGCACGCGATCGCCCGCTCGCTGGCCGACTCGGATGCCCGACTGTACGCGTGTGCCGGCAACAGGAATCCCGGAATCGCGGCGCTGGCCGACGGGTTCGAGACGCTGGACACGACGAACCCGACGGCGGTCCGGACCTATGCCAACGAGGTCGACGCGACGCTCGCGGTGATCGGCCCCGAGAACGCACTCGAAGCCGGCGTCGCCGACGCGCTCGACGAGGCGGGCGTGTACACGTTCGGTCCCCGACAGGACGCGGCCCGCATCGAGACGGACAAGGCCTTCCAGCGGCGGTTCATGCGAGAACACGACATTCCGGGCTGTCCCGACTTCGAGACGTTCGACGACATGGCTGCCGCCTGCGAGTACATCGACGACTACGACGGCGACCTCGCGGTCAAGCCGGCCGGGCTCACCGGCGGCAAGGGCGTCCGAGTCATCGGCGACCAAGTGACCGCCGAGGAGGCAAAAGCGCACCTCCGGAGTGCGGACTACGACCGCGTCGTCCTCGAAGAGCGCCTCGTCGGCGAGGAGTTCACCGTCCAGGCGTTCGTCGCCAACGGCCAGCTCCGTGTCACGCCCGCCGTACAGGACCACAAGCGCGCCTACGAGGGCGACGAAGGACCCAACACCGGCGGCATGGGCAGCTACTCCGACGCCGGCCTGGAGCTGCCTTTCATGTCGGAAGACGACTACATGGAGGCCGTCGACGTGCTCCGGGCGGTCGTCGACGCGCTGGACGACTACAAGGGCGTCCTCTACGGCCAGTTCATGCTCACGGCCGAGGGGATCAAGGTCGTCGAGTTCAACGCCCGCTTCGGCGACCCCGAGGCGATGAACACGCTCCCGGTGTTGAACACCGACTTCCTCGACGTGCTGACGGCAGCCCGAGAGGACGAACCCCTGCCACAGCTCTCTTTCGCCCCGCAGGCGACGGTCTGTAAGTACGCCGTCCCCGAGGGCTACCCGACCGAGCCGGCCGCGGGCGCGAAGGTGACGATCGACGAGGACAGCGCCGGCGACGCGCTCCTGTTCTACGCCAGCGTCGACGAGCGCGACGACGGCATCTACACGACGACCTCCCGGTCGTTCGCCGTCGTCGGCCTGGCGGAGACGATCACCGAGGCCGAGGAGATCGCGGAGGCGGCCCTCGACGCTGCCGGCGAAGAGGGCCTGCGGATGCGCCACGACATCGGCAAGCCCGACCTCGTCCAGCAGCGGATCGATCACGTGGACGAACTGCGCGGCGAGTAACGCGGGCCGAGATCGATCGGATCGGCGTCGACGACGCGGGTTTTTAGACGGCTCCTGACGAACGGTCGGTCGTGACTGGGCCACGACGACACGACCGCCTCGACCGGACGGCGACACCGGGACCGCACAACTCCCTGCACCACTGGCCGTCGGCCAAGCACCCGCTCAGGCTGGTGGTGAACTTCCTCGTCGTCTGGACCCTGCGGTACTCTCCGAGCCTCGCGCTCAAGCGGTGGCTGCTCCGTCGGCTCGGCGCGACGGTCGGCGAGGGCGTCTCGCTGGCGCTGACGGCCACCCCGGACGTGTTCTGGCCCGAACTGCTGACGATCGAGGACCACGCGGTCGTCGGCTACGACGCCACGCTGCTGTGTCACGAGTTCCTCCGGGACGAGTATCGGACCGGCGAGGTCGTCGTCGGCGAGGGCGCGATGATCGGTGCGGGAGCGATCGTCCTCCCCGGCGTCGAGATCGGTCACGACGCCAAGGTCGGTGCTAACGCCGTCGTCACGGCAGACGTGCCGCCGGAGACGACGGTCGTCGGTGCGCCGGCCGAGCCGGTCGGCGAGGACGACACCGACAGCACCCTTTAGCCCTCGGGGACCCTACACTCGGTCGTGTGTACGCTCGTCTTCGCCTGGCAGGTCTTCGAACAGCCACTCGTCGTCGCCGCCAACCGTGACGAACGGCTCGACCGGGAGTCGAACCCTCCCGCCGTCCACGACTGGCGCACACGGGTCGTCGCACCGACCGACGCGGAAGCTGGCGGCACGTGGATCGGCTACAACGAGCACGGCGTCTTCGTCGCGGTCACGAACCGCTGGACGGACGCCGACCTCGCGGGCGGGCGCTCTCGGGGCCTGCTCGTGCGCGACGCGCTGGGCGAGCGATCCGCGGAGGACGCCGCTCGGCTCGTCGAGCGCGCCGTCGACGCCGACGAGTACCAGGGATTCAACCTCGTCGTCGCCGACGCGTCGGCGGCCGTCTACACCGAGTGGGACGGGACGCTCTCGGTTCGCACGCTGAGCCCCGGCGTCCACGTGGTCGTCAATGTCGGTGCCGACGGCGACTACCGGATGCCCGACGATCGACGGGCGGCGGCACAGCGCCAGGCCGACAGCGCCGGTCGACTCGTCCAGACCCTCCAGCCAGAACCCGACGAGAACGGGGGCTCGTGGCTCGACCGCGCGGCAGAGACGGTCGCGGACCACGACTACGGCGTCTGCGTCCACGGTGAGGGGTTCGGCACCCGCTCGTCGTCGCTTGTCGTCCTCGGGGACGAGCGGTGGTTCCGCTACGCCGACGGACCGCCCTGTGAGACTGCGTATCGTCCGGTCGAAGGTCAGGTTTAAGCGGCCGACCCTCCCATAACGGAGTATATGAGCATGGCAGCCATCGAGGAGGAGCTCTCGGACGACGAGCGTGCCGGCCTGGAACTCATCAGAGAGTCCGGTGGCATCCACCAGAGCGACTTCTGGAAGAAACTAGACGTGTCTTCGCGCAAGGGGAGTCGAATCGTCGACTCGCTGGCGGACAAGGAACTGATCCAGCGCGAGGAGACCATCTACGAGGGGCACAACACGTACCACCTCACGCCGGCACCCAGAGACCTGGACTTCTCGCTGCTGATGGCCGGCGACCAGCTCTCGCCGTTCATCGGCGACGAGGAGGTCGACGCCCGGAGCGACGCCTTCTCGCAGTGGGTCATGAGCCTCGCGTACAACGAGTAGCGCAGCTTCTCGAACGGCAAAACGTAGAACGGACTGTTCGAAGCGCTAGTCTTCGAGCGCGTCGGCGATTCGGTCGAGCGTGCGGCGCACGTCGTGGACCTCGTCGCGCAGCTTTCGGACTTCGCGGGTCAGCTCTTCGTTGTCGCCGCTCTCTTCTTCTCGGCCGCCCGGTCCCATGCCGCCGGCACCGCCGGGGCCGCCGGGACCGCCGCCCATCATGCCGCCCATCATCTGTGCGAAGGGGTTCCCGCCGCCACCGCCGCCCATGCCGGGCGGGCCGCCGCCACCGCCCATCATCTCTTCCATGCGTTCCTCGCGGCTCATCTCGCCGTCCTCGCCCTCGCGCTCTTCGGCTCGTTCCTGACGGATCTCCTCGACGCGCTCTCGGAAGGACTTCTCCTCGTCCTCGCCCGCGTCCGAGGGTTCGTCTGCTGGCGATTCGTTCTCCTCAGCGTCGTCTTCTGCCATGGACGGCCGTTGGCGTGCGGGTCAGAAAAGGGTTGTCGTCTACGTGATGCGACGGACGAGCACCGACAGGCCCAGCGCGCTGGCCAGCAGGATGACGAGATTGAAGATCGCCTGGAACAGCGGCCGATAGTCCGGCGTGACGAAGTTCCGGATCGCGTTCGAGGTCGCGAAGTAGAACTGCAGCGTCGCGATCAGGGCCACCAGGATCAGGATGCCGAAGGCGGCCCACTGGAGCGCGTCGATGACGCGCTGTCCGGTGTCGGACTCCGCCGTCTCGTCGGTGTCGTCGGGACTCTGCGTCGTCTCGAACCCCTCGTCGTGCTGTGCCTCGATCGCGCCGCCGATGTCGTCGTCAGTCATTGATCTGTCTCCGTGCGGTCAGCAGTGCGGTTGCGAGCAGTGCCACGAGCGCGAGCCCGACGCCGAAGCCGGGACCGCCGCCGGTGGTCGTTCGGGTCTCCTCCGCCCGACCGCCGTCTCCTCCGCTGGTGCTCTCGTCGTCGAAGTCGCCGGTGTCGAACTCGACCGCTCGGCGCGTCTCGTTGGCCTCGACGACGCGGGTCGGGTCGAGGTTGGCGACGCCGATCGCGGTGTCGATCACGACCCCGTCACGCAGCAGGATTGCGTCGATGTAGTAGTTGTAGCCGTCGGGGACCGTCAGCGTCGTGCCGGGCTCGACGGTCCGGCCCGGACGGATCGTGCCGACTTCCTGGCGAGACTGTGCGGCGACGAGGTTCGACTCGGCCTGGCGAGCCCGGAGCCGCAGCGTCACGTCGCCGGCTTCGGTGTCGCCGTCGTTGGTCAGTGCGGCCGTCACCGACAGCTCCGAGCGGTTGTCGCTCGTCGTCGTCGGGTCGACGGCGATCGTCGGAATCTCAGCCGGGGAGTTCTCGTAGCGCTCGAACGCCACCGTCGAGTCGGCGTAGTCGGGCGTCAGTGCCTGGACGCCGCTGATCGTCCGCGTACCGCGGGCGACGCGGTCGCCGTCTTCGTAGACGATCGTCTCGATGCGGTAGCCGCCCTGACGCTCGACCGAGAGGTCGGTCAGCACCGAGACCGATCGATCGCCAGTCACGTTGCCGACGGACTCGTAGACCTGATCTTCCAGCAGGCCCGACTCGGCGTCGATCGCGCGGACTTCGAGCGTGACGTTTCTCGCCGGCCCGCCGCTGTGGACGAGCCGGGTGTCGAGCTGGAGGTTTGCCGTCCGACCGGGCACCGAGGTGACGTTGATCGTCGAGTCCTCGGTCTGGAGGTGGAGGTAGCTCGGCCGGACGTTCTCGTCGTCGGGCTCGTCGAGCACCCCGGGGACTGCGAGCGGTGTGGCGAGCATGGCGACGACGAGAACGACCATGCCGCCGGTGAGTATCGTTTCGCGTTGCACGTCCGAGAACCCTCCACGGAGTCATAAATGTTTTCTGACTAACCGAGGCGTATGCAATTCGGCCGCTGAGGGCAAAATTCATGCCGTCGCAATGAGAGTCCGACCGCATGAACCGACGAGCCGCCCTCTCGGTCGTCCTCTCGATCGTCGGTCTCGCCGCCGTCGTCGTCGGCATCTACCAGGAGTTGTTGCATTTCAGACCGATGTACGACGCGACCGTCCACACCGCCTGGGACGGCCGGATTAGCCACGAAGAGCGTCTACTCTCGCGTGTCGCCGTCGTCGGGGTTCTCGGCGTCCTCGCCTCTTTCCGGTGGCGGCGGGCCGCGCTCGGAGCGGTCGCCGCGAGCGCCGTCGTGTTCTTCTACGCGGCGAGAGCGGTCGGCCACTACGCCGCCGAAGGGTCGCTGTACACCGGCTTCTCGGTGGCTGGCGGCGACGCCGGACGCTTCGTGCTGGGTGCCGAACCGTACTGGCTCGTCCTGGGGGCCGCCTGCCTCCTCGCGGGAGGCGTGGTCCGTCTCTACACGGGACGAAGCAGGACCGCGAACACCACCGTCCCAGCGGACGCCGACGCCAGCATCAGCTGAACGCGCCGAGGTTGGCCTGGAGTTGCCGATCGACGCTGTCCTCGCTGAGCTCGTAGCCGACGGTGTCCCGGAGGTCGACGGCGTAGGTCCCGCCGCTGTTCTCGACGACGAGAAGACGCCCCTGTGACCCGACGACGGTACCAGACAGCAGCGTCTCGGCGATCGGACGGTCCGTCAGGCCCAGCCCGTACTCGAACTCGAACGTCTCGATGGGCTCGAACTCGTCGAGCAACGTCCGCCAGGCGGCCTCTTCGACCGATCGGTGTAGCCCCTCGATCTTCGTCGGCACGCGGACGCTGTCGCCCACCGTCGCGGCGATCTCGGCCTCGATCTGGCGAGCGACGCGTCCGTTCGCGACGGTCCGGAGGTGGGCCGCCCGGTCGGCTCCCTGTTCTCGCAGTCGCCGTTCGAGCCGCCACGAGCGGGTGACGCCGACTTTGAACGTCGCCGGAGCGAAGGCGGCCAGGTAGACGGCGTGTTCCTCGTGACAGCTCTCCAGTGGCATCGCACAGTCCCCGCGACACCGCGCACACGGCCAGCGATCGGTGTGTCTGTCACAGTGGGGTGCCGTCGGATTCTCGCAAGCGACGTGCGTTCCCTCGTCGATCGTGCCCGCGCAGTGGCGCTCGCCGAGCGAGTACGACACCTGCTGGCCGGGCTCCAGTGGCTCCGTTCGAACGGCTCCGTCGGTCCCGAGCAGGAGCGCGGCCGACTCGTCGACGCGAGCGCGATAGCCGACGACTTGCACGGCGGCGGCTACGGGATGGCGGGCAAAATACCCGTGGGATCGTCGCCGTCTCCCGACGCCCGCGTCGATGCCGCCCCCGCTCTCGGCGCGGATTCTACAGCACACAGACCGCGAAACTAAAGTGCACGAACTCCGATTGCCGACTATGGACGATCTCTCTCCGACGCGGCGCTCGCTGTTGCTGGCCGGCGGTGCAGCGGCTGCCTCGCTCGCGGGCTGTCTCGACTCCTCGAGTGGTGGCTCCGAGCAACCGGACGGAACGGCGACGGTGACGACCGGTTCGCTCTCGACGCCGGTCGCGGGCGATCCCGAGGCCGACGTGACGGTCGCCGTCTACGAGGACTTCGCCTGTCCACACTGTGCAACCTTCAACCAGGAAGTCTATCCCGACATCCGCTCTGAGTACGTCGAGAGCGGGGCGATCCGGTACGAACACCACGACTTCCCCCTGCCGGTCGACCAGAACGTCTCTCTGGAGGCTCCGAACGCGGCCCGAGCGGTACAGGACGGCGTCGGCGACGAGGCGTTCTTCGAGTACGCCGACCTCCTGTTCGAGAACCAGGGCTCACTGGGGCCGGACCGCTACGCGTCGCTGGCTCGGGAGGTCGACGCGGATCCGTCGACGGTGAAGACCGCAGCGGTCGAACAGGCCTACGAGGCGACTATCGAGGCCGATCGCGAGGGCGGCATCGACGCGGGGGTCGACCGGACGCCGACGGCGCTGGTCAACGGCGAGAGAGTCGAAGCCAGCTACGAGGCACTCAGCGCCGCGATCGACGCGGCCCAGTCCGACAGCACTTAACGGCCGACGCCCCTCCCCTCGGGTATGCAAGGCGAACCCGAGGTCGCCGTCCTCCGACTCGGCCACCGTCCCGGCCGAGACGAACGGATGACGACCCACGTCGGACTCACGGCCCGGGCCCTGGGTGCGGATCGGCTCGTCCTCGCGAACGCGGGCGCGAGTCGACAGGACACCGTCGAGGACATCACCGACCGTTTCGGCGGCCCCTTCGAGGTCGAGGTCACCGAGCAACCGAACCGCTTCCTGAAAGACTGGTCGGGCTCGATCGCCCACCTCACCATGTACGGCCTCCCGGTCCAGGAGGTCGAAGGCGAGATCCGCGCGGCCCACCGGAGCGAGCCGCTGCTGCTGGTCGTGGGCGCGGAGAAGGTCAGCTTCGAGGTGTACGAGCGGGCCGACTGGAACGTCGGCGTGACGAACCAGCCCCACTCAGAGGTCGCCGGGCTGGCGGTCTTCCTCGATCGACTCTTCGAGGGGCGCGAACTCGACCGCGAGTGGGAAGACGCGGACCGCGTCGTCCAGCCCCAGCCGGAGGGAAAGCGCGTCGTCCCGGCCGAGGAAGCCGCCGAGACAGCCGACGACGGGTAGCTGCGACCGCCCTTACTCGCTGGCTTCGACGTTGACGTTGTCCCACTGAGTGACGCTGCGACCTGTCGGTGCCGCCCACTCGACGGCGTTCGCGAGCACGTCCTGAATCGTCTCGTCGTGGTAGATCGGGTACGTCTCGTGGCCCGGTCGGAAGTAGAAGATCCGGCCACTGCCGCGGCGATAGCAGACGCCCGAGCGGAACACCTCGCCGCCCTCGAACCAGGAGCTGAGGACGTGTTCGTCGGGCTGTGGGATCCCGAACGGCTCGCCGTAGGTCTCGGCCTCGGGGACGACGATCGGCGTCTCGATGCCGTCGAGGATCGCGTGGTCGGGATCGATCGCCCAGAGACGCTCACGCTCGCCGGCCTCTCGCCAGTTCAGTGTACAGGGCGTCCCCAGCAGTCGCCGGAAGGGCTTCGAGAAGTGCGCGGAGTGGAGCACGAGCAGGCCGAGCCCGTCGTTGACCGCGTTACAGACCCGCTCGACCACGTCGTCTGCGACCTCGTCGTGAGCGGCGTGACCCCACCAGAGCAACACGTCGGTGTCGTCGAGCACCGACTCGGTGAGGCCGTGCTCGGGTTCCTGCAGCGTCGCCGTTCGCGTCTCGTGGCCGCGCTCGGCCAGCGCGTCGGCGATCGTCTCGTGGATGCCGTCGGGGTAGATTTCCGCGACGGCGTCGTTCTCTCGCTCGTGTACGTACTCGTTCCAGACAGTGACAGCGACCATGCGTGACCTCGGTCGGGACGTGTGCAAAAGTCTGCCGGCCTGTCACGGCCGTCCTATCGCCGGGACTGCTCGCTACGCGGACTCGCCGTCGGACAACTGGAGGGAGTCGTTCCCGTAGACCCGCTCGACGAAGAGCAGTGCGACCAGCGCGAGAATGATGATCGCGTACGATCCGGCCGCCAACACGGCGTCTTCCAGCGTGGCGTACTCACCCGTACGGAAGATGATAGCTTTCCGAACCATCGCTATGACACCGGTGTAAATGACCAGCCTGACGACTCTCCGGGTGTCGTTCTGTTCGACGTACGCGAGCACCGTCTGGTACACCTCGACGATGATCAACAAGAGGAGTCCGGTGTCGATGAACCTGATGACGACGAGCGGATCGGTGATCCTGCCCGATCGCACGGCATCGAGTATCTCCAGAATCAGGTCGAACACTCCGACCGCAAAGAGCAGGGCAAAGACCGTCGCGGCAGCGAGTTCGACCCCGTGGACGAACCGACCCACGACGCGGGAGTATCGCTCACCCAGCGACGCCGAAGACTCTCTCTCGACCGGGGCAGACGAGTTCTGGTCGGGCGAGGGCTGTTCGTCGCCGCTCATTCGTCCAGCCCCGTCTTCCGAGGGCCGTTGTCAAGCATATACCGTTTCGTATGTTCCTTGGACACATATACCATTTGTCGCGACGAGCCGACGCCGACAATCGATCCCTCCACCACTGGCTCGGTTGCCGTCTCTGCTTTTCGACTCCGGGTGTCGTACGGGAAAGCTAAAACTTAACCGGACGACGGCCCGAAGAGCATACAATGGCTTTTGAGGACCTCCTGGAGGATCCTGTGATACAGAAATACCTCCACGAACTCGTCGGACCGAAAGGGATGCCGGTCGCCGCCGCGCCGCCGGACGGCGAAGTGACCGACGAAGAACTCGCCGAAGAACTGGGACTGGAGCTCAACGACGTGCGCCGGGCGCTGTTCATTCTCTACGAGAACGACCTGGCGTCGTATCGACGACTCCGAGACGAGGACTCGGGGTGGCTCACCTATCTCTGGACGTTCAAGTACGAGAACATCCCAGAGAAGCTCGAAGAGGAGATGCACCGCCTGCTCGACGCGCTCGAAGACCGCGAGTCCTACGAGCGAGACAACGAGTTCTACCTCTGTGAGCGCTGTGGCATCCGCTTCGAGTTCGACGAGGCGATGGAGTTCGGCTTCCAGTGTCCCGAGTGCGGTGACCAGGTCGAATCGATGGAGAACACGCGACTCGTCGACGCCATGGACGAGCGGATCGCGAAGCTCCGGGACGAACTCAACGTCGACCACGAACGAGAGGACGCCGAAGCCTGATGGTCGTACTCGCAACGAAGCTGTACGTCGACGGCGACGCTCGCCAGCGTGCGCTCGACTCGCTGACCTCGCTCGTGGGGAACGAACTCGCGGATCTGGACGTGGAGTACGACGTGGGGATCCGTGACGACGACTTCCCGAGCGTCACGATCTCGGGGCCAGACGAGACGATCGCCCGGAACCTCCTGGGCGAGGAGTTCGGCGAGATCGTCCCGACCCTCGAATCGGGCGAGACCTACGTCGGCACGCTCGACTCCTGGGACGACGACGGGTTCGTCCTCGACGTGGGCCACGGCGACTCCGTCCGGCTCCCGGCCGACTCGATCGGACTGGGCCGGGGGAGTCCCGAACAGGTCCGGACCCGCTTCGGACTGGTCCAGCACCTCCCGCTGGAGTTCGTCAACGACGATCCGCCACGCCTCAGCGACGCCGCCCAGGACGAACTGTACGAGTGGACCCGAGGACAGGGCCGCGTCAACGTCAACAGCGCGACCCGGGCAGAGGTTCGGGCGACCGTCAACCGCGCCGGCCACGCCCAGGACATCATCACCGTCGAGCGCGTCGGCCTGCTCGAACAGAGTATCGTCTGCCGCGACGAGACCGATCCGCCGGGGCTGCTGTCCAGCATCGGCCAGTACCTGCCCTCGGAGCTGCTCTGTATCGTCCCATGAGGCGTCGGGGTCTCGTGCTCGCTGCGGTGCTCGCACTCGTCGCCCTGAGTGGCTGCACCTCGCTTCTCGGGCCGGGCGAACCGGACCCCCAGCGGCTCAACGAATCCGCCGACTACGACTGGGATTCGAGCGTCAACGCCTCCATCACCCTCGAAAAGAACGCCTCTGTCCACGTGTACAGTACCGAGAACCGCTCGGAACTACAGGTGTACAAGCGCGACGCGCTGGGCCAGGAGAGCCATCTCGAAATCAGGGCACTCCAGTACCGATACCCGAACGGGACCGTCGTCACCGCCGATCACTCGGCGCTGTCGGTGACCCAGACCCGCGAGCGGACCATCCTCGACGTGCCCAACGAGACCGCCGGACAGGTCGCGTTCACCGCGCCGCGACAGGGCAAACGCTACTCGACGCCGGTGTTCGTCGAGGGGGCGACGAACCTCACCCTCCCGCCGGGAGCCCGCGTCGGCGTCCCGCTGCTCTCGCAGGTGAACCCACCGGCCGGCGAGCGACCGGTGACGGACAATCGGATGACGCTGACCTACGAGAACGTGACCGCCCAGACGATCCGCGTGCGGTACTACCTCCAGCGTGACCTGCTGATCTTCGGCTCGGTCTTCGGAGGTGGGATCGTCCTGGCGATCGGCGGGAGCGTCTACTACTGGCGACAGATCCAGTCGCTGAAACGAAAGCGCGAGGAGACGGCCATCGACATCGACACGGACGGCGACGACTTCGGGGACGACGGACCGCCGCCGGGCATGCGGTAGTCGCGACGACGAGAGGCTTTTACTCGGTGACGACCAACGCCGCGACATGCACGTCGCGCTGGTCTCGGTCGGCGACGAACTACTCGCTGGCGACACCGTCAACACGAACGCCGCGTGGCTCGGCCGCCAGCTCGCCGACCGCGGAGTGTCGGTCGAACGGACGACGGTCGTCCCAGATCGGCTGGCGGACATCGCCCGCGTGGTCAACGAGTACCACGCCGAGTACGACGCCGTCGTCGTCACCGGCGGGCTCGGACCGACACACGACGACAAGACGATCGAGGGCGTCGCCGCCGCCTTCGGCCGTGACGTGGTCGAGAGCGAGGAAGCGCTGTCGTGGCTGGAAGAACACGGCGGCTACGAGCGTGCCGATCTCACCGACGGCACCGGCCACGTCCCCGAAGGGGCGCGTGTGCTGCCCAACCACGAGGGCGTCGCGCCGGGCTGTGTCGTCGAGAACTGCTACGTCCTGCCGGGTGTCCCCGCAGAGATGAAACGGATGTTCGAGGAGATCGAAGACGCGTTCGACGGCGAAGGGCGACACGTCACCGTCGTCGAGACCGACGAACCCGAGAGTGCGCTGCTGGATCGCCTCGCCGCGGTCCAGGAGCGGTTCCCGGTGAAGGTCGGGAGCTATCCGGGCGAGCGTGTCAGCGTCAAGTTCGAAGGGACCGATCGGGAACTCGTCCGGGAAGCGGCGGCGTGGTTCGAAGCGCGGGTCGAGTCCGCCGACGACTAGCGCCCGAGGAACTTGAGCCAGAGCGCCGTCGCGACGATCCCACCGATCGTGACGAGGTAGCCGGCCGCGTCGATGATCCCGGGCTGTACGGTTTCTTGCAGCGGAACGAACATACGACTACGTCCATCGCCCTCCCGCTTCAAAGATTCGTTCCCGGGTGGCTTTTGCGAGTGGCGACCGAACGCGTGGTATGCGCCGAATCGGTGTCGTCGTCAACCCCATCGCTGGAATGGGTGGGCGGGTCGGACTCAAAGGGACGGACGGCAAAGTCGAAGCGGCTCGCGAGCGGGGGGCCGAGCCCCGCGCACCCGAGCGTGGGGCCACCGCGCTGGCCGCACTCCGGGAGTACGGCGACGGGATCGAGGTGCTCACCTGGGGCGAGCCGATGGGTGCCGGGGCGGCTCGGGACGCGGGATTCGACCCGGTCGTGCTCGGGGAGCCGGCGAGCGAGGAGACGACGAGCGAGGAGACGCGGGCCGCCGTGCGTGCCTTCCGCGAGCAGGGGGTCGATCTCGTGTTCTTCGTGGGCGGTGACGGCACCGCCGTCGACGTAGCCGAGGAACTCGGCGAGGAGACGCCGATGCTCGGCGTGCCGGCCGGCGTCAAGGTGTACTCCTCGGTCTTCGGCGTCTCGCCGCGTGCGGCCGGCCGGATCGCAGCCCGCTTTACCGACACCGAACGGGCAGAGGTCAACGACATCGACGAGGACGAGTATCGTCGGGGCGAAGTCGTCACCGAACTCCGGGCCGTCGTCCGCGTCCCACAGGCAGACGAGCGCCAGTCTGCGAAGCAACTCGGCGGCGGCACCGTCGAGACGCTGGCCGAGGCCGTCGCCGAGGAGGCACGGCCGGGAGTCACCTACGTCCTCGGACCGGGCAGCACCGTCGGCGCGATCAAGTCGGCGCTGGGGTTCGACGGCACGACCCTGGGCGTCGACGTGTGGCGAGACGGGGCGGTTCTCGTCAGGGACGGCGGCGAGGCGGAGATCGTCGACGCGCTCGGCGAGGACAACGTCGTGATCGTCTCGCCCATCGGCGGACAGGGGTTCGTCTTCGGCCGAGGGAACCAGCAGCTGTCACCGGCCGTCATCGAACGCTGTGAGATCGAGGTCGTCGCCTCGCGGGCCAAGCTCGACGACATCGGCGTGTTGCGCGTCGACACCGGCGATCCAGCACTGGACGAGCAGTTGCGCGGCTGGCTCCGGGTGCGCGTCGGGGCCTTCGAACGCCGTCTCGTCGAGGTCGCCTGACGCCGCGACGACCGGTGGATGTTCGTCCACCGATTCCCGGCAAAGAGATTCAATATTATTATTCGCAGAATGTATTCGCCCGTATAGACAACATTAAGGTGAGCTGGGACAAGTAAAGGACATATGGAAACCCGAAAGGTACAGCGGTTGGGCCCTTCGACGCTCGCGATGACGTTGCCGGCGGAGTGGGCCAGCGCCCACGACGTGGAGAAAGGCGACGAAGTGTCGTTGCGAATCAGCGGCAACGGTGCCCTGACTGTGTTGCCCGAATCGGTACAGGCAGAGGAGTCCGAGGCGATCATCTACGCCGCCAACCTCGACGCCGACGCCGTCGAGCGAGCGATCGTCGCCCAGTACGTGCTGGGCCGCCGGATCATCCACATCGACGCTGGCGAGGGCGAGACGCTCCCCTCGGAACACATCAACGCCGTCTACAACGCCGAGACCCAGCTGATGGGGCTGGGCGTCATCGAGGAACGACCGGAACGCATCGCCATCCGGTGCTCGGTCGACCCCGAAGACTTCACGCTGAACAACCTCCTCGAACGGCTCGAATCGACCGGCAGCACCATGCGAAACGAGGCCGTCAAGTCACTGGCCCACGGCAACCCCGACCTCGCACAGCGCGCACTCAACCGGGAACGCCAGGCCAACAAGATCTTCGTGCTGCTCCTTCGCCTCATCTTCACCTCCTACCAGAACCCCAATCTGGCGCGGGCGGTCGGGCTCGACGACGGCTTCCCGCTGATCGGCTACCGATCGATCGCGAAGAACCTGGAGTTGACTGCCGACAACGCCGAGGACATCGCCGAGATCGCCCTGGAGTCCGACGATCACACGCTCACGGTCGAGTCCTCGACGATGCGTCGGATCCGCGATTTCACCGATCAGGTCAACGAGATCACCGAGAAGGCGGTGACCGCCACCGTCGAGCGCGACTACGACACCGCGATCGAGGTCCGCGAGACCTACGCCGAGATCGGCGACCGGGAGACCGAGATTCTGGACGATCTCCCGGAGATGGGCAACGAGTCGCTCCTGCAGGTGCGGGAAGTCCTCGTGAGCCTCCAGCAGACCGCCGAGTACGCCGTCCGAAACGCCGAGATCGCGACGAACCTCGCGCTCAACGAGGAGTCCGAACACACCGAGATCAAGTAACCGTCCGTCAGCGCACGCCGTCGTCGGTCTCGGGACGCTCGCTCCGCATGAATTAAGTGGCCACTCGGGATACCAACTCGTATGGCAACAACGTCGTCGAAGACGGACATGAGCGTCGGACTGGGGCTGCTCTTCTCGATCGTGGCGGTCGTCGCTTCGGTCGCGACAGGGGTCTTCGGCTACTCGTACGCGCTGGAACACGCCCGTGCAGTGCAGGTCAACGGCGGGATCGCCTTCGGCGTCGCGATGCTGGCTGCGGGCCTGGCGATCGTGGCGATCCACGCGTTCGACGACTGATCGGCTGGCCGACGAGTCGTCGTTCGGACTCCCTTTTGTTCCCACCTCCTGCCCGTCTACTCCGGTTCGATAGCTCGGAAAGGAACGGTTAAGACTTCGAAGACCTTACTTCGAGGCATGGGAGAGATCAGCGAGGAAGATCGGCAGATCCTCGACTACCTGAGGGACAGCGTCTCCCGCGGGCAGAGCTACTTCCGCGCGAAGAACATCGCCGAGCAGCTCGGTCTCTCGTCGAAGCAGGTCGGTGCCCGGTTGCCACGACTCGCAGAGGAGGCCGACGAAGTCGACATCGAGAAGTGGGGCCGATCCCGCTCGACGACGTGGCGCGTCACGCTGAGCTAGTCGTGGCGGTCTTCGCCGTCTTTTTGACCACGTACCCCTGACGACATCGTATGACTGTCCGGGTCGAGCGGACGATGACGGTACCGGCGTCGCCCGAGCGAGTCTGGGAGTTCATCGCGGACCCGGACCGACGCGCCGCGCCGATCAGCGTCATCGAGCGCTGGGAGACACACGACGACGGCTCGGCCACGTGGCACCTCGCGCTCCCGATCCCGCTGATCGACAGCACGGTCGCCGTCGAGACCAGCGACGACGAACGGCGCGCGCCCGACTACGTCAGCTTCACCGGCCGATCGAAGGTGATGTCGGTGCGGGGCGAGCACGAACTGGAAGCGATCGACCGAGACGACGGGAGCGTGGCGACGCGACTGACGAACCGGTTCGTCGTCGACGGTCGAATCCCGGGCGTCGAACGGTTCTTCAAGCGTAACTTCGACGCCGAGCTAGAGAACCTCGAACGCGCGCTGCTGGCAGACGTCGAGGACCGACCATGAAAATCGCGCTCGCACAGCACCGCGTCGAAGCAGGCACCGTCGAGGGGAACGTCGAGCGAGCGACGGCGATGATCGAACGAGCCGCCGACCGCGGTGCGGCGCTCGTCGCGTTGCCGGAGCTGTTCGCCACTGGTTACTTCGCCTTCGACGCCTACGCCCGAACGGCCGAGTCCCTGACCGGGCCGACGCTCACGCGACTGCGGGAGACGGCGATCGACCACGACGTCGCACTCCTCGCGGGATCGATCGTCGAGGATCTGGCCGCCAGCCACGAGGCCGGCATCGAGACGCCGGCCACGGCGGGCTACGCCAACACGTCGGTGCTGTTCGACAGCGATGGACAGCGCCGCAGTGTGTACCGCAAACACCACCTGTTTGGCTACGGCTCGGCCGAACAGGACTTACTGGAGCCGGGCGAGCGTCTCCAGACCGCCGACGTCGGGGGCTTTACCGTCGGCGTCACGACCTGCTACGACCTCCGCTTTCCGGAGCTCTACCGGGAACTGGCCGACCGCGGGGTCACGCTCGTGCTCGTCCCGAGCGCGTGGCCCTACCCCCGCGTCGAGCACTGGTCGGTCCTGCCGAAGGCACGCGCCGTCGAGAACCTCACGTACGTCGCGGCGGTAAACGGCGTCGGCACGTTCGACGACGAGGCGCTGCTCGGTCGCTCGACGGTGTACGATCCGTGGGGGACGCCGATCGCGTCGACGGGCGACGAGCCGGCACTCGTCACCGCCGACCTCGATCCGGATCGGGTCGCTGCCGTCCGCGAGTCGTTCCCGGCGCTCGACGACCGGCGGCAACCCTGATATTTATACGTGCTCGGTCGAGAGTACCACATGCCGGCACGGCGCTTTTCACGTCTTTGCCGGCGAACTAGCTCGGCTCGCTCGACTCGCTGCTCGGCCACGGTGGCGATCGCCCGAGGCTGTCCGGACAGCCTTCCTCGGCGTCCTTCCATCGTGTTGGGTCTCCAGCCCTTTTGACGCTCGCTCGCAACCGTTCTCTCTCGTGTTCTCGGAGCGTCGCTCACACCGTCGGCTGTCACGCTGTGAGACACGCGTGGTGGCGAACTCGTTCACAGACCCACAGCCCATCACGCAGGCGAGAGTCGCACGATCGGTGCCGCCTCGGCGTCGACCGCCACGTAGAGGTGCCCCTCGTCGACGCCCTGGGCCACGTCCCTGATTCGCCAGCCCCGTTCCGACAGCAGCTGCTCGGCCTCGGTCACGTCGGTGCCGTCGACGGTGAAGCGAGCGAGAGACTGCGAGGCCAGCCCGCCGACGAACAGATCGCCGTTCCAGTCCGGGAACGCCGCGCCGGTGTAGAACGTCATCCCGCTGGGTGGGAACCCACCGCTCCCGCAGGGCCAGGAGTAGACCGGCCCGACCACGTCGTCGCGGTCCGCGTGTGCCACGCCGATGGGATCGCCCGAACCGTACGTACAGCCTTCGTCGGCGACGGGCCACCCGTAGTTGCCCCCACGCCGGACGACGTTGATCTCGTCGCCGTCCTGTTCGCCGAACTCGCTCTGCCAGATTGCGCCGGTGTCGGGATGGACGGCCATGCCCTGGGCGTTGCGGTGGCCGTAGCTGTAGATGGCGTCGGCGGCCGCCGGCTCGTCGACGAACGGGTTGTCGTCCGGGACCGAGCCGTCGGGTTCGAGGCGCAGCGTCACACCGAGTTCCGTCGTCAGGTCCTGGGCGACGTGCTCGGGGCCGAAGTCCTTGAACTGTCGATCGCCGACCGTCTGGTAGACCGTGCCGTCCCGGCCGAAAGCGACCCGAGAGCCGAAGTGACCGTTCGACTCGACGAACGGCTCGGCGACGTGGAGCCGCTCGAACGCTTCGAGCGAGCCACTGTCGACGTTCAGCCGCCCGCGACCCAGCGCCGTCGTCGACTCGCCGCCGCCGTTCGCGCTGGCGTAGGTCAGGTACACCCACGGCGTCTCCTCGAACTCGGGGTGGAGTTCGCTGTCGAGCAAGCCACCCTGCCCCCGAGCGTGGACCGACGGCACGCCGCTGACCGTCGTTTGCTCTCCCTCGGGCAACGACACCAGCGAGAGCCGACCGGGCCGTTCGGTCACGAGCAACTGTTCCCCGCCGGGCAGCGGTGTGACGCTCCACGGAGCCGTAAGCGAGTCGGCGACCCGTTCGACGGCGACCCCCGCGTCGTCGCCGGTCGTCGTCGCTCGATCGGGCGACCGGCCCGTACAGCCCGCGGCGAGGCCGGCTGCGATCGTTGCCAGCACCGAGCGCCGCCGCGTGACCGCTGTCCGATCGTCGATCATACTGCCACTTCGTGCCCCACACTCACAAAGGCCCCGTCGACGCGCTCCCGCGGGTCGAACTCTCTCGAAGCACACGCCGTCGCTACTCGCGGCACACACCGCTCGCTGGGTGCATCACTCCTCCTCGCAGTGATCCACTACTCGCGGCACACACCGCTCGCTGAGTGCATCACTCCTCTACTCGCAGTGATTCACTACTCGCGGCTCGTCCCGCTCGCTGAGTGCATCACTCCTCCTCGCAGTAAACAACTGGTCGGCGATCAAACGCCTCCCAGCGTCGTTCACTCCTCTGCTCGCAGTGATCCACTACTCGCGGCCCACACCGCTCGCTGGGTGCATCACTCCTCTACTCGCAGTGAACCACTGGTCGGCGATCAAACGCCTCCCAGCGTCGTTCACTCCTCGGTCCGTATATCCGCCGACAACCCCTGTGCCATCTCGATCTCCTTCGAGTTGTTGAGCGTCCAGGCCGTCCGTTCGGTGACCGCCTCGATCACTTCGCGGGCGTGTGGCGAGCCGCTGCCGGACTTCTTGACGCCGCCGAAGGGGAGGTGGACCTCCGCGCCGATACACGGGAGATTGCCGTAGGCCAGTCCGAGGTCGGCGTTGTCTCGGAAGTAGTTGATCTGGCGGTAGTCCTCGGCGATGATCGCACCGGCGAGGCCGTACGGCGTCGCGTTGACCATCTCGACCGCGCGTTCGACCCCGCCGGAGTACTCCAGCAGGGCGACGTGGGGGCCGAACACCTCCTCGGTGAGACAGCGCAGTTCCGGATCGTACTCCATCTCGTAGACGAAGGGCCCGACCCAGTTGCCCTCCTCGCGGCCGTCGGGAATCGCGTCGGGAGCCAGCTCTTCGCGGTCGACGAGTACCGTCGCGCCCTCCTGTCGGGCCAGTTCGTTGTACTCGGCGAACTTCTCGACTTGCTCTTGATCGACGACCGGGCCCATGAACGTCGACTCGTCGAGGGGGTCCCCGACCGTCACGTCTTCCGCGAGGTCGACGAAGCGGCGCTTGAACTCCTCGTACACGTCTTCGTGGACGATCAGGCGCTCCGCGGAGACACAGCGCTGGCCGGTCGTCTTGAACGAGGACATCACCGCCGAGTGGACCGCAACATCCAGGTCGGCGGTGTCGGTGACGACGACCGCGTTCTTGCCGCCCATTTCACAACACGCGCTCCGGCCCGGCTGGCCGCCGATCTTGCCGGCCACCTCGTGGCCGACCGCCGCGGAGCCGGTAAAGAGGACGGTGTCGACGCGGTCGTCCTCGACGATGGCGTTGCCGGCGTCGCCGTACCCCTGAACGAGGTTGAACACGCCGTCGGGGATCCCCGCGTCGTCGAACATCTCCGCGACGATCTGTGCACACCACGGGGTCTGTTCGGCGGGCTTCCAGACGACGGTGTTGCCCTCGACGAGCGCGACCGCCATGTGCCAGAACGGGATGGCGACGGGGAAGTTCCAGGGCGTGATACAGCCGACGACGCCGCGGGGCTTGCGCCGCATGTAGGCGTCCTTGCTCGCGACCTCGCTCGGAACGACGTCGCCGTGGGGGTGGCGGGCGTTGCCCGCGGCCCACTCGACCATGTGGTAAGCTTCGACCACGTCGGCTCGGCCCTCGGAGAGTTCTTTCCCGCACTCTCTGCTGACGACGGTCCCGAGTTCGTCGGTGCGATCTCGGAGCTCGTGGAAGATCTCCCAGAGGTGTTCTGCGCGATCGATGTAAGAGAGGGCTTGCCACTCGTCGGCGGCGGCCTCGGCGGCGGCGACGGCGCTGGATACGTCGTCGCTCGTTCCGCGCTGGAACTCGGCCAGCACCTCGCCGGTCGCGGGCTCGCGGCTCTCGAATGTCGTCGTACTGTCGCCGTCTGTCCACTCACCGTCGATGTAGTGGCTGCCGGGGACCTCACTGTCTCGAGTCATGTGAGCGTGTGAACTTGACCCCCGGTGGACAAAAATCTATGTCACGAATCTGCACCGACACCGTCCCCTCTCACACCTGGGCTGTGATCCTGTGAGCGATTTCGTCACCTGGGTCGCGATTACCGAGGCTCGGTTTCGATCACTCTGCGAGTGACCGTCCGTAGTAGCTCACGCGTCTCCGCGGCGCTCGTACAGTCGATTCGTCGCGGTTCAGACCGATTCGAGCGCGGCCTCGAAGTCGGCCGTCTCGACGACGACCGATTCGGCGCTGGCTGCAACGTCGTCGGGATCGATGTCGTCGGCGACGGTCCGGATCGCTCGCATCGAGGCTTCCCGGACGAGTGCCTCGATCTGGGCTCCCGAGTACCCCTCCGTCTGGGCCGCCAGCCCGTCGAGATCGACGCCGTCGCCGAGGGGCTTGTCGGCGGTGTGGACCGCCAGGATCTCGCGACGCGCGTCGCGGTCCGGGTTCGGCACTTCGATGTGTTGCTCGAACCGACCCGGCCGCAAGAGCGCGTCGTCCAGCGTCTCGCGGCGGTTCGTCGCCGCCAGGACGACGAGGTTGGGGTTCTCCGTGATCCCGTCGAGCTCGGTCAGCAGCTGGGAGACGACGCGCTCGGAGACCTCGTTGCTCTCCCCGCGCTGGCCTGCGATGGCGTCGATCTCGTCGAGGAAGACGATGCTCGGGGCGGTCTGACGGGCTCGCTCGAACACCTCTCTGACCGACTCCTCGGACTCGCCGACGTAGCGATCAAGCAGTTCGGGGCCGTTGACGTGGATGAAGTTGACGCCGCTCTCGCCGGCGATCGCGCGGGCCAGCAGGGTCTTGCCGGTCCCCGGCGGCCCGTAGAGGAGCACGCCGCTGGGCGGATCCGTGTCGGTCGCCGAGAAGAGCGGCCCGTAGGCGAGTGGCCACTCGACGGCCTCCGTGAGCCGCTCTTTCACCTCGTCGAGCCCGCCGACGTCGTCGAACGAGACCGACGGCGACTCGGCGACGTACTCTCGCATCGCCGAGGGTTCGACGGCCGCCATCGCCGTCTCGAAGTCGGCCCGGTTCACGTCGGGGTCTTCGCTCTCTCGTCGCAGCGCCGTCATCGCGGCCTCCGTGGTCAGCGTCGCCAGGTCCGCGCCGACGAAACCGTGGGTCTGGCTCGCCACGTCGTCGAGTTCGACGTCGTCGTCGATCGGCATCTCGCGGGTGTGGACGTCGAGAATCTCTCGACGACCGGGCTCGTCCGGTACGCCGACCTCGATCTCGCGGTCGAAGCGCCCGCCCCGCCGGAGAGCGTCGTCGATCGTGTCGACGCGGTTGGTCGCGCCGATGACGACGACTCGACCGCGGTCTTCCAGCCCGTCCATCAACGTGAGCAGCTGGGCGACGACGCGGTTCTCCATGTCGGCGTCCTCGTCGCGAGAGCCCGCAATCGAGTCGATCTCGTCGATAAAGAGGATCGACGGTGCGTTGTCCTCGGCGCGCTCGAAGGCCTCTCGTAGCCGCTCCTCGGATTCGCCCTTGTACTTGGAGACGATCTCGGGGCCGGAGATGGTGTCGAAGTACGCGTCGACCTCGTTGGCGACTGCCCGAGCGATCAGCGTCTTCCCGGTGCCGGGCGGCCCGTGGAGCAAGACACCACTGGGCGGGTCGATCCCGAGCCGGTGGAACCGCTCGGGCTCGGAGAGTGGCATCTCGATCATCTCGCGGATCTGGTCGAGTTCTTCGTCGAGACCGCCGATGTCCTCGTAGTTCACGTCGATGTCGGCCGTCTCGGTCGCCTCGTCCTCGGACGGTGGATTCACCGACGACGCGGTCGACGACTCCTCGCGGTCGCCACTGTGGGGCAACACTGTGACGCGCGTGTCGTCGGCGACGCGCACGGAGCCCTCCGGGGAGGTCGAGCGCACGAGGAACGTCCCCAGCCCCTCGACGTGGACCTGCTCGTCTCGCTGGACGAGCCGGTCGACGAGCCGGTCACGGACGGCGTGTTCGTAGGACTCGCTGCCGGGGAGGGGCTTTGCCGGCTGGACGGTGATCGTCGTCGCGTCGTCGACGCTCGCGTTCGAGACCGTCACGGTGTCGCCGATGTTGACACCGGCGTTGGCCCGCGTGTCAGCGTCGATTCTGACGAACTGGCCGCCGTTGTCGCTGGCCGGCCAGACCTTGACGACGGTCTTCCTGTCGCCGCCGACGATGATCGGGTCGCCGCTGAGAACGTTCAGTTCGTCCCGGACCGAGTCCGGCAGCCGAGCGATGCCACGCCCCGCGTCGCGCTTGTTGGCCCCTTCGACTTCGAGTTCGATCCCGCCAGACGGGTGACCATTCATGCGCTCGGGTAGAGGACCGACGGTCTTGATACCGTCGCCTGGTGGCTGGGCGGTCACGGTGTCCATCGACGGCGATCCGGCGGTCGTCTGTCGAGCGTGGCCCGGAGAAACGCCTATATCGGTGGCGTGTGGAACATGTGACATGGTCTCTCAAACCGAGCGTGACGAGATGACCTGGTACGAGTGCGAGCACTGCGGGCTCATGTTCGACGACGAGAGCGACGCCGACCAGCACGAACGCAACTGCGACTCGGAAGAACCGTCCTACATCCAGTAGACGACCCGTCGATCGACCGCTGCGACGGTCGAAGCGGCGCGTTTGTGCGGCCACGACCGCTTCGCGACCCAGCGGCTGCGAGTAGCTCGAAACGGGACGCCGGGGATCACTCGCCGGCGACGATCTCGTAGCTCCGTTCGCCCATCTCGTCTTCGACGAACACGAAGACGCGCCCACGGGCCGTTTCGGGGTCGGCCTCGACTTCGACGCGCATCGACGTGTCCCTGATCGTCACGCCGGGGAACACCTCTTCTTGCTCGCCCGTGTCGAGCATGATCCGTCCCACGCCGGTCTCTTCGAGGATGTCGTCGTGGGTGTTGAGATCGTTGACGTACAGCAACACGCCCTCGGTCTCGTTGGGGTCGGTCACGAGGACGTGGACCTCTTTGGCCGGTGCTGCCACGACGCTGTCTTCGACTCGCTCGGGGACGCCGTGGTAGAACACCTCTCGGCCGTCGGTGTACTCGACCACGACGCCGTCTTCCGTGAGTTCGACCGACAGCGTCTCCGGGGCTACGTCGTTGCGGGCACTCATTGACGACGGTTCGCCTCGGATCGGCAAAAGCGCCGCGTTCCACCGGCGGCTACCAGACCGCCACAGGTAAATACGGTCGTGTGGGACAGTGAGACGATGCAGGGGAAGGCTGCGGCCCCAGCCGCCGGGACAGTGCTGAACGCGCTCGCCACCCACCGCGGGTCGGCGTTCGCCATCGACGAGTACACCCACGCGACCGTCGATCTGTTCACCGAGGCAGAGATCGACGACGACGAGGAAGCGATCGTCGGGGAGATCGCTGGCGCACCGGAGGCCGACACCCGCCTGATCGAGACCTGCGTCGAGTACGTCCTCGACGCTCACGGCGAACCCGAGGTGGCCGGTGCCGTCGTCCGAACCGAGAGCGACGTGCCGATGGCGTCCGGTCTCAAGAGCAGCTCGGCGGCCGCCAACGCGACCGTCATGGCGACACTCGACGCGCTCGACCGGACCGATCGGATGACGCGAGAGGACATGGCCCGTCTCGGCGTGATGGCGGCACGGGACGTAGGCGTCACGGCCACCGGCGCGTTCGACGACGCCTCCGCCTCGATGCTGGGGGGCGTCACCGTCACGGACAACGACGCCGACGAGCTACTGGCACGCGACGAGATCGACTGGGACGTGCTCGTCTACACGCCCCCAGAGCAGGCGTTCAGCGCCGACGCGGACGTACGCCGCTGCGAGCACGTCGCGCCGATGGCCCGGCTGGTCGAGGACCTCGCGCTCGACGGCGACTACGAACGAGCGATGACGGTCAACGGACTGGCCTTCTGTGCGGCTCTCGACTTCGACTCGGAGCCGCTGATCGAGGCGATGCGACAGGTCGAGGGCGTCTCGCTCTCTGGCACCGGCCCGTCCTACGTCGCCGTCGGTCCACGACCTGCGCTCGAACAGGTCCAGGTCTACTGGGACCGACGCGACGGCAACACCTGGCTAACGACGACCCAAACGGAGGGAACACACACACTATGAGCACGAATCCAGAGGACATGAGTCTCGACGAACTGCGCACAGAGATCCAGACGATCGACCGGGAGATCGTCGAGAAGATCGCACAGCGGACCTACGTCGCCGACACGATCGCCGAGGTCAAAGACGAGAAGGGCCTGCCCACGACGGACGAAGACCAGGAACAGTCCGTGATGGACCGAGCCGGCGAGAACGCCGAACGGTTCGACGTGGACGCCAACCTCGTGAAAGCGATCTTCCGACTGCTGATCGAACTGAACAAGGTCGAGCAGCGGGAGAGTCGGTGAGTGAGTGAACGGGGTTAGACGCGCTCCAACCACATATTTTACAGTTTCGAGTGGCCAGACGATTCGATCAATTGCAGAATCAAACACTGCTACGAGTTTCCCGCTTCCTCATACTACCGGCTGTACATCTGTGAACGATCTCGCCACCCCGGGGTGGCGAAGCTCTTCACGAAGTTACAGCCGGCAGTATCAGCAGACACTCTGTCCTCATCCCTCGTCAGTTGGTTCCAGTGGAACTCGTTCGACCTCGATCTCCTCGTAGTCTTTCTCAGACGAGAGTACGTCCATCCCCCGCGTTTCCGCAGTCGCCGCGTGGAACGCGTCGAACGGCGTCATGCCCTCGTCGTAGTAGTTGACCGCTTTCAGCACGACCTGTTTCTCTTCTTCGTTTCGCACGGGGACGAGTTCGAGCAGGTTCGCTACCAGTGGGACGTAGTCGAACTCGTAGCGTTCCCGGGCGAGGAGGAGTTCCAGATACGAGAACGCCGACGTTTCGACATCGTTCTCGACGAGGGCGTCCTCTGCGGAGTTCTGTAACCAATCGGAATCTTTGGTGAGTGCGAGCAGGAAATCCGTCTCGACGTACACCGTCATCTGTCGCCGCTGACTCCCTCAGCTTTGTCTTTCGCCGCTTCCTCGATGTCCTCCTGGATCGCCTCGGCGGATGCATCGCGCAGTTCGCCTGCCGCTTCGCGGACTGCAGCGAGTGGGTCGTCCGCGACCGGGATCAATTCGATTCTGTCCTCGTACATGACGATGTGATACTTCTGGCCGTACTTCTCGCGCACCTCCTTCGGGATGTACAGCCGCCCCTGTGCGTCCGTCTCTGCTGACATGAATGGTAGTACGATACCATCAGCAAAGAATCTTACCACCAGAAGGGTGTTGGTGGATTCTTGGGCAATTTCAACAGCTACACACTGTCCCCAAATCGTTGAACAAGGTCGAACAGCGAGAGAGAGTCGATACCACTGGACTACTTTACTCTCCTGTCCGTTCGTCGGCAGACTCGACGTCGACACCGAGACCGTCGTCCTCGACTTCAAGTGTGACGCGCGTGACGGCCAGCGCGAACTGCGTGGGATGGTTGCTCGACCCGTCGACGCTCACTTCCGTATCGACGATGCCCGCCCGGTAGAGTCGTCGCAGTCGACGATACACCGTCGGCTGTGACACGTCGGTGGTCTCGGCGATCTCCTGGGCCTCCATCGGCTCGTCGGTGATCGCGTCCAGTATGTCGAACGTGTACGGATCGCCGACCAGTTCGAGCAGGTCCTGTCCGTCGGGGACCGTCGGGCGAGTCGCATCGTCCGTCTCCTCGGCGTGTCGGCCAGACAGCGGGCAATCGGTAGCGGGGAAATTACTCATCGATATATCCGGGCGTGCGTACGCCCCGACTCGGTGTTGCTCCGAACGTATATTCATGTCTATCAAGATACTATTCAAACTATCGATACTATCGTAACTATTTGTACGACGCGAGCGAAGGCACACACGTACCAGACATGCAAGGCTCGGATTCGCTCCGTTCTGTCGAGGAGGTACACATCGCACCGCTGGGCTACGAGTACGACCGCATCGGCGATCCGGTCGTCGAGTACGGGGTCGACACGCTCCACCTGTTGACCGACAGCGAGCTGGAGACGACTGCGTACCACGAACGCCTGGAGCGGGAACTCACCGACCACGGCGTTGTCCTGGAGTACCACGAGACCGACCTCGACGACGTGTACGACGTACTGGGGCGGATCACGACGCTCATCGACGGCCACCAGGGAGACATCGTCCGGGTGAACGTCTCCAGCGGTCCGAAGCTCGCGACCGTCGGCGCTGCACTGGCGTGTATGGCGACGGACGCGAGTGGCTACCACGTTCGGACGGCAGAACACCTCCACCCGGTGGACGAGACGCCACAGACCGGCGAGACGATCGTGGCCGAGCAGCTCCCGTCGTATCCCCTGGAGACGCCGACGACGGACCAGGTTCGAATACTGAACTACGTCGACGAGCACGATACCGCCGCCCACACGCCGAACAAGAGCGAGCTCATCGACTTCGCCGAGCGGGAGGGACTGGCGTTCATCAGCGAGTCGGACCCGGCCAACGACAAAGCGAAGTTCGCACTGCTGAACAACCGCATCGTCGAGCCACTCCTCGAAGACGGCTACGTCTCCGTCGAGTCGGTCGGACGGACCAAACGGATCTCGCTGACGGAGACGGGAGGGAACGCGTTACGGGCGTTCCGGCACAAGCTGCCCGCCGAGTCGAACGGCGAGTGAGCGCGGGCCGATCTCGTCGCTGGTCGCGTCGCTGGAATACCCCGTGAGAGCGAACGGTCAGATCCGTCGCCGAAATCGGGATCAGACGTCGAGCGAGTCGACGCCCGCGGTGACGGCCGCCTCGAACTGAGCGGTCGAGAACGTCGATATCGGTACTGGCGGCTCCGGGTCGTCCTCGGGCTGGCGCAGCTGTTTGCGCCACCACTGTACGTCGTGCCACTCCCCGGCAGTGTACCCGACGTTCTCGTACGTTCCGACGGGCTCGAATCCCATCTCCCGGTGGAACGCGACGCTCGCCCGATTCGGCAGTGTCACACCGGCGTACCCGTTGTAGAACCCCTGCTCGCCCAGCACGGCGAACAGCGACTCGTAGAGACCGGTCGCGATCCCGGCACGACGGTGGTCGTCGTCGACGTAGATCGAGAGCTCGACGCTCCACTGGTAGGCCGTTCGGTTCCGGTGGTCGCTGGCGTACGCAAAGCCGACCACTCGGTTCTCGCGTTCACACACCAGCCACGGGTACGTTTCGAGGGTCGAACGGAGACGCTCTTTCATCTCCTCGTCGGATGGTGGCGTCTCCTCGAAGGAGACCGCCGAGTCACGGACGTACGGTGCGTAGATGTCCGCACACGCGGCCGCGTCGTCGGGGCGAGCGCGTCGGATAGTGCTCATCGAGTCGCTCTATCGACCGTGGCCGCTTAAATTGCCACAGATCGACTGCTCTGCGTCATCGGAGCGCAGCCAGTTCCTCGCGGATCGCGTCTCGTTTCAGGAGCAGGAAGCCGACGAGGACGACGAGGAAGCCGGTCACGGTCGTGGCGTCGATCGTCTCTTCGAGCAGGAGCCAGCCCGTGACCGCGGCGAAGACCGGCGTCGCGTACGAGACGAGGTTGATCTGGATGGCTCCGAGTCGGTCGAGCAGGCGAAAGTAGACGAAGTAGCCGATCACGCTGGCGAACACGGCGAGGTAGACGATCGCGACGACCGACTCCGCCGTCAGGGTCATCCCGCCCAGGGACTCGTTCGGGAGCGCCCGGCTGATGGCGTGTAAGAGGACGGCACCGACACCGTTCGACCAGGCGACGAGCCCCTCCGTCCCGAGCCCGCTGTCGACCCGCTGGAGGAGGACGCTCCCGAGGGCGATCGACAGCGCGGCCAACAGGACGAACCCGGACGCGACGAGTTCGGCACTGAGCCCGCCCGTCACGTCCGGACGCGTGACCAGCACGACGCCGACGAAACCGAGCACCAGCCCGGCCGTCCCGACGGTCGACAGTCGCTCGTTCGGGAGTAGCGCCCGCGAGAACGCCGTCGCGAGAATCGGATTCGTCGCGATCAGGATGGCCGCGACCGCGCTGGTCACGTCCTGCTCGCCGACGAACAGGAAGGCGTTGTACAGCGCGATCACGAGCGTGGCGCTGATCGCGACGGCAACCCAGTCCGCTTGGGAGCGGGGCAGCCAGTCGTCGGTCGCGACGGCCGCGTAGGCGAGCATGAGGACGCCCGCGAGGTCGTAGCGAATCGCCGCGAACAACACCGGCGGCAGGTCTTCGAGCCCCGCCTTGATCGCGACGAAGGAGGTCCCCCAGAGCATCGCCAGCAGGACGAACAGGAGCGTCTCTCGGCGTGTGCTCATCGTGGTGGCACTGTCCTCACGAGCGGTCGTAGGTCTCGGCGAGTCCGTCCAGTGCCTCGTGGTGCTCGGTCGTGTGTGGGGCCGTCAGCGGCGAGACGCTGACCTTGCCGTCGACGACGGCCCGTCGGTCGGTGCCCTCCGGATCGGGGATGTCGCCCTCGGCCATCCGCTCCCAGATCCGGTCGTGGAGGGTCACGGTCTCGCCGTTTCGCTCGGCCCCCATCTGGTAGACGCGGGACGGTTCGGTGATCGCCATCTCCGTGGGACCCCGGTCGGCGACCGGCGCGTTGACGTTGAGGTAGTCACACTGTTCGAAGACGCCCGCGCCCATCGAGTGGGCGGCGAGATAGCTCGCAGCCCGGGTGGCTTCGCCGTAGCTGTCGTAGTTCTCCTCGACCTCGGAGAAGGCCGCGTCCTCGCGGACCGGGATGTACATCGAGACGGCGATCGCGGGCACGTCGAAAAAGGTCGCCTCGACGGCGGCACTGACGGTTCCCGACCGTCCGAGGACGTAGGCCCCGAGGTTCGCGCCGCGGTTGCAGCCGGCGACGACGAGGTCCGTTTCGGGGACCAGCGACTCGATGCCGGCGACGACGCAGTCGGTCGGCGTGCCCGCGACGGCGTAGCCCAGTTCGTGCTGGTGGACCGGGACTTCGTGTGAGATCGCGCGCCCGACCGCGCTCTGATCGCTCTTCGGTGCGACCGCCGTCACCGATCCCACCTCGGTCAGTGCGTCGTACAGCGCCCGGAAACCGACGCTGTCGATCCCGTCGTCGTTGGTCAGGAGGATCGACGGCTCGTCGTTCATACGTTCCGTCGGGCCGAGAGCGGGAAAAACACTCCGGCGGCGGCAGCCGCTCGGTCGATCGGTTACGCCGGCACGCGGTCGACGACGGTCTCGCCGTCGACGACGACGTTGTACGCGCCCTCGTCGTCGTTCCAGAGCACCAGCGCGTTCTCGAAGAGGAGGAGGTCGCCGTAGGCCGCCCCGCGGAGGTCCTCGTTGAGGATCGACTCCTCGGTGAGGACGGCGAAGTGGTCCGTCGACTGACTCCCGTCGCCGATCAGGTAGAGGGGGTTGCCCGCTTCGGTGAGGTCGCCGCTCAGCTTCACGCCCAGCAGATTGATCCGGTCGGTGACGTAGGAGTCTGCCTCGGCCATCTTCGCGACCTGCGAGCGGTTCCCGCGCGCGTCGATGGCGGTCCGTCCGTCGGTCCGCAGGATCGAGTAGGCGTACTGTACGTCCACGTTGACGAACTCTCCGGGCTGGTGGTCCGGGCCGCTCGCACCCTCGTCCAGCCGGCGCTGGAAGGGCGGCACGTCGATGTCGGGCCGTACGTCGAACGACCACGACTCGCTGGTCGGAGACTCGTGGGCCCAGAGCCGGACTGTCGGGCTGTACACCGTCGCAGGCCCGTCGTCGGCGACGGCCCGCTCGATCTCGCGGAGCCCGATCGCGGTGTTCCTGTCTGCCGGTTCGATCGCCGCCAGCGACCCCGCCGGAGCCAGCCAGTCGAGCGCCCGCTCGACGACGGACGCCGGCTCGTCGAGTTCGTTCAGGACGTTGGCACAGACCACCAGATCGAACTGGTCGTCGGGCTCGAACGACTCCACGGTCGTCCGGTGGGTCGTCGTCTGGACGCTCGCGGGCGTCGTTTCGAGCATTGCCTCCAGCACGTCCGCCGCCGCGCTCGGCTCGACGGCGTGGTAGTCGACGAGACACTCCTCGCCCAGCAGGTCGAGCAGCCCCAGCGCCGGGCCGCCGACGCCGGCACCCACGTCCAGGACCCGAATCTGCCTGTCGAGGAGCCCGTCGCTCAGGAGGTCGGCGATCACGTACTGCGTGACGGCGTAGTAGTCGGGCAGGTGGTAGATCGCGTACGCCAGCGCCGTCAGGTCGTCGTACTCGACGGGCCGTTGCTGGAGGTACCGCTCTTTGATCGCCCGGATGCGCTCGCGGAGTCGGTCGCCGGTCTCGCCGTCGGGCCAGCCGACGCCCTCGCGCTCGACGAGCAGGTCCTCAAGTCGGCGGACGTACTCGGGCGGCAACGCGTCGACCCCCTCGAAGGCCGGTGACGGCGGTTCGTCGCCGATCGGTTCGAAAGTCTCGTCCTCGCGTTCGACCAGCCCCAGATCGAACGCCTCCTCTCGGAGGACTCGGCGGACCACGGCGGGGTGGGGCTGACCGTCGACGTATTCACAGATCTCCTCGGGATCGATCGGGCGGACCTGGCGGAGGTACTTCGCGTTCGAGCGGATCGAATCTCTCGTCTCGTCGTTCATTGTAGGCTCTCGTACAGTTCGGTGAACGTCTCGTCGTCGGCCCGCGCGATCTGTCGTGCGGCGGCCGCCACGTCGTCGGCTCCCTCGAACGCTGCCTGGATGTCGGCGTAGACCCGCGGTTCGCCGTCGGTCATCTGCTCGACGAGGTCGAACAGCGCCTCGGAGATCGGCGTCTGGAAGGTCTCGGGTACGTCCTCGGCCGCGAGCGCGAACGCCAGCACCGCCGTGTGGGCGCGTGCCTGCACCGTCTCCATCGCCTCGTCGTGTTCTGCCGGCGTCGTCGCGACCAGCTCGTTGCCACGCGTTCGCAGTCGTTCACGGATCGTCTCGCCGACCGGCCCGTCGGCGTCGGTCACCACCGCGAGGTTGCCGGGTGCGTTCTCGGGCGCGAACAGCGGGTGGAGGCTGACGCGTTCGATCTCGGGGGCGTGTGCTCGCATCGCGGCGATCGGATCGCGCATACTCCCGGTCACGTCACAGATCGCCCGATCCGCGCGATCGGCGTACTCCCCGATCACGCTCGCCGCCGCCGGGAGCGGGACGGCGACACAGACGAGGTCGAAGCGCTCTTGGACTGGCGGTGTCAGCGCGCGACCGTCGAGCGCGTCGGCCGCCGCCGTCGCTGCGGTCTCGTCGGCGTCGACGAACGCGACCTCGTCGTCGGCCGTCGCGACGCTGTCAGCGAACCACCGTCCCATCGCTCCCGCGCCGACGACGAGAACTCTCATTGACACGGGGTAGCCAACGACCGCTCAAAAGCAGTTCGGTCCGCCACATCGCCGGACGCGTCGATCAGTTGTCGGGGCTGTAGTTGGGCGCTTCGTCCGTGATCATCACGTCGTGGGGGTGACTCTCCTGCTGGCCCGCCGCGGAGACGCGGACGAACTCCGAGCGTTCCTTGAACTCCGGAATCGTCTCCGCGCCGACGTAGCCCATCCCCGACTGCATCCCGCCGACGAGCTGGTGAAGCTCCGACTGGAGCGAGCCCTTGTACGGCGTCGCGGCTTCGACGCCCTCTGGGACGAACTCCTCGTCTTCTTCCTCTTCTTTCAGGTAGCGCTCGCCGCCGCCCTCGTTCATCGCGCCGACCGATCCCATGCCGCGGTACTGCTTGTACTTCTTGCCGTTCATCGTGATGACGCGGCCGGGTGCCTCGTCGGTGCCTGCGAAGTAGGAACCGAGCATCACCGCGTCCGCACCGGCGGCGATCGCCTTGATCGCGTCCCCGGAGTAGCGGATGCCGCCGTCGGC
Organism: Halomicrobium sp. IBSBa; assembly: GCF_017612575.1. Lineage (NCBI taxonomy): Archaea > Methanobacteriati > Methanobacteriota > Halobacteria > Halobacteriales > Haloarculaceae > Halomicrobium > Halomicrobium sp. IBSBa. The sequence goes on from NZ_JADPQC010000003.1 coordinate 303,871, forward strand.
GATCACCGGCACGTCGTGCTGGCTGGCCACGTCGGCGACCTGCGAGACGGCGGTGATCTGGGGCATGCCCGCACCGGTGACGACGCGGGTCGTACAGATCGATCCCGGACCGATGCCGACCTTGACGCCGTCGGCGAAGTCAATGACCTCCTGGGCGGCTTCGCGGGTCCCGATGTTGCCCACGACCACGTCTGCGTCGACCTCTGCCTCGATCTCGCGGGAACTGTCGATGACGTTCATGTTGTGCGCGTGAGCGGTATCGATGAACAGGACATCTGCTCCCGCATCGTCTGCCGCGCGCGCACGATCGAGTTCGAACGGGCTGACCGCCGCCGCGGCGACCAGTGCGCCCTCGTCGTCGCGAGCGGCCTGATCGTACTCGCGGCGCTGGAGGATCCCCTGCATCGTCACGAGGCCGATGAGTCGATCGCCGTTCTCGACGATCGGGACGCGCTCGATCTTGTGCTCGTACATCAGCTCCAGGGCCTCGCGTGCGGTCACGTCTTCGGATGCCGTGACGACCTCGTCGGTCATCGCCTCGCTGACGAGGTCTTCCTCGCCGACTTCGAGGTAGGGGCGAATGTCGGTGGCAGAGATGATCCCCAGCACCTCGTCGTCGTCGCCGACGACCGGCGCGCCCGAGACGCCGCGTCGGTCCATCATCTCGTCGACCTCGCGGACGGTCTGATCGGGCGAGGCCGTGACCACGTCGCGGATGATCAGCTCGTCGGCGCGCTTGATGCGCTCGATCTCGTCGACCATCGTTTCGACGTCCATGTTGCGGTGGAGGACGCCGAGGCCACCGTGTCGGGCCATCGCGATGCCCATATCGCCCTCGGTGACCGTGTCCATCGCCGCCGAGAGCACCGGAACGTTCAGTTCGACGTTCGTCGAGACGCGTGTGGCCGTGTCGGCCTCGTCCGGCTCGACGCGGGACTCTTTGGGTCGTAGCAGTACGTCGTCGAACGTCAGGGCTTCCGGAACGCGGAGCTTCTCCGAGAAGGGTTCGGACTCGTTCGCCATGTCAAGGGTGGCAGACGGGCGCTGAAAAACGTTCCGAGATTTCTCCCGAGTGCCTACCGATGTCACACGCGGACGGCGCGACGAGAGTCACACGGCACTCTAAAAATGGAAAGTATCACGTGTGAAATGTGGACAATCTCCATCCAGACGCTGACATCTCCTGCCGTCCGTTGTGTATGAGTCGCAATCTCACACAACGTTTATCCGCTGACAAAAGATAATGATGAACATGAACTGTGCTGTGTCTCCCAGCGCTGGTTCCGTTCGCCGACAGACCGCCGACTCCGTGGCTGTCACAAACTGGTTTATGGGAGACACAGCTTTTCAGGGGTTCTCGAAGGGGTGGAATATGTGGTCCCCGAAGGGAGGGAATATGCCGTCTCGGCCGTCGGCAGTACCGTCCCCACGCAGCGAGTACCCGACGCCCACGGGTGAGGGCAGACTGTAGCACGAAATGAGTAGCTCCCAACATCCGGTCGCGCTCGCACTAGAGCGACGCGTCGGTGGTGCCACCCGCCTGCTCGCGACGGTCATGCTGCTCCCGCTGCTGGACGGCGTCTTCGCCGCCGTCGTCCTCGCTGGCGGACTCGCGTCGGTGACCGGCATCATCGAGGTCGGCCTGCTGGTCTTCGGTGGCTCTGCCACCCTCGCCGTGATCCTCGCCGAGATGGAAGGCTCTCCCAGAGAGGTCGCCACCCCGATCCTCGCGGTCGGTGCGATCGTGATCGCCGGCTCCGTCGTCGTCGCCGCCCTCGCGCCGACGATCCAGACGGTCCTCGATCCCGTCGTCTTCGAGCGCTTCGCGGCGATCATCATCCTCGCCATCGCCGGCCGGACCGCCAGCGCGAAGATCGGCGACTGGCTCCCGCGTCCGTCGATGATCCTGCTCATCGGCTTCGTCGCCAGCGTCAACGCCTCCGGCTTCTCGCTGGAGATCCAGACCGATCCCGAACTCATGCTCAGGGCCGCCGCCGCTGCCGGCGTCGGCGTCGGGTTCGCACTCACTGCCGCCGTCGGCGCGCCGTGGCTCCGCAACGCCGTCGACATCGACCGCTTCCGCTTCGGAAGTGCCGTCGCACTGGGCGTGTTGCCGATCAGCATCCTCACGTCGGTCGAGGCTCCGGTCTCACTGGCCGTCCTCGCGGTCACGACGCTGCTCTCGCTGGACCCACAGCGCGCTCGCGAACGCGACGAACACTACGAGCCCGACGCCGTCGACGTGACCGCCGCCTTCGCCGACGGCGGCGCGTCCCAGGGCGTCGACCACGACACCACCGACGCCAGCTCCCACCCGACCGTCGACGACGACGACGACCGCGCGCCCTGGCTCTGACCGCGCTCGGCGCGATACGAAGTGACAACCCTTAGGTTGCTCAGTGCCCCCGTTGTTGCTATGGCTGACAACCGCGTCGTGCAGGGCCGCATGGTCACACCCGAGTCCCTCGCGGAGTTGATCGAAGACGACGACGTCATGGACGCCGAAGCGATCGATGACGCCGACCGCTCGTGTCCCGACTGCGGAGGAGACGTGCTCTCGGTCGGCTACATGCCCGGTATCACGGAGTTCGTCACCGGCTACAAGTGTCAGGACTGCGACTGGAGCGACACCGACCGCGACGACTAACCTCCGGACGCAACCGTAACCCCTTTCATACAGGTGGGCTTACGCCGGAGTGCGGGGTCGTGGCCTAGTCCGGGAAGGCGGCTGACTCCAGAGGCAACGTGCCCGGTGACGACACTCCAGGGTTGATATACTGAGCGGCCGACTGATCATCGGCTCGCGTTGATGACCCTCTGGAGTTCCGAGGCACACACCGGAGATATCAGCCGATCGGGGGTTCAAATCCCTCCGACCCCATACCGAACTTTAATTTAACGCATGGTTTTAACAATCAAGAGCGGCCGCTCTCGGGGTGGTCCGCGTGAGCACCTTCCCCGCTCACGAACTGCCGCGAGACGCCGTCCACTGCGAGTTCTGCGGCCAGACGATCGAGTCTGAGCCACAGGACTGTCCCGCCCTCGACGACGGGAGGTGTCAGCCATGACGTCGCCGACGGCGGACTCCGCATGCTACCACGTCGCCGACTTCCGGATCTGTCCTATCGACTCGTCCCGACGCCGCAACCGCGACCTCTGCGAGCTGTGCTTCCCGGACGACCAAGTTCCTGACCACGTCACCCACTTCGTCTTCTCGGGTCAGGGGAAACTGCTCCATCGGTCGCCCGACGAAGGCGGCGAAGCCTCTGGGACAGATGCCTACAGCAGTCCCGGCTCCTACTCACAGGTCACCTCGATCCTGAAAGACGAGGACGTGACGACCTGGGAAGACGCCCGCCGCGTCGCGGGAGGTGAGTCGTGATGTCCTGGCCAATCGAGATCGACGGCCAGACGTTCGACCCGATCCCCGCGTCGTGGATTTCACACCCCGACGCCGCCGATCGGCGCGCCGGGTCGCCGCGGATCTACGCCGTCAGTGCGACAACCGACTACAACGGCAAGCGGCTTCAGATCCGCTACGCCCACCCGACCGAGCCGTACGTGCTGGTATACACCACCGGTGCCTACGCGATCGACAACGGTGGCGTCGTCCCCGCCGGGCTCGTCGAGCGCGGCAGCCACTGGCCCCGCTCGATCGTCCCGCGCACTGATCCGACCGACATCGTCCGCGAGCCAGAGCGCGAGCACATGACCGAGGTCTGGGGCGACCGCGTCGACGCGATCCCGTCACCAGACACGACAGCCGATCGCCAGCTCGTCGCCGACGGAGGTGACTCCGATGCCCAGTGAGCAATCCGAGAGTGGGACTGAGAAGTCAGTTATTTACCGTCTCAGAGTTCGGCTCAGTGTCGTCTTGCAGTTTGGGCTGGAGCTTAAACGCTCCAAAGCCAGTCCCCACGGCGAAGGAGATGATAGCTGTCGCGACGATCCAGATCAGGTTGGGGTGTTCGAGACCGATGTGCAGGGGTACACTCATACGAATCACCTCTCGGTTCGACAAATAGCTGCTTATAAATTGGGAAATCTCGTGCTGGATGGGAGCCACTGCTGGAGTCACCGCTCACTACACGCGGGAGGTGAGCGGGATGTCTGAAGGTGATACTGACCGATTCCAGATCCTCCATGCGTTCGCGGATCACTCCGTGGAGTCGGAGGTTTTGGCGACCATCAGAACCATCACGCGGTGGACTCGTGACCCTCAACTATTTTCTGGTACGCTCAGACGACGCACCAGAAATGCCAGCGATGCACTGACCGCCGTCAGGCCACCGACGACGTATCCCGAGAGGCTGATTAATGTCCCCCATCCACGGGTAGCGTGCGCAATTTGTGCTAACAACAACATACAGAAACCAAGTTGGAACACGATAACGAGCGATAGATCAGTACTTGAACTGCCGTGCTTGCTGGAGGACATTAATACTGGCTTCAGGATTGTCGAACAAACCACCACTGATATTTGCTCAATACACACGGCCACAGATCGGGAGGGATCACAGTGAGTCTCGACGCCTCACTGGCACCGAACAAGAAGGCCGGGATCGGCGTCGAGATCGCGATCACGACTGACCACGTCCCTGCACTCCAGCTCGTCCCCGACGAAGTCGCCGAACACTACGACGCCGTCGCGACGACGCTCGTTACACCGACGGCCGACATCCCGTTCGTCGCCCTCTGTCTCCTGGAGCGTGGCACACAGGTCGAGATCAAGAGCACGATCGTCACCTACGCCGACGGTCGCCGGGGTCGGTTCAAGATCCGGCGAAGCCAGCACGAGACGCTCCTGGAGATCGGTGGCGTCTACCTCTTCGCAGTCTGTCGAGATCTGCCCGATCGGCCGCCAGTCGCGCTCAAAGTCGTTCCAGCGACGACCGTCGACGAGGTGATCCATAGCTGGATCGACTCCAGCGGGACGCGCTCTGACTACGCACAGGTCTCCTGGGGGAGCGTCTTCGACGCTACAGAGGTCGATCACTGACCATGCCGTCCGAGAATCAGGGCGGTTCCCAGCGGCAGCGCCAGCGTTTCGAGCGCATCCAGAACGACATCGGCGAAGATCCAGCGCGGTGGCTCGACTGGGAGTTCGTCCGTCACCCGAGTCGTCGCAACATCGCGCTGGATCTCATCGACAGCATCGATTCGATCGAGCGCATTCGTGCCTGGAAGGCAGTCGAGCGGGCGCTCGCTGTCGAACACGATCGCGAGCCTCGATCGAAGATCATGCAGCGTCTCGACCAGCGCGAACAGTGGCTGACGCTGCACGGGGAACGACCCGACCGACTCGACGAGCGCGCGGAGCCTCGTGATCTCCCGCCGGTCGAGACGGAGTTTCCCGATCGCGATGATGTCGACGAGGCTGCTGATCGCGCCACCTTCCACGCTGAGCGGATTTTCGGCCCGCTTCGGGAGCGCTACCCACATCTGTTCGACGACGGTGACAACGCTGCCGAGAGCACCGAGACAGCCGTCGCAGCCGACGGAGATGACGACGCGTGACCCAAGTCGCTCCTCAAAACCACGAGGCCGAGTGCTGGCTCTACTACGGGCCGGTCGACCAGGGAGACAGTGAGAGCGTCGACTACGACGGCCTCGATCCATACTGGGCACTGTCGGATCTGCTCATCAACGAGTTCGACGGCTACCACGAGATGGATACTGAGATCGACGGCGAACCCGTCACGATTCGGTTCACCTACTCGAAGTCCGGGTTTACGCCGCGACCGACCGATGCTGTTGCCGGAGATCGGCTCTACGAACTCGAAATCAACATCCAGGGCAGCAACGAGCGTAAGTGCGACTACAACCTCTCTCCACGGCACCCGAACATGCGTAACTCCGAGGGCGAACCCACGACGACGGCGTTCGATCACACCGATCCCGATGAGGGGTTGTCAGTCCACTGCCAGCCGTCGAACATGCGTCTCGACGAGGTCCCTGAATTCCTCACGCGAGCCGTCTTCGAGCTTGCCGATGATGCTGATCTCGCTCTCTATCACGGCTACTTCGACGCGCCGTTCGGTGGACGGGTGAGCGCGCTGGAGCGGTACGTTCGGATCACGCGATCGATGAACGAGAAGCTCATCGGGACCGGCGGAGTGATGGATCGCCTCGCGATGCTGTTGTCCGACACTGCCGGTACGAAAGGGATGCACAAGTGGGACAACGAGGACGAACGCGGCCATCACCACGTGATCCGCCACGGTTCGGCTAGCGCCTCCCACCTCGTCTCTCAGCACCGCCTCGGCGGGCAACTCAAGAGCTACTTGCCAGAGCATCCTGAGGAGTTCGAACCCGATGATCCCCTATATCACCCGAAGGTCGGTACGAAGTTCGTCGGTGGTCGCACCGACGGCGGCTCCGTCGACTGGGCGGATCGCTACGATGTCGTCCAGGAACTCGACGAGCGACTACTGTCGATCCTCACGTGGGCGGACATTCCGACCGCGGCCGGTGGGACGACGTTTGTCGCCGACGATCACTTCTACGCACACGCCGCTGCGGATCCGGTTCCGATCCACTCGGACCCGCTTCCCCAGCTGGAAGCCCAGCAGGAGCACCTCCTGTTGACCTGCCTTCGTGACATGACGCCGGCCGACGAGGACATCGTCGAGACGCTGACGGCCGACGGCGGGACCCACGCTCGCGATCTCTCCGACGAGACTGGGTTATCGCTCTCGACGATCTACCGCTGTCTCGATCGGATGGACGGCGTTCTCACCAGCGACAACGGCCACGTTCGCTTCGTGACCGACCGGCTTCGTCGCGAGGTCCGAGCGATCTTCGAATCCGTGGAGCACCAGATCGAGACCGCCGCCGATCGCGTCGCCGAGATCGTCGACCAGGACGTGCGTCAGTCCGCCTCAAGCGCGTTCGATCGGTGGCTCGCGAAGTACGGTGCCGAGTTCGAGCCGACCGAATCAGAGAGTGAAAGGCCCGTTGTCCGGATCGACACCGTCCTTTCCCGGTTCAAATACACCGATCGGCCGATGTTCGATGATGTCCTCGACGAGATGGGGACCGCGTGGAAGCGTGACGGTCGGTCGATCGACCAGCTCGCCGACGCAATCGTCGAGGTCTCCGTCGACGGCACCCGAGAGCAGCACCGGGCCGCGACCCTCTGGTAGAGCCCGACAGATGAGTGGCAACGCTGTCGTTCGCGTCCTTCTTTTATAAGTCGATCCGCGCAGCACCCCGCTAACCCCAGTTTCGAGTCGAGTCTTCGACCGGCCAGCGCCGCCTATCGTCGCCCGTCAGCGCGTTTCGCGTGCCCGGCCAGCGGGACGCACCCCTTAGGACGTGTGCCTAAGGGCACATACGGTCCAAAAATACACACCCAGCCCCCACCCCTGCACCGCTGACTCCAGATGGACCAGTCGAAATGAAGGGGGCGGATAATCTTGGTGACGTTCGCCAGGATGTATGATTAAACAGGGACCGAAAGGATATCTTTTATTTCTTTCCCAGCAATGGTGAGTGAAGATTTAATCTTTTTCTTTCTCATTCCGGTTTCCAACTCACCATCACGAGCACAATCAAATAGATTGTTAAGGAAGTTTGTTACGTCGTCAACATCTCCAAGGAGATCATCAGCGATGATGCCATTTTCGAGTTTGGCATATGCCGCACCTGTGGGTTCGAAAGAGGTTGCTGTGAGTTCGAGGTCTGATACCCCCAGCTCTCCCTCTGAGACCACGAGTGCTGGATAGTCATCAATTCCGAATCCTTCAGTTAACAGGTCCCAACGTTCAGTTCGAATACGATCTCGATCAATCATCACCACCTCAGCCTGAGTACGGTTCCGACCGATCAGCGTCAGTTGGTTATCGAGTACTTTAAATTTGGACGCTTGTCGTGAGTATTGGGAATCTGTAAAGTAGTAGAAATAGGCGTTCGTGTCACGTTTTGGAAGCTGGTATAGCGTGTGCGGGGTCGGGGTGAGTAAATCACCCCAGGTTTCAGGATCCGCTGGTGTTCGCTTGGCATCGGTGCCGAGTTCAGCTATAGCATCAGGATCCATCTGAGTACCCTGAGTTATTTCGCTCGCTGTGCAGTAATTAGTATACTTGCCATATACATAGTCCAGCAACTCGCTCGTGGACGTATTGTTCCACTTCTGTTTAGTTTCCTCAATCAAATCAAATACGCTGTTGTTCGCCTTTTTGAGAAGTTCTCTAACAGCTTGATCTCCATCAGGCGTAATCGAGTAGACAATCCGCGGCGTTCCATATCTCGTCGTTTCAACTCGCCGGTCAAGGTACCCCTCATCGTATAGAACTTCAAGATTCTGTCGTAACCCGTAGGAATACGGACCAAATCGGTCCGCTCGGTATTCATAGAAATCTTCGATATCTGTTTCTTCCTGTGCTAAAAACACCAGCTTCTGAAACCGAGTAGCTCCCTCTATCGCCGATCGATTATCGGTATACAAGAAGATCAAGGGAACTTTTTGATGTGGCTTCATATGCTGTCTGGATATCACGCTCTTCCTATTTATGTAGCAAGAATCTTCTGGTTGAATATCAGTATGGATAGTCTTCGCCGAACGGTGTCTGACAAACGCGTACAAATAAGGTAAGCAGGATCAGGTCTGTTCTGGGGATTGTGCATAAGGGCACATCAGCGAAAAAACACAGCCACCGCACCGTACCGCACGAAGCAAGAGAAGCACTCGAAACGATGTCTGTGAATACTGTCGCGGCAAAGCGAGAGTTGACGACTCTGTTGCTGTCAGAGCCGCTTTTAGTTGGTTATTTTGCCGGCGATACGACCGGCTGCAGTCGTGAGTCGGTCCCGGTATCGATACGCGACGATGAGTGCCCCGCCAGCGAGGATGACGAGTCCACCGGTCGATCCACCGCCTTCGCTGCCGGCTGCACCAGTCGGCCCGCCGAGGAAGCCACTGGACTCGAACGTCTCGAACGGGACAGTCCCGTTGAACGCCGACCCGTTGGCAAACTCTCCGGAGTAGCGTAGTCTCGCATCCTCAGAGAGTTCGGTCCCGTTCGTGGAGATGATCTCGTCGAGTTCTCCCTCGTAGTACTCACGCGGCTCCTCGAATTCCTGCGTGTCGTTGTAGACCGGATCGTCGGTCTCGTTGATGATCGTGTAGTTCACTTCCGTCACCGGCTCTGGCGATCGGACGACGACTTCCTGTCCGTCGGACTCGTCCTCCAGCTCTTCGAAGCGAACCTGCAAGCGTTCCGGGATGGTGGGTGTCGGCGTCGGAGTCGTCTGGTTCTCCCTCGCGCCGACGACGAGCGTTTCCCTCGGCTGACTCCTGTTTGCCTCGAAGCCAACCCGCTCGTAGTACGCCAGTCCATCGATGACCGTGAGGTTGTACCGCTGGCCATCCTGTAGGCGTACGAACGCGCTGTCGTTGTGATTGAACGTCGTCGTCGTACTGGGTGGCGAGGGTCGCCAGACGATGAGCTTCGGATCGTCGCTGAACCGGCGATCGGTCGTCTGGTCGTCGAGGACAAACCGCTGTTCGTAGGTACCACTCTCGTAGAGTGTGAAATCGACGCCGCTCGCCGAACTCCCTCCAACCGTCATCGAACGGGACGCATCCGCGTAGCCAGATTTCGAGACCGACAGCGTGTATTCACCAGGCGAGAGCTGGAGTGAGTATGCTCCAGATGCGTCCGTTTTCGTCGACTGGCCAGACGTGGCACTGATCGTCGCGTTTTTGAGTGGGTCGCCGTCATCATCGGTTACTGTCCCAGAGACGGTCGATGGGATCGTCGCAGTGCCGGCAGAGACGGTGTATGCCCTGATTCTCACTGCGTTTCGCTCCCACACCTGTGAACCAGCATCGCCGTCGACGCGGACGATGTAGCCATCAATGTCGCTGGCATACACATCCCCTGAGGATCCGGACGACACGTCTCTAAGCCATCCTGAGTGGGTATACGTCCAGATTCGAGACGGACCACTTGGATCGATCTTGTGGACTTCGCTGTCCTCGGCGGCCGATAACAGATTGCCGCTGTCGGTCACCCCCAACCCGTTCACGTCGTTCGAGTGGCCGTTATACTCCCAGACTTTCGACCCGCTGCTGGGATCGAGCTTCCGAATGTAGCCCTTGTAGGAGCCGTAATACACCGCATTCCCACTGTCGACTGCCATCGACAACACTTGGTTGGAATCTCCCGTGTACGTCCACTCGTTAGTGCCGTCCGGATTGACCTTGTGTACTTCGCCAGAGCCGCCCGCCACGTAGATGTGGCCCGAGGCTGCTGTTTCGACGGCTTCTACCGTCGAACCGTAACTGTACGTCCAGACGGTCGATCCGTCACTGGGATCGATCTTGTGTAGTTCGTTGTCCTGTGAGCCGGAGTATACGTAGCCATCCGGGCCGATGTCGAGCGCACGAATTCTGTACTCGTGGCCGGTATAGTTCCACATCTTCGTTCCGTCAGTCACATCGACCTTGTGGACTTCATCGGCAAACGTCGCATACACGGCACCATCGCCAATTTCAGAGTCTCTCACTGAACCAAGGTTGTTGGGTCTGCTATAGGTCCATTTCACCGTTTCGTTGTTTGCGGTAATCAGTTTGAGATTACCATCGCCTCCGCCAGTAATGACGACGGGAGTGCCGTCGTCGGCTGCCGCCGCTGTTCCGACACTACCGGAGAGTGGGCCGACCGGAACGCCAGCGAGGACGATCAGCACCGCAGCCACGACCGTGCCGCACTGACGGATGAGCCGCTGCCAGCCACTCGTGTCATATCGTTCGTTCAACCACGATCCAAGTGCTATCGAGTCGGTGTGTGAGTCGGACATCTCAGTGAATCCCCTCTGCAATCCAGTTCCCTGCCTGTTCGACCAGTGAGCCGCCTGCGAGGTCGACGATCCCGAGATGGGCTCCAGCAGCCAGCACGATCGACAAGATGGCGATGATGACCGATGCGATGCGTGCCCAGCGAGCCAGTACGACCAGTACGCCAGCCGTTTCTCGCAGGTAGTAGAGAGCAACCGCCGTCGACGCCAGCCCGGTAACGAGGACGCCCTCGATGCCGAGCAGCGGCGCGATCAAATCGGCGAGCCACTGCACCAGTTCGTAGACGACCATCACGCGACCGCACCTCCGCAGTACTGCACGCGCTCACACGGGGGTCCCCCCTCGACTCCTATCTGAAGCACGCGCGCGTGTGTAGCGGGCAGCTCGATCGGCTCGACGGCACCGTATCGACCGGATCTCAGATTCGAACCATACCGCCGAATTCGCTCATAATTGGCACGTTTTTCTGAACGAACCAACCGGTCGTCAAACACCGCTGACCGCCTCCTGCCAGTTGCGGAAGTCGATACTGACCTCCGCATCGAGTTTGGCCTGTGCCTTCAGATTCGGCCACTTGACGGGCGCGAAGTGCGGTGCCTTCCAGATGATGCCCTCGCCAGCGTCCATGTCTGACGTGAGATCGGAGTTCAGCGGGCAGGAGCGATCACCAGGCAGCGAGCGACCGATCGGCGGTTTGTTGCCGTTCATCGTCAGCCGCCAGCGGATCTTCTGTCGACCGAACTGGTGAACCTCGGAGAGTGCGTGTGCCTGGTACCCGAAGCTCACCCGCTTCTTACGAGCGTCAGCGTACTTGTTGCGAAACCAGCGGAGCTTGTCGTAGTGGTCGTGGACGCCCTTCTCGGCGTCGGGGTCGAAGATATTTCCCGCCTCGTCGAAGTTGATGAACGTCGGATGCGGGAACACGTCGCCGGAGATGCGGTGGGCGACGAACGCGAACCACCACTGGTCGGCGTCCGTCGGCTGATCCGGGCCGTCTTCGTCGGGCGGCGTCACCTGTCGGTAGTTGAAGTAATTGAACTTCGACACCTCTCGACACCCTCGATGCAGCGGATCCGGAAACACGACGTAGAACTGGCCGGGCACGAGCTGGCCGACGAGATCCTGGATCGACTCGTACCGGATCACGTCGCGGGCGATCTCCTCGGGGCGGACAGTGAACTCGTCGACGGCGACGTTCTCCGGAACGATCCGGACCTGTGTATCCATTCCCTCCGGTATCGCAAGCGTCGCAAACGGGGCGAACGTGAGCCACTCGGTGCGTTCGTTGGTTCCAGACTCGTCGACGGATTCGGCCCAGAGGCACGTCTCGTTGTTGACCTCCATCCGCCAGAGCACCTGTGAGAGAGCGAGTGTCGACTTCCCGCCGCCGGGCTCGCCGTGGACGAACAGATCCGTGCCTTTCACCGCTCGAATGTCTTGGACCCGATCGGCATCGTCGGCGATCCACTCCAGCGTCTTCGCGCGGTAGCGAGGGTAGCGCTCCAGTGCCTCGTGGCTTGGATTCGGATCGCGGAAGTCGTAGTCGACCTTGCCGACGAGCTTACGGAGGAGTTCGAGATCGCGCTCGTCTGTGTGAACGATCGCGTCCACGAACGCTCGCGGAAACTTCGCGACCGCCGCGTCGTTGCGGTCTGCCTGAGCGAGGTACTTGTGCAGCGGCGGGACTGCAAAGTGCCGGTGGAGCGCTTCACCGTCGTTGTGGTTCGGCGCTTCTGGATCGCCGAGAGCCTGACACGATTTCTCGTGTGGCTCCGTGACCGCTCGGAGTTGCTCTCGAATCTGTGCCTGTGTGTCTGCCTTGGGTTCGATGAGACTACTCATTGAATCACCAGTCCGGTGGCTCCGTGTCGTTGTGCTGGCCGTTCTCTGGCATCTCGCCGGCATCGCCACTCAGAGCGCGAACTCCGGCTCGGAACTTCGGGAGCACGTGATGAGCCGCGAAGAGCCGTCGAGCCCGCTCGTGTTCCGGTTGCGCGCCGGTCAGAACCTCGACGGTCGGCTCCTCCTCGTAGGCGCGCTTCGTCCACTCACGGCCCAGCTCGCCGTGCGTTGCGAGCAGGAGGTCGTCTCCCCAGTCGAGGATCGCTGACCGGCTCTCGAACCCGTCCAGGAGCGACGCCAGCGCACGCTCTTGCCACTCGTCCAGCTCGCTCATTGCTGGCCGCATGGCGAGGTAGGACTGGCGTGTCGGGTCGTGTTCGGATTCACCGTCGGCTTCGCTGACGTATTCAGTTGCCTCGTGGCGAAGCCGGCGGAAGGCGTCGACGTGGGCCGGCTGAAAGTAGTTCGCCAGCAGCCGCTCGCGTAGCTTCTCGGCCACGTCCTCGTCGAGACTTCGCATCTTGCCTCGACGGGCACACGGTCGAACCATCGCGGCGACGAGAAGCCCCTGTGTGCCCCGAAACTGGCGAGCGAAGTCCCAGTAGACGCGTGCGTCGACACGGCCCAGCGTCCGCATCGTCATCTCCTGTAACCACGTCAGCACGCGATCCTCGTCACGTAGCCCGCCGGTGAGCAGTTCGTCGAACCGCTCTCGGACGTTGTTCGAGAGCGTGACCAGCGCCGGCCGGAACGCGTGAGGGCGCTCGCTTTCAGACATCACTGTCACCACCGTCGGCGGTCGCTGGGGGGTTCTCTCGGCGGCTCTCGGTCAGATCCTCGTCGTCACCGTCGCCGTCACGCATCGCGGCCGGAACCTCTTCGTCGGGATCGAGGATCTCCTCGACGAGCGTGCGGTCGTGATCTGACACTTTCTCGTCGACATCGCGCTGTTTCCGGACCCGCTCGCGGTCGAGTTGCTCTTTGACCTCCGAGAGGTGTTTCGCGTCGTCGACATCTTCCGCGTACTTGACCATCGTGCCGAAGGCCGACCGGAGATGCACCGGGGCGGGCTTGACGGCGGCCTTCCCGTCAACAGGGTGGGCAGCCCAGACCAGCAGGCCGACGCTCGTGACGGTCGCGACCGTCAGGAAGCCCGCAACGCCGAGCGCGACAGACGCGACAGCCAGTGTGATGGCACCAGCGATCGCCAGCCACTCGCCAGCGTGTTCACGATCGAGCGGTGGCCAGTCGAGCCGCCAGCCTTCCGGCTCGTAGTACAGGAGCTTCGCGCTCTCAGGGTCGACGAGGTAGAGTTCGTCCCACTTCGAGTCGTCCTGCATCGGGACGCGCGTTCGGAGTTGGTCGACGTTCGCGAGGCGAGCACTCTTGCCGAACACGCGAGCGAGGAACGGGAACAGCCCCGGCTTGACGACCGAAACGCCGTGGTTCGTCCGGACGATCTTCTCCTCGCGAGCTTCCGCGTCGACTACGTCGTAGGCGTCGTCGCCCGTCGGCGACTCCGCGTGTTCCAGCGTCGGTCGTAGGAACAGGGCGGCCGAGATGTTCCGTGTGTACGTCTCCAGCATCACGATGCCGATGACCGCGACGACGTACAGCGCCAGCACGTACTGGGCGTTGACGACGAGATTCGCGAGGTTCTCGTAGAACAGCAGGCCACCCAGCCCGGTGAGGATCGAGAGGGCCAGGAACCAGGGACCATAGCCGTACTGCGGGCCAATCCCTGCCTCGTCGAGTGCCCGCTTGCACGCCCAGCCGACGGCGAACCCGCCGATGAGGATCCAGACGAGGAAGTCGACGATGACGCTTGAGAGATAGTCTCCAGCGCTGTCGATGTCCACCGATTGGGTGGTCGCGATACTCCGGTGGCCGAAGTTAGCCCATCGCGCGTACTCTTTGCCCTCGATCCACATCGTCACCCGCACTTCGTCGTCGTGCTGCCGGAGCGGGACCTTCACTGTCGGCCGTCCCCGCTCGAAGGTGACGTTGTGCGTGACGTGGGTGACGTTCCGGGCGACCGGAACCGTCGTCGTCGTGTTTTCCTGCTGGACGACCTTCTGGTCTCTCTCCCAGTAGGCGACGTGTACGGTCTCTTGCTGGTTTTCGTAGACCCACGTCCGGAGGTAGACGGCGTTCCGACCGACCGTGTGGCCAGGCGGAAGGTACTCGCCGGAGTCCGACGAACCCACGTCGGCAAAGGGGTTGTTCGCCGGCCAGTAGACGACCCAGAAGAACTGATCCTCGCCCATCCGAACGCTCGGTGGCGAGTTGCTCATCCGTGGACCAGTGTCTGTGAGATCGTCGAGGGTGAGATCGTCACCGCTGGCAGTGGCGTTGCTCGTCGCGTTGGTGGTCGTCTCTGCGGACTGAGCCTCGACCAGCCCGATCACGGGGGCAGTGACCAGCAGGGCAACCAGCGCCAGCAGCGCGATGGACGTGCGGGTCATCGCGTGGTGGGCTCCTCCAACTCCCGCGCTCGCTTGTCGACCCGATTCAGCGCGACCAGCAATCCGAGCAGCGCCATCACAGCGAGCCCGGCGAGGACGTAGTCGCCGGTCCTCATTGCCATCCCACTCATGTAGGCGACCGATCCGAGACCGACGAAGCTGGCGAGTGTCTCCGGTGCGATCGTCGGATGGGCCAGCGTCCGGAACGAGTATGGCTCAGTCATCGGCCACCTCTGTGGTCAGTCCGATGTCGTCTCTGGCATCGTCGATGGCGACACGACGATCTCGGTCAGCGGTCGCACAGTCACCCGAACAGTACGTCCACTCGGCCGTCTGGCGTTGGAGGACGACAGACAGCGGGCCGAGAGTAGCCCGCCGTGGCGTGGCCGACGCGTGGCACTCGATATACTCGTCGACACCGCCACGGCTGGACTGGGCGCGAATGTACGCACCGCAATGGTCACACGTGCTTTCGATCTCTGGCCCGCCGTCGACGTAGGCAACACCGAATCCGAAGACGAGGCCAACGCCAGCGACGGCCAGTGGATCAACCCAGGGACCGCCCCGGACGACGGTCTTGAGGAGGTCGTTCGCGGCGTAACCGAGCGCGCCGATCGCGAGAGCGATGCCGAACCATCCGATCGGCGAGAGATCCGACAGTCGGACCCGATCGACCGACACGAGACTATTCGACAAGGTCGTCCACCTCCACGAACAGCAGGATCGCGCCGACGATCATCACCGCGAGACCGACGAACTGGGACGAACTGAGCGAGACGACTCCCGAAAGTGCGCCTGCTCCCAGACCGGTGATACCGAGGTTCGAGACGGCGAAGGGGTGACCGACGACGAACTCGAAGCCCGCTGCAAGCAGGTCGCCGAGCTGGATGAGCCCCGTCGAGACAGCGGCCCCGAGACCCATCGCGACAGCCATCGTCCACTGCGTTGTCCGGTCCCACGCTACCTCGAAGTCGTCCGACCGAGCGTAGGCGACGGCGTAGCGACCGACGAACACCAGCGCGAGGACGCCAAAGAGCGCGCCAGCGCCGGCAAGCAAATCGAGGCTCCCGAACGGCATCACGGCACACCTCCCGCGTGGCGGTGAGTAGTACACCCTCTCGGTGAGGGGTCTCGGTACGGCCGTATCGATGGGTACTGTGTGTGTCTCATCTGTTTTCGAGGTACTCCTGGGTCCGCTCGTAGAGCCGGTCGATCTGGACAGCGACGAAGACACTCGCCGCCGCGATCAGCAACCTCGTGCCGAGGTCGCCGTAGCCCAGTTCCGGCAGCAGCGTCGACGAACTGGTCGCGACTGCCGGGAACCAGTAGCTCGACGTGGCGACGATGAGGCCCCAGATGGGCTCGAACCACGCGAACCCGAACTGGCCAAGCGTACCGATGCCGACCGCCAAGCCGGTGAGCGGATGCCAGATGAAGTTCTTGAGTCGTTGCATGGCTATCTCAGTCCGAGGAGATCGATGACGCTGCTACCGACCGGCAGCTCTCCAAGCAGTGCGATACCGACCCGATAGATCAGGAACAACGTCACCGCGCCGGCACCGATGACGAGTATCGGCGCGGCTGGGCCGGCACTGGCCGCGAGCGTAACGACGATCTGGTTCAGTGCGGCCCGTGCGCTCAGTACGTTCAAGCCGGCCACTCCGAACGCCTGCCCGAGTGCTCGCTGTGCGAACGTCAGTGACGCAACGAGGTAGTCGAACGCGCCGAGGACGGCACTCGTGACCGTCGAGACGATGTTCAGAATCCCGTTCAGAACGTAGAACGAGATGATGCTGAACACGAACCTGACCGGGTTCCGCAGGAACCGAAACAGCGTCCCCAGTGTCGACTGGATGCCGTTGCTCCGGAGGAACTGGACGAGCGGTCCCAGCGTTTCGACGATCGTGCGGAGAGTGACGCCGTCCCGGCCGCCGTTAGCGGACACGGCTGACCACCTCCGCGATGACGTACGTCGTCACGAGAACGATCCCCAGCGCGACTATATAGCCGGCTGGGCCGCTCTGGCGGACGAAGTCGCCTGCACTCGCGAAGGCTGCCTGGACGACTTCCGGTGCGAGTATTCGCACGTCGACGAACCGGCCGAGGAAGTCTGCCAGCCCCGACAGCAGCGAGATGGGCAGATCCGCGAGGCCGAGGATGACACTCACGACGCCAGTGAAGACCGCGCTGGCGACGGTCCCGACTCCGACTTCGGCGATGCGACCGAAGTCGAGACGGTAGCCGTCCGCACGAAAGAACTGTCGCCAGTCAACCACGGACGGTCACCCCCGTGACGTGGCCGCTACGATCGGATTCGGGACCGGGCATCGTGCTACTGATCGTCCTCCTCTGGCCCGCCAAAGCCCGGTGTCGGGATGTCGAACGGGAGTCCTGGAAAGAAATTGCCCGTGTCTTCCTCGCTCAGGTACGCCGAGATCGCGTAGACCGCCAGCAACACAGAGCCGACGCCCAACGCGAACGACAGCGGCCCGAGGTTGAACATCCCGTCGGGACCGATGGAGACAGCGGTGCCCAGCGCTCCGGCGTTGATGATGGTCGCCGCCCCGCCGAACGTGGCTCCGATGAGATCGCCCACTTCGCTCGTGAGCGAGCCGACCGGGACGATGATCACGTCGGCAATAGTCAGCACACCGCTGGAGAGGGCTGTCCCGCCAGCCAGCAGGACAGCACCGATCCCCTGGAAGACGACGCCTGCGAGGGAGTCGGCTCTGGCCGCTCGATCGAACAGACGGCGAACACGAGAGCCGCCCGCACCGGAAGCGGACACGGCTACGACCCTCCGGCGTAGCGTCGCAGTCCCACTGCACCCAGGACCGCTCCGACGACGCTGATGGCTTTCCCGAACAGCGACGAGAAGAACCCGTCGCCACTCGTACCGGTCGGCCCCATCGCACTCGTGTCCTGGAGAGTGT
This sequence comes from Halomicrobium sp. IBSBa, assembly GCF_017612575.1. NCBI lineage: Archaea > Methanobacteriati > Methanobacteriota > Halobacteria > Halobacteriales > Haloarculaceae > Halomicrobium > Halomicrobium sp. IBSBa. The sequence continues at coordinate 321,915 of NZ_JADPQC010000003.1, forward strand.
CGACCTCCTCGTTCTGATAGAGGATGACGAAGTGAACGCGCTGATTCGTGTCGGCCGAGACAGTCGCCAGCTCGTGTGTCGTGCCCTGCGAGTTCAACGAACTCCCGTAGCTGGTGTACTCGGAGTCCGAGACGTTGCCGAACTCCGCGTCGCTATCGGCGTCGGGAGCGACCTCGGCGACCTGATACCGTTCACCGGGAAGCCCCTGTTCGAACTCCAGCGTGAGCGTTCCGTGCGAGAGGTCGATCGGCGAAGGGACCTGCAGGTCCGCGTAGAGTTCGAGCTTCTGGGGATAGCTGTACTCGTCGGCCGACGTGACGTTGATCGAGTACTCCGACTCGTCGGTGAGATCGGCGAACTCGTATCGCACGTCGTAGACGTGCAGATCCTTCAGAACCGCGCTGTCGAACTCGCTCCCGAGGGTATCGAGACCGGTGATGTCGGCGGTGCCACCCTCGTAGTAATCGGTGACGACGGTCTGTTCGCGTTCGCCGTCGCTGTCGGTGTCGCGCTCGATTTCGGCGAGATCGTACTCAGACTTCTTGTCCAGATCGAGACCGGCGACAGTGACCGTCACGTCGTTGTCGATAGCGACAATCTCGACCTTCTGAATGGCGTCAAAGCTCCCGTCACCGGAGCCAGCCAGTGGGAGGTTGCTCAGGCGCTCCTGGAGGACGTAGCCGTTGCCGGTACTGTTGGCGATGATGTCCGAGGCGTCGGCGTTCTCCGAGCCGTTGATCTCGGCGTAGCGGTAGTCACCGTCTCCGTCGACAGCACGCAGTTCGGCCGTGCCCGAGAGCGTCTCGACGTTCAGTACGGTCGAGAGGACGCGCTTGTTGGGGTCGTTCGTGATACTGACGTTCTCGGAGAGCGTCGCCGTCGCGGTCTCTCCGGAGGCAGCCGAAGCAGCGAACTCCAGTTTCTCGACGCCGTCGGCGTCAGCGTCGGCGACGCTCATCGACGACGATCCACCAGAGGAGGTCGTCCAGTCGGTGGCGACGGTCCAGTTGGCTTCGTTGTCGACTTCGCCAGAGATGCGGGGGAACTGCGTGTACACGTCGGCGTCGATCTTGTCGAAGCGGATACCGACGGGCGTGTCCTGTGACTGGTTCACCGTCGCCGGAAGCGTGGCGACCTCACCAGAGTCGTCGTAGTACTCCAGGGGGCCGTCCATCTCGTCCATGTCGTGGCTGGTGACGACCAGCTCGTCTTCGACGATGGTCGGGTTGGGCGTCTTCTCCGAGGTGAAGTTCAGGCCGGGCTGAGCGGCGGCCGCCGAGCCGGCGATGGGCGATGCCACGAGCGTCAGGGTCAGGAAAATCGCGAGTATCGTGTTTCTCATTCGTTCTGTGAGCGGTTTCGGTCGCTACCCGTGGTTTCGGCGCGAAAACGGAGGTTGCACTCAGTGTCGTCGAGCCGGGAGACGACTCCAGCGGCTTCGATGGGTCTCACGCGCTTCCTCCTGGGGCAGGTTTGTCGACAAGATCGCGGCTCGCCCCGCCGGCTTCTCGACGGGACCGCACGCGCCGCTGCTCGTCGACGTTGTGCCAGTCGATTCGCCAGTTTCGACTGGGCCGTTCTGGCCCGTCAGCCGGCGGTTCGTCGCCGCCGGCAGCGTCGTATCGCATGGGTAGGGGTACTATCCGCGACGCTTGGTCGCGGATACCCGCGCCATCCGGAGCCGTGGATAAAGTATCAAATAAAATAGCTATGCGGTAGCTGAGCAACGGCTACGTATCTTCTACAGAATAGCTATTAATCCGCTACATACGGTGGCAATGCTTTTTGATCCCCACGTCACACATTTAGCTGTCTATGGGCCGTAAACCATGCTCGCGGACGGTGACCGATCTCGGGGGAAGCGTCGGGGTCAGTATCCCGAAAGGGCTCGCTGACGCGTTCGAAATCGAACAGGGCGACGAGGTCCTGATCGAGTGGGACATCGACGACGGCAAAATGATCACGCGTCTCGACTGAGAGTCACTTTTCCCGGCACATCTCCCGAAAACCTATCACATCAGTAGTCACATCCACAACTACCGCCTCGCCGGACCTGCCCGGCGGTCGTCACTGTAGGATGTGACATCCGCGAGCATGGAAACTGACCGGGCCACGAAAGAGACGTTGCGGGGCGACCCTATCCGTATGCTGGACCGTTCTACGGAGATTTAGAAGTATCGGCGATCACAGTTCTGCGAACGCCTCGTCGATCACGTCCTCACTGGGCGCGTTGAGGTAGGGCTCGATTGCAGCGAAACTGTCCCAGCCACCGACGGCCATCACGACGCGCGGGTTCATCTGCTGGTCGACCAGGAGGCGCTGGGCGAAGCGCCGCCGGAGGTCGTGCGTCGAGACCTTCTCGAAGTCGTCGTCGCCAGTTTGATCAGCTGCACGCTCGGCGGTCCGACGGACCACCGCGCGGACGCCGGGCTGGGACAGGTCGACGAACGGATCTTTCGGCGCGATGTTGTGCTCGTTCTGGTAGCGCTGGAGATCGCGCTCGACGCTGTCCGGGAGGTAGGCGTCGCGAGGCTTCCCGCCGTTCCCGCTCGTGTCCTTCCCGGCCTCGACCCGAAGACGGTACTGGCCGCTCTCGGTCTGCTTCACGTCGACGGGACGGACCTGCGGGATCTCGAAGGCGCGCATGCCGACGAACGCACCGAGCTGGATGATTAGGTCGTCGCGCTGGCTATTCGTCGCTCGCCGGAGGTCCTCGATCTCGCCGTCGGTCAGCCAGACCTTGTGTTCGTTCCCCTCGGTCGCTTCGATTCGCATACCGATTTCTTCAAAAGTCGTTAGTAAAGTAATTCCGAACGGTGGGATCGGTCCCGATACACCCCGCGTACCGAGTGAAAATCCCGGCGTCTGTTACGACTTGTATAACAAGTCGTCTTTCGCCCGCTCCACTTCTGATGTTCTCTCTTTTTGCTCTACTTTCACTTTCACTCTGGACGTGGCGACCACCTATTTACCAACTCGTTCATGCCACGAATATGGAAGAAAATAACCGAGAGATGTTTCGTCAACTCCGATCGAAAGCCGTCGATCGGTACGAGAGTGGGCGATGGGATCGAGACGCCGCGATTGACCTGCTGCGGCACGCTCACATGACGTACCGTATCGAAGCACCCGACGACCAGATCGTTCGCGGCTATCGCGACCATCAGGACATCAAATACTGTCCGTTCTGTGGCTCCGGTGCTATCGAATTTTACGGGTGGCTACCCCACGATGACGAACCCGACAGGCCGACCGAGCGACTCTTCGACTGCGATAACTGTGGGGGGTTCAGCGTCGATGGCGATGTCGTGGGGGCCGAACGCAACGTCGCCTTGCCGCGGGAACTGTGTGAATCGTCTGACCAGTGGTACGCCAACGAATGACCCATGATCACGAACGCCAAGGTCTTCCGACCGGAGTATCCGCCGCGGGATCTGTACCATCGCGAGGGACAACTCGATCACCTCTCGTCGGTTCTCGACCCGACGAGGGTCGGTCGCCCCGAGGATGTCTGTATCTTCGGCCCCAGTGGCGCGGGAAAGACAACGATCGCGAAATACACGCTCGGCCAGTTAGAGAAGGAGGCGTTGAATTTGCGATGGGCGTACGTCAACTGCATGGCCGACAACACACCTGCTGCAGTCCTCTTCGAGATCATCCGAGAGACCGGTCTCGGTGCCGACCTCAAGCGCGAAGGGACGGCGTCGTCGGAGGCCGTACGCCGACTCCGAGAGTGTGACGACCACATCATCGTAGTCCTCGACGAGGTCGGATCGATCGACGATCAGCCGTTGCTCGCCCTCTGGAACGTGCCGAACGTCTCGCTCATCTGCATCACAATCGACGAAGACAAGTGGTTCACAGAGCTCAGTACGAAGACGAAATCACGGATGCAGAGCGCTGAAACTGTCCGAATGGACAAGTACAGACACACCGAACTCGTCGACATCATCGACGGCCGCGTTGAACACGGACTGGTCGGCTCGCGGCTCGCCGACGGGGTTATCGACTACATCGCGGACCTCGCGGCCGGCGATGCGCGTCATGCAATCGCACTTCTTCGGCAGGCCGCTCTGCACGTCGAACGCAACGAGAACAACCAGCTCACCAAACCAGTCGTGGATGCAGTCGCCGACGACGCCGCAAGTGAAATCCGCGATCGAAATATCCGGTCACTCGGTTCGCACCATCGTCTCTTGCTCCGAATCATCCGCGATGCCGACGGGATCGACAGCGGGACGCTCCACGCCCGCTACGAAGACCGCGCCCAGTCGCCGAAGGCACGGTCGACCCGCCGACGGTATCTGCGGAGCCTCTGCCAGTCGGATCTGATCGAACGCGATGGGAGTACACAGGACAGCCGATACCGACCGCTCTGTTGATCGCGAAGCCTGCCGTTTCGGTCACATTCGGTCACTGTTCGGTCACCTCGCATCGGCCATTTCAGCGCCGAATAGTGCCGAATCGCTCGAAATAGCCAGCTATCGTGGCGATTCGGTCACCCGCCCGCCGCAGCCCTTTTAGCATCGGTCTAGTCGATTCAAACATGTCGCGCTCACAGCGGCCAGATCAGACGACCCGTCGACGAGTCGGCGACGAAGATGTCCGCGTTCGTCTCTGGCGATCCGACCCAGAGTTCGCCGCTCGGATCGAGATTGACGCCGAAGAGCCGTGGGTGTTCGGTGTCGACGCTGAGGGGATCGCTACGCCACTGACGACGGCAGTGGCCACCGATACTGTCTGCGATCTAGACATCCCGGGATGGGTGACGGAGATCCTCGTCGGGCTCGGCGTGGTCGACATTCAGACGCGAGGTGATGCTTGACGATGGTCGACGCTGTCTTCCCCTTCCCAGGTGGCAAGAGCCGACTCGCGTCGTGGATTCTCGACCAGGTCCCACAACACGAGTGTTTCGTCGAGGTGTTTGGCGGCGCTGCCGGTGTCCTGGTGAACAAAAACCCCGACACGAGCACTGTGGAGGTGTACAACGACCTCGACGAGGATCTCGTACACTTCTTCGAGGTGCTCCGTCAGCAGCCCGACGAACTGGTGCAATGGCTCTCATCTGTGCCGTACTCGCGGGCAATTCACTCCGAGTGGGCCGAAGCGTACTACCAGGGCTACCGCCCGAAAGAGGACGTCAAGCGGGCCGGCCAGTTCTTCTATCTCCGCTACGCGCAGTGGGGCGGAGCTTACGACGGACAAAACGGCTTCGCAACGAGCAAGGTATCGAATCGGGCGCTCAGCTTTGCGAACAAGATCGATCGGCTCCGGGAGTTTGCCGACCGGTTCGAGGATGTCGTCGTCGAGAACCTTCACTGGCAGGCACTGGTCGAAAAGTACGACAGCGACGAGACGGTGTTCTACTTCGACCCGCCCTACGTCGGGACCGAAGACTACTACCCCACCAGCGAGATCGTCCACGAGGAACTGGTTGGGATGCTCAGTGACCTCGACGGCTACGGGATCTGCTCGTATCAGGAGCTCCCCGAGGGTAGTTCGGATTTGAGAGTGCTGGCCCGTGACAGCAAGAACTACATCAACAGTGGGACAAGCGGCTCGGCAAACGAGACGCGCGAGCGGTTACTGCTGAACTTCGATCCGGTCGACCAGTGAGTCCCGACGATTGTGGCTGTGTTTTGCGGCAACAGTGCGAAAGTACCGGATCGACACGGTGTTATCGTTGCGTATAGGGTGCTGGGACACAACATTCTCTTCTCTTGCAGGACCTTCTTTGCATTTAGAGGGGCTAAATTCATTTACCTCGCGAAAATAGGGACAGTACGTGCATGAGAGATAGCGAACTCGAAGACTCCGCACCCGGTGATCTCATCTCCTACGGGCGGGAGTCGTACTACAGGCCAGATCCACTCCCACCCTCGCGGGATCTCGCATTGGATTCGGACTTCTACGACCTGCTGGCCGATGCCACGTTCTGGCTCGGCAAGCTGAGCGGCGTCAGCCTCGAACTCGACTTCCCGCCTGTCCTCTACACATCACTCCTCCGGAAGGAAGCGATGGAATCAGCTGAGATCGAAGGCGCTGATGTCGACTATAATGCCCTCTACAGCCTCGAAACACGAATTCTCGATGAGACGGACGGCGACACGCCGATCGAAGCTTCGACGAGCAGCGCGGAAACGAAGGACACACGCGAAGTCCTCAACTACGAACAGGCGGTCGAGGACGGGATCGATTCGCTCGATAGCGGCGAGACAATCTCTGTTTCGCTGCTGCATGGACTGCACGAGGCACTCCTCACGGACGTTCCAGACGACCGCGTCGCAACCGACACCATCGGTGTTTACAAGTCAGTGCCCAATCATCTCGGCGACTTCCTTCCTCCGGTTCCGAGCGAGGTCGACGGCCTCATGGACGCTCTCCTCACCTACTATCAGACCGGTGGGAGCTATCACCCACTCGTCGACATCGCCCTGTTCCACTACCAGTTCGAAACGATCCACCCGTACGGTGACGGTAACGGACGGCTCGGCCGCCTCCTCATCACGCTCCAACTGTACGACACTGGGCTACTCGAACGGCCGAACCTCTCCCTCAGTGAGTACTTCAATCGGAACAAAGCCACGTACGTCGATCGGATGGAGGCGGTTCGGACCCGCGGTGACTGGGAGCGCTGGTTGTCGTTTTTCCTCGATGGTGTCGCCCGGCAAGCCGAGGAGTCGGTCGACCGAACGCTGGCACTGGACCGGCTTCGACGGCGTTACGAAGACGAGTACGGCGGCGTCCAGTACGCGAAAAACCGGCTCGCGTGCTCGCTCTTCGAACACCCCTACGTGACGACGAAGACGGTCGCGAAGCGGCTCGATATCGAGCGGTCGACGGCCTATCGTGCGATCGATACACTCCAAGATGAGGGTGTCTTGGAGGAGGTAACGGGGCAACAGCGCAACAAGGAGTACCGCGCCCGGGAGATCTTCGAGATTCTCGAACGGCCGCCACAGACGTACTGATACTGCTGGCTGTTACTGCTTCAAGATATTCGCGACACGGAGTCGCGAAATGCTTCACAGACGGACAGCCGGCGGTATGAATTATACTGGAAATTGAACGATGTACACACCGGTCGCACTGCTGCCGTGCGATCGGATGTGCATTGACGTTCAATGGCTGCGACAGTGAAGAACAGCCACATCCGGACGGAAACTGCCGCGCGTTTCACTTTCACTTTCACTCCGCGGCCGTGGCTCGCCTCTTTTACCCACCAGTTCCATGGGACGACTGCGATGCAAAGGCACGCGATAGCAGTCGATCGGGAGACGGGGAATCGACCGAAAACGTGTGTACACGACGACCAGTGGACCTCGATCGTCGTCAAACAGCAGCCGACGGGGCGCTGGCTCGCTTCCCAGGATGGCATCCCGGTCGAGGGCCGCGGGGCGTGTGCCAGCGAAGCAGTGGCGGATTTCTGTGAATCCTTGCGACATGGCCCAGCTATCTGAGATTCCCGCGCTGATCGAAGACGGGTGGATCATGCGGTGCCCGAAGGGTCACGCCGATATCCGGGACAAGCAAGGGCCGACCGTGTACTGCCAGAGCTGTGGTTCGGGATATGACTACGAGGAACTCGTAGACACTCGGACGTAACGGGTGACGTTGTTCGCTGTCGTTCACTCGTGATCGAGGGCGACGACGACACCGATATCCAGTTGCCGAGCCTGGTCAAGGTCACGACCGCGGTTTTCTTTTTCTCCTCAGCGCGAATTGTTTCTGAAGTATGCTTCTCTGTCGTCGTGACATCTCACACCCTTCCTCATGTATCAGTTTAGCCGCGAATGAAGCTGGAACCTCGTTCAACCAGTCGACGGACCGACGGATATTCGAGAAGAACGATACCAGCGATGAGCGCTACGGGAGCAAAGCTGGGGTCAATCTCAACGGTGAAATACTTCGATGCTCCCATGAGGAGCAAGAACATCCCCATCACAAGCCGAAACTGCATTTTTCGGGACTCGTAGAGTGCGAACTCGACGGCCGCTCGAATTGCCTCACTGTCGGCGTCTGCACCAGATTGCTCTTTCAACTCCTCAACTTTCTCCTCGTCGATTCGGGCGCTGTACGTTGGTGGCATGTGATTGTCCACTGGCGGATGGTACTTATATCACATAGGTCCTTCAGTAGCTGAAGTTCCTCTTTTCGCCTGTAAACGCTCTTCTCCGTCGTGTTTACACCTGAACTGTCTAGTCGACTTATACCGACACCAATCTGAAAGCTACGCATGCCCGATCGAAATCACCGCTGTATCAACACCAGCTCCGTCAACGAGATTGCTCAGTATCTGGGGGCTGTTCCCCGGGTCGGAGTGGAGGGACGCCGAGATGACTGAGACGGTTTTGCTACAGCTCGAATTCGTCTTTTCAGTCTGGATCGAAGAGCTCCCGGATATCGTCCTGCAACATCTGACGCCGTTAGCACTCGTTACGCTGGGGTACTTTGTCGAGAAGCACTACGTGAGTCGAACAGCGGTCTTCGCCAATGCGCTCGCGATCAACGTGCATGTTCGTGATGTCGTCAGTCCACATCAACTGGTTGTCTTGTACGCGAACCTTGGACTGATCATGGCTGCTGTGGGGATGTACACCTACATCGAGAAGAATTCGCTCGGGAGTGATTACTATCTTCTCGCACAGGGCTACGGTTCACCTGTCGTGGCATGTGTTATTCTCCTGTTCTGAGAGTGTTTCAGCTGATTTGTGGCACTCTACTCATCAAGACGGTCGGTTTTATCTCCCTGATCGTTCTGCGGGCTAGAAATGACCGGCATCGTGATCTTCACCGCGGGGCGGGAGGACGCGTATCAGGACTATCTCAGATCGGTGCAGGAGGGCTACGAGCCCGCGGAGCTCGCCGACTTCCTACCGGAGGACTTCACGGCACGAGCGAGCGAGGACGAGCCGATTCGCGTCTGGGGGACCTCGGTCGCGAACAAGTGGCGGAAGGTCTCGCAGGGGGATCTCGTACTGGTGTACCGCGACGGCGGCTTCATCGCCCAGGCGCGAGTCCTGTCGAAGCGCGATGATCTGGCTCTCGCGGAGCACCTCTACGACCTCGAAGGCAATCCGTGGGATCTGGACAACCCTTGGCAGTACCTGACTTTCTTCACCGACTTCGAGGAGATCGACGTCGACGTAGCGCCGTTCAACGAGCTGGTCGGCTACGAGAGCGGGTACCGTCCCCAGGGATTCACTCGCGTCGCCGACGATCGCATCGAACGCGTCGAGGCCGAACACGAGTCCGTCGAAACCGCGATCAACGAACTGACCGACTCCGGGTCGCGAGTCCACCACGTCGACGACGATCCTGACGATGACGACGAGGAGGAGACGGCGGACTTCGGCGAGCGCCTCGTCGCAGCGAGCAAGAACGGCGACGCCTACGACGAGTTCGAGCAGCTGGTCGCGGAAGCGTTCTCCCGGCTCGGATTCGAAGCGCAGTGGATCGAGGGCGGCGACGACACGGACGTCCAACTGACGAGCCCAGTCGAGGCGATCGTCGAGGTGAAGGCCCGCGGCAACGGGCAACTCCAGTCGCCGGATGCCAGCCGCATTCGAGGGCATCAAGAGAGTCGGGGGGCTGAATACGCCGTCGTCGTCGCGCCCGGTTTCACGCCCGCCGCGATCGACGACGCGAACCGGGACGGGCTGGTGCTCGTGAGCGCTGCTCGGTTGCGAGGGCTGGTCGAACGACACGAGGAGTTCGGGCTCCGGCCCGAATTCGTCGCGTCGGTGTTGTTCGAGCCCGGTGCCTTCCTGGACGATCGTATGGATGAGATCGACGAAGCGATCACGGAGCGACGGCAGGCAGCGGACGAGCTGGTGTCGGTGATGGAAGCGCTGGAGCGCGGTGATGGGGCCTACACTGCTGGGGAACTACGTCACGTGTTGACCGGGATGCTCGACGGTGGGGTGCCAGATGAGGATCGGATTCGGTCGTCGCTCGTGCTGTTGGCGCACCCGAGTCTTAGGGTTGTTGAAGAAGGTGAGGATGGATACAAGTTGGCGACGAGTGCGGAGCAAGGAGCAGAGATGTTGGTGCGGTTCGGCGCGTTACTCAACGAGTCGGAGTAGCATGTAAAGTCGTGCTGCCCCCGTCTGAGCCCGATGTTATTTTTCGTTTGTAGATGTCGTATTCATTTGATGGATCTGTAACTCAGCACGGTTGTGGTACTGACGACCGTTGAAGGTCCATGAATAGGAATCTGTCATCAAAACAGACCCAGATTGCTGTGGTTCAGGGTACATATTTTGCGGAGGGGACTCAGGTGTGTGATCTACAATAAATACGAATATTGCTTCGTTAGAGGGTGTAAAGTCATCAATCTGTACCGCACCGTAGCAGGTCGAATTGGCTGGACGGTTTCTGAATTCACCAACCTGGACCCGATCGGACTGGTTGGTCAGGACAGCGGAGTCAAAGTTTGTAATCCCGAGCGACGCTGTTTCAACACATCCATCGAACCGGATGTTCAGATTGTAGTTTTCAATGGATCGCCGCCCACTGAGGCTCATATTCAGCATATATCTGGAATATGAATCGTTCTCAGGTAAGCCCGCTTGATGCAGAGCAGATGCTGGCGGTTCCCCAACATCATACACACCGATCTCTGGTGTCGGCTGTTGTACGAGGCCAGACTCTACTTGTGCGTCATAGATTCCAGGTGTGATTGCCGGTCCAAGGGCAGCAAATGCAACCCCACCGACGATACCGCCGATGATCGCAGTTCGAATTGACTTGGCTAGCAGTGTTTTGCGCTCTACATCTGCGAACAGAGTAGAGGCGGTTCGTGCTATAGTCTGGTCTGTTCTGGACAGGAAGAGGTAAGTTGGCAATCCGATCAGAACCGAGAGTAGCACGCTAAACAGCAGAGACAATACGAATTGGATGATTATGTCAAGAGGAGTCATGATATCATTGCTCGTCGGAAAGATAGTACAAAATAGTATTCAAACGAGCTGAATGACCCGGTAGCAGTCGTATGGTGTCCAGTCGCATGCTGTCGACTAAAACCGGCGAAATATTCAACAGGTTGCTGCGGATATCACAACTATCTCAGCTATGCTCTCACTCAATCCACTCGTCGACAATTCTGAGTGGACCCTCGAAGACACGTACCGGAAGGTCATTCCAGACTGTGAGGAGATTCGCATCGCTATCGGCTACTTCGACCTCTCTGGATTTGATCTGATCAAGGAAGATCTCGAGAATCTCGACGATCACAATGAACTCTGTGTCGGTGAGATGGAGAACGAGTTCGTTGTCCTCGCCAAGTTACTCCTGTGGCTTCAGCCCACGTTTCTCGAAAGAAGAAGCGATATCATCGAGAGATTCCCAGCCTGCGATGTCATCAGCAGTAATCTGCTGGAGGGTCATAGCTCACACCTACTCTGCACATTACATAAAACCCAGTCACAACGAAGGAGCAAACTCTTGAGCCCAACATTCCTCGGTTAGCTGAGAAGTGGCGGTATAGCCTACCGTCTATTACTTTCACTCTGGTTAACGAGCTTTTATTATCTAATCACACATACCAAACGACTGTCTCCCACTGAAAGCAACGGAGACAGAGACACAATGAGCACTGGACTCGCTATTGTTGGTACGATCGCGGCAGGATACGTCCTGGACAGGCTGAGCAAGACAAACAAAGACCACGACGACGTCGTCGAGGAAACCTTTCAGGCGGTTTCCGGCGCGGCACATCCAAACTCATCGATCTACACCGATCATATTGATGTCGATGCAGACGGAAATCCGCGCTCGGCTACTCCGGGCACAGATCATGTGCCGGATCTCGTTCTGGAGGGCTTCGAGGACAACAACATTGTCGTCGAGGTCGAGACAGGAGATTCACTAGATGGTGACGCACTCGAACAGCTCGCTGACTTCTCGGAGCCGGGGTACACGCGGACCCTTGTTGTACCAGACTCCGTGGTCGACGATGGTGTTCAGCTGATCGACGAATTTACCGAGTCATCATCAGCGAATATTGTTGTCTGCGGACCCAGTGATACACCGGAGTTGCTGTAAATAGGGCCGTACGTTTCCTCATTTTTGCGGCTGACGGTTACGGAGGCAGTAGGCTATTCTGCAAACGGCTCAGGCGAGATCTGCTGACGGATCTGTTTGAGCTCTTGCTTTTGAGTTCCATGAGTCATCTCAACGAGATCGTGACTGGGCCAGGTATGGATACTCAGATTATCGAACCGATTTGCTACGTCGCGTACCATCTGGATCTGGTTGAGAGCATACTCTCTCCAGTTCTCTCTCTCCTGCAATTCTCGGAATTGGTCTGCTTCAGACTGCAGTTCGTTCTCTTCCAGTGCTTCGATGCACATCTCGAAGTTGATTCCCCGGGGATTGATCGGTTCGTGGAACACGACCTCGGGATCAACCGCAGAGAACCAACTCAGAGCTTCGTGAATATCATCCCGATCCATCGTTGGATAGGTAGGTGAGAACGACACGAAACGGGGCACACCAGATTCAAATAGATCGTTCAGTGCTTCCCACCGAGCCATCGGTGGCGGTGCATTCGGTTCTAGAACACTGACAAGGGCTGTATCGAAACTCGGGATTGAGGAACCTACGGTAAGATTTCTGTCGGCCTGCTTGAACAGGTCAATGTCACGTGTGACGTTCGGACTGCGGGTGAGTATTCGAGTTGGAATATCGTGTTCAATAAGCTCACGGACGCATCCACGTGTGATTTGTGCAGCGCGGCGATCCTGGTAACAGTCCGTGCCACTGGAGAGCATCACAATCCCTCGGCCGCGATCTGTTGTCTTCCAGCTTGAGAAGTCGGTCTCTTTTAGACCCTGATGTACACGCTCAGGGAGGTCGTCGCGGTAGAGGAGGTAGTCGCCCCAGTCCTGCTGTGGATCATCGACATTGGCTCTATCATCGAGCATTTCGTCGCGATTGTCTACAGCTGGTGTCGACGGGACATAGCAGAACTTGCAGCCGTGCCGACAGCCGGTTGCGACGTTGATCACGTAGTCACAGAGACTCTTTTTATGGAGTTTCGACTCGCTCAGGACAGTCTTAGTCGGGTCTGCGTTGGTTCGTAGCCCACCCTGTTCGTGACTCTCGGCGCTGGTCGCGCAGTCCCAGCACAGGAGATTGCCGTCTTGCTGGGCACTGAATCGGTCATTGATCTGGTTCCCGCAGTCGTGACAGACGAGTCCCTGCTGCCAGAGATTGATACGGGTACCGTGGCGACGCTCCGCTTCGCGGAGTTCGTTGAGCGTGGGATTCTTCCCGAATTCTTCGACGACCTGTCCTTCGTCGTCGACGAGCTGGACGAACCGATCGTACCAACCGCCGTCAGGGTCCCGCTCAGTTTCCAGTTTCATGGGTGGGTCCCACTAGAGACATGATACCCTATTTTTATAATATCGAGGGGGATCCGGAGTGAAAGTGAAAGTGGAACGGACGCCTGCAGAGGCCAACACATTTGGGCATCGACCGAATTTTGTGGGACAAGACAAATATGACCGACAATCACGACAGCGTTCGCACGGGGGAAGATCCGACGAAGGCCATCCTGAGCGAGTCGGGTCTCAACAGCAAGCATCTGTGTGACTACGTCGTGAATGTCGCGACCGGCTGTCGGCACGGCTGCAAGTTCTGCTACGTTCCGTCGACGCCGAACATCCGAACACGGCCGGACATGCTGAAAGAGGAGGCCGACGTAGATAACGGTCAGAAGGAATGGGGAAACTATGTTCTCTATCGCGACGGTCTGGGAGAGCGCCTCGACGGGCACCTCGACCGAAAACGAAAGTGGCGCGAAACTGAGCGGGGGCAGGGCGTTGTCGGCATCTCGTTTTCGACGGACTGTTACATGGACGGTCGGGCAGGGAAGATCACCCGGAACGTCGTCGACGCACTGACGAGTCACCAGAAGTACGCGCGAGTGTTGACCCGGAATCCAATACTCGCCTTGCAGGACCTCGATGTCTTCCAGGAAGGTGGCGAATACGTGACGATCGGGTCTTCGATTCCGTGCATGGACACCGATCAGGTGGCGGCGATCGAACCGAGTGCGCCAGCCCCGGAACATCGACTGCGTGGTCTCAAAGAGTTCAACGAATACGGTGTCCAGACCTACGTGAGCATGAGTCCGACCTACCCGACACAGGACAAGGACGATCTTCGAGAGCAGTTAGAACGGGTTTCTGAATGTGATCCAGCGGTCGTCTTCCACGAACCGATCAATCCCCGCGGTGGGAACTTCGAGATGACCGTCGAAGCCGCTCGTGATGCTGGTGAGGATGAGCTGGCAGACGAACTGGACGCGCTGCGAAGTCGCGAGCGATGGGTGGAGTACGCGACGAATCATCTGCGCTGGGTACAGGAGATCGGGCAGGAACTGGATTTGCCGGTGCATCTATGGCCGGACAAACAGCTGATCAAGCACGTTTCCGACGAGGAAGCGGTGTGGCTCCAGTCGTGGCGAGATCGTCAGTCGCCCGAGGAATTTGCGGATCGGGAGACTCCTCATGCGCCTTTACCGGCATACCCACAGGAAAAGGCTAAACAGTGAGGGTCAGGTTACAGATATTCTCTGCGTTGGTTGGTTTGTCCGTTGAACTTATGTTATTGCAAAAGTATCTCCACATATCCAAACTGCTCCTCAACTAACGTAGTTTCTCTTGATTTGATATGCACGAAGACAGTGATGAACGCAAGCTAAGAAAAAAGGGGCAGACTGAGATGAAACACCGGATTCTCAGTCTATATCTCAATCCTTGGATTAAGAAGGTCAGTACGGTTGAGTCTGAATTACTATTTGTTGATGGTTTTGCAGGACCTGGCCGGTATCCAGATGGTTCGAGGGGGTCACCACTTATAGCGATGGATATGGCGGATAAGATGCTTTCTGGAACGTACGGGATCGACGAGAGACTAAACTCGTTTGATTGTATATTCGTCGAATACAACCCGGAGAATTTCGATAAGCTGCAAAAGTCAGTCAGAGAGAAAGAGAAAAAGATAGACGATAGAATAAATCCGAAGTGCATTCCAGGGAAATTCGAAAAGTGGGCTACAGCATTTATTGATAATCATAGGTACAAGTCCCCACCCCCATCGCTGATATTTATCGATCCATTCGGATACGGCAATATCCCGTTTGAACTGATTTCGGACCTGTATCAGTTGCGGGATCAGAGTCTGGAGCTTTTAATTACTTTTATGGCTGGTAAGATGGCACAGTGGATGGGAGACCCAAGTCACCAGAAGGCGATAACAGCAGCGTTAGGAACAAATGAATGGCAAAATCTGGTCACGCCAGACTTAGGGAAAGATGAGCGTGCGGAGCAATTCTCTTCATTCTACCAACACCAGCTCAAACATGAAGCAGATGCAAAATTTACTATGCCATTCGAAATGGTGGAAGAAACAAAGAGGCAGGTCTGCTACTACCTAATTCACGTCACAAACCACTGGCAGGGGCTCAAAGTCATGAAGGAGACGATGTTTAATGCTGGCGCAGAAGACGAATTCGCGTATTTAGGTCCAGATCACACGGGATACGAAGAGGAACAAATGTCATTCGCTGAATTCGGTGAAACCGATGACTTCGAGAAACGGATTGCTGACTTTGCTGATGACCTCTACTCGCGGTACAAGGGTGAAGAAATCGTTTTCCAGAACTTGCTTGAACAAACATTGGACAAAAATGTGTTCAAAATAACACACTATCGAGATGCCCTGAGAATTCTTGAAAATGATGGAAAGCTAGAGGTTGGCCATCGTCCACATATGGAAAACGGAAACAAATCGCGAGGATACGGCCGAGATGATATATTGAAATTTGTTAATATGTCTTTAGAATCCTTTATATAATTCATTACATGTAGTCTAATTGTGGTTGATCTGGCCAGTGCTAAGAATAGATTACTTACCCAAGACATATTTCACTCACGTGAAAATAGCTACCTAATCTATGCAATCTGCGACGGGTGGGTCACTTCTGGGGTTGAATCTCATTTACCTTGCATTTTTGTTGGTTCCCGGGTTCATGGCGCTACAAGGATATCTCCGAGGAAGCGTCCAACTAGACACAATGTCCCGTCTCGACAAGATTCTCTCGGCAGTCGTTGGCGGGAGTGTCTCCTTGGCGTTGATGTTGATTCTCAACCGCTTCGGAGTCCTGTACTACATTGTTCTTATATGGTACAACCTGGTTCCAGGTGGCCTCCACTACGATCTTACCGGAGTGCTTGGCTTCAGCCGGGACTACGCAGTCATGACCGGGAGCTTCTCAGAAACCACCGCTCTGAGTCTTATTGGATTCATTTTTGGCCAATCGGTTTTCGCATGGCTTGCTGGCTATCTCTATGGTACGTTCATTTACAATAAAGAAGACGGGAAGGGGAGGCTCCGATACGAGCTCGAACAACCATGGGAAACCGCTGTCGCAAATGGAAGTTATGGAGAACCGATAGAAGTCATCACGAAGAACGGACAAGAGATTCACGGCCGTCTCGATCGCATCGGCTCCCCCTCAGAAGACAACGACCTACTGCTGTTTGCAGCAACCAAGAAACTCCCCGAAAAAGATGACGAGCCACTCGGTGAGACGTACCACCACTACCGAGACATTTCTCAGGTAAGATTCCCAGAGATGGAGCCATCCCAACCAGATAAAAGAGGAAACTGGTTGATTGGATTTATTGCCAAATGGCGCTCGAATCTATGGAGGCTGCGGGAGGTACCATCACAACTCCGTTACCAGTATTACTACCAGCTCTACCGCTACCAGCTCTCCAGAAAAGAAACTAAGCGGAAACAGATTATCGGAACTATATCTCAGCTGAGGAGTGGATTACCAGAACAATCCGAGAACGGAGATATTGAGACAGCAATCAAGACTGCTGAATCGTTAAAGCGATGGTTCGATAAATAGTTCTCTGTAGCAAGCGGAGTCAGTATATGCTGTTCTTTGCGTACTCAGGGTATTCATCGTAGACGATATCAATGAGGTTCGAAATTGGGTAGCCATTGTACTCTTCGACTACCTGCTCGGCAACCTGGTAAATCTGGTATAGCTTTCGCTCGCCTTCCGTGAGGGTTTTGTTCTGGTCCTCTGAGAGATCCTCGAATGCCGTTTCATCATCTTCTAATTGATCAGTGGGCATGTTTTCTTCAAATGTCGTTTTCCCTCGCTCAGTGAGACGATAATCGTATCGAGTGTCACCCCCGTACGTCGGCTTTTCCTTGGATTCAATCAGTCCCTTTTTTTCCAGGAATTCGAGATTATCGTAGAGACTGTCGTCGAAGGGCCCGTAGTCGTATGGGATGAAGTCGTACGGGTCAATGTCGTAGTCCTCAAGCTCTTGATCCGATAGAAAAGCTAGCTTCTGGAACCGCGTTCGACCCTTGATGTGTCCACCCGCCGTGTATAGTAGTGCGAGGGGGAGGACGCGTTTGGCTTTCATAGCTTGTGTGACTGCAGTGTGCTCTTTCAGCTCTTTTACAGATACAGGTTTGTTATGGAGGAGTAAAGGCCTTGTGACCGACGATATGGATTACAAAAGGCTTGATCCTGACGAAAGTCGCCTGACATAGATCTCACGTATTTAATTGGCAGCTCAACTCGCATACTCAAAGAACAGGGTGTACGAAGACCAGTAGGTTGTAGATTGAACAAAAGTTCGCTAGCCAACTATCTCAGGCACGGCGGTATTTCGCTGACTAGTACTCTCTAAGAGGACTACACCGTAGCAGCCACGTGCTCGTACTCGCCCTGCGACGGCGTCTTTCGCAACGTCAACCCGGCCAGCACCGACTCCCGCAGCACTTCCGGCGGCACACCTTCCACGTCTCGAAGCACGGCGTCGAGCGTCCACCGGTCGTACTGACTCGCGGCCGGCGCGGGTCAGGCGTTCGGCTCGGGCTCGTCCCGAAGATCGGCTTTACCCTGTAGATACGCTTGCCCGCGATCCGTGATCCGGTACCAGGTGCCCTCCTCAATCACCAGTTCGACAAGCCCCGCCTCCTTCAGCTTGGGAAGGCGTCGCTGAATTGTCGAGTACGAGATCCCCGCGTCCTCGGCGTTGAGATTGATCTCGAGCGCCTTTTTGTTCAGAATTGCGCCGCTCTCGTCGAGGAATTCGAGGATGATATCGTCTCTACCAGTCATCCATTGGGCTCGATGGCGGCGTGACACAGTCGTTCGTCATTTCGACGTAAAATAATCCCACCCGTTTCAAACCACTTTGGGTAGATATCTTATATCTGTGGCCATATATCTACCCAAAATTATTTTACTATGGCCAGATATCTACTCACCACGGTCGGCGCGATGCCTCTCGGGGCTACGACTTCCCTGAAAACGGGGGTCGACGCCCGTGTCTCCAGCACAGGCATCGCGTTGGCCGCACCAACGCATGCAAACCGACGCACTCCAGGGACTTAGTAGGTCCCAACCGACCGACGCACAGTCTTCGATCGGCCGATGCCCCGTCTGCGGGACCCCGCTCGACGGCATCGCCTGCGACGGGCCGGCGGGATACGCCGCCGACCCCTGCGGCCACGCGCTCGGCCAGCTGACCGTCAGCGCACTCACGTGTGATTCGTCATGACCAGGAACACCACGTATCGACAGTCGCACCGCCCGCGCATTCAGCCACCGATTCGATCACATTCGGTCACGATTCGGTCATCCGTCAGCCGCCCGAAAACCGGACGGACGGCGACGCTCCGCCGATCCACCCCGAACCAGACCCCGATTCGGTCACCCGCCCGCCGCAGCCTTTCAAGCCCAGTCGTTCAGGCTTCAGGTATGCACGGAGGCGACGCATGACGACGTGGTTCGACCGCACGGGGTTCCAGCGCGATCTACTTGACCGACGCGGGCCGCGACGCGTTCGAGGCTCACGTCGAGAGCGTGGCGGCGATCTCGGGCCGCGAGTCCGACGCTGCGCCGACGGCGCGGGCTGACGGAGACAACGGACGATGAGCGAGGCCGACGCCCGCGACGACGCACACAGCGGCCCGACGGTCGACGCGTGCCAGTGGCGGCTTCGCTACGAGGTCGGCGAACTCACGCACTTCACCGAGTGGACGGCCGACTTCCCGACCGTCGAGGACTACTACGAGTAGTTCTATCGGGTCCTGACCATCATATGCAAGGAAAATATGAATTGGCAAATAGTGTGCGCAGAGTGATTAAAATAAGCGATGGAAAGCAATCCAGAATACCGATACGATCGGCACAGAGAAGAGATCTATGTCGAAGTGGACAACGATAGGACGACACTCTATTCAAATGCCAGTAGAAAGGAGTTTGAAGTTGTTTCTGATATAGAAGAACTCGTTACTAAGGCCTCGGCCCTGTCCGAGAGGCTTATCGACACAATTCAAAACCGAGATCGCTTGGTTCGGGAAAATCAATACTTTCCAGTCCTGAACACACTCCAAGAGAAGGCAGGGGACTACTACGAGCAATGTCTTCACCTCCAATCGGTCAGTGAGGAAACGTCTTCTGAGATTATCCAGGCTAAACTGGGACAGTTGTACAAACTAAACAAACTTCTCAAGCACTACTTCCGGATGCTCTCCGTCGCTCAGAGCATCGGGTTTTCTGAGCGATTGGTATTTACTCACCTCTCCAGCCATGGCTACGTCTTCCTCTACGGGTTTGTCAGAAATGTCTGTTCGACGCTAGAGTATCTCGGAAAACTGCTGGAGAATCGGCAAGGGAAGGGTACACTGGGGTTGGACGCTGAAAACGTGAGCTTCAAACAAGTATATAAAGAGATTCAGAATCAGGGGATCGACGAGACATTCAATCCAGAGCAAAAAGTCGAGATCCCAGGAAAGGCAAAACAGATGAAAGTAGGTGAAATTGGGCTCAATGACGCAGAGATGGACTTTCTCTGGGACAAACGGAATGATATCGTTCATCATTGCCCAATGGTTGTCCAGGAGGATACGGTCGAGCACCTCCCAGATGATCTGCTCACGACGGCTATCTTTACCGAGTCAGATACTGAGATGCTAACACGGTTAGCATCACGTGTACATCTTCACTCAATAGGTATGTTTCTGAAATACATATCTGGGTATATCGAAGAGCTGTTAGACCAGCTGATTGAGGCCTGGTACCACGAAAGAGAAGACGAGTAGAAATACTCCGCTGAATTCGACGCCTGATGTGATAAACGGACTTGCTACATTGATTGAATCACTATTTTATCAGAGCAGTTCAAACGGAGTGTCATCCAACAGATGACTGACGACGATGCCGACGAGGGGGAGCTGGTCCACGCCTCTGTCGAAGAACTCGCCGACGCTGTGATGCAGTGTGCTGGCCACTACTCGTTCTTGATCGGTGCCGGAACTTCCGTGCACGACGTGCCGACGGCAGGGATGCTCATCGAACAATGGCGGGAAGAGAAATACGAGATCGTCGATCCCGACGAGGGTCGAGAGGAATGGGTCGAGCAGAAGGAAGCCGAGGAGATGAGCGACGACGAAGGTGAGTACGGCTTCTGGTTCGAACAGCGCCACAAGACCGTCGGAGAACGTCGTCACTTCATCGAAGATTTAGTCGAAGATGCCGATCCGAATTTCGGTCATATCGTCTTGGCGAGCATGATGACCGGATTGAACGGAGAAGACGACGATGAAGATGGTTCTGGATATGTGCCGGTCACACTGACCCCCAATTTCGACGATCTCCTCTACGACGCGTTCTATCTCTTTCTGGAGGACAAACCGCTCGTCGTCGATCACAACGTCATCGCGTCGCAATTTCAGCTGACTCGGGATCGACCAGCAATCATCAAACTACATGGCGATTATCTCTATAACAACATTCAGAACACGTCCGACGAAACTGCTGATCTCGAAGAAAATATCGAGCGTGCGATGTCGCTTGTGCTGCAGGAGTACGGGATGATTGTTCTCGGATACAGTGGAGAAGACGACTCGATTATGCAGGTATTCGAGGATGAAGAGTTCGAGATTCCCGACTATGGGCTATTCTGGTGTACCCTTGATATTGACGACATCTCAGAGCGTGTTAAGAAAATATTGAAAAAGAGCAATGCGTTCGTTGTAGAAATAAATGGGTCCGAAGAAACATTCAATAAAATATATAGTTATTTGAATAATAACGATGGATTCCGGGTTCCAAATCCAGATAGGATTGAAGAGCGAGCCAAAGAGCGATCAGATCAATTAAGAGAAGTTGTGGAAGAAGGCGGGCCAGAATCTCTTGACTTAGTAATGCAGGGTAGAAAAGAACGAGCTCAAGGCAACCACCACTCTGCCCTAGAATTATTTAGTCAAGCTGTGGAAGAAAATCCGGAGAATGCTAGATGTTATCATCATAGGGGAAACACATATCGCGAGATTGGAAAATATGATAATGCTATTTCAGATTTCACTCAGGCTATTCGCTTGGAACCCAACGTCGGGGAATTTTACCATTCCAGAGGATTGGCTCATGAGAATAATGGAAATTATAAACAAGCGGTGGAGGATTACTCAGAAGCCATCAAAATCGATGGTGACCGTTCTCATTTTTACCAGAACCGCGGAGTCTCATTTGTTCGTCTGTCTGAGTACGAATTAGCTAAATCTGACTACAAAAAGTCAATCAAAATAGATAACAAAAGCTCATATGCTAGGGTGAATCTGTCAGAGCTACATTTGATTTTGCAAGAGTATGAATCAGCTCTCAAAGAATCGAAAAATGCGATACAAGTAACTCAAGAAGATAATTTAGTTTCAATATCACTTGTTATGTCCATCATGAGTAAAATAATGCTCGATATGGACTATTCTACTGAAGAGTCTAGACTCGAGACGGTGCACGATGAGTCTGATAGCATTAGCTGGAATTTCTCAGAAATTGAAGGATGGATAGGTGAGCAGGAGTTCAATCAAAATCAGGAAAGAGAAATAAAAAGAATTCTCAATATGGTGCAGTGACTCTCATCATTACATCATTTCTGACCACACAAATCGGCCCTCGCAAAGTGTTCTCTCTCTCAGTTACCAGGTCCTTCTTGTAATCGCTGACTGACTTCGGCAACCTCCTCATCACCCAGATCTTCGTCGAGATACCGTTGACCAAGCTCGGTGATTGAATAGTAAGTGTCGTCCTCCTTCTCAAGGACACCCGCGTAGGTGAGAACCTTCAGCCGCCGATAGAGTGTAGCTTCGGCTACTTCAGTGTCGTACCGAGTCCTTAGATTATAGCGGATACTCGTGGCTCGAAGTGCAAGCCCAGATTCGTCCAAGATCTCCAAAATAGGGCGATCTGCGTCCCTCATTCCGTGAACTGGGCGCATTTGGCCCGAATGACACAAAGGAACCGTTTAATGTCTGTGTTGACCCGTGCAGAAGACAGCTTTAGCAACCACATATATGAGTGCTATGGCTACCAAAGAAATAAGTACTGCTACTACACACGTGATAGTTGTAGCTATCATGGTGTCGAAGGCGTCAGAAATCGACGACGCCCGCGGTCAGGTCGCGGACGCCGTGAAAGCTGCACTGCAACGCATGCAAACCGACGCACTCCAGGGACTTAGTAGGTCCCAACCGACCGACGCACAGTCTTCGATCGGCCGATGCCCCGTCTGCGGGACCCCGCTCGACGGCATCGCCTGCGACGGGCCGGCGGGATACGCCGCCGACCCCTGCGGCCACTCGCTCGGCCAGCTGACCGTCAGCGCACTCACGTGTGATTCGTCATGACCAGGAACACCACGTATCGACAGTCGCACCGCTCGAACCGAGTCGACGATCGCCGCGCCACCAGCCCGCGACCGATTCGATCACATTCGGTCACGATTCGGTCATCCGTCAGCCGCCCGAAAACTGGACGGAAAGCGACTCTCCGCCGAACCACCACGAACGAGGCCCCGATTCGGTCACCCGCCCGCCGCAGCCTTTCAAGCCCAGTCGTCCAGGCTTCAGGTATGCACGGAGGCGACGCATGACGACGTGGTTCGACCGCACGGGGTTCCAGCGGGATCTACTGCACGCGATCGTCGCGCTCGACGCCGACGACGAACTGCCCTACGGACTCGCGCTCAAGGAGTGGCTCGGCGAGCGCTACAGCGACCCCGTGAACCACAGCCGGCTGTACCAGAACCTCGACGCCCTCACCGAGGACGGTCTGATCCAGGTCGAGGCCGTCGACGACCGGACGAACGCCTATCGACTGACCGGCGCGGGCCGCGACACGTTCGAGGCTCATGTCGAGAGTGTGGCGGCGATCTCGGGCCGCGAGGCCGACGCTGCGCCGACGGCCCGCGCCGACGGAGGCGATGGACGATGAGCGACCAGGACGAGAGCGAGCAGCTCGACGACGAACTCCGACAGGCTGTGGAGGAGCAGGCCGAGTCGGCCGTTCGCGCAGTGGAAGAACACATCCGACGCGTTACTGCTGACGTCGATTCCGAGGAGGAACCCTCAGAATGACGATTCAGTCGTCGTCCCGCATCCCGCGGATGTCGTCTTCGCTCCAGGGCTGCAAGACGACCGGCCCGTCTTCGAAGCTGCTGACCATGACCTGCTCGCCGGGTTCGATCCCCGATCGCTCGACCGCAGCCTGTGGGATCGTCACCACGATGGATGCGCCGTCTTCGCGTACTTTCCGCGTCTCGTGTATCTCCGTCTGTGAGTCGTCTGACATCGGTTCGTCTGTGTGCCGTTCTGGTATTTCAAAGATAGCCACGCGACCGCCCGAAGCGATCGCCGAGCGCCGGGAGGTGCTGCGATGACCTTCGAGTGGCCGCCCGCGCTCCAGCGCACTCCCACCACGGACCGCGAGCGGAACAACGCTTTCCGCGTGAGCCTGGCGAAGGCTTTCGACGAGCTGGAGACCGAACTGGAGCGGGTCGGCGTCGACGACCACCGCTACGGCTTCGCCGCGCCCCAGCGCAAGCGCGACCAGCGCCCGTACGCGGACTCGAACCCGGACGATCCCGGCTTCGTCCTCCGGTGGACTATGGACGGCGACCAGTTCGCGGTCGCCTGCGACCGCTACCAGCAGTTCCGGAGCAACGTCCGAGCGGTCGGGCTCTACCTCCGGGAGAAGCGCAAGATGGAGCAGCGCCCGGTCGTCACCGGAGAGAGCGAATTCGCCAACGCCCGCCTCCCCAGCGGCGACGAGACAGTGGTGGCCCAGCGACCGGCCCACGACGTGCTCGGCGTCGACCGCGACGCTGACCCCGAGGCGGTCGAGCAGGCCTACCGCGAACGGGTCAAGGAGGCCCACCCCGACCACGGCGGCAGTGAGGAGGACCTCCAGCGGGTCCGCCAGGCGAAGGAGGTGCTGCTCGATGGCGAGTGAACGTCACGGGACCGTCAGCCCCGACGGCGACGGATAGCACAGTACACCGACGCGATGCGGTGGACTCACTGGTGGTAAATCCGGGTTCGATTCCCGGAGGGTCCGTCGACAGCGGGCGCGCCTCTGCTTGGTACCCAGACCGCGCCTGCTGTCACGAATAGAGACCCATGTTGATACACACAGACCGCCGTTTTGGTTGTTGTGGCACAGCCGGAGGTGTCGGTGGATGAGCGACGGACCCGACGACCTGCCGGTCGACCGCGCCGTCGACCGATTCCTCCGCAAGCGACAGACGGATTCGACGGATCGGACGCTCCGGTCCTACGAGAGTCGGCTCCAGCCGTTCATCGAGTGGTGCGAGGCCAACGAGATCGAGACGCTGAACGACCTGACGGCCTGGCAGATCGACGAGTACGACCTCGTGCTCCGGGAGCAAGATCACGCGCCGACGACGATCAAGGGACACCTCTCGACGCTCCGGGTGTTCCTGAAGTACGCGGCCAACGTCGGCATCGTCGACCACGAACTCCCGGAAGCGATCGACGTTCCGACGCTCGACCGCAACGAGGAGCAAAGCGAGGAGCTCCTGTCGGCCGAGGACGCGACCAGTGCGCTGGCGTTCTTTCGAGACTCCAAGCGCTACTTCGGCGTCTCGATGCACGCCTTCCTCGAAGTCGCCTGGCACACTGGCGCGCGGATGGGCGGCCTTCGAGCCCTCGACCTGGAGGACTACGACGAGGACGACCAGTCGCTGTACTTCCGTCACCGGCCGTCGTCGGACACGCCGCTGAAAAACAAGGCCGAGGGCGAACGCCTCGTCGGCATCGCCGACCCGGTCTGCGAGGCGCTGGACACCTACATCGTCCGGGAACGCGCCGACAAGCGCGACGAGTACGGCCGCGAGCCGCTGTTCTGTGGCCGCCAGGGTCGCCCGTCGTTCACGACGTTGCGCTCCTGGTCCTACAGAGCGACCCAGCCGTGTCTCTGGACCGAGTGTCCGCACGGCCGCCGCCGATCCTCCTGTGAGTGGACCGAACGACGTCACGCTTCGAAGTGTCCCTCGTCGCGATCGCCCCACCGGGTCAGGACCGGCTCGATCACCTGGCAGCTCAACCGTGGCCTCAGCATCGAGATCGTCGCCGAGCGCGTCAACGCGACGCCGTCGGTGATTCGCCAGTACTACGACCAGGCGACGGCCGAGGAAGAGTTCGAAAAACGACGCCGCGCAGCCGAAACTGCGCTCGACATCGACAGACACTCAGACCAATGAAACTCAGCAATATCAGCAACCTAGAAACCGCAGGATGGGGACCGGAAAACGCCACCCAGTGTGAGCCCTCCGACCCCATGCGAATCTTAACGCTATCTTATCATTCCTGAGAGGAATTGATCCGAACAAAGCCGACTCCACCACGGGGTGGTCGGCGTGATCGAACGCCACACTGACGAGCACGGAAACCAGGTCTCGTCACTCTCCAACTGTCCGCTCTGTGGCGTTCCGATCGGACAGCGGACCAGCTCTGGCCGCCACGTCTACTACAACTGCCCAGCAGCGCCCGCATTCAGTGACCTGGGGAGTCTCCGGGACGGCGGGCCCTCCGAAGAGGAGGTCCGCGAGACGATCCGGCGCGAGATCTCTACGGACTCCGCCGTCGCCGCTGACGGCGGCCAGATCACCTGTGACGAGTGTGCCGACACCGTTGCCCCCGAACACCATCGCGTCTACCTCCAGCCCGCTGGGGGCCACAAGGACCTCTGCCTGGAGTGCCAGACGGACGTGAACAGCGAACGGCTATACCGCCCTGCCGACGCTCAGGAGGGATCCCAGTGAGCCTCGAAGACTTCGGAGCGCGAAGCTGGCCGTCCCTCCGCGCGGTCGAACGGGACGATCACGGTGACGTAGTCTGTCCCGCCTCTGGCGATCCGATCGAACACACTCGCGGCGATCTGGAGGTCCCGGTCGTCCGTCTCCAGGACGACCAGCTCCGGGAGCGCCTCGAGGACAGCGGCGTGGAGTGGGTTCGATCACGAGGCTACGAGTCCCACAGCCACGATCTCCTGATTCCGGAGACGGTGGAGGGGCCGAAGGCCCTGGCCTACTCGAGCCGCATGGTCGGAGTCCGCGCCGACCTCGGACCGGACGGGGAGGCGTGGATCCCCGCCCACTCCGACGACTTGGAGGCCGCCGACCGCTCACTCGAAATCGCGGACTCCAGTGCCGCCGCTGACGGTTCCGGCGTGACGACGGACGAGAGTGCCAGCCCGGCCACGGGAGCCGACAGTGCGCCCGCCAGCGCCGTCTCCGACGACGTGCGCGGAGACCGGCCCGACGCCGTGGACGAACTGGACCTGCCGACGAGCTACGAGGACGGCCACCCGCGCTGGACCTACGTCGGCCACGTGATCCAGGACGACGAGACCACAGTGAACGCCGGTCGCTCGGGACCGGACGGTCAGCTGAACCTGATCACTCAGGACGAGATCGGGAAGCCCGGCTGGCTGGGGAACCCGTTCAAGACCGAGCGCGCCGGTGGTGACTACTCGCTGGAGGAATCTGTCTCCGCCTTCGTCCACGCCTTCATGACCCGCCTCGAGGAGGATCCAGAGCTACGTGAGGCGGTCCACGACCTCCGCGGCGAGGTTCTCGGCTGCTACTGCCACCGCCTCAAGGAGACCGGCGAGGATCACCAGCTCTGCCACGCCGACGTGATCGCTCGGGTCGCCGATCGCGTGATCCAGCGCCGTGATCGGGCCGACCAGTCGGGGGGTGAGCAGTAGATGCTCGGAGATCAGAGCGTTACTGATCGTCGTCTTGGCGAATATTCCCCTTCCGGACCTTGGTTCTCGCTTTTCTCCGTTTCACGGTCGGTGGGCTCTCGGCGAGACCCAACTTCTCGACGATCGGCAATCGCTCGGCGACTTTGCCGCCGTGCTTTTCCCACACACTTTTCGCGAACCACCCGATCAGTCCAGCGCCGAGCAGCTTCCAGACCATATCAAGGTTGGACGGAACGGCGCGTAAAAACCCTTCTTGCACCCACCGACAATTGGGACGGCTGCGCTGTAGACACGGACACTGAACAGGAGGAATCGCGGTGAACTCCGAACAGGCTCGCCTTGAGGTCGGCGACACGCGGAAGCCGGCGGTGATCAAAGCCCAGCGACGAGTCACGACGGGCGACCTGGCGGCGCTCGCGATGTGCGCCCATCGCTACAGCCCCGACGACGTGGAAGGCTGGTATACGCACGAGTTCGACGACATCCTTCGACAGTGGATCGCCTCGAACGTCGGTAGCGTCATCGCGCGCCTCTCACCACACTGCGAGGACACGCGCGGTGATCTCGCGCCGATCCATCCGTCCGAAGAGCTGTGGGTAGGCAGTGTCGAGACCGGCCCGACGCAAGCAACACTCGCGGTCACAACGGATACCGAGCAGGGGGGTGAGCGGTAGATGTCCGGGATCGAACGGGTGAGTTCCCACATCGAGGAGACTCGCTGGCTCCAGCGATCTGACGATCCGGTCATGTCGCCAGAGGACGCCTGGATGGACGGCGTTCCACTCCACGTCCACGACCTCGAGGCGGACGAAGTGAGATATCACCGCCATACCGGGACGGTGCTCCTCTGTCGGAACGGGACGCTCGTGACGGTCGTAGACGAGGACAATCTGAGGCCGACCACTCGGGCCGCGGTGGAGTTCAGGAGGGATCAGCAGTGAGCTTAGACACTCCGCCCGGCGCGAAGATCCCCACTCAGGACGACGGCGAGGAGCTGCTCCGCCAGGAGGGTATCGAGACCACGACTGAGGTTCTCCCGGAGCCAGCGCGCCACGGCGCGAACCTCCACTACGTCCTGAACGATCTCCACCTTCCGGAATCGGAGATTCCCCACGACTACGGAGATCGGGACCTCGGAGACGGCTCACTCTACCAGCACGCTCGGGCCCGCTGGTACCAGGCACAGGAACGCGGAGAGATCGTGTCCATCGAGGACTCCCGTGGACGAGAGCGTGAGTACGTCGTCGTCGAGGACGACTATCAGCACGAGGACGAGCGCGTAGCTGTCACGCTGAACAGCTCTCGGTGTGAGCTCGGGACACTCACCAGCGCCGGGAACCACCGCCAGTGGTACAAGTACAACCTGACGCTCCAGCCGGTCGACGACGACGGAGAGATCCGCTGGGGATCCAGTCCGAACACAGCCCTGAACGTCGTCCTCCGCCCACAGTACCCGAATCTGGCGAA
Source organism: Halomicrobium sp. IBSBa (assembly GCF_017612575.1). Classification (NCBI taxonomy): domain Archaea; kingdom Methanobacteriati; phylum Methanobacteriota; class Halobacteria; order Halobacteriales; family Haloarculaceae; genus Halomicrobium; species Halomicrobium sp. IBSBa. The sequence continues at coordinate 350,500 of NZ_JADPQC010000003.1, forward strand.
GGCTTCGAACGGCGAGATCACCGAGAACTGGAGCCCCCCGTTCGGAACCGGAACGGAAGTGATCGTCCAGACGACGTGGGCGGACTCCGCGGACGAGATCGAGGAGCGATCGGTCAGTCTCGTCGACGACGTTCTGGGCTACACTGTCGACGAACTGGACATTCAGAATGACTCTCGGCGCTTCTGGAAAGCGGAGTGTCACCACCGGGTCATGGAGGAGGTCGCCGACGAGATCGTTCACGTGATCCGCCAGAGTTCTGAGCTTCTTGCTCGCCACGAGGCAGATATCGAGGAGCGATCGATCCATTCGGACGGGAAGTGGCAGATCATTCAGCTCACTACGGACGGCTGGGACCAGCTGGGCTTCCCGATCCTCTACGGCCAGGAGATCGAGATCAAGCTCTACCTCCCAGACGCTCCTGCCGAGTACCTGGAGTACCCGATGGATCAGCCGAAAATCGAGGTCAGTCTCCGTGGACGCCCCTCCAGCGGCCAGGCGTATCACGCCGACCGCTGGGGACAGATCTACGGCGTCCTCGAGGAGATCCTGCTCTCCCACATGAAGTGGGCTGACGTTGGGACCGAGCATGTCCTCCAGGACGAAATGAGCGAGGGGCCCCACGCCGATCTCCTCCGCTGGGAGCACCCAGAGGGTCGGCGTGCCTGGCTCCGAAACCACTACGAGAGCCTGATTCCGCGTCTCTACGCGGAAGCCAGGAAAGCCGATACCGTGGCCGTCTACGACATACTACACTCCGTGAAACGCCGGGGGACCGCTACCTACGAGCAGATCGCCGACGACGTTGGTCTTCACCAGGGGACAGTTCGGGGCCACGTCGCCCGTCTCTGTGGAGACGGGGGTGAGCCCGGAATCCTCAAGCGAATCCAGGACTCCTGTACGTTCGTCACCTTCTCCGCTCGATTCTGGGAGGACGACGCCCACGAGGCACTGGACCAGACCTATCCGAACGACACCGCCGAGGATCGGAAAGAGCGGCGAGAGGGGCGTGTTGAGGCCCGTTTCCTCAAGCGGACACTGGGAATGACGCCCGCCCAGTCCGATCGCCACGAGGACTGGACCGACGAGGAGCTGGACGCGATCCTCGAGGCCGCCGAACGAGCTGGCGGTCGTGAGCGCGACGACGACCTGGACGGCGATCGGGACGATCGGGGCGAGGACGTTGACGGAGTGGAAGATAGCTTCGGATCCTCGTCGAACGATCAGACCGAGAACTGGGATCTCTTCGGAGATCTTCCGCTGACTGCACAGGACCTGGCGGTCGCCCTCGAGACTGAGACCGTGCAAGAGGACCACGTCCAGGTCCGGACAGATCCGTATCCGACCCTGGGCGACTGAGGCCGGCGTAGCCGGCGTGGCCCGCCTGGCGTGTAGCTGCTGCTCTCTTCTTTTTCGCGTGTCTTAACCAACAGTCACCCTCAGAATCGCCCAGTGTTGGTTAGCTCTCGCTTATATTCCAAGTATTCTTGCCACTATTCACTTTCACCGGGGTGTTAACGGTAGGAGCGCGCCAGTTTTCTACCACTATTCTGGTACCTTTACCGTCGCTGACCGGGGCGATCGGACCGCTCGAGGCCGCCTCTGGGCCGCGTTCGGTGGTCCGTGTTGGGGGCGGTCCCTTCCAGGGGGCCTACGACAAGTGCCCCTGGGGGGAGAGGAGAAAACGCGGGCCGCCATACCGGCGGCCCGCTACCGCCACCGCCAGTGTGGACTGTCCGGCCAGTCTACGAGCCTCACAGTGCCAGTAGCTGCGATACTACTACGTGGTGGTTCGGAAGGGTACCCTTTCAGGAGCCATAGGAGAGCGCGCGCCTTCGCCCGTCCGCCCGCCTGAAACGCTCAGAGTCCAGTTGAAAGATGAAGTAAGGGGTTCGGAACCACCAGATTGCTCTCCGACAGGCTGGTTTTCACCTGGAATTTCTTTTCAGGTCGAACGATCATGTGCTTGTCTGAGCTACCGGAGCGTGTTTTTCGAGTGGAACTCAGAGAAATAGTTGTTTTACGCTGTGTTCAGATCAGACCTCGCGTGTCTCGACGTGCTCGCACCCTTGAGGGAGATGGTCTTCAATGTCCGACAGCATGTTCTCGACGGCCTCGTCGGGAAGCGTCGTCTCGACCGAAACGATGAGCGTGTGCCCACGGAGCGTCCGTGTGATCTCCTCAATGGGGATGCCCTGGTTTGTCTCGATCTGCTCGGCCATGTGGACCTGCCAGTCGGAGGGGGCTAATGGTCGTGGCAAGGAGTACTCAATTTCCACTGTCATGGGAGCTGAATAACTCGGAACTGTGACGTGCGGACACGACGCGTGGCGGCCGTTGTGTTCTCGGTCCGTAGGTACATGACCTTCTCAAAGCTTCCCTGCGATCCTGACGGAAGATCACTGTCAATTGTACCAGAGTAACCGCCACTGTAAAAATTCACCTCCTCCCCAGCTATGAACTCTGCACGTAAATCCACTGTCCGAGCCCCAACGTTGCTTATAATTGTAGTTGTAGTTTCTGATGCTCCGTCATGAACAACGCCCAGTAGGTCTCCGCCACTCAGTTTAAATCCGAATCCTGGGCTCCCTTCCCCGACTTCTCCAGACGAATAGTAATCGACCCGGCCACTATCACTGTCCAGTATCTCGATCCGCATTTTGAAGATGCGGTCTCTATCAGCATCGTTCGGTCGAGGATTTGCCACGAACGGGATTTTGCGGATTTGGGCAACAGATCCAGAGGTAGAACCCGTATTAAGTGTGACAAAAAACGAGTTGGCCTCTATAATCCCAGATCCCTGTGTAACATTGTCAAATCCGTCGAGTGATTCAAACGATGTTTTAAAATCGTAATAATCTGATCGGAGGAGCCAGCGCGGGTCGGAGTAGTCAACCGCGTCGCCGAGGTCACTGTTGAGTACCTCGCCTGTACTGATCGATTCATGTTTTGTTTCTCCGAATGAGGGACTCTGATTATGCGGTATCCACTCTCCCTCAAGGGCAATATAGACTCCGTCACTTCGAGTGATTGCACCCCAGCCATCTGCGGGATTCGGATGTTCTTTGACCAACGATTCTTTCGACTCTGCGTACAAGGTCTGTGTTATTTTCCCAGACATGTTTTGTCTTCTTCCGCTGATTCCCCAGTTCCTCTCAGACTGATCGCCTGCGAATCTTTTCGACGCCATACACCCTGCAATACCTCCTGTTCCGAGGACTGCTGCCTCCAAGAAAGACCGTCTCGAGATCTCTCTCACCATGGGACAGCAGCCCCCATTTTTTCGAGTACCATCTGTTCGAGCGCTCCTATTTCTGGACCACGCACACCCCAGAAGACGCCGATACTGAAGCCAATGAGGAACAACAGAAGGATTCGAAATCCACCTGTTTTCCCCTGCTTCATTCCAAGGAGTGCGCTATTTTGCATTACAATCACTCATTTCTAGAGATCACCATTTCAATCGTGTCGCTGATCATACGACTCTCTGAACCTCTTCGAGTAGGCTGTTGCTCTGGATCTGATCCCACGCCAGGTGGACGATCTCTTGGGCCCGACCCACGTCTGCGGAGATCACGCCGGCCACCAGCAGCAGCGCCAGCACCAGTGCGATCACCTTCATGTCGTGCGCTACGGTTCCCCCCGTGTTCACGACCAGTCCACTGACCGCGCTCAGTTTGTGGACGTAGAGCGCCACGGAGAGCAGCCCGACCAGCACCACAGTGCTCACTCCCTGGATCCCGATCGCCCGGACTCCATGCTCGAGGAGGTCTCTGAGGATCATTAGTTACTCCCCGCGTCGATCGTGACCTCTGTCTCCGGTGTCCGTGCCTCCTCTCGACGAGCCCGCCACCACTGCCAGAGACTGAATCCGGCGTAGCCGATCACCGCCAGACCGGCCAGTGGAATGATCTCCGCGAGCCCAGAGTTAATCGCTCCAGAGATCGATCCGGGACGGATCAGCTCCAGCGAGAGCAGTCCAGTCCCTCCAGAGACCACGCCAACAACGGCCCAGCGCCGTCGACCGGAGAGGCGGGAGCGTCCCGTCGCAGCGATCAGTAGCAGCACGAACACGACCCACGCCACGACGACGCCGATCTCTTGGAGCTGGATCCCGTCGGTCGGATCGCTCCAGGAGCCGTCACTCCCGACGAAGCCGCCAGAGCCACCGGATCCACCAGAGCCGCCAGCACTGCCATCCGGTTGACGGATAACCAGCGCCTCCTCGCTGTCGTCGTCCTCCAACTCTACGTACTCGGTTCCGGCGTCCGCCTTCTCCAGATACCGCTCTCTCGGGAGACTGTACAGTCCGTACTGCTCACCGGACTGGACCTGGTACCAGCGATAGGTAACGTCCGTGCCTGGTCCGCTGGTCCCTGGTCCGATCTCGAGGCTGGGCTGGTCGGGATCGGCCACGTGAATCCCCACGTCTCCCTCCGAGACGATCGGCTCCAGCGGAATCGTGGTCACACGCGCCGATCCGCCCGCTGGTGCGTTCGGGAGTTCCATTACTTGGCCGTGGGCCCCGATCACTGCCGTCTCGTCTGGGTTCTCCCAGCTCTCCGAGTGCGTATAGTGAACCCGGTCGCCACTCTCGGTCCCGCCGACGGCGATCACGAAGCCCGGACTTCGAGACTCCACCGTGATCCCGGCGTCGAGACTGGAGTCGGATGGATCGGTCGGGTCTGTCACCGAGATCTCGCCGTTCTGGACCTTCACTTTCTGGCCGGTCGTCCGGACGGCGATCGTGTCGCCGCCCTCCACGCCAGGAGAGCCGTCGCCGTCGTCCAGTTGCACGACCAGTTCGGTCCCGTTCTCGAGCGTCCACCCCTCGCTCGGGATCGACTCCCAGGAGCCGCCGTTGACCGACTGCTCCACGGTCTCGATCTCGTAGATTCGGCTACTGAACGGGATTCGGAGCTGTGCGTCCTGACGATCGCCTGCGAACGTGTGGCTGACGTTGTAACTCTCTTGCCACCCACCAGCGGTGTAGGTCGTGTCCACCTGGACCTGTGCGCTGTGGCGGTAGTCCAGGATCACCTCGGGAGCTGGGGCGTCCCCGGATAGCGATCCGTCTCCGACGTGGACGGTGATCGTGTTGACTCCCTCTTGGATCCAGCTTGTGTCTGTCTGGAGAGCCCGCGTCTCGCCCTCTTCGAGTCGGCCCACTGCGGAGCCTCCGGTCGCCTCACCGTTGACCACGACCTCGGGAGCGACCGTCTCGGTTCGCTCCTCGAGGCGGAGCGTCGCGTCTGTGGTCGTGCTCGAGGCGGTCTCGACGTACACCGCGTTCGTCGTGTCTCTGAGATCCGAGACCTCTTTGCTGATGGTCTCGCCTGGAGCGAGTACCCCGCTGTGGAGAACCTCCGGCGTTCCGTCGCCGTCCATGTCCAGACCGGGGTTCTCCGTGTGCTCCACGCGGTCGTAATCGATCTGCCAGTCTACCTGGGAACCGCCCGTGATCACCTCTACACTCTGGGATCCCGTCGTCAGATCCGAGAGTGAGACTGTCGCTGTCTCGTCCTGGTAGAGAACTCCCGAGTACTGGGCGTCTGGCGTCCCGTCCCCGGTTACGTCGATCCCTGGATCCTTCGTGGCAGTCGTCTCTATGTACCCCAGCTCCACGTCAGCGGGCCCGCCAGCCATACCAACCTCAAGTGTGTATGGACCTGGTGAGAGATCAGAGAAGGACGGGCTCCATGTCTCCCCGTTCTTTAGAAGTCCGTTATAACTGGCTTCGTTGGTCCCGTCACCGTCGATATCGATCGCTGGATCTTGGGTTGCTGATCGCTCCGTATACTCGATAGTCGCGTCGACCTGGTAGCCCGTCGAGACGCTCGCGGTCTTGGATCCCGGAGAGAGATTCGAGAGCTGGTAGGTCGCCGTCTCCCCGCTCATCAGGATCCCGGTGTGGGTCGCCTCGTCGGTGCCGTCGCCGTCGATGTCGATCGATGGGTCCTCGGTCGCCGTACGCTCGGTGTAGTCGAGTGCGAAGTCAATCGCACCACTCCCGTCGAAATCAATCGACGACGTTCCCGCTGACACGGGAAAGTCGACTGTTTGGAAGCTTGTGACTGTCCCAAACGTGGCACTCGTTCCATCACTCGCTGTTGCGCCGACATTCGTCGCACCAGATCCAGTGATCTCGATAGCTCCCTGCTGTTGTAGCTTCGCACCGCCGTACTGCCCCTTTCTCCAGACTCTTTCTTCTGAGATATCTTCCGTTTTGAGGTCGAAGTATCAGTACCTCACAAAGCATCGCCAGTTAGCCGGACCTAAGTTACCTGTTTTGTCGTGATGAGTCGTCGATAGCGGTTGGACAGCACTGATCGAAGGCGGAGCTGTCGCTGTCGGCGGCGCTTCGCCG
>NZ_JADPQC010000038.1:0-445 GCF_017612575.1 Halomicrobium sp. IBSBa
GCGTAGGCCGCCGGGGCCGCGCTGGCCTTCGCCCCGCCGGTGGCGGGTCTGCCGCTGGCGGCCTACGCCTCCGTCGCGCTCCTGCTGGTGGGCAGCATCGGCCTGCTCCCGCTGCTGGTGCGCGGCCTGCTGGGCCTGCTCGCGCCCTGGGCGGCCCGACGCGCACTGCCCATGCTCGCGGTCGAACGTGCGCGCCGCATGCACGGCATGGCCGCCGTGGCCGTGGGCGGCGTGGTCGCGAGCCTGGCGCTGTCCGTCGCGCTCACGGTGATGGTGGCGAGCTTCCGCGGCTCGGTGATGCAGTGGCTGGACGCGGCGCTGCCCGCTCCCCTCTACGTGCGCGCCGCGGGCGCCGCCGCCGGCGACGACAGTGCCGCGCTCCCCGCCGGCGGTGACCGGACGGTGGCAGGGCTGCCGGGCGTGGAGCGCGCCGAAGCGCTGCGCG
>NZ_JADPQC010000039.1:0-445 GCF_017612575.1 Halomicrobium sp. IBSBa
TTCATCACCAGAACCGGGCCATCGACGGCGCTCCGTGCCTGAAGGAGTGCATGCCCGCTCCCGAGCTGTTTCGTCTGGCTCACGTAGGAAATCGGAACGCCACGGTACGTCGGCCCGAAGTGGTCCTGAACGCGGTCGCGCTTGTAGCCGACGACGGCGACCAGCTTCTCGATGCCTGCCTCGACCAGCGCGTCGAAGACGTGTTCGAGGATCGGACGGTTCGCGGCCGGAAGCATTGGTTTTGGCCGGTTTCGCGTCAACGGCCGGAGGCGAGTCCCTTCACCCGCAGCGAGGACCACAGCCGTATCGATGTGCATACCTGTTGCAGACGGAGGAGGGGCTTCAATATGGCGGCCTTACCGAGATTGGTCGGCGTCTACTCGCCACGCATGTCCAGTTTGTGGCGTCGAAACCGAACGGGAGGGAGCGTCCGAGACAGTCGGTC
>NZ_JADPQC010000040.1:0-443 GCF_017612575.1 Halomicrobium sp. IBSBa
GTCCTGGCCGCCGGCAGCGGCCGCGGCAACGTCCGGGCGGCGCGGCAGGATCAGGGTCAGCGGCCCAGGCCAGAACGCGCGCACCAGGGCGTCCGCGAACGGCGGCACGGACGCCGCGAAATGCGCGATGCCCTCCGGCCCGGCCACGTGCACGATCAGCGGGTGGTCGCTCGGCCGGCCCTTGGCCTGGAAGATCTGCGCCACCGCGGCATCGCTCGCGGCATCCGCCGCGAGGCCGTACACCGTCTCGGTGGGCAGGCCCAGCAGGTGCCCGGTGCGCAGGGCCGTGGCCGCTGCGGCGATGGAGGAGGGCTGCCGGCCGTCGAGGATCATGGCGGCGGCCTCAGAACGGCGCGATGCCGAGCAGCGCCGCGGCCTGCAGCGCCGTCGCGCGCGCGGCCTCCGCGGTGGGCGCGGTGACGTTGAGATGGCCCATCTTGCGC
>NZ_JADPQC010000041.1:0-443 GCF_017612575.1 Halomicrobium sp. IBSBa
ATGCGAGGCACTGCCATCGACTGTGACATTCGGGAGATATCCTTCTCTGACGCCGGACTGCAGGTCCACTCCGATCGGAAAGTGGAGACATGAGCCGCTACGAGCACGAGTTTGGCACCGACTGGGAAACGCTCGGCAAGGACGAGGCCACCGACCGGGCCTACGCCATCGGCGTCGCTGAGCGCCTCGGGGAGTACAACCGCGAGGAACTCGAAGCCATCTACGCCGAGATGAACTCGGCGTACCACAAGAGCATGGTCGAACTCGCGTACGACGAAGGCCGCAACGAAGCGAAGGAAGCGGCGGAGACGACCAACGCCGACCGGGACGCCCTCTGGGCCGACCTGATCAACGGCGAGAAGACGTACATCGACGAAGACGACGTGCCGACCAGCGGCCGCGACGGTCTGCCGTCGGCGCTCGACTCCTCGGAACTGCTCGAC
>NZ_JADPQC010000042.1:0-443 GCF_017612575.1 Halomicrobium sp. IBSBa
GCTCACGACCGACCCGCTCGCGGATCTGCTGTCGCCCGACTTCGAGCCCGGACACGACAAGGTGTCCACGGACATGAAGAAGGTCATCACCAACGACATGGTGCTGTACATGGGCCTGGACTCGCTCGCGGACTCCACGGTCGGGAGCGCCATCGGCTCGGTGATGCTGGCCGATCTCACCGCCGTCGCGGGTGACATCTACAACTATGCCGGGCGGGAGAAGAAGCCCGTCTATGTGTTCGTCGATGAAGCTGCCGAGGTCATCAATACCCCGACCATCCAGCTCCTCAACAAGGGCCGCGGTGCCGGCTTCAAGATGTACATCGCGACCCAGACATTCGCTGACTTTGCCGCTCGCCTGGGCGACGAGAACAAGGCGCGCCAGGTGCTGGGCAACACGAACAACAAGATCATCCTTCGCGTGCTCGATGCAGAGACCCAGA
>NZ_JADPQC010000043.1:0-443 GCF_017612575.1 Halomicrobium sp. IBSBa
GTTCGTAGCCGTCGCCGCGGTCCCAGGTCTTGACGACGCCGTAAATCCCGGTCTGGCGGTCGACGGTGTCGCGCCAGTGGCTCACGTCCAACTCGCCCTCGCGCTCACGGTGCCAGTTCGAAATCGTGGCCGGATAGAAGAAGTCCACCGCCTGGACTAGCTCCGTCGGTCCGAGTTCGGGAAACACCCAGCCTGACTGGAGAGTGGGGGCTGTTTTCAGCGGGCGGTAGCGGTCACGGTCGTCGTGTTTGGCGAGGGTACGGGCGTCCAGTGGGTCGTCGTACGCGTCCAGCGAATCGGCGTCTGTCCCCGTGTCGTCGACGTGGCGGAGGTCGTACACCCGCTCGTCGTCCTCGTCCAGTGTCACGGTAATCGAGAGCTCACCCCACGTCGTCGTCAGCCCCTCTCGTAACTGGTCGTATCGGTCCGGAATCGGCGTCGAC
>NZ_JADPQC010000044.1:0-441 GCF_017612575.1 Halomicrobium sp. IBSBa
CATTCAGGGAGCCTCTGTTTCGTCGACCGGGAGGCCCGCAAGACCCCCTTCACCGAGGACGAGAAGACGTTCGTCCATCTCGCGGCGCAGTGGGTGAGCTACGAACTCGAACGCCAGCAGCGCGAACAACGCCTCGAACGGTACAAGGAGTACACCGACGACATGCTGGACGCCATCGACGACGTGTTCTACGTCCTCGACAGCGACGGCCGCTTCCGGCGCTGGAACGAGAGTCTGCTGAACGTGACCGGCTACTCGGCCGCCGAAGTCGCCGGGACCCACGGAGCCGAGTTCTTCCCGGAGGAGCATCAGGACCTCGTTGGGGCCGCTATCGAATCGGTATTCGAGGGCGGCACAACCCGCGTGGAAGTGCCGTTTGTTACGAAATCGGGAGCCCAAATCCCCCACGAGTTCACGGCGACCCGCGTCGAAGACCCCGAC
>NZ_JADPQC010000045.1:0-436 GCF_017612575.1 Halomicrobium sp. IBSBa
GGTCGACCCCGATGCAGAGAGCCGCGACGAGACTGGGGACGGTGCCGAGAAACCGTGGGCCGTCTTCCGGCAGGACAAGCCCGGTGGGTATCACACGCACGGCGGTGATGTCGAAGCCCCCAGCACCGCCGGCGCAGAACAGGCGGCGATTGCGGCGTTCACTGACGACGACCCCAACAGTCTCTGGGTCGTACAGCACCAGTACATCGGTGAAGTCACCGAGGACGACGTGAGCTTCGGTGGAACGACCAACAAGTCCTACCGGTTCGCACAGACGTACAACGTCGATCCGGCTGCTGAGGAGGTCGAAGCCTCCGAATCCGAGCAGATAGAAGCGGAGAAACAGCGAGGTGAGATCTAATGGCAACAACGGAATCCGACCTCGGTGGTCCAGCCGACCTGTCCGAGGACGAACAGCGCGCAGTCGAGGCACAGC
>NZ_JADPQC010000046.1:0-436 GCF_017612575.1 Halomicrobium sp. IBSBa
GTTGTCGGCCGCGACGTAGACCTCGCGGAGGTAGTCCGATCCGTTGACCGTATCCGGCGTGCAACCGTCCTTGTCGGGCGTGAACTGCCAGCCGTCCTCGCCGCGGAACGGGTCGACGTAGTCGACGGTGATGGCGTCTTCGAGTCCTAGCAGTTTCCGAGCGACCAGAATCCGGTGGGCCCACGGACAGGCGCGGCAGGCGTACAGGTGATACCGGCCGGCCTCGGGCTGGAACCGCGCGTCGGGGTCGTCCTCGACCCGGTCTCGGAAGGTGGTGTCCTGCCGGTCGAAAGCCCCGTCCTCGTCTGTCGTTTCGTACGCGTCAGTCCGCCACTCGCCGTCGACGAGCATATTCATGATAACCGATCGTACGCGCGCGAGTGGTAAAAGAGCGCGGTGACAGCGGTGTTACCGGACCAACACCGATGTTCCCGAT
>NZ_JADPQC010000004.1:0-232814 GCF_017612575.1 Halomicrobium sp. IBSBa
CCACCCCACTCCCCTTTCCCCGCTTCCATTTTCCGCGCTCGTCGACGGCGAGTCACGACGGACCGACGACGGCAGTCTCCAGTTCCACATCGCGCCCGCTCCCGTATCGAGTCGGAGCGGCGACCGAGGACGACGACGCCGAAGAACTGGCGAGGTCCCCGCGAACGCTGTAGTGGGCGGCCGCTGTGTGCCGGAGGCGTAGGTCGGCCATAACAAAACACTCACCCGGTCACCACCGAGTGATGCGTCGGAGACACGCCTCGGCCGCGACAGCCACAGACACGCCACAGAACGCTACCGTCCCGCCCGACCAGAACGGGGTGGGGACGCCACCAGCAGAACAGACCGAGCGGCTTCGGATCCTGATTACGATTCAGCATCCCGCTCACGTCCACTTCTATCGCCCAGTCATCGAAGAGCTGACCGCCGACGGGCACGAGGTGCGCGTCTGTACGCGCGAGAAAGACGTTGCCACCGAGTTGCTGACCGCCTTCGACATCGAGCACAGCGTGCTCGCCGGTTCGGGCCAGTCGACGCTGGAGCGGATCGGCGTGCAGGCGCTGTACGAACTGCGCTTGCTGGCGGCGGCGCGCCGTTTCCAGCCCGACGTGGTCACCGCGATCGGCGGGGTCGCGGCGGCCCACGTCGCGACTGCCCTGGGAGCCAAGAGCGTCGTCCTGACCGACAGCGAGCCGGCGGCGCTGACCAATCGTCTCGCCTTCCCCTTCGCCGACGTGGTGTGTACGCCCGCGTGGTACGACGGGGAGATCGACGCGCGCCACGTGCGCTACGAGGGACTCCACGAACTGGCCTACCTCCATCCCGACCGGTTCGAGCCCGACCGGGAGGTAGTCAGGGCGGCCGGGGTGGACCCGTCGGCCGACTACTCGCTGGTCCGGTTCGTCTCCTGGGGCGCACAGCACGACGTGGGCGAGGGGGGCCTCTCGCGGGCCGGCAAGGAGGCGATCGTCGAGACACTCGCGGAGGCCGGCGAGGTGTACATCACGTCCGAGGAGCCACTCGACGCGCCGTTCGACCAGTACCGACTCCCGGTCGCGCCGGCCGACCTCCACCACCTGCTGGCGTTCGCTCGGCTGTACGTCGGCGACTCCCAGACGATGGCGACGGAGGCCGCGTTGCTCGGAACGCCGGCCGTGCGCTGTAACTCCTTTGCGGGCGACGACGACATGGCGAACTTCCGACGGCTCGCAGACTACGGACTCGTGTTCTCGACCGACGACGAGTCGGAGGCCCACGACCGAATCGAGACGCTGCTCGCGGACGACGACGGCGACTGGGACCGCCGCCGGGGCGAGTTCGTCGCAGAGACCATCGACGTGGCCTCGTTCGTCCGGGACGTGCTCGTGGCGGTGGGAACATGAAGGTCCTCACCGTCGTCGGCGCGCGCCCGCAGTTCGTCAAGTCCTTCCCCGTCTCGCGTGCGCTCGCACCCGACCACGAGGAGGTGCTCGTCCACACCGGCCAGCACTACGACGAAGAGCTGTCAGGAGTGTTCTTCGACGACCTGGATCTGGACGAACCCGACTACAACCTCGGGGTCGGCTCACACACCCACGCGATTCAGACCGCACAGATCATGGAACGGCTGGATCCGATCGTCGCCCAGGAATCGCCCGATGCGCTCTTGCTGTACGGCGACACGAACTCGACGGTCGCCGGAGCGCTCGTCGGAGCCAACCGCGACGTGACGGTCGCCCATGTCGAGGCCGGACTGCGAAGCGGGACGCGATCGATGCCCGAAGAGACAAACCGCATCGTCACGGATCACGTCGCCGACGTGCTCTGTACGCCCTGCCGGGCCGCGACCGAGACGCTCGAACAGGAGGGGCTGGGTGATCGGGTCCACGAGACCGGCGACGTGATGTACGACGCGCTCCGCTGGGCCGAGCGGATCGCACGCGACGAGTCGACCGTCCTCGATCGGCTCGGGCTCGACGAGTCGTTCGTCCTCGCAACGGTACACCGACCCCGCAACACGGACGATCCCGACCGCCTCGCCGCCATCGTGGAGGCGCTGGTGACCCACCCCGCGCCGGTCGTCTTTCCGGTCCACCCCCGCACGGCGGCCGCGCTCCGAGACCAGGAGTTGTTCGAGGCGGTCCAGTCCGAACTCCACTGTATCGACCCGGTCGGCTACCTCGATTTCGTCCGCCTGCTCGACGCCGCCGACCGAGTGGTCACCGACTCCGGGGGCGTCCAGAAGGAGGCGTTCTTCCTCGAAACGCCCTGCGTGACGTTGCGCGAGGAGACCGAGTGGGACGAGACGGTCGCCGAGGGCTGGAACAGGCTCGTCGGCGCACGGACGACGGCGATCCACGACGCGCTGGCGACGCCGGTCGACGCCACCGACAGGGGCCACCCCTACGGCGACGGTGACGCGGCCGAGCGGGTCGTCGAGGTGATCGCCGATGGGTGACGTGCTCATGCTGGTGACCAACGAAGACGCGTCGTTCTACAGACAACAGGTCGACGCCCTCGAAGATCTCGGGCTGAACTGTGATACGGTGGCAGTCCCCAACAGCGAGGACGGAACCCGGCAGTTGCGCCACTACGCGCGCTTCTACGGGGCGACGCTGCGCAAGTCGCTGTCGGAGTACGACATCGTCCACGCTAACTACGGGCTGACAGCGCCGGCCGCTCTCGCCCAGCAGCGTCGCCCGGTCGTCCTCTCGCTGTGGGGGTCGGACCTGCTGGGGGCCTACGGACGGCTGTCGACGTGGTGTGCAAACCGGTGTGACGAAGTGATCGTCATGTCCGACGGGATGGCGACCGAACTCGACCGAGACGCCCACGTCATCCCCCACGGCGTCGACATGGAGCGGTTCAGCCCCACCGCACAGGCGAGCGCCCGCGACGAACTCGGGTGGGATCAGAACGCCCGGATCGTCCTGTTTCCCTACGACCCCGAGCGCCCGATCAAGGACTTCCCACGGGCCCGCGCGGTCGTCGACGAGGTGGCGTCGCACCTCGATGGACACGTCGCGCTCCGAACGGTGAGCGGCGTCGACCACGGAGAGATACCACGATACATGAACGCGACAGACGTGATGCTCCTGACCTCTCGACGCGAGGGGTCACCGAACACGGTGAAGGAAGCACTGGCGTGTAACTGCCCCGTCGTCTCGACCGACGTGGGAGACGTGGCCAACTACGTCGAGGCTCTCGACTACTCGGGGGTCTGTGCCGACGACGACGAACTCGTCGAGCGTCTCGTCGCGACGCTCCGGGCCGCACCGGTCTCTGAGGGCCGCGAGCAGGTCGCAGCGCTCGGGTTGCCGGAGATGGCCCGCAACATCGCGTCGGTGTATCGACGAGCCGGCGCACAGGGGGTGACCGTCGATGGCTAGCGCGACGCCCCGCGATCGACTCCCGGCGGAGCCGGATCTCCTCGTGGGGCTGGCCGGCCTCGCGATCGCGGTCGTCCTCTTCCCGCTTCGATTCCTCTCCGGACAGCTGTTCATCCAGGTGCTCCCGCCGGTGCTGGGCCTCGGAAGCCTGGTGTATCTCGTCGGACGCGTCCGTGCTGGCGAGTACGAACGGGCGGCAGAGCGTCGCCGCGTCGGCGTCGACGGGCGTGTCGTCGCGGGCCTCACGGCGCTGGGGATCGGCGGACTCGCGCTGTTTGGCGCGACTGCCGGCGGTCGGACGACGACGTTCCTCCTCGCAAGCGGGCTCGTCGGGACCGCGATCCTCGCACAGATCCTGTTTCTCGACGACGACGCGCTCGGTCCCGGGCTCGTGCTGGGCCAGTTGCTCGCGCTGGCGCTCGTCGTCAGGTTCACCGCGTTGCTCTCGACGCCCGGACTGATCGGCGTCGACAGCTGGACGCACCTCACGGACTACGCGGCGGCCATCCAGACGACGGACTCGCTGTCGGCGATCGCCGACGTGAAGTACCGGACCGCGCCGCTCTTTCACGTCCTGGTGGTGATCGCGGCCGACGCCATCGGTGTCGGCCTGCGAGAGGCCACGTACGTCTCGATGGGGCTCGCGCTCCCGCTGTCGACGCTGCTGTTGTACGCGATCGGGACGCTGCTGTTCGACCGCCGCTGGGCGCTGCTGGCAGCGGGCCTGTTCGTGATGGCCGATCACGTGATCCGGTGGGGCGTCCACATCATCCCGACCAGCATGGGGCTGGTCTTCTTCCTCGGAGCGCTGGCCGGGACGACGCGGCTCCTCGCTGGCGACACCAGACGCGCCACGTACGCGATCGTCGTGGCCTTCGGGATCGCGACCGCGCTGACCCACCAGATCTCGGCGTTCATCCTGCTGGTGGTGCTGGGCGTCGGTGCCGTGGTGGGGTCGCTCGGATCGGTGCTGCCCGGCGACTTCGACCGCGCGGGGTCGCTGTGGCCCGTCTTCGCGCTCGTCACCGCCTTCGTGGCCGCGCTCTGGTCGATCACGCCGTACCGAGACAGCGTGTTCGCCCTGGAACTGCTCGACACCGTCGATCGGGCGATCGCGACCTCCGTCGGCTTCCTCAACCTCGCCGGTCCGGACCCCAGCGGCGCGGGCGGTGCCAGCAGCGCTGCGGGCGTCCCGATCGACGTCGCCTTCGCGGACGCGCTCGGCTTCTTCGCGCTGTTTTTCGCGGTCGTGATCGGGACCGTCGCCGTCTTCCGCCGACGCAACGCCACCCCGGCGACGGTGACCTACGCCGCGGCCGCGGTGGTGCTGGCGACGTTTACCTTCGGGCTCCCGCTGTTTGGCTTCACGACCTTCCTGCCCGGCCGCTGGTACGCGTTCATGTACGTCCCGATGGCGCTGCTCGCGGCGCTTGGCTGCCGGTTCGCGGTGCGCCGGCTCTCGCCACGGATGGCGATGACCGGCCTGCTCGTGTTCGCGCTGGTGGTCCCCGGTGCGATGGCGATCAACCACAAGGGGACCCCGGACAGCCCGGTCTTCGACCAGGAGTTCCCGACCTACGCCTACGACGAGACGGAGCTGTCGGCCGTCGAGACGGTCGGCGCGACGCGGCCCGAAGTGGCCGATCCGATCTACACCGACCACCCCTATCGGACGGTGTTCGAGCGCAGCGGCGCGACGCCGGCCAACATGCTGGCCGTCGAGGACGGCGAGATCGTCCACGACACCGTCGTCTACCGACAGTACCAGTCGACCGGCGCACCGGTAGTCCTCGTCGGCAACGAGTCACAGACTCGGCGGCTCGCCCCCTCGGAGGTGTGTCGCGAGGACATGCACCGCCTCTACGCGAACAGCAACGTCACCGTCTGTACCGGAATCGACGGGATAGACGGAGCATAACTATGCGCGGAGATTCGGAATCCAGCCCAATGTCAGACAGAACTGTCCAGTCGTCGCCGGTCGCGCTGCCGCGGCTGGCGTCGTCGATCGACGTCGCAGCGGTCGTGTTGCTGGCCCTCGTGGGGGCGATCCTGTTCTCGCTCCCGCTCGGGCTCCCAGTCGCCGCGAGGGCCGTCCTCGCGGTCCCGCTCTTGCTGTTCGTACCGGGGTACGCCGTCGTCGCGGCTCTCTATCCGGCGGCCCGTCGAGAGAACGGGACGACCGTGGATAGCCCGACTGCGATCGAGCGCGGCGCGCTCGCGGTCGGACTGAGCCTGTTCGTCGTTCCGCTGGTCGGCGTCGCCGTCGAGGCCGTCTGGTCGCTGACGCTCGTCCCCGTCCTGGACACCGTCGCCGCGGTGACGATCGCCGCGGGCGTGATCGCGCTCGTCAGACGCGAGCGGTTGCCGGCCGGAGAGCGATTCGAAGTGACGACCCCGCTTCGCCGGGCGCTGGCGGGGACGACCGAACGGCCGAAGACGCAGGTGTTCCTGATCGTCGCCGTCCTGTTGAGCGTCGCCGCCGTCGGTGCCGGGGGCGTCGTCGCGACGGACGACAGCGGTCAGGGGGTCACGGAGTTCTACCTCACTACCGACGGGCCCGACGGGGAACAGGTGATGGCGACCGCCGAGACGATCGGCAACGAGTCGGTCCACGAACTGGTCGTCGAGAGCCCGGCACGTCCCGGCGCGAACTACACCGTCGTCGCCCGGACCGGCATCGCAACCGACCGCGGCCTCGTCGAGGAGCGGACCCTCGGTCGCACGTCGCTCACGCTCGGCGACGGCGGGACCGGGACGGCGACGTACGAACTCGATCTCGAACGCGGCGACCGCCCGCTCGAACTGACCTACCTCCTCTACGAAGGGGAGCCACCGGCAGAACCGTCCCGGGAGAGCGCAGTTCGCTGGCTGCGCGTCCGGATCAGGTAACGCGGCTACACTCTTTTCGGCGATCGAAGATCGCGACGACAGCCGCCGCTCTCGGACGTGTCGGCCTCGGAGAAGTGCCGCCGGGCCGCGCTACTCGAATCGCTTTTCCGGCGGTTCGAGCGAGACGTTCTGTCGCACGACTTCGGAGTCGATCGCGGTGATCGGATCACCCGTCACGTCGAAGTTCGTGTCGGCGATGAGACAGTCACGCGACTGTTCGAACCGGATCCCGGAGCGGCGTGGCCCCGTCTGTTCGATCCGCGAGCCCCGGATACGGGTGCCGTTTCGCCTGGTGATGTCGATCGCGTGTTCGGTCGCCGCGCGGCCGCTGATGGTGACGTTCTCGACGACCGGCCCCCGCTGGCTGTCGGCGGGACGGAGGGCGTTGATCGCCGGAACGCCGTCAGTGTCGACGCTCACCGTCGAGTCTTTGATCGTCGCCTGGCCCGCCTCCGAGTGGAGCACGATCCCGCCGGAACTTGTCGGGACCTGCCCCTCGATGCGGACTTCGCAGTCCTCGACGACCTGTCCTTCGCGGGCCCGCATCCGGATCCCGCGGGGATCGAGCCCGTTGGTGTGACGCGGCGGCACCTCGTCGACGACGACGGTCGCGCGCTTGACCGACGAGCCGGTCGAGCCGAGTCTGACGTTGGCGATGTTGTTGTTCCGGTAGCGCCCGCCCCGGACGTGGACGGGTCCGTTCGACCCCGAGAGGCCGTCCTGGCGGCCCGGCGACGACGCGTAGATGCCGTTGTTTGGGAAGTTCTCCACCACGCAGTCCCGGACGGTCAGGGTCCCGGCGTGGTTGTGGCCGACGTAGATCCCGACGGAGTCTGAGTCGTCGGTCGAGCCACCGGAGAGATGGACGTTCTCGACGAGGGCGGTGCTGTCTGGCGTGACCGCCTCGAACCGGAACCCGGACACGTCGGTCGGGTACTGGCCCCTGACCGTGACATCGCGGACGGCGAAGTCGTCGGTCCCCAGTACGTACATCATGCCGCCGTACCCCTCGGCTCGGAAGTCGAGGTCGATCCCCTCGAAGAGGAACCGCTTGAGATCGACCAGTCGCAAGAGCGTCGTGCCCAGCTCGCTGGCGGGAGCGGTCGGAACGAGCGACACGTCGGCCCCGTCGACCGCACGGAGCCCGACGTTGCGGAGCCCGGTCAGCGAGACGTGATCGACCGCGTAGGTCCCGGCCGGGAACTCGATCAGCGTATCGCCGGCCGCGTGTTCGGCCAGCAGATCGGTGATCGGTTCCGAGCCGTCGGCCGCACCGCCGACCTCGGTGATGTCGATCACCTCGTCGAACCGGGACTGTCTCTCGGTCGTCTGGACCGGCGTCTCCCCCGGTGTCCGGGTCCCGTCGTCGGGCGGCACCGGCGTCTCCGTCGCTGGACCACCACCCGGACAGCCGGCGAGCGAGCCGACGGCTGCCGCTGTGAGCGCGAGGAAGGCACGGCGAGAGCGGCGGGGCTGGGAATCTCGTGACACGGGCGGAGCGTGACCGCCCGGCGTCATTGTAATGGTAGTTCTTACGAACTGGTAAGCGACGGGTACCGGTTCGGCTGGGTGTCTCCGGCGTTCCCCGAAAAGAGAGCCGTCAGCGCGAAGCGAGCGACTCGCTATCGCGGGCAGCCGATGTCCGGTGCCGGCTCGTCGCTGCCGTAGTGGTTGTTCCGGAACTCGACGTTCTGCCAGCTGCTGGTGTGGACCTGCGTGATCGCGCTGCCGTCCCACCCTTCCGGCGTCGACTTGGGCTCGTTGGGGTTGTAGAACCAGTTGCCGTGGATGTCGGCCACGTCGCTCGGCGTCCCCCGGATCGCGACGGCCTCGGTGCGGCCGCTGTCCTGAACGTGCGTGACGGCCTCGACGGTGTTGTGGTGGATCTCGATGGTCGTGCCGCCGGGTCGGTGCATGTCCATCACGTGGTCGACGGCCGCCGACCCGAAGTGGTTGTAGCGGGCGACGTAGCCGTTGCCGCCGCCGCTGGCGATGCTGTGGCGGTTGTAGTTGAACTCGTTGTACTCGATGAGCGGCTGGCCCGACGTGGTGCTGACCCCGTAGCCCAGGCCGTCCATCGGATTGTGGTGGACGTGGTTGTGGTGGACGTGCGTATCGCCGGCCGGCCGGACCGCCGCGTGGGTGAACCCCCAGATCTCGTTGTTGTCGATCTCGACGCCGCTGCCAGTGACCCGCAGTCCCATGTCGACCGCGTCGGCGTCGTACTCGCGGTAGGAGTAGCTCGGGCCGCTGACGCGCAGTCCGGTGACGCGAGCGCCCCCCGAGACGTAGACCAGTGGCCACATGACCGACGTGGTGTAGAGGTGGCCACCGGCAGCCCCGTCGACGCCCCGGTCACTCGCCAGCGTGACGCCGGCCGGGACGGTGATGTCCCGCGAACCGAGGTCGAGTTCGGCGCTCCCGTCGACGTAGACCACGTCGCCGCTGGTGGCACTGCCCAGCGCGTCGACCAGCTCGGACACCGAGTCGACGGTGACGGTCGCCTGCCTCGGCTCGACGGCGTCCGCGTAGCCGTCGCCGCCGCCGATCACCGGACTCGTCGATTCCGTCGAGTCGTCGTCGGAGCCGTCGTCGGTCGAGTCCGTCGAGTCGTCCGTCGACTCCTGGCCGGTCAGCTCCGAGAGCGCGATCTGGTCACCGTCCAGGTACAGCGTGTAGTCGCCATCGACCGGGGCGAAGTCGCTCACCTCGCCCGTGATCTCGTAGGAGTCGCCGTAGCCGTTGCCCGTGTAGCCGGCGACGCCGTACGTGCCGTCGTCGTTCTCGGCGATCACGTCGTTCTCGGTCTCGGCCGAGTTCCGGCCGGCGTCGAGGACCTTCTCGACGGAGCCGTCGACGGTGAACTCGTAGGAAACTTCCGTCTGAGAGACGACCGCCAGCGTCTGGCTGGGCTCGTCCTCGCCGACGAGGTCGTACGGGGAGATCGAGTCCCCGTCGAGCGTGACGTTCGCGTCGGCGTCTTTCGGCGAGAAGGCGACGACGCTGCCCAGGAACTCGTAGGAGTCGCCGTAGCCGTTGCCCGTGTAGCCGGTGACGGTGTACGTCCCGTCGTCGTTCTCGGCGATCACGTCGTTCTCGGTCTCGGCGGACAGTGTGCCCACGTCCGTGAGCTTCGTGATCTCGCCGGTGGTCGTCAGCTCGTAGGCGACTTCCGTCGGCGAGGAGATCGCGATCTCGTGGCGCTCCTCGAGCTGGCCCCCGGCGTCGGGCCCGAAGGAGAACGTCGACGGGCCGTCCAGCGTCAGAGCCGTCACGTCGCCCGCCAGCTCGTAGGCGGCGAGGCCCGAGGAGACGGTGCCCTGGATCGTTCCGTCGGAGATGCTGTCGTCGACCTCGCCGTCGGTCGGGACGCGTGTCACGTCGCCGGTCGTCTCGATCACGTAGCTCCAGGTCGCCTCGCTGGCGTCGATGACGAACGACTCGGTCTCGCTCTGGCCGTTCACGGACCCGACGCCCATCCCGACGAGCGCGGTGCCCCCGAGCACTTTCAGCGCGTCGCGGCGGTCCAGTAGCGTCGTCTTACTGTCGGTACGGTCAGACTGTTCATCAGCCATGTACGAGTAGCGAGTGATTACACACCTAAGCGTTCTGACTGTTTTGCCCACCGATAGCCGCCGGATACGATCGCGATAGACGGCTGTTACCGGCAGGTTGGTTGCGGCTACCGGTAAGAACGGCCGTTTCGAAGTCCGAGCGGCGTTCGGACGCGGAGTCGGTCACCGCTCGGGTACGGGGAGCTTACAGTGGTCGTAGGCGGCGGTTACTCTCCGCAGACGGCACTCTTACTCCGGCAGGATCGTCGGCACTCGCTGCGCAGATCTGCCCGCGCCGACAGGAACTCCGTAACAAAACCACAGGCCACCGACGGGTGGCGTATGGCAGGTACGCGAGACGGTCGCCGAGAGGGCGTGGTCGTGCCCGGAATCGATACGGCAAGCAGCACCGCGGCGGTCCGGTCGCTCGGTCGTCGATCGATCCCGGCGATCGTCGCCTCCGAGCACGACACCCCACCGGCCGCCGCGTCGGCGTACTGCGAGGAATCGGTCACCGTCCCCGATCCGGCGGTGGACTTTCCGGGCTACGAGACGGCGCTGCTGGAACTGGCCCGACGCGACGACGTGGCGACGATCCTCCCGTTTCGGGAACCGGACGTGTACGCTCTGGCGCGCAACCGCGACCAGTTTCGCGAGCACGTCGGGACGCCGTGGCCGACGCTTGGGACCCTGCGACAGGTGCAAGATCGGGTGGCGCTGTTTGAGGCCGCCGACCGGGCCGGCGTCGCCACGCCCCGGACGCGGACGCTCTCTGAGTGGAGCGACTGGGAAGCAGAGTGTATCGTCAAGCCACGCTACACCTTCCGCGCACCCGAGTACGCCGACCGCTTCGCCGACCCCGAGACCCAGTGGAGTTCGACCACGTACCTCGAACCGGGCGAGCGACCCGACAGTGAGGCGATCGTCGACGAGATGGGCCACGTGCCCCTGGTCCAGGAGTACGTCCCGACGATCGAGGAGTACGGCTTCTTCGCCCAGTACGACCACGGCAGCCCCGTCGCGACGTTTCAGCACCGCCAGCGTCGCGGCTGGAAGTACTGTGGCGGCCCGAGCGCGTTCCGCGAGTCCGTCGACATCCCGGCCCTGGAGCGGGCCGGGCGGGCGCTGCTGGACGAACTCGACTGGCACGGCGTCGCCATGGTGGAGTTCCTGCGAGACCCGCGGACGGGGGCGTTCAAGCTGATGGAGATCAACCCACGGTTCTGGTCGTCGCTGCCCTTCACCGTCCAGGCCGGCGTCGACTTCCCCCTGCTCGCCTGGGCGCAGGCGACGGATCGCCCCATCGACGGCCCACCCGACTACGAGGTCGGGATCGGGGGGCACCTCCTCCGGGGCGAAGCGCTGCATCTCCACAGCGTCCTGACCGAGGAGTACCCGCTGGTCGAACGCCCCTCGTTCCCGGTCCGTGCCGGCGAGATCGCGGCGTCGCTACTCGGGCAGCCCCGCTTCGACTACCTCTCGACCGACGATCCCGGCCCGTTCGTCCGCGACGTTCGCAACACGGTCAGGCAGGTGACTGGGGACGCGAGCGCAGACGGCCACAGCGAGTCTAACTCCGCCTCCCGGCTCGTCACCGTCGTACAGCGGCTGTTCGTGCGCGAGTAATACTACCGGCTGTAAATCTGTGAACGATTTCGCCACCCCGAGGTGGCGAAGATCTTCACGAAGTTACAGCCGGCAGTATAAGCCGATCCTACCACCGGTTTCGGCCGGATCGGGCGTCGCGATGCCGCCGCGAACGCGACCGGTCCAACTGTGTTGGTCGCCGTTTTATCTGCCTGGTGGCCCTCCTACCCGTATGGTCGATGTTGGCGTGGTCGGCGCGGGCGCTGGCGCAGCGGCACTCAGCTACGTGGTCGACGGAGCCCACCCGTCGGCGGATCTGACGGTCCTCGAAAAGTCCGGCGGCGTCTGCGGGCGGGCCGCGACCCGGCGGCACGGCTCGCTGACCTACGACTACGGCGCGAACTACCTGAAGTCCGACGACGAGCGCGTCGCGGACCTCGTCCGCGAGACGCTGGGCGAGGCGGGACGGGTCGACGTGACCGAGCCGATTTACACCTTCGACGGGGACGGAACGGTCTCCGAGGGACGAGACACCGACGAACACCGGTGGAGCTACGAGTCCGGCCTCACTCAGATCGCGAAGCGGCTGTTCGCCGAGACCGACGCGACCGTCCACCGCCGGACGCGGGTCGAGGCCGTTCGCCGGCTCCCGGAGACCGACCAGTGGGAGCTGACGGACGCCGACGGCCGGCAGTGGGGCCCCTTCGACGCGCTGGCGCTGAACCCGCCGGCACCCCAGACCGCGGCGCTGCTCGACGACGCACAGTGGGACCACCCCGTGCGTGAACGGCTGGCCGCGGCCGCGAAGGACGTGCCCTACCGGACGATCTGGACGGCCGTGCTGCACTACGAGTTCGAACTCGACCGGCCCTACTACGCGCTCATCAACACCGACGACGACCACGACGTGGGCTGGATCGCTCGCGAGGAGTGCAAGCGCGGCCACGTCCCCGACGGGGAGAGTCTGCTCGTCGTCCAGGCCAGCCCCGAGTGGTCGGCCGACAACTACGACGACGATCCGGCCGACAACGTCGCCGAGCTGGCCGAACTGACCGCGGCCGTCGTCGGCGACGACCGACTCACCGAGCCCGACTGGACCGACCACCAGGGGTGGCGCTACGCGCTCCCGGACGCGGGCGTCCAGTCCGCCCCGGTCGACTCGGCCAACGAGCACGGGCTCTATCCGGTCGGCGACTGGGTCGCCGGAGAGGCGCGGCTCCACGCGGCGCTTCGCAACGGTCTGGACGTGGGCGAACGCCTCGCCTACGCCCTGTGATCGAGCGCCGGGCGGGTCGGCGCTTACTCCGTGTCCCGAGCGTTGACCGCACAGACCGGCACCGAGGAGTGGCGGACGACGCGCTCGGTGGTGCTGCCCAGGAGGAAGCGGTTCAGGCCGCTTCGCCCCGCCGTCCCCATGGCGACCAGATCGGCGTCGTTCGCTTCGACGTAGTCGAGGATGTCCCGGGCCGGGAATCCCTCGCGGACCGTCGTCGTGGCGTCGAGCCCGCGCTCGGCCGCGGCCGTCGCGATCTCCTCGGTGACACGCTCGCCACGGGCGGTGAGTTCCTCTAGCAGTTCCGTCGGTGCGGTGTGGTCCGGGCCCGAAGACAGCGTCGCGACGTTGACGACGTTGATCGCGTGGACTCGGGCGTCGGCCCGCTCGGCGATGGCCAGGCCGTGCTCGACCGCCGCCGTCGCCGGTTCGCTCCCGTCGGTCGGGATCACGATCTCGTCGTAGCCGTCGTCGACGGTGCTGGTCTCGACCGCCCGGGTCGTCAGGACCGGGACGGTCGCGTGACGAACGACGTGTTCGACGACGCTCCCAGCGATGTATCGGTCGAGACCAGTCCGGCCGTGGGTCCCCATCGCAAGCAGATCCACGTCGTGTTCCGCGGCGTAGTCGAGGATCGCCTCGCTGGGCCGTCCCCGGACGACGGCCGTCTCGACCGGGATGTCCTCGAAGATCGGTTCGAGCGCCCCGATCGTCGCTTCGCCCTCGGTTTCGAGGCGCTCGACGTAGGCCTCGTCGACGCCACCGGCGTTGATCGGGCCGGCCGCCGCCTGGAGGTCGACGACGTTGAGGAGGTGGATCGACGCGTCGAACGCCCGCGCGAGGAACGCGGCGTGGGCTCCAGCCCGTTCCGCGTGCTCGCTGCCGTCGGTCGGAACCAGAACGGTGTCGTACATGGTGTTCTCACTCGGACAGACTCGTCCCCGGATCATAAACGGCGACCACTGTTCCCGTCGGTCGGGAGCTCCCAGCCGTCAGTCGCTCCCACAGCCCTCACAGTCGCAGTACCGCTCACAGACCGGGTTGTCACAGTCCGGGTTCCGCGCCGAGCAGTGCGTGCGCCCGTGGCGGATGAGCAGGACGTGGAGCGGATACGTGAGTTCGTCCGGCACGACCGCGTCGAGCACGTCGTGGGCGCGCTCGTTGCTCGCGTCTTCGGGGACGAGCCCGAATCGCTTGGACACGCGCTCGACGTGCGTGTCGACGGCCATCGTCGGCTTCCCGAAGTGGAAGTTCAGCACGACGCTCGCGGTCTTGGGACCCACGCCCTTGATGTCGGTGAGCCACGCCTTCGCCTCCGCTGTCGCCAGCGCGTCGAGGAAGGCAAGCGAGTAGGCCCCGCCGGTCTCCTCGCGGATCGCCGCCAGCGCACGCTGGATGCGGGCCGCCTTCTGGTCCGGGAGGCCGGCGACGCGGATCGTCTCGGCCAGCTCGTCGTGGTCGGCCGCTTCGATGGCCGCGAAGTCGTCGTAGGTTTCGAACAGCGACTCCGAGGCTCGGCGCGTGTTCTCGTCGGCGACGTTCTGCGAGAGGATCGTCGTCACCAGCTGTCGGACGCCCTCGCCCGGCTCCGCGTCGGCGTCGGCACCGTGTGCCTCGGTCTGTGCGACCGGTTCGTACAGCGAGACGAGGTCGTCGTGCAACTCGCGGACGTCCGCCGCCGTCCACTCTTCGGGACTCTGCATATCGGGACCCAGGACTGCGACGGCTTCAACGCACCGGGATCGAGGCGGAGCACCGGCCGGGCTCGAAGCGCACTCGGCACTGCCGACCAGTCGGTCAGGCCGTCGTGGTGAGTTCTTCGACCGTCGCGCGGAGGTCTTCGAACAGCCGCTCGGCTTGGTCGTCGTCGTAGTCCGTGTGGTACTCTTTGGCCACGCCGCGTTTGGCGAGGTTGACGTGACGGTCGGGAGTTACGTCGTGGCGTTCGAGGCTGTTGCGCGCACACTCCAGCGGACAGCCGTCGATCACGACCATCGGTCGCCCGGCGGTCGCCGTCTCCACGAGCGGGTCGACGTCTGCACCCACGCCTGCGATGCAGGACATCTCCGCCACGCGCTCGCGGTCGAGTCGCACGGCGAGGTCGTTGGCCATCTGGGCCGCACTCGAACACCCAGAGCACGAGTACACCAGCGGCAGGTCGTCGTAGTCTTCGGTCATCGGTCGGACAATTTGTGCCGTTCGAGGAAGTGGTTGTCCCGAACGGCTTCGTCTCCGAGTCGGGCCGGCGGCAGCGAGGAAAATAGACTGTCAAATGTGGCCAATATAAACAGAAAATCAGATAACTGTCTATAAAGAAGAGAGTGGTCCGCAGCCCTCGAACTAGACAGAACGTTTATGCAGGTGTTATCTCTATCTCCCACAGATCCGACGACGGATTGTGTGGCGTGTATTCGAAGCCGCGTTCTTCGAGGACGTCGTACAGCGGTACGGGTTCGAAACTGTTCACGAGCAGCAGTGTCTCGTCCGCGGGTAGCGACTCGATCGCATTCATGATGTCGGCGAACGGTTCGCCGTCGATCTCGCGGGCGTCGAGGCGTCTGTCGGCGTCCGTCTGGTACTCGTGGGCCATAGGTGACTGTAGGGTGTGAACGGGGCTATAGCTTCACCCGATGACGTTCGTTCGCCCGAGGTCGGGCGTCGCCAGCGACGGGCGACGGCATCAGACGCCGACGTTCGGGCGGCGCATGTAGATCGACCGGAGGAGGACACCGAGACCGACGAGGACGAACACGCCCTGAATCAGCAGTCCCTCCTTCGCGTCGAGCCGAAAGAGCACTGCGAGCACGCCGCTGGTCGCCAGGCCGGCCGTCAGAATGGCGAACCCGACGCTGAACAACTGCATCGGCCGGGAGTGTGATCGGCGGGCGGCGCGGTGTGCGAGATACGCGATGAGCCCGCCGAAGACGACCGTGCTGATCACGAGGACGATGACCATGACCGTGGTGGTGGCGTTCGGTAACATTGGTGTGGGTTTGGCTGCTGCGTTTCTGCGTCCTGTGGGGCACAACGGGGACGCCGACCTATCTACGTGTAACTACCGTGTGAGATCCCTTCAAGCGAGCGTGGCGTTCCTGCCGACTGAGAACGACACCCGATCGCAGTCGATGCGGAGCGGGTGACCGTCCGGGACGCTACGGCGACTGGACTGGCACGGTCGAGAGCGACATCGGCTCGCTGCCGCCGAGTTCGACGACGAGACGCCAGCCACGCTCCGCGTCGACGACGCGGAACCCCGACAGTGACCACTCGGGCTGGTGGCGCGACAGCTCGACCGCCACCGGGAGCACCGGCAGTCGACCGTCCCGGACCGACAGTGCGTACGCAGAGAGGGTCACCTGGACGGTCCGTCGTCGGTTCGCCCGGTCGATCGACGTCGAGCGACAGCTGAACTCCCCGACGAGGCCGCGACGCTGGAGCGCCGCCAGTGCCGTGGCGACCGGCTGCCCGGACCGATCGACGGGCGTCAGCTGCGACGCCGCGTCGGTCAACAGTGCCGCCTGCTGGTCGGGGCTCAGTCGCGCGTCGAACTCGGCGGCGAGCGACTCCAGCAAGCACAGACAGAGGTCGTCGGGGTCGTCGACGGTCTCTGCGAGTTCGAAGTACGCGTCCACGACGGCGGTCTCCAGATCGTCGTACGGGCCGTCGGACAGCGCCTCGAAGACGGCGGCGGCGACCCGGTGACAGAACTCGATGCGCCGTTGCTTCCCCACGTTCGAATCGCGGTCGTCGGACACCGGCGACACCGGGGCGTCGGTGTCCGGACGCGGACCCCCAGAAAGCGCCCGGTCGCCGAACGGGTCGGACTCCTCGCAGACGATCAGGTCGTATCGCGGCGTCCGGGGATCGTACGTGCGAAGCGTGCTCCGGTACTGTTCGGTCGCACGGACCGCGAGGCGCGCCGTCGAGCGACTGTCGAAGCGCAGTGTCGCGACGGGGACCGGTCGCTCGCCAGTCCGACCACAGACGACGCGGTACGAGCCGTCGTCCGTGGCGAGCCGTTCCACGCGTTCTCGAAGCTCTGCGAGTGTCGTCCCGATCATCTGTCTCTCACCGTGGGTTGTCGTCGACGTGCGCTGCCGTGGTTCGGTCCTCGATGGCGCGGGCCCGTTCGACGATCAGATCGTCGTCGACGTGATCGAGGAGGCGTTCCTGGCCGCGTTCGCGCCGTCGCTCGATCTCGTCTTCGTCGACGTAGCTCTCGAACACCCGATCGATCTCGGACTCGCGAACGGACGCCAGTGCCGGCGATTCGGGGTCGAGGTCGTCCGGAAGCTGCTGGGCGAACCACTCGCGCCACCGGTCCCGATCGTCCCACTCCTCGTCGAGTTCCGCGCGCCGACGGACCCAGTCGTAGTGATCGACGACCGGCTCGGGAACGCCGCGGTCGCGTCGAACGTCCTCGACGACGCTCAGCGCCGTCCGCGCGCCCCGCCCGGCAGCGACGATCGCCTGCCGGGACGCCTCGGAGGGCGAGGCGACGTACAGCCCGTCGATCGGCGTCGTCCCGTCCGCCGCGGGATAGGAGTCGTCGAAGGTCTCGTGGACCTCGCCGTCGTGCTCCCGGGTCGTCACCATCGCCGCCTCGTCCAGGGACAGGAGATACTCCCCGCCGTACCGCGTCGCAGCGACGACTCGGTCGGTCGTAACCGGATCGCCCGACTGGAGTGCCACGACGAAGCCGCCGTCGTCACGGCGCTGGACCGACTCGACGAGGTCCGCACGGAGGTCACAGCCGGCCGCTCGGACGTGGTCGTGGCACAGCTCGTAGAGCGTCTCGATGTCGATGCCGACGGGGAAGCCGAGGTAGTTTTCGAGGTGAGCGCACCGCCGGAGCGACGAGCGTCCACGGTCGAACACGACCGTGTCGAGGCCGTACCGGGCGGTAAACACGCCGGCCGAACAGCCCGCGGGGCCGCCGCCGACGATCACGACCTCGTGGTCGGTCGCTCCGTTCGCAGGCGTCGTCTCGCCCATCGTCAGATCGCTCCGGTGACGATATCCGCGACCCGCTGGCGATCGAAGAGTTCCGCATCGTCGGTGACGCGCCCGAACGTCTCCGGGTACAGCTGCTTGGCGGCCCGCTCGGTGAGGAACAGATTCTGAATCGGGCCCTGTCGGAGCGGCCCACCGCGGTAGACGCGACCGTTCTCGACCGCCGTCAGTTTCCCGCCGACGGGATGTTCACGGAGGGAGCCCAGGACGGTCTCGCGGAACTCGGTCGCCGACTTCTCCTCGTGACCGCGAATCAACAACACGTCCGGGTCGATCGTGAGCAGGTTCTCGTAGTCGAGTTCCCCCCGGTTCTCGGTACTCAGGTTCTCGACACCCGTTCCGGCGAGTGCGTCGCTGACACCGAGGTCGTTCCACTGCTTCTTGCTCGTGCCGTCGTCGTTGAGTCGGTACGGCGAGAACGTCTCCGGCTCGTCCGTTCCCTCGTAGGTGAGAAAGACGCTCGGACGCTCGTCTGCCGGCGGCAGCTGAGACTGGAGCTCGGCCAGGAACTCATCGTGGAGCGTCTCGAAGGCCTCGAAACGGGCCCGCTCCTGGAACATCGCGGCCATCTTCTCGAAGGCCTGATAGAGCGTGTAGTACCGGTAGTCGTGCCACTCGTCGGACCGCCGGAAGATCATGTTTCCGAAGAACGGGCCGACGTTCTCCCGGATTTCGGCGATGTCGTCGTCGCTCCAGTCGAACCAGTTTCGCAGCATGCCCGTGTCGATGACGTGGACATCGCTGTCGAGTTCGTAGAACAGTTCCCTAGACATGTCGGCCTCGACGAGATCGTTGGCGGCGATCCGCTCGAAGTCGACACTGACGCCAGGGAGCTCGTCGTAGACGCCAGTGTGATACTCGCCAGACTGCCCGATCCCGACCATCCCGTCGGCCTGGCCCAGCGCGACGCCCATGTCGGCGAAGTCGCCGCCGTAGGGAACCCACGTCTCCGGGACGGCGTCGAAGGTCACTTCGCCAGCGGGGGCCATCGAGACGGAGTACGCGTCCCCGTCGCTCGACTCGGTTTGTGCGTCCGTCTGGGTGGCTGTCTCGGTCGACCGGTCGCTGCTGGTACCGCTACAGCCTGCGACCAGGCCAGCGAGCACCAGCGAACCACCGGACAACACGTACTCTCGTCGGG
Organism: Halomicrobium sp. IBSBa; assembly: GCF_017612575.1. Lineage (NCBI taxonomy): Archaea > Methanobacteriati > Methanobacteriota > Halobacteria > Halobacteriales > Haloarculaceae > Halomicrobium > Halomicrobium sp. IBSBa. Next base: position 18,826 of record NZ_JADPQC010000004.1, read on the forward strand.
TCGCTCCGTTCGCGTCGTTCGAGTTGCGCGCCATAGGATTTGGCTCGCCTAAAAGACATATATGCGTTGTGGATTTTAGGCGAGCCGAAACTACCGCGGCGCGCCACACTGGGGACACATCGGCGGCCCCGACTCGGGCAGTGCAGCCCCACAGTGGGGACAGTCGTCGACGGCGTCGGCGGTCGTCAACTCCTCGATCACCGAATCGGTCGTCCGGCGAAGCGACGCGATCGTTCCGAGATCGCTTTCCTCCGAGCGCCGATCGCCTGATCGGCCACGCTCGGCCGCGAGCGCGAACGCTCCACGCTCTGTGACGAACGACTCCTCGTCGTCGGTCAGTGCCCGCAGTCGAGCGGTCGGGTAGTCTTCGAACACGTCGGCCCCGGCGGTGCCGAACGCTTCCGCCGCACGACCCCGGACGTAGGGGTTCGGGTCGTCCAGGCGCGCAGCGAGCGCCCTCCGAACGTCGGTCAGGCGCTCCGGGTGCTCGCAGCCGGTCGCGACCAGCGCCGTACAGACGTGGTACCTGACGAGTTCGCTCTCGGCGTCGAGGTGGTCGCCGAGGTGTTCGACGAGGTGCCGGAGTCGGTCGGGGTCGCCGAGCGCGACGAACGCCAGCGCCTTGGCGAGTTTCGCCGTGACCTCGGGCTCGTCGAACGCGAGGCCGACGCGCAGATCGGCGAGCACGTCGGGCGCTGCGACCGCGTCGGGGTGTTCGAGAGCGACGTACCCCAGCGCTTCGGCCGAGCGAGCACGGACGTAGTAGAACTCGTCCTCGTCGGCGAGGCGAGCACCGAGGGCGTCGACGGCCCCGAGGACGGCGTCGGGTTCGGCCTCGGCGACGGCGACGAACAGCTTCGCGGTCGTGAGCCGTATCGCGCGTTCCTCGTCTGTGAGAAACGAGGCGATCGCGGGAGCCAGCCCGTCGAAACGCGACGGAGCGTCGCCCGCGAGGTCGCCGAGCGCCTGTACCGCGTCCTTCCGAACGGACGGGGGCGCGGCGGCGAGTGCCGTCAGTGCGTCCCGCACCCGGTCGACTGGTTCCGTTTCGACGATCTCGACGAGCCGTGCCGGCTCCGGTGGTTCGGTTCGGTCCACCATCTCAATGGTCGTGAGAGCGACATCACGGGACCGACTGAAAGCGCTTGCGTTCGATCCGGTCGGGGAACGGGTCGGAAGGAAAAGATGGCGAACACGGCTGGTCGGCGTCGGGCTGGTCCCTACCGTGGCCGACACTCCCCGGGTCCGATCAGTCAGTCGTCACCGGTTCGCTCCCCTCGACCGACCGATCCTGGCGCTGTGTCACGTCGAACTGTGAGACCATCGACTGGAGCTGCTCGGCGCTGTCCGACAGCGAGTCAGCGCTGGTCGCGATTTCCTGAATCGTGGCGGTCTGCTCTTCTGTCGCTGCCGACACGGCCTGTGCTTTGTCGGCCGTCTGGTCGCTGATCGACGTGACCTCGTCGAGCATCGAGACGACCTCCTGCCCGGAGTCAGCCTGTTGGTCGGTCGCCTCACTGATCGACTGGATGGCGGTGTTCGCCTCCTCGACCTGCGTGACGATCTCGTTCAGTTTGTCTGCCGTCTGGTCGATCGTCTGGCGACTCTCTTCGACTTCCGACTGTGTGTCGTAGATGTCGGCTGCGACGCTGTCGGCCGAGTCTTCGATCCCCTCGATCAGCGACTCGACTTCCTGTGTCGCGTCGGCCGTCTCACCGGCCAGTGACTTGATCTCTGATGCCACGACGGCGAACCCTTCCCCTGCTTCGCCGGCTCTGGCGGCTTCGATAGAGGCGTTGAGCGCGAGCATGTTCGTCTGCTCTGCGATGTCGTTGATCAGCTTCACGACCTCTTCGATCCGCTCGACTGCCTCCTGGAGATCCGTGACCTCTGCGACGGTCTCGTTGGTTCGAGACTCCAGCGACGCCATCTTCTCGACCGCCTCGGCGGCCGCCTGCTCGCCGTCCTGACCGAGTTCCGCCGCCTGCTGTGACTGGCTGGCGACTTCCTGTGAAGACGAGGCGATCTCTTCGATCGTCGCAGAGAGATCGCTCATCTCTGCACTCGCTGCGTTGACCTTGTCGCTCTGCTTTTCGGTCCCGGCGGAGATGTCCTCGGTGCTCTCGGCGACTTCCGCGCTGGCAGATCGGATCTCCGACGCGCCGGCAGTGACCTCCGAACTCTCGGTGTCGACTCGGTCTGCGAACGATTGAATGTCGGCGACCACCGATTCGAGATCGTCCATCATCGCGTTGAACGCCGCACCGATCTTGGCCATCGCGTCGCTCTGGCTGTCCGGGTCCATCCGAACCGTCAGATCACCGGCTGCTGCCCGTTCCATCCTTTCCGCGTAGGAACCGGCTTTCGCTTCGAGGTCCGCAGTCAACTCTTCGAGTTCCGCTTCCCGCTCTTCGATCTCCTCGCGAGCGCGTTCGGCCTCACGCTGTGCGTCTTTGGCTTGCTCGCGCTGTTCGTTCGCCTGCTCTTTCGCTTGCTCGGCCTCCCGCTGTTTGGCTTCGGCCGATTCGACCAGTTCCTGCATCTCCGTGACGAGCGAGAGCGTCGCCGTCCCGCCGATCGCGAAGACCGCGACCGTCGACGTCATTAACGGACCGGTCGCGAGGTTGAACACCTCCTCGTAGATGCCCGCCTTCTCGAACATGAGGCTGACCGTCCAGACGGTCCCCAGCGTCGACGCGAAGCTGAACGTCAGCCAGAAGGCAGATTCGGCGTCGGTGTCACGGTAGTTGAGCCAGCCCAGTACCGTCGCACCGACGAATCCGAGTGCGCCGAGTCCGTCGAAGATAGGTGCGATTCCGACCATGGTTAGCTCCCCGTTTCGATCCGGTTCTTTCGCCGAAGGTACGCCGCCGCGAAGAAGGTGAGGCCCGCGACGCCGATACCGATCCCGTGCTCGACGAAGTTCAGCACCTCGCCGAGGACAACCGCTTCGAGGTTCGTCGCCACCATTCCGACGACGAGCAGACAGTACCCGGCCGTGAACCAGCGTGTCTCCTCTCTGTACTGAGTGAGGACGGGGATCAACCCGATAACCGCAACCAGGAGCCCGACGACTTCCATCGGGGCGAACACCGAAATGTCGACCATACCACTGGCTACGTCTATCCGCATAAAAGTATCGGGGGCCAAATATTCAGCTTCGATAATAATGGCCGCTATTTTTCGGTGTATGGACAATGCTACTGTGTGGCATTTGTCGGTCTGTGAGGAACACGCTCACAGCGGACGATCGATACATTCGGTGTGACTCTCTCATACTGCCGGCTGTACATCTGTGAACGATTTCGCCACCCCGGGGTGGCGAAGATCCTCACGAAGTGACAGCCGGCAGTATCAGCTTCGCTCGTCGAAAAGATCAGGAACACCGAGAGATTCTTCGCGAAAAGCGACGAGCGCTGAGGGATTTGAACCACGTCGAGACTCGCTTCGCTCGTCTCGCCTGCTCGAACCCTCAGCTGTACGTGGTTTGTTTCTCGTATCTGCTCGTCACAAAATCACGAGCGCTGAGGGATTTGAACCCCCGGCAACGTGGTCCGAAGCCACGTACTCTGTCCAGGCTGAGCTAAGCGCCCTGTACTGATTGCTATGAGGGCGTCCCGGTTTAAACCCCCCGGTTCGCGGGCACCGGGTTACGTGTTCGCGTCCCACGATTGCTGCCGAATCCCGAAAAGCAATAACTGTTGAACGGGAAGCATGGCGTACCGTATCTGTGCACGCCTGGCTAGCGTCGCACACGGACGACTACCGATGTACGATCTGGGGGAACAACTGGACGGACGGATGGTTGCACCGGGGACGAACATCCTCGTGAAGGGGCCGCCGTTGACGGGAAAGCGCCGCCTGGCTCGTCAGATTCTCGCCCACGGGCTCGACGCCGACCAGGGAGCGATCGTGATTACGACGCGTGACAGCGCCCGCCGGGTCGCCAGGCAGTTCGGGTTCGACGACGAGGACGAAGCGCGAGCGATCGGGATCGTCGACTGTGTCACCGAGCACGTCGGGCGGTCGACGACCGACACGCTGACGGTCAAGTACGCGACGTCGCCGGTCGACATAACGGGGATCGGGCTGGGGTTCTCGAACTTCATCGAGTACTTCTACGGCGACCTCGGCCGAGAGCGCAACCGCGTGATGGTCGATTCGCTGTCGACGCTGCTGATGTACGCGACGCTACAGACGGTCTTCGAGTTCATGCACGCGATCACGAGCCGTGTCGACGACGTCGACGCGGTCGGCGTCCACGTCATCGAGTCCACCGCTCACGACGAACAGACGCTACACACGATCGAGCAGTTGTTCGACGGCACGGTCGAACTCGACGAGAGCGGCATCGTCGGGGTCGATCTCCCGACCGAGGCCGAGTCGGCGAACCCGTAGGCTGTCCACCGCTGGCAGCGGAGGATCGCCCACGACGGGATCGACAGCACGCTTTTGCCGACGCCGCCGGTAGGTGTCGGTATGCCCGTCGACTCTGACGACACGCTCCGGGAGATCCTCGACTACGACACGATCGCCGTCGTCGGCTGTTCGACGACGAGCGGGAAGGCGGCCCACGACGTGCCGGCCTACCTGCAATCGCAGGGCTACCGTATCGTTCCGGTCAACCCCTTCGCCGACGAGATCCTCGGAGAGCGTGCGTCCGATTCGCTGTCCGACGTGGAAGCGACGATCGACATCGTCGACGTGTTCCGGCCGAGCGAGGAGGTGGCCGGTATCGTCGACGAGACGCTCGACCGCGAGGACGTGCGCGTGCTGTGGACCCAGCTGGGAATCCGTGACGACGACGCCGCGAAGCGAGCCGAGAACGCGGGGCTACAGGTCGTCCAGGATCGGTGTCTCAAAGTCGAGCACGAGCGACTGCGGTGAGTCCGTGACACGACGGCCCAGTTAGGGGCTCGGTCCGTCGGCGTCTTCGGTCGTCTCCGACGGCGCTCCGGCAGTGTCCGGGTCGTCCGGCGATGTCGCGTCGCCGCTCGGGTCCGCTCCCTCCGCGTCCTGAATGACCGCGTCGGTGACGGCGCTGTCGACGTCGATGTCGTGCTCCTCGGCGATCGCTTCCAGCAGCGTGCGGTGCTGTTCGAGCTCTCGTTCGATCTCCTCGACGCGTGCCCCCGTCTCGTCGACCGTCCCCCGAAGGTCCTGAAGCTGCTCGACCATGTGGTTGATCCGCTTGTACATCTTCTCGGCCAGATCAGCGAGTTTCTGGACCTTCTTGGCCGTGCTTCCGAGTCCCATGGCCGAGCTATCGTGAGTCATCCTTGTGGCCCTTTCGGCTCCGACACCACGTGTGGAAAGAAGCCGCGCCTGCCACGAACCGACAGTATAAGACCGGGGGAGATCCACCACCGAGTATGGAGCAGTTGCGGCTCGCACCGACCGTGGGCATCGTCGCATCGCTGGCCGTCCTCGCGGTCCTCGCGGCACCGTACGCGGTCGTCGAGCAGAGCAGCGCCGTGAGCACGTACTTCGCCGCCGGGGCCATCAGTCCGCTCGTCGTCGGCCTCTTCGCGAGCGTGGCGATCATCGTCTTCGCCGCGGGGCGACAGGGCCGGTCGCCACCCGATCTGGTCGCCGGGGCGACGCTCGTCCTGGGCGTGTTCATGACGGTTTTGGCTACGGTCTGGGCAGCCACGGTTCCCCAGAGCATGGTGACACAGCTCACGACGGCAGACGTGCTGGGGTATCACCGCGGGGCGCTCGTGGTCACCGCGCTCTGTGTCACCGCCGCCGCAGCGTGGTACGCACGCGCCCAGCGGCTCATCTAGCCGGCCGCGTGGCGACGACCACCACGCCGTCCCGTCTTTCCGAAAGGTCCTTAAGTTGTGGCGGCGGACTTCCGAGTGGACTAGGTCGAGGGGTTAGGCCCCCCTCCTCGCCCGCACTACGGTCTTGAGCGGGGACCGAACTCGGGGGCGTCCGGTCTGCCGGACGCAGGCCCCGTGAGCTAACGTCGAAGCCTCGTCCAACGGGGACAGCGGTCCACACGGCTGCGCCTGCAGGGGCGTTCGCCTGTGGTTAGACGAGGGCACTCCGCCAGGCACGGAAGTGAGCAGCGGACCCTCGTACACCTGTCGCTCGTCGGATCGCGGGGTGGAGGAGGCAAACGGGACTACCTGCGCCCGAACGCCGGGCAATCTCGCTGTCCATCTCATTCATACGCTGCTCGCTCTTCGACAGCGGGTGCGCTGGGCGCACCACTTGCGCAAAAGTGCAGTCAGTCGTCGTCGTCGGTCGGTTCCACGAGGCCGTCGACGTTGGCCAGTTCGAGACCGCCGCCGATGGTGCGGTTCGGGTAGGGGATGTCGATGCCTGCCTCGTCGAAGCGTTGCTTGACGGCTTTGACGTATTCGCCGCGGATCTTGACGAAGTCGGCCCGCGAGGGGTTCGCGATCCAGATGCGAGACTGGAGCCCCACGGAGGAGTCGCCCAGTTCGATCAGTCGCACCGACGGTTCGGGGTCGGCGAGGATCCCCTCGTGCTCGTCGGCCTCTTCGAGGATGATCTCGGTCGCTGTGTCGATGTCGTCGTCGTAGCCGATGCCGAAGACGAACTTCAGGCGCAGTTGCTCCTTGGCGACGGGGTTCTTGATGACGCCGTCGGTCAGCTGGGAGTTGGGCACCGTCAGCAGCTCGTTGTCGAAGGTCCGGACACGAGTGACACGCAACGAGATGTCCTCGACGACGCCGGCGTTGCCGTCCCACTCGATCCAGTCGCCGATGCGGAACGGTTTGTCGGTGAAGATGAAGATGCCCGCGACGAAGTTCGAGAGCACGTCCTGCATCGCGAAGCCGATCGCCAGCGTCGCGGCGGCGGCGATCGTCGCCAGCGACTGGAGGAAGTCGCCGTAGTCGGCCATGCCGAACGCCACCGAGATCCCGACGAAGACGACGGCGATGCTGACGATCTTCTTCAGCGGCTTGCGGGCGTGGGCGTCGAGGTCCCGCGATTTGAGCGCGCGGTTGACCACCGGGAGGATCACGGCGCGACCGAACAGGTAGATCACGAGGAAGACCACCACGAAAGTCAGGGCCTGTCCGATCGACTCGGCGTAGGGGACCCCGACATCGGCGAGGAGTTGGGCCAGTGGCGTCGGGTCGTCGACGACCGGCGTCCCCTGCGTCATCGTTCGAACACGGCGGTGTGGCCCCTCGTCTGGACGACGGTCCCACCGGCGAGATCGGCGAGCTCGTCGGCCTCGTCCTCGGTCGTCGTCCCGCCCAGCGCAGCCCGGAGGAACTTCACTTTCACGAGGTCGCGGTCGTCGAGCTGGTTCGAGAGTTCGTCGGCGACCGGATCGATACCTTGCTTGCCGACACGGAGCGTGGCGTCGAGTTCGTGGATCCGCTGTCGGCGGTCTTTGTTACTCATACTGTCCCGATTTTACTGTTGAGGACTTAAACACTTGGCCAACGGGCCGAACGAGAACGCAGGCAATCGGCCGTCACTCGTAGGGATAGCGCGCCTGGGTCCCACAGTCGCAGGTGACGACGACGTGGCCGTCCTGGAGGCGGACCCGCGCGTTGACGCTCGGACGGAGGTAGGCGTCGCAGGCGTCACAGGTGAACCGCTTGAACCGCCGCGGGAGCCCGAGACGGTTGCGCTCGGCGACGCGGCGAGCGCGGCGGACGTACTCGCGGGCACGCTCGTCGTTGCCGTCGCCGGCCGCCTCGCGAGCGAGGTCGTGGAGCCGTCGAATCCGCTCGCGAGCGATCTCTGACTCACCGGGCGTCATCGACCACACCTCCGCCGACCCGACGGGAATACGTTTCGCATCGGACCGACAGCCTTTTGTCGGATACTGGAGGACAGATCGCTGTGCGCACGCTGAACTACCTGGAGGTCGCGGGCTGGCTGGACCGCAGCGGGATCGGTACGTCGGTCGAGCACCAGCGAGCGGCGCTCGCCGACAGAGACGTCGAGGTCGTTACCTCGCCGTGGGAGGGCGATCACCCGGTCGACGCCGTCCGGTCGAAACTCACCGGCGGGCGCGCGTTCACCGACGTGGATCTCGTCCACTGCAACATGATCGGGCCGGGAACGGCCGCGACGATCAAGCACGCCCAGCGGACCGACACGCCGGTGATCCTCCACTCGCACGTCACTCGCGAGGACTTCCGGGACAGCTTCCGCGGGGCCAACGTCGTCGCGCCGGTCCTGGGGAAGTACCTCAAGTGGTTCTACTCGCAGGCCGACCTCGTGCTGTGTCCCAGCGAGTACACGAGAGGGGTGTTGCAGTCGTATCCGATCGACGCGCCGATCCGGCCGATCACCAACGGGATCGATCTCGACCGGCTGACGGGGTACGAGGAGTACCGCGAGGAGTACCGCGAGCGCTACGACATCGACGGGATGGGGGTCTTCGCCGTCGGCAACGTCTTCGAGCGCAAGGGACTCTCGACCTTCTGTCGGGTCGCCCAGCGGACCGACTACGATTTCACCTGGTTTGGCACCTACGAGACCGGGCCGAGCGCGTCCTCGGCAGTACGAAAGTGGACCAGAGATCCGCCCGCGAACGTCACGTTCTCGGGGTGGGTCGACGACATCCGCGGGGCCTACGGGGCCGGCGACGTGTTCATGTTCCCCGCGAAGGTCGAGAACCAGGGGATCGTCGTGCTCGAAGCGATGGCCTGCGGGAAAGCCTGCGTGATTTCGGATATCCCGGCCTTCGCTGAGTACTACGAGGACGGCCACGACTGCCTGATCTGCTCGTCCGAACGGGAGTTCGTCGACGCGCTCGAACGGCTGGAAGCGAACCCCGACCTCCGGGAACGGCTGGGCGAGAACGCGAAAGCGACCGCTCGCGAGCACGGACTCGACCGGGTCGGCGAACAGCTGACGGACATCTACGGGCAGGTCCTCGACGGGAACGTGCCCGAGGCTGTCGGCGAGAGATAGCAACGGTTTAACGCGTGGTCGATCAAACGTCGCCGATGGCACTGCCGCGCGTGGCTGCGTTCACCGACACATATCTCCCGACGGTCAACGGCGTCACCTACACTGTCAAGACCTGGCGAGAGCAGTGGAGCCGCCGCGACAGCGAGATGGACGTGATCTATCCCCGGAGCGAACACCAGGCGACGGCCGGGGAACACCCGGTGTCGAGCCTCCCGTTCCCGTTCTACGAGGGGTTTCGCGTCGCGGCACCGCAGATCCCGACGGCCGTCGAGGCGGCCGACGTGGTCCACGCACACACCCCGTTCAGTCTCGGGCTGGCCGCAAAGCGCTTCGCCCGGAGCAACGACGCGCCCCTGGTGGCGTCTTACCACACACCGACCAGCGAGTACGCCGAGTACGTCTCCCTCAACGGCACCATCGAGCGACTGATTCGCAACTGCGCGACGCGCTACGAGCGGTGGTTCCTGAACGGTGCCGACGTCGTCATCACGCCCAGCGAACGGACCGCTCGACACCTCCGCGAGACCGTCGGCGTCTCGACGACGGTGGAAGTGCTCGCCAACGGCGTCGACACCGACTTCTTCGCGCCGAGTGAGACGGCGGCGTTTCGCGAGCGCCACGACCTCCCAGACGGCCCGCTGGTGGGGTACACCGGGAGACACGGCTACGAGAAGTGCCTCGACGACATCGTCGCCGCCGCAGAGGGACTGGACGTGACGCTGGTCTTCGGCGGCGACGGACCCGCCCGCGAGGACCTCGAAGCGACGGCCGAGGCGGCAGCCGTCGATGCCCACTTCCTGGGGTTCCTCGACCGAGCGGAACTGCCCGAGCTGTACGCCGCGCTCGACGTGTTCGCGTTCCCCAGCCCGGTCGAGACCCAGGGACTGGTCGCACTGGAGGCAAACGCCTGTGGGACGCCGGTCGTCGGGGTCGACAGCGGCGCGCTGAGTGGCACGATCGACGACGGCGTCACCGGCTACAAGTACCCCGAGGGCGACACCGACGCCTTCCGCGACGGGATCGAGCGGGCGCTCGACGAGTCAGAGCGACTCCGAGAGCGCTGCCTGGACCGCCGCGAGGAGACGAGCGTCGAGCACTCCGTAGAGCGACTGGCGGACATCTACGAACAGGTCAGCTGACAGGTTCTCTCGCCGGAAAATATCCAAAACGTTTCGTTCACCCCTGACGAGACATAGGTATGAGCGAGACACAGCACCTCCTCGTGATCGGTGCACATCCGGACGACTGCTCGATCAAGGCGGGCGGTATCGCGGCAAAGTACGTGGAAGCGGGCCACGACGTGACCTTCCTCTCGGTCACCGACGGCAGCGCCGGCCACCACGAGATGAACCGCAAGAAGCTCGCTGCGCGACGCAAGCGCGAGACCGAGGCCGTCGCGGAGACGCTGGGCATCGACTACGACGTGTTCGACATCGCCGACGGCCTGCTCGAACCGACGCTCGCCAACCGCAAGAAACTCATCCGCTACATCCGCCGGGTCGACCCCGATCTGGTGCTCGGACCCCGGCCCAACGACTACCACCCCGACCACCGCTACACCGCGCAGTTGCTCCGGGACGCCGCGTACTCGCTGATCGTCCCCAACATCGTCCCCGACACCCAGCCCATGGCGTCGAACCCGGTCATCGGCTACGTCGCCGATCACTTCCAGAAGCCCGAAGCCTTCGAGCCCGACGTGGTCCTCGACGTGAGCGACGTCGAAGAGCGCAAGATCGACGCGATGGACTGCCACGTCTCCCAGATGTACGAGTGGCTCCCCTACACCTTCGGCGAACTGGAGAACGTCCCCGAGGGCGCTGACGCCCGCCGCGAGTGGCTCACCGAGGCGGGAGTCGATCACCTCGCCGCCAACACCGAGATCAACGTCGCCGACCGCTTCCGTGCCGAGCTGAAAGACCGCTACGGCGAGGACGCCGGTGCCGCCGTCGACCACGCCGAAGCCGTCGAGATCTCCGAGTACGGTGCGCCGCTGACCGAGGAGGCCGCCGAGCGCCTCTTTTTCTTCTAGAGCGAAAGCGCTCTGCGTCTCACCGCTCCGATCGTTCCCGCTCTCGGAGCGCGGCGACCCGTGATTCGATCGGCGGGTGCGAGGAGGGGAGGACGCGAGCGGCCACCGAGCGCCACCGACGCCGCGTCCGAGCGACGGCGTCGTCGCCGTCGATCCCGTCTCCGTCGTCGATCGCGTCGGGCAACACGCACAGCTCGCGGACGCCGGTCTGGGCGGTCCGCAGGTCCTCGGACGGACGCAGGTCGTCGAGCGTCTCCAGTGCGCCGACGAGATCGGCCGGCGACCCCCTGATCGCGGCCGCCCCGGCGTCGGCGTGGAACTCGCGCACTCGCGAGAGCGATCGGTAACAGGCCGTGCTCGCGAGCCACAGCGCCGAGGAGAGCGCGAGGACGATCGGCGAGAGCGCGAGCATCGCGACGTGGAACTGGCCGAACGCGACCGTGTCGCTGTCCTCGGGCTGCTCGACGCCGGGGAGGTACCCGAGTCCGGATCGGCGGAGGAACTCGATCGTTCCCCCGTTGACGCGGGCCGTGACCGTCGGCAGGAAGCCAGCGGCCGTCATCACGAACGCGTCGCCGTGCTTGAGGTGGGCGAGTTCGTGAGCCAGGACGGCGTCGAGTGCCTCGTCGTCGAGCCTGCGAAGCAGCCCCGTCGTGACGACGAGGATCTGCTCGCCGGGCCGGCCGGCGACGTAGCTGTTGGGGGTCTCGCTGTCGACGACCCGCACGTCCGGGATCGGTGTGTCCGAGAGCTGTGCCAGCCCGGCGAGCCGGGCCGCGACGCGCTCGCGGTACTCGCCGTAGTCGAACGTCGGCACGACGCGTGGATCGGGCTCGTCGTCTCCGTCCTCGGAGACCGCGTGCGAGCGGTCGGCCAGCAGGCCGCCGAAGGGCCGTCCGGGTTCGATCGGTTCGGTGACCGGCGCGAAGAGGTCCCGGAACGTCTGTCGCTCGCCAGGGACGGTGTTGGCGCTCATCCGGTAGCCAAACACCGACTGGCCCGCCAGCGTCGCCGCGGTCCCGACCGCGACGACCAGCGGCGACGGGAGCGTCCGGAACTGCAACGCGTCGGCCACCAGCCCGGCGGCGAACTCGTAGGTGATGGTCCACGAGAACAGGCCGGCTGCCAGGTGGCCCAGCCAGTAGACGGCGACGACGAAGACCGCATCGAAGGCGACCAGCAACGCGACCAGCGCCGCCAGCCGAAACCGCATACCGAGGGCGTTGTGGGAGGGCATCGTCCGAATCCTGGCGCGGCCGCAGTGAAAAAGTATCGGTGTGGATGAGAGAACGGGCACGGTCGTTCGTGCTTCGTAGAACCGCGTTCGAGTGGCGGCCTACGCCAGCGCGCTACCGGCTCGGATCAGCTGTTTCTCGCCGAACGCGGGACCGACCAGTTGCAGCCCGACTGGGAGTCCGTCGTCGGTCTCGCCGGCAGGCACGGAGATCGCCGGGAGATTCGCCAGGTTGACCGGCGTCGTGTTGGCGTCGGCCAGATACATCGTCAGTGGATCGTCGAGGCTCTCGCCCATCTCCATGGGCGGGATCGGCATCGTCGGCGAGGCCAGCACGTCGGCCTCCGAGAGGGCCTCGTCGAAGTCCTGCTTGACCCACGCGCGGGCGTCTTGGGCCTTCTTGTAGTACTTGTCGTGGTAGCCCGCCGAGAGCGCGTACGTCCCGAGCAGGACTCGGCGCTTGACTTCCTCGCCGAAGCCCTCCTCGCGGGCGTTGGCGAAGCTCTCGTTCCAGTTGCCCTCGTAGCCTTCGCTCGCGGAGACCCCGTAGCGGACGCCGTCGAAGCGCGCGAGATTCGAGGAGGCTTCCGACATCGCGATCACGTAGTAGGCCTCGACAGCGTGTTCGACGCTCGGGAGGGCGACCTCGTGGTAGCTCGCGCCCTGTGCTTCGAGTTCGTCGATCGCGTCCCAGAACGTCTCGACGACCGCCTCGTCCGCGCCTTCGACGAGTTCCGTCGGCACGCCGATCGAGAGTCCGTCGACGTCGCCGTCGGCGGCGTCGGCGAGCCCCTCGGTCGCGCCCTCGTGGTCTCGGGTCGTCGCGTCGTGTTCGTCCGGGCCGGCGATCACTTCGAGCAGTTCCGCGGCCTCCTCGACGGTCGGCGCGATCGGGCCGATCTGTTCGAGGCTGTTGGCGTAGGCGACGAGCCCGTACCGGGAGACCAGCCCGTAGGTGGGCTTGATGCCGACGACGCCACAGAACGCGGCGGGACAGCGGATCGAACCGCCGGTGTCGGTCCCCAGAGCCATGTCGGCGTCGCCCCCAGCGACGACGGCGGCGGAGCCACCCGAGGAGCCACCGGGGACGTGGCCCGGAGCGGCGGGGTTCTCGACCGGTCCGTAGGCCGAGGTCTCGGTCGTCGTCCCCATCCCGAACTCGTCCATGTTGGTCTTGCCGGGAACGGTCGCGCCGGCCGCCGTGAGTCGTTCGACGACCGTCGCGTCGTAGGGCGGGACGTACCCCGCGAGCATCGACGAGCCACAGGTAGTCTGGACGCCTTTCGTCGAGATGTTGTCTTTGACCGCGACGGTCTTCCCGGCCAGCGGCCCCTCGTCCGCGCCCTCGATCGTCTCGTCGCTGATGTAGGCGTTGTACTCCGTCGCCATCTTACGACACCTTCGGCCCCTTGAAGTGGCCGGCCTCGCTGTCCGGCGCGTTTTCGAGCGCCTCGGCCTGGCTGAGCCCCTCGTGGCTCTCGTCCGGACGCATGACGTTGGTCAGTTCGGCCTCCCGCTCGACTTCGGGAACCTCGTCCAGCGTCTCGAAGTAAGAGAGGATGTCCGCGAACTGTTCGGTGAACCGTTCGACCTCGTCGTCGTCGAGGTCGACACGGGCGAGATCCGCGACGTGACGGACCTCGTCTGGATCGACGACGGATTCGCTCATACATTCCCGGAGCGGTGGCCCGGCGGTAAGGGTTTCGATACCCTGGGAACGGCCGCCCGAAACGCAGTTCGACGACCGTCCGGCACGAAACCGATATCGCACCAGCAAAGCTTGTTTTGTGATTCGGAAAATCTGAATTCCCTGATAGCCAAAACTTTTAAGTCGACGCAACAACAACAGTGTAATCGCTAGAAGGTTTCTCGGGTACCTGACCCGGCTGTCACCCCAACCAATGACCGATACCACTATCCGACGATTTACGGACGAGAACGAGCACACAGAGGAGACCGAAGACGAGTCAGAGCACGTCTGTCCAGAGTGTGGGGGCGATCTGGTCGCCGACAGCGAACGCGGCGAGACCGTCTGTGAAGAGTGTGGACTGGTCGTCGAGGAAGACGAGATCGACCCCGGTCCCGAGTGGCGCGCGTTCGACGCCAGCGAGAAAGACGAGAAGTCCCGCGTGGGCGCACCGACGACCAACATGATGCACGACAAGGGGCTGTCGACCAACATCGGCTGGCAGGACAAGGACGCATACGGTAACTCCCTGTCCTCGCGCCAGCGCGAGAAGATGCAGCGCCTGCGCACCTGGAACGAGCGGTTCCGCACCCGCGACTCGAAGGAACGCAACCTCAAACAGGCGCTGGGCGAGATCGACCGCATGGCCTCGGCGCTGGGCCTGCCCGAAAACGTCCGCGAGACCGCCAGTGTCATCTATCGCCGCGCACTCGACGAGGATCTCCTGCCCGGCCGCTCCATCGAGGGCGTCGCCACCTCGTCGCTGTACGCCGCCGCCCGTCAGGCCGGCACGCCGCGCTCGCTCGACGAGATCAGCGCCGTCTCTCGCGTCGAGAAAGACGAGATCGCCCGGACCTATCGCTACGTCGTCCGCGAACTCGGCCTGGAGATCCAGCCCGCCGACCCCGAGAGCTACGTGCCCCGCTTCGCCTCCGATCTGGAACTGTCCGACGAGGTCGAGCGCCGTGCCCGCCAGCTCCTCCAGAACGCCAAAGAGCAGGGCGTCCACTCCGGCAAGTCCCCGGTCGGTCTCGCGGCGGCCGGCGTGTACGCCGCCTCGCTGCTGACCAACGAGAAGGTCACCCAAAGCGAGGTCAGCGAAGTCGCGAACATCTCCGAGGTGACGATCCGCAACCGCTACCACGAGCTGCTGGAAGCCGAAGAAGAGATCCAGCAAGTGTAGAGCGAAACGCCGACGGTCTCCTCTCTCTTCTGTGGCTGTATGGAGACTACGCGCCACTTCGTCGCGACCGTCTACGTCGTCGAGAACGGTGCCGTCGCACTGCACGAACACGACAAGCTCGACATGTGGCTCCCGCCCGGCGGCCACATCGACCGCGACGAACTCCCCCACGAGGCGGCGCTGCGTGAGACCAGCGAGGAACTGGGCTTCGACGTGGCCCTGCTCGCGCCCGAGGGCGATCTGGAGAGCGAGACGGCCCGTTCGATCCCGGAACCCCAGCACTTCCTGCTCGAAGACATCAACGTCACCGACGAGGGCGTCGGCCACCAGCACGTCGACTTCATCTTCTACGGCGAAGCGCCCCACCGCGAGATCGATCCCGAACCCGGCGAACAGCCCGCCGAAGACTGGGAGTGGCTCACTGCGGCCGCGTTGCGAAACCGCGACGACCTGCCCGCCGACGTGGCCGAGATCGGCCAGCGAGCGATCGAAGCGGTCGGAGGCGAGCACAACGCCTAACGGCGCGGTCGCACAAGCGCCGCTATGGACCGACGCTGTCCGGACTGTGGCGTGACGATGGAACCGGTCGAGCTCCGAACTGGCGAGGGATTCAAACTCCAGATCAACACCGACGAGCGCCGCGAGGGGCTGCTGGGCTCGCTGGGGATGACGGAGAACCACTCCGTCGAGGGGCGACTCTGTCCCGAGTGTGGACTGGTTCGGACCTACGCCGACCTCGACGACGCCTGACGAAACTGGCGCTGTCGACAGCCCCGACCTTGCCGTGGCGTCTCACAGATCGGTCGGCATCGCACTTTTGCGACCAGCGCCGTATACACGACTAGACGTGTTGGCAGCACTGTTGGGTGTCGAACGCCGGATGACGCGGACTCACGCCGTCCTCTGGGCGGTCGTCCTCGTCGCGACCACGCTCGACATCCTGACGACGATGGTGGGGCTGTCCCGTGGCTTGCAGGAGGGAAACGCGGTCGTCGAGGCCGCGATCGGACTGCTCGGACTGCCGGGCCTGTGGCTCGTGAAGTTCGCGGCGATGGTGTGGCTCGTCGCCGGCTGGGCGCTGCTCTCGGACCGGAACGCGGCGATCTTCCTCGGGCTCTTTGCCCTCGTCACGGTCGCGACGGTCGTCGCGAACACCGCGACGCTGCTGGGCGTCGCGTTACAGTAGCGACTCGACGTACCTGGTGACGTGATCGTCCATCCGGCGCTTGAACCCGTCCTGGCGAGCCAGTCGGTCGAGTTCGCGGGCGGCGTACGTGCCGTACTGGACCGCCTTCTTGTCTCGCCGCGCGATCTCCTCGGGGAGCCACTCGCTGGCGGCCCGTCGCAGCGCCCACTTGCGCTCGTCCTCGCCCCGGACCAGCTGCTCGCCAGCGAGACCGAGCGCCGTCGCGACGACGCGGTCTGCGAGCAGCGGTGCGACCGGTTCGACGCCCGCCGCTTCGAGGGCCAACACGTCCCGTTCCAGTTGCTCGGGCAGCGTGGCGATCACCTCTCGCTGAGCGCCACGGACCGTGTCGGCCTCGATCCGGTGATCGTCGGGGGCGTTTGCCACCTTCGCGTAGCCACCGAACAGTTCGTCGGCACCCTGTCCGACGACGAGGCGGTCGTAGCCGTCGGCGGCGACGCGCCCAGCGGTCAGAAAGAGGGGGAGCGCGATCTGTACGTCCATGGCGTTCGTCCGTCCCGTCGCGCGGGCGATCCGAGGGACCGCGCTCACCAGATCGTCGTGCGTGAACTCGACGACGGTCAGCTCGCGGTCGAGGGCCGCCGCGGCCGAGCGCGCGGCTTCGATGTCGTGGCTCCCCTCGAAGCCGGCGACGTACAGCGGGGCGTCGAGGCGCGCGGCCAGGAGCGCGGAGTCGACGCCGCCAGAGAAGGCGACGGCGGTCGACGCCGCGTCGACGGCGTCAGTCGCGGTCCGGATCGCCCGCCGGACGGCAGCGACCGCGGTGTCGTCGTCGCTCCGGTCGCCCTCGGGGAGCGTCCAGCGAGCGTCGTCCACGTCGGCCGGTAGACAGTGGCCCGCTGGCACCGACACCGGGTCGTCGAGCGCCGTCGGATCGAACGCCCACGCGCCGTCGGCGGTCGGATCGGCGGCCCCGCGCTCGACGAACAGCGGGACCCGGCCGAGCACGTCCCTGACGAGCGTGGGCCGGCCCTCGACGGACACTCGTCCGGCGAACCCCCGTGTTCCCGGCAGTGGATCGCGGTCCCGGATCGCTCGCCGGACGAGCGACGCGTCGGCACCCCGGATCATTCGATCAGCTGCGAGAAGCGGTTCTTCACCCGGCGCTTGGCCCCGCCAGCGGCCTGGCGGAAGCTGATGTGCCAGGGGGTGCGCTTGCCCTCGACCGTCGTCTGTCCTTCCCGGATGGCGTCGAGAATCGCCGCGACGCTTCGCTCGTCGGTGTCGACGTGTGTCACCGCCTGCCCGACCATCTCGCTGATGTGGGCGTCGCTGCCGGCGGTCATCGGCAGCCCGCGGCGACTGGCGAACTGGTGGGCCTGGCGGTTCGAGCGCCCGGTCAACAGCCGGGAGTTGTACACCTCGATGGCGTCGGCCGCCGTCAGCTCGTCTTTCGAGATCTCGTCCAGGACGCCGCTGCGAGACTCCTGGAAGGGATGGGGGACGACAGCGACCCCGCCCTGCTCGTGGATGCGGTCGAGCGTCTCGGAGAAGGAGAGCCCGGCCGGGACGAGCTCCTCGATGCCCAGCCCCAGGACGTGGCCGGCCTGGCTGGAGATCTCCGCCCCCGGAATGCCGATCAGTCCGTACTCGGGCGCGAGCCGGGCGGCTTCGAGGCTCGCGTCGATCTCGTCGTGGTCGGTGACGGCCAGCGCGTCCAGGCCGACCGCCTCGGCCTGTTCGAGCAGGAGCTCGACCGGATCGCGGCCGTCGTAGGACAGCGCAGAGTGGGAGTGGAGCTCGACCGTTAGCACGGGCGAACGTACTGTAGCGGTCGGCAAAAGCGCCTCGGTCGCGGCCAGCGGCGCGTCGTCGCGCGACGGCCTCTCGCTGTCAGTCCGCCGTCCCCGTGTCGGGCCGCGACGGCGGTGGCGTCTGGATCTCCTCGTCGGTGAGGTAACACTGCGGGTCGGGCGCGAAGAGGTCGTCCTCGACGGTCAGCGCGCGCAGGCGGGAGCCGCCGCGACAGACCGCCTTGTACGCGCAGTCGGCGCACTTCCCGGTCAGGCGGGACTCGCGGTCCCGCAGCGCCGAGAGCAGGGGATTCGACTCGTCCTCCCAGATTGCGCCGAAGGGACGGTCACGGACGTTGCCAAGCGAGTAGTTCTGCCAGAACTGCGTGAGGTGGACGTTGCCCTGGTAGTCCACGTCGGCGACCCGTTCGCCCGTGGGATCGCCGCCGTTGGTCCGGAGGTACTCGTAGACGGTGCGGGCCTTCGCCTCGCCGTAGTGGTCGCGCGCGTACTCGACGATGTAGGCGGCGTCGGCGTAGTTGCCGACCAGCAGCGTCTCGATCTCCTCGCCGCGCTCGTGGTACGACCGGGTCATGTCACAGACCGTCTCGACGGCGTCGCGGCGCTGGTCGGGCGTCAGGTCGGCGTCGAGGATCTCCGTCCCCCGACCGCCGTAGTCGAGGTGATAGAAGCAGAACCGATCGAGCCCCTTGTCGCTGAGCAGGTCGACGACGCCCGTGAGGTCCGGCGCGTTGCGTTCGGTGATCGTGTACCGCAGGCCGGTCTTCAGCCCGGCGTCCAGGGAGTTCTGGATTCCCCGGACGGCGGCGTCGAACGCGCCCTCTTTCCCGCGGAAGGCGTCGTTGCGCTCGGGGAGGCCGTCGACGGAGACCCCGGCGTACTTCAGCCCGGCGTCGCGCAGCGACCGGGCGCGCTCCTCGGTGATGAGGGTCCCGTTGGTCGAGAGGACCGGGCGGACGCCGCGCTCGTCGGCGTAGGCGATCAGTTCTTCGAGGTCGTCTCTGACCAGAGGCTCGCCGCCCGAGAAGAGGACCACCGGCACGCCGTAGTCGGCCAGTCCGTCGAGCATCGCCTTCCCTTCGGCCGTCGACAGCTCGCCGTCCGCGACCTCGGTGTCGGCGGCGGCGTAGCAGTGGTCACAGTAGAGGTTGCACTGCTTGGTGACGTTCCAGACGACGACCGGACGGCGCTGTTTGCGGTCGCGGATCTGTTCCTTGCGAGACTCCTCGGCCGCGTCGTAGCGCAGGCCGTCGCCCTCTGCGTCGAGGTCACAGAGGAGTTTGCTGACGGAGATCACGCCTCGTCGACCTCCGTGGCGGCGACCGGCGACGCGGCCTCGGTCTGGACGCGTTCGACCTCGTCGGCCGGACAGAGCCACAGCGCCCCGGCGGT
Source organism: Halomicrobium sp. IBSBa (assembly GCF_017612575.1). Taxonomy (NCBI): domain Archaea; kingdom Methanobacteriati; phylum Methanobacteriota; class Halobacteria; order Halobacteriales; family Haloarculaceae; genus Halomicrobium; species Halomicrobium sp. IBSBa. The sequence goes on from NZ_JADPQC010000004.1 coordinate 38,228, forward strand.
CCACTCGAACAGCTGTCGAGCCTGTTCGCGGGCGATGTCGGCCGACGGTGCGCTGACGCTGCCCGCGTGCGTCAGGGTGTCCTCGGACGACTCGCGGACGAACAGCTCCCACTCGCGGGTGACGGCCTCGCGCGGTTCGTCGACGGTGACAGAGAGGGGATCGTCTGGCATACCCGACGGTTACGTCCTGACCCACAAAACCGGGGGAGCGCGTTCCCATCGGCTGGGAACGGGACGTACCGGTTCGGGGAGACAGCGGCGAAAAGCCGACCCTACGAACGGTAGCCCGGCGGAGAGCGGTCAGACGGAGTGGTAACGAAAGCGAACGGACATCCAGATTCGGTCGCGAGAATATAACGGACGTATACTTAATGCCGACTGGTCTCACATCTCGTCTGCCGCCCGGCGATCCCGGGACGGCAGTTCACCATGCCACGAGACTTCATGGCCGAAGACAGAGGAAAGAACGTACTGACAGCCGACGGCGATATGATCGGAACGATCGAGAACATCGAGGGGAGCAACGCACACGTCACGCCGTCGTCCTCGCTGGACCAGAGCGTCCGCACCAAACTGGGCTGGACGACAGAGGGCGAAGACGTGTACGAGCTCTCGCACTCGTCGGTCGCCCAGATATCGGACGACGAGGTACATCTCGAACGCAACCCCTGAGAGTGCCGACCGTCCGGACTCGACCACGAATCACCAGTAAGCCCCGTACCGACCTCGGTCGTGTTCCGGACCGCTATTTTTCCGCGTACTCGCGCAGGCTCCCGGCGTCGACCGACAGCGCCGTCGCCCCGCGTTCCCGTAGCTCCGTGGCGACTCCGTCGAGGTGCTCGAAGCCGACGACGGCGACCGCGGTCCCGTCGGTTCCGGCCAGCGCCCGCGCCATCGTGCGCTCGCGAGCGGCGTCGACGATCTCGTCGGCCGCCGGGCGCTCGAACGCCCGCAGGACAGAGAAGCTCCGCGAGAGGTGTCGGCGTTCGTGTGCGGCCACGGCCGCGGAATCGGTCGGCCGCTCGATGTCGAGATCGATCCCCCCGTCGGCCAGTGGCGTCGAGAACCGATCGCGACCGAAGACGCTCGCGAGGCGACAGGACAGTGCCTGCCGGCCGACCGTGAGCGCGTTGGAGGCGATTCGACCGATCGTCTGACAGCCTGGCGAGCGGTCGCGGATCTCGTCGGCCAGCGCCGCCAAGAACCGGGGGCCGTGGGCGTCGATCGCAACACTGTCGGCGTCGGTCGCGGCGAGTGCGGCGCTCATCTCTCCCTCGCCGCCCGCTTCGAACAGCGGCAGTGCCAGTGGCGGGAGTTCGACCGCGACCGTGTCGGGGTCGAGCGCCCGGATCGCGCTGTCGACCCGGTAGACGCTGGCAGGGTGGTCGTGGACGACGCCGATCAGGAGGACGGCTCCGTCCGGGTCTTCGAGGAGCCGGAAGTGATCGGAGCGAATGCGAGGGTCGGCAAGCAGTGCGGCGGGCGACTCGGGAACGGCCCCGAGGTCGTCGGTGGTCATCGAAGGAGTAGCAACCGTATGCTTTCGATCCGCTTAACCCTTGCCTATCCTCTCGTCAGAGAGACCATACCGAGGAGAACCCGTCGAGATGCCTGCCGGCAGTAACACGCGAAAGAGCGGCGGTAACGCGCGGTTAGTCGTCGTCGAGGACGCCTTTCGCGACGGCGACGTCGTCGATGTCCGGGTCCGCCGCGGTCTTTCGGAGGACGAACCGCTTGCGGACGATGTCGGCCGCGTAGATGACCGTCCCCAGGATCATCAGGGTGTCACCGGGCAGACGCGCCCAGAAGAGGTCCTGAATCAGCGGCTGATTGTAGAACGCCAGGCTCCGACCCGCCGCGTAGCTCCCGGTGAAGATCGCCTCCAACTGGAGGAAGCCCACCGGCAGCACGGAGACGAACACCATCAGCGCCAGCCCGACGTTCCAGCACCAGAAGGCATAGCGCAGCCAGGTGCCGTCCCAGCGGTCGGGCTCGATGGCGATCTGGAGCATGTACGTGACCATCCCCAGCGCGAGGAATCCGAAGGCCCCGAACATCGCGGCGTGGGCGTGGCCCACGGTGAGGTAGGTGCCGTGCTCGTAGTAGTTGATCAACGGGAGGTTGATGAAGAAGCCAAGCACCCCGGCACCGACGAAGTTCCAGACGCCGCTGGCGATGATGAACATGAACGGGAGCCGGTAGGGGAAGCTCTCGCCGGCCCCGGTCATGGCGCGGTACTGGCCCAGCGCCTCGTAGAGGATGAACACCAGCGGGATCAGCTCCAGCGTCGAGAAGACGCTCCCGATGGGCACCCAGATGTCGGGCATCCCGATCCACCAGTAGTGATGCGAGACGCCGATGACGCCGGTCGACATCACCAGCAGCGCCTGGAGCATGACCGCCTTCTCGGCGCTGCGGCGCTTCAGGAGGTTCATCGACACCAGCGTCAGCCCGATGATGGCGACGATGAAGAACTCGAAGGCCCCTTCGACCCACATGTGGACGACCCACCAGCGCCAGAACTCCGTGACGGCGATGTTGGTGTCCGGGGTAAAGAGGAAGCCCGCGGTAAAGAGGAGGGCGATCGAGCCGCCGGCATAGAGGATCATGTGTGCGAGCCCGTAGCTGGGTTCTCTGTCCAGCAGCGGCTTCAGACCGCGCACCGAGAGGACGGCCCAGATGAGGAACCCCGCGAGGATGCCGAACTGCCAGAGCTTCCCGACTTCGAGGTACTCCAGGCCCTCGTTGCCGAGGATCCACCAGAGGCTCCCGTCGATGTACCCCTTGGAGCCGAGCCAGATCCCACCGAGACCGCCGACGACGACCACGACGATCGCCGCCAACAGCCCGTTGACGTACGTCGACTGGCGATCGGGCTCGTGGCCCGTCAGCAGCGGCGGGAGGAACAGTCCGGCCCCGAGCCACGTCGCGGCGATCCAGAGGATCCCCAGGTCGATGTGCCAGGTCTTGGCGATTGCGAAGGGGAGCAACTGGAGGATGTGGACGCCGAAGATCTCCTCGATGCCGAAGAAGCCGGCGCGTTCGATGTAGAAGTGCGCCAGTAACCCGCCCAACAACACCTGTCCCAGGAAGAGTCCGGCGGCGACGGGCACGAAGCGCAAGGCGGCCCGCTGGCTGGGGAACACCTTCACGTCGCCGGGTTCGGGGACGGAAATACCCTTCGCGGACGGCTCGGGGAGCGAGATCGACTTGTACAGCCAGACGCCGAAGCCGGCCCCGGCGACCAGCAGGACCATCGCGATGACGCTCCAGGTCATCGCGGCCGCCGTCGCGTCGTTACCGGCACCGGGCTGGAAGGGCCAGTCGTTCGTGTAGGAGTGGTCGCCGCCCGGTCGGTCGGTGTGGGAGAACCACGCCGTCCACAGCGCGAAGTCCGCGAACTGGCGGGCTTCCTCCTCGCTGTCGATCATGTCGACGGGTACGCCCCGTTCGTGGTCGCCCTCGTGGTAGCGCTCGACGTACTCCTGGCGGACCTGCTCGTGAGCGTAGGCCTCCGCCGCGGAGTACTCGATCGGTCCGCCGCCGTACTCGCCGTCGAGGTCCCGTTCGACCACGTCGGCGACGGCGGCCTGTTCGTCGCTTTCGAGGGCGTCGTACGCGCTGCCGTGGCGCTCCTGGGCGTAGTAGTCCCGCATGTGCTGGACTTTCAGGTCCAGCGTGTCCGCAGTGTAGTCCTGTCCGTAGTACGCACCGTTGCCCAGGATCGAGCCGTGGTTCATCAGCCCGTCCTTCTGGAACGCCTTCTTGCCGTCTCTGATCTCCTGTCCGGTCACGATCGTGTCGCCGTCGGGTCCGACGACTTCGTCGGGGATCGGCGGTGCCGACTGGTACGCGAGCCACGCACCACCGCCCATGACGATCAGATTGAACACGAAGACCACCGCGATGATCTTCGCGATCGTCGCACGTTGTACTTGCATACAGGTGGCGATTGGCCGACTCCCTACATCAATCCGCGTCGGGTTCTCAGCACCGGGCGACGGGGGGAACATGTTCGCTGTCGGCGCGGGCGGCGACGATAGCGACAAGAGCCGCAGTATGGCGGCCGAACTCGGCGATCCGTGTCGGTGCTGTTTTACCCCTCGACAGGTGAGACTCTGTCACGGATGGTCCGGGACCCGTTCGAAGACGAATTATCGCCAGCGCTAGAGGACGTACTCGACGCGCTGGACGACGAGGACTGTCGGGCGATCGTCAGCGTCCTGGAAGAGCCGATGACAGCCAGCGAAATCGCGGAGGAAAGCGGCGTGCCACTGTCGACGACCTACCGAAAGCTCGAACTACTGACGGAGGCGTCGCTGCTTCACGAGGGCGTCGAGGTGCGTCCCGACGGACAACACGCCAGCCGCTACGCGATCAGCTTCGAAGACGTCGTCATCTCGCTGGACGACGACCGGACGTTCGAAGTCGAGATCTCTCACCGGCCTCGGACGCCGGACGAACGCCTCGAAAACCTCTGGTCGGAGGTCAGAAAAGAAACATGAGCCCACATGTCCCCAGTTCACAGGTCGGTATCGTCGCGACGAAGACGCTCACACTCATCCTCGGTGGGCTGATTACGTACTACTCCTACCGGGCCTACCAGCGAACGAGCGCCAGAGAGTTACAGGCCCTCTCGTGGGGGTTCGGGATAATGACATTCGGGGCGTTGATAGGGGGCGTCATCGACATCTTCGTCCCCAGGATCCTGGCCCGCCTCTCGTGGCTCCCCGGCAGTGGCTTTCAGGACTGGCTCGTGGTCAGTGTCTTCGTCCAGAGTCTGCTGACGACGGTCGCCTTCGCCATCATCCTCTACTCGCTGTACGTCGATTGACGACACCGCTGGCGGACGCGACCTTACTTACGCACTGACGAGGGTCCCGACGGAGTAGTCGCCGTGTTCGACGACGACCAGCAGCAGGTTCGCCGCGAAGGCGAGTGCGCCCAGGGCCGCCAGTCCCCAGCCCGCAGTGATCGCGGGCGACGGGAGCAGCGTCGGCGCGACCGAGCCGAGGACGACCAGCGCGATCCCGGCGGTGTAGGCGACGCCGTCGACGACCGCCAGCCGGTCGAGGTAGAGATCGTCGACCATCGGCACCGGTTCGAGGCCGACCTGATCGCTGTAGCGGTCGACCCACACGAGGAACGGGACGATGTGGTACAGCGTTCCGAGGACGACGAAGGCCAGACCACCGGCCAGTAACAGCGACCCCGTCGCCGGGCCGCCGAAGGTGACGGCCGGCCCGAGTGCGTTCCGCGACCAGCCGACCAGCGCCGGGACCGCCCACACGCCCAGCCCCGCGGCCGCGAGTCCGTAGCGGGTGAGCATCGGCGTCCACTCGACGCGAGTCTGGCGGAGCCTGTTGGCGACGACGACGGCGATGCCGAGCACGGAGAGGGCGACGACCACCCCGCCAGCGCGGGCGATCGGAGCGACGCCGAACAGCCGCCCCACGACGAGCGCCGCCACGCCGACCGGGTACGCGAGCGTTTCGACCCGCTGGAAACGGCGCTCGACGGGGCCGAGCTCGGTCTGGGTGAACATCGTCGCCAGCTGATAGAGCGCCCCGAGCACCGTCGTGAGCACGGCACCGAAGATCGCCGCCGTCGCGTGGGCCGAGCGGACGGTCGCGTGGGTGAGGCCCGCGACGGGTAACGCGCTCGCGGCGAAGTCGATCGCCAGCACCATCCCCAGCGTGGTCACGACGACGAACCAGCCGACGGCGACGGCGAAGTGTGACTCCGTCGCGTCGAAGGGACGGGCCCCGGCGAGCGTCCGGGCGAGGTTGTAGGCGAAGAGCCAGACACCGCCGACCGCGAGCACGCCAGCGATCGGGAGCAGTCCGAGCGCGCCCGTGAGAAAGCCAGCCGCGAGGCCGGCGAATCCGAGCCCCGCGAGGGGCAACTGGAGGATCGCAAGCCGTCTGGAGTGCAGCGAGACGCCCGACCAGACCGGGACGAACTGCGTCATCGCCCCGAGGATGGTCAGACAGATCCAGCCCGCGACGAACAGGTGGACGTGAGCGACCTGCCCCGCCCAGCCGGTCGTCACCGCGGCAGTCGCCACTCCCGCGACCAGGTACGCCAGTGCCACGAGGAAGTGCGCGAGCGGGATCGCAGTCGGCGGACCGCTCGACTCGTCGACGGCGGCCGGAATGACGCTCATACCCGTCCGTTCGTCCGCCAGCGTGCTGTCGGTGTGGCCGAACACGTTCGGGACAACGGTTGCTCCGGGGGCGGCCGTCCGTTCGTGTATGGACGCGACCGAGGCCCTGCAGACGACCGACGCACCCGACGACGCACCGACCCGCGAACTCGACGTGCGTTCGCTGGGCCCGCCGAAGCCACTGCAAAACACCCTCGAAACCCTGGCGGAGATCGACGACGACGAGGTCGTCGTCCAGTTCAACGATCGCGCGCCGGAGTTCCTGTACCCGAAACTCGACGACCGCGGCTTCGCCTACGACACTGTCGAGGGCGATGACGTGACCGTGACGACGATCTGGAAGGCATGACCGACTGTGTGACCGGGCCAGAGAGCGGGACACGCAAAGCGGAGGGAGAGCGAGCGAGCGACGCCACGCGGTCGGCAGAGAACGTGGCGATCGAACGGATCAGAGAGCGCGGCGAGTCCGTCCGCGACCGTCAGGTCGAGCGAGCGCTGTCGGAACTGGAGCTGTCGGAACGCGAGCGCGACGCCGTCGAGCGACTCGGCGACCGCCTCGTCGAGCGGCTCCTGGCGGTCCCGGAAGCCCAACTCGAACGGGCCGCGAGCGACGGCGACGAGGAGACGCTGGCGGCCGCTCTGGAGCTGTTCTCTGGCAGTCGGTGAGTGCGTTCGCGGCGAGAACGGGGAGTGAGGCCGGGGACGATCGAACCGAGAGGTCAGGTCGCAGACGCGAGGACCAGCAGCGCCTCGCTGTCGGTCCGGGCCTGGGGGGAGATGTCCTGATCGCCGTCGAACCGGACCACGTCGCCGGCCGTCAGCGACACCACTTCGTCGCCGAGGTGGAGGTCCAGCTCCCCCGAGAGCTGGTGAAAGACGATCTGGCGGTCTGGATGCTGGTGGGCCGGGACGCCCTCGTCGGCCGCGAGGCTGAGTCGGACCGTGTGGGGTTCGTGCTCGAACAGCGTCGCCCGGCCGTCGTCGTCGAGGTCGTCCAGCGAGACCAGTTCGGTGTCGCTCATGCTTTCGGGAGCCGTGCGACGTAGTTGCCGTCGTCCCGTTCCTCACAGGAGTACCCCTCCGCGTCGAAGGCCTCGACCTCGGCCTGGAACTCGTAGAACAGCGGCTTTGGCTCGTGGTCGTTGACGATCTCCAGGGCCTCGCCGCTGTCGAGGGTCTGGAACGCCTCGTGGATCATGGGGTGGCGCTGTGGCGGCGGTACCTCGCGCAGATCGAGTGTTTCGGCTGGCATCGGTCGACGGTAGTGGCCACGAGCGGGAAGGACTTTGGCCGAACGTGTTCGGTCCGAGGCGGCGGTGTCAGTCCGGATCGAACTGTCCCGTCTGGAGGCCCCGACGCACCGGCTCGTGTTCGGCGTCGGTCGGCGGTGGCGCGGTGACGAGCGTCGCCGCCAGTCGCTCGTCGTCGTCGGCTTTCACCCCGCGTTCCGTTCCTGCGGGCACGACGACGACGCTCCCCGGCTCGACCGCGTGGTCGGTCTCGCCGTCGCGGATCACGCCCGAACCCGACACGACCGTGATCGCCACGTCGCTGTCGGGCGCGTGGACGGGGATGAACTGTCCCGGCTCGAAGTATCCCAGGACGACCTTCTGGTGCTCGGTCTCGTGGATCGTCTGTGCGGAGAACTGTGCGTCGTCGTAGCGTCGTTCGGCGTCGATCGACGTTGCGGTCACAATCGAAGCGTCGGCCGGGACGGCGGTCTGGGTTTGCCCGAACGTGTTCGCCAGCAACCACAGCGGGCTGGCGGTCCAACGCTGACGTATGAGCCTCCTCTCCGGATTCGCTCGCGACGGCGAGGGCCCCGAGTACGACGACTACGACGAGTTCGCCCCCGAACACCTCCCGGACCCGGGACCGTTCCTCGACGGCGCGGTGTTGACCGGCCGCGAACACGCCGCCTTCCACCGGGCGACGCGGACGCTCTTCGAGCGGCGGGGCGTCATCGACATGACCTTCGGCTACAACCTCGCGCGGCTGAACCTCGACCGGCGACATCCCGAGTCGGGGTTCCGGTACGCCCGCGAGACCGAGACCGACGGCGAGCGCGTCCTCCGGGCCGAGTTCACGCCGACGACCGAGTTCTGTCCACAGAGCGATACGCTGACCGTCGGCGCGTTCCGGGCCTGGAACGGCTGTCGCGAGTCCCACGAGTACGACCTCGTGCGGGTCCGGGTCGACCCGATGCACCACCAGAGTGAGACCATCAACGCGAAGCTGCGAGAGCTCGAATCGGTGTTCCGAGAGACCGGCGAGATCCCCTCCGATATCGACGCGGGCGACGCCACGGCTGGCGACGACGTGGCCGACGAAGGCGGGTTCGACACCCCGTTCTAGGTGGCGCGAGGGTGAGTCGTGGGAACGACCATCAATGCCCGCACGAACGTGTTCGGAGTAACGCCGATGTGGAGAGCGGCGAAACCGGCCTGCAATGGCAGCAACGCAGCTCGTCCTGACAACGGTGATGGTCGCACTGGTGGCCGGTGCGGCCGCGGTCGTAACGAGGCTAGAGAACTGGCGCTCGTACACGCCGGCCGTCGGCGGCGGCGGGACGGCCGACGAGACGGTCCACCACGGCGAGAAGCCCGGTGGACTGACCCGCTGGCTCACGACGGTCGACCACAAAGATATCGGACTGCTCTACGGGACCTTCGCCGTGCTGGCCTTCGCCTGGGGCGGCGTGGCGGTCGTGTTGATGCGGTTCGAGCTGGTCACCCCGACCTCGAACTTCCTCGAACCGGCGATGTACAACGCGCTACTGACCAGCCACGGGATCACGATGCTGTTCCTGTTCGGGACGCCGATCCTGGCGGCGTTCTCGAACTACTTCGTCCCGATCCTGATCGGGGCCGACGACATGGCGTTCCCGCGGATCAACGCGATCGCGTTCTGGCTGTTGCCCTTCGGGGCGGTCCTGATCTGGGCCGGTTTCTTCATCCCCGGCATCGCACCCGCACAGACGGCCTGGACGATGTACACGCCGCTGTCGCTGGACCAGCCCAGTCCCGCGATCGACCTGATGATTCTGGGGCTGCATCTGACCGGCGTCTCCGCGACGATGGGTGCGATCAACTTCATCGCGACCATCTTCACGGAACAGGGCGAGGACATCGACTGGGCCAACCTCGACATCTTCAGCTGGACCGTCCTGGTCCAGTCCGGCCAGATCCTCTTTGCGTTCCCCCTGCTGGGGAGCGCCCTCGTGATGCTGCTGCTCGATCGCAACATGGGGACGACCTTCTTCGCGATCGGCGACGGCGGCGGGACGCTGCTGTGGCAGCACCTGTTCTGGTTCTTCGGCCACCCGGAGGTGTACATCCTCGTGCTCCCGCCGATGGGACTGATCAGCTACATCCTCCCGAAGTTCTGCGGTCGGAAGCTGTTCGGCTTCAAGTTCGTCGTCTACTCCACGCTGGCGCTCGGGGTCCTCTCCTTTGGCGTCTGGGCACACCACATGTTCGCGACCGGGATGGACCCGCGGCTTCGGGGCGCGTTCATGGCGATCACGATCTCGATCGCGATCCCCAGCGCGGTCAAGACGTTCAACTGGATGGCGACGATGTGGAACGGCCGCCTGCGGCTGACCGCACCGTTCCTCTTCTGTGTCGGCTTCATCGCCAACTTCGTCATCGGCGGGATGACCGGCGTCTTCGAGGCGGCGATCCCCGTCGACCTCCTGTTGCACGACACCTACCAGGTCGTCGCCCACTTCCACTACGTCATCATGGGCGGGATCGCCTTCGCGGTGTTCGCCGGGATCTACTACTGGTTCCCCATCTACACCGGCCGCTGGTACCAGCGCACGCTGGCCAAAGCCCACTTCTGGCTCACGATGATCGGGACCAACATCACCTTCTTCCCGATGATCCTGCTTGGCTACGCCGGGATGCCCCGGCGGTACGCGACCTACGACGTGGCCGTCGGTCCGATCGACCTGTTCACGCTGCTCCACCAGATCGCGACGCTTGGCGTCGTCCTGCTCGTCGTCGGCCAGCTCCTCTTCCTGTGGAACGTCGTCACCTCCTGGATGGAGGGGCCGCGAGTGACCAGTAGCGACCCGTGGGACCTCGACCGCGACGGCATGCGAGCCCGCGAGTTCGAGTGGTTCGCGTCCGAGCGACTGCCCGCGCTGACCGACGGCGGCTCCGAGAACGAAGTGAGCGGAGCCTCGCCGGAGCTGCGGTCCGACGGTGGCGAGGAAGAGCGAGCGAGCAGCGACGACTGATACGGATTATTGTAGATCTTTACCGGATTGACCGCACACCGTGGTGCGGTCGACCGGGAAAACGGCTACAATAATCCGTATGAGACGGGCGAACACCTTCGGCACCGAGCACTCGTTCTCACGCTGCGTCCGTCGTGTATGAGCGACCGGGCCACACAGCTGCGCGCGCTGGCCGAGGAGATCGCCGACCGCGACGGCGTCCAGGACGCCTGGACGGCAAAGAGCTTCACCGACCGGCTGTTCGTCGTCGAGGTCCCGCCCGGCGAGAGCCTGCCCGAACCCGTCGAGCAGTCGATCCTGGCCCACGACTGTCGCGGGGCCGACGAGGTCTACGAGCTGGACGGCGTCGACGGACCGGACTTCGCTGGCGACCTCGACGACGGGCGACGCTACCGGTTCGTCGACGTACAGTCTCGCGGTGAACTGCAGTCCTACGTGGTCTGAGACGGCTTTTCGTGGGCGGCGCACTACAGCGATTGGAGCGTGATCGATCCGTCGTCGACTGCGACCGTCAGCGTGTCGCCACCCTCGCCGACCCGTCCGCGCGTCTCGTCCTCGCTGGTCTCGACCTCGTCGAGGACACCGTCCGAGACCGTGACTGTCCCGTCGTCGCTGCGGGCGGTGACCGAGAGATCCAGCGACGGCGACAGTCGGAGCGTCACGTCACCGTCGTCGGCCCTGACGGTCGCCGGGCCGTCGACGTTCTCGACGGCGAGGTCGATGATCCCGTCGTCGGCCTCGACGTCGCCGATCGTGGTCGCTTCGGTCACCGAGATCTCGCCGTCGTCGACCGTCCCCGCGACGCTGTCGACTGCGCCGATCTCGATCTCGCCGTCGTCGCCGTCGATCTGGACGCCCCCGTCGAGCGGACCGACCTCGGCGCTGCCGTCGTCGACCGAGAGCGTGAGGTCCCCGGCCACGTCGCCGATCGTCGCGTCACCGTCGTCGACGGTGAGTTCGGTGACCCGGACGCCGGACGGCACCTTGACCGTGAGCGATTCGAGTCCGCCCCCGACGGTCCCGATCGCGACCCCCGTCGTGTCTTTCACGCCAACCGAGAGCTGGCCGTCGTCGACGTTTCTGGTGACCTGGACGTCGCTCAGCTCCGTCCCGCCGATGGCGTACTTCGTCGCCTGAATCTGGACTTCGTCGCCGTCCCACGGCTCGACGGTCGTCTCGCCGTCGTCGCCGTCGACGGCCACCGCGTCGACGTCGGCGACGCTGTACTCCACGTCCGTCGTGTCCCGTTCCGATTGCCCCGAGATCGTACAGCCCGCGAGCGCCGTCGCCGCGCCGACAGTGACCGTGGCGAGAACGCGGCGTCGAGTCGACGTCTGTGGGTTCGAGTCGGCGTCCGAGTGCGAGTGAGACCAATCCATACCCGGTGGTTCCGGTGCTAGCAGTATAATCCATCCACCACAGCTTCAGAATGCGAAAGTGTGCCCGTCGACAGTGTCAAAGGCTGGAGAGGGCAGACCGACAGCGACGCCGCGTGCCCGAACGTAGACTGCGATCCGCGTGATGCCCGTCGTTGCCGGCGGTTAGCCTTCGTAGCCGGCGTAGTCCATCAGCTCGCCGAAGATGTCCGAGTCCATCGCCTCCTTGTAGACGATCCCGCCGACCATCCCGCCGGGGTAGGTGTTGCCGTTCATCGCGTGGCTGACCTTGTGGCAGTGCATGAGGTAGATGCCGGGGTCGGCGTCGGCGTCGAACTCGATTGTCTTTCGCTCCGCGGGAGCGACGTTGATGATGTCCTGTTCGTACTGCGCTGCCTCGGGGACCTCCGAGCCGTCCTTCTCGACCACGCGGAAGCGGTGGTTGTGCGTGTGCATCGGGTGGCTCATGTACCCGTTGTTGGTGAGGTGGATACGGACCGTGTCACCCTGCGAGACGATGACCGGCGAGCCGTCTTCTGGGTGGAGCGTCCGGGGCGCGCTCTTGCCGTTGATCGTGAACACGTCGGGGTCGCGGTCCCGCGGGCTGTAGGTGGCGTCCATGCCGGCCATCTGCTTGTTCAGGGTCGAGTCCCAGTCTTTCAGCGTCATGAACAGCTCCTGGTCGGCCTCCTCGTACCCCTTCGGGTCGACGCGGAAGATGCCGTACATCCCCATGTCGATGTGACGCTGGGTCTGGTAGTGACAGTGATAGAGGTGCGTCCCGGGGACGTTGGCCGGAATCTCGTAGGTGTGCTTCTCGCCGGGGTTGACCGTGATGCCCGTCGTCGTCGGCACGCCGTCGTTCTCCCAGGTCTTGCGGACGCCGTGGAAGTGCAGCGTGTGAGGCATGTTGGCGTCGGTGTTGTCGAGCGTCACCTTCATGTCCTCACCTTCGGTCGTCCGGAGGATCGGACCGGGGACGCTGGGCTCGCCGTCGTCGGCCTGGAACGCCCACACCTTCGGCAACTCGACGGGACCACCCATCGTCTCCTCGGGGTGGACCATGTGCTTCGAGGCGACGGTCGAGATCGTGACCTCGCCGCCCTGCTCGTCGACGTTGACGATCTCCGGGGGCGACGTCGTCGGCAGCGACTCGGACTGACTCGCCATCGAGGTCTCCGTCGCCGTCTCGCTCGTCGTCGAGACCTTCGAGGACGACGTGGGTGCCTGACAGCCGGCAAGTGCCAGCGAACCGCTCAGGCCCGTTGCAGCGACGAACTCTCGGCGACTCATACTCGTTCCGGGGGCTCCGATGCGATCAGTCATTACACTTTGGCGTAGGTAGTACTCCCTTATAGCCGAGCAAGGGGATTCCCACCAGGTGAAAACCCCCCTAAGTATGCAGGGGCCGACGGTATGGGTGGACAGAGTGGACCGCGTCGGGCGCGCATGGAAAGCGATTTAGCCGGCCGGAAGCCACGGGGAGGTAATGAGCCTCTCCGATGCTGACCACGATCTCGTGGTCGAGGAGCTCGGCCGAGAACCGACCCAGGCCGAGGCGGCCCTCTTCGAGAACCTCTGGAGCGAGCACTGTGCGTACCGATCGTCGCGCCCACTGCTGGGCGCGTTCGACTCCGAGGGCGAGAACGTCGTCGTCGGTCCGGGCGACGACGCCGCCGTCGTGGCACTGCCCGAGGGCGACGGCACCTACATCACGATGGGGATCGAGAGTCACAACCACCCCTCCTACGTCGACCCGTTCGACGGCGCGGCCACGGGCGTCGGCGGGATCGTCCGGGACACGCTGTCGATGGGGGCCTACCCCATCGCGCTGGCTGACTCGCTGTACTTCGGCGACTTCGACCGCGAACACTCCCGCTATCTGCTCGAAGGCGTCGTCGAGGGGATCAGCCACTACGGCAACTGTATCGGCGTCCCGACCGTCACCGGGAGCACGGCCTTCCACGAGGACTACGAGGGCAACCCGCTGGTCAACGTCTCCTGTATCGGCCTGGTCGACGAAGAGCGGATGATCACCGCCGAGGCCCAGCAGCCGGGCAACACGCTCGTCCTGGTGGGCAACTCCACCGGACGGGACGGTCTCGGCGGGGCCTCCTTCGCCAGCGAGGACCTCGCAGAGGACGCCGAGACGGAGGACCGCCCGGCCGTTCAGGTCGGCGACCCCTACACCGAGAAGCTGCTGATCGAGGCCAACGAACAGCTCATCGACGAGGGACTGATCGAGTCGGCCCGCGACCTCGGCGCGGCCGGCCTCGGCGGTGCGAGCTCCGAACTGGTCGCGAAGGGCGGGCTGGGCGCGGAGATCGAGCTCACCGAAGTCCACGAGCGCGAGCCCAACATGAACGCCATGGAGTACCTGCTCGCCGAGAGCCAGGAGCGGATGTGCTACGAGGTCGCGCCGGAGAACGTCGACCGCGTGAAGGCCATCGCCGAGCGCTTCGACCTCGGTGCCTCCGTCATCGGCGAGGTCACCGACACGGGCGACTACGTCTGTACGTTCGAGGGCGAGACGGTCGTCGACTGCGACGCCGAGTTCCTCGGCGAGGGCGCGCCGTTCAACGACCTGCCGGCCGAGGAGCCGACCCAGCCAGAGCGTGACCTCCCCGAGGTCGCCCTGGAAGAAGCCTTCGAGGCAGTCGTCGCCAGCCCGAACACGGCCTCGAAGCGCTGGATCTACCGCCAGTACGACCACGAGGTGCAGGTCCGGACGGCGACTCCGCCCGGCGACGACGCGGCAGTACTTGCCATCCGAGAGACTGGCGCGGAGGCGAGCGACGACAACGAGAGCGGCGTCGGGCTGGCCTACACGGCCGGTGCAGATCCCAACTGGACGGACGCGGCACCCTACGAGGGCGCACGCGCCGTCGCGCTGGAGAACGCCACCAACCTCGCCGCCAAGGGGACGACGCCGCTGGCGGCGGTCGACTGTCTCAACGGCGGCAACCCCGAGAAGCCCGACGTGTACGGCGCGTTCAAGGGGATCGTCGACGGGCTCGCCGACATGTGCTCGACGCTCGACGTGCCGGTCGTCGGCGGCAACGTCTCGCTGTACAACGACTCCGTCAGCGGTCCGATCCCGCCGACGCCGACGCTGGCGATGGTCGGCACCAAGGACGGGTACGACGCGCCGCCGCTGTCGCTGTCGGGTGAGGGTGACCTCCTGCTCGTGGGAGCGCGGGCGCTCGAAGGCGACGCGGAGCCACGTCTCGGCGGCTCGGAGTATCTCGGGCAGTTCGGCGGGAGCGACCGGTTCCCGACGCTGCTGGACCACCCCGACGCATTCGTCGACACGCTCGCCGACGTAGCCGACGACGCGGCGACGCTCGCGACCCACGACCTGAGCCACGGCGGCCTCGCCGTCGGACTGGCGGAGATGGTCCACGAGGATGGGGGCGCGAGCGTCGAGATCGACGCTGCGAACAAGGGCACTGGAGCCGAGTTGCTGTTCGGCGAACAGCCGGGACGCGTCGTGATCGAGACGACGGACGCCCGCGCGGTACGCGAGGCCTTCGACGGTGTCGCACCAGTCTACGAGCTGGGTTCCGCGGACGACAGCGGACGGCTCGATCTGACGATTGCCGGCGAGTCGCTGCGCTACGACGCCGAGACGATCGCCGGCCTGCGGTCGATCATCGCCGACGAACTGGCCTGATACGGTTTATTCCTGGTGCTTCCCGACGATCGGCACCGCGGGGGAGACGATCAGCGGTGAACCGCTACAATAAGTCGTATGACGCCGTCGTCGGCTGTCCGCTGGACGCCCTCGTTCGTCGACGGCGGGCGCACACGCTCTCTTCGGTTTCGGCGATAGAAGCAGTGACGGCGACAGTCTCAGACCAGGACGAACGCCAGTCCGAAGATCAGGAGGAGTCCGACGGCGGCGACCGCGCCCCCGCGGGCGACCTGTCCCATCGTGAAGTCACTCTGGGGTGCGGTCTCGCGAAGCGGCGGTTCGCGCGATGGCAGTTCGACGTGTGCTGGGTCGTAGTCGGGACGGTCCTCGTCGTGCCCGTGGTCGTCGCTCATGTCCGGTCGTTCCCCGCGGTGGTACCTATTCCTGTCGGAATCTCGTCCCGGCTGCGCCAGCCGAAACCGACAAAGCCCGGAGCGACGAACGGACAGGTAGTAAATGACTCTCACGAAGCGGATCATCCCCTGTATCGACGTGGACCTCGACGAGGACGGCAACGCCGCGGTGTACACGGGCGTCAACTTCGAGGACCTGGCCTACACCGGCGACCCCGTCGAGATGGCCAAGAAGTACAACGAGTCGGGGGCCGACGAGTTCGTCTTTCTCGACATCACCGCCAGCGCAGAGGGGCGCGAGACGATGCTCGACACGGTCTCGCAGGTCGCAGACGAGGTGTTCATCCCCCTGACGGTCGGCGGCGGAATCCGTACTCGCGAAGACATCAAGGAGACGCTGCGGGCCGGCGCGGACAAGGTCTCGATCAACTCCGGTGCGATCGCGCGACCGGAGCTGATCGGGGAGGGCGCGGCGGCGTTTGGCAGCCAGTGTATCGTCATCTCGGTCGACGCGCGGCGACGCTTCGACGAGCAGGGCGAACACTACGCTGACGTCGACGGCGAGTCCTGCTGGTTCGAGTGTACCGTCAAGGGCGGCCGCGAAGGCACCGGCCTCGACGTGGTCGAGTGGGCCACCGAGGCCGAGGACCGCGGCGCAGGGGAGCTGTTCGTCAACTCGATCGACGCCGACGGCACCAAGGACGGCTACGACATCCCGCTGACGAAAGCCGTCTGTGACACCGTCTCCACGCCGGTGATCGCCTCCTCGGGCTGTGGCAGTCCCGAGGACATGTACGAGGTGTTCACCGAGGCCGGTGCCGACGCCGGGCTCGCGGCCTCGATCTTCCACTTCGACGAGTACTCCATCGCAGAGACCAAGCAGCGCCTCGACGAGATGGGCGTGCCGGTGCGTCTGTAACCCTCGCAGCGTTCGCCTCGACCGCCCTATCCCCGCGACCGCTACCCTTTTGCGCCCCACTCCCCGACTATCCGATAATGGAGTGGCGGTGTACCTGGTGTGGCAAACCCCACGAAGAGAACGATCCGCCGTGTGACAACTGCGGGCACAACAAGTTCGAGCGAGCGGTCGAACAGGTCCCACCGGCCGAGACCGACGGCCCGACCGATCCCGTCTGGGTCTGTACGGAGTGTGGCCGTCAACACACCAAAAACTCCCCGCCGTGCAAGCGCTGTGGCAACGTCGAGTTAGAACAGCGCCAGCCCGACTGGGACGACCTCGACGAACTCGGCGGCACCTCGTACCGCGACGTGCTCGAACCCCGGTACGTCGCCGGTTACGCCATCGCCGCCGTCCTGGGGATCACGCTCATCCTCGCGTACGCGGGCGTCGTCACGTTGCCGGGGATGGGGCGACCACCGGTGCCCGACGACGTGGCCGGCGCGGGAGATCAGGTCGGCGACCTCTCGATCGCAGACGTCGAAGCCGCCTACGTCGAGCAGTCGAACGAGCGCCGCGAGGCGGCCAGCGTCGACCCGCTGACCGACGACGCGGATCTGGCGTGGTACGCCGCCTACGTCAACAAGCGCACCGTCCAGAACGCGACCGGCGACGGATCGGCGCTCTCCAGGGAAGAGATGCTTCGCGTGCGGGACTACTGTGAGAACCCGGTCGTCGACCGGTACACCGTGTTCTCGACCGGACCAGTCGAAGACTTCGACAGCGAGGCGTCGCTGGCCGGGACGCTGCTGGACAGTTGGGACCAGATAGATGCAGCACTCGTCGAGTCACAGACGCGGATCGGCGTCGACGTCCACGTCGCGCCGAACGACCGCGTGTTCGTCACTGTGGCGGTCTGCTAACAGCAGAAGAGAGCACCGAAGCGTCAGGCCGCGGCGTCGAAGGCCGCCTCGAAGTCGTCTGCTTTCTCCATGACGCGGTCCGCACCGGCTTCGAGAGCGTCGAGCGCGTTCACGTCGACGTCGGTCTTGACGGTCAGCACGGGGTCGGTCTGGCCACCGGACTGTTCGGGGTTCATGTCGTAGGTCGCCGCCGTGACGCCGTCAGTCTCCAGTAGCGCCCCCTTCAGGACGTTCATGAACGTGTGGTCCTCGCCGGCAATCTCGATCGAGAGCATCGTCTCTTCTTTCTCGATGACGCGCAGATCCATGCCCGTCCGTATTCCGTTCGGGCGCATGAAAGCTTCGCTTCGCGGTTTCGAGTGCCCTCACACGACGGCGTAGATCATCAGCAGGCCGAAGTACACGACCACCAGCGCCGCCAGTGCCTTCAGTCGGAACATGCCGATTGCCTCCTCTTCCTCGCGGTAGGCGTCGCGGAACCGCTCGACCTCCTCGTCGTCCAGTTCGCTGGCGTGTTCGAGCCCGCGATGGAGCGCCCGGAACCGCTCGCGGGCGAAGGGACGACCGCAGTACTCACACTCGTACAGCGGGGCCGACGTGGGAACGTGGTAGTCCTCGTTCATAGGTAGGGGAGTGGGATATCTGGCTGGGAGATGACCCAGAGGCTCGTCATGGTGTAGACGACCATGACGGCGATGAACGGATACTGCGACCGGATCGCCTGGAGGCGTCCGGGAAACAGGTCGTAGGCCGCGGCGTGGGCCACCCAGATCGCCAGCAGGTGGCCGACGATGATGCTGGCCATCGCGACGCCGCCGAACCACCCCGGAATCGAGAGCACGAGCACCGTACTCCGGGCCGTCAGCGGCGCGGCCAGCGTCTGGCCCAGTGCCGGTGCGAGCCCGAGGAAGTAGTCGAGGTAGTGAGCGAAGTGGTAGCCGGCGACGATCGCCAGCAGCGGCGGCGCGAACCGAGCGGCCAGCGCGGCGGGCGTCAGGAAGGTCTCGGCCGTCGACCGCGAGAGCCTGGCCGCGAGCACGTAGAGACTCCAGAACAGCCCGAAGCCAAGCAGGAGGGCGAGCAGGTAGACGCCCAGCGGCGGGATCCCGAGCCCGACGAACGGGCCCGCGAGCCCGCGCCAGGCGGGCGTCGAGACGAACCCGTCGAAGGTCGTCACCCACAGCAAGGCGAGGACGAAGGCGACCTCGTCGCGACCGTCGACCAGTCGCCGCTCGGACAGCGCCGTTCCCGGAAGGCGAAGCGTCAGCCCGTCGCCGTCGGACGAGAGCAGAGCGACGCGGCCGTAGTAGCGGAACACGCGAGCCGGCGGGTCGACTTTTCCGAACCACGTCTCCGGACCGAACGCCACCGCGCCGACGAGTGTCACCGCAGAGTACGCCACCACAGTGGTCGCGAGCAGCGACGCGTTCTCGGCCAGCGGACTGACGACCTCCAGGTAGACGAGCGCCAGGAGCCCGACGACGCTGGGCCACGCACCGAGCCGGTCGGGATACCGCAGGTCCAGCGCGGGCACCAGCTCGGCGACGGTCCGCCACGGATTGAGCACGCTCCAGCTGTTGCCCAGCAGGTACGCGCTCATCGACAGCCCAGCCCACCAGCCGACCCAGACCAGCAAGATCGCGGCGTTCGAGCGGGCGTCCGTCGGCCCGAAGTAGCCGACGACGACGACGAGCACGACGCCAGCGATCCCCGCCGCCCGCAGCAGGCCGACCGCGACGCGCCGGCCCGGAACGGCTGCGCCGCGACGCCAGTCGTGGATCGCGTCGATCAGTTCCCGATCCGTGACGAAGCTGGCCAGCAGGAAGGAAGCGCCGACCGCCGCCCCGCCCGTCGAGAGGAACAACCACGTCGGTATCGTCAGCGGTTCGCGGATGTCCTGGGCCAGACTGCCCCCGTGAGCGGTGGCACGACCGACCGCCAGCACCGCCAGCGCGACGACTGCGACTGCGCGACGCCGAAGCATTACTCGACTGTTCGGCTCGGCGAGGGAGAAGGCGTCGGTTCGCGCCCGACCGGCCAGCCACGCGGACGAAGCGCACGGAGTTGGAAGCGCTTTTGATGGTCCACTCGCAAGAAGCGCGTATGACCGTAGCCGAAGACACGTCAGAGGAGCACGGGGACCACCATCTCCCCGCCGTCGAGGACTGGCCCCGCGGGTTCGGGGAGGCCAGCTGGTGGCCCTTCATCACTGCCATCGGCGCTGCCGGCATCTACGTCGCTGCCGGCCTGTTCGTCCTCTCGCAGGCAGAGAATCCCGTCGTCTCCGAGCTGATCGCCGCCGGGACGACCGTCGCCACCGTCGGGATCTTCCTGGCCGGCCTCTATGGCTGGCTCTACCACGCGTTCGTCGCCAACTTCTGGGAACGCGGGACGGATCACCACTCCGGCGGAACCCTCCGGTTCGCGATGCTGCTGTTCCTCGGCAGCGAGGTCGCCACCTTCGGTGCCGGCTTCGTCTACTACTTCTTCGTTCGCGGCGCGAACGTGTGGTCGGCCGAGCTGCTCCCTCACGGCGGAAACGTGTTCGGCAACCTCGTCATCGCCAACACGATCATCCTCGTGATCAGTTCCCTGACGCTGCACTACGCACACGTCAAGCTCCTCGACGGTGACCGACAGAGCTTCGTCCGATGGCTCGGGCTGACGCTGCTGCTGGGCGTGATCTTCATCGGCGGACAGGCCTACGAGTACTACGAGTTCATCGTCGGCGAAGGCTTCACCATCGCCGAAGGTGCCTACGCCTCCGCGTTCTACGGGCTGACTGGACTGCACGGACTCCACGTCACGATGGGTGCCGTCCTGCTGGGCATCGTCTTCGTCCGGGCGATTTACGGTCAGTACTCCGCAGAACGACACACCTCGGTCTCGACGGCCTCGATGTATTGGCACTTCGTCGACGTGGTCTGGATCTTCCTCGTCGTCGTGCTGTACGTGGGTGCAGAGCTGTCGATCTGAGCCGCCGGTAGTTTCAAGCAAGATTCTCACCAGCTATCCGTATGGACGAACTCGACGTGAGCGACGGCTTCGACGTCCACGACTATCGTCACGGCCTCAAGCTACTCAAGGAGGACCGAGAGACGATGGCCCTCGAAAACCGCGCGGAATTTGCCTGTCCAGCCTGTGGAAAGGCCTTCGAGAAGCTGTTCGTCTCCCGGCGTCGCGAGAACACCTTCGGCAACCCCGACAGCCCGATCTGTCTCGTCCAGACCGACGAGCGACTCCTCTTGCTGACTCACTGAGACTGTCGACTACCCGGTTGTGCCCGGTCCCAGCCCGCTGTCACGGGCTGTACCGCGACGGCTCCAGAGAGAACGGGGACAAACGGACACGGTATTGGAGAAAGCATTTACCGAGTGGTCCAGAGGCGACAGCATGGATCGAAAATCGCTCGCGACACTCGCAGTCGGTGTCCTCCTGGTGTTGAGTGGCTGTGCAGACGTGGCCGTCGACGCGACCGTCGGCGGCGACGGCACGGTCGAGTCCTACGAGACGACGATCGAGATGCCCCCCTCGACCTACGATCGTCTCCAGTCGACGGCCGAAAACGAGGGGTACGGCTCGGTCGAGCGGTACCTGCTCCGTGGGGTCAACGAGAGCCGCGCGGAGTCGGTGTCGTACAACCAGAGCCTCACCGACGACGGCAACGTGACGGTCGATCTGCGGCTGTCGTCGTGGAATCCCGGACCGAGCAGCGGCGTCGAGACGACCGTCGAGGAGGGCAACGTCACCTTCGTCGATCGCTCGTTCGTCCAGAACAGCGGCCAGCTGGGTTCTCAGAGTGGCTACGCGCTGACCTACACGGTCACGATGCCGACCAACGTCACCGACAGTAACGCCGACACCGTCGAGGGTGCGACGGCGACGTGGCGCTACGACAGCGACGAGGCGATCGAATCGCCGATCCGCGCACAGAGTCCGGTCCCCGACTCCGGCTCCGGCCCCGGCGTCGGTGTCGTCGGGACGCTCGTGGCCGTCACTCTCGTGGTGGGACTCCTCGCACGCCGAACCTGACGGCTGTCGACCGCGACACTCACCACAGGTGTCGCAGCAGCGTCGGCGCTTTCCGAACGTCGTCGAGCCGGAACGGGTACAACGAGAGCAGATCCGGCAGCGTCAGCTCGTACCGCTGGAGGCGATCGAGCTGTGCGTCCGAGAGACGGCCGCTGTTGGCGACGAATCTGTTCTGCTGGGCCGCGTCGAAGTCGTAGAGCAACTCCCCGGCGATGCGCTGGCGCTTCCAGTTCGACCCCTTCTCGCGGTTCCAGCGGCGCTCGTAGGCCGACAGGAACGACCGGGACACGTCACCGGCGGTGAGGGCTCGCGTCGCGACCTCGGCCGCCATCTCGGCCGACTCCATCCCGGACCGGATTCCCTCGCCAAAGAGGGGGTTGATGCTGGAGACGCTGTCGCCCACGGCGACCAGCCCGTCCGTCGCACGGCGGTTGATCGAGTTGTCGGAGATCGCCTGCCCGGCGTGGACGGCCCGTACGTCGTCGACCTCCCACCGGGGGTCGTTGCGAGCCCACCGCTCGACGTAGTCGTCGATCGCCCCGTCGTCTGGCGGACTGTGACGCGCGTAGAAGTCGTCGATCCAGCAGACGCCGACTTTGAACACGTCGCCACCGCCCGGAAACACCCACGCGTACCCGCCCGGCGCGTACTCGTGGTCGAACCGGAACAGCATCGACGACAGGTCGTACCGGCCGGTCACCTCGTACTCCTTGCCGATCCCGCGCTGGGCCGCCTCGCGGTCCCACATGTCCAGTTGGGTCGTCAGTGTCCCCGCCGGTCCCGTCGCGTCGACGACCAGATCCGCCCGATAGGTCACCGACTCACCGTCGCGGGTCCCGCGGACGCCGACGACGGTGCCACCCTCGACGATCGGTTCCCGAACGCGAACTCCCGTGTGGATGTCGGCCCCGTCGGCGGCCGCGTCCGCGCCGAGAAATTCGAGGAACGCCGGGAAATCGAGCACGTAATTGGGGATGTCGAGGGTCGCCCGGGCACTTGGCCCTTCGAACTGGACCGTGGCCGACTCGGACATCACGACGTCGTCGGGCACGCCAAAGCCCTCGACGACCTGGTGGAAGGTCCCACCGGTCGACTTGTCGTTGTCCGCCAGCTCGTCGTTTGCTTCGAGCACTGCGACCGAGTGGTCCGACCGCCCGACGACCGACCGGGCGAACTGCAACCCCGCCGGCCCACCGCCTGCGACGACGATATCGTACGACTCCATCTCGGCTTACACTGGGGCACAAATCGGGTAGTAGGTTGCGGTCGAGTGCCAGTGGCGAGGCCGAGCGTGCCAGAGAGCGCGCCACGACGAGGAGTCTCTGCCGCTCGAAGCGAGCGGCCGAGCTGGAGCCCTGCACCGCGACAGATCAGCTCGCTCCAGAATGGGACCGCTCGTCAGTAACGTTTCTCGTAGAAAGCCGGTGGAGAGATCGTGAACCACGTGAAGACGATCGCTCGCTGCGCTCGCGCTGCGACTTCGCTCGTTCAAATCCCACGTTGGCTGTCGCTCGTCACCGTCGTTCCTCGCAGAAAGCCGGTGGAGGGATTTGAACCCTCGGCCTAATCCTTACGAAGGATTCGCTCTGCCAGTCTGAGCTACACCGGCGCGGGCATACGGAATGATGCCCAAGACGATCATAAGGGTTCCGAAGTCGGGCGATTATGGGACACCGAGACACAGTTACCGGGAGAGACGAACGTCCAGTACGACGTTGTGCTCGTGGGGGGCATAAGAGCGGACCGTGTGGCGGGTCTCGACGGTCACGTCGTAGTCGGGTTCGAAGGCCGCCCGGATCGCCCGCTCGCCCGGCCCGTAGGGATCGTCTTCGTGCTGGATGTCGTAGTAGTGGAGCACGCAGTCGCTACCGGCGATCGTCTCGGCGGCGTCGAGGAACTCGTCGGCGCTGTGTGGGAGGTTCATGACCAGCCGGTCGGCCCAGTCCTCGTAGTCGGGAGCGACCGCCCGTACGTCGCCTTCGATAGCGGTCACGCGGTCGGCGACGCCGTTGCGCCGGGCGTTCTCGCGGAGGTACTCGATCGCGGTCGGGTTGACGTCGACGCCGACGGCTGTCGCACCGCGCTGTGCGAAAGGAACCACGAAGGGACCGACGCCAGCGAACATGTCGAGCGCACGCTCGTCCGTGCCCACCTGCTCGACGACGCGGTGGCGCTCGGTCGCCAGACGAGGGGAAAAGTACACCGCGTCGAGGTCCACCAGGAACTCACAGCCGTACTCGCGGTGGACGACCTCGGTGGCCGGCCGATCCGGCTCGTCGTCGGGCTGGGCCAGTACGTCCCAGTCACGGACGCGGGTCTCTCCTTTGACCTTCGAAGCGCGGTTGAGGACGGTCCGGACCGGGAGATCGGACGCGACGATCGCGTCGGCGATCACTCGCGCACGCTCCGGGTCGTCCTCGTCGACGACGATCACCTCGCCGATCCGCTCGTAGCTGGGCTCGAAGTCGAGCCGGTCGGCCGGCATCGTCTGGGACTCGCGGACCGGCGCGTCGTACTCGATCACGTCGAACTCGTTCGGGACCGCCGTGGGGTCCGTGACCGGAATGTAGATCGTCGCCTCGTCGACCACGATGTCGTAGCCCTCTGCGACCAGATCGGCGTCCGCGAGGCGCTGTCGGCTCTCCTCGCCGGCTTCGCGGTCGACACGCACGCAGGGAACGCCCATATCGCCACTGGCCACCCGTGGGCGGTAAGCCTGACGCTTCGCGCCCTTTATTGGCCGGCGACGCCGACACAGGGTATGCTCACATTCGTCGGTCTCGGACTCTACGACGAGCGCTCGATCACGGTCGAAGGGAAAGAGGCCCTCCAGACTGCGACCGACATCTACGCCGAGTTCTACACGAGCAAGTTGATCGGCACGACGATCCAGAAACTGGAGTACTACCACGACATCGACGTCGAAGTGCTCGATCGCGCAGCCGTCGAACAGACCCCCGACGAACTCCTCGATGCCGCCGAAGACGGCGACGTGGCCTTCGTGACGGCGGGCGACACGATGGTCTCGACGACACACGTCGACCTCCGCCTGCGGGCCGAAGAGCGTGGCATCCACACGCGAGTGATCCACGGGACGACCGCACAGACCGCCGCGAGTTCACTGACCGGACTCCAGAACTACCGCTTCGGGAAGGCGACGACGCTCCCCTTCGAAGACGCCCACGGCGGCGACGGCGTCCCCGACAGCGTCGTCGAGACGATCACGGCGAACCAAGAGCGAGGCCTCCACACCCTCGTCTACCTGGACATCAAAGTCGACGACCCCCACTGGGAGGGCGAACAGGAGTTCATGACCGCAGACCACGCCGCCGGCCTGCTCGCAGATCACCTCGACACGCTCGGCGTCGTCGTCGCACGAGCGGGCAGTGCGAACCCGGTCGTCGAAGCAGACAGCCTCGACGCGCTCGCCGACGGCGACTACGGCGGCCCGCTGCACCTCCTGGTCGTCCCCGCCGACCTCCACGAGATGGAACGAGACGCACTCACGACGCTCGCCGACGCGCCGCTGGACGACTAGTCACCTTCGGTCGTCAGTTCTTCCCGGAGGTCGTACTCCGTCCCGGTCACGAGATACGCCACGTCGTCGACGAGCGAGAGGATCTCCGGCAGCACCTTCACCACCAGCCACGTGATGCCCACGAGCGCGATCACCGAACCGAACTGCGCGAGCAGGCGGTCGGCGATGTAGTACGACACCATCTGCTCGTCGGCCGTTCCAAAGAGGTCGGTGATCGTGCCCACGAACCACTGCATTCGCTGCTGGCCGAACATCGTCGCGATGAACACGTTCCGAACCAGGTTCAACCCGTAGATCACCGGCACGGAGACCGCCAGCGCGCGGGCCTTCCGACCCAGCGGAGCCTCGACGGCGAGGATCGCACCGGCGAGAATCGAGATGCTCCCCACGCCCGTACAGGCGACGATGATCGTGTAGGTGATCGGCCGCTCGTTGCCCGGGAAGTAGAACGTGCTCAGATAGCTGTAGTCCGAGGACGGGACCTCGCTCAGGACGCTGGTCCCTCGCACGAGTTCGGGCTCGACGCCGATCAGCGAGAGGAGCGTCCCTGTCTGTGCGGCGACGACCTCGATCATCCACTTGCGAAGCGGGTTCGACTCCAGCAGCGGAAGGTAGGTGAAGGGCAGATAGAGCAGCCCCATGTACCCGATCGCCTTCGAGAGAGTGAACAGCGAGTCGCGACCGTTCCAGAGGAGGTAGCCGACGTACAGCGACAGTGGGACGGCAGCGATACTACCGATCCCCTCGACGATGCTCTTCTGGACGAGGACGAAGTGGGGCACCAGGACGAGCCAGAAGAGTCCGAAGACTCCCCACGTGAGAGCGCCGAGCTGTCGGGCTCGCTCGCGTGCGTCCGTGTGGGCAGCGAGGACGCCCGTCGCGAGAAAGCTGATCACGAGCAGCCACGAGAGCGGCCGTGCGACGGCGAGCGGGTCGCCAACGACCGACGTAAGCGGGGCGGCACCGACCATGTGTTGCTACGTTACGCAATCGCGGGTATATGCTTTGCCGTTGTGTCCGCTGTCGGCACTATCGAAGTAGCGTCCGAAGAAAAATCGCGAATCAGGGACCGGACGAAGTCCGGTTAGTTAGTGTCCTCAGTTGTTGCGCCGCGTCGCGAGCAGCGCAGCAGCGAGGAGGCCGACGAGTGCGACGACTGCGCCGAAGCCAGCACCGTCGCCGGTGGTGGTCTCGTCGCCGCCGTCGTCAGTCGCCGTGTCGTCACCCTCGTCCGGAGTCGGCGTGTCCTCGTCCGGCGTCGGGGTGTCCGTTTCCGGCTCAGGCGTCGGGGTGTCCGTGTCCTCGGTGGTCTGGATCGTGACCGTCGCGCTGTCGGTCACTGCCGAGCCGTTCTCGGTGTACGGACCGTCCGCACCATCACCATCGCCGAAGTCGTACTCTTCGTTGTCGTTGGTGTCCTGGTGGGGCATCGCGACGACCGTCGCGTTCTCGTCCAGAGCGGAGTCAAGGCTGATCTCGACGTCCTGCTGGGTGCCAGAGTCGAGGTACTCGGAGTTGCCGATGACCTCACCGCTGGCGTTGTTGAGGTGGATCGCGACGAAGCCACCGTTCTCGGTCGTAACCGAGTCGACCGTCACGGTGGAGCCGTCGGTGGTCTGGTTGCTGATGCTGACGGAGGCAGTCGGCACTTCGCCGATGCGACCGTCGTACTCGTCACCGACCGGGGAGCCACCGCGACGCGTCTGCAGCGTCAGGTTGGTCCCGGGCGAGACGTCGCTGAAGTCAGCGCCTTCCGTCGTGAAGGTACCGTCCGTCTGGACGGTTGCTTCAGGTCGAGTCTGGAACGGACTCGCGTTGTCGCTGGACTGGACCCGAACCGTGAGGTCGGTGCCAGGCGCGTAGTTGGTCTGACCGGAGATGGTCTGACCAGACGCGGACTCGATCAGGATGAGGTCGTCCTCAGTGTTCGTGACGAGGTCAGTGCTCGGTTCGACGAGCGTGAACTCGCTGGAGACCTCTTCGGACTCGTCATCGTCGAGCGTGTTGAGGACGTTGTCCTGTTCGATGGTGAACGTCGCCTCGAAGTTGTCACCCTCCGCGAGGTCGCGGGCGGGCTGGTCGAGGTTCGACGTTTCGACTGCGACGAAGTACGAGTTGTTCTCGGGGTCTTCGATGACCGAGATCGCGTCGTCGTTCACGAGATCGAGTTCCTTCGGGCTGCGGTTGGCATCCTCGTTGGTCTGCTCGATCGTGAGGTCGATCGCTTCGTCGTCAGCGTTGCCCTGGTTGTTGCCGATGAAGGTCTCGAAACCGCCTGCGTTGTCCACAGCACCTTCGAGACCACCAGCTTCGAGCTGGAGGAGGACAGTGTCGCCGTCATCGTCCTCGTCGTCGTAGGCAGCCTCACCGGACTCGGTGATCGACGAGCCGATCTCGTCGTAGATGTTGCCTACATCGTCGCTGAGGTCGTCGAGGTCGGTGCCCTTCGGCGTGACCCACGACTGCATGCCGTCAGTCGAGCGCGGCTGCAGCGAGAGCGTGCCGAGCGCGTCGGAGTCGGCGTAGGCGTCAGTGCCCATCTCGACGTGGCCGACGGTGGCGTTCATCTCGTACTCCGTCGGGTCGAGGGTGTCGGAGCCGACAGCTTCGGTGGTGTCAGTGAAGTCGCCACCCTGCGTGACGAAGTCGATCTCGTCGTCACCGTTTGCGACATCGACGACGTTCTCCTGAGATGCGCGGCCCGCGGTGTAGCTGTTGAATTCGAGGGAGACCTGACCGTCACCACTCTCGTCGGTGACCTGGTAGACGATGTAGTAACCCTGTTCTTCGGTACCGATGGTGACTGTCGCTTCGTCGGTGTTGGTCATCTCGACCGTGACGTTCGCGATGTCACCGGCTTCTTCGGTGAAGACGCCGTTTCCAGCGAAGGAAACGTCGCCGTCACCGGCTTCCGTGATCTCGATGGAGTCGGTCTCGGTAGTGATACCGGTTGCGACGTGTTCAACTTCGATCGAGTAGTTACCCGTGCCGTAGTCGGAATTCGTGGCGGCCGGGAACTCGATGTCAGCGTCTCCGGTACCGTCGAGAGTCGTCGAGTCCTCGATGTCGTTGTCGTCGTCGTCCGTGACGACATCGCCGTCATCGTCGAGGAGTCGGTAGTCGATAGTGTCACCAGGTGCGGACGAGTTAACGCTGGCCGCGATTTCGTCCTCGGTGGTGATCGACTCACTGTCCGCCTCGGCACCAAGGCCGAGGTCTTTGACACGGAGGGGGTCCTGAACGTTGGTACCATCGATAGCGATAACGTAGGACTCACCAGTGTCGAGGTTAGAACTACCTGAGTCCCACACAATGGCGGAGGACAGGGAGCCAGTGTTGAGAGTGTCGACTTCCGCACCGCGGTTGTCACTCTCGTCCGTGTCGCGGTCGTAGATGACGATGGAATCGTCCGTAGTAGCCTCGAATCGGACGCTCTCTCCACGGAAGAAGGAGTCCCCACCGACGACGCCGTCAGTAGTGTCGACGGTGACAGACGAATCGCCGAGGACTCGGTAGGCCAGTTCAGCCGTGTACGGGCCGTCCTGGTCGCCGGTTGCCTCGAGATCGTGCGTCGCGCGAGTTGCGCTCGAAGCATCCGTGACGTCCCAGTCGAGTTCGACCTCGACAGTCGTTCCGGAAACGGATCCGGAACTGTCGAGTTCGACGACGACTTCGTCATCGTCTTCCTCGGAGACGGACGCGATGCCGGTGCCGGTCACGACTTCTGCATCGTTGAGCGTGAGGTCGGCGTTCTCGGCACCACTCGTGTCGATGGTGACCGTCTCGGTGTCGTCACCGTCTTCGAGATAGGCGTCGAAGCTAATTGTCTGAGTCTGTTCGTCTGCCCCGGTGATGTCGAGATCTGTGTTGGACAGATCCACGTTTTCAGCGGTGGCATTTCCGCTAGTGTCCGCAACTGCTCCTGCGGTGAAAGCCGTGCCCATCGCGACGACGGACATGACCATCAGCGCAGAGAGGAACAGGCTGCGAACCTTGTCGTTAGTTCCTGTCATAGTTTGTTGTGTGTTGCAATCGGAGCCAGCAGCTTTCTCCCTGTCGGACGCGGCTCTTGTGGCGAACCGCGTACAGACCGAACCGGCATACTCGCTACTGACACCATGGGTAGGGGTACAGTCAAAACGTTAGGCGGGTGTTATAAATGCTTTGTGGTCACTTATGCGAGGGTGACACACATACTCACGGCCTGTGGCGGGCGATATCGGCGGAATTGTCGTTCGGGCGACGCCGTCAGTGAGTCGGTACCTCTCGGTCAGCGAGGAAGTGTCCGAGTCACCGATTACGGACCACGCGTGCGCTTGCGAGCGTGTGACTGATCCGGCTGTTGCTCGGACGGCACAGTCACCCAGCGGCAACGATCGGGAAGAAGGTCCAGCAGAGGTGTCCGGTTCGTGTCGTCGGCTACGACGTGACGATCTCGACTTCGTGACCGTCGGCGTCCTTCGTGAACGCGTAGTTGTAGTCACAGGACTCGGGATCGCGGTAGTCCTCGGCCTCGCGGGTCAGCAGCGACTCCCAGGTCGCTTCGAGGTCGTCGGCGCGGGCGGCGATGTGGCCCCAGGCGTCGCCCAGCTCGTACGTGCGCCCGTCGTAGTTGTACGTGAGTTCGACGGTCATGGCCTCCTGGGCGGCGTCGGGGTCGGCCATGAAGTAGTTCGCGAAGGTGTCGGCCTCCCAGCGCCCGGCGGGCTCGAAGCCCAGCTTCCGGGCGTACCAGCCGATCGCGGCGTCGGCGTCCTCGACGCGGAGCATCGTGTGATCGAGGCTGTAGCGTGCGCCGTGGTCGCGTTCGACGATCTCGATCTCGTGGCCGTCGGGGTCTTTGACGAAGGCGTAGCCGGGGTTCTCCTCGGGCGGGCGATAGTCGTCGACGCCCTCGTCCATCAGTTCGTGGTAGGCCTCGGTCACGTCCTCGACGCGGACCGCGATGTGGCCCCAGGCGTCGCCCATCTCGTACGTGCGCCCGTCGTGGTTGTACGTGAGTTCGAGCAGGGCACCGTCCTCGTGTACGTCCTCGGGACCGAGGAAGACGTTGGTGAACGTCTCGGCTTCCCAGCGACCCTTCTCCTCGTAACCGAGGTGTGTGGTGTACCAGTCGAGCGATTCGTCGAGGTCTTCGACACGGATCATCGTGTGGTCGAGGGTCAGTCCCATGTGCGAACGAAGACGGTGCGAGCCGAAAAGCCTAGTGCCAGCCATCACTCCGATGACAGCCCGACACCGGCGCGGACCGTCGACCAGTCGAACCACCAGACGACGGCGACACACAGCACCGTCCCCAGCGGGATCGCGAAGCGGCCGGGCTGGCGACCGAACCCGTGTGCGAGCGACAGCTGGGTCAGTCCGGCGAGCAAGAGCAGCCCGTCGGTCACGCGGCGGTCCTCGCGGCCCAGCACACGCCCGGCGAGCGCGCTGGCGACGGCACCGAGATAGAGGACGACACCGATTCCCCACGCCTGCAAGAAGGGCGGGAGCACTGTCGTCTGGCGGAAGTAGTAGGCGTCGATGGTGGTGATCGCGCCGGTGTTGGGGTCGACCAGCGCGAAGGGGAACACGAACGTGACGGTCCCGGCCACGGCTACGGACCACGGGAGAACTGCCAGCAGACAGATCGCGCCGAGGCGTCGATCCATCCGTCACTCCGTGAGGATCCGCAACACGTCTTCGTCTTCGAGTTCGTGGTCCTGGCCGACCTGTTGTTCCTCGTGCATGGCGCTGGGGCCACTCACGCGAGCGAAGCGGAAGCGCTCCTCGAAGTCGCCGCCGAGCTTCTCGCAGGCGTCCTCGACGGTCTGGCCCCGCCGAAGGATCAGCGGCTCGTCCTTGTCGATGCCCCGGCCGGGCTTGTCCATATAGATCCGGATGAGTCCGAGTTCCTCCCAGATCCGCTCACGGAGCGCATCCAGCCCGCGGTCTTCGACGGCGCTGATGAACACGGCGTCGTCGGGATCGACGTCGTAGTCGCGCAGTTGTGCGTCGACGGTCTCCTTGTAGTCGGGTTCGATGAGATCCGCCTTGTTGACGACGACGGCGGAGGGGACGTAGACGCGGTTGTCCATCACGCCGTCGATGAGCCGGTCGATGTCGACCTGCTCGCCGATCGTGACGTTCGCGTTCACGTGGCCGTGCTCGCGGAGGACGCCCTTGATCGTCTCCTCGTCGAGATCGAGGTCGACGCTGGCGTTGATCGAGAGGCCGTCCTTGGCCTTGCGCCGGATCGAGACCCGCGGTGGCTCCCGGTCGACGCGGACCTTGTTCTTGTACAGTTCCTCGCTGAGACGCTGGTACTGGTCGATCTCGAACACCGACAGGACGAACACGATCAGGTCCGCAGTCCGGACGACCGAGAGCACGGCCTGGCCGTCGCCCTTGCCGGCGGCCGCACCCTCGATCAGTCCGGGTACGTCCAGCATCTGAATGTTGGCCCCGCGGTACTGGAGCATCCCGGGGTTCACGTCGAGCGTCGTGAACTCGTAGGAGCCCGTCTCGCTCTCGGCGTTCGTGAGGGCGTTCAACAGCGTCGACTTCCCGACGCTCGGGAAGCCGACGAGCGCGACGGTGGCGTCGCCGTGTTTCTCGACGGCGTAGCCGCCGCCACCGCCCGAGGAGTCTTGCTGTTCGAGCTTCTCCTTTTTCTCCGCGAGCTTGGACTTGAGCCGGCCGATATGAGCCTCTGTGGACTTGTTGTAGGGCGTGCTGGCGATTTCCTCTTCGATCTCGCGGATCTCCTCTTCGAGCCCCATCAACAGTATATCCGCCCTCGGTTCCGAATAAGGCTTTCCTCATACTGTCGTGCGGTGTTCCCAGCCCAGGGGGTCGAGAAGCGAGACGCAGCGTTCCGGCCGGCAGTAGTGTCCCGACAAAACAGAGGACCGCGGCTACCCGTCGTCGGTCTCCTCGGCGGTCGCGAGCTTGATCGCCACCTCGGGTTTCGTCCAGATGACGAACCCGTCGTCGCGGTCGACGACGCCCCGGATGTACTCTTCGTTGACCGGGGGCTCGTTGATCTCGGACTCCACGACGGGAGCGACCTGCCGGACCTCGTCGACGATCCAGCCGATCGCGCCCTGGTCGTCGAACGCTTCGGGATCGAAGACGATCATCAGGGATTCCTGGCCCTCGGCGTCGATGTCGAGCAGCGCCTTCGGATCGAGGATCGTCGTGATCTGGCCCCGCAGGTCGACCACGCCCTCGATGTACTCGTCGGTGTTGGGCACGCGCGTGATCGTATCGAGTTTGACGATCTCCTCGACCAGCGAGATGTCGATGCAGTAGTGCTCGTCGCCGAGCGTAAACTCCAGGACGCGCGTCGACTCCTCGGTCGTCGTGCTCTCCGACTCGACCGCCGACGGGGCGGTGTCCGTGCTCGCGGCGTCCTCGATCGACTCGTCGGCCTCCGCCAGCGCAGCGTCGATCTGTTCCTGGTCGGGGAGTTCGACGCCGCTGGCCTCCTGGACCGCGGCGGCAGTCTCTGCCGGCGTCGGTTCGCTCCCACCTGTCTGAGACGACTGGGCCTCTGTCCCGCCACCCGAGACACTGGCCGCCGCCTGTGCGGCCCGCTGTGCGATTGCCTCGGGGTCGGGTGACCCCTCGTCGGTCGTGTTCGATTCCTCCGGGTCGCTCGCCGAAGTGCCCTCGTTCATACTGTCGTCGCTCGTCTGTGTACCGTCCGTCCCCTCTGAGGCCCCGTCCGTTCGTGTTGGTTGCTGGACCGCCTCGTTCTGTGGGGTAGCGTGCGTTCGTTCGTTCGATTCGTCCGTCTCGACGGCCGTGTCGCTACTGTCCGTCGGTCGATCGTCGGCTTCCGTCTCCGACGGTGACGCCTCGCCGGTCGCTGCTGGGTCGTCGCCGGCTTCCGTCGCTGCGTCGTCTGCCTCGGTGGCCGACTCCTCGTCTGTCTCCGTGTCGCCGACTGCCTCGGACGCAGTGTCAGACTGCTCTGCGGTCGCTTCCGTCGCCTCTGTCTCGTCGTCTGCGTCCGCCACTTCCGGCTGCTCGTCGTCCGTTGGCGCTTCTGACTCCTCGTCTGCTTCCGGTGCTGGCTCTTCGTCGGTCGCTGCATCGTCTGTGTCTACCTCCTCGGAATCGTCGGCGTCGTCGCCAGAGCGCTGGCCCTCTCGCATCCGGCGGATCCGTTTGGCGCGGTCCATGCGCTCGTCGTCGTCGCTCATGCCGGCACCTCCTCGTCCAGCAGGCCGAACTGTCTGTCCAGTTCCGTCGCAACGTCGAGAAAGACCGATTCCATGTCCACGGATTCCTCGTACTGGAAGATAGAACTGCCGGCTGTGAAGGCCCGCTGGAGCGCGACGCGCTTGCGGACCTCCCAGATCGGGAACTCCTCGAACACCTCGCCGAGCCACGACAGCATCGTCTCGTCCTCGTTGGTCTTCTCGACCCGGTTGGCGACCACGCCGAGCGTGTTGACCGTGATCCCGGTCTGGCCCTCCAGCGCGGCCATCTGGTCGATCAGGAGTTCGATGGCTCGTTCCGAGGAGGCCTCGGTCAGCGCCGGGACGAGGATGTTCTGGGACGCGTAGATACCGGTGTCTGTGAGTTTCCCGTAGAAGGGCGGCGAGTCGATGACGACGTAGTCGTAGTCGTCTTCGACCACGGCGAGTGCCTCGTCGAGTACGTCGAGTGCGTGCGCGCCCGAAACGGAGTCGGGCGTGACGTTCAACGAGAGGTCACTCAGCGTCTTGGGGTCGATGTCGATCGAGTCGTCGTGTTGGACCCGCGCCACGAGGTCGGCGATTGTCAGTTCGTGTTCGACCTGGAGCATGTCGATGTTGCTCGGGACCACGTCCATCTCGTCGTGGTCCACGATCAGATCCGCGATCGACGAGCGCTGGTCGGCGCTCGTCAGCACGTCGAACAGCGTCGGTGGCTGGGCGTCGTAGCTCTCGACCAACCCCAGCGCCTCCGTGGCGTTGCCCTGCGGGTCGAGGTCGACGAACAGCACGTCACGGCCGCGTTCGTTGAGCGCGCCGGCCACGTTGACGGCGACCGTCGTCTTCCCGGTGCCGCCTTTGGCGTTCGTCA
Source organism: Halomicrobium sp. IBSBa (assembly GCF_017612575.1). Classification (NCBI taxonomy): domain Archaea; kingdom Methanobacteriati; phylum Methanobacteriota; class Halobacteria; order Halobacteriales; family Haloarculaceae; genus Halomicrobium; species Halomicrobium sp. IBSBa. Next base: position 72,508 of record NZ_JADPQC010000004.1, read on the forward strand.
CACACAGGCGCGCTACAGTGGACCCAGATTGGCGACTCATCGTCGAAGTACCAGGACTTCGTCGCTAGCCGAATATAAAAATACGCTCCCGATTATCAACGGCTGGACTGGGAGCCAGCGAGGCCCCGCGAGAGAACGAGTCGTTCAGCGTGTCAGACGGTCGTCTGACTGTGTGCAAGATTTAACACGTTGCAGGGGAAACAGGGCAGTATCATGACCATCAATCCGCGCGACTACGATCTCGACGAGTTACGGAAGATGGCAAAGCAACAGCGGCCGGGCAACGGGATGGGCGACGAGGAGACGCTCGATCCGGCCGAGCTGGGAATGGCGATGGACGAGGGCGGCGAGGCTCCCGCGGGCGATTCGTTCCGTGCCGGCCTCTACCGGGAGCTGCTGCCCTTCCTCGGCACGGACGGTACGGAGAAGCCGTATCTGGCGGCGTTGCCCGAGAACTACGCGGCCGAGTTCGTCGTCTTCGAGTGGCTGGAGTTCCTCCTGATGCACTCGGGGTACCAGGGAGCCGAGGAGGCACTCGACTACTACGAGGACATCGACTGGATCACCGACGACGTCCAGTCGTCGCTGTCGGACTACCTCCGTGGCATCGACGAGTCGGGGACCAACGACGGTGCCAGCCTCGAGGTGGACGATCACATGCTGAGTCTCGTCTACGTCGCGAAGCTCCACTCGATGGCGTAGACCGGTCGCGCGGACGGATGGTCGAGCGGCGCGCTTGCTGGCAGTTCGATTATCAGCTCTGTTAGTTCGGTCGGGGGATATATATCGGACGCGGCAAAACCACTGGCACATGAGTGACGACGCGGCAGACGACGCCTCGACGGGCGACCAGTCGGAGTCAGTCGACGAGGAATCACCGGCCGGCGACGCCGAGGCGGCAGTGCCCATCGGCGTGAAGCTCGGCAGTACCCGAACCGTCATCTCCGTCCCCGGAGCCCGTGGTGCCGAGGACGAGATCATCAGGACCCTGACCTGTCTCGCGACCTACGAGGACGCGCTGACCGGCGAGGAGAAGGTCCTCTACGGCGAGGAAGCGGCCGCAGAGTACCCCGACCGCGTCCAGTTCATGCTCCGGTCGGGACTGCCAGAAGACGAGGACCGGGCCGAGCTGACCGAGACGTTCTTCCAGGCGTTGATCGACCAGAACGACCTCCCCGAGTACAGCGCCGTGGTCTACGCGATTCCGACGATCGACAACCCACGGGGCCTGGAGAACCTCAGCTCTGTCATCGAGGGCAGTTCGATCGGCAAGCGCCTCGTCGAGAGCTACCCCGAGTCCCTCTGTGGTGCGATCCCGGCCTTCGGCGACGATCTGGAAGCCATCGACGAGATCTTCCTGGCGGTCAACATGGGCTCGACGAACCTCGAAGCGTCGGCCTACCGACGCGGTGAACAGCTCGCGCCGTTCACGACCGGAGCCGTGACCGGCAACGAGGTCGACCGCATGATCGCGAACTACGTCGAGGAAGAGACCCAGGGGCGGGTCAACATCGACACCCAGACCGCCCGCGAGTACAAAGAGGAACACGCCGACTTCGTCGATTTCGAGCCCTTCACGGACATCATCCAACAGCCCGGCGGGGGCTCTCACGAGTTCACGATCGAACGCTCCGTGATGGACGCCGTCGACGAGTACCTGGACGACGCGGTGGAGGAAGTCGCCAACACGTTCCTCCCGGAGCTGGCCAACGACTACATGAAAGTGTACCAGCTGGCCCTGGACCGGCCGGTCGTCCTCACGGGCGGGATGGCCTGTATCCCGGGGATCGTCGAGGAGTTCGAGCGCCGGCTCAGCGAGGAACTGAACCGCGAGATCGAGGCCATCGCCGCCGACCAGCCCGACATCGCCCCGACGATCGGTGCCCAGCGGATCGCAGAGCGCCTCGGCGAGAACGCCTAGGAGCCGCCCGCCAGCGTGTCGAACCACCGGACGATCGACGGAGAATCCGCCGGTCTCGACAGTGACAGCGTCTCGAACGCCGTCGGATCGATGCGAACTATCGGCGACTCTGTTTGACAGTCAGTGTCACGACGGTCGAACATTCGACTCGTTGTTAGGGAGAACTGCACCTAAAGCTCAGTCAGACGGTCGTCATTCGGAGAGCAGACGCCACTCGACGACGCCGCCACGGAAGCTTTAACTCACCGCAGAATCTATCATGAACTATAATGGACTGTCCGGCGTGTGGCGTCAGAATGAGCTACAACGACGAGACGACGAAGCTGACGGAGTTCGTCTGCCCGCGGTGTCACGAGACGATCATCGAGTACAAGTCTCGGGCGCGGGTGGCTCCGTAGCCCGGTCCGACCGTCGGCTGTCCGTCTGAGACCGGTCTCGTCACTTCGGGACTGACAGCCGGCACATCGGGGAGACGGGACGGTGCCACGGAGAGCGGGAGGTTTTTGATTGTGCTTGTCTTTGTTTGCTTATGACTGATACGGCAGTGCGTGTCGCGTCGCTCCACGACGGCGGGCGGTCCGTGGAGCAGATCGCGGCCGACGAGTGGGCCGCGAGGGCGGGATTGGACCTGACGCCCGTCGCCGTGAGCGACCTCGTCGACGGCGACCGCTCGCTGGCGGCGTTCGACACCTGCTGGTGGCACGCCGACGAGCCCCCGGAACTGGGATCGACTGCCGACCTCGGCGGCGTCCTCCGAGCGTTCGTCCGCTCGGGCGGCGGGCTCGTCCTCTCGCTGGCAGCGCTGACCGCGGTGAGCGATCTCGGGATCGATCCCGTCGCTCCCGACGCGGTCGGGCCGGATCCAGACGGCGGCCCGACTGGTCCGCTGATCAAGGCGGCCTACGACGACCACCCTCTGTTCGAGCCACTGGCCACGCGCCGGCCGCTCACCAGAGGCGGCACCGACGCGACGCTGGCGCGCTACGATTCGATCCTCCCGGAACGTGGCGAGGTGCTGGCAAGCACTGTCAGCGCCGACCACGACGTGCCCGACCTCGTGACCGTCGTGGGCTGGTCGCTGGGTGATGGCTCCGTCGTCGGCCTCGGCGACGGCCTCGTCTTCGCGGCCGAAGACGGCGACCACGACCAGCGCGACAGGCTCGCCCGTGCGGTCCTGACGAACGCCGCCGACAGCGCGATCCCCGAACGACCACGGACGGGCGAGGAGATCGCCGCCCTGCGCGATCGCTTCGAGGACGACCCACACCGCCCGCAGTTTCACCTCTCGACGCCCGCCAACTGGCTCAACGACCCCAACGGCGTCGTCCAGTGGAACGGTCGCTACCACGTCTTCTACCAGTACAATCCCGGCGGCCCGTACCACGACACGATCCACTGGGGCCACGCGGTCAGCGACGATCTCCTCCACTGGGAGGACGAACCCGTGGCGCTCACTCCGTCACCAGACGGTCCCGACCGCGACGGCTGCTGGTCGGGCTGTGCGGTCGACGACGACGGCACGGCGACGCTCGTGTACACTGGTGGGCGCGGCCGCGACCAGTTGCCCTGTCTCGCGACGACGGACGACCCCTCCCTGCGGCGCTGGGAGAAAGCGACGGACAATCCGATCATCGAAGCGCCCCCGACCGAACCGGACCTGCTCTCGACCGAGGAGTGGAACGGGGAGTTCCGCGATCACTGCGTCTGGCAGGACGGCGGGACCTGGTACCAGCTGATCGGGGCCGGACTGGCCGACGGCGGCGGCGTCGTCTTGCTGTACGAGTCCCCGGACCTCCGTGAGTGGGAGTACTGTGGCCCGATCCTCTCGGGGGACCGCGACACGCCCCAGGAGACCGTCTGGGAGTGCCCGGAGCTACTCGACCTCGGGGAGAAGCAGCTGTTGCACGTCTCGAACTACGAGGACGTGATCTACTTCCTCGGCCAGTTCGACGGCACGACCTTCGAGCCGGAGCGGCGCGGGACGCTGGATCACGGCGACTACTACGCCCCGCAGTCGCTGCGGGCCGACGACGGCCGCCTGCTCACCTGGGGGTGGGTCCCCGAGGCGCGCGACGTGAGCGCCCAGTGGGACGCCGGCTGGTCGGGGACGATGTCGCTCCCGCGGGAGCTGTCCCTCGGCGACGACGGCCGCCTCCGACAGCGACCGGCCCGAGAACTGACGCGGCTCCGTGGCGACCGCGAGTCCCGCGAGAGCGTCACGCTCGACGACGGCGAGTCGATCCGACTGGACACCGACGGACGCGCGTTCGAACTCGCCACCCGCCTCTCGCTGGTCGACGCCGACGCCGTCGAGGTGACGCTGCTCGGGACGACGGCAGAGAACGAGCGCACGACGCTGCGATACACGAGAGACGACGTGCTCGAAGTCGATCGGAGTCGCGCCAGTACCGACCCGCGCGCGACGAGCGACAGTCAGCACGTGTCCGTCACACCGTACGACGAGCCCCTGGACCTGCGCGTGTTCGTCGACGGATCGGTCGTCGAACTGTTCGCCAACGAGCGCCACTGCCTGACGAGCCGCGTCTATCCGACCGGCGACGACGCGACCGGCGTCGACCTCGCAGCCGTCGGCGGCCGCGCCCGACTGCCGACAGTCGACGCCTGGGATCTGGCGTCGATCTGGTAGCGCATCGGTTATCCATGCTCCGGCGTCGATCGGGACTGACTCAGAGAGGGATTTGCACGTAGCGTTTTACCTTCCACACCCACGCGCAGATCACCCTCTAGCGGCGGTACGATCCGCCGTCGCCGCTCTCGCCCGCGAAGTACTCGCGGTCCGTCGGCGGCAGGTCCTCGTCGGGCAGCGGGATCTGCCAGTGATCGAGCGTCCCGAGGATCTCCGTGTGGGTCCCCTCGACCCGGAGGCGAAGCGTCGGCGCGAGCGTCCCGCCGAAGCGTCGCATCTGCTCGGACTCGGGCAGGTCTGCGACCCGATCCATCGAGTCGGCGTCGAAGTCGTAGTAGTTGAAGAAGCTCTGGACGAGCACTTCCTCGCGGTGGGGAACGGCCATCCACGAGTACGCCTGGAAGGGAGCGTTCGCGGGGTTGGTCACGACGAGTCCGGAGTCGTTGAGCGGGACGTAGTCGCCACGCAGCGAGTCGGCGACGAAGCCATACAGCGCGTCGTAGCCGTCGAGTCCCGGTGCGAAGGTGTGGTCGTGACTGGAGACGAAGAGGTAGTAGCGGCCGTCCCGCCGGACGACGTGGGGACGTTCGAGTTCCTGATTGACACAGACCGAATCGAGGAGCGGGTCACACAGCTCCCAGGAGAGCGGGTCGCCCGTCGGCGAGCGGGCGAGGCCGACGCTGCCGTTGAACTCCTGGTGGGCGGCGTCGCCGCCGCAGGCGTCGCTGCCCTCGGGCACCGGCGTGTTGGCCTCGAACAGGAGGTGCGTCTCGCCGGTCGCGGGGTCCTCGAAGAACCACGGATCTCGGAAGGTGTAGGTCATCCCGCGAGACTGGGCCTGGCGCTCGTAGCGGTCGCCGTCCGGGCGGAGCAGTTCGTGGTGGGTCCAGGGTCCCTCGATGGCAAAGTCGCCGTCGGTCCGGGGCGTTCCCCCGGACGCGCCGACGATGCGCTGGGTGTAGGTGAGTTCGTCGGCCCCGCGCTCCCCGGCCGCGGTGTAGAAGAGGTAGATGTCGCCGTCGTCGAACAGCGCCGATCCCGCCCAGGTGCGCTGGCCCAGCGGCTCCTCGAAGACGACGCCGCCGGGCTGCCACGTCCGGCCGTCGGCCGAGTAGAAGTACCGGACCGTCGCCACGTCGTGGCGCTTGCCCGGCAACAGGTCGGCCGGCGCAGTCAGCGAGAACGCGACCCGGTAGCCGTCGACGGTGGCGACCGTGCCGTCGCGCTCGCGCAACAGCCAGGTGTCCCAGACGTGAACGTCGGGTGCCTGATCGGTCGCGGGCGGGTAGAAGATCGGTGCCGTCGTGTCGTCGGTTCGCTCGATACGACTCGCCTGTTCGCGCGACCAGCCCGAGCGCGCGCCGTGGCCCGGAACGGCGGTCCCAGCACTGTCCTTGCTCATACTGCACGTGTGGCCGACTGGCTGAAAAGAGTTACTACAGCCGTTGTATCTGATTCAGTCGACGTGTTCCTCGCTGGTCTCCGAGGGGTCGACGCCGTCGGGTCCGGTCAGCTCCAGTGGCCTGATCCAGATCGACCACATCGCGATCGCACCGAGCCCGTAGCCGATCGCCCAGACGGCGCTTCCGAGGGTGTCCAGTCCGATCCCGGAGAGCGCGTAGTTCGCCAGTCCGGGAACGATCACGACCGTCGCGAACGCGAGGCCGAAGGCGATCTTGTTCCGATGACCGCTCGTGTCCGCTACCATACCCACACAAGGGGCCCCGCGAGTAAATGCGTGCCGAACTCGTCGGCGAGGTCGTACTGCCGGCAGTGTCAGGCCCCGCTCAGTCGGTCGAACGCGTCCCACGAGGGATCGCCGTCGGGCGGGTGGACGCGCTCCCCGTCCCGGACGACCCCCTCACCGGCGACGACTTCGCCGACGGTCGCCGCCGGCGTCCCGCGGTCACGCAACGCCTCGACCACGTCGTCTGTGGCCTCCGGCTCGACGGTCAGCAGCAGCGTGCCCGCGCTCGTCACCAGCCACGGATCCACGTCGAGGGCGTCACACACCCGCTCGACGCCGGGCTGGACCGGCATCCGATCGCTGTCGACGGTAAAGCGGACGCCCGCTCCGGTCGCCATCTCGGTCAGCCCCCCGACGACGCCCCCCTCGGTAGCGTCGTGCATCGCCGTGACACCACCGGCGGCGAAGGCCGTCCGCGCGTCGGCCACGGCCGCGATGTCGTCGACGCGCTCCTGTGCGATCGCGACGGTTTCGGCGTCGACGCCCAGCCGCTCGGGAAACAGCGTCGAGAGCAGGCCCGTCACCTCGGCCGCCGGACCGGTCGTCACGACGAGCTGGTCGCCGGGCGTCGCACCGTCGGGCCGGACGACGTCGTCGTGGTCGCCGACGCCAAGCACCGTCGCACCCCCGACCCACGAGCTGTCGATGCCGGGGTAGCGCGCGGTGTGGCCCGAGACGATGCTCACGCCCAGGCGCTCGGCGTGGTCGCTGATCGCCCGCCACACCGTCGCGAGGTCGTCGTCGCTCCAGGACGGCGGGAGCGTGAGACTCATCGCCAGGTGGGTCGGTGGGACACCGGAGACGGCCACGTCGGTCAGGACGATCTCCAGGGCGAAGCGGCCGGCGCGTTCGAGCCCGAGTTCCGGCAGCAGCGAGACCGGATCGGTCGCGATCACGACCGCCTGCCCCCCCACGTCGAGGACCCCGAAGTCGACGCCGTGGCGCGGCCCGACGGTCACGTCGGCCCGCGACGCGCCGAGGTTCGGATAGATCGTCTCGTCGAAGAACGAGGCGTCGATCTTGCCCAGATCTGTCATGGAGCGGCGTTGGTGGCGGGGAGGTAAAGGGCCAGCCATCCGGGCGTCGCTCCTGTCGTCAGAGGACGCGCACGTCCGCCGGGTCGACGCGGAGCGCCACGTCGCCCGCGGGCGGTTCGTCGGCGTCGGTCTTGACGACGAGCGTCCGGCCCTGCCACTCGCAGTGGACTCGGTAGGCGTCACCGAGGAACTCCACCGTCTCGACCGTCGCCCGCAGGGACACCGCCCGCTCCGTGGACGGCGTGTCCGCACTGTCCCGGCCGACGGCGATCGCTTGGGGCCGAACGGCGACGACGACGGACTCGCCGCGGTCGCAGTCACTGCCAGCCGGGAGCGCGATGGCAGCGTCGCCGACAGTTGCCCGCGTCCCGTCCGGCGTGACGACGCCGTCGAAGACGTTGTTGTCGCCGACGAACTCCGCGACGAACCGCGTCGCCGGCTCGCGGTACACCGTCTCCGGCGTCGCGACCTGCTCGACGCGGCCCTCGCGCAGCACCGCCACGCGGTCGCTGATCGCCAGCGCCTCGGCCTGGTCGTGGGTGACGTAGACGGTGGTGATCCCCAGCTCCGACTGGATCCGTTTGAGCTGGACGCGCAGGCGCTGGCGCAGCTGTGCGTCCAGCGCCGAGAGGGGTTCGTCCAGCAAGAGCACCGCCGGCTCGGGTGCGAGCGCACGCGCCAGCGCGACCCGCTGTTGCTGGCCACCGGACAGCTGGTCGGGGTCGCGGTCGGCGAGGTCGGCGACCTCGACGAGTTCCAGCAGTTCCGTCACGCGCTCGTCGTCGTCGCGCGCGGGACTGTCGCGAAACTGGAGCCCGTAGGCGACGTTCTCGCGGACGCTCATGTGGGGAAAGAGCGCGTAGTTCTGGAAGACGATCCCCGTCTCGCGGTCCTCGGGCGGCTCGCCGGTCACGTCCCGGCCGCCGATCGAGACGATCCCGCGATCGGGCGACTCCAGGCCCGCAATCGAGCGCAGCGTCGTCGTCTTCCCACAGCCCGAGGGGCCGACGAGAGTGAAGAACTCGCCGTCGGCGACCGACAGCGACACGTCGTCCAGCGCGGTCACGTCGTCGTAGCCGACAGTCAGTCCCTCGATTTCGACGCCCGGTGTCGTCATCGTTCCCACCGCCCGCCCACGCGATCGGTCACCACGAAGCTGACGGTCGTCACCGCGAGCAACACCGTCCCCATCGCCGTCGCCGGTCCGAGGTTCGGCCCCAGCGAGCGGTTCCCGGTGTATCGTTCCAGCGCCACCGGCATCGTCGCGCTGTCGACGCCCTCGGCGAGCAACACCGTCGTGTCGAACTCGCCGATGCTGATGGCGACGGCGAAGGCCGCCCCGGCCACGAGCGCGGCGGCGATCAGCGGCAGTTCCACGTCGAGGAGGGCCGTCGTCCGGCTCGCACCCAGCGAGCGGGCGGCGTCGACGAGTCGGTCGTCGATGGCACTCAGTGCCGGCGTCACCGTCCGGGTGACGAAGGGGTAGCCCGCGACCGCGTGGGCGGCGACGATCGCGACCGGGCCGGTGACCGTCAGCCGGTGGCCGAACAGCTCCGTCCCGAACACGAGCGTCCGGAGCATCCCCAGACCGAGGACGATCCCGCTGACCGCGAGCGGTGCCGTCAGCAGCGCCTCGGCGATCCGCGAGCCGCGCGTCTCGCGGGCGGCGACCACCGAGACGACGACGCCCATCGGGAGCGCGAGCACGAGCGCGCCGGCCGCAAAGAGCAGCGAGTTCGTGATCGCCGGCACGGGCTGGACCGTCCCGGTCGCGGCCGAGGCCTGCTGGGCCAGCAGGAAGGCGTAGTAGTCGGTCGTGAACTGTCCCTCGGGCGTCGTGACGCTCTCGACGACCAGACTCGCCAGCGGCCCGACGAACAGGACCAGAACGACGCCGCCGTACGACAGGAGCGCGAGCCGGCGCGGATCGACCAGCGACCGCCAACCGGCCAACAGCGGCTCTCGATCGATCGAACGAGATCCCCCGCCGGCACCGAGTTGCATCGCCTCGAACCGGAGGTAGACGTAGATCAGTCCCAGCGACAGCGCCGTCTCGATAGCGCCGAGCGTCGCCGCCTCGGTCAGCGCGAGGTTCTGAACGCGGGCGAACAGCCACACCTCGACGGTCGCGAATTCGAGCCCGCCAAGCGCCAGCACGATCGGGAACGACATGAACGTAAAGAGGAAAGTAAGCACCGCGGCGGTCAGCAGCGCCGGGAGCAACTGCGGGACGACCACGTCGCGAAACGCCACGAGCGGTGACGCACCCAGCGTCCGGGCGGTCTCGACACGTCGCGCGTCGACCGACTCCCAGGCGGCCGTCACCAGTCGCGTCACCAGCGGCGCGTTGTAGAAGGCGTGGGCCAGCACGATGATCTCCAGCGTGAAGGTGAGTTCGACCGGGCCGAGCCCGACGACGGCGAGCAGGTCGTTGAACAGCCCGGTGCGGCCGAACATCGCCAGAAAACCCACCGCGACCATGATCGACGGCAGGACGAAGGGGAGAATCGTCACCGAGCGCAGGAAGCGCCGGCCGGGAAACTCGAAGCGAGCCAGCAGGTACGCGCCCGGCAGTCCGACGAGGACGCTGGCGACCGTCGACAGCAGCGCCTGGTACGCCGTAAAGCCGAACAGATCCGCGTAGAACGGGTCGCCGAAGACCGCCCCCAGCGGTTCAAGCGAGAGCACCCCGCCGACACGGACCGCGCCGACGAGGACGCTCCCGACGGGGTAGTAGAACACGACCAGCAGCGTCGCCAGTGTCGCGATGACCCCCACCGGCAGCGCGAGTCTGTCGACCCGGGCGTCCATCCTAGTTGCTCGCGATCTGTCGGGCCCACTCGTCGATCCAGCCGCTCACGTTGCCCGACAGCTCGTCGTAGGTGAAGGTGACCGGCTCGGGGGGCTCCAGCGCGTACTCGCCGAAGTCGCCGCCGGGGTCGACGCCCTCGACGGCCGGGAACTGGACGTTTCGCGTGGCGATCTCGCGCTGGGCCGGCGCTGTCAGTGCGAAGGAGGCGAACGCCTGGGCCAGTTCGGCGTCGTCGCTGTCGGCGAACTGGGCCATCCCCTCGGGGTTGGCGTAGCCCTGATCGTTCAGGAAACCGACCTGGTGGCGCGACATGTCGACGCCCTCGCCGTGGTAGAACACCTGGTCGGTCGAGTACGAGACGACCATCGGGGCCTCCTCGTCCGAGTACGCGTTGTACGCCGGCTCCCAGTCCGAGAGGATCGTGACGCCGTTGTCGACCAGCCCCTCCCAGTAGTCGAGATAGCCGTCGGGGTCCTTGTTGTAGATCGTCCACAGCAGGAACGCGCGACCGGGGTCGGACTGCTGGGCGTTCTGGGCGATCAGCGCGTCCTCGTAGGCGGGTTCGAGCAGGGCGTCGAAGGTGCCCGGCGCGTCGACCTCGCCCTCGTCGTAGACGAGGCTGATGTACCCGGTGTCGTAGGGGACGACGCGACCGTCGGGATCGAACTGCAGTTCCGACTTGACCGTGTCCGCGCCGTCGATGCGGTCACTGGCGGTCGCGAACAGCGTCTCGTCGAGTTGCTCGTCGGCCCGGACGAGTTCCCCCGTGTTGAGCCCGACGAACAGGTCGGCGTCGATCGGCGCGCCCTCGGACTTGCGCTGGATGTACTGGTTGAGCCCGTTCTCGGGCGTCTCGAACTCGACGGTCACCTCCGGGTGCTCGGACTCGAACTCGGATTTGAGCCAGTTGCCGGCCGCGCCGTCGCCGACGAACGACGAGTAGGTCGCGACCGACAGCGTCCCGCTCAGTTCTTCGACGGTCCCGGTCGTCGTTCCCGCCTCGGTCGCGCTCTCCGTGGCCTCGGTGTCGGTCGCGCTCTCGGTACTCGCCGACTCGGTCCCGTCGCCGCCGTCGCCGGTACAGCCCGACAGCGCAGTCAGGCCTGCGAGGCCGGCTCCGGTTCGCGTGAGGAAGTTCCGTCGTCTCATTTCCCAGTTGTTACACCGAGGAATACTTGAACCGCACGCTCTCGCCGGCAAGGGGTGAGAGAGTCGACAGGACTGCGCGATCAGGCGAGTCCGAGCCCGCCGAGCACGAGCCGGACGCCGACGACGGCCAGCAGCCCGAGGACGAAGCGACGGCGGGCCTGCTCTGGAATCCGCACTCGAAGCCGCTGGCCGACGGCGACGCCTGCAACCGCTGGCACTGCGGCCGCGACGGAGAGGGCCACCGTCGTGAGGTCGGGATACAGTCCGAGCGCCCCGGCAGCGCCGACCCGCACCGCGTTCAGACCCAGGAAGATCATCGCGGCGACGCCGACAAACAGCTCGTGTGAGAGGTCGCGACTCCGCAGATAGGCGATCAGCTGGACGCCGACGTTGGTCCCGCCAAAGAGGACGCCGGAGACGCCGCCGATGGCGACCATCGCCAGTGGCGTCTCGACGAAACAGCCCGCTTTCAGCCGGTCGAACCACGGAATCGGCACCGCTCGCTGTGCCGTCGCGACGAAGCCGAGCGTCACCACACCGAGCCCGACTCTGAGAGGGGCCGCGGGGAGTCGGTCGACCGCGGCCAGCCCGACGACGGTGCCGATCAGGGCCGCGGCCAGCAGCGGACCGAACCGGCGACCACAGCTGCGTACGTCCTCGACCGATAGTTCCCGAACGAGCGAGGCGTTGGCCGCCAGAATCGGCACGATCATGAACACGACCGCCGTCGTCGGTTCGACCACGGTCGCCAGTGCCATCGTCCCGACGAGTGCGAATCCGAAGCCGGCAAGGCCGTTGACCGCTCCGGCGATCAGGACGACGCCGACGAACACCGCGACCGTCGTGGGTGTCAGTGCGAGCGACACGGTCGTCAGTTCGCGACAGAGGGCCAAGACAGTGGGGGCGGATCTCGCGAGCGACACACGACCTCGCCGGAAAGCGGCACGTCTTTTGAGCCCCACCGTCCGAGTAGGGGTATGGAGCGGTACGACACCCGCATCGACGACGACACGCTGTTCGTCGAGGTCGGCGACGACGATCTCGAAATCGGACGCCTCGACGACATCTGCGACCTCGTCGGCGGTGAGACGTACACGATCGAGTACAGCGAGAAGGCACAGGCCGCCGCATGGCTCACGACCGACGACGACGGGACGTTCACCTTCGACGTGCGCGAGACGCTCGCGGACATGGACTACAACGAGACGATCGTCGAGAAACTCGCCAGCAAGCCCGTCGACGCGACCAACACCGACGGCTACCCCGTCCGAACGGCCACCTTCGCTCAGCTGATGATGGAGATCTGGGACTCGAAGGGCACGGTCGACCTCAGCGAGTGACACACTGAGCGGCCGGGATCGTCGATCACCAGCCACTCAGTACCGCGAGAAGTTCGTGTCCGGGTAGACTCGACCGTCGGCGATGTCGACCACGTCCAGCGTCGCCAGTCGACTCAGCCGATCGGCAGCGTCCTCCCGATCGATCCCCAGTTGTTCGGCCCGGTCGAGGACGGCGGTCCGGGACGGCACCGACTCGATGAGTCCGTCGGCGTCGGTCTCGGTCGCCTCGGCGACGATCGCTTTCAGCACCGCCCCGTGTTCGCGCTTCGACGGCGTCCGGTCCGAGCCCGTCCACTCGATGCTCAGCGATCCGTCGTCGTTGACGTGCGAGACGACGAACCCGGCCGGCAAAGCGTCGGTCAGGGCCGCGACCAGCGCCGCGCGGTCGAGTCGCGCCGTGAACCGGTAGTTGTGGCCGTCTCGCGAGCGGTCGACGGCCTCGATGGAGACACCCGCCTCGTCGACCGCCTCGGCGATCGTGTCGGCGAGTCGGTCGCCCACCTCGTCGCCGACGGCGTCGCGTTCGCTGGCACGCTCCCTGGCCTCGCTGGCGAGTTGCTCGTAGCGGGCCATCCGTTCGTGCAGTGGATCGTCGCCCATACGACTCCCCCGACCGCCAGCGGATTACGTGTTGGGGACCGCCGAGTGGACCGTCGAAAAGCGAGTCGGCAGATCTATTCACTCCACACGTCCGTTCGTCGCAGAAATGGGTTGGGGCGGATTCGAACCGCGCCGAGACTCGCGATGCTCGTCTCGTCTGCTTCCAATCCGTGTCACCAATTTTGACGACACGGACCGCTCGCTTCGCTCGCTGGTTTGTGTCGTCAAAAATGGGTTGGGACGGATTCGAACCGAAGCGAGACTCACTGCGTTCGTCTCGCAGGGTCCGAATCCGCGAGGTGCATTCACTCCTCACGTCCGTTCGTCGCAGAAATGGGTTGGGGCGGATTCGAACCGCCGACTTCCTCCGTGTGAAGGAGGTATCATAACCGACTAGATCACCAACCCGGACAGTGCAGGCTATTCGAGGGGTAGACTTAAGAATTGTCTTCCGGATCAGCGCTCGTTCCCACGTCGGGCCGTGACGCGGTCGCGCACGGTCCCGATCACGTCGGTGGCCCTCTCGACGACCGCGGTTCGCACCGCGCGCGGGTCGAGCGACACCTCGTCGAGACGACCGGCCGGAGGGTCGGGCTCTCGGCCGATCAGTTCGCGGACTCTCGTCACGGCCGGTTCGAGTTCTGCGGCGAACCCTCGCTTGGCTGTCGTGGCGGCGCGCGTGAGGTAGTACCGTGTGTCTTCGAAGTGCCGATTCATATCTGACCTTTGGGTGAGGACGAATAAATCGTTTGTGGCGCGACTGGAGTTGAGAGAACTGTTTTCCAGCGTGAGCAACTACGGGTGGTATGTTTCGCCGTGTGTCACTCCCGACGCCGTTTCAGGTCGGCCCAGTCAACAGCTACCTCGCCGGTCGGACGATCGTCGATCCCGGCCCCGACAGCGAGGAAGCGTGGTCGGAGCTGCTGACGGCGCTGGAGGCGCGGTCGCTCGCGCCCGACGATATCGAGCAGGTGTTGATCACGCACCCTCACCCGGACCACTTCGGGCTAGCCCACCGCTTTGGCGAACGGGGTGCTCGAATCGTCGCCAGCGACGCCGCGACGCCGATCCTCGAAGACTTCGCGGGACGACTCGATCACGAGCAGTCGTACTTCGTGGACTTCTTCGAGCGCTGTGGCATGGCGGCCGAGACGGCCGAGACCGTCACACAGCTGCCCGAGGCGTTCCTCAACTACGCGTCCAGCGTCACGGTCGATCGGTCGGTCGCTGCCGGCGACGAGATCACCGTCGACGACAGCCTCGTCACGGTCGACGATCTCGTCGGCCACTCTGTCGGCGAGGTCCTCTTCGCGTTCGAGGCCGACAGCGAACGCCGAGCGATCGTCGGCGACAACGTCCTCGCCGACATCACACCGAACCCCTTCCTCCAGCCGCCGGCCGACGACGACGAGCCGCGGCCGCGGGTGCTGCCGCAATACAACGACTCGCTCGATCGGCTCGCGACGGCGGGGTACGATCGGTTCCTCCCGGGCCACAGAAGAGACATCGAGGAGCCAAGCGCGCGCATCGAGGCCATCAGAGCCGAACACGAGGACCGCACCGACGACGTCGAGGCGCTCCTGGACAGTCCCACGACGCCGGTCAACGTGATGGAGGAATTGTTCGGTGATCTCCCCGTGACCGAGCAGTTCTCGGGCATGAGCGAGGCTGTCGGCCACCTGGACGTGCTGGAAGAACGAGGTCGCGTCGAGCGAGCGGAGAGCGGCGGCGTCCTGCTCTACGAGCGCGCTTAGAGCAGGCTCGCAGCGGTTTCTGCGGTCTGAGACACCGCGTTGAAGCCCGGCAGGAGCAGGACCGTCACGAGCGCAGCCACGAGCACTGCGGTGTACAGCCCGATCGGGTACCGCTCGATCTCCAGGCTGCTGGCGGGCTCTTCGATCCACATGGCCTTGACGACCCGCGTGTAGTAGTAGAGGCTCAGCGCGCTGTTGATGATCAGCGCCGCACCGAGGAACCACGTCCCCGAGCGGACGGTCGCCATCAGCAGATTGAACTTCGAGAAGAAGCCACCGCCGATGGGCAGGCCAGCGAGGCTAAACAGGAACACCGTCATGGCCGCACAGGCCAGTGGCGCCTGGGTCGCGAGCCCGTTGTAGTCCTCGAAGGTGCGTCCGATGTCCCAGTACTCGGCCAGCGCGATGAACAGGAACGCGCCCGTGTTCATGAAGCCGTAGACCAGTAGGTGCATCATCCCCGACCCGAGCACGTAGGCGTCGGTACTCCCGCCGGTCAGTGCGGCCAGTCCGATCAGCACGTAGCCGGCGTGGCCGACGCTGGAGTAGGCCAGCATCCGCTTGACGTTCTCCTGGGTCGCGGCCGCGAAGTTCCCGACGAACATCGTCACGACGGCCAAGACCTGGAAGACCAGCACCCAGTCGATGGCAGCGAGGACCGCATCGCCCATGAGCGCGGTGACGAACACGCGGAACGCGAGCACGAAGCCCGCGGCCTTGGAAGCCGAAGAGAGGAACGCCGAGATCGGAGCCGGCGCGCCCTCGTAGGCTTCCGGTGCCCAGAAGTGGAAGGGGACGCTCGCGGTCTTGAACGCGACGCCGCCGACGATCATCAGGACGCCGATGCCGAGGATGCCCGCGGGCACGCCGTCGGTCAGTGCCGCTGCCACGGCGTCGAACTGGAGCGAGCCGGTCGCACCGTACACCAGCGAGATGCCGTACAGGAACACACCCGAGGAGAGCGCACCGACGAGGAAGTACTTCAGTGCGGCCTCGACGCTTCCCTTGTTCGTCTTGAGGATCGCCACGAGCGCGTACGACGGCAGGGAAGCCAGTTCGAGGGCGACGAACGCGACTGCGAGGCCGTTGGCGCTGCCCAGCAGGCTCATCCCCGTCGCGGCCATGACCGTCAGGGAGTAGTACTTGGCCTGACGGGCCTTGTCCGCCATGTAGTCGTAGCTGGCGACGACCACCAGCGTGAGGACGCTGGCGACCAGGAACGAGAAGAACAGCGCCATCTGGTCGACGACGAGCTGGTCGTCGAACAGGGAGATCAACGCGCCGTTCTCGGCCGGCAGGCCCGTGCCGGCGACGATGAACCAGACGCTCGTCGCCGCGGCGGCGAGTGATCCGAGCCCCGCGACGCCGGCCAGCAGTTCGTTGTTCGAGGAGTCCGGATCGATGCTATCGACGAGCAGGAGGACGATCGCCGTCAGACCGAGCAGGAGCGTCGGGCTGAGGGCCGTCCACGTTGGAAGTTGTACCATTAGACACCACCTCCGATGTCGAGGATCGGATTAACCGCTTCCTGGATCATCCCGTAGGAGAGGTCGGGAGCGACCCCGAGCAGGATGACCAGCAAGAGCAGGACTGCCAGCGGTGCCACGTCGTGGAACGCCGCACCGTCGAGCTCGTAGTCCGTTTCGAGCTCGTAGCCACCGAAGAGGGTCCGCTGCATCGCCCACAGGAGGTAGCCGGCGACGATGACGATGCCGAACATCGCGATGGAGGTCAGCACCGGCGCGAGCGTCCCCAGCGTGTCGGTCGCACCGAACGAGCCGAGGAAGATGAACACCTCGGCGGCGAACCCGCTCATCAGGGGCAGCCCCATGTAACCGAAAGCTGCCGAGACGAAGATGCCGACCGTCCACGGCATCCGGTCTGCGAGGCCAGACATGTCTCCGACCATGCGCGTGTGCGTCTCGTTGTAGATGACGCCGACGGCCATGAACATCAGGCCGGAGATCAGGCCGTGAGAGATCATCTGGAAGGTCGCCCCGCCCATGCCGTGTGGCGTGAACGCGACGAGGCCGAGGATGACGTAGCCCATCGACGAGATCGAGGAGTACGCGACGATGCGCTTGAGGTCACGCTGTGCGAGTGCGAGCAACGCACCGTAGATGACGCTGAACACGCCGATCACCGCGATCGCGACCGGCATGATCGCGAGGACCGATCCCGTCGCCACGTCCGACAGCATCGTGAAGTTGAACCGCAACAGCGCGTAGGTCCCCATCTTCAGGAGGACGCCGGCCAGCATCACCGACACCGGCGTCGGTGCCTCGACGTGAGCGTCGGGCAGCCACGTGTGCAGCGGGAAGACGGGTACCTTCACCGCGAAGCCGACGAACATCAGCACGAACGCCAGCAGCTTCAGGTCCGCGACGCCGATACCGGCCAGCGATCCCATCTCACCGGCGACGAGGGCCTGCGTGATCTCGGGCAGGCCGAGCGTCGCGATGGAGTCGCCAAGCGAGAACACCAGCGCGAAGAAGCCCACGAACATGACCAGCGAGGCCACGTTCGTGTAGACGAAGAACTTGATCGCGGCGTACTTCCGGCGCGGGCCGCCCCAGATCCCGATCAGCAGGTACATCGGGATGAGGACGCCCTCCCAGAAGACGAACCAGAAGAAGAAATCGAGCGCCGAGAAGACGCCGATGAGGCTGACCTCCATCAGGAGCATCAGTCCGTAGAACTGCGACTGGCGCTCGTCGATCGGCGTCCACGAGCTCACGAGTGCGAGCGTCGTCAGGATGCCGGTCAGGGCCAGCAGCGGCATGCTCACGCCGTCCAGTCCGACGGAGTACTGGATCGTGTAGCCGCCCAGCTCGATCCAGTCGATCGTCTGTCTGAAAGCGACCGTGTCGGGCGAGAGCAAGGCGTTCCCGACGCCCTGGTACTCGGTGAGGTAGACGTAGTACATCCACACCGAGCCCACGAGCGGGATCGTGCTCACTGCGGTCGCGAACTTCGCGGCGTAGCGGTCGTCGACCAGGAAGGTCGCGATGGCACCCAGCAGCGTGACGGCCAGCAGTGCGGCGACGGCGACCATCTAGAACCACCCCCCTGTGAGGCCGAAGACGACCAGTAACACGACCAGTGCGATCGTGATGAACAGCGCGTAGTTGGTGACGACGCCAGTCTGGAGGCGGCGAACGCGGCTGCCGGAGAACAGACTGACGCTGCTAATTCCGTTGACGACGCCGTCGATCACGCCCTGATCGAACTTGTCTGCGGCCCGTGAGAGGGGGTAGGTGAACCCCGTCGCGAGCCAGACCTGATACTCGTCCTGGTAGTAGTTGTGCATGAGCAGCGTCTTGATCGAGCCGAGTTTGTCCGTGTGTTCGACCGGTTCGGGCACCTTGTACAGCGAGCGTGCGGCGAGGACGCCAGCGACCGCGAGACCGAGAGAGAGGAGCGCGGAGGCGATCAGCGTCCCCGTCGCCCCGAGTGGCTCACCGACGAGGACGTGTGCCGGCCCGTCGTGGAGAACCGCCTCGTAGTGGTGGTAGCCGGTTAGCAGTGCCTCCCAGCCGGACCCTTCCCCACCGAGTAGCCACTTGTGGAGGAAGTCGACCTCGAGGCCGGTGAGCTTCTTGACCGGGGCGAGGTTGACGAAGCCGATCGTCGTCGCGAGAATGCCCAGGACCGTCAGCGGTCCCTTGACGTTCCAGCGAACGCCGTGGGGCTTCTTGGCCGTCTCGGTCCGGGGCTCACCGTGGAAGGTCAGGTAGACCATCCGGAAGGTGTAGAAGCCGGTGAAGAAGACGGCGAGCAGTCCCATCGCGTACGCGACGAGGAAGACGGTACCGAGACCGCCCTCGGTCCCGAACCCGTGGATCAGGGCCTCGTACAGTACCTCGTCTTTCGACCAGAAGCCGGCGAAGGGAACGATGCCAGCCAGCGCGAGCGAGCCCGCGAGGAACGTGTAGTAGGTGACGGGCATCTTGTCCTTGAGTCCGCCCATCTCCCACATGTTCTCCTCGTGATGCATCGCGATGATCACCGCACCGGCACCGAGGAACAGGAGCGCCTTGAACACCGCGTGGGTGGTCAGGTGGAAGACGGCGGCGATGTAGCCACCCGACCCCAGCGCGAGCATCATGTAGCCGTACTGTGAGATCGTGGAGTAGGCGAGCACCTGCTTGAGTTCCTGCTTGACGACGCCCATCGTCGCCGCGAACAGGGCCGTGAAGCCGCCGACGAGCGCGATCACCGCGAGCGTCGTCGGCGTCAGCGCGTAGAAGCCGTACATCCGCGCGACGAGGTAGACACCGGCCGCGACCATCGTCGCCGCGTGGATCAGCGCCGAGACCGGCGTCGGACCTTCCATCGCGTCGGGCAGCCACGTGTGCAGCGGGAACTGCGCGGACTTGCCCATCACGCCGCCGAGCACGAGCAGTCCGAGGATCGTGAACCACGTCTGGGGCTCGAAGCCGAAGGTGTTCAGCCCCTCGGTCGCGCCGTCCATGATCGCGTGTTCTGCGACGACCGGGAACGAACCCTCGCCAGCGAACAGACCGGGCGTCTGGGTCGCTCCAGCGAAGGTGACGAAGATGCCGACGACGCCGATCAGGAAGAAGTAGTCACCGAAACGAGTGACCAGGAACGCCTTCTTGGCGGCGCTTGGCGGGCCTGCTTCCCGGAAGTTGAAGCCGATCAGGAGGTACGAACAGAGGCCGACCAGCTCGAAGAACATGAACGCCATCAGGATGTTGTCGGCGTAGACGAACCCGAGCATGCTCGCGGTGAACAGCCCGAGCCCGGCGTAGTAGCGTGGGAGGCCCGTCTCGCCCTCGTCGTTCATGTAGCCAAGCGAGAAGACGTGGACGAGCAGGGCGATAAAGGAGACGATCAACAGCATCAGCGCCGTCAGCGGATCGATGAGGATCCCGAGGTGGAGTTCGAACGTCTCCAGCCCCGCCGTGAAGGTGTACAGCGCCTCGTTGTACGTCTGGCCCCCGGCGACGGTCAGCGCGACCCACGCCGACAGCACTAGCGAACCGGCCGTGGCTGCGATCCCGGCCAGAGCCCCCTTCTTCGGGAGGTACTGCCCGCCGAACAGCGCGACGAGGAACGATACGAACGGAAGCAACGCGATCGCGGGTGCGTAGTCGAATGCAGTCATGTTACCACCTCATTGTCGTCGCCTCGGTCACGTCGATGTCCGAGAAGTTGCGGTACAGTACGAGGACGATCCCGAGCCCGACGGCGACCTCTGCGGCCGCCAGCCCCATCGCGAAGAGCGCAAACACCTGCCCCGAGAGGTTCCCGTACTGAAACGAGAACGCCACGAGGTTGATGTTGGCGGCGTTGAGGATCAGCTCGACGGACATCAGGAAGATGAGCGCGTTCCGGCGGGTGAGGACGCCGAAGATCCCGATACAGAAGACCGCGGCCGAGAGCAACAGATAGTACTGCGTGGGGATCACCGGCTCTCACCTCCGGAGTGGTCCTCGTCGCGTTCGGCGAGCATCAGCGCGCCGTCGAGTGCCGCGTCGAGCACCACGGCGATGATGAGGAACAGCGCGAGGAAGCCCTCACTCGGGATCGCACCCTCGTCCATGATCGCCGTCGGGTCGATGTTGAACATCGCCGCCCCGATGCTCTTGACGATCTGTGCGTCGGCCCCGAAGCCAGCGGGCTCTGGCAGCGACGCCCCGAGGAACGCGGCCGCGAGGACCCCAAAGAGCGCGACCGCCGCCAGTCCGGGCCACAGGGAAGTTCCGGTGTGGAGCTGTGGACGGCTCATGCCCCCACCTCGACGACGCTCTCGTCTTTGCGCGTGAGCATCACCGCGAACGTGATCAGGATCAGAACCCCGCCGACGTAGACGAGGATCTGCATCGCGGCGACGAACTCGGCCCTGAGCATGAGGTAGTGGACCGCGACGCTCAGTAACGCCACGCCCAGTAACAGCGCCGAGTGCCAGACGTCGCGGACGAGCACGACGCCCCAGCTGCTCGCAATGGTAACCACCGCGAACAGCACGAACGCTATTGTCTCGTACAGTCCCATCATTGTTGCACAGTCTTGCCGGCGCGCTTTTGAAGATTCCTCTTTCCGTTCGTCAGAACACGGCCGGTTTGGCACTCGCTAACAGCAATTCCCGGATAATGTTGCCGAGTGAGGGGGAAAGCCCCACAGAATAGTGGTCTGGTCCGGCGACCACCCTCTCCGAATCTGCGGCCGGCACGCGGCGCGCGCGGCGAGCGCCCGACAAAGGGCCTGCGGTCGGGTTCGTCGCGTCGCTCTCGAACGGGTTCTCTGACAGCCTAAAAAGGTGCCCTGAACTTCGCGCAAGCGAGTGAGCCGGCGACACAGTCGCCGGCGACGACTGTCTACTGATAGTCGACTTCGCCGTCGCCCTCGCCGATCCACGCGCCGCGGTCGGGTTCACGCGACTGCAGCGGGTCGATGTCCTTGTACCACGGGACGTTCTTCAGCTGTTCTTTGTTGTAGGCGAACTCGTCTTTGGTGTCGGCCGTGAACTCGAAGTTCTGGGTCAGCAGGATGGCGTCGACCGGACACACCTCCTCGCAGAGTCGGCAGTAGATACACTGGCCGATGTGGAGGTTGTACTGCTCGCCGTTGCGCTGGTCGTCCGTGACGATCTGGATCGTGTTGTTCGGACAGACGTTCTCGCACTGGCGACACCAGATACACCGCTCCTGGCTGAACTTGTGGACACCGCGGAAGCGCGGGCTCACTTCGGGTACCTCTTCGGGGTACGAGACCGTGAAGGTCTCGCCGTCCAGCGCGTGCTTCATCGTCGTTGCCATCGATTTCAGGATTCCGATCATAGCAGGTCACCTCGGGTTGTGGTCGTCGCGTTCATCAGGCGATCACCCCGACGATTCCGGCCGTCAGGAGCAGGTTCGCGAAGGCAAGCACGAGCAGCCCCTTCCAGCCGATCTCGATGAGCTGGTCGATCCGGACCCGTGGGATCGCGGAACGCGCCCACTGGGTGAACAGGTAGATCCCGACGATCTTGATCAGGAACCAGACGATGCCCGGCAGCACCGGGCCGGCCGGACCGCCCAGGAAGATCGTCGCGATGATCGCACCGCCGAGGAAGATGTGGATGAACTCCGAGAGGTACGCGAGCACGAAGTACACCGAGGAGTACTCGGTCTGCCACCCGGCGACGATCTCGGTCGGCGCTTCGGGAATGTCGAACGGGTTCCGTCCCACCTCCGCGAGGTTCGCGACCATGAACAGCACGAACGCGAAGGGGTTGACGAACGCGTACCACGACGGGATCGCGAGGCCGCCGAGACTAAACAGCGTCGTGCTCTGGGCCGCGACGATCTCGCTCAGGCGGAGCGTCCCGGCGAACAGCGCCACGGACATCCCCGTCAGGATCAGCGGAATCTCGTAGGCGAGGTTCTGCGCGACCGCGCGCAGCCCCCCGAGGAACGAGTACTTGTTGTTCGACGAGTAGCCGGCCATCACGAGGCCCAGCGAGGCGACAGAGGCCATCGCGAACACGTAGGCCAGTCCCGTCTCCGGGTCGGCGATCTGGATGCCGTTCCCCATGGGAATGACGGCGAAGCCGGCCAGCGCCGAGAAGACCATGATGAGCGGCCCCAGGTCCCAGGCCGGACGGTCGACGCCCTCCGGAATGATCAGTTCCTTCGAGAGGAGGCGGAGCGCGTCTGCCGGGATGATCAGGATGCCTGCCGGCCCGTGTCGGTTGACCGCGATCCGGTCGGTGAACGCTGCCGTGATCTTTCGCTTGCCCCAGATCCCCGAGACGGCGACCAGGGCGAGCAGACCCGACGCGATCACACCGGACGCGACGACCGCCATCACGAACAGGACCAGCGGGTTCGACGGGTCCAGTCCGAGCAGGTTCGCGAGCGTGTCGGGAAGCGGCGTCTCGGATTGCATTACCGGTCCACCTCCCCGAGCACGATGTCGAGGCTGCCCAGCGAGGCGATCATGTCAGGGATGTACTCGCCTTCCGACATCGTCGGCAGCGTGTGGAGGTTGCTGAAACACGGGCTGCGGATCTTGAACCGCGCCGGTTTGTCGGTACCGTCCGAGCGGATGTAGATCCCCAACTCGCCTTTCGCACCCTCGACCGCGCGGTAGATCTCGCGGTCGGGATCCGGGCGCAGCGTGCGGGGCACGTTGGCCTGGATCTCGCGCTCGTCTTCGGGCCAGTCTTCCAGCAGGTCGACACACTGCTCGATGATCTTGGCCGACTCCTCGACCTCGCGCATGCGGACGAGCAGGCGCGAGAAGTTGTCACAGCCGTCCTCGGTGACGACGTCCCAGTCGAGTTCGTCGTAGTAGCCGTAGGGGTCGTCCCGACGGAGGTCGTAGTCGATGCCGGAACCGCGTGCGACCGGGCCCGTCGCACCGTAGCTCTTGGCGTCTTCCGGCGGCAGGACGCCCGTGTCGACGGTCCGCATCTGGAGAATCTCGTTGTTCGTCAGCAGGTCGTGGTACTCGGTGAGCTTCTCCGGGAGGCCGTCGACGAAGTCACGGACCTTCTCGAAGTACTCCTCGCGGGGCTCGGGCAGGTCCCAGGCCACGCCGCCCAGCCGGAAGTAGTTGAACATCAGCCGCTGGCCGGTCAGGTCTTCGAGGAGGTTCTGGACGACTTCGCGGTCGCGGATGCCGTACATGAACGTCGCGGTGAAGTCCCCGTTGATGTCCAGCGCGAACGTCGACACCGCGAGCATGTGTGCGGCGATCCGAGACATCTCTGCGCCCATCGTTCGGATGACCTGCGCGTACTCCGGCACGTCGATGTCCGCCAGGTCCTCGGCCGCGCGGGCGTAGGCCCACTCGTTGAGCAGGCCGGCCGAGATGTAGTCCCAGCGGTCCGGGTACGGCATGATCTGGTGGCGATAGGTCCCCTGCTGGCACATCTGCTCCTCACAGCGGTGGAGGTAGCCGATGTCGGGTTCGAGATCGGCGATCTGCTCGCCGTCGAGTGCGGTCTTGATGTGGAGCACACCGTGAGTCGCCGGGTGGTGTGGCCCGATGTTGACGAACATCGTGTCCGGGTCGTTCGGGCTCCGCTTGTCGTCTTGCAGCGGGTTCGCGTGTTCCCGCAGTGGGACGATCTGTGGCTTGTCCTGGTTGTAGTCCAGCGAGAGGGGGTGACCCTGCCACGTTTCGGGGAGGAGAATACGGCGGAGATCCGGATGGTCGTCGTACTCGATCCCCACGAGGTCGTAGGCCTCGCGCTCGTGCCAGTCGGCGGTCTCGAAGACCTCGGCCCCGGACTGGTTGTGTGGATCGTCACGCGGCGAGGGCACGACGACGCTGACTTCTTGGGTCGGGTCGTCGTACTTTTTGAGGTGGTAGATCGACTCGTAGCGGTCCTGGTACTCCTGTGCGGTGACACAGGAACAGAAGTCGAACCCGGCCTCGGTCTTCAGAGTCGAGAGCACGGCCTGCACGTCGTCGGGTCGGATGACGAATCCCTCTGCGTTGACGTGGCTCTCGCGACCGATGACGTAGTCGTCGATCAGCGCCTCGATCTGGTCGTAGTCCAGTCCGTCGTCCGTGACGCCGACGTCGAGCTGTGTCGACGGTTCAGGTTCTTCGAGACTCATGCGAGACACCTCCGAGTCATGGCGAATCAGCCCAGTTGTACCGCATCACGAGGTCCTCCTCGTCGATCTCGGCGGCCAGTTTGTCGACGAGTTCGTCCTGTTCGAGGTCGCCGAACTGTTCGAGCTCGTATGGCTTGACCGTGACCGGCGCGGACTCGCCGTTGGCGATCCGCTCCTGGAGTTTCGCGACGCCGTAGATCAGCGCCTCGGGGCGGGGCGGGCAGCCGGGGACGTGGATGTCCACCGGAATGACCTCCTCGGCACCCTTGATGACGTTGTACCCCTCCTGGAACGGGCCCCCAGAGATAGTACACGATCCCATCGAGACGACGAACTTCGGCTCGGGCATCTGGTCGTAGACCCGCTTCATCCGCGGGGCGAACTTGGAGACGATCGTCCCGGGGACGATGATCACGTCCGCCTGTCGTGGCGAGGCGCGCGGGACGCCGGCACCGAAGCGGTCGAGGTCGTGTTTGACCGCGTAGGTGTGCATCATCTCGATGCTGCAACAGGCGATCCCGAACTGCAGCATGAACATCGAGGAGCCGCGCACCCAGTTCATGAACTTGTCGAACTTCGTGAGGATGAACGGCGTCGAACCGAACGCCTCCCGAAGCTTCGAGTTGAAGCGGTCGTCGGCACCGCTCCCGATCCGGGCTTCCTGTGTAGACTGTGCGTCGCCGGGTGTTGGTTGGTCACTACTCATTGTTCGTACTCAGTTGCCGAGTTGCCCGCGGGCTTTTGACCCACTGTACAGCGCCGTTGCGCCACGCCCAGGCGAGCCCCGCGACCAGGACCCCGAGGAACAGAAGCATGGGGAACAGCACCTGCTCGTAGCCGAGGGCACCGACCGCGTCCCGATAGATGACCGTCCAGGGGAAGATGAGGACGGTCTCGATGTCGAAGACGACGAACAGCAGCGCGACCATGTAGTACTGGATGTTGAATCTGATCTGCTGGCTGCTGCCGGTCGGGATTTCACCGCTCTCGTAGGTGGCGCGTTTGCCTTGTTCGGGCACGCTCGGTCGTAACAGCGCCGATACCGATATCATGCTCAACGGAATCAGGACGCCGACGAGCGCGAGCGCGCCGATCGCAATCCATGGATTACTCATTCCGGAATCTCCTATCGTTTGTGACTATCGACCGCTGGCATATAAGGGTTGATTCTTGTGATTTCCGGGGATTTCAGTGGCCTACGACAGCCACGCCCGGCCGTCGGTGCTGGGAACACGTCGAGAGCCGGTTCAGCCGCCCTACTCCTCGTCCCAGTACTCGGCTTTGAAACCCGGCGTCCCCAGCTCGTGCAGCTCCACCTTTTTCCGCGTCGGGTATCCTCGCTTCGCTGCGGGTACCCTCGCGCAAAAACGTGGGTCAAAAAGCGTCCACTCGCTTCGCTCGGGCCGCCCTACTCCTCGTCCCAGTACTCGGCTTTGAAACCCGGCGTCCCCAGCTCGTGCAGATCGCGAGACACCGTGCCGACCTCGTCCTGTAGTTCGTCGTGGTACGCCTGCAGGCGCTCGCGGAGCTCCGGGTGTTTCCGCGAGAGGATCTGGGCCGCGGTGAGAGCGGCGTTGAACGACTTGCCGGCGTCGACCGCCGTGATCGGCGCACCCTGTGGCATTCCGATGACGCTGTCGACGGACTTCTCCTGGACCGGAACGCCGATCACCGGTAGCGGGTAGGCGATCGAGGCGGTCATGTTCGGGAGGTCCGCGCTCTTCCCGCCCGCGCCCGCGATGACGACATCCAGACCGCGGGCCTCGGCCGTCTCGGCGTAGGCGTACATCAGTTCCGGCGTCCGGTGAGCCGAGACGACGAACGACTCGAACGTAAAGCGGGCCTCGGGCGCGTCGGTAAAGTCGGTCTGTTCGGCGAAGTCCAGTTCCTCGGCGAGGGCGGCGTAGGCACCCGGACGCTTGCCCTTGCCGCCGGCCATCGTCGCCAGGTCCGAGTCCGAGCCCATGATGATCCCCACGTCGGGGGTCGCCTCGTCCGGGCGGTCCATCTCGGCTTCCTCGCGGAGCTGGTCGATCAGCGACTGCACGCTCTCTGGCTCTGTCATGAGCGGCTCTCCGTCCCGCTGGGCCGTAAGTGTGGGCGATCCGTCGCCGGTCACTCGACGGCGTCCTGGAGCGAGACGAGGAGATCGATCAGCTCCTCGCGACTCATGTCGTCGAAGTCCGTCCGGGAGAGTTCGCGGAACTCCATGTACTCCTCGTCGTCGAGACCGAACTCCAGCAGCGTGTCGCCACCGGGGTCGGCGACGAGCCGGTCACCGTCGGGGCGGTCGACCAGCGCGACCGGGAGGACGCCCCCGGCATCGCGGACCATCGACAGGAAGTTCGAGAAGATCTGTTCCGGAGTCGTGCCGGCCTCGTACTGGCGGACGATGTCCCGGTGGGCCGCACGGTACAGCTCGGACTCGGTGTCGATGTTGGGGTACGCGCGCGAGAGCTGGTAGGCGAGCGTCGGCGGCCGGGTGTAGTGGGCGTGGCGCTCCGCCGTGAGCCACTCGGGAAAGTCGTCTGGTAACTCGGACATGTCAGACAGTACGACAGCCGTTCAGAAAAGTACTAACTATTAGCAAAACGCCTCGCGGAACTGTAACTGAGATTTATCTCGACCGGGACGAAACTGAGAGTGCGGTTCCTATCAGAGGCACGCGGCACGACTCTCTTCCCGTGGCGGGGACTGGACATGGCCTCGCCACGCTCGACACGAACCGAGACGGACAGTGCTCACTGCGAGCGAGACTGGAAGGTCAGTTGCTCTCGCAGTTCCCGAACGTCCGCGAGTAGTTCGCCCGTCGTCTCGCCGTCGCCGACGAGGGTCACGTGTCCCATCTTCCGGAGCCGGTACACCTCGCGCTTTCCGTACCAGTGGAGGTGTGCCCGAGGCGTCTCGAAGACCGCGTCTTCGCCGGACAGTGTCGCCCGCTGGCGGTCCGCTACGTCGCCCAGCACGTTGGTCGAAACCGTCGGTCCGCGGCGCTCGGTCGTCCCGAGTGCTCGTCCGGTGACGGCCCGAACGTGCTGTTCGAACTGCGAGGTGTGACACCCTTCGATGGTCCAGTGGCCCGAGTTGTGGGGGCGGGGCGCGATCTCGTTGAGCAGGATCTCGCCGTCGCTCGTCTCGAACAGCTCGATCCCGTAGACGCCCCGCCCCTCCATCGCGTCGAGTACGTCGAGCGCGACCGCTCTGGCCCGCTCTCGAACGTCGTCGTCGGCCCGCGGGGGAGAGACCGTCTCTCGGAGGATCTCCTCGCGGTGGATCGTCTCGGTGACCGGGAACGTGTCGCGCTCGTCGGCCCCAAGACAGCCCATCACGGCCAGCTCTCGCTCGAAGTCGATCATCTCCTCGGCCATCGCCGGCCCCTGGATCGCGTCGAGTGCGTCGGTCACGTCGTCGGGCGACTCGACCGGGTAGTTGCCGCGCCCGTCGTAGCCGCCTTCGCGGGCTTTGAGCATCAGCGGATAGCCCAGTTCCTCGCCCGCCGCCCGGAGGTCGTCTTCGTCGTCGACCTGCCGGAAGGCCGGGACCGGGACGCCAGCGTCGCCGAGGCGGCGCTTCTGGACGAGTTTGTCCTGAATGAGACGGAGCGTGTCCGGCTTCGGGTGTACCGGGACGCCGGTTTCGGCCGCGACCGTCTCCAGTGCGTCCGGGTCGGTCAGCTCGATCTCGAAGGTGAGGTAGTCGGCGCGCTCGGCGACGGCTCGAATCGTCGAGACCTCGTCGAACTCGCCGACGAGCGCGTCGCTCGCGACCGGGCCGGCCGGCGGGTCTTCGGTCGGATCGGTCACGACGAGATCGACGCCCAGCGGCGCGGCGGCCTCCGCCAGCATCCGTCCGAGCTGACCGCCGCCGACGACGCCCAGCGTCACGCCTGGTGTCGAGATGGTCATGTGCGAGGGGTTCCGACCGACCCGCTTAAGCGTTGCCTCACGGAACGGTCGCGCTCGACGTCCTCGTGGACCCAGAACACCATCCGCGTGCCGTACGCTCGCATCTCGTAGGTCTCTCGGCTGTACGCGTCATCCAGCGCCGTCTCGGGAGTCGTCTGGTCCGAGGCGACCGTGACGACGACGGCCGGCGGCCTGTCGTCCAGTCGGTCCGTGACGTTGCCGGGCGTCCTCGCACAGTCCACGTCGGCGTCGCTGGTGGCGAAGTACCAGGGCAGCGGCAGCGCGTTGAACCACTTGCTACAGAGGGGTCGATAGTTGAACTTCGAGCGGTTCCAGCCGGCCCGGTCCCGCTCGACGAGGGCCTCGTCGTCGGCCCAGCGGTCCCCCTCCTCGCCGTAGAACAGCAACACGTCCGGCCCGGGTCGGTCGTCGTCGGCCGCCCGGTCGATCGCTTCGAGTTCGGCCCGCGGGCTGTCGCCGGGCTGGGCGTACTGTACCAGATAGTTGTCCTCGGACTGGTCGTCGAGGTACACCGAGTTCGTGACGACGCCCGCGGTCGCGCCGCCGACGAGCAGCAGAACGGCCGCGGCGGTCGCGAGCCCGACCGCGTCGTCCGCGACGAACGCGCCCCGCGCCCAGTCGACGATCCGGGCGAGCCCCACGGCGGCCGGAATCGAGAGCGGGACGAGCGCGTGGACGACGAGCCAGGCCCCGAAGATGTCCGTCCCCAGCGGGTAGCCAAGCACCGAGACGAACCCGCAGTAGCCGGCGAGCATCACGAGGTTCCGGCTCTCCGCGCGCCCGTATCGCTCGGCGGCGAACCCGACGACCGAGAGCACCGTCAGGGGCGCTGCCTTCAGCCCCATGACCCGGACGAACCGGCCGAGATACTCGACGTACGTGCTGGCGATGCTCTCCTCGCCGCTCTCGCCGGCCTGTCCGAACCACTCGCCGTACTCGAACCGAACGTGGGCCCAGGTCTCTTCGAGGAGCGTCGGCAACTGCGCCGGGTCCCCGACGGCCTGCCAGAGCATCACCTGCTCTGTCGTCCCCGGCGGGTGGTACAGTCCCGCCTCGCCCGCGCCTCGCGGTGCGTAGAAGAACAGGCTGAGCGCGAGAAAGACCGCGGCGACGCCGACGAGATGTAGCAGTATCCGCCCGCCTCGGGAGCGCCAGCCCGGAGACCGCTCCGACGGGGAACCGCCGTCCGTCGGCGCGCCCCCGCGGACGCGACCGGCCAGCGCCCGCAGTTTCGCCAGGAGGAGCCGCGCGCCACTCGCGTCGTTCCGGGGGCGATACAGCGCCTGGTCGGCGAGCAGACCGACCGCGCCGAGCCACGTCAGCACGTAGAGAATCGCGTTCTCTTTCGAGGCGAAGCCACACGCCATCAGCGCCCCGGCGGCGTAGACGTAGCGCCAGCGCCGCGTGTCGTAGAACCGCACCAGCGCGCCCAGCGCGAAGAACATGAACGTCGCGACCAGCAGGTCGCTGCGCATGAACCGCGAGTAGTAGAGGACGACGGGGTTGACGGCCAGAAAGAGCGCCATCGCGAGCAGTTCGACCCTGCGGAGGTGCTCGCGAAACAGCAGCGCCGACAGCGGGAGCGTCGCGCTGATCAGCGCGACCGGGAGCCGCATCGTGAAGTCGTTGGCACCCACCAGCGGGAACAGCCAGCCGTTGACGTGCTGGACGAAGGGACCGTGGATGATCCGGCGGTAGGCGAACGACCCCGTCTCGACGTAGTAGGTGATCCAGTAGCCGACGCGCGCTTCGTCCCAGTGGGCGATGCGATCACCCAGGAAGGCCAGCCGGAGGACGAGACCCAGGATCGTCACCGCGAGGATCAGACCGGCAGTCGTCGTCGCCAGCGTCCGGAGCGATCGGCCGTCGTCGCTGGGGTCGCCGGCACCACCGTCGGTCTCCTGTGGAGGGCGCTCGGCGTCGGTGTCGGGGCCCGACGAATGCATACCGGCCACTGAAACGAGGGCCGTTTAGAATACTTCTGGTTCGTGGTAGATCGACGCCGCCGATCGTCGCGGACTCGGCCGTAAGCGGTACTTCTTTTAGCTCTCCCACTCGCCACTCGGGTATGGTGCAGCTCGGGCTCGTCGTCGCCCAGTACGACAAACACGGGCAGGTTATCGAAGCGATGGAAGCGTCGGCTCGCGAGGCCGCAAAGGGCCAGGACGCGACGATCGTCGCGACCCGCGAGGTGCCGGGGTCCTACGACACGCCGCTGGCCGCAGACCGGCTGGCACGGCGCGACGACATCGACGCCGTCGCGGTGCTGGGCGCGATCGTCACCGGCGACACCGACCACGATCAGGTCATCGCCGACGCCGCCGCGCAGGGACTGACGCGGGTCAGCCTCGACCGCGACACCCCAGTGACGATGGGCGTCATCGGCCCGGGCATGAGCCAGGACGAGGCGACGGCACGAACCGACAAAGGCGGCGACGCCGTCGACAGTGCCGTCTCGCTCGCGACGGAACTGCGACAGTGAGCGCGCAGCGACGACAACGACAGAGAGTACTACAATGACACAGGACTTCGCCGCACGTGTAGGACGAGTCGAACCGAGCGCGACGCTCGCGATCAGCAACAAGGCCGCCGAACTGGAGGCCCAGGGAGTCGACGTGGTCGACCTGAGCGTCGGTGAACCGGACTTCGACACGCCCGAGAACATCAAAGACGCCGCCAAGGAGGCCCTCGACGCCGGCCACACGGGCTACACGCCCACCAGTGGCATCCCCGAGCTCAAGACGGCCATCGCCGAGAAGCTCCACGACGACGGGCTGACCCAGTACGACGAGGACAACCTCATGGTCACGCCCGGCGGCAAGCAGGCCCTCTACGAGATCTTCCAGACGCTGATCGACGACGGCGACGAGGTCGTCCTGCTGGACCCGGCGTGGGTCTCCTACGAGGCGATGGTGAAACTCGCCGACGGCTCGCTACAACGCGTCGACACCGCGGCCCACGACTTCCAGCTCGCGGGCGCGCTCGACGACCTCGCCGAGACGGTGAGCGACGACACGGAACTGCTGGTCGTCAACTCCCCGGGCAACCCCCACGGTGCGGTCTACACCGACGAGGCCCTCGAAGGCGTTCGCGACCTGGCCATCGAGCACGACTTCCAGGTCATCTCCGACGAGATCTACAAGGAGATCACCTACGACGGCCGCGAGGCGACCTCGCTGGGGACGCTGGAGGGCATGGAAGACCGGACGATCACGCTCAACGGCTTCTCGAAGGCCTACTCGATGACCGGCTGGCGGCTGGGCTACTTCGCCGGCCCCGAAGAGCTGATCGACGAGGCCGGGAAGGTCCACGGCCACTCGGTCTCCTGTGCCGTCAACTTCGTCCAGCACGCGGGCGTCGAGGCGATCCGCAACACCGAGGACGAAGTCCAGGAGATGGTCGAGGCCTTCGACGAGCGCCGGACCTTCCTCAAGGACCTCTTCGAGGAGCGAGGCGTCCACGTCCCCGACCCCCAGGGAGCCTTCTACATGATGCCCGAGGTCGCGCCCGACGGCGACGACGACGCGTGGTGCGAGGAAGCCATCGAGGAAGCCCACGTCGCGACCGTGCCCGGCCACGCCTTCGGGACGCCCGGGTACGCGCGCATCTCCTACGCCAACAGCAAGGAACGACTCGAAACGGCCGTCGAGCGACTCGACGACGCCGGCCTGCTGTAAGAGCACCTTTTTCTGCTGCGGGTTCGCTCGCTGTGCTCGCGAACCGCTTGCGCAAAAACGTGGTCCTCCTGAACGGCTCGAGAGAGCTTGCTCTCCCGGTGGTGAAAAAGGCGCGAGCGCAGTTCACCGACGGCGAGACCAGTGGTCGAGCCGTCGGCCTTTTTCACCGACGTTTTTCGAGGAGAGGTTCCCGCAACGAGCGCAGCGAGTGAGGAAACCCGACGCAGAAAAGGTCGATGCGCACACTCACGGATCAGCCGCTGTGCGCGAGACTGAGAACGACGACCTCGATCCAGTCAGCTCCGTTCGTCCAGAATCTTCTCGATGATCGAGCCCGTCGAGAGGATCTCCTCCTCGCTGGCTTTTCGCGGCCCGGCCCGGCGGACCTCGCAGTCCAGGCCGCGCTCGTCGAGCGCCGTCTCGATCCCCTCGACCTCGTGGTGCTGGTCGTAGCCCAGCGCGATCACGTCGGGTTCGATCTGCTCGATGGGGACGAAGATGTCCTCAGGATGGCCCAGTCGGGCGTAGTCGACGGGATCGAGCGCCTCGACCATCTCGACGCGCTGGCGGTCGGGGACGACCGGTGGCGCTTTGTGCGTGACGTTCTCGCTGCGGGCGACGATGACGTGGAGTCGGTCGCCCATCGCCTTCGCCTCGCGCAGGTAGTGGACGTGGCCGGGGTGGAGGATGTCGAATGTCCCCTGGGCGACGACGTCGCGGGTCACCACTCGTCCTCCCGCAACTCGGCGTCGATGTCCGCCTGGGTGAAGTCGAAGAACTCCTCTTCGGGCGGTTCCACGTCCAGCACGTCGAGTTCGATCGGCTGGCCCTCGTTGTCGAACGCCTGCCAGTCGCCCTTGTCGTAGGGAGCGCCGACGATGATGTGGACGTCGCCGCGGCCGAACGTCTGCAGGTCGGCGTCACTCGGCTTGAGCACGCCGTTGGGGTGGGAGTGGATCGATCCCGCGGCCCGCAGGTCGTTGGGTACCATGCTCGTCTTGAGCGTCGCGCTCACCGGGTTCGATTCCGTTCCGGGGATCACGAGCACGTCGGACAGTACCGTGCCGTCCTCGTCCAGCCCGAGTTTGCGTGCGTCCTCGCCGCGCAGGATCCCCATGTACTCGTTGGGGTGGCTCTCCTCCGACGCCGCGAGGGCGAACTCGAGCGCGGAGTCGGCGATGCCGAGGATCCCGCTCGAGCGAAACAGGCCCATGTCTGAACGTGTGGTATCGCGCCTTCTAAACTTTCCGAGGAACGTGTCGGGGACGGTGGCGAACGTCGCGAGCGGCGAACACACCGAAAGACTTCGCTCGGCTTTCGAGCCCTTCCGCACTGTGTTCGGTGTGTCAGCATCATCAATCACCCGGGACTCAGCCGCTGCTAGCTGACGCGCCGATACCGAAGCATAAAAGCGCGGTAGCGACCAAGACAGGTCAAATGTCTCCGCCAGCCGGCACCGACACGGGTGCCCCGGTTCCCGACGGGGGAACCGTCGTCTACGAACTCGCTGACGGCTGCACCCTCGACGACGTCGAGGAAGGCAGCTGCTACGTTGGTACAGTCAACGGCGTCGTCGAGTACGGCGTCTTCGTCGATCTCTCCGAGGAACTGTCTGGACTCGTCCACGACTCGAACCTCGTCGGCGACTACGACGTGGGCGACGAACTCGTCGTCGAACTCGCCCAGGTCAGAGAGAACGGCGACGTGAGCTTCGAAGAGGTCCAGTTCGCCGACTACACGACCGAATCGGTCGGCCGCGGGTCCGACGCCGTCGTCGACGATCTCGCGGACGCGACCGGCGAGACCGTCACGGTCCGAGGCGAAGTTCTCCAGATCAAACAGACCGGCGGGCCGACGATCTTCCAGCTGCGCGACGAGAGCGGCGTCGTGCCCTGCGCGGCCTTCGACGAGGCCGGCGTTCGGGCGTTCCCGGCCGTCGACCTCGGCGACGTGGCCGAGGTGACCGGCCGCGTCGAGAGCCGCAACGGCGGCGTCCAGGTCGAGGTCGAGGAGCTGACCGTCCTCGAGGGCGACCGCGAGCAGGCGGTCCGTGACGACATCGACGAGGCGCTGGACGCTGCGGCCGAGCCCGCAGATATCGACCCCCTCGTGGAGTGGCCGGCCTTCGAGAAGCTGTGGGACGATCTCAGAGACGTGGCCCGACAGCTCCGTCGGACCGTCCTCGAAGGGCGGCCGATCCGGATGCGACACCATGCCGACGGCGACGGCCTCTGTGCCAGCGTCCCGCTACAGCTCGCGCTGGAGCGGTTCGTCGCACAGCACTACCAGGACGACGAGGCCGGCCGACACATGCTCAAGCGGCTGCCGAGCAAGGCACCCTACTACGAGCTGGAGGACGTGACCCGCGACCTCAACTTCGCGCTGGAGAACCGCGAGCGTCACGGCCAGAAGCTCCCGCTGGTCCTGATGCTCGACAACGGCTCGACCGAGGAGGACACGCCGGCCTACCGGAACCTCCGGCACTACGACATCCCGGTGGTCGTCGTCGACCACCACCACCCCGACCCGGAAGCCGTCGAGCCGCTGATCGACGCCCACGTCAACCCTTACCTCCACGACGAGGACTACCGGATCACGACCGGGATGATGTGTGTCGAACTCGCCCGCATGATCGACCCGTCGCTGACCGACGAGCTGCGCCACGTCCCGGCGGTCGCCGGCGTCTCGGACCGCTCCGAGGGGGAGGCAATGCCCGAGTACGTCAAGCTGGCCCGACAGGAGGGCTACGACGAGGCAGATCTCCGAGATGTCGGCGAAGCACTCGACTACGCCACCTTCTGGCTCAAGTACGACGACGGTCGCGAACTGATCGACGACGCGCTGAACGTCAACTGCGACGACCGCGACCGCCACGAGGAGATCGTGGAGTTCCTCTCGACGCGGGCCGAGCGAGACGTCGACACCCAGCTCGACGCCGCGATGGACCACCTCGAACACGAGCGCCTGGACAACGGCGCACACCTCTACCAGATCGACGTGGAACACCACGCCCATCGCTTTACCTACCCCGCGCCGGGCAAGACCACGGGCAAGATCCACGACCGCAAGGTCGAGAAGACGGGCGATCCCGTCATCACGATCGGCTACGGTCCGGACTTCGCCGTCCTCCGCTCGGACGGCGTCCGCCTCGACATTCCGGAGTACGTCACCGAGCTGACCGACGAGATCGACGGCGGCGGCGTCAGCGGCGGGGGCCACCTCGTCGTCGGCTCCATCAAGTTCGTCAAGGGGATGCGCGAGCAGGTGATCGACGCGCTGGTCGAGAAGATGGCCGACGCCGAAATCGACGAGGAGCTACAGAGTACGGGCGTGCTGAGCCAGGACTGACCTATCGCCGTTCGAACCTGATTTTCCCGCCGACGATCGCGGCCAGTCCGAGACAGCCAGCGACCGCCGCGAGCAATCCGTAGGGCAGCGGCGAGCGACCGCCCCGCCAGTCGGCGTCGAACACCGTCCCGTAGTAGTCGGCCACCGCAGAGCCACGCAGCAAGAGGAGGGTCTCGCGGTTGTTCGCGGCCGCCTGGTCGTTCCAGTTGAGGCTCCCGAGGACGACGCGGCGGTCGTCGACGATCGCGCCCTTCGCGTGGATCTTCTCGTAGCGTCCCGCAGGGTCGGCGAGGCGAACTGACAGGGGCGCGTCGTTGGCGCTGGCCCACTCCTCGAAGCGCTCGGCGAGCCGCTCGTTGTCCTCACGGACGTACCACGCGCTGGACAGCAGGAGGCGAACGCGGACTCCGCGGTCGGCGGCGCGACGGAGCGCGGCCGCGAGGGTGCTGTCCCAGCCCACCGACACCTGTATCACGTCGATCGAGCTCTGTGCTCCGTCCAGCCGATCGACCAGTCGCGGCTCGGCGTTGTCCGGAGTTACCAGCAGCGTCGTCTCCTCGACGGGGACGGTCTCGGGAGCGACGGTCGTCTCGTAGCTCGCGTTCGAGACCGCGCCCCGTTCGAAGGAGCGGCCGCGGCGAAACTGCGACCAGGGGCGCGCGTCGCGACCGCTGGCGTCGGCCCGGTACGTCGCAACGAGGCCGTCGACGACGCGGGACTGGTTCGTTCGGACACCCCAGCCGCGGCTGCTGTGGCCGCCGGTCCCGCTCGGCTTCCAGTTCTCGGTGAGGACGAGCGCGCGCTCGTCGGCGACCGCGTACTTCGCGTGGTGGTAGTCGTAGCGTGCGTACTCGCCGCCGATCAGTCGGACCTCGACGCCGGCCTCGGTCAGACGGTCGAGTCGCTGTGCGCCCTGGCGCGTGCGCCCGCCGACCGGCGCGCCCTCCAGCAGGACCCGCACCGTGACGCCCCGTTCGTGTGCCGCGACGAGCGCGTCGGTGACCCGGTCGGAGGTGAGTGTGTATCCCGCCAGGAGGAGGCGGTCGTCGGCGTCACGCAACGTCTGGATCGGCACGGCGGGACCGTCCGGGAGCACGAACGCACGGACGTGGCCGCCGTCCGCCGACACCACTGGCCGGTTCGTCGCACCGATCGGTCGCCAGACGGGCTCGGTCCCGTTCCAGGTGACGCGTTCGCCCGCCGCCGTGTCGCGATAGACGGCTCGGTCGACGACGGTGCCGTTCCGACGCACCTGGAGGTGTTCGCCGCTGTTGGCGAGTCCGAGTCGATCGACCGCGACGACCGGCGCGGCCGTGTGATTGCGAGCGCGATCGGGTCCGGCAGAGAGAGCGACCCGCCCGCGCCGGGAGACGTTCGACAGCGAGACGGTCGTGTCGCCGTCGGTGAAGACGTAGCCGGCGAGATCGATCTCGGCGGGGAGCCGGAGGACGACGAACTCGCCCGCGTCGCCGTCGGCGATCGGGTCCGGGTACGCGGCGACGATCTCCGGGTGCGGATCAGACGGTGCCGTCTCGTCCTGTGCGACGGCCGGGAGAGCACTCGCTGCGAGGAACAGACAGCAGACACAGAGGAGCGGGGCGAAACGGACCATCGAGACGGGATGGGCCGTCTTCCCTGATAAACTGCGGGCGAGACGCTCAGACGCTGGCGGCTTTCTCGGCCTCGGCCTGGACGAGGTAGGCCTCGTCGTCGGTGTACTCGCCGGCCACGTCCAGCGCGCGGGCCGTGCCGATCTGGCGCAGTGCCCACGCGGCAGAGGCCCGAACGGAGTCGACATCGTCCTCGCCGAGTACGTCGGCGAGCGGCTCGATCGCGCGGGTGTCGCCGAGCAGGCCCAGCGCGCGGGCCGCGACCGAGCGGACCTCGTCGTCCTCGGCCACGAGCCGGTTGGCGACGGGCTGGACGGAGTCGGCGCTACCGATCTCACCCAGCGCGCGCAGCGTCACCTTCTGGAGCGCCGGATCGCCGTCGCCCTCGATGAAGTCGTGGAGCGTGTCGGCGGCACGCTCGTCGCCCATCTTTCCGAGGATCCGGATCGGAAGCTTGTCGCGCTTCTGTGCGCGCTGGTGGAGCTCCTCGAAGGCGTCGGTCGCCTCGCTGCCCATGTGGAGGAACTGATCGAGGACGTACTCCTCCATGAACTCCGAGTCGTCCAGCTTCCCCAGCGCGAACAGCATCGGCTCGACCTCGCCCTGCTTGGCGTAGATCTTCAGGGCCGACCACTCCGGCGGGAAGTCCTTGCGGTTCTCGTTGTCCAGCACGTCGTAGAAGCCCCGAGCGTCGAGTTGTTCCTGGACGGTGAGATCGTCCCACGTCTCCGCGGCGTCGAGATCGTCTTCGAGCGCGGCCGCGGCTTCGACCAGTCCGGCGATGGCGTCGGCGTCTTCGTCGGGGTCGAGGCCGGACGTTTCGAGCGCCGTCGCGGCGTCGGCAAGCGCGTCTGACGCGCTCTCGGGCGTGTCGCCCGCGTCGGCGTCGAGGTCGTAGTGCTCGCCAGCAGCGTCGAGGAACGACTCGACGGCGGCGACGGCCTCTCGTTCCCCGTCGTCGGTCCACTCGCTGTCCGCGACGGTCGAGGACGCCGAATCGACAGTCTCGGCAACGTCCTCGACGTAGGGGCCGCGCTGATCTTCGAGGTCGTCGCGCAGCTCCGAGAGGCGCGACTCCAGTTGCTCGCGCGGGTCCTCGGCGTCCTCGTCGTCCTCGTCGGGCTCCGGTAGCTCGGCGTCTTCGAGGTCCGATTCGATCTCGTCGAGGGTCGCCTCGACGTCGTCCAGTGCCGACTCGGTCGTTGCGGCCTCGAGGGCCTCGGCTGCGTCGTCGAGGCGACTGTCGAGAGTCACGTCGAGTGCAGCGTCCTCGCCGTCGTCGTCCCCGTTGCTCATGCTCGGATGTGTGTCTGTCCGGATCAAAGGCGTTTCCATCCGCAGCCGTGAGGACGACCGCCGACGAGCGGGCCACGCCGGCAGCGGCGGTCAGTACTCGGGATTCTCCTCGCGGACACCCTCGCGTTTGTTGACCAGCCGCGCGAGCGTGAACAGCGCGTCCGACAGTCGGTTCAGATAGACGATCGCGGTCTCGTTGACCGGCTCTTCGGCCGAGAACGAGACCGCCCGCCGTTCGGCGCGCCGACAGACCGCACGAGCGTGATGAAGTTTCGCGCCCGGTTCGGAGCCGGAGGGAAGGATGAACTGCGTGAGCTGCTCCAGTTCGGCGTCGGCCTCGTCGATGAACGACTCCAGGGTCTCGACGTGGCGCTCGCCGATCTGTGGATCGTCGTCCTCCGGCGCAGGGTTCGCGAAGTCGGCCTGGACGACGTGGAGGTGGTTCTGGATCGCCCGGAGCTTCTCGTCGATGTCGTCGTGGCCGGTCGGCCGCACGACGCCGACGAGCGCGTTGACCTCGTCGACGGTGCCGTAGGCTTCGATCCGTTTGCTGTCCTTCGAAACCCGCTCCATGTTCCGGAGGTCGGTCTGGCCCTGATCGCCACGGCCCGTGTAGATCGTCATGGTCGACGCTGGGGCGGCCAGTGACTTATAGCCGCCCGGGGCAGCGATCGATAAACGAGTATCCGCGATAGTGAATGCACCCGGATCGCACATCGCCACCGACACGAAGTTTATGTCGAACGACGCAGCATCTCCGACGGAGCCATGAAGAACGTCCTCGCG
This sequence comes from Halomicrobium sp. IBSBa, assembly GCF_017612575.1. Lineage (NCBI taxonomy): Archaea > Methanobacteriati > Methanobacteriota > Halobacteria > Halobacteriales > Haloarculaceae > Halomicrobium > Halomicrobium sp. IBSBa. The sequence goes on from NZ_JADPQC010000004.1 coordinate 111,736, forward strand.
AGTATCGGAATCGGTAACGCCTCCGTCGACACAGTCCTGCCCTCCGAGACCGTCCAGCCGGGCGAGACAGTCGACGCGCAAGTACAGATCGTCGGCGGCAACGCCGAACAGGAGATCGGGACGATCCGCTTCGAGATCGAGACCAGGTACCTGACCGACGAGGGATACGAGGAAGTCGACGTCGACCGCTTCACTCTCGCCGAAGGGCTGACGATCGAGCCCGATCAGGAGGAGACCCGTGACGTATCGATCGACGTGCCGTACGACACGCCGGTGACGATCGGTAACGTCGACGTGTGGATCGAGACCGAACTGGACATCGACCTCGCGGTCGACCCCGAAGACACGGACTACCTCGACGTGCGCCCGACCGACCGTCTCCAGACCGTCTTCGACGCGATGGAGGAGCTGGGCTTTACCCTCCACACCGCCGAGTGCGAGGCCGACCCATACGGGCGCTACACCGGGAGCCGGTTCGTTCAGGAGTTCGAGTTCCGCGTCCAGTCGGGCCAGTTCCGTGGCGACCTCGACGAGGTCGAACTCGTCGCCCGACCCGGCCCCGACGAACTGGAGCTGTTCGTCGAGATCGACCGCAAGGGCGGCCTGCTGAGCGAGATGACAGACACCGACGAACGGACGACTCGGGTGACGATCACGTCGACCGATCGCGCGGCCGTGCGAGAGCAACTCGGCGACGCGATCGAACAGCACGCCTGACCAGGCAGCCCGGTTTCTGCGTTCGCGTTCGAGCTTCCCAGCGGCGCATCCCGAGGCTATCGGCCATCGATTCGATATCGCGGATATTCGTTTATCGATCGAGAACCGGGAGCTTCAATTACACCCGCGAAAAAGCCGGTCGTATGGCAATGGACCTTGAGCACTACTGTCCCGAGTGCGAGGAGTACCGGACGTTCTGGAAAGTCGCGAGTACGACCATGCATCTGGGGACGAAGACGAAGTGGCACTGCGAGGAGTGTGAGTACGGCTTCGTCCGCATCGACGGCGAAGTCGACACCGGCGCGACGGCCTGATCGGCAACGACGGCGCGGACGGGCGGAGCCACCGACGACAATCCGTCGGCGTGGTCAATAGCGACTATAGCTCTCGATAGCACTCTTAGTAGCCGTTTTTGCCTTCCGCTATGAGTGCCGAACTGAATGAGCCTGCACGGCACCCGCGCGACGGCATGCGCTGGTCGAGCCCTGGAATTGCAAGCGACGGTCGTCGAGTACGACGACGCTCCCGATCGCTGTACGGTGTCGCCCCGGAGCGTCGAGGAGGGTGAGCGAACGACCACCTGGCTGAGTGCCGACCGGGACGTGTTCGAGGACCTGGCCGCGATGCGGTGATACTGGGGACAGACAGCGTGACCGCTCTCGTCACCGCGTGGTGGCGAGTCACCCCAAAAAGCGACAGCCGGCAGGAAGAGACTCCGCGACCCTGGGGTTTAACCCAGTGTGTACCATTCACATGTGACGATGGCAATCGAGGTCCTGATCGTAGACGAAGACGAAGACGTACTCGAGATCACCGAGGCATTTCTGGGGAGACAGGACGGACTGACGGTCGCGACCGAGAGCGATCCGGAAGCGGCTCTCGAGGCGGTGCGTGGCGGTTCCTTCGATGCCGTCGTGAGCGACCTGACGATGCCCAAACTCGACGGACTCGAACTCTGTCAGGAGATCCGCGCGAGTCGGCCGGAGATCCCGTTTCTGGTGTTTACCGGCCGCGACGAGGGCGACATCGACGACGCGGCGGCCGCTTGCCCGACCGCGTTCGTCAAGAAGAGCACGGGCACCGAGCAGTACGCGGCCCTGGCCCGAGAGATCCGAGAGGCCCTGTAGGTTCAGCGGTCTGTGTGGGGCACGCGGAGCGTCACCGTCGTTCCGGCAGTGTTCTCGAAGGTCACGGTGCCGCCGTAGGACTCGATCAGCCACGTGATGAGCCACAGGCCCAGCCCGGTGCCGTGTGTCAGTTGCGTGATCTCTGCGTCGCCGGTGACGACGGCGAGTTCGTCCGCCGGAATGCCGCTGCCGTCGTCCTCGATCCGGATACAGACGCTCTCGGCGTCGGCCGTCACGTCGACGGAGACGGTCGGTGCCTCGTTGTGTTCCAGGGCGTTCTCGACGGTCTCGTACAGCGCCGTTCGGAGCCGCGGGTCCGCGATGGGTGGAACGGGCTCACAGTCGGTCCGGAGCGTCGCCTCGGGGTGCTCGGTCGCGAGTTCGTCGACGACGCTCTCGACGATGTCTGGTACCGAGACGGAGTCCGTCGTCGCGGGGTCCCGGCGGACGGCCGCCTCGATCTCGCGGGCCCGGTCCGACAGCGAGACGACGCCCTCGGCCTTTCGAAGGAGTCGTTTGAGGAGGGTGCGTTTCTCCTCGTCGTCGGCGCGGCCGACCAGTTCCTCGGCCGTCCCCAGAATGACGGTCATGTCGTTGCGGAGGTTGTGGCGCAACACGCGATTCAGGACTTCGAGCCGCCGCTGGCGCTCGCGCTGCTCTGTGATGTCGGTGTAGATACCGAAGGCGAACTGCCGGCCGTCGCCCCGCTGATAGGGGACCGCTCGGAAGAGAAAGTCTCGGAACCCGTCGGCCGTCCAGCGTCTGAGTTCGCCCTGGGCGGACTCGCCGTCGACGACCGCAGACAGCGAGGGATCAGTCGACTCCGAGTCGTCCGGCCCCCGCAGCAGGGAACCGAGCGTCCGACCCGACAGCGACGAGTCGCCGAGATCGAACGTCTCGGCGAACGCGGGATTGGCCGATCGAACGACCGGCTCGCCGTCGATCAGCTCCGCCTCCACGACCGGGTCCGGCAGCGCGTCGAAGAGGTAAGAAAAGCGAGTCTGTTCCTGGTGGAGCCGTTCGCGGGTCTGCTGGAGTTCCGTCCGGTCGCGGACGACGCCGACGGTTCCCTGGAACGCACCCTCACCGGCGATGAGCGAGATTTCGATCTCGACCGGTCGGTCGTTGCCGTCTGCCGTCGACAGCTCGGTCTGTACGTCTGCGTGGTCGGCGTCTCCACGGCGGAGCGATCCGATCTCGGCTTCGAACCGGCCGACCGTCGCGTCGTCGAGGACGATCTCCGGGCGCGCCCCGAGGAGTTCGGACCGGTCGAAGCCGAGGTACGTCGCCAGCGGCTGTGTGACCAGCTGGAATCGGCCTTCGTCGTCGAGGACGTACAGCATGTCGTTGACGTTCTCGACGGCCGTTTCGTAGCGTAACAGCTCCTGTTCGCGATCGACGCGCTCGAACGCCGCCGCGGCGTTCGAAGCGAGAATCTCGGCGATCGATCGGTCGCTGTCGTCGAAGGCGCGTGGCTCAGTGCTGGCGACCGTACAGACCCCGTACTCACCGAGTGGGAGGTAGATCGCCGACGCCGCCGGCCCGTTGTCGTAGCCGGCGCGGTCGTTCAGGTCGTCGACGACGAGCGTCTCCCCGGTCGTGAAGGCCTCACCGGGATACCCCTCGTCGCTGTCCCGGATCGGCCGATCGATCTCGGTGGCACCGTCACCCCCCGTGGCCATCGGAACGAGCGTGTCCTCGACGGGGTCGTGCAGTCGGACCAGATTGAGTTCGAATCCCAGCGTCTCGCTCGCGGCACCGGCGACGATCTCTGCGACCTCCGTCGGTGTCTGGGCGGCCATCAGCGATCGAGTGGTCTCTAACAGCCCCTCCAGAGCCTCGTCGCGTGTTCGCTGTGCGGTCACGTCACGGATCACGCCGGCAGTCCCGGCGAACGCGCCGTCGTCGCGCAGAATCGTCATGTGATCCTGTGCGGGAAAGGCGGTCCCATCGGCGCGCTGGATAGAAAGCTCGAACGTCTCCTCGTCGGCCCGGACCCCGCGGAGCATCTCCACGAGGATCGACTGGGCGCGGTCGACGGTCGCATCGTCCTTGATGCGGGCCGTGTGCGAGCCAAGCAGCGTCTCGCGGTCGTAGCCCGTGAGATCCGTCATCGCGTCGTTGACCAGCGTAAAGCGGCCCTCGTCGTCGAGCGCGTAGACGCCGTCGTCGACCGCCTCGATGATGTCGGCGTATCGCTGGAGCTCCGTCTCTCGCTGGTGGCGCTCGATCTCGTTGCCGACCCACTCGACGAGCAGGTTGACGAGGCGTTTCTCGGCGTCGGTAAACGACCGGTCTCGGGGATCCATCGCGGCGAAACACAGCGTACCGTAGGTCTCGCCGTCGACGACGACGGTCCCGCCGAGATAACAGGAGACGCCGAAGCTCTCGAAGGCCGGGTCGTCGCTCCACCCATCCCGCTCGGCGTCGGCGATCGTCAGCAGACCGTCCTGCTGGGTCGTCCGCCGACAGTACGTCTTCGACAGGGGCGCAGACATTCCCGCCCTGACCAGATCAGAGCGACCGGCCGTCACCTCGATCCGCTGGGTCGAGCCGTCGATCCGGGTGAAGTACCCGAAGGGGAGCCCGAGACGCTGGCGGCCGATCGCCAGAGCCCGACGGATCCGTTCTGTCTGCGTGAGATCGTTTCGCGACGCCAGCGTCGCGAGCGACTCCAGTGCCTCGTTAGTCGCCGTCAGCGCGTGCCGGCGTTGCTCGCGTTCCGAGATAGCGGCGCTGGCAGCCGCCGACTCTCCCGTTGGCTCGGGCGCGGAAGCATCGCCGGCTGCGCGATCGGCGACAACGGCTCGCACCCGGTCGGCGACCCGAACCGCGCCGTCTCGGGGCACGTACTCGGTCACGCCGTGCCGTGTGGCGGCGGCCGCGAGGGTCCCGTCGGCGACCGCCGTACAGAGGACGATCGGCAGCGAGGGCGATCGTTCGCGCAGCGCCGTCACCGCGTCGAGGCCGTTTTCGTCGCCGAGGGCCGCCTCGACGACGGCACAGTCCAGACTCGCCGTCTCGAAGTCAGCGCCGTCGATCCCATGGACGACGGTGACCGCGAAGCCGTCACCGAGTTCGGGGCCGGACCAGTCGGCGGGTCTGACGTGGAGGACGCGAAGAGCGGACATCGAACGGCGTCAGATAACGCGTGGAGGGAGATATATCAACCGGTCAACGCCAGACCGGAACGAAGCGAGGATCGAGGCGTTCACGCGCCCTCGAAGGTCGGTTCGAAGCCGTCGACCGGCGTCACCGAGTAGTCGATGGTCAGCGTGTCCTTGGTCGCTCGGATCTTGCCCACGAACGCAGAGATCTCGTCGAGTTGCCCCTCCAGAACGAACAGTTCCATACAGAAGGCGTCGCCGACGTGGCTGTGGAAGTTCGAGGCGACCAACCCCTCGTGTTCGTGGCGCAGGTGCATCATCCGCTCTTCGACGCTCGTGGTCTCATAGTTGAACAGGACGGTGACGACGCCGAGCAGTTCGCGATCTTCGAGCTTGCGGTCCTCGAACTCGCCGAGGAGGTTCCGTGCAGCCTCGCGGAACACCTCGCTCCGGCCGGTGTAACCGTGGTCTTCGGAGAACTCGTCGATCCGTTCGAGCAGTTCGTCGGGCATCGAGACGCTAACGACGGCCATGTTGTTAACTCAGCGCCAGTAAAATAATAAGGATTCCGTATTTCCGGCGACTATTCGTCCAGCGATTGCCAACTGAGGCGCGGCTCGCGAGCGGCGCGAACCTGGTCGATCCGGCGGGCCGCGGTCGACTCCGGGGCGCTCGCGAGCGTCTCGTCGCTCTCCCCGGCGACGGCGTCGAACGCCTCGGCCAGCTGGTCGAGCGTCCGTCGAGACTCGGCCTCGGTCGGTTCGGTCATCAGCGCCTCGGGCACGATCTCGGGCCACTTCGTCGTCGGCGGATGGACCCCGTAGTCGAGCATCCGCTTTGCCACGTCCGCGGCGTCCTGTTCGCCCGCGCTGGCGACGAACTCGTGATGGAAGGGACCGAAGGGGATCTCGTAGTCGATCTGCTCGGCGAGGTAGTTCGCGTTGAGGACGGCCTTCGCGCTGGCGTCGGCGAGCCCCGCGTCGCCCAGCCGGGCGATGTACGCGTAGGCCTTCAACAGGACCGGCCAGTTGCCGTAGAAGCCGTGGACCTTGCCGATCGAGTGGTCGGGATCGACGTACTCGTAGCCCCCGCCGGATGCCGCGACCCGCGGAGCGGGGAGAAACGGCGCGAGTTCGTCGGTGACGCCGATCGGCCCCGCGCCCGGCCCACCGCCGCCGTGGGGCGTCGCGAACGTCTTGTGGACGTTGTAGTGCATCACGTCGAAGCCCATGTCGCCGGGTCGAGCGCGGCCCAGCAGCGCGTTGAGGTTCGCACCGTCGTAGTACAGCAGGCCGCCAGCGTCGTGGACGATCTCGGCGATCGCCTCAATGTCGCGCTCGAACAGGCCCAGCGTGTTCGGGTTCGTCAGCATCAGCGCCGCGGTCTCCTCGCCGACAGCCGCTGCCAGCGCGTCGAGGTCGACGCGGCCGTCGTCGTCGCCGGCCAGCGAGACCACGTCGTAGCCCGCCATCGCCGCACTGGCGAAGTTGGTGCCGTGGGCCGACTCGGGGATCAGGACCTCACTCCGGTCCTCGCCGTTGTGCTCGTGGTAGGCCTTCGCGACGAGGATCCCCGCGAACTCGCCGGCCGCACCGGCGGGGGGCTGGAGCGAGACGGCGTCCATCCCGCCGATCCGCCCGAGATAGTCCTGGAGGCGGTACAGCAGTTCCAGCGTTCCCTGCGTCGTCTCCGTCGGCTGGTCCGGATGGACGGCCGCGTCGGGGCTGGCGGCCAGATCCTCGGTGAACGAGGGGTTGTACTTCATCGTACACGATCCCAGCGGGAAGGGGCCGCTCTCGACGCCGTAGTTCGTCTGTGAGAGGCGCGTGTAGTGGCGGGCCAGCTCGGGTTCGCTCACGTCGGGCAGGGTCAGGGAGTCGCGGGTCAGATCGTCGGGCAAGGGTCCGTCCGCGGTCGAGACCGTTTCGCTGGACTTCTCCGAGAGCAGCGGTTCGTACCGGTCGTCGTCGTCCATCCAGCGGGCCTGTGAGTAGTTCATCGGGCCACCTCCGCGAGGGTGTCGACGAAGTCGTCGACGGCGCGTTCGGTCGTCTCGGTCGCACAGATCTGTATCTCGTGGTCGCCGACCGCGTGGACCGCGTACCCCTCGTCCGCGAGGTCGGCGCGGATCGCCTCGGCGGACTGGTCGGTGTGGGCCACGAACTCGCGGAAGTGATGGCGGTCGTGGACCGGCGCTCGCACGCCGCTGATCCCGTCGATCCGCGCCGCGAGATCGCGAGCGCGGGTGACACAGGACTCCGCGAGGTCGAGCAGGCCGTCGGGGCCGAGCCAGGCAGCGTGCATCGCCGCTCGCAGCGCGACCCAGGCCTGGTTCGTACAGATGTTCGACGTGGCTCGCTCGCGGCGAATGTGCTGTTCGCGCGTCTGGAGCGTGAGCGTGTAGGCCCGCCGGCCGCTGTCGTCTTCGGCCGCGCCGACGAGGCGTCCCGGGACCTGCCGGAGGTACTCTTCACGCGTGACGAACAGCCCGAGTCCGAACCCGTAGGCCGTGCCGGTCCCCAGCGAACTCGCGTCGCCGACGACCACGTCCGCGCCGACGCTTGCCGGCGTTTCGAGCAGCGCCATCGCCACCGGGTCCGTCCCGAGACAGAACAGCGCGTCGTGGTCGTCGGCGGCGTCGCCGACGGCGGCCAGCCCTTCCTCGATAGTGCCCCGGACCGTCGGGTTCTCGGCGTAGACCATCGCCACGTCGTCGTCGAGTGCCTCCCGTAGGGCGTCGAGATCGACGTTCCCGTCCGTCGTCGGGTACGTCTCGACGGTCAGCCCCGGCCCCGCGGCGTAGTTGTCCAGGACGGCGCGCTTGCCCGCTCGCAGCAGGTCCGGCACGAGCACCCGGTCACCGGAGATGCTCCGGAGCCGCTGAGAGAGTGTCGCGGCCTCCCCCAGCGCCGTCGCGGCGTCGTACATCGAGCAGTTCGCGACGCCCAGGCCCGTCAGCTCGACCAGCATCGACTGGTACTCGAACAGCGCCTGCAAGAACCCCTGTGCGATCTCTGGCTGGTACTGGGTGTAGGAGGTCAGAAACTCCGAGCGGCCCGCCAGGTCGTCGACGACGCTGGGGACGTAGTGGTCGTAGTGACCTCGGCCCAAAAACGCCGTCAGGTCGTCGTTGCGCCCGAGGATCCCCTCGACGTGCGAGCGCGTCTCCCGCTCGGAGCGTTCCGGAATGTCGAAGTCCGCGTCGAAGGCAACGGACTCGGGGATGTCGAACAGTGCGGCCTCGTTGTCGACGCCGACGGCGTCGAGCATCGCCGCCGTCGTCGCCGCCGTGTGCGGTGCGTACGGTGTCCCGCGAGAATCGTCTTCGCTCATGATGTAGGTCGTCCCCGTAGGGACGTGATAGGCGAGGCTTACGGCTGGGCCTACATTAGTGTGCGCGTTCCAGAGCAGTCGCGGCGACCGAAACGCCTACCGGCGTGCTCTCGGAACGGAGCGCCATGCGTGTCCCCCGTCGCGAACTCCTCCTGAGCGGCGCAGCACTGCTCGCCGGCTGCTCGGCGCTGGGCGGCGAGCAGACGCCGACGCCCACACCGCCGGACGGCGACGACGACGGCGTTCCCGACCGCGCCGACGACTACCCCGACGACCCTCGTCGAGCGTTCACGTCGAGCAGCAGTGAGGGTATCGTCGAGCTCGCGCCGGGCGAGTTCAGCGCCCACCAGTTACAGAACGACGACGCGGCTGGTGGCTCCTATCTGAGCTACGAGGTGTCGGTCGTCGACGACGCGACCGTCGACGTACTGGTGTTCGAGCGCGCGGCCTACGACGCCTACCAGAGCGGGGCCCGAGACGTGTCGGTCGTCGACGAGTACACCCGTCAGAACGTCAGTGAGACGGCGCTGGTCGAACGACTGGACGACCGAGCGCTGCTCCTGGCGCTGGACAACACCGACCAGCAGACACCGGCGACCGACGACCCGATCGAAGTCGAGTTCGAGCTGGCCATCGCCGAGCCACCGGGAGCGCCGGCCGAGACGACGACCACGGAGTGAGACGGCCGGCGGTTCGAGCCGGTCAGGCGATCTGGTCGCGGTACTCGCCGGGCGAGAGCAGGTCGTCCAGTTCGGACTCGTCGGCCAGTTCGAGTGCCAGCAGCCAGCCGTCGCCGTAGGGATCGTCGTTGACCAGTTCGGGCTCGTCGAATAGGGCGTCGTTGACCGCGGTGACGGTCCCGGAGACGGGCGCGTAGATGTCCGAGACCGCCTTGATCGATTCGACGACGCCGAACTCCTCGCCGGCGGTCAGTTCCTCGCCCTCGTCGGGCAGTTCGACGAAGACCACGTCGCCGAGTTCGTCCTGCGCGAAGTCAGAGATGCCGATCGTCGCGTCGTCTGCCTGTCGCACCCACTCGTGGGAGTCGAGGTACCGACAGTCGTCGGGAACGTCGAAGCTCATCTATCGAGGAATGGCGTGGTCCTGATACGTGCCTTCTTCGGTTCGCCCCGAACGACGACCCGGACCATCCGTCCGGGTTCGATCTCGTCGGCGTCGAGATACGCGAGCGCGATCGGTTCGCCCAGCGTCGGGCTCATCGTCCCGCTGGTGACCGTGCCGAGGTGGTCGCCGTCCGGCGTCGTCACGTCGTAGCCCGCACGCGGAACGCCGCGGTCGATCAGCGACAGGCCGGTCAGCTTCTCCGCGGGACCCTCCACGTCGACGCCTTCCAGCGCGTCGCGACCCACGAACTCGGTGTCGAGGTCGACGACGAAGCCGATCCCTGCCTCGTAGGGGTTGCGGGGGTCGTCGTCGGGATCGAAGTCCTGCCCGGAGAGGAGAAAGCCCATCTCCAGTCTGAGCGTGTCCCGCGCGCCCAGTCCGCAGGGCTGACAGGCCAGTGCCTCCCAGACGGTACCGGTCTCGTCCCACGGCACGACGAGTTCGTAGCCCGCTTCGCCGGTGTATCCGGTCGTCGCGACGAGGGTCTCGACGCCCGCGACCGTGGCTGTGGCGATCTCGAAGCGGCCCAGTTCGTCCAGCGACAGCGTCGTCTCGTCTGCGAGCAGCGACGGTGCGTCGGGTCCCTGGAGCGCGATCAGGCCGTACTCGGTCGTCCGATTGTCGACGCTGGCGTCGAGACCGTGTTCGGCCGCGTACTCGCGCCACCGCGTCGCCATCTGCTCGTCGTGGCCGGCGTTGGGGATGAACAGGTACGCGCCCTCGACGGCCTCTGGCAGCCGGTAGACGACGGTGTCGTCGAGCATCACCCCGTCTTCGCGGGTGATCGCCGCGTAGTGTGCCTGTCCGGGCCGGAGGTCGGTCGCGTCGTTCGTCGTGAGCCGCTGCATCAGCCCCGTCGCGTCGGGCCCCGAGACGACGATCTCGCCCATGTGAGACACGTCGAACTTGCCGGCCGTCTCGCGGACGGCGGCGTGTTCGGTCCGAATCGAGTCGAACTCGACGGGCATCTCCCAGCCGCCGAAGTCAGTGAAGCTCGCCTCGGCCGCGGCGTGAACGTCGTCAAGAGGGGGTGCTCGTAGACCCATGTCGCTGCGCTCGCCCGGCGCGGGCTTATCGTTTGGTCTTTCGTGCGTTCGATCAGCGGTGTATAAACTATATTCCGCGATATAGAATAGCGCTCGGCGCTCCGAGCGACGCCGCCCCGCGCTATGCCTCCGAGCCGTCGACCGGTCCGGCGAACGTCCCGTAGAGGAACTTGAAGTACCACAGCACGAGCGCCAACACCGGCAGCCCGAGAACGGTCGTGAGGTTGAGCGCGAGCGGGGAGACGACGGCGGCGTCGACTGTCAGCCCGCTGGCCGGATGCAGTCTCGGATAGAGCAACACTGCGACGAGGCCGACGAGTGCGAACGAGAGTCCGAACGCCGTCCCGAACCAGAGGCGGTGCCTGTCGAGGCGGGCGGCGGCGAGACCCGCCCCGGCGAACGAGACGGTGGCGAGGACAGCGCCGAGCGCCGGGGCCGAGAGCAACAGCGCCCGGACGTTCGACGGGTTCGTGAGAGCGACGACCGCAAGCAGGACGACGACGCCGACGAGGTAGACGACCGTCGCCGTGGTTCCGTAGCGAACCATCGCGTCGGCCAGCGAGCCGCTCGTCTTCGCGGCGACGAAGGCCGCGCCGCTGGTGACACAGAGCGCGACCAGGCCGACGCCCGTCAGCAGGCTCGGAACGCTCAGCGTCGGCGTCCCGAACGCCCAGCTCCCGACGAGGACGCCGAGCAGCAGCGGCGTCACCGTGCTGCCGAACACGAACAGCCGGTCACAGCGCCGTCGCCAGTCGGGATCGTCACGCTGCTCGCGCAGTTCCGGCGCGACGCCGCGGACGACCAGTCCCATCACGATCGCGATCGAGAGCAGGTAGTGCCCGCTCAGCAGCCGCGCGTAGATCGGCGGGAAGGCCGCGAGCAGCGTCGTCCCGAAGGCGACCAGCCACACCTCGTTGGCGTCCCAGATCGGACCGAACGCGGCGAGGAGCGTCTCTCGCTCGTGCTCGTCGCGAGTCGCGTACAGCATCCCGATGCCGAAGTCCAGGCCGTCGAGAGCGACGTACATCGCCAGCGAGAACACGACGACGCCGAACCAGATCGTCGGCAAGGAGTCGACGAGATACCGGTCGACGGGCAGCAACTCAGTCATCGCCGCTCACCCCCGGGAGGCGTGGCCGGCTGGTGTCGTCGACCGTACGGACGCCCATGCGTTCGAGTTCGCCCTCGATCAGCCACTTGAGGACGGCACCGAAGGCGGCGAGCAAGGCGAGATACAGCACGACGAACGCCACCAGTGTCCCGGTGGCCTCGATGGCGGTGAGGCTCCGCGAGACCGCGTCGCTGGTCTTGAGGACGCCCTGAACGACCCACGGCTGACGGCCGATCTCGGTGACGTACCACCCGGTCAGCAGCGCCACGTAGCCCAGTGGGCTCGACAGCATCATCGCCCGTAAGTACCGCCCGGAGTCGGCAAGGCGGCCCTTGCGGAGTCGGTTGCCGCCCCACAGCGCCAGCCCGACGAACAGGAAGCCGAGTCCGACCATCAGCCGGAACGACCAGAACACGAGCGCGACGGGAGGGTTCTCGTCGTACTCGTGTAACCCGACGACTTCGGCCGAGAAGTCACCCCCGCTGGCGAGGAACGATCCGAGCCCGGGGAGACTGATCGTAAAGAGGTTGTCCGTCCGGGGGTCGGTCAGCGCGTCGAGACTCCGCGGAATCGCGATCAGGTGGAGGTCCGCCTGCCCGGTCTCGTAGTGGGCTTCCATCGCCGCGAACTTCTGGGGCTGGGTGTCGGCCACGTGTCGCCCGTACGCGTCCCCGTGAAGCGCCTGCAGCGGAGCAGTGATCAACAGGACGACGACGGCCATGCGGAGGGCCGTGTTCCAGGCCACGGAGTCGCGATTCCGCCAGACGAAGTACGCGGCGATCCCGGCGACGACCAGCGTCACGGCGATCACCGACGCGTTCATCATGTGAACGTACATCCAGGGCATCCGCGGCGTGAAAAACGCGGCAACGGGATCGGTGAGTCTGGCGATCTCGACGCCGTTTCGCTCGACGAGTTCGAACCCACGCGGTGTCTGCATCCAGGCGTTGACGACGAGAATCCAGAAGCCCGAGAGCCACGCGCCGACGCCGGTCAGTATCGACGAGAGGACGTACGTCCGGTCGGAGACCCGTTCACGGCCGAACAGGAGAATCCCGAGGAAGACGGCTTCGAGGAAGAACGCCATCTTCGCTTCGAACGCCAGCGGGCCGCCGATCAGTTCGCCACTGACCGCCGCGAAGCGCGGGAAGTTCGTCCCGAACTGGAAGCTCATCGGGATCCCCGTCACGGTGCCCATCACGAAGCCGACGGCGAACACGTTGATCCAGAACGATCGGAGCCGCGTGTACGCCGGGTCGTCGCTTCGAACGTCCTTCCAGGTGAAATAGACGATGTACGGGGCGAGCCCGATCGAGAGCGCCGCAAAGAGGATGTGGACGGTGATCGTCCACCCGAACTGGAGCCGGCTGGCGAGCTCCGGAGACAGTAGAATATTGTTTTGTGCGAGCAATACTGTGCCGTCGACCAGGGCTCCTGTGGCGGACACTGTGATCTCCTCGTTCCGCTCAGTACTACTTCCCTCCCACACATAGCGGTTTCATCGGTTTTCAGGAACTGGGAATCGTCTCCGTGGATAGTTGTGGTACAACCGTCGAAATTCCCAGAGCGGTTTCTCCGCCGATCGCGGGACGCCGCCGTCTCCCGGCCGACACTGGCGAAGAGAGCACAGCAGCTCGAACCGTGTAAACTAAGCACTGACTGGTGAAACGAATGTGCAATGAACGCACGGACCGACGGGCGGTCACGTCACTGGCTGGCGGCCGGAGCGATCGTCGCAGCCATCGCGACGGCCGGGAGCCTCTGGTTCAGCCTCGGGCTCGGGCTGGTGCCGTGCGAGCTGTGCTGGTACCAGCGCATTCTCATGTATCCGCTGGTGGTCGTCCTCGGCGTCGCCGCGATCGAGGACCGACCGGGGGTGTGGCGGACCGCACTGCCGCTGTCGGTGCTCGGAGGCGGCGTCGCGGCGTACCACTCGTACCTGCAGGCGACAGTGGACAGTTGCACGCTGAACGGCCCGTGTGCAGCGGTCCAGTGGCAGTCGCCGCTGCTCGGGCTGACGATTCCGAACCTCGCGCTGGTGGGGTTCGTGCTCGTGACCCTGGCCGTCGTCGCCGCCACGCGGTGATCGGCGACGCTATCGCTCGATGTCGGCCGACAGCCGCAGGTCACGCGAGGAGCGCCCGACTGCGACGGTGAAGCGGCCGTCGTCGATCGTCCAGCCGTCCGCGGCGTCGTAGCGACCGAGCGCGCGGTCGTCGAGGGTCAGCTCGACCGTCACCGTCTCGCCCGCCTCGATCGCGACGGCCTCGAACGCGGCCAGCTCGCGGGGCGGGCGTTCGAGGTCGTCGGGCGCGTCCGGCGCGTCGACGTAGGCCTGGACGACCTCGCGGCCGGCCCGCTCGCTCTCGTTCGAGACCGTAACAGAGACCGTCTCTCCCTCGACCGCGAGGTCCTCGTACGCGAAGGAGGCATAGGAGTGGCCGTGGCCGAAGGGATACGTCGGCTCGGCGTCGGTCGCGTCGAAGTGACGGTAGCCCACGAGCAGTCCCTCGGAGTACTCGGCCACGTCGTCGACACCGGGGAACTGTTCGGCCGTGTCGGCCGGATAGGCATCTTCCGGGGCGAACGTGACGGGGAGGCGACCGCCGGGGTCGGCGTCGCCGTAGAGGACGGCGGCGATCGACTCGCCGTGGGACTGGCCGGGATACCACTGGGAGACGACGGCGGCGACGTCCTCGCGCCAGGGGAGTTCGACGGGACCGCTGGTGTTCAGAACGACGATCGTGTCGTCGTTGGCCGCGGCCACGCGCTCGACGAGTGCGTCCTGCTCGCCGGGGAGCGCGATGGTGTCGCGGTCCGCGGCCTCCGTCGCCGCGTCACGGACGAACACGACGGCGGCGTCGGCCTCGCTCGCGGCGGCGACCGCCGCGTCGATCTCGGGATCGGGTTCCTCGTCGGCCTCGCTCGCGGCGTCGTCGCCCCCGAGCATGCCGTCGAACATCGACACCGACTCGACCGGGGCGAGACCGCGTGCGACGGCCACATCGCCGTCGGCCCGCGCCGTGATGCCCTCGACTGGGCTCGTCTCGTCGAAGGGGGTCGTCTCGGAGGAGCCCCCGCCGCCGAGGATCGCCTCGTCGACGTTCGGACCGACGACCGCGACGCTCGCGTCGTCGTCCAGCGGGAGCGCGTCCTCGTTTTTCAGCAGGACCGTGCCCCGCGTGGCGATGGTACGGGCCAGATCGCGGTGTTCGGGTTCGTCGGCGAGTTCGTCGTCGGTCCCGGAGTCCCGGCGGTCGTCGAGCAGTCCCGCCCACTCGATCGCGCTCAGGACGCGAGCGACCATGTCGTCGAGGCGCGCCTCGAGCAGGTCTCCGGCGGCGACGGCGTCGAGGAGATCGTCGGCGAAGTGCCCGCCCGCGCCGATGTCGGGCATCCCCTCGGCGATCTCCGGGTCCATCTCGTCGGCCACGGCCGACGGGTCCATCCCCATCGAGGCGAACTGCTCTTCGAGAGAGACGCCGGGCATCTCCACGTCGAGCCCACCGTTGGCGGCGCGCTGGGCCGACTCGGTCCCGAACCAGTCGGAGACGACGAACCCCTCGAAGCCCCACTCACCCTTGAGAACGTCACCGAGGAGGTGACGCTGTTCGCTCATGTACGTGCCGTTGACTCGGTTGTAGGCGGTCATCAGCGAGCGCGCACCGGCGTCGACTGCGTCGTGGAAGCCGGGGAGGTAGAGCTCTCGGAGCACGCGCTGGTCGACCGCGGCGCTGACGGACGCTCGGCGCGTCTCCTGGTTGTTGGCGACGTAGTGTTTCGGCGTCGCCACGACGCCGGTCGACTGGATCCCTGCGACGGCGGCACCCGCGAACGCGCCCGTCAGGATCGGGTCCTCGCTGTAGTACTCGAAGGTGCGCCCGCAGTGGGGCACCCGAATCAGGTTCAGTCCCGGCCCGAGCAACACGTCCTGGTCTCGGGCTTTGGCCTCCGCGCCCATCGCCTCGCCCTGGCGTCGTGCGAGCGCGGGATCGAACGTCGACGCCAGCGCGAGCGAGGCCGGGAACGCCGTCGCCGACTCCTCCGTTCTGACGCCGAGGGGGCCGTCGGCCAGGCGCAGTTCCGGCACGTCGAGTCGCTCGACACCGGGCAGGTACCCCGTCGCGTTGCCCTCGGGATCGACGGCTCCCCGAACGAGCGAGAGTTTCTCTTCGGCGGTGAGGTCGTCGACGAGTGTCGCGACCCGATCGGTCGGTTCGATGGTGTGGGTGACCGACTGCTCGCTGTCGCTCATATCTGACTGACCATTCAGTCAGCTTCGGCTTAAGCGTTCGGTTCCGGCCGGCCACGACAGGTGGTTGCCGGTTCCCGCACGTTTAGGCCCGAGAGTGCGAACGGAGAGCCATGACGGCGGACGCCAGCGACGACGCGAGCGTACTGGCCCCCTTCCGGCAGTTTTTCGCACTCGAACGAGACGTACTCGTCCTCTCGCTGGCGATGTTCGCCTTCAGCCTCGCCTTCCAGATGACGAGCCGATACGTCCCGGAGTACCTGAACGTACTGGGCGCGAGCGCCGGGGTGATCGGTCTCTACGGGAGCGTGGGCAACCTCGTCAGTGCGGTCTACCCCTATCCGGGCGGCGCCCTCTCGGACCGGATCGGCTCGCGGCTCGCGCTGACGCTGTTTGGGACGGTCGCGACGGCCGGCTTCCTGCTGTGGTACCTCGCCTCGTTCGTCCCGACGATCTCGGTGCCGGTCGTCGAGTTCGCCCTGCCGGTCGCGGGCACGGTAGCGGTCGGTGGGGCCGTCGAGCCGTGGGTCTGGCTGTTCGTCGGGCTCTTTTTCACGCAGGCCTGGAAGTCGTTCGGACTGGGCGCGACCTTCGCCGTCGTCAAGCAAAGCGTCGCGCAGGACCGCCTCGCGATGGGGTTCGCCAGCACCGAGGTGTTCCGCCGGATCGGCTTCCTGCTGGGGCCGCTGCTCGCGGCCGGCCTGCTCGCCGTCGCGGCCGACTTCGTCACCGGCTTCCAGTGGCTCCTGCTCGTCGCCGTCGCCTTCGGCGCGGTGGCGACGGTCACCCAGCACGTCCGCTACGACGCCAGCGACGACACGATCGGCGAGTCCTTCGAAGGCATTTCCGGCGTCGTCGCCGACCTCCGAGCGATGCCCGCGACGTTGCGGCCGCTGCTGGTCGCCGACACGCTCGTGCGCTTCGCCAACGGGATGGTGTACGTCTTCTTCGTCATCGTCGTCACCGACTTCCTCGCCGTCGGTTTCGACATCGCCGGCCGCTCGCTGCGGCCGGACGCTTTCTTCGGCCTCTTGCTGGGCGTCGAGATGGTGGTCGCGCTGCTGTCGATGATCCCCGTCTCGAAGCTCGCCGAGCGGACCGGGCTGAAGCCGGTCGTCGCCGTCGGCTTCATCGTCTACGCCCTCTTCCCGCACCTGTTGATCTTCGCACCGGCCGACCAGTGGGTGCTGGTCCTGCTGTTTGCCTTCTCCGGGCTGCGGTTCGCTGGCCTGCCGGCACACAAGGCGCTGATCGTCGGCCCGGCAGAGCGGGACGCCGGCGGACGCGTCACCGGGACCTACTACCTCCTGCGCAACGCGCTCGTGATCCCGAGCGCCGCGCTGGGCGGGTGGCTCTACGGGAGCGACTGGACGCTGACGACCGGCGTCGGAACGATCGCCGCCGGCCCGAAGCTGGCGTTTGCCGTCGCCTCGGCGATCGGCGTCGTCGGCGTCGTCGTCTTTCTCGCGTTCGGCCGCGAGTTCGAGGCCTACGCGTAGGGTCGCTACCGGGGCGTGATCCCGACGCCCTCGGCCAGTAGCTCGTGGGAACGCATCGCGTCGTCGTGGTCCGCGACGACGTGCTGGATCATCACCTCGTCGACGCCGACGCGATCCGAGAGCTGTTCGAGCAGGCCGGCCAGCGTCTCCGGACTGCCAGAGATGGCGCGGGGCCACTCGTCGTCGTCGAGCGTGGCCGGCGTCGGTTCGGGAACGGCCCCGAGTTCGTCGATGGCCTCCTCGACGGACGGCGTCGTCCCGACGACGCCTCGCTCCATCCGTTTGTACGACGCCTCGGCCACGGCGCGGAGCCGCGCCGCTTCGGCGTCGCTCTCGGCGGCGACCGCGTTGACCGCGATCATGCCGTCGGGTTCGTCGATACCACCGGCGAGCCGGCTGGGCTGGAAGGCCTCGCGGTACGCCTCGAAGGCGTGCGTGGCGAACTGCGGACGGATGAACGCCGCGAAGCAAAACGGCAGACCGAGTTCGCCAGCGATCGTCGCACTCGACGGACTCGATCCGAGCACCCAGGGCGCGGGAGGGGCCGCGTCCGATCGCGGGATCTCGACGTCGCTGTAGGCGTGTTCCGGCGGATAGTCGTCGTAGAGGTGGTTGACGACCGCCTCGATCTTCTCGGCGTGGTCCTCGTCGGGGTTCTGGACGTGGCGGTCGGTCCCCAGCGCGCGGTCGACGGCCGGCGAGCCGTTGGCCCGGCCCAGCCCCGCGTCGATCCGACCGGGCGCGAGCCCGTCCAGCGCGCCGAACTGCTCGGCGACCTTGAACGGACTGTAGTGGTTGAGCAACACCGCGCCCGATCCGAGGCGGATCTCCGCCGTCTCGGCGGCCAGGTGGCCGAGCAACACCTCCGGCGTCGTGCCGGCGAGCCGGTCGCCCATCCCGTGGTGCTCGGCCACCCAGAACCGGGAGTAGCCGAGTCGTTCGGCCTGTTGTGCGGCCGCGACGGTGTTGGCGTAGGCGTCGGTCGCGGTGCCGCCGTTCGGGACCGGCGAGAGGTCGACAACTGAGAGGTCCATAGCCACAGCCCAGAGAGTCCGACGGAAAACGGTTTGGCTCGCGCCCGTCCCGGCCGGTAGTTCGCCCGCGGGCGGTCCGAACCCGACATTCGTATTATCCTCGCGACCCAATCGGCGACCGTGAGCGAGCGACGAGCGCGGGGGGCGCTGGCCGGCGTCGTGTTCCTGGTGTTGCTGGCGCAGGTGTTGCTCTACCCGGGCATCGACAGGCTCGTGGCTGCGCTGGGGGCGACGACCGACCTCCGGGCCAGCATGTGGTTTCTCGCCGCCGAGTTCGGTGCCTTCGTGCTCTGTGCCGGCGTCTGGGGGCTCGCAAGCGACGCGACCGGCAGGCGGGTGCCCTACATCGTCGCCGGTGCCCTCGGGGGCGCGGCTGGCTACGCCGCGTTGCTGGTCGCCCCCCGGCTCGGCCCCGCCTTCCTGACCGTCCTCGGACTGCGGATCGCCCAGGGAGCGATGACGATCGGTGCGTTCTCGCTGGCGATGACGATGCTGATGGACCTGGGCGGGGGCCACGGCCGCAACATGGGAGCGGCGGGGATCGCCATCGGCTCGGGAACGGCACTGGGTGCGCCACTGGGCGGGCAGCTGTACGAGATCGGCCCGCTGGTCCCGGTGGCGGGCGCGAGCGTCCTCCTGACCTGTAGCGCGGTCCTGGCCGTGACGGTGACCGACCGAGCGCCGACGGACCGGCGCGGCCTCGGCGCAGCCGTCGAGAGCGTCACCGCACGGCCGCGGCTGGTCGTCCCCTACGCCTACGGCTTCATCGACCGCTTTACCGCCGGCTTCTTCGCGCTGGTCGGGACGCTGTACTTCCGGACGGCCTTCGACCTCTCGCCGGGCGCGACCGGGATCGTGCTCGCGCTCTTTTTCGCGCCCTTCGCGCTCCTGCAGTACCCCTTCGGCGTCCTCTCGGACCGGATCGGGCGAACGGGTCCGATCGTCGCGGGCTCGGCGTGCTACGGCGTCGCGGTCGTCGGCGTGGGGCTCGCGCCCCGGATCGATCTGGTCGGGCTCGGTATGGTCGTGGTGGGGATCATCGGCGCGCTGATGGCTCCGGCGACGATGGCACTCGTGACCGACCTGGCAGCCCCCGAAGAACGCGGAGCGGCCATGGCGGGGTTCAACATCTTCGGGAGCGTCGGCTTCCTCGCAGGTGTGTTGATCGGCGGCACCGTCGCGGAGCGGGCCGGCTACGTCACCGCCTTCCTCGTCACCGGCGGGATCGAGATCGCCATCGCGGCCCTGACCCTGCCCGTGTTCCTCCACTGGCGTCGCCGCGGCGCGGCCCCGAGCGCGTAGCCGGCCGCTCTCGTCGCCACGGAGGGTCGACGCGCTCGGTCGCACGGACGGGGGTTGGGCGATCATGTCAACCAATTCAACTGTTGTGAGACTATATCAGTACGGGGCTCCAACAGAGACGTATGCCAGAAGAAGTCCTCTTCGAGTCCGAAGCGATGCAAAGCAAGCGCGACGTTGCCACGTACCTCCGGCGGGTCGCCGACAGCCTCGACGAGGGCGGGCCGATCACGCTGCGTTCGGGCGACCAGTCGGTGACGATGGAGCCCCCGGAGACTGTCGAGTTCGAGGTGAAAGCCGAACGGGAGGGGCCCGTCGACGCCGACGGCGAACTCAGCGTCGAGTTCGAACTGGAGTGGCCGGAGAACGCCGACGCCGACGCGTCGGCCAGCGGGACGCTCGAAATCGAGTGAGATAACCGAGGATGTCGTCGATAGCTCTTCGAGACGGCTTACCGATGCATCGAGGGCTTCCTCATACTGCCAGCTGTCGCTGTTTCAAGATATTCGCGACCCCGTGGTCGCGAAATTCTTCACAGACGTACAGCCGGCAGTATCAGGCAATATCTCATTCGGATTTATAGTAGTCATTGAAAGTCCATGTACACCCGATCGCACGACAGCAGTGCGATCGGTGTGTAAATCGTTTCAATTGTTACTATACCACTCGCGAGTAGCCTGATGGACCACTATCGAAACGAGTGCAGCAAGTGCAGACATGTCGATCAGCGACCGCCGACGCGCCGAGGCCTTTCGGCGGCTTGTCCGTCGCGCTAAATTCTCATCTCAGCGCTGGCTTTAGACATGCCGTATTTTTAATAGTTTTGCGAATGTCATTTAAACCATCGATAATGACAACAAGAAGGAAGTATATCGCTACAGTAGGGACAGCGGCCGTTGCCGGCTGTCTTGGAGGTACAAGTTCGAAGTCCCGTATCCAGTTTACCACGGAAGAACCACTATTCGAGGATGAGAGTCGGTGGGACGATACCCCGTTTACGGCGGCTGTCTTCGAGACGCCAGACGATGCGAACGAAGCGATAAACGACGATATCTCTTACATCGACGATATCGAACACCATCTTCAATTCGACCCTGGCGAGACGTTTTTGACAGTCTTTGCATCCACCCTCCGACTCACCGAGGAGGGGCGAAACAAGGGCTGGTGCCCTCGTCACTCGATCGACGGGGACCAAGTCACGTTCGAGATTCCTCTCGATGAGTGGCCGGAACCACTTGAGGAATCGGCAAACTGGGTTATGGTAAACGTCTGGAGCAAATCATTGTTCGGGAACATCCCGAGTCGAGCATCAGTCACCGTCGAATTTCCGCCGGACGACGTGCAGACATGTACTGATTGATTGGCGTAACGTGCGTCGTGATGGGGCTGCTGTCTCCGCTGTCCGGGCGTATCGGCAGCACGACGGACATTGGGAAAAAGCGGCGGTGGCGATTCGATCACCCACCAGAGCGGTAACCCCTTTAGGCGTCGGGTCGGACCGGCAGGTATGAAACTGCTGGGTCGGCTCCTCGGGGACGACGGCGAGACGGGTGAGCCACGGGTGGGACTGTTCGTCGACGGACCGAACGTGCTCCGCAGCGAGTTCGACGTGGATCTCGACGACGTGCGCGAGGAGGCCGAGCAGTGGGGGCGGCTGGCGATCACGCGACTCTACGTGGACGAACACGCCACGCCGGGCCTGATCCAGGCCGCAGAGGCGCGTGGCTTCGAGGTCATCGTCACCAGTGGCGACGTGGACGTGAAGCTGGCCGTCGACGCGACCGCCGCGGGAGCCGACGGGGCCATCGACCTGCTGGCGATCGTCTCGCGGGACACCGACTTCAAGCCCGTCCTGGAGAGTGTCGGCGAGCGGGGCATCCAGACGCTGGCGATCGCGCCCGGCGAACACGGCCGCTCGGACGCCCTCAGGAACGCCGCCCAGAACGCGACGACGCTGGAGGAGTAGAACTCCTTTTGGGCCGTCCACCCCACGACCGCGTATGGACGAACTCGACACGCCGGTGCTGGACAACCACCTGCACCTCGATCCGGTCAACGGCCGCGGCGTCGAAGCCGTCGGGGAGTTCGCCGACCACGGCGGGACTCACCTGAACGTGCTGAACAAGCCGTCGTGGAACCTCGTCGAGGCGGCGACCGACGAGTCGATCTTCCGGGAGTGTTTCGACCTGACCGTCGACGTGACCGAGGCCGCCGACGAGGTCCTGCCCGGGCGGGCGTGGCCCGTGCTGGGGGTCCACCCGGCGCTGATCAGCCAGCTCGTCGACGAGGGTTACACGCCCGCAGAGGCACGGGACATCATGCAGGCCGGGCTGGACGTGGCCGCCGAGTACGTCGCCGACGGCCCGGCGCTGGCGATCAAGTCCGGACGGCCCCACTACGAGGTCGACGACGCCGTCTGGGAGGCGTCGAACGCGGTGATGCGCCACGCCTTCGATCTGGCCGGCGAGGTGGGCTGTGTCGTCCAGCTCCACACGGAGGGTGGCGAGGACTTCACCGAGATCGCCGAGTGGGCCGAGAGCGAGGGGCTGCCCCGCGAGCAGGTCGTCAAACACTACTCGAACGGCCGCGTCCGCGGCCCGGTCAAGAGCGTCATCGCGAACACCGAGGACATCGCAGACGCCGTCGAGACGGGCGAGCCGTTCCTGATGGAGACCGACTACATCGACGACCCCGACCGTCCCGGCGCGGTGCTGGGACCGAAGACCGTCCCGCGGCGGGTCCGGTGGCTCCTCGAAGAGGGCCACGACGAGGCCGTCCGCCGGGCGCACGTCGAGACGCCCGCCCGCGTGTACGGCATCGACACCGAGGCGACGCTGGACGAGTGAGGACACCCCCGAGGCCCCACGAGGCTGGTTGGGACGGCGAGACTAGCGGCCGGCGACCGTGACCCACCGGGGCGACGACGGCTCAGATAATCGCGCTGACCTCGTCGACGATTGCCGATTCGACGAACACGATAGCGTGGTCACCGACTTCGATCGTCGTATCGCCCCGTGGCGTCACGAGTGTGCCGCTGCGGGAGACCGCCCCGACGACGACGCCCGGCGGGAGGTCCTGGACGGCATCGGCGATCCGACGACCCGCGAGCACGCTGTCGGACTCGATCTCGATCTCGACGACCTCCGCCAGGTCGTGTTCGAGCATTGCGATCTTCTCGGTTCGGTTGTCCCGCGTGAAACGGACGATCTCCTCGGCCGTCTCCTCGCGGGGATTGACGGCGATATCGACGCCGACGGTCTCGAACAGGTCGGCGTACTCGACCTGGTTGACGACGGCGATCGTTCGGTCGACGCCGATGCGCTCTGCCAGCAGCGAGACGAGCAGGTTCTTCTCGTCGCTTTCCAGGGCAGCGACGACGACGTCTGCCTCGTCGACGCGCTCCTGGAGGAGAAACTCCGAATCGGTCGCGTCGCTCTGGAGGACGGTCGTGTTCGGGAGCTGTTCGGCCAGTTCGCGGGCCCGATCCTCGTCGCGCTCGATCAGTTGTGGATAGTAGCCGTGTTCTTCGAACAGGCGCGCGACCTGGAACCCGATCTTGCTGCCGCCGACGATGACGACCGAGTCGGCCCCGTTCTCGTCGCCCGCACAGACCGTGTCGGTCGCGAAGTCGGCGATCGAATCCGGGCTCCCGATGACGACCACCCGGTCGCCGATCTCGATGACGGTGTCGCCGGTCGGAATGATGACCGTCTCGTCTCGGAACAGGGCGGCGAACGTCAGCGACGCGTAGCGGTCCGCTTCTCTGACGGACTGGCCAGTGACCGGACTGTCCTCGTCGATCTCGAACTCCGCCATCCGGACGATTCCGCCCGCGAACGTGTCGACGTCCTGGGCACCGGGCACGCCGGAGATACGGAAAATGGCTTCTGCGGTCAGCAGGTCGGAGCTGACCATGAAGTCGACATCGAACGCCCGGTTCGTGTTTTGCCACGTCTCCAGGAGGTCCCGGCGCTTCACCCGCGCGATGGTGAACGCGTCAGAGATCGCCTTTGCCGCACCGCAGGCGACGATGTTGGTCTCGTCGATGTCGGTACTGGCGATCAGCATATCGGCCTCTTCGACGCCGGCCTCTCGGAGAACGTCGAGTTTGGTACCGTCCCCCTCGATCGCGAGAATGTCCAGCGAGTAGGTGAGTTCTTCGACGAGTTCGGCGTCGCGTTCGACGACCACGACGTCGTGTCCGTCGGCGAGGTTCGCGGCGATCGAGCGGCCGACCTCACCGGCCCCGACGACGATCACGCGCATACGGTCCACTCCCGTGTCATTTCCACAACCTTCCGGAGGTGTCGGCAAGTACGTTACGGACCCGCTACGATCGGTCCAGGCGGCCGACGAACAGCGCGAGTACGGGGACGATCTCGAGGCGGCCGATCCACATCAGGAACACCATCAACAGCTTCGAGGTGCCCGGGAGATCGAGGTAGCTCCCGAACGGCCCCAGACGGCCGAATCCCGGGCCGATGTTTCCCAGTGCTGCCAGTGAGGCACTGACCGACTCGAGGACGGTCAGGTCGTACCCCACTCGCGCAGAATCGAGACCGAGGAAGACTGCACTGATACCGAACAGCACCAAGTACAACAGCGTAAATCCCATGATGCCACGGATCGCGTCCTCGTCGACGACCTGTCCCGCGAGCCGGACCGGACGAACGGTGTTTGGATTCGCCGTCGTGAACAGTTCTCGACGGACCGCTTTGAACACGACGAGCCACCGGACGACTTTCACGCCCCCGCCGGTCGATCCGGCCGAGCCACCGATAAACATCGTAAACAGCAGGAAGATCTTCGTGTGGTCGTCCCACTGGGCGAAGTCGCTGGTCGCGAATCCCGTCGAGTTCAGCAGAGAAGCGATCTGGAATGCCGCCTGGCGCAGCGCGTTCTCGGTCGCGCCGGCCGTCGTCCCGCCGAGTTCGAGCGGCGGTGCGGCCCCGCGGAACAGGAGCGCCGACAGCACGGCGATCAGTACCGCCGTCGCGCCGGCGTAGGCCCGGAACTCCGTGTCTTCGAGAAGCGATCGGAACTCGCCGCGGACGACGTGCCAGAACAGGGCGAAGTTGACACCAGCCGCGACCATGAACGGGATCGCGACCCACTGGACGATCGGTTTGAACGCGGCGATACTGTCGGCCTCGGGCGAGAAGCCGCCAGTCGGCATCGTCGAGAACCCGTGGGAAATCGCGTTGTACAGGGTCATGTTCTCGGCCAGCCCGACGAACTGGAGGCCGTACATCGCGACGACGTACAGCACCGTGAAGCCGAAGTAGATCAGCCACAGCGCGCGGGCCGTCTCGACGATCTTGGGGGTGAGCTTCTGGAGTTCCGGACCGGGGGCCTCAGACTGCATCAGCTGTGCGCCGTTGACCGCCAGCTCCGGCAGAATCGCGATCATCAGGACGATGATCCCCATGCCGCCCAGCCACTGGGTGAGCTGTCGCCACATCATCACCGCGTGAGAGTGGCGATCCGTGCTGATCTCGCCCAGCACCGTCGCCCCCGTCGTCGTGAAGCCGCTCGTCGACTCGAAGAGCGCGTTGACCGGATTGGCCAGCGTCGACGCGGGCGCGCTCGGGGCCATCACGAACGGGATGCCGTTCCCGGCGATCAGATAGGGGATCGTCCCGACGACGGCCGCGGCCAGCCACGCGAACGAGACCAACACGAGCGCTTCGCGGGGGCCGACGTCAGGCTCTGGATCGAGCTGTTCGAGTGCCAGTCCAAGTACGGCGGTGGCGGCGATCGACACGACGAAGACGGCGATGTCCTCGCCGTAGATGATGGCGACGACGAGGGGCACCAGCATCGTCAACGAGAGGTACTTCACGACGGTGCCGACGAGGCTCGTGCTGGCCCGCCAGTCGACGCCCCAGCTCACGGCCGACCACGCCCGTACATCACTATAGGGTATCCGACTGCCGGACACTATCAAATCACCGGAACGCTCGTGGTGGTTTCGTGACGAGAAAGGCGATGCGAATCGACGGCGACCGAGGACGCCACGAGGGAGTGTCCCGACTGCAGTCAGCTTCTTTGCGTCAGGGTCCCTACGACTACAGACGTGGCACGAACGGATCACCAGTCGCTCGTCCTCGTCGTCGAAGACGAGGAGAGCGTGGCCGAGACGTACGCGCTCGCCCTCGACGAGGCGTTCGAGACACGCGTCGCGATCGGCGGAGCCGCCGCGCTCGATGCCATCGACGAGGACATCGACGCCGTGTTGCTCGACCGGCGAATGCCGGAGATGCACGGCGACGAAGTGCTCGCCGAGTTGCGCGAGCGAGGGTACGACTGTCCCGTGATCATGGCGACCGCCGTCGGTCCGGACCTCAACATTCTGGAGATGGACTTCGACGACTACCTGACGAAACCGATCGACAACGAGACGCTACGCGAGACGATCGCCCAGCACGTCGATCGAGAGCCCGACGAGCGACTCGACGAGTTCTTCGAACTCCGGTCGAAACTCGACGTGCTCGAATCCGAGCACCCCGAGTACGAACTGGCCGACAGCGAGGAGTACCAGGAGCTAAAGCGGCGGGCGAGCGAACTCCGCGGCCAGCTCGAAGCCGAGATCGACGACTTCGAGAGCGTCGTCGAGATCCACGAACAGATCGAGCGGGGAAACTAGGGCCGCCGTCGGGACCGGCACAGGGAAAGTTCCCTTGGGGTAAAACAATCAAAATTGTTTTACGCGCAACGAGCTTTGTGTTCGCCGATGGCGCACGTATCGCTTCCTCACGACGCCAAGGCAGGCCCGACGAAGCCGGAAGTCAGGGCCGTCCTGCTCGACAAGCTCGCTCTCGGCCCGGACGACCACTTCGCGGAAGTCGGCTCCTGTACCGGTGCCGTGACGATCCAGGCGAGTCGCCGCGCCGGACGGGTCACCGCACTGGAACGCAAGGCAAGTAAGGTTGCAACGACGCGCAAGAACCTCGCGGCCAACGACGCGGCCGTCGACGTGACCGTCCGCGAGGCCGAGGCCCCCGACGGACTCCCCGACGACGCCGACGCGCTCTTTCTGGGCGGGAGTCGGAACTACGAGGCGATCCTCGACCACGCCGTCGAGACCGAGGTCGACCGCGTCGTGATGAACGTCTCGCGGCTCGAAGTGGCGGGTGCCGCGACGGCGGCGTTCCGCGAGCGAGAACTCCTCGACGAGGTCGTCCAGTTCCAGGTGAGTCACGGCTACGAACTCGCCGGGGCGACGAGCTTCGACGCCGAGAACCCGGTGTACATGCTCGTCGGCGGCGCGGGGAACCGGGAGGGAGAGCAGTGACCCTCTACGGCGTCGGGCTCGGCCCCGGAGACGCCGA
Source organism: Halomicrobium sp. IBSBa (assembly GCF_017612575.1). NCBI lineage: Archaea > Methanobacteriati > Methanobacteriota > Halobacteria > Halobacteriales > Haloarculaceae > Halomicrobium > Halomicrobium sp. IBSBa. The sequence continues at coordinate 138,717 of NZ_JADPQC010000004.1, forward strand.
CCTCGTGACCGTGCGCGGGCGCGAGGTCCTCGAAACCGCCGACGTGGTGTATACGCCCGGCAGGCTCTCGCGGTCGGTCGCGACGACGTACGTCGACGAGGACCGAATCGGCGACCTCGACTTCCCGATGACCCGCGACGAGGACGAACTCCGCCGGGCCTGGAAGGCGGCCGCCGCCGAGATCGCACCGCGAGCCCGCGACGGGACGGCGGCGTTCGTGACGCTCGGAGACCCGAACGTCTACTCGACGTTCGGCCACCTGCGCCGGACGCTGGACGCGTTCCACCCCGACGTGACCGTCGAGACGGTCCCCGGCGTCAGCGCCGTCAGCGCGTTCACGACGGCGCTTGGCGTCGAAGTGGCGGCCGGCGCGAGCCTCACGCTCCACGAGGCCGCCCGCGGCGCGGCCCCGACCGGGCCAGATCGGATGGTGCTGTTCAAGGTGACGGACGTGCCGGCGACCCACGAGCGACTCGTCGACGCCGGCTACGATGTCGTCTACGGCCGCCGGCTCTACATGGAACAGGGCGAGACGGTCGTCACCGACGACCCCGAGGAACTCACGGAACGGGACTACTACACGCTGGCCTACGCCGAGAAGCGAGAACTCGACGCCGAACCGGCGACGGCGACCTTCGAGACGGCAGACGAGCGAGGGGAGGCCGGGACGGCCGTCGAGACGACCGACGGCGATGCCAGCGCCGACGTGTCTGCGGGGGGACAGCGATGACGGACCCACAGGACGCGATCGACGCGGCCGCAGACGACCGCGCGGACCGCGACGACCGGATCCAGGCCCACGCCGCTGGCGACGTACAGGACGGGATCCCCTTCGTCGGTGCCGGCCCCGGCGATCCGGGACTGCTGACGGTCACCGGCAGGGAGCTCGTCGAGGACGCCGATCTGGTCGTCCACGCCGGCTCACTGGTCAACAGCGAGCTGCTCGACGCCTACTGTGCGGACGCCGAGCAGGTTTCGAGCATCGGCAAGGACCTCGAAGAGCTGGTGCCGCTGATGCGAGACGCCTACGAGGACGGACGAGACGTGGTGCGGCTCCACAGCGGCGATCCGGCGATCTACGGCGCGGCGCTGGAACAGATGGACGCGCTGGAACACGAGGGCGTTCCGACCTACATCGTCCCCGGCGTGACCTCGGCGTTCGCGGCGAGTGCGACGCTGCGGACCCAGCTGACCCTGAACGGCGTGGCGAACCACGTCGCCTTCACCCGTCCGCAGGGCAAGACCCTCGACGCCGAGGACGACCACATCAGCGAGTTCGTCGAGATGGGCGACGTGACGACCTGCCTCTATCTGGGGACTCACGCCGTCGCCGAGACGATGGACCGCCTGCTGGACGACGGCCACGACCCGGACACGCCCGTCGCCGTCGTCTATCACGCCTCCTGGCCGGACGAGGACGTGATCGAGGGGACTGTCAAGACGATCGGCGACCGCGTCGAGGCCGCCGGCTACCGCGCCTCGGCGCTGGTGGTGATCGGCGACGCGGCCCGGAAGGCGGGCTACGAACGGTCCTACCTGTACGACGGCTGGGCGAATCGCGACGAAAGCGAGAGCGAGGCAGACGACTGACAATGAGCATCGACAACGACGACACCGAGACGGACGCATCGAGCGACGGATCGAGCGGCCACTGTTCGACGCCCGACTCAGACGGGGAAGTGGCCGAGGAGATCGCGATCATCAGCTTCGAGCGCAAGCTCGACACCGCACGCGAGATCGTCGCCGAGATCGGCGACGACTACGAGACCGTCGACATCGTCGAGTACCACGGCGACGTGTTCGAGGAGTACTGGGGCGAGTACGACTGTTTCGTCGGCCTGATGGCCTCCGGCATCGCGATGCGAAAGACCGCGCCGCTGCTCGACGACAAGTGGGACGATCCCGCGATCGTCGTGATCGACGAAGCCCTGACGTGGGCCATCCCGATCACCGGGGGCCACCACGGTGCCAATCAGGTCGCCAACGACCTCGCGCAACTGGGCGCAGTCCCGGCGATGACGACCGCGAGCGAGGCGGCGGGCAAGCAGGGCGTCGAGAGCAAGGCCAAGGCGCTGGACACCCACGTCGTCAACGGCGACTCGACGGTGGCGACGAACCTCGCGGTGCTGAACGAGGAACTGGGTCCCGTCGCCCGCCTCGACGGCCCGAAAGCCGTCCTCGTGGGCGACGACGTGACCGTGCTCAAGCGCAACGAAGACGACGGCGTGGTGCTGGGGACCGGAACGGTCTCGGGCGTCGACAGCCAGCAGGTGCTCGACGCCTGGGACGCCGCGCTCGACGATCTGGGACTCGACCGCTCGGACGTGGAGTTCGTCGCGACCGGGACCCGCAAGGAGGGCGAAGACGGCCTCTACGAGGCCGCCCAGGAGATCGGGGCCGGCGTCGTCCTCTTCGAGAAAGAGACCCTAGAAGCGTTCGAGGGCCCCTCGCCCTCCCGGTCGAAGGAACTGATCGGCTGGCCGGGCATCGCGGAGGCCTCGGCCATCGCGGGCGGCCGAGAGCACGACCTCGCCCGCGAGAAGGAGCGCTTCGACGACGCCGTCACCGTGGCGGTGGGGCGGTAGGATGGCGGGCGAGTCGCCCGACAACTCGGACGCGAGCGGCGAGAGCCGACCCGCGAGCGAACCCCCAGACGACCACGGGACCCTCTCCGTCGTCGGCATCGGTCCCGGCCTCCCCCACGCGATGACACAGGAAGCGAAAGACGTGATCCGCACCGCGGACTGCGTCATCGCCTCCAACCTCTACCAGGAGTTCCTCCGCAAGGACGGGACCCTGCCCCCGGAGAGCGCGGCGGTCGAGGCGGCCGCAGACGGGGGTTCCGCGAGCGAAGCGAGCGGAACCTCGTCGGGCCACAGGTCCGACGGCGGGACCGAGAGCGAGTCGGGAACCCTCCTCGAACGACCGAACGGGACCCGCCAGGAGCTCGTACGGTCCTCGATGGGTCGCCAGATCGAACTCGCCAGCGAGGCCTTCGAGCGGGTCCGCGACGGCCAGGACGTGGCCCACGTCTCCGGTGGCGACCCGAACGTCTACGGCAAGAGCGATCTGCTGTACACGATGGCCGAGGCCGAGGGCGCGACCGACGTGCCCATCGAGGTCGTCCCCGGCGTGACGGCGGCGCTCGGCGGCGCGGCCAACCTCGGTGCGCCCCTCTCGAACGACTTCTGTACGATCTCGCTGTCCGACAAGTGGCGCGGCTGGGACGAGATCGAAGAGAAGCTCCGGGCCGCTGCGATCAGTGGCTTCGTCGTCGTCCTCTACAACTGCTGGCGCGACTACGAGCGCGCCATCGAGGTGCTCAGAGAGGAGCGGGCCGACGACGTGCCGGTGGGCATCTTCAACGACGCCGGCCGCGGCGCGGCCGGTCGGAATCTGGAGGACGAGACCCACACGATCACGACGCTTGGCGCAGCGACCGACCACGACGACGAGGTCGGCGGCATGGGCACCTCGATCCTCGTGGGCAACCACGAGACCGAGGTCTGGGAGAACGACTACGGCAAACACCTCGTCACCCCGCGCGGCGGGCGTGACGTCGACGACTTCTGACAATGAGCACTGACGACACCACCGACGCGAGTAGCACAGACGCAGAATCGAAGTGCGGTGCCAGCAGCACCGACGCAGGGAGCGACGACAGTACGTCCAAGTGCGGCGCGAGCACCGACAGCTCGTCGTCCAGTTCCGGCTGTGGCGGCTCGGACTCGACGACCGACGAGAAGGTCGGCGCGACCGTCGACGACTTCGACGCAGCGCCCGGTCGCCTCGTGGCGGTCGGGCTCGGTCCCGGCCAGCCAGAGGGGATGACCCAGCGAGCGCGGGGCGCGCTGCTCGAAGCGGAACACATCGTCGGCTACACGACCTACGTCGACCTGCTGCCCGAGGAGGTCACCGAGTCGGCCGAGGAACTGTACGACACGCCGATGTGTGGCGAGGTCTCTCGGACGGAGGAGGCCATCGACCGCGCGCTGGCGGGCAACGACGTGGCGATCATCGGCAGCGGCGACCCCAACGTCTACGCGCTCGCCGGCCTCGCACTGGAGATCCTCGAATCGAAGGGCGGGACGGCGAGCGCCGTCGACTTCGAGGTCGTCCCCGGCGTGCCCGCGGCCCAGTCCTGTGGCGCACGGCTGGGCGCGCCGCTGGTCAACGACACCGTCAGCGTCTCGCTGTCTGACCACCTGACGCCCATGGAGACCATCGAGTCGCGCCTGCACGCCGTCGCTGGCGAGGGCTTTACGATCGCCATCTACAACCCCTGGAGCCGCAAGCGACGGGAGAACTTCCAGCGGTGCTGTGAGATTCTGCTGGAACACCGCGAGCCCGACACGCCCGTGGGGATCGTCCACGGCGCGGGCCGCGAGGACGAGGCCGTCGAGATCGTCGAGCTGGGCGACCTCGAAGACCTCGGCGAGACCGACCTGATCGACATGACGACGACCATCCTCGTGGGCAACGAGGACACCTACGTCTGGGACGACCGGATGGTGACGCCGCGGGGGTACGAGTCCAAGTATGACTACTGAGTACCGCGTGGCGCTCGACCGGGAGGCCTGCGACGGCATCTTCGCCTGTCTCGTCCGTGACGATCGATTCGTCGAGGCCGCCGACGGGCTGGCGACGATCGGCGCGGGAGCGAGCGACCCCGACGAGACCGTCGTCGCGACGTTCGACGACGACCGGATCGAGGACGCCAGACAGGCCGCGGCCGCGTGTCCGGTCGACGCGATCTCGGTGCGGGAGGACGACGATGAGTGACGCCGACAGCCCCGACCCGACGACGCCGAGAGTCGCCGAGGACCTGCTGACGGTCACGCCCGGAACGGCGTACTTCTGGGGTCGGGTCGCCGGAGACGGCGATCTCACCGCGGACTGCGTGACCGTCCGGGCGGGCGACGAGACGGCTGCGGACGCGCTGGCGGCAGTCGCCGGTGCCGACCGCACCGACCGCGATCACCGCGTCGCAGAGCGCGAGTCCGCACACGACGCCTCGATCGTCCGGTACGAGGACGCATACGAGCTCCAGGTGTTCGGCCCGCCCGCGGACCGAGCGAGCGCGGCGCTCGGCCTCCCGCTTGACGGCCAGCCCGGTGGCTACCGCTTCGACGCCTTCAGCGAGGAGCGGGCGGCGCTGGTGCGTGGCCTGCTGGAGGCCTGCGGGACGGTCTGTTTCCGCGAGTCTGCCGGGTCGGTCGGGGTCTCGTTCGTCCACGACGACGAGCGCCTGCTGGCGACGATCCAGTCGCTGCTCGCCGAGGCAGCGCCGACGGTGCCGACGGACGACCGCTCGGAGACGTCCTCGGGGGGCTACTGGTTCGGACTCGCAGACGACGCCGACGTGGCGGCGTTCGCAGAGTGGGTGTACGCCGGCAGCGACGAGACGGGACTCTACTCGGCGGAGCGCCGCCAGAAGCTCCGGCGCAGCGTCGAACGCGCCACCGGGAGCGACGTGGGGGGGTTGGAATGACCGCCGACGCCGCCGCGACGCCGGTCTCGCTCGACGACGAGGCCGTCCTGCTGGTCGGGCACGGCTCCCGACGAGAGAAGTCGAACGAACAGGTCCGGGAGCTGGCCGCGGCCGTCGAGGAGCGCCTCGGCGTGCCGACCGACGCGGGTTTTCTCGAACTCGCCGAGCCCTCGATCGACGAGGCCATCGCGGGACTGGCGGCGTCGGTCTCGCGGGTCACCGTCGTCCAGCTCTCGCTCTTTGCCGCGAGCCACGTCAAGAACGACGTGCCGCTGGCGGTCGAGCAGGCCCGTTCGTCTCATCCCGACCTGACGATCCACAACGGGGCACACCTCGGTGTCCACCCGGCGATCGTGGACCTGCTGGACGACCGCGCGGCGACGGTCGAGGCGGAACTCGGGCTCGACCGCACGGCGGACGATCTGACGGTCGTCCTCTGTGCGCGGGGCTCTAGCGACCCCGACGCCAACAGCGACGCGCACAAGCTGGCGCGCCTGCTGTACGAGGGCCGCGCATTCGACCACGTCGAAACGAGCTTCATCGGCGTGACCGAGCCGCTCCTGGAAGACACGCTGCACACGGTCGCAAAGCGGCGACCGGACGGCGTCGTCGTCCTCCCCTACATGCTCGGCGACGGGGTCCTCACCCAGCGGATTCGAGACCGCGCCGACGCGTTCGACGAGGAGTACCCCTACGTCGACGCCGCGGCCGGCGATCCCCTCGGGACGGACTCGCGGCTGCTGGACGTGCTGGGCGACCGCTGGCAGGAGGCCCGCACCGACAGCGTCGAGATGTCCTGTGACACCTGCAAGTACAAGGTCGAACTCGACGGCTACGAGGAAGACGTGGGCGGCGCGCGGGCGATGCTCCGGGCGCTGACCCACCAGGAGACCCACGCCGACCGCGAGAACGTCGACGACGAACCCCACGCACACGACGCCCCGGAGAAACACGTCGCCGTCTGTACGAACCAGACCTGCGCGGCCGACGGCTCGGCCGCCGTCTTGGAGCGGCTCCGGCAGGCCGAACGCGACTCGGAGGCCTGTGACGCCCGCGTGACCCGCTCCTCGTGTCTCGGTCGCTGTGGCGAGGGGCCGATGGTCGCCGTCTACCCCGACGGCGTCTGGTACGGCGGCGTCGGCGAGGACGACGCCGAACGGATCGTCTCCTCGCACCTCGACCGTGATCGCATCGTCTCGGAACTCGTCGATCAAACACTCTCACAATGAGCTGCTACGAAATCGAAGCACTCCGACTCGGACTGATGAACGTACTGGGAAGTGAAGACGAACACGCGCGCGAGCACGCGGAGCGAGAGCTCGAGGGCGAACTCGACGGACCGATCGAGGCGCTGGCCGAGGCCCAGTCGCTCTCGGCCATCGAGCGCCACCTCGACGCGGCGCTGGTCGATCTCGAAGCCGAGATCGCCGAGGCCGACCCGGAGAGCCAGGAGTACGACTACATGCGAGGGCGACTCGTCGCGGTCCGGGACGCCGAGCGGGCGGTCCACCGGCTGACGAGCCAGGGCGAGAGCGTCCTCGACGGACTGGGCGAGGCCCACGACGTGCTCCACGAAGCCTTCCCGGTCGATGAGTGACCGGCCGGAGCCACAGTCGGTCGGCCTCGGCGATCCACCCCCGGCGCGGTCGCGCCACGCCGGCCGGCGCTCGGCAGTCGCGCTGACGGGAGAGCTGGTCGTCGTCGGAACGGCCACGGGCGACGTGATCGCGTTCGACCACGCCACCCTGACAGAGCAGTGGCGCGCGGACGGCGAGGAGTCCGACGCTGCCGTGGTCGCGCTCGCGGCGTTCGGTGACGCGGTGCTGGCCGGTGAGCGAGGCCCAGACGGGCGAGTCCGGTGCTACGAGGCGGCGACGGGTCGACGGCGCTGGCAGCACGCGACGGCAACAGAGATCGGCGAGCCACAGAGAGAGACGCGGTTCTTCTTGCCGTTCGTCGCCGACATCGTGACCGACGAGGACCGCGCGTACGTCGCCGCCCGCCGCTACGAGCGCGACGGCGACCGACGCTCGTTTCGGAGCGTCGTCTCCGCGTTCGCCGACGACGGGACGCGACGCTGGCAGTTCGAGGCCGACGCGTCGCCGATCAGCCTCGACCGGCGAGACGACCGCCTCGCGGTCGCGTACAACCGCTGTCCCGGTGACCACCAGCAGGGTCTCGTCGTCCTCGACGCCGAACGCGGGACGAGCCACTGGCAGTGGGATCCCGGCGGCGACGGACAGCGACGGGTCGGTGACGCCGCGCTCGTCGAGGACGGTGCCGTCGTCGCGAGTCACGGCGACTACTGTGGCTACCGCCTCGACGACGGCGGCACCGTCCGGTGGCGCGCCGAGCTGGCGACGCGGACGACGGTCGGCGACGAGACGCTGTACGCGTACCCGAACCACGTCGCCGCCGGCAGCGAGGCGGCCGTCTTCGTCACCGGCAACACCTACGCCGTCGACAGTCGCGAGACCGACGCTCTCCACCCCGCAGAACACACCGCCTTCGGCTACGGACCGGACGGCCAACGTCGGTGGTCGGCCGACGTGGGCGGATTTGCCGGCGAGATCGCCGTCACGGACCGTCACGTGGTCGTGCCGGGCGCACAGCACTTCCGGACGCGCGATGTCGACTGCCACGGCCTCCGGGTGCTGTCGGCTCGGGACGGCCCGGTAGCGAGCCGCGAGACCGACGGCATCGTCACTGCGGTCGCGGTCGACGGAGACCGCGTGGTCGCCGTCGAAGAGCCGGTCGTCTACCACGACGACGGCACCGAGCGCGGTGCGTATCGTCTCTTCGTCGATCGTGCGGCGAGAAGCCAGTCGGCGAGCAGTCCACAGCGCCGGTAGCCCGCCCGGCAGTTTCTCCGCGACACGCTATCTCGAAGCAGTCTCGTCACGCCGGTCGGGTGAAGCTATTCGTGAGGACGAAATCAGTCGCTGCCGAGCCGGGACCCGTCGGGACCGAACTCCTCGGCCAGCAACGCGGCCACCTCGTCGGGCCGTACGTCGGCGTACCAGTTGCTCCGGGGGTGGACCGCGATCGCCGCGCCGTCGGCGCTACAGAGTCCGAGACAGCCCGTCTCGGCGACGTAGACGCGCGACCACAGCAGATCGCGCTCGCGGAGCCACTCGACGACGGCGTCGAAAACTGCCTCGCCGCCGGCCTCGCCACAGCAGGCGTGCTCCTCTCGGCCGTTCGTACAGACGAGGACGTGATCGGAGAAGCCTCGCTCGTGGACCTCGGCCGTGCGTTCCTCCATCAGTCCGCGGTGAAGGTGGCGTCTGTCCGTGCGGACGGGGTCGCCGGTCGCGACGGATCGTCACCGCCCAGTCGCGCGTGCGTCGCGGCGAGGGCCGTCCACAGGAGGAGCTGGCCGAAGACGACCGTCCCGAGCAGTCCGTCGGCGAGGGCCGGTGAGAGCGAGCCGGTCGCCGGTCCGAGCGGCGTGAGCGTGGCCGGAACCGCGAGCAGCCCGAACGGGACCAGCGCGGCGACCGCCGCCGCGGGGCGACCGTACCGGTCGCGCAGTCGGTCGTAGCACACCGCAGACAGCAGGCAGACGACCGCGCCAGCGACCATCATGCCGGCGTAGAGCACCATCCCGGTGTCCGTCGGGATGGCGCGTTCGACGCCCGGAAGCGACGGCGGGAGGAGGAGCCACGGCGCGCCGGAGACGGTGACGAAGCCACCGACCGCGAGCAGCGCGCTCTGGACGGCCCCCTCGCCGGGAACGATCGGTTCGAGGACGTAGCCGGCGACGCCGAACACGACCGTCCCGAGCAACAGGCCCCACAGCACGCTGGCACCGACGCTCACGACGTTCGTCACCGTCGCCGAGACGGCGCTCTCGTGGTGGCCGCCGGCCTCGGCGTGGCCTTCTTCGGCGTGTTCACCCTCAGCGTGGCCCGCTTCGGCGTGTTCCCCCTCGGCGTGGCCTTCTTCGGCGTGTTCTCCCTCGGCATGGCCTTCTTCGGCGTGTTCTCCCTCGGCGTGGCCCGCTTCGGCGTGTTCGCCGGAGGTTCCGGCCTCGGCGTGGCCGTGCGTGTCGGCCGCGGCGACGAGCGGATTGGCGACCAGAGCGACGAGCAGTCCGAACAGCAGGCCCGCGACCAGCCCCGCTTTCGCGCCGCGGAGGATGTATTCGGCGAGCATGATCAGTGACAGACGACCCCCGCCGCGTGTCGGAAGTTGTGCATCGAGTCGTGGGCCATCGGTGCCTGGAGGAAGACCAGCGCGAAACCAAGCGCGGCCACGAGCGCGATGCCGGCGAGTAACTGTGTCGGGGTCAGTTCCGTCTGTGCCTGTGCGACGCGACCCGAGACGGTGTCGGTAGTAGTCGTCATTGAAACCACGATTGACTAAACACAAACGAGATTGTAAAACTTTCGTCTCTGTTAAATCTCGTTTGTGCTGGCGGCTCCGGCGGCAGCGTCGATCCGTTCGGCCGAGAGCGCGTCCAGGGGCACGCACCGGCCGTCGGTCTCGTCGGCGATCAGCCCCGTGAGGCCGGTGTCGCCGTCGTCTCCGGCGTCGACGACCACGACGGAACTTCCGCGCGCGGCGATCTCGCGAGCCGCGTCGCGGGTCGCCTCGGTCGGGCTCCCGTCGGCGACGTTCGCTCGCCCGTCGGTCACGAGGACGACGACGCTGGCGGCCGGATCGGCCCGCCGGATCACGTCGCCGGCAGCGCGCAGTCCCGCCGGCAGGGGCGTCCGGTCCCCCGTCGGGAGGTCCTTGAGGTGTCTGGCCGCGAGCGTGACGCTGTCGGTCGGGGGCAAGAGCACGTCGGCCCCCTCACCGGCGAAGGTCACGAACGCGACCTCGTCGCGCTCCTGGTAGGCGTCTTTCAGGAGTTCCAGCACCGTCCCCTTCGCGGCCCGCATCGCCGGCCGCATCGACGCGCTCGCGTCGACGGCGAAGACCACGAGCACGGCGCTGTCCCGTTCCCGGACCGACTGGCGGAGGTCGCGAGAGTCGACGCCGGAGTTGCCTCGTGCGGTCGCGGCCCGGACCGAGGCCGCGGCGTCGATCTGGCGGTCCGAGTCCGCGCGCTGGGTCCTGACCCGCGCACCCTCCCCGTCGACGGCGGGAGTGACCGAACCGCGTCCGCCGCCGGCCCGGCCCTCGGCGACGGCCTCGGGCGGGCTGAGGTCGGGCGCGTCGCTCTCGCCGACCGGCGTCGGAGACTGGCCGGGCACCAGCGGCGTCCCCTCGGTCTGTTCGTCGCTCTCGCCGCCGGACTCGTCCTCGCCGGAGGCGTCCCCGGCGTCGCCGGCCTCGGAGCCGGGCGGCGGTGACGGGGCGTCGTCTTCGCCGTCGTCGGCCGCCGGCTGCTGTGTCTGCCCCTCGTCGCCGTCCGACGTGTCGCCTGCACTCTCTTCGTCGGCAGTGTCGTCCGCGCTCTCCTCGTCTGTGGCCTCGCCGTCAGCGTCGCCACCACCCTCCCCCTCGTCCTCACTCGGGTCTCCGTCGCCGTCCGCGTCGGTCTCGTCTCGCTCGGACTCACCGCCGCTCTCGTCGTCGAAGTGGTCGTCCAGCAGCTCTGAGGCGTCGGGCGCGTCCTCGAAGGGGCGCGATCGGAGTCGGTGGGGCAGGGCCATAGCGGCCGCCCGCCGTACGTCGGATTCGAGGACCTTCGCGCGGCCGTCGAGTGCCGCGAGGGTGCGAGCGGCGCGGGCCGTCGCGATGTCCGCGCGGTGGCCGTCGACGCCCGCGTCGCGGCACAGCTCGGCGATCTCGGTGGTGAACTCGGGGGGCAGCGTCACCGCCGACAGCCCCGCTCGGGCCTCGCGGAGCTGGGTCCAGCGCTCGTCGTCGGAAACGTCGGTCTGCCGGTCGCCGTCGTCGCCGTCTGCAAGCGCCTGCTCGATGATCGCGACCCGGTCGTCGAGGTCGTCGGCACCCGTGACGGTCGCCTGGAGCGCGAAGCGGTCCCGTAGCTGGGGCCGTAGTTCGCCCTCCTCGGGGTTCATCGTCCCGACGAGGGTGAAGTCGGCGGGGTGGGCGACGCTCACGCCGTCGCGCTCGACGCGGTTGGTGCCGCTGGCTGCGGCGTCCAGCAACACGTCGACGAGGTGGTCGTCCAGCAGATTCACCTCGTCGACGTAGAGGATGCCCCGGTTCGCTCGCGCCAGCAGGCCGGGGTCGAACTCGTAGTCGCCAGCGAGCGCGTCGGCGACCGAGAGGGTCCCGACGACGCGCTCGCGGGTCGCGCCGAGCGGGAGAGTCACGAGCGGGACCGGACGCTGCTCGGTCGGCGGATCGGTTCGCTCGCGACAGTCCTCACACTGGCGGTCGGGCTCGTCCGGCGGACAGCCGTACGGGCAGTCGGCGACGGCGGTCTGGTCGGGGAGCAACGCGGCGAGCGCCCGCACAGCCGTCGACTTGGCGGTGCCCTTCTCGCCCTGAATCAGCAGTCCGTCGAGGTCGTCGTTGGCCGCGACGGTCAACAGCGCCTCTTTGAGCTCCGCCTGGCCCACGATGTCGGCGAACCCGAGTTCGCCCGCCCGCCCGGGCGAAGCTTTTTTGCCGCCACCGAAATCAATCATGCTTGTATTAGGACAATGGAGGTTTAACAATATTATGCCAACGATCGCCCTGTACACGGCGACGGAGAACGAGCTCGGGGCCGTCCAGCGGGCCGCGTCGCGAGTCGACGCGGAACTCGTGGTCCGCTCGGAGAGCGACCTGGACGACCAGAGCGACGTCGACGAGTTCCTCGACGAGATAGCGGACGCGACCGCGGCCGTCTTCTGGCTCCACGGTGCCGAAGACAGCATGCCGGGCTACGACCACGCGGTCGCCCGACTGGAAGAGGCTGGCGTGCCCCTGGTCGTCAAGTCGACCGGCGACGCCTACGCGCTCGACGACACGTCCGTCGCCGCGACGGACCGCGACCGGGTGTACGACTACCTCGAACGGGGCGGCACCAGCAACGTCGCCAACTGCATCCGATACCTCGTCGACGAGTACGGCGGCGTCGACCGCCCGTACGACGACCCGGTCGACCTCCCGACGGAGGGCGTCTACCACCCGGACCACCCGGGCGCGTCGTACGCCGAACTCGTCGCGACGTTCGACGCCGACCGCCCGACCGTCGCCGTGTGGTTCTACGAGTCCCACTGGACACACGAGAACACCCGCTACGTCGACGCACAGGTCAGGGCGATCGAGGCACAGGGGGCCGACGCCCTGCCGATCTTCTGCAACCCGGCGACAGACACCGACGAACAGTGGGACGCAGAACGCGTGACCGAAGAGTGGCTCCTCGCCAGCGAGGACGGTCACAGCGCCCGGCCCGCAGGCGAGCCGGTCGTCGACGCCGTCTGCTCGTCGTTCATGTTCTCGCTGTCGATGGACGAGCGGGGCCGCTCGGCCGACGACGAGGGCGACGAAGCCCAGGCCGTGTTCCTCGACAGGCTGGGCGTTCCGGTGCTCCAGACCGTGACGACGATGCGCTCCCGGTCCCGGTACGAGAGCAGCGACACCGGTGTGATGGGCTTCGAACTCGCCCTCTCGGTCGCGCTGCCGGAGTTCGACGGCAACGTCGTCACGCACCCGATCAGCGGGAAGGAACGCACCGACGACGAGGCCGGCATCGGCACCGCGCCCAAGCAACACTTCCCGATCGACGACCGGGTCGACCACGTCGCGCGACTGGCGGTCAACTGGGCGCGCCTGCGACACACGCCAAACGAGGACAAGCAGATCGCCGTCGTCCTCCACAACTACCCGCCCAGCGACGACGGCATCGGCACCGCGTTCGGTCTCGACAGCCCCGAGAGCACGGTCAATCTGCTGTCGGAGCTCGACGAGCGCGGGTACGACACGGGGACGACGATGCCCGACAGCGGCCAGGCGCTCGTCGAGCGACTCACCCAGCAACTCACGCTCGACGACCGCTGGGTCGCGCCCGAAGACGTGCGCGAGCTGAGCGTCGACGTGGTGTCGACCGACGAGTACGACGACTACTTCGCCGAGACCGACGAGCGGTTTCGGGACGCCGTTCGCGAGGAGTGGGGCGACCCACCGGACCGTCCCTTCGCCATCCCCGGCGTCGAGTTCGGGAACGTCCTCGTGACGGTCCAGCCGCCGCGTGGCTTCGGCATGGACCCCGCGAAGGTGTACCACGACTCGGACCTCCAGCCGCCCCACGACTACGTGGCCTTCTACAGCTGGCTGCGCGAGGAGTTCGAGGCCGACGCCGTCGTCCACCTCGGCACGCACGGCAGCCTGGAGTGGCTCCCCGGCAAGACCGTCGGCCTGAACGGCGCGAGCGCGCCCGACCAGCTGATCGACGACCTCCCGAACGTCTACCCCTACATCGTCAACAACCCCGGCGAGGGAACGCAGGCCAAGCGCCGCTCCTACGCCGCCATCGTGGACTACCTCACGCCGGTCATGAGCAACGCCGGCACCTACGACGAACTGGCGGAACTGGAGGAACTGGCCGACCAGTACCGCGAGGCGGGCATGGAAGACGCCCGCGCCGACGACGGCGAACAGCTCGAAGCGCTGTTGCGCGAGAAGGTCGAGGAACTGGATCTGGCGGTCGAGCTGGGGATTAGCGAGGCGCTCCGCGCCTCGGAACAGTCGAGCGGGGAGCAAAGCGACCCGCGAGACGGCGGCCAGATCGAGAAGAAAGCCGACGTTCGAGGCCCGGACGAAGCAGGATCGACGCTGGCCGAGGGCGATGTCTCTGGCGACGACCTCGCCATCGACGAGTTGGTCGAGCGCGTCCACGAGTACCTCACGGACGTGAAGACGACCCAGATCCGGATGGGGCTGCACACGATGGGCGAGCCCCCGACCGACGACCGCCTCGTCGAGTACCTCGTCGCACTCACCCGGCTGGAGAACCCCGGCGGCCCCAGCCTCCGGGAGAGCGTCGCGGGCGTGCTGGGCGTCGACTACCAGCGGATGCTCGACGAGCCCGGCGTCTACGACGAGCGACTGGAGATGACCCTCTCGGAAGCCGCAGACGAGGTGTACGAGACGAGCATCGACCTCGTGTCGACGCTGGCCGAGCAGGAGTTCGACCTCCCGGCCTCGAACGTCGAGGCGGGTCCCGACGAGGAGCTAAACATGAACCTCCTCGTGGTCGACATCGACCCCCTCGGCGACGCCCGGGCGAAGTCGGGCGCACACGACGACCTGCGGGAGGCACTGGCGTTCATCTGTGACGAGGTACAGCCCCGCGTGCAAGGTGCCGCCGAGGAGATTCCCCGAACTGCAGAGGCACTGGCCGGCGAGTACGTCCCGCCGGGGGGCAGTGGCGCACCGACTCGGGGCGGCGTCGATCTGCTGCCGACAGGCCGGAACTTCTACACGCTCGATCCCCGGAAGGTGCCCGCAAAGAGCGCCTGGCAGGTCGGCAGCGAGGTCGCAGAGCAGACGCTCGCGCGCCACCACGACGAGCACGACGGGTACCCCGAGGAGATCGGCGTCGTCGCGTGGGGGACGCCGACCGTCAGAACCCGGGGCGAGACCATCGCGCAGGTGCTCGCGCTGCTGGGCGTCGAGCCGCGCTGGACCGACGCCGGTCGAATCGACGACGTGGACCCGATCCCACTCGACGAACTCGGTCGGCCCCGCATCGACGTGACGACGCGGGTCTCCGGACTCTTCCGCGACGCGTTCCCACAGGCCGCGAGCGTGATCCACGACGCCGTCGACGCCGTGGTCGAACTGGACGAGCCCCACGACATGAACTACGTGAAGAAACACGTCGAGGAAGCCACCGAGGAACTCGACGAGCAGGGCGTCGAGAAGCCGGAGAAACAGGCGAAACACCGCGTGTTCACGACCCGCCCCGGCGGCTACGGCGCGGGGACGAACAAGGCCGTCGACGAGGGCAACTGGGAGGACCGCTCGGACCTCGCAGACGTGTACGTCCAGTGGGGCGGCTACGCGCTGGGCTCCCGTGGAAAGACGACCGAGGCCCACGACGCGTTCGAGCGCCGTCTGGGAAGCGTCGACGCCACGGTGAAGATCGAAGACACCGCCGAGCAAGACGAGTTCGATAGCTCGGACTGGTACGCCTTCCACGGCGGTTTCATCACCGCCGTCTCCGAGATCGCAGGCGAGGAACCGGCGTCGTACGTCGGCGACTCCAGCGACCCGGACAACGTCTCCGTCTACACCAACGAGGAGAAGGTCCGCAAGGCCATGCGAGCCCGCGTGCTCAACCCCGAGTGGCTCGACAGCATGACCGAACACGACTACAAGGGGGCCGGCGACCTCTCGACGACGGTCGACGTGGTGCTTGGCTGGGACGCGACGACGGGCGTCGTCAGCGACCGCCTCTGGGACGACGTGGCCGAGCAGTACGCCTTCGACGAGGAGCGCCAGGAGTGGCTCCGGGACGTGAACCCGTGGGCACTAGAGAGCATCACCGACACGCTGCTGGAAGCGATCGACCGCGGCCTCTGGGACGCCGACGACGAGACGGCCGATCGGCTTCGGGATCTGAATTTGCGGGTCGACGGCGACATCGAGGCGCGTGCCGGCGGCGAAGCGGGCCAGGAGGTGCCCGGCGATGACGACTGACGGCGCGACGCCCGAGGAGTCCGACGAGTCGTTCGAGGAGTACGCCGACCTCGGCGCGACCACCGAGAACGCGATGGACATCGCCGAGACGAGCATGGACCGCGTGCGCGAACTCGTCCCCGACGAGACCCTGGCGGATCGGCTCCGCCAGAAGTCGGTCCACGCCACCGGCGACCCCGAGTTTCAGCACCTGCTGCGGTTCACCGGCACCGACGACTCCGAACCCGTCCGTGCGGGCGCGCGAGCGGTCCTCGACGAGCGACCGATCGTCACCGACATCACGATGGTCAAGGAGGGAATCACCGGGCGCGGGCACGACTGCCCGGTCCGGAAGGCGATCGGCAACGGGGCCGAACTGGCCGCCGAGACCGGGATGACCCGGACGGCCGCCTCGGTGCTCGAACTCGACAGAGAAGGCGTCTACGAGGACGCGATCGCTGTCGTCGGCAACGCGCCGACCGCCGCGCTGGCGCTGGCCGACTGCATCGAGGACGGCACTCGACCAGCCGTCGTCGTCGCGACGCCCGTGGGCTTCGTCAAGGCCGCTGAGAGCCGCACGCGCCTGCGGGAGGTGGCCGCCGAGCACGGCGTTCCGACGATCACGAACGTCGGCCGACGCGGTGGCAGCGGTCTGGCGGCGGGGCTGACCAACGAACTCGTTCACGTCGCGAGCGACGTGCGTGCGGGTGACCTCTCGATCGAGAGCTCACCCGCAGGCCGACCGAGCGAATCCGCCGGTAGACCGAGCGGGGAGAGCGGCGACGAATGAGCGACGACTACGACCTCGACGCCGGCCCCGATCCGGCGGCGTTCGCCGCGGCGTCGCCGGAAGTCGAGTCGCCCGCCGAGCCGGTCGCCGCGGTCGGGATCGGGCCGGGCAACCCCGACTACCTCACGCCGCGGGGCGAGCGCGCGATCCGCGAGGCCGACGTGGTCGTCGGCTTCGAGACCGTCGTCGACTTCGTCGACGAGGTGATCGAGGGCGACGCGCTGACCTGTGGCTACCGGGACGAGAGCGAGACGCTCGATCGCTTCGCAGAGCGCGTGGCCGACGGCGAGTCCGGGACGGCGCTGCTGATGGGCGATCCGAACCACTCTGGCTACCAGTTCGTCGGGAAGGTCCAGCGGGCGGTCGACCGCCCGGTCACCGTCGTTCCGGGCATCTCCTCGCTCCAGATCGCCGCCAGCCGTGCGCGCACGCCGATGGAGGCGACGACGTTCGTCACGCTACACAAGAGCGGCGACGTGACGCCCGACCTCGATCGGTTGCGCGACGACGCCGGCCGGCGGCACCTGCTGGTGTTGCCCCGGCCCTACGACTGGATGCCCGGCGACATCGCCGCCGAACTGCTCGACGCGGGCGCGAGTCCGTCGCTGGAGGCGCTCGTCTTCGAGCACCTGACCCACGACGAGGAGGCGCGGACGACGACGACGCTCGACGAGCTGGCGAGTCACGCTGGCGGCAGCGAGCCGTCGTCGACGCCGTTCTCCGATCTCTCCGTCCTGGCCGTGCGAACGGCGTAGGCGGGTCGTCACTGCCGGCCGTGGCCGTATCGCTCTTTCGTCGTGACCGTCACGCGAGTCGGAGCCCTCGTGCTGTAAGCGGTGGTGTCAGTTGTTCGGCGGCGTAGAGCGCCCGTCGCCGTCGGTGGCGACCGGTCTTGGCTGGGCCGTCGCGGCCGTCGACGTCGCGGCGTCGCCGTCGGCGAGGACGCGCTGTTGCTCGACCGCCGCGCGGATGGCGTCGGTGATCCGCGGGTGCTCGCCCAGCGGTTCGGCGTACTCGATCCCGCCGCGGTCCAGTTCGAGAGCCTCGGGAATCCGTCGCTCCGTGGCCTCGCTTCGGGTGAAAAAGAGCGGCACGGCGACTGCGCGTTCGTTGCGGAGGTTGTAGCGGACGCATTCGACGGTCGGGTTCTGGAGGAGATAGCAGGTCTCGACCTCGTCGTAGGCCGACTGCTCGGCGATGCGGGCGGCGTGGTACTCCGCCGTCTGTCTGTGATGGGGCTTCGAGCTGCTGCCGAAGCCGACGAGCGCCAGCGAAGTGGGCTCGGTGGCGGGCATCGCGTCGGTGGCACGGCTTCGCAGCACCTCCGTCACCACCGGGCTCTCACCGAGCGGTTCACAGTAGTGCACGTCTCCGGAGACGTGCGTGAGCGCGGCCGGGAGGTCGTCAAGCGTCGCGTAGGAGTGGGCGACACACATCGGCACGGCGAACACCCGATCGGCCGAAATCGCTTCGAACTGGTCGCGGAGTTCGCGGATCGGTTCGCTCTCGAAGGTACACACGTGAACGTCGTCGACGAAGTCGCGGTCTTCGAGACGCGCCGCGTGGGTCCCGAGCGTCGCCTGAGCGTGTGTCGTGCGCCGGCCGATGAGGAGGAGTGCGTCGGAAGTCATCTGTTGAGGGTGGGTAGTACAATTAAACTTGTACTATACCAATTGTGCTTGCTATTGTCGATGAATGGGAGGATCAAATAAGTTGCGGTCACCGGGATCACGGCGGCGATCGATGATCCTCGCAGCCGACGGTTTGGGGCCTCAGAACCACTTTCGTGGCCAAAGCGCGAGCATCGAGGATGGACGGTGTCGGTCGTCGGCGGACACGCAGACGGTCCCGAACCACCGACCGCGATGCGCCGAGGACGGTGTGAAACACGGCGGCGACCGGCCCCGGCGAGGCATCGGCCGACACCAACTAATTAAAGTCAGTTTGTGCTAATCATAGTGTATTGGTGCTACCAGACAGATGAACGGCTTCGTCCTGGGCGGAACGAGTTCTGGCGTCGGCAAGACCGTCGCGACGCTGGCCACGATCCGAGCGCTGGACGACGCCGGTTACGCGGTCCAGCCCGCGAAGGCCGGCCCCGATTTCATCGATCCCAGCCATCACGAACACGTTGCCGGCCGCCCCTCGCGCACGCTCGACCAGTGGCTCGAAGGCGAGACCGGGCTCCGGCGCAACTACTACCGGGGCGACGGCGACATCTGCGTCGTCGAGGGCGTGATGGGGCTGTACGACGGGGACTGTTCGAGTACGGCGATGGTCGCAGAGACGCTGTCGCTGCCGGTCGTCCTGGTGGTCGACGCCAGCGCCGGCATGGAGAGTGTCGCCGCGACGGCGCTTGGCTTCCAGCAGTACGCCGCGTCGATCGGCCGCGAGATCGACGTTGCGGGCGTGATCGCCCAGCGGGCCCACGGCGGTCGTCACGCCGAGGGCGTCCGGACGGCGTTGCCCGACGGCATCGAGTACTTCGGTCGCATCCCGCCCCGGGAAGACCTGGAGATTCCGGATCGCCATCTCGGGCTCCACATGGGGACCGAAGCGCCCCTCGAAGAGACCGCTCTGTCCGAGGCCGCGACACACCTCCGCACGGAGCGCCTCGCCGAGGTCGCCAGCGCACCGCCCCGCCCGGACGCTGCGTCGAGTACGTCGCCGACGGATCGCCGGATCGCCGTCGCCCGCGACGCGGCGTTTCAGTTCTACTACCCGGCCACCGTCGAGCGGCTCCGGGAACGCGCCGACGTGACGACGTTCGCCCCGACGACGGACGACCCGCTGCCCGACTGCGACGGCGTCTACCTCCCTGGCGGCTATCCGGAACGCCACGGCGACGCGCTGGCAGACAGTCCCGCGCTCGATACGCTCGCCCGCCGAGCGGCCGACGGGCTCCCCGTCTACGGCGAGTGCGGTGGGCTGATGACGCTGTCCGAGACGCTGACGACGACCGACGGCGACACCCACTCGATGGCCGGCGTCCTCCCGGCGACGGTCACGATGCACGACCGCTATCAGGCGCTCGATCACGTCGAACTGACCGCCAAGAGGGACACGCTCACGGCCGGAGCGGGACAGCGCCGACGGGGCCACGAGTTTCACTACTCCAGTGCGACCGTCGGTCGAGACGCCACCTTCGCGTTCGACGTAGCGCGGGGCGACGGGATCGAAGACGGGAGCGACGGCCTCACGGAGTATCGGACACTGGGGACGTACTGCCACTGCCACCCCGAGAGCGGTGCTTTCGATCGCTTCCTCGACGCCCTATGACGACGACGATCCTCGTCGCCGGAACCGCGAGTCACGTCGGCAAGAGCACCGTCGTCGCGGGACTGTGCCGACTGCTGGCACGGCGGGGCGTCTCGGTCGCGCCGTTCAAAGCCCAGAACATGAGCAACAACGCCCACGCGGTGGCGACGCCCGACGGCGACTGGGGAGAGATCGGCGTCTCGCAGTACGTCCAGGCCCGCGCCGCCGGGATCACACCGACGACGGACACGAACCCGGTCCTGCTGAAGCCCCGCGGCGACGGGGAGAGCCAGCTCGTGATCGACGGCGAGGCGGTCGGCCACTACGAGGCCCGGACCTACTACGACGACCACTGGGAGCACGCTCGCAGCGCGGCCAGAGACGCCTACGAGCGACTGGCAGACGAGTACAGCGTGATCGTCGCCGAGGGGGCCGGCAGCGCCGCCGAGATCAACCTCCAGGACCGCGACCTCGCCAACGTCGAGACCGCGCGCTTTACAGACGCGAGCGTCCTCGTGCTCGGTGACATCGAGCGAGGCGGTGTCTTCGCCAGTCTCTACGGGACGCTCGAACTCGCGCCGGCAGCCATCCGAGAGCGGGTCGCTGGCGTCGCGATCACGAAGTTCCGGGGCGACCCGACGCTGCTCGCGGACGGGATCGACGAACTCGAAGCCCGTACCGGCGTCCCGGTCCTCGGCGTGCTCCCCTACGACGATCCCGGCCTGCCGGCGGAAGACAGCCTCTCGCTCCCCGCCAGGGACCAGCGGGCCGTCGTCGGTGCCGACGACGGCGTCCCGGACGCGGCGACCGTCACGGTCGGCGTCCCCCGACTGCCCCACATCTCGAATTTTACCGATCTCGAACCGCTGGCCGCCGTGCCCGGCGTCCGGGTCGCCTACTGCCCACTCGATGGGGCGCTGGACCGGGTCGACGGACTCGTCCTCCCCGGCACGAAAAACACCGTCGACGACCTGCTGGCGCTGCGTGAGGCCGGTCTCGACGAGGCTATCCGGACGTTTGCCGGCCCGGTCGTCGGACTCTGTGGCGGCTACCAGCTGCTTGGCGAACGGATCACGAACGCCAGCGTCGAAGGCACCGGCGACGCGGAGACCGTCGCGGGCGTCGGCCGCCTCCCGGTCGAAACCCGCTTTAGCGAGACCAAGCGCGTCGAGCAGGTCACTGTCGCGGTCGACGGCGTCGGCCCAATCGACGGTGCGACCGGGACGGCCTCGGGCTACGAGATCCACATGGGCGAGACGAGCGTCGCAGCGTCGGCCCACCAGCCACTCGGTCCCGACAGCGCCGCGACACAGGACGTACTCGGCACCTATCTCCACGGCCTCTTCGAGAACGAACAGGTGCGGTCGGCGTTCGTCGACGCGGTGTACGCACACGCCGGCCGGACCAGGCCGAGCAGCGAGCGGTCGGCTCAGACGCCGTTCGACGACGCCGCGGCGCTGGTCCGCGAACTCGATCTGTCCGCCCTCGATCTCCCAGCAGGCCGCTCCGAGTCGTGATCGCGGCTCGAAGGGGTCTCCCCATATACCGGCTGTACGTCTGTGAATGATTTCGCCACCCCGGGGTGGCGAAGATCGTCACGAAGTGACAGCCGGCAGTATCAGTGGAGCGTCCCCTCACGGACGCGGTCGTCGTGGGCGAACAGCGCGTACCCGACCTCGACCGGTCGATACCCGGTCTCCTCGGCGATGGCCCTGATCGGCTCGATCATCGTCACGTAGTCGGCCGCGTCGAACGACTCTTTGCGCCCCTCCAGGTACCCCGTTCGCTCCAGGGACGCCCAGACGCGCGTGTCGACGACGGCGTGGCGGTCGCCGTCGAGTGCGGCGAGCACGCACGACGCGGTCGGGGCCTTGAAGCCACTGAGCCCGGTGAGCAACTGGATCTTCGAGAAGTCGCCGTCGACGGTGCGGACGTTTCGGGTCACCTCCCGACAGCGCTCGTCCGGGTTCGACTCGACGTGGTAGGCGCTGCGCGTGGAGGACTCGTAGGCGATCTCGTAGAGCTGGTCGCGGGTCAGGTACCCCTGTTCGCGGTACGTCTCGCCGACGGCGTCGAGCCGTTCGGGCAACACACCCTGCGTCTCCGCGTAGTAGTCGAGGTTCTCGGCGACGAACTGCTCCATGTCCGGGCGTCCGACCGCCGACGGCGAAAAGACTGTGGCTGCGGTCGCGGGCAGAGGACGAGAGACAGTGGCGGCGTTGTGGCACCGTGTGCCAGTTCCGTCAGGATAGGCACCCCCACACTCAAATAATCCCTTCGTTTCTCAATATGGTACGAGTGAGGCCATTTTCAATGAGGGACTGAGGCATTCAATTGTAGACCGAGGTGATTTGGCCCTCGTATTCAGATATACACCAGAAGAGCTGCGGAATCGCTCCCGTCAGTCGCCTATCTGGACTGCGATCGTCTTGATCTCGAAGGGATCGAACGACAGCGACAGCTGCGAGTCGTCGACCGTCCGGGTGTCACGGGTGTCTTCGACGAGGTTCGTCTCTCGGGCGTCGGTGACGGCGAACTCGAAGTCGACGGTCGTGTCGACGTGGCGGCCGGCCGATTCGTACAGGCGGACGACGAGTTCGTCGTCGCTGTCTTCGGCGCGCTTGATCGCCGAGACGACCACGTCCTCGTCACCGACGGTCACGGGTGCGACCGCGGCCGCCTCGTCGACCGGGCGGGCTCGCGTGGTCGCGTTCAGTTCGCCGGCAGCGCGGTCGACACCGGCCTGGGCCGGGCCGTCCTCGTGGGCGAGCAGCGTGTACGTGAACTCGTGGGTGCCGCGGTCGGCCTCGGGGTCTGGGTGGTTCGGCGCGCGCAGCAGCGACAGGGAGATGTCGGTCCCGTCGACGTTGACCCCGTACTTGCAGTCGTTGAGCAGGGCGACGCCGTAGTCGGTCTCGGACACGTCGACCCACTGCCCGCCCGCCTCCTCCCACCGGGCGGCGTCCCACGAGGTGTTGCTGTGGGTGTCTCGCTCGTGGTGGCCAAAGTGCGTGTCGTAGGTCGCGCTGGTGGCCGACACGCCGGCCGGGAAGTGAGCCTTGAGGAGCTTCTCTTCTTCCTGCCAGTCGATTTCCGTCCGGAACTCCACGCGCCGGGAGTCCCGGTAGAGCGAGATTTCCTGGACGAGCGAGGAGTCGCCGAACGAGCGGCGCTGGCGGACCGTGGCTCGAACGGGGCCGTCCTCGACGACCGTCGTCTCCGGGGCCGGGAGCTGGTCGCCGACCTCGTAGACGTCCTCTTCGATGTCCCACGCTTCGAAGTAGCGGGGCTGGTCGCGGTACAGCATCAGCCTGTTGCCCGGTTCGTCGAGGACCGCCCGGTCGTGTTCCTCGTCGTAGACGGAGACGGTGCCGTCGCTCTCGAACGACACCGTCACGAGCCCGTTCGAGAGCCGGTCGGTCGACACCTCGAAGGGCGTCGCGGCCGGCTCGGCAGCGTCCTCCAGCGAGAGCGTCGTCGCGCCCATCGCTGGCAGCTCCGGAGTCTCGACGAGCACCACGTCCGCCGTGTCGTCGCCGACGCCGGCAGTCGTCGACTGGACGGCCAGCTCGTCGCCGTCGGCTGTCCCGACCAGGTCGTCGGCGTCACCGGACACGTCCTCGGCGGGGACGGTGGCGACGCTCTCGTGTGCCCACGACAGGGGATTCGTCACGGCGAGGCGGTCGCCGTCCGCGGGCTCGCCGAGCAGTGCATCGAGCGCCGCCGCCCGCGCGTCTGCGGCCGTCTCGAAGACACGCTCGTAGTCCCGGTCGGCGTCGGCGTACACGTCCGTCTGGGACGAGCCCGGCAGGATGTCGTGGAACTGGTTGAACAGGAGCACCTTCCAGGCGTCCTGGAGCCGTTCGTGCGGGTAGTCGAAGTCGGTCGTCGCCAGCGCGAGCGAACACCACAGCTCCGCCTCCCGGAGAGCGTACTCGCCCTTGCGGTTGTTTCGCTTGGTCTGGGCCTGACTGGTGAGGGTCCCGCGGTGTTTTTCGAGGTACAGCTCGCCGTTCCAGACGGGATAGTCGTCGTAGTTGCGTTCCAGCCGGTCGAACAGCCCCGCGAGCGACCCGTGTTCGACGTCCGGCAGGGCCTCGATGTCGTCGACGACCTGGCCCTTCTCGATCATCTCGCGAGTGGGGCCGCCGCCGCCGTCGCCCCAGCCAAACAGGTACGCCCGGTCCGTCGTCGTCGCGTTCTGGGCGTCGTTGTACACCGAGTGGGTGATCTCTTCGACGTCCATCTGGCCGTTGTAGGTGTCCCCCGGCGGGAAGTGTGCGAGCACCTCCGAGCCGTCGATGCCAGCCCAGCGGAACGTGCTGTGTGGGAAGTCGTTGATCTCGCTCCAGGACATCTTCTGGGTGAGGAAGTACGGGCAGTCTGCCGCCTGCGCGATCCCCGGCAGGCCGGCACTGTAGCCGAACACGTCGGGAATGAACGTCACCTCGGGGTCTACGTCGAACTCCTCGCGGAAGTAGCGCTTGCCCAGCAGGTACTGTCTGGCGAGGGCCTCCTCGCCCGCGTTGTTGATGTCTGACTCGACCCACAGCGCCCCTTCGGGTTGCCACTGGCCGTCGTCGATCAGCCGGTCGATCTGGTCGAACTGCTCGGGGTAGCGGTCGCGGATCCACTCGTAGAGGTGGGGCTGGCTCTGCATGAACGTGAACTCGGGGTAGTCGTCCATCAGCGTCAGCACGTTCGAGAACGACCGCCCGCACTTGCGGACCGTCTCCGACCACGGCCAGTGCCACGCCAGGTCGAGGTGGGCGTGGCCGACGGCGGTCAGTTGCTGGCCGGTGAGATCCGAGGTCAGTTCCGTCTCGACTGCTTCCAGTTCCTCGATCGCGGCGCGGGCGCTCTCTCGATACTCGGCCTCGGAGTCGGCGTCGAAGGCGAACGTGTGACTGGCCGCGACGAGGGCGTCGAGCAGCCGACCGTGGTTGGGCGAGTCCTCGTCGTACTGCTCGCGGAGGTCGTTACAGATCGACACGTGGCGGTGGAGATCCGCCACCGCCGGCCGCTCGGCGTACAGTTCGGCGGTCTCCAGCGTGAACTCGTCGACGCCGAGGTTACCCCACAGGGTCGTCGTTCCGGCCTCGACGAGGAGGTCGAACGACTCCCCGCCCGCGGCCTCGTCGACGAGCTTGTAGGAGTCGTGGCCGTTGTCGAAGGACTTGACCGGCGTCCCGTCCCGGAAACACAGCGACTCCACGCGCGGGTCGCCGTGGTGGCTCGATCCGTACAGCGGTTCGGCCACGAAACGGAGGTACACCGGCAGGCCCGCCATCGACTCGGGGACGGTACACTGGAGGCGAAACCAGACGTTCCGGCCGACCGCCTGCTCTTCAGAGACCTGGCCGGTGAGCACGTCTGCGTCGGCGTCCCGACGGTCGTCGGGCTCGGTCTCCCGGCCCCGCTCCCACGTGACGCCGACCGAGCACGGCTCGAAGGACCGTTCGCGGGCCTGCTCGGGCGTCAGAAACGCTCGCGTCTCGTGGTGTGAGATGGTGTCGATCTCGCTGCGCTGTGCGACCCGGAGGCGCTGGAGGCGCTCCTCGGTCTCGTCGGCGCGTTTCGCGCTGCTGGTGTCGCGCATGCTACCCACTGTTCGAGCGATCACCTTAAGTGTCGAGGGTCTCGGTCGTCGTCGCCACACCACACGGACCGGCGAGCGGGCGCTGGCGGGATCGTGTTCAGATAAGCCGCTGCATCTTCCGGCCTGTAGACACCGAAAGCCCTCGTGCCGTTCCGGTCCCGGGACCACTGCTGCGCTCCGGTCGGTGCTTTCGGGGTCCGGGTTCCCGGAACGACGCTCGCCCTGTCATCCGCCAGGGCGTAGCTGGTGGCACTGTCAACAAGCCTGGTGGATGAAAGGGCGAGGCGCGGTAGGCGGATCTGCGCCGGCACTATTCGACCGGCGGAAGAATATCCGGCACAGATCCGTCTAGCGTGCCGAGGGCTTTCGGTGCAGCAACGGCCGCATTCGCTCAACTAAACACGACCGCTGGCGGCCCCGATAGAGTTATTGCCCAGAGCGCGATAAGCGCGTACATGGAACGCCACTCTCTCAACGGTAGCTGGCAGTGTCGCCCGGCAGACGGGGGCCAGCAGTTTCCAGCGACGGTCCCCGGCGACGTGTACAGCGATCTGCTGGCGGCCGGCACCATCCAGGACCCATACGAGGCCGACAACGAACTCGAAGTCCAGTGGGTCGCCGAGCGCGACTGGTGCTACCGGCGAACCGTCGAGGTCGACGAGACGCTGCTGTCCGAGGCACGACAGACGCTCGTCTGTCACGGGCTGGACACCGTCGCCACGGTCCGGGTCAACGACACCAGGGTCGGCAGGACGGACAACATGCATCGCCGCTACGAGTTTCCCGTCGGCGACGCCCTCGAACCCGGAACGAACGAGGTCGAGATCCGGTTCCAGTCGCCGGTCGAGTACAGCAGCCAGCGGGCGGCAGACCATCCCTACGACGTGCCGGTGATGCGCTACCCCCAGGACGTGCCCGACCGCAACCACATCCGCAAGGCCGCCTGTCACTACGGCTGGGACTGGGGGCCGTGCCTGCCGACGATGGGCATCTGGCGCGACGTAGAGCTGGTGGGCCACTCCGGACCCCGCATCACCTACACGAAGAGCCGACAGGACCACCACGACGACGGCGTCGACCTGACCGTCGACGTCGGCCTCGACGTGCCGGCAGAGACCGAGGCGACGCTGACCGCGAACGTCGCCGGAACAACCGAGTCCGTAACGGTGGGACTCGACGGCGGTCGGGAGGAGCACACGCTCGAACTCACCGTCACCGACCCCGACCTGTGGTGGCCCAACGGCTACGGCGACCAGCCGCTGTACGACCTGACGGTCACCGTCGAGAGCGACCACGACACCGAGCGGACGACCGACCGCGTGGGATTCCGGAAGATCGAGCTGTGCCGCGAGGAAGACGACGCCGGGGAGTCCTTCGCCTTCGCGGTCAACGGCGTGCCGGTGTTCGCCAAAGGGGCCAACTGGATCCCGATGGAGGCGCTTCACGGCCGCGTCGACGAGACGGAGTACACCGATCTGCTGGACAGCGCCGCCAGCGCGAACATGAACATGATCCGTGTCTGGGGCGGCGGCCACTACGAACGCGACGCCTTCTACGAGCGCTGTGACGAACTCGGCCTGCTCGTCTGGCAGGACTTCATGTTCGCCTGTTCGCTGTACCCCGCCGACGAGGCGTTCCGCGAGACGGTGGCCGCCGAGGCGCGCTATCAGGTCCGCCGGCTGGCCAACCACCCGAGCCTCGCGCTGTGGTGTGGCAACAACGAGAACGAGGAGGGACTGCACAACTGGTGGGCCGACGAGGACCACATCGACAGCCTCGAAGCCGACTACGAGGCGATCTTCCTCGAAACGCTCGACGAGATCGTCGCCGAGGAAGACCCGTCGCGGCCCTACTGGTCGGCCTCGCCCTCCAGCGGTCGCGAGTACGACGACCCCTACATGACAGAACGGGGTGACATCCACTACTGGGACGTGTGGCACAGCGGGGCCTCCTTCGACGCCTACGAGGAGACCGAACCGCGGTTCGTCTCCGAGTTCGGCTACCAGTCGTTCCCGTCGCCGGAGCTGCTCGCGTCGGTGCTGCCCGCAGACGAACTCAACCCGACCGCCCCGCTGATGGAACACCACCAGCGCAGCCCCGGCGGCAACGGCCGGATCCTCTCGCGGATGACCGACAACTTCCGGACGCCCTTCTCCTTCGAGACGTTCACGTACCTGAGCCAGATCCAGCAGAGCATGGCGATGCAGACCGCGATCGAGCACTGGCGGCGACAGCGGCCACACACGATGGGGGCGCTGTACTGGCAGCTCAACGACCTCTGGCCGTGTGCCTCCTGGTCGTCGATCGAGTACGGCGGCGACTGGAAGGCCAGCCAGTACGTCGCTCGCCGGATCTTCGCACCGCTGCTGGTCTCGACGACGGTGACCGACGACGGCGTCGAGGTGTGGCTGACCAGCGATCGACCCGAGGCGGTCACTGGGACGCTCACCGTGGAAGTCTGGACGCTCAACGGGGAGCGAATCCACGCAGCGTCACACGACACGACCGTGTCCGCACTCGACAGTACGACGCCACTGACCGTCGACGTCGACGCGGTCGCCCCGGATGTCGAGTCGTCGAACTGCCTCGTTCGGGCCGACTTCGACGGCCCCGTCGAGTCGTACCCCTCGATCGCGTTCCGCGAGCCCTACAAGCGACTCGACCTTCGCGTACCCGACATCGAGGTGCGCGTCGACGGACGGAGAGTGACCCTGGAGACGGACGTGCCGGCGCTGTGGGTGACACTCGACGCCCCGCTGTCCGAGCCGTTCTCGGACAACTACTTCCACCTCGTCCCCGGTGAGTCCCGGACGATCACCGTCGAGAGCGACGCCGACCGCTCGGAGATCGCCGACGCGCTCGCGGCCCTCGACGTGACACACCTCCGCGAGACGTACTGATACTGCCGGCTGTACGTCTGTGAAGGATTTCTCGACCACGGGGTCGAAATATCTTGCAACAGTGACAGCCGGCAGTATGAGACGGGCCACTGTCGATGTTTCCCTCGACCGAGGCGTCGAGCGCGCCTCGTCCCCAAGCATTATAGCGTGGTGCGGCGATCCACCTGTGTGACTTGCAGGCACAGCGACACCACCGGGCGAACACTGGAGCGGCGTCGCCTGCTGGCCGGTCTCGGCGGCCTGACCGCACTGAGCGGGTGCCTCTCGGCCGGAACCGACGGCGGGTGTACAGACAGCGGCGTGTCACAGGGCGGGCTCCGGCTCCTCAACGCCGACGGACGACCCCACACGGTCGAGCTGACGGTGTTTCTCGACGTGCTCGTCGTGCGAGAGGTCGTGTTCGACGAGCGCGTCACGGTACCGGGCCGAAACGCGGACGAAGACCGACACGTGCTGCTCGAAGATGTCGTCGACCGGAGCGGGCGACACGTTCTCCGGGCCCGCGTGCGCGCCACCGGCGAGACGACCGACTACCTCTGGGAGGTGGCCGCCGAGGGCTGTACCGGCCTCCTGGTCTCGGTCGACGACGGCGTCGCGACCGTCACCGCCGTCGACACGGACGGTGGGAGACAGCCGTGAGCGCCACGCATCACCGCTGGCGCGGTCTGGACCACCCGGAGTTCGCCGGTGCCGTGGTCGTCGTGGTCTTCTCGTTCGCCGTGGGGAAACTGGGGCTGCTGCCGACGACGGCGATCGTGGCCAACGGATTCCTCGGGGGAGTGGTCGCCGGGACGCTGACCGCGTGGGACGACGCGGGCTACTACCGGGGTGCGCTCGCCGCGGTCGTCGCGACGCCGCTGTTGCTGGCGGTCCACGTCGTCGACGACTTCGTCCTGTCGAGCCGGTACGACGTGGTGTTGACGACGCTCGGGCGAGCGCCCGAAACGCTGCTCGACCAGCTGCTCGTCTACGGGATCTACGAGGCGCTGGCGGTCTCGCTCCCGGCCGGCGTCGCGCTGGCGACCGGGCTCGTCGGCGGTGCGATCGGGATTCGGCTGCGCCGGCTCCTCGCTCGCCACTCGCTGTTGCGGTGAGGCGGGTCGCCACGTCGTCGGTCCGGAAACGATCGACAATAGGCCGTATCAGGCCGACGCCGGATTCGCTACGTCCGCCAGCGCGAGGACGTAGGCGACCCCCGGATGGTCAGAAGGCGGATTGGCGTCGAAATCGATGGTGACCGCCCCGTCCTCGTGCTTCCAGTCGACCGGCTCTTTGCTGGACGCCGTCAGGAGCGACACCGACGCGGGCGTTACGTCGGGGCCGTCCTCGAAGAGCGTCTGTTCGCCGATGGCCCAGTCGAACAGCGTCGCGTAGAGGGTCCCGTCTTTCCAGGTGTAGCGTACGTCGATGCTGGAAGCGACACTGTCCTCGGCCTGCTCCCAGTAGGTGGTGCCGAAGATGGCCTCGCCGTTGACCGCGAGCCACTCGCCAAGTCCTCGCAGGCGCTCTTTTTGGACCGCCGGGATGGTCCCGTCCGCTCGCGGGCCGACGTTGATGAGGAGGTTGCCGTTCTTCGAAACGATGTCGACGAACGAGTGGACGAGTTCCGCGACCGTGAGATAGTGGTCCTCTGGTTCGTTGCGGTTGTACCCGAAGGAGCCACCGAGGCCGCGCGTCGCCTCCCACTTGTGTTCCTGTCTCTCGTCGAACGTCTCGTACTCGGGGGTGTAGAAGTCGCCGTGTGTCTGCTCTTCGCCCGCACCGAGGCGGTCGTTGACGGCGACTTCCTTGTCCCACTCCTCGGCCGCCTGCTCGTAGTAGTAGGCGACCGTCTCCTTGGTGCCGTACGCCTCAGTGTCGGCCTTCCAGTTGCCGTCGAGCCACAGGAGATCCGGCCGCGTCTCGTCGATGAGTTCGGTCAGCTTCTCGTTCATGAACTCGACGTACTCCGGGCCGGGGTGGCCCTCGTCGTCGACGTCCGGGTGACCGAACAGACCGGGGTTGTCCGGATCGAAGAAGTTCAGGAGGCCGTGAAAGGAGCCGGCGAACTTCATGTCGCGGTCGCGGACGGCCGCGCCGAGTTCGCCGACGATGTCCCGGTTCGGGCCCCGCTCGACGGTCGTCCAGTCGGTCACGTCGCTGTCCCAGAGCTGGATGCCGTCGTGGTGTTCCGCGGTCAGGACGACGTAGCGCGCACCTACTTCCTCGTCGAAGAAGGTCGCCCAGCGCTCCGGGTCCCAGCCGTCGGCGCTCCACTGCTCCAGAAAGTCGGTGTACTCGACCTGTTCGCCGTAGGTCGAGCGGTGGTAGTCGTACACGTCGCTGTCTTCGTCGTACATCCCCCTGACGTACCACTCGGCGTAGCCGGACTCGCTGACTTCCCCGTCGTCGGTGACGGGGGCCCACGCGGGGACGGAGTAGGCCCCCCAGTGGATGAAGATCCCGAGCTTCGCGTCGTCGAACCAGTCCGGTAGCTCGTGCTGTTCGAGTGACTCCCACGTCGGCTCGTAGGCGACCATACAGGGTTGTGCGGGCAATCGGCTAAAAAGCTGTTCGTCACTCGCACGGTGACGCCGACGGAGCGACTCTCGGACAAACGTTTAAGCGACCGGTCGTCGAACAGCCGACAGTGACGGACGACAGCACACGGGTCGATCGGCGGAGCGTGCTGGCCGTCGTCGGTGGCGGGCTGCTCGCCGGCTGTTCGGCACCGACGACGAGCGATCGATCGCCCCGAACGACTGACGACGAGCGCACGACCGAGGCCGCGACCGACCTCTCCGTCGACACCGGGTGGGGGATGTTCGGCCGCAACGCGCGTCACACGGGCCACAGTCCCGACGCATCCGGGCCGCGAACCGACGCCACACAGCAGTGGTCTCACACCTGCGCCCAGGACCAGGGGGACATCCTCGGGACGCCGGCCGTCGCCGACGGCATCGCCTACGTCGGCTGTGGCCGCTCCGTCGAAGCACTCGACGTCACGACCGGAGCGGTCGAGTGGTCCCGCACGCTCAGTCGCGCCAACCGGTTCTCCCCGGCCCTCGGTGCCGGGCGCGTCTACGTGACGATCCGCGGGGAGCGTGCAGGCCTGTACGGCTTCGCACGCGACGGCGGCGACACCGAGTGGCACCAGCCCCTCCAGGTCGTCTCGGCCCCGGTGTACGCCGACGGCACGGTGTACGCCCGGACGCGAACCGCCGGAAAGACGCTCCGGGCCTTCGACGCGGACGACGGCACCGAACAGTGGCACCACGGACGCGACTGCCAGCCCTCGGACGCCGTCTGGTCGCCGCCGACGGTCCGGGACGACACGGTGCTGTACCTCGCGACGTGTGCGGACGGTGAGCGCTCGACGCTGTTCGCCCTCGATCGAGCCACGGGCACCGAGCGGTGGCACCACGAGATCGACGGCGTCGCGAGCCGCTCGGCCCCGGCAGTGGCAGACGGGGTCGCGTACGTCGGCGACAACGGCGGGCGTCTCTACGCGATCGACCTCGAAGGACGGCGCGAACGGTGGACGGCCCCGCTGGAGGGACAGCTCTGGACGACGCCGACGGTCGGACACGACACCGTCTACGTCGGCAGCGTGACCGGCACGCTGTACGCCGTCGACGCCGCCGAGGGAGCCGTCGACTGGCACCGCAACGTCGGGCTCACCTACGAGACGGCTGCGTTCGACGGCGAGACGCTGTACGTCGGCGGCGTCAATCTACAGGGTGTCGACCCCGCCTCCGGCGAGACGCTGTGGCGAGTGAACACGACGAACACGTTTTCGAGCCAGTTTGCCTCGCCCGCCGTCGTCGGGAACGCGGTCGTCGCGACCAGCTGTGTCAAGACCGATTCCCAGCAGACCAGATACGACAATCGAATCCACGTCGTCGGGTGAGACGAGCGACGCCCGATTCCGAGAGCGTCGTGCGGACGGAGAGCGAGACTGTCGCCGCCGACAGGGGGACCGCGGTCCAGTCCTGCTACGCAAATTATATATAGAGGGTTTGCAAACAACGTCGTATGCGGTATTATGCCAAGCGAATCGGCCAATCAGTGCTGACGTTGTTCGTAGTCGTGACGATCACGTTCTTCATGTACCGCTTGCTGCCCGGGGGGCCACTGGAGTTGATGCGCCAGCAGTTGCTACAGGACATGGCGACCCAGGGCACCGGGCAAGCCAACATGCAGGAGGTGAACAGACTGATCGAGCTGTACACGGGCTTCCAGCCCGACGCGCCGCTGTACGTCCAGTACTACAACTACATCAAGGACATCGTCGTCCACCAGGACTTCGGGAAGTCGATCTGGCAGAACGAACCGGTGTTCGACATCCTGTTCAAGGCGATGCCGTGGTCGATCTACGTCAGCGTCTACGGACTCGTGCTCGGGTTCTCGACGAACGTCTTCCTGGGCGCGTTCATGGCCTACCGCGAGGGGTCGCGGTTCGACTCCGGGATGACCGGCGTCATCGTCGCCGCCAACTCCGTCCCCTACTACGCGGCGGCCATCTTCATGCTCATCGTCTTCTCGTACCAGCTGGGGTGGTTCCCGATCGCCGGGCGATACGGCCCGGCGACGACGCCGGGGTTCAACCTCGATTTCATGGTGAGCGTCGTCCACCACTCCATTCTCCCGATCTTCACCGGCTTCGTCGTCGGGTTCGGGGGCGGTGCGCTGGGGATGCGCGGCAACAGCGTCCGTATCCTCGGAGAGGACTACGTCCGCTCGGCCCGGCTTCGCGGACTCAGTAGCCGGCTCATCGCCGCTCGCTACGTCGGCAAGAACGCCATCCTGCCGATGTACACCGGGCTGATGATCGGGCTGGCGGGCATCTTCTCCAGCAGCGTCATCATGGAACAGATCTTCACGTACCCGGGCGTCGGCTGGTACACGTTCGGTGCCCTGGAGAACCGCGATTACCCGCTCTTGCTGGGTTCGTTCATCTTCTTCACGACGATCACCATCACCGGCATCACGATCGCAGACATGACATACAGTCTCATCGACCCACGGATCGAATCGGGAGGCGAAGATGAGTCGTTCTGACTCCGAATCGGCGGCCGACTACCTCGCAGACATCGCCGACGAGAGTACGGGACCGCTCTCGCGGAGAGAGCGGTTCGACCGCTTCGTCGAGGACTCGATCCGGACCCCGTTCCGGATCATCTGGGGCGACCTGCGGACCAGGATCGGGATCTCGATCCTGCTGGCGTTTACCCTCGTCGGGACTGTCGGCGTCTCGATCGTGCCGAAACCGGAGTTCAACGAGGCACCGCGGTACGTGCCGCCGTTTACCAACTGGGCGGTACCCCTCGGGACCGACGGCTACGGCAAACCCATCGGAAAACAGCTCGTCCACGCGACGCCGGCAGTCCTCGAAATCGTCGTCGCGGGGGCCGTCATCTCGATGGTGCTGGCGACGGTCATCGGCGTCACGGCCGGCTACAAGGGCGGCAGAGTCGACGACATCCTGATGTTCATCACGGACGCGGTGCTGACGATCCCGGGGCTCCCCCTGATCCTCGTCATCGCGTCGATCTTCACGCCGGAACGACCCTTCGTCGTCGGGCTGTTGCTGGGGATCGACAACTGGCCGGGTCTGGCTCGCACCCTCAGGTCACAGGTGCTCTCGATCCGCCACGAGTCCTACGTCGAGGCGTCCAGAGCGATGGGGATGTCCTCGCCACACATCCTCCGCAAAGACGTGACGAAGCAGCTGATGCCCTACATCACGATCAACGCGGCCAACGCGGCCCGAGGTGTCATCTTCGAGTCCGTCGGGCTGTACTTCCTCGGCATCCTGCCGTTTACCTCGGCCAACTGGGGCGTCATCATGAACGAAGCCTACCAGACCAGCGGCGTGTTGAGCAACCTCGGCCGGATCCACTGGATGATCTGGCCGATGGTGACCATCTCGCTGTTCTCGGTCGGCCTCATCCTGCTCTCCCAGGGGATGGACCGCCTGTTCAACCCCCGTATCCGGGCCCGCCACTCCGATACGGCCGGCGAGGAGACGGCGACAGCGAAGATGGAGTGAGACTTCGCGCAGCGTTTTCCCGGGGCGTGACTGCGTGCGGTCGGTCCTCCGAAGATCCGGTTTTTCGCACGAGACTCTCGGCTGTCTCTCTGTGAGATGTCGTCGCGAATAGCGTCACGAAGTGACAGTCAACGGTCTGAAGAAAGTGTGAGACGGTGGACTGGGACAGACAGCGGTCGGGTGGACGACGGTTACTTGTACTTGTGCTTGATCGCCCCGCGCTTGAGTGCGGCGTGCATGCCGGCGTAGATCTCGTAGGTCTCGTCGTCGACCGGCATGTCGAAGTCCTTCGTGTCTCCCCAGAAGCCGGCCTTCGGCTGGAGGATGACGAGGTGGGGTAGATCGTAGTTCCAGTACCGGGCGAGCAGGCGGACGTTCTCGCGGGTCTGTGCCTCAGATTCCGCGCTGAGCGTCTCGTCGTACAGCTCCCAGAGGTTGATCTGCTTGCCGTCGCCGGAGATTTCCTTGGCACCGGGCTCGGTCGGAATCTCCGGCGTGAGCGCCATTCCGTTGAACGGGGAGCGTTCCTTGCCCTCGTCGAGCCACTTCGGGAGCTGGGTGCCGTAGTTCTCCAGATTCGCGAGACGCAGCCCGCCGATCTGGCTCGATCGGAAGTACGAGATCGGGTGGTTCAGGAAGTTGTTGTGGAAGAAGAAGGTCAGGTCGTAGTCCATCTGGTTTCTGGCGCGCTTGTAGTAGACACCGCCGGAGACGCCCTCGAAGTTCATGTCGAAGCCGAACTGGTTCATCTGGGAGTTGACCGTCCGCGCGCCTTTGGTGAAGGCACCCCAGTTGATCGAGAGCATGTTGAACGAGACGGTCTTGCCGTCGGGATCGACCCACTCCCCGCCTTGCTTGCTGTAGCCGGCCTCGTTCAGGTACTTCGTCGCGCCCTCGGGGTCGGCGGTGATCGGGTAGTCGGCCATCTTGCCGTACAGTTCGTCACCGAGCCACTGCTTTGCCATCCGCTTGCCCATTCCCGTCTGCTTTGGCACCGCGGCGGCCTGGGGCTGCTGGTTCGCGATGATGCTGTTCCAGTCGATCAGGTGGGCGAGTGCCTGCCGGACCTTCCGCTTCTGGAGGTGCTCGTTCGTGTGGTTGAACGCGACCTTGCGGAGCTGGACGGACCGGCTCTCGGTGATGTTTTGCAGGTGATCGGGACCGGTAAACGAGGACTTCAACAGCCCGCGTCCGAGATCGAGTTTGTCCTGCTTCTTGATGATGCTGCCGCCCTCTTTGATCGCCCGGACGCGGTAGGTCTCGACCTGGTTGTCCTGGTACCACGGATGGTCCGTCCGGACCTCGAACACCATGGCCTGGTTGTTGACTTCCGTCAGCTCGTAAGGGCCGTTACCGAGCCCGTTGTCGAGGATCTCGGTGCTGGTCACTTTGAACTTTTCGAGCTCCTGGGTGACCGAGTCCCGCGCGGACTGGTCCGCAGCGTCCTGGTACTTTTCGAGCCACTCCTGGTAGAGGCTCGGGTGGGCCGCGAGGAAGGTCCCAGTGGAACTCTCCTTGAGGATCGTCGGGTTCTGGGGCTTCTTGTACTCGCGCTTGAGCGTTCGGTCGTCTTCGGTCCAGACCCGCTTCATGGAACTCCCCTCGGGATTCTGGAGGCGCGAGATCTCGTCGGAGATGTACTGGTGTTCGGCCGTCACCTGGTCGCCGTTCCACCAGGTCAGGTTGTCGGGGAACGTCCAGGTCTCGATCTGCTCGTCGGTGTCGTACGACCAGTCGTCGAGGACCCACAGCTGAGTGGGCCGGGTCACGTGGTACAGCCCACGCGCGAGGTTCCACGGGAAGTCCGGACCGAAGATGTTCCAGTTGACGTCGGTCGGGATCCGTCCGACCTTCCTGACCAGTTCGGGGTCGCGCGGCTCGGCGTCCGAAGCCGACGTCGAGGAGTCCCCGCTCCCGTCGGTCGACGTGGTCGTCGATCCGTCACCGCTACAGCCCGCGAGGGCAGCAGCGCCACTGGCAGTCACGGTGAGCAGCCGTCGGCGTGAGACCCGACGCTGGCTACGCTCTCCACTCTCCTGGCGGTTTCTGTTTGCCACCATACCACACCCCAGTTACCTAGACTATTTATAATTTTTCATCATCGGGGTCGGCGGTCCGAACCGACGACGATCACGGCCACCGCGTGGCGACCGTCGTGGTCAGAGAGAGGCAGCGGAAACTCGCAGTGACACCATCTCTGGAGACGACGCCGTCGACCGACACCGTGCGGTGCGTTATGTGATGCTGAATACCACGGTACTGGGTCTGTGCCGGCCGACGACAGCAACTCTCACGGCGACCAGAACATCCAATATCAAACGTACCTTTGTTATCCCATCTGGGAGCGCCGTAGCGGAGTTGTTCTTTGTCGCCGAATTTGATTATGTTCTACCGAACAGTTCTTCTGCCCTCTGGGTCGTCCGGAGTCCGTGGCAGGTATTCACGTGTCTCGGAGACTATCACGGACGTTCGGTGTGTTTCGACTACCCGTACGTCCACGTCCCCGTCAGCCGTCGATTCGTCTGCGTTGAATATCGTCATAGAACGCCTCTACTGCCTGTTACCAGTGGGGTCCGGGTTTTCTGGGACGGTAGATAACAGACGTACGTTCGTTACTCGAAGCGAGCGGGATGGAGCGGGACCGTTCGGCAGCGAAGAATCTTGTTCGTCATTGCAGATTCGTCGTTCGCCCAGGTGGCTCGGGAACGACCGCGGTGAAGACGGCCGGACGATCACTCGACGGGATCGTCGCCGGTGATCGACCAGCAAGCGAGAACGAGGACGACGAGTAGCCCTTCGAGGAGTCCGATCCCGATGAGGTTGAGGACGGCGAGGACGTGGTTCGCGCTCCCAGGTTCGGTCACGGAGACCGACACGGCGAGGAGCACGAGCGCGACTGCCAGGAAGCCAAAGAGCGCCGCGATGCCGCGCTTCTGGCTACAGACGTACTTCAGCAGGAATCGCGGGAACGAGTCGCGCCGGGACACGGTTACGAGTACGCCATGTTCAGTTCGATGACGTTGACGGCCTTGCACAGGAGGCTCGGGATCTCTTCCTCGTAGCGTTCCCCGTTGAGGCGGTTGACCGGGCCGGAGACGCTGATGGCCCCTCTGACCTCTCTGTCCTTGTCGAGGATCGGTGCGGCGACGCAGTGGAGCCCCTCCAGACGCTCCTGCCTGTCGAATGCGATGCCCTGGTCTCGAATGGTCTCCAGCTCGTCGAAGAGGACGTCGCGGCTCTGGATCGTCTCCGCGGTCATGCTCGGCATCCCGTGCCTGTCGAGCATGTCCGTCACCTCGTCGCGGTCGCGGTGGGCCAGGATCGCCTTGCCCAGGGCGGTGCTGTGGAGGTGGACGCGGTGACCGATCCGGGCGTCGACGTTGACGGCGTCGTCGCCGTGTCGGCTGTAGACGTAGACGCCGCGTCCGTGCTCCTCGACCATGAGGTTCGCGAGTTCGCCGGTGTCCGCGGCGAGCTCGTCGACTTCGGACTTCGAGACCTCGTAGACCTGCCGGCGGGAGCGGGCGTGGGTCCCGAGGCTGAGGTACTTCAGGCTGATACGGTAGGTCGACCCCTCCTTCGCGACGTACTCCATCTCGCGGAGCGTGCTCAGGTGGTTGTGGACGCTGCTCTTCGGGAGGTCGGTCTCCGCGGCGAGCTCGGAGATGCCGGCCCCGTTGAGTTCCTCTAGCGCTTCGAGGACGCGATAGGAGGTCTGTGCGGCCTTGATCGGGTACGTCGCTTTTGGACCGTCCGACATGGCATGGGGTACAGTCCCATGTTAGAAAACAGTTGTTCTTTTTCGAAGAACCGACGAGGGGCCGAGACGGGAGACACACCGGCTTTCGACGGCGGCGTACTCACCACGAGGTGACCGTCACGTCTTCGAGGGGGCGTTCGAGTGGCAGTGAGACGATGCTGTCGGTGTTGTGTGAGACGTACAGGCCGATGATGACCTCCAGCGACGTGATCGCCTCGGTGCCGGGCGAGTGGTTCGTCGCCGCCCCGTCCAGCAGGTCGCTGACGTGGCGCGCCGCGTTGGGGAAGGCCGACCGGTAGTCCTCGTCCCACGACCACGCGCCGTCGATGCCGGGCAGTTCACGCTCCACGTGTTCGCCGTCTTCGAGCCGCCAGTAGCGCCACTCGCCGTCGTCGTTGTTGAGATAGCACTTTCCCTCGGTCCCGACGATCTGGAAGGTCATCGAGGAGATCTCCCGTTCGAGCGTGCAGTCGACGTTGACGTACACGTCCTCGTCGGTGACGAGGAATCCCCCGCCACCGGAGTCGGTCACCTGCTCGTCGGCGTCGAGTGCGGTCGTGGCACCGTTCGTCCCCGTCAGGTGGCCGGCCACGGTGTCGACGTCCTGATCGAGGAGGTACGACAGCGTGTCCAGGACGTGCGTCGCGTTGCGGAGCAGTTCCTGTCTGAACTGCGCGGAGACGGACTGGACCTCTCCGAGGAGACGCTCGTCCTGCAGCAGCGTCCGGAGGCGCTGGAGTTTCTCGGTGAAGCGAAACGAGTGGTTGACGACGAGGTCGATCTCTCGGCGGTCGCAGGCGTCGATCATCGCCCGGGCGTTCGCGACCTGCGAGGCGATGGGTTTCTCACACCAGATGACCGAGGGCGGGTCGGCCGCGCTGGCGGCGTCGACGACGTGGTCGTGGTGGAGGTACGACGGCGTACAGACGGAGACGGCGTCGAGGTCCTCGGCGGCGAGCATCGCCTCGTGGCTGGTGTAGCGGTGCTCGGCGGGAACGTCCCACGCGTCACCGAACGTCGCGAGTGCCTCCTCGTCGACATCGGCGACGGCGACGAGTTCGATGTCCTCGGTGGCGTCGTAGCCGCCCGCGTGACTCGCGCGGACCTTCGTCTCGCCCACGTCGTCCTCGTCGTGCATCCCGAGGATACCGAGGCCGGCGATGCCGCCCGCACCGATGATTCCCGCCCGATACATTATGGCTCGTAGGAGAGCTTGTAGACGAGGTAGCCACCGAAGCCCACGAGCATGGCCGAGACGCCCCAGATGCCGAACATCCCCGCGAACACGCCGTCGATGACCAGCGCACCGAGGACGACGAGGACGACGCCCAGCAGGGCGATACGGAGGAGGTTCGATTGCCAGACGTGTCCGAGGACGCGCCTGACGGCGGTCGGCGAGGTCGCTTCGCTCGAAACGCTGTTCGAACTCATACACTCGACTGCGACAGACGACTCAATAAAAGTTCCGCCGCGTTACGCGTCGTCGGCCAGGGATGGACTGTCCCAGTACTCGTGGTCCTCGTCCGTCCGGAAGCAGGACGCACAGTGGTCGCTCGTTTCCAGCGAGGGGGACTGTTGGGCACAGACCTCGCGGGCTTCGGGACAGCGCGTGTGGAACCGACAGCCACTGGGCGGGTCGACAGGGTCGGGAATGTCGATGGTCCGCATCGGCATCTCGGACTCGTCGTCCCCGGCGAGATCCGGCGTGGCCCAGCGCAGTGCCTTTGTGTAGGGGTGTTTGGGGTTCTGGAGGATCTGCTCGACCGGTCCGATCTCGACGAGTTCGCCGAGGTACATGATCCCGATGCGGCCGTCGGCCTTCTCGGCGAGGTACCGGGCGTTCGAGAGGTCGTGGGAAATAAACAGGAACGAGGTGTCGAACCGGTCTTGCAGCTCCAGCATCAGGTCCATCGTCTCGACGCGCAGCGACACGTCGAGCGCGCTGATCGCCTCGTCGGCGAGGATGAGGTCCGGGTTCATCAACAGCGCGCGGATGAGCGCGATGCGTTGCTGTTCGCCGCCAGAGAGCTGGTGGGGGTATCGTTCGGCGTAGTCCTCGGCCGGCGTGATGCCGACCGTCTTGAGCATCCCGTTGATGCGGGCGTTGCGCTCTTGTTTGTCCAGTTCCGGGTACCAGCGCTTGAGGGGCTCTGCGAGCGTGGTCTGGACCCGGTGGTAGGGGTTCAGCGCACTGCCGGGGTCCTGGTGGATGATCTGGAGCGCGCGGCGAATGTCGGCGAAGGGGACCGACACGTCACCCTTTCCGTCCTTTGCGTCCCAGATGTCCTGTCCGCGGTAGGTGATCGAGCCGCCGGTCGGCCGCTGGAGCCCGACGGCGGTCTTGCCCAGCGTGGTCTTGCCACAGCCAGACTCACCGACCAGTGCGACGACGTCGTTCTCGTAGATGTCCAGGTCGACGCCGTCGACGGCCCGGACCGTCTCGGAGTCGGAGAAGTAGCCACTCAGTGGCCCGTCGTCGTCGCCGAAGTGGACTTCCAGCGACTCCATCGACACCAGCGGGTCCTCGTCCTGGTGGTCGGACCAGGTGGCCGAAACGTCGGCCGACGCCGCGCCGTCCTGGCCGTCGTCGAGCGAGAAGGGAATCTCCGTCTGTGCCGCCTCCCAGTGGTGACAGGCCACGTCGTGGGTGTCCGTCGCGTCGTAGAAGCTGGGGTCTGACTCCCGGCACGTCGAGTCGGCAAGCGAGCACCGCGGGTGGTAGCGACAGCCGTCCGGAACGTTGACCGGGTCGGGAGCGGAGCCGGCGATCGGTTCCATCTTGTCGATGGGGGCTTCGAGGTTCGGGACGGCGTTGAGGAGCGCCCGCGTGTACGGGTGGGCCGCGTGGTCGAGGAGGTCCTCGGTGGGACCGATCTCGACGAAGTCGAACGCGTACATGACCGCCAGCCGGTCTGCGAGTTCCGAGATCAACGCGAGGTCGTGCGTGATGAACACCAGCGTGAGGTCGTACTTCGACTGGAGGTCTTCGAGCAGTTCGAGGATCGACCGCTGCATGAGCAGGTCCAGCGCCGCCGTCGGCTCGTCCATGACGAGCACCTCGGGTTCGAGCACCAGTGCCAGCGCGATGAGCGCACGCTGGGTCATCCCCCCGGAGAGTTCGTGTGGGTACGACGCCAGCACGCGGTCGGATTCGAGGTAGAGATCCGAGAGCAGTTCCCGCGCGTGTTCGAGCCCTTCCTCGACGTCGGTGTCGTGGGCCAGCAGCGTCTCTTTGAAGTGAGTCTCGATGGTCGTCGTGGGGTTGAACGACGACATCGCGCCCTGGAACACCATGGAGATGTGCTCCCAGCGGAACGACTTGAGCTGGTCCTCCGGCAACGACGTCACGTCGACCGGGTCGCCGTCTTCGGGGTGGTAGCGGACGGTCCCGCTGAGCTGGCCGGGCTGGACGACGGCGTCGAGCAACGCCGAGGCGAACATCGACTTGCCCGATCCGCTCTCCCCGACGATCCCCAGGACCTCCTCGCGGCCGATGTCCATGTTGGTCTCGTCGAGGACGCGAGACTCACCCCGATCCATGTCGAACGTGACAGACGCGTTTCTGATC
Organism: Halomicrobium sp. IBSBa; assembly: GCF_017612575.1. Taxonomy (NCBI): domain Archaea; kingdom Methanobacteriati; phylum Methanobacteriota; class Halobacteria; order Halobacteriales; family Haloarculaceae; genus Halomicrobium; species Halomicrobium sp. IBSBa. Next base: position 180,647 of record NZ_JADPQC010000004.1, read on the forward strand.
TCCAGGATGGGGTCGACGACACTACTGCCCGACTGCTGGTGACTCTGAGTGTGCATAGTCGAATCCTGACTGCCCTGTAATGGCGTACCACAGACAGGGGCTTACTGCGTATATTCGAAGCGTCACATATTATTTTGACGGTTAGGGCATCGACGAGCGCCCGCGAGACGCCGACGCTATAGTCGCCATTGAAAGTCGATGTACACCCGATCGCACGACAACAGTGCGATCGGTGTGTCAATCGTTTCAATTGTTACTGTCGTCGTAGACGTGCCGACTCCCGGTCGCGTTGGCCTCGATGTAGTCCCAGTCGTACTCGACGCCGAGGCCGGGGCCGTCCGGAACGTCGACACAGCCGTCGTCGTCGACGGTGTCGAGCAGATCCGAGTAGCCGCCGTCGTACACCGGCGGCTGGGTGTTCTGACAGTCGGGGTGGACCAGTGCGAGTTCGTAATAGTTGGTGTTCCGGCAGGCGGCGATACAGTGGCGCTGGGCCGGCCCCGGCGCGTGGAACTCCACGTCGAGTCCGAACGACTCGGCCATGCGTGCGGTCTTCATCGCGCCGGTGATCCCGCCGTCGTACTCGGGGTCGGCTCGAACGAAGTCGGTCGCGCCCGAGGCCACGAAGTCGGTCTTCGGTTCGAGGCCGCGGACGTGTTCGGTCTGGAGGAGCGGCGTGTCGAGGTGTTCGCCCAGTTTGTTGTGGCTGTGCTGGGAGACGCCGCCGTCGCGGTACGGGTCCTCGTACCAGAAGAAGCCGGCGTCGTCGCAGGCGTGCCCGACCTGGAGCGCGTCGCCGAACGTCTCGTACTCGCAGGCGGGGTCCATCATCAGGTCCATCTCGTCGCCGACGCGCTCGCCGACCGCCCGGACCGCGGCGGCCTCGCGGTCGACGTCCCGGGAGCCGTCGCCGCCACCCCAGCCGTGGAGCTTGAAGCCGCCGAAACCGCGGTCGAGACACGACTCGGCGAACGACGCGAACGCCTCGGGGGAGTCCAGACCGCCGTTCTCGTCGCCGTGGTACGTCGACGCGTAGGCGGGGATCGACGTGCGGTAGGTGCCGAGCAGTTCGTGAATCGGCGCGTCGTGGTACTTGCCGGCGAAGTCCCACAGCGCGATGTCGATGGGGCCGATTCCCATTCGATCGTACTTCCGGAGCGCGCGTTTGACTTCCGACCAGTGTTTCTCGCGGTGGAGCGGGTTCTTCCCGACGAGGTAGTCGGCGACGATGTTGTACTGGGCGGCCGCCGGAGAGTTGCCGCCGACGTACTGCCCGGAGATGCCCGTGTCCGTGTGGATCTCGATCGCGAACAGTTTCCGCTCGGTCGTGGTGCCGGGCTCGTACACGAGGTTGAATCCGTGACGGTCCGTCCCCACGTCCGGGAGCGGATACGCGAACTCGGTGCTCTCGATGCTGGTGATCTCGACCATACACACCACCGCCACACGCCGACTAATAAAACCGGGTGAGTCTCGTCGCCACGTGGCTACTGCAGATTGCCGCCCCCGCCGATCCGGAGGATGTCGCCGACGACGTAGTCGGCCCGATCAGAGCACAGGAAGAGTACGCCGTCCGCGACATCGTCCGGGCGGCCGAGCCGGCCGAGCGGGCGCTGCTGGCCCCAGTCGTCGAGGACGGCCTCGACGGTCGTGTCCTCGGTGTCGGCGACGGCGCGTGCCTCTTTGCGGAGCTGGAAGGTGTCGACGGCGTCGGTCGAGACGGCGTTGACGCGGATCCCCTCGCTGGCGAAGTCGTGGGCGAGCCGCCAGGTGAGCCCGTTGACCGCCGTGTTCGAGATGCCGTACAGGCCACGCCCGCCGGTCCGTCGATCGCCGGTCTGGCTGGAGACGTTGACGATACGACCGTCGACGCCCGCCTCGACCATGTGCCGGCCCACCAGCGTCGCGCAGTAGAACTGCGAACGGACGTTGACGGCCATCGTGTGGTCCCACTCGTCGAGGTCGGCCGAGAGCAACGACCCCTCCCGTGGCCAGACCGCCGCGTTGTTGACGAGCACGTCCACCTGGTCGAACGCCTCGATCGCCGCCGCGACGAGCGTCTCCACGTCGTCGGGTTCGGCCATGTCCCCGGGGATACCGACGACGGTGCCCTCGCCCAGCTCGTCGAGTTCGGCCGCCGTCTGGGTGACCTCGCTCTCCGTTCGTGCGTTGACGGCCACGTCGGCGTCGTGTTCGGCGAAGGCCGCGGCGACGCTGCGGCCGATCCCTTTCGTCGATCCGGTGACGATAGCTGCCACTCCCTCGAAGTCGTACGTCGCTGTGCCGACCATGCCAGATGGCTACCGCGACCTGCGTCCTAAACCCTCCGGAAAGATTCATGCCTCGTGGGCCTGAACGACGGCGTATGCTGGTCGATACGCACACCCACGCGTGGGGAGCGGACACCGCGGAGTTGCCGTGGCGACACCCGGACGTGACGCCGCCGGGGTGGAGCGGGCCGTACACGCACGCGGACCTCGTCGCGGACATGGATCGGGCCGACGTTGCCGAGGCCGTCGTCGTGACCACCCCGCTGTACGGTCGGGGCGAGCGGGCCAACGAGTACACGAAGCAGGCCATCGAGGCCCACCCAGACCGCCTCTACGGCGTCGGGCTGATCGACTTCTTTCCGGACGCCGAGCGGCCCGATCCCGCTGGGCAGCTGGCGCGTGTCGTAAACCACGACCGGATGCTGGGCGTCCGGTTGCACGCCGCCTTCGAGTACGCCGCCGCGCCGACGACGATCGATCGCTCCGGGACGTGGTTCCTGGACGACTCGCTGGCGGAGTTCTGGGAGACCGCCGGAGCCCTCGATACGGCCGTCTTCGTGTTCCCGAAGGCCCAACAGCTGCGCGACGTGGCACGGCTGGTCCAGCGCCACCCCGACGTGACGTTCGTGATCGACCACATGGGGTGGCCAGACGAGACGACGGCACCGGACGCCGCGCCGTGGACCGACTTCGAGGCCCTCGCCGACGCCGACAACGTCGCGGTCAAGGTGAGTTCGGTGCCCCGGTCGTCGGGAGCCGCCTGGCCGTACGCGGATCTGCACGACTACCTCCGGCAGCTCCTGGAGTGGTTCGGTCCCGAGCGGCTCATGCTGGGTTCGGACTACCCCTGGATGGACGAGTGGGCCGACTACGAGGCGTGTCTCTCGTGGCTCGACGCCGTCGACTGCCTCTCCTGGCGCGACGAGGCGTACCTGCGCTATCGGACCTTCCACGAGATCCACCGGGTGTGACGCCGTGTCCCGCGATGGGCCATCCCGGCCGGAGCGATCGCCCAGTAGCTACTCGTCGCTGGTGAACGACCAGATCTCGTCCATCGTCGGCATCTCGCCCGTCCCCGGATCGACGCCCGAGCGTTTGAACTGGTCGACGTGGGCCTCCCACTCCAGACACGCCTCGTCGCTCTCGTAGCGCTCCTGGTAGGCCTCGAACGACTCGGCTTCGACGACGCAGACGGCGACGTCGTCCTCGACGAACAGGCGGAACGCCTCGACACCGCCCGCTTCCATCGCCCGCGTCACCGCCGCGGGGACGTGCTCGTGGCTCTCGACGTACTCGTCGACGCGGTCTGGGTCGAGTCGCTGCATGACGACGACAGTCTCGGTGTCGCTTCCCATGCGCCAGGCTGGACGGCCAGCCCGTAAATAGGTGTCCTCGCCCGGGCGTCGCTTCACGTAGATTTAAGACGAGCCTGGCGTAACGGTGGCGTATGTCAGAGACAGCCCAGTCTCCCGAGTCACTCGCATCGGACGACGTGATCGGCGCGTACGTCGCCGACCGCTGCCTGCCGGACGTTGACATCCCGGCCTCGAAGCTCACGCACGTCTACTACGCGTTCGCAGACGTTGCCGACGGCGTGATCGACGACGACGCCGAGCACATCGACGAACTGGTCGCGCTCCGCGAGGACAATCCCGACCTGCAGGTCATCGTCTCCGTCGGCGGCTGGGGCCGCTGTGAGGAGTTCCCCGACATCGCGGCGACTCCAGAGAGTCGCGACCGGTTCGCGGACAGTGCCATCGAGTTCGTCCGCGAGCACGACCTCGACGGCATCGACTACGACTGGGAGTTTCCCGACGAGGACGAGGCCGACGACTTCACGGCGATCCTGGAACACCTGCGCGAGCGCCTCGACGAGGCCGGGCGCGAAGACGGCCGCGAGTACCTGCTCACGTCGGCACTGAGCAACCTGCCGAGCCACCTCGTCGGCGTGGACCTGCCGGCCGTCGCCGAGCGCCTCGACCTCGTCAACGCGATGACCTACGACATGCTCCTCAACGAGCGGAGCCACCACACGAACCTCTACACGTCGTCGCTGAACCCGCGTTTCAGCGTCGCTGACACCGTCGAGACGTACGTCGAGGCCGGCGTCCCGCGGGAGAAGATCGTCGTCGGCAGCGGGTTCTACTGCCGTGGGACGGAACGCATGGGCTACGAGGAGATGCAAGCCGAGTTCGGCGACGACGACAGCTACACCAGGAAGTGGGACGAGGACGCCAAGGCACCCTACCTCGAAGCCGAGGGCGAGTTCATGAGCTACGACGATCCCGAGTCCATCGGTCACAAGGTCGAGTACCTCCGCGAGGAGTCCCTGCGGGGGATCATGTGCTGGCAGTACGGCCACGACGCCAAGCACGACGAACTGCTCGACGCGATGTACGGTCGGATGGTCGAGACGGCCGACGAAGCGTAGATCTCGCTGGGGTTGTACCGCTCGGCACGTCGGGCGGCTGGCGGCGAACCACTCTGGGAAGCCAATCGTTTTGTACTGGGGGCGTGGCTACGGCCAGTATGGGCGAGCAGTACGATCCGACCTGGGAGTCGATAGACGAACATCCAGTTCCAGACTGGTTCGAGGACGCGAAGCTCGGGATCTTCGTTCACTGGGGCCCGTACTCGGTGCCCGGGTGGGCACCGGTCGGGAGCTACGCCGAGTGGTACCCCTTCGGGATGTACCGCGAAGACAGCGAGATCCGCGAGTACCACGAGGACGAGTGGGGCGAGGACGTGGAGTACCTCGACTTCGCCGAGATGTGGGACGCCGAGCACTGGGACCCCGAGGAGTGGGCGTCTTTCTTCTCGGATGTGGGTGCGAGATACGTCGTCATGACCGGCGAACACCACGACGGCTTCCCGCTGTGGGACAGCCACTACATGCAGTACAACGCCGCCCAGATGGGGCCAGAACGGGATCTGGTCGGCGAACTCTGTGAGGCAGTCCGGGCGGAGGGGCTTCGCTTTGCGCCGTCGTATCACGCCAACCAGAACTACTACCAGCCCGGGTTCGACGGGCTGTTCGGCCACCCCGACTACGACGCGACCACCATCGAGGACGCCGTGCCCGGCCCAGAGTACGTCGACTTCATGAACGCCAAGCACCGAGAGCTCATCCGCAAGTACGAACCCGACCTGCTCTGGTTCGACACGCCCCGGATCGACGGTGATCGCCTCGACGCCCAGGAACTCGTCGTCGACTTCTACGAGCGCGCGGCCGAGGAGTGGGACAAGGAAGTCGCCGTCAACGACCGCGCCGCCCAGGAGTCGTGGGGCCACCACGGCGACTTCGTCACCCCCGAGTACGACCACCTCGACGACATCCACGGGGGCAAGTGGGAGATGTGTCGGGGCGTCGGCTACTCCTTTGGCTACAACCGGGCCGAAGACGAGGACGACCACCTCGACGGCGACAAACTCGTCGCGATGTTCGTCGACGTCGTCAGCAAGAACGGGAACCTCCTCATCAACGTCGGCCCCAGAGCCGACGGGACCATCCCGGAACTCCAGCGTCGCCCCATCGAGACGCTGGGCGAGTGGCTCGACGACAACGGAGCGGCCATCTACGGGACGACCTACTGGGCGACCTGGGGACGCGATCCCGTCGCCGAGGCCGAGCCAGAGGAGACACAGTCCGAGGAGGGACTCCCCGACGACCCCGAGAACCACGGCGTCCGGTACACGTGGAAGGAACGCACGCTCTACGTCCACTTCCTCGACGAGCCCGACGAGACAGAGCCCCTCGCGCTCGGGGAACACGCCGACCTGTCCGCACTGTCGACAGCCGAAGTCGTGGCCACCGGCGACGAGGTTCCCCTGACCGTCGAGGACGGTGTCGTCACCCTGGAGATTCCGGACGCGGCCGTCGACGAACGCGCCACGACGGTCGCGCTCTCGGACGTGCCCAACCCGCGGGACGACGTGGGCTCGGGACAGTAGACCGTCGGCAAGCCGGCCACCGAGCGGGTGCCGCGTCGTCGACGCCGCCCCGTCGATTGCGATCCGTTCCCACAGATTTTTTACCGCCGGCACTGTCGGTCCGCTATGCGTGTCGCAGTCGCGACGATCAGTCACGAAACGAATACGTTCACAGACCGACCGACGACGTTGGCCGACTTCGAGACCGCGACCGGCGAAGCGCTGCTCGACTCCTTCGCCACCAAGCGGTCGCTGGACGGCATCGTCGACCGGCTCCGCGAGGCCGACGTGGAAGTCGTCCCGACGGTCGGGGCCGCGAACATCCCCTCTGGTACGGTGACGGCCGACGCCTTCGAGTGGATGCGGTCGGAGCTCGCTGACCGCCTCGACGCCGACCTCGACGGCGTCTGTCTCGACCTCCACGGATCGATGTACGTCGACGGCGAGCCCGACCCCGAAGGGGCGATCCTCGAAACCGTTCGCGAGGCCGTCGGCGACGACGTACCGGTCACCGCCGCGCTGGACATGCACGCGACCATCACCGAAGGGCTGGTCGAGCGAGTCGACGGCGTCGCGGGGTACCGGACCGCGCCACACACCGACGTGGTCGAGACGGGCGAGCGCGCAGCCGACCTGCTGGTCGCAGACCTCCGGGGCGAACTCGACCTGGCGCTGGCCTGGGAGTCCATGCCGATGATACTGGCCGGCGAGCGATCAGAGACGGAAGCCGAGCCGATGCGGACGCTGATCGAGCGTCTCCGGGAAGCCGACGAGCGACCGGGCGTCGCCGACGCCAACTACTTCCTGGGCTTTCCCTGGGCGGACTCCCCCCACGCGGGGTGTCACGCGCTCGTGACTGGCGACGCGAGCGCCCGCGAGGCAGTCACGGAGACGGCGGCCGACCTCGCGACCTCGTTCTGGGAACGTCGCCGGGAGTTCGACTTCACCACCGAAGCACACTCGCCGACGGAGGCGTTGACGGTCGCGGCCGGCGAAGACGCGCGGCCGGTCGCCGTCGCCGAGACGGGCGACATCCCCGGTGCCGGCGGCAGTCAGGACGCCGTCGACTTCCTCGAACGACTGCTGGATCGCGACGACCTCGACCGGCCCATCGCCGCGATCTACGCGGACCCGGACAGCTACGACACCTGTGTGGCTGCCGGCGCGGGCGCGACGGTCGAGCTCGAACTGGGTCAGTTCGTCGATCGAGAGGGCGGCCTCGAACTCACGGGGACGGTCGAGCGGGTCGAAAGCTACGAGCGGGCCGCCGTCGCCCACCTCGCGACCGACAGCGCCGACGTGTTCGTCGCGGACTGCAAGACGAACTTGCACCGGGACCCCGACTTCTTCGCGGACTTCGGCCTCGACCTCGACGAGCGCGGCACCGTCGTCCTCAAGAGCGGCTACCTCAGTCCGGCCTGGAAGGAGGTCGCCGCCAGACGGCTGTTCGCTCTCACTGCCGGCGATACGAACCAGCGCGTCGAGGAGACACCGTACGAGCACGTCCCGCGGCCGATCTATCCGGCCGATCCAGCGGCGACCTTCGAGAGTAACGCGAGGTGGTCGGCGTGAACGCCGCCATCTGGGCACACCCGTGGGACCTCGTCGACGAGGGACCAGAGCGGGCCGCCGAGCGTGTCGCCGCCCTGGGGATCGACGAGGTGAACCTGGCGACGACCATGCACTCCGTGCAGACGCTCAACCCGCACAACCCCGAACGGAAGACGTTCTTCGCCGACGCCAGTGAGTACTTCCAGCCCGACTGGGACCGCTACGGCGAGATCACGCCCGACGTCAACGAGACGATGGGAGACGACGACTGGCTGGCCGAGATCGCGGCCGGCTTCGAGGGCACTCCCGTCGATCTGAACTCGTGGGGAGCGACGTTCCACAGCTCTCGGCAGGGCCAGCGCCACCCCGACGCCACGCTCACGTCCCCGTTCGGCGATTCGCTGGTGTTCGGCCTCTGTCCGTCCCACCCCGACGTACAGGAGTTCGGTATCGAGCTGACGGGTGACCTCGGCGACCGTGATGTCTTCGAGACCGTCGAGATGGAGTTGGCCGACTACCAGTACGGCACCGGCTACGGCTGGCACCACCAGGAGTTCTTCCACCGGCTGGGCCGACTCGGCGAGTTCCTCTTTGGCCTCTGTTTCTGCGAACACTGTCAGGACAACGCCCGGGCGGCCGGCGTCGACGTCGAGCGCGCCCGGCAGTCGGCCCGCGCGGGGCTGACAGACCGGTTCGAGGGCCGTCTCGCCCACGATACCGACGTGGGTGGCTGGCTCATGGAACATCCCGAAGTGTTCGCCTACGCCGACGCGCGCCGCGAGACGCTGACCGAGCTGTTCGGCGCGTTTGACGACGTGCTCGGAGACACCGACTTCGGCTACTACTTCAAGATGGGTGGCCTCGGTGACGACCGGATGGGCGTCGAACAGTCCTGGAAGCACGGTCTCGATCTTGCGGGAATGTCTCAGTACATGGACGAAGCGACGGTTCTCGCCTATCACTCCGATCCGACGGTGGTCCGAGACGACGTTCACACGACCCGGTCGCTCGTCGACGCCCCCGTGCGGGCGGGCATCCTCGCGGGCGATCCGATCGTCCACTCGCGGGCACAGCTCCGCGAGCAGGTCGAGGCGGCCGTCGACGCGGGTGCCGATTCGCTGTCGTTCTACGGCTACGGCGTCGTCCCCGAGCGAAACCTGGAGTGGATCGGCGACGTACTGGCGACGATCGAGTGAGACGGCAGAACGCCCCTCATACTACCGGCTGTACATCTGTGACCGATTTCGCCACCCCGGGTGGCGAAGATCGTCACGACGTTACAGCCGGCAGTATCACTCACAGTCGAGTTCACAGACCGTCACGTCCGCGAACGTCGCCTCGCACTCGTCGGTCGGAATCGCACCCGAAACGGCGAGTCCGACGTGGATCGGGTCCGACAGCGCGACCGGACGCTGGTCTAGGCGACGCCAGTTCGATCCGTCGAGCGAGACGAGGTAGGTCACCGTGTCGCCGATCCGGTCGATCCGGAGCCACTGCGGTCCCGCGTCGTCGTCGAGCAGATGCCGGCTCGTCTCGCCGCCGGGGTCGGTCCGCCAGAGAATCTCCGTCCCGCGCCCGACCGTCCAGCCGAGGAAGCCGTACGGGTCCTCGGGACCGAGCCCGTCCCGGACCATGAGCCCGCCAGAGCCGTAGTCGTTGACGTGTTCGATGTCGACGAGTCGCGCCTCGATACGGGCGTCGCCCTCGACGGCGGCGTGTGCGAAGTAGTAGTCTCGCTGCTGTCGCTGTGTCCCCGTCGTTCCGGCCAGCGTCCACCAGTTGCTCACGGACTCGACCTCGACGCTGCCGGTCACGTCACCCTCGCCGACCGGATCGCTCTCGGTGAGCGAGTGGTCGGCCCCCGGAACACAGTCCGTCTCCGTGCCGGTGACGACCAGCGGACCACGGATCTCGATGCGCGTCCCCGACTCGTCGCGGTCGGTGACCGTGAGCGACCAGTTGTTGCGCTCGACGATCTCGGAGACGAACGCGAGGCCCGATCCCTGTCCGTCGTTCGGCGTCACGAATCCACTCTCGGTCGCTCGCCCGCAGTCGGCCGACGACGTGGGCGCGTCGTGGGCGACGTAAAAGCCCGCCTGGAGTGCGCCGACGGACACCGTCACGTCCTCGCCGCTGTCTGCCGCGTGTCGGAGGAGGTGCTCGACGATCGGACGGATGCCCCCCATCGACGCGTGGATGAGCGTCTCGTCGGGCACGTGCAACGCTAGCTGTGCGTCGCCGGTCGCGATGAACGACCAGACTTCGTTGACGACGTAGGCCAGATTGACGCTGTTCGTGGCACCGACGTTCGGGGACTTGCCCGCGAGCGTACTGAGGTCGCGAAGTCGCTGTTCCATGCGGTCGTGGGCGCTCTCGATGGCCCGAAACGCGTCGTCGTCGCCCGTCTCGCGAGCGATGCCGAGCTGTCCGTTCGCCGACTGGAGCGTGTCGAGGACCTCCTCGGAGAGAAAAGTCGCGAACTGGTCGAAGCGATCTTCCAGCAGTTCCAGTCGCCGTTCCTGCTGCTTGAGGTCCGTGATCTCGTAGGACAGCCCCAGCAGTCCCTTCACGCTGCCGTCGTCGTCGTGCCACGGGACCTTGGTCGTCCGTGCCCAGTACCGGTTGCCCGGCGGTCCGGGAGCCTCCTCGCGGTCGACGATGCGCTCGCCGTTCTCGATGACCCGCATGTCGTGGTCGTAGAACTGCTCGGCCGACTCGGGATCGTACGCGTACAGCTCCCGGTCGGTCTTCCCGACGACGACCTCCGGGTCGATACCGCCCCACGCCTCCGTCTTCCGGAGGTGCCGACCCTGCTCGTCTTTCACGAACATCGGGATCTCGATCGAGGACAGGAACGACTGGAGCATGTCACTCTCCTCTGCGGTTACCAGCCGATCACGGTACGTTTCGAAGTGGTCCGTGACGATATCACACAGCTCCTCGTCCGACGCCGAAGTCGGCAGGAGCGTCGTCTCTCCGGCACTGGTCACGCCGCTCACGTCGGTCACCGAGCCGTCGAACAGGAGCACGACCGGCAGATACTCGTCGTGGTCTGTGACGGTCCGCCGGAACCCGACGACGCCGTCGCAGTCGGCCGCAAGTACGACACAGCCAACGTCGTCGTGCTCCGAGAGGACAGCCGTGGCCCTGTCTGTCGATTTGGCGACGTACACGCTGTCGGCCACGTCGGCGAGGACCGTTTCGAGCCGCTCACCTCGCGAGGTCGGGGCACCGACGACGAGAACTGCCTTCGGTGGGGAGAGTATCGGGTTCATCGACGCCACGACGTAGTGCCCGTCCCGAGAATACAAAACGTTTGGCAACACGCACCGCAGTGCGAGGGTCCCCGAGGGAATCCATCAATCGGTGTCAAGTGAGTGAATCGGTCTGGGTGAAGAGAGATAGTGCGAGTTCGAATACAGATGCTCGATTTGATACACAAATACACTGTATATAGTTCCAGAATAGAAGTTTGCTGAGATATCGAGAGATATTTGTCTCTGATAACGCCCAGACGCAGACAGAGAGGGAAATAAAGGCCGTAGGTAGATGCAGAACAGATAACTGGTGAGTCTTCTACGACACCGAGCGGGAGGAGAAATTCATCTCGGCAAAGAGGCCTCTACCTCGTCGTGTGAACGGAAAAGGGCGGTCCAGAGACCGCGTCGACGAGGGCGTCGTCGGCCGTGAACGTCGCCGTGTGATTACCCGAACATCTGGCGCATCATCGGGTGCATCTCCATGAGCTGCTCCTCTGCGATCTCCTCGTACAGCTTGTACGTGATCGAGACCGTCAGCAGCAGCCCGGTACCGGAGACGCCCCCGACGGTACCCAGCATGTTCGCCATCACGGCGAGCAGGCCCACGAGGGCACCGCCGATGACGGTGACCTGCGGGATATAGCGTTCGAGCACCTTCTCGACGACGCCGACGTTCTGTCGGAAGCCGGGAATCTGCATCCCGGAGTTGTGGATCTGCTTGGCCGTCGCTTCCGGCCCCATATCGGTGGTCTCCACCCAGAAGATGGCGAAGATCGCACCGCCGACGATCATGAACGTCAGGTCGACGCCGACTCGCAGGAGCACGTTGAGCGCGTCCTGTGTCGAGTAGGCCCACCACATCCAGTCCTGTGGCGCGTAGATCGGCGACAGGTAGTAGAACAGTCCCCCCGTCGGGCTGGCGGGACTCCCCTGTGAGATCGAGTAGACGCCGAGCCACGGCAGTTCCATTCCGAACAGCGAGATGACGCCGTTCTGGCCGGTCTGGGACACCAGAATCCGACCGAGGAACTGGATGTTGGCCTGCAGCGCGCGGACGAGGATCATCGGCAGGACGCTGGCGTAGATGAGCTTCACGGGGAAGCGACCACGCGCGCCCTTGACCCGCGCGTTCGACAGCGGGATCTCGACGCGGACCGACTCGGCGTAGACGACGACCACGAAGATGAGGATCGTCGTCAGCAGCGCGATAATCTGGCCCTCACCGATCAGCAGTTCCTGGAGGCCGTCGGCCTGCAGGACGGGTCCGATCGGGATGTTACCGGTGATGATCTGGAACCAGGTCGGGAAGAACCCGAGTTCGCCCTGGGGGCTCCCGAAGATCGGGTGCGCGAACAGACCACCGATCAACTGCTGGCTGACGCCGGCGATGATGAACAGGCCGATCCCGCTCCCGACCCCCCACTTGGAGATGATCTCGTCCATGTAGAGGATCAGGATGCCACCGACGGCGATCTGGGCGAAGATGAGCCACGAAGTGGCCCCGGCGCTCAGATTCAGCCCGAACAGGTTCACCGACGTGGGTGGCAGGAAGCCACCGGCAAAGACCATCGGCAGCCCCGTGAGGAAGATCATCACGAGTACCAGCAGCTTCTGGAGCCCCTGGTAGAGGATCTGGTCACGGGGGTTGTTCTGCGTGTCGAGTCCGAGCAGGTCGGCACCGCCGAGCAGCTGCAACACGATGCTGGCCGTGACGATCGGCCCGATACCGAGCTGCATGATCGATCCCTGACCGGACGCCAGGATCGACGAGAATCGACCCAGTGGCGCCGAGTCCGACCCGATGTCGAGTCCGAACAGCATCACGTTGGTCAGGAAGAAATACAGCACGAGCACCCCGGCTGTCCAGGCCAGCTTCCGCTTGAAGGGGACGTGCCCCTCCGGCCGGCGGACGGCGGGCATGCGAACGAGGACCGGTTCGGCGGTGTCCTTCCAGCTCATGTTACTCCTCGTCGGTTGCTTCGTCTTCGTCGTCTTCAGCCTTGGCTTCTGCGCGTTCCTCGCCGAGCTCGGTCAGCTCGACGCTCCCACCGGCGGCCTCGACCTTCTCGCGAGCGCCGTCGGAGAAGGCGTCGGCGACCAGTTCGAGCTCGTTTCGGACCTGGCCGGCACCGAGGATCTTCACCGCGTCGGCGTCCTCGTCGACGACCTCGCGGGCGTCGATGCGGTAGCCGCCGTCGGTCTCTTCCGCGACGCCCTCGGCTGCCAGCAGTGCAGCGTCCTCGTCGAGCTCGCGGACCCCGACCTCGGCGATCTCCTCTTTGACCTTCTGGGGTCGTTTGAAGCCGCTCTTGCCGATCGGTTCGTAGTTGTGGAACTCGTGTTTGTCGCGCCCGGCACGACCGCGGCCACCGCGGTGACCGGCACCGCGGCGGTTCTTGTGGGAGCCGCCGCCGTGGGTGCGCGAACCTCGTTGTCGTCGTTTCTTACTCGTCATTATCGCATCGCCTCCAGTAGCTGATCGATCTGCTCGGAGTCGTGCTTCCCGAGCTGGCCGCTCTCGGTGGCGGCGTGTTTGAGCCCGTCGTGGCCGCCACGAGGCGGGTGCAGACGGAGCGTCGGGGAGAGTCCCTCGTCGCGCAGCGTCGTCTCCTCGTCGACGAGGGCCTGCGCGAGCGCACCGAGGTCGTCGTAGTCGGTGTGCTCGGCGATCCACTCGTCGTCGACGTCGGCCGACCCTTCGAGAGGCTCGGCTCGCTTTGCGAGCAGCGTCTCGACGACGTCGACGCTCGGCCGACCGTGGGCGACGAAGTCGTTGACCTTCGTCACCATGCCACGGTAGGTGTCCGTCTCGGGGACCAGCACGCAGTGGTTCACGCCGTGGATGTTGAGCATCTCTAGCGTGTCCGATACCTCCTCGCTCATGTCGACCTCACCGCGGAGCTGAACGAGTGCCTTCATTCGATCACCTCACGCTTCTCGAAGGTGCGTTCGGGCACGCGAGCCTCGGCCGTGTTCTGCAGGGCGTTGAAGGTCGCCTTCGCGAAGTTCACGGTCGTTCGCGTGTTGCCCGACGAGCGGGTCCAGATGTCTTCGATACCGGCGAGTTCGAGCACCTTGCGGACGGTCTCTCCGCCCGCCAGGCCCAGCCCGCGCGGTGCGGGCTGGAGCTCGACCTCGACGCTCCCGGCCTTGCCGGTCGTGCGCAGCGCGACCGTGTGGGGACGGCCACAGCCACACTCCCAGGAACCGCAGCCACGGGAGATGTCGATGAGGTTGAGCTTACCGATCTCGATTGCCTTCTGGATCGCACCGCCGACCTGGTCGTCGCGCCCCTCGGCGTAGCCGACGAGCCCGTCGCGGTTGCCCACGACGACGACACAGCGGAACTTGACCCGGCGTCCGGAGTCGGTCATCCGCTGGACCATGTTGATGTCCAGGACCTCGTCCTCCAGATCGGGGACGAGCTGGTCGACGATCTCCGGTTCCTTGAGCGGCAGGCCGGAGTTCAGCGCCTCCTGCATCGAGTCGATCTCGCCGTTGGCGACCTGTTTGCCCAGCCGCGTTCGTGGGTTCCATCCGTTACTCATAGTTCATCTGCCTCCAGCAGTGTCTCCCGGAGCTCGTCGAAGTGCTCCGGCAGCTCGGTGGCGTCGAAGTCCCGCCCGTAGAGGTCCTCGTCGAGCGACTCGGCGTACTCCGCGATGTGAGAGCCGCGGGTTCGCTGCCAGTCGGCGAGCACACTGTCGTTGTGGGGGATTTCGAGCCCAGCGTCGATTGCACCTTCCTGTACCGCAAAGACCTTGCTGCCCGGCGTCGGGCTGTTGAGCCCGATGTCGAGGACCGCCTCCTCGACGCCGTTCTCGATCGCTCGCAGACCCGCGAGCAGACCGGTGAGGTACGCGGCGGGCAGGTTGCCCGTCGGTGCCTCCCAGCCAAACTCCTGGAGGTCCTGTGACTGTGCTGCAGCGAGGGTCTCGTCTCCGTCGGGGCCGAGCGTCACCAGCTGCGCCCTGACGTGCTTGTTGCTCTTTCGAGCAACGAGACGGGGCTTGCCAGATTTCAACAGGCGCAACCGCTGATGGTAGTCCGTTCGTGCCTCACGGCGGCGCCGCATCGGCACCTTGTATCGTGGTCCTGTTGCCATTATTCGTCACCGTAGTTTGCTTCGACGTATCGTTGCAGGTCGGCGACGCTGTCGAACTCGCCGCCGGCCGCCTGATCGTACAGGTCGCGGTACTGCGAACTGTCGAGTTGGCCGTCGTCGCGCTGCTCTTTGAGCCAGTTTCGCTGGGCTCGGATGCGCGACGACCAGTCTTGTTTCTCGTTTTGCCGTGCGCCGGCTTTCCCCTTCCGGGAACCCGCTCCCTTCTGGTGGCCGTACGCTCGCTTCTCCTGGCGTGCTCGCGCCTGACCGCGCGAGTTGCCCTGGGCGTCTTTCGCCTGAATGGCACCCTCGTCGATCATCTCGCGGACGTCGTCACGCGTGATGGCGTCTGCGAGGTCGGACTGGCGTTCGGGATCGAACCAGACCTTGTTCTCGCCGACGTCGAGGATGTCTGCTGCGAGTCGCTTCTGTGCTGTCAGGTCCGTCATTCGACTTGTACCTCCTCGTAGGTGGGGTTGAGTACGCGGATTCCCTCGTCCTCGGCGACCTCTTCGATGCGCTCGCGCTTGCGAGCGCCGACCTTGGAGGCGATTCGGACGGCTTCGCGGTCACCGTCGACGCCCTCGAGGTCGTCCACGTTGTGGACGCGGACCTCCTCGAAGCCCGACGGGTGCTTGCCTCGCACTGCCTTGGGCGAGCGGAAGCCGGCTTCGACCGTATCGCCCTTGCCCTTGATGCCGCGGCGCTGCTTCGAGAGCTTGCCACGCGGCGCGCGCCAAGAGGTCGGGATCCGCTTTTTCTTGTGGTGATCCTGTGCGTTGAACTGCGGCGTGTTCTCCCGATCGCGCTGGGTGAGCAGCCGTTCTTCCTCGTCGTCGAGGGTCGGAGTCTTGTCGACCAGGCCGCGAGGACGGAGTTCCGTCTCGACGTCCTCGTCGGACTCGTCGGTCTCCTCTTCCTCGACCTCGGCCTCGGTGTCGTCGGCGACTTCGAGGCTGCCGACGTCGGCCTTGATCCGAGCGGCGAGTGCGTTACCGACGCCCGAGACATCTGCGAGCTGGGACTGGTCGGCACCGCGAACGTCGTCGACGGTCTCGAAGCCGGCCTCGCGGAGGGCCTCCGCTTTCGAGTCGCCGACGCCGCTGATGTCGGTCAGTTCGGTGAGTTCGTCGTCGCCCTGCTCGGTTGCGTCTTCGTCGTCTACCATCAGGCGTCACCTCGGTTCGGCTTGTTCGTGATGTACACGCCGTCCTGGAACACGCGGACGTCCTTGTCGTTGACGCGTGTGAGCTGTTCGATGTCTGCGGCTGTCTGGCCCACGGCCTCGATGTCCGGGCCGGAGAGGGTGAGTTCCTCCCCGTCGACGGACACGTCGGTGTCGCCGTGGATGGGAGCGCGTCGGGGCGCTCGCTCGCCGAGGAAGTTCTCGATGACGACGTCACCGTCTTCGACTTCGACCTGCATCGGGAAGTGAGAGTAGAAGACTTCCATCTCGTACTCCCAGCCCTCCGTGACGCCGTGGAACATGTTCTCGACGTGGCTCTCGAACGTCCCGATCGTCGAGCGCGTCTTCGCGTCCGACTCCTCGGAGGCGATGACGACGCTACCGTCCTGCACGGAGACGTCGATGTCCGGATACCAGAGTCGCCGTGTGACGGAGCCGTTGGGCCCCTCGACCGTGAGGTCGAGGTGGTCCTGCTCCGCGCTTGCCTCGTCTGGAATTGCGAGTGTTACTTCTGGCATTGTTAGTAGACGTATGCGATGACCTGGCCACCGATGCCCTCTTCGCGGGCCTCGTAGTGGCTCATGATGCCGTGGCTGGTGGTCACGACGAGCGTCCCGTAGTCACGGGCGGGGAGGAAGCGTTTCTCCCACTTTTCGAACTCGTCTGCGCCCGCCGTGTAGCGGGGCTTGACCGGGCCACATTCGTTGATGGCACCTTTCAGTTCGATCTCGAAGGAGCCGGCTTTACCGTCGTCGACGAACTGGAAGCCGTCGATGTACCCGCGGTCGTAGAAGACCTCGAGTACGCTGCCGATCTCGTTCGAAGCGGGCTGTACTGTCTGTTCGAGGTGGCCGACGCTCTCGGCGTTGTCGAGCGCCGACAGCGCGTTGGCGAGTGGGTCGTTTCCTGTCATAGTTAGCTGTACTTCTTGAATCCCATGCCCCGAGAGATCTCTCGGAAGCACTGGCGACACAGCCAGATGTCGTACTTGCCGACGAGACCCTGCTCGCGACCGCATCGCTGGCACGCCTCGAGCTGTCCGGTCGGGACCGATTCCTCGGCCTCTGTTTCTGATTCGCTTTCGCTCATTCGCTCACCTCCACGTCGAAGGTCGACTCGACGTAGGCAGCGGCGTCGTCGGCGTCGAGTCGATGGCTGGACGGGATCGAGCGCGAGGCCTTGTCGCGCTTGGCCACGCGGTAGCCGGGGCGGACGAGGTTGACCGTCACGTCCAGCCCGTAGATCCCGATCTGTGGGTCGTACTCCTGACTCGGGAAGTCGGTGTGTTCTGCGACACCGAAGCTGAAGTTGCCGGTGTCGTCGAACTGCGAAACTGACAGCTCCGTCAGCGGGAGCGCAGTTTCGAGGAACTCCTGGGCGTCGTCGGACCGCAGGGTCACCTTCGCACCGATCGGGTCGCCCTGGCGGATCTCGAACTCGCCGACGGTGTTCTGTGCGACCGTCCGGACCGGCTGCTGGCCCGCGATCTCGGCGAGGATCTCCTCGCCTTCCTGGAGTTCACGACCACCCTGGCCGACGCCCATGTGGACGACGACCTTCTCGACGCGAGGCTCGCGCATCTCGTGGAAGCCAGCGTCGGTCTCGGAGCTCATTCGTCGTCACCTCCGTCGGGGTCCTGTGCCGCCGCGTCCTCGGCGTCCTCGTCGACGAAGTTCTCGTCGATGACGACGACGTACTCTTCGACGGTCTCGAAGCCGTCGCCGTCGGTCTGCTCGACGAGCACGTTGTTCGAGGAGCTGCCCGGTGTGACCTGGATCTCGTCGATCTCACCGATCTCACCGGCGTGTGCGCCGTCGACGGCGGTGACGAGCGCGCCCGCTTCGTACTCGAAGTGAGCGACGACCTCGTCGTCGTCGTTGCCGACGACGATGGAGTCGCCACCGTCGTAGTCGGTGTCTTCCTCGACCAGGAGCGTCTGGCCGTCGTGCAGCGTCAGCTGGATCTGATCGCCGCTGACCGCTCGCTTGCCGACGATCTTGCCCAGCTTGGACTGCGCGCTGTCCTCGTCGATGGGGGTCAGCGCCAGCCGACCGCCCTCGCCGGGGAACACGCGGTAGTACTCGTCTCGCTCGACGAACGCCAGGATGTCGAACATCCCGACCGGGCGTTCCTCGTCGGAGACGGCCTTGCCGTTGATCAGGACACTGTCGTTGTTGAGAGCGTAGCGGGCTTCCTTCCGGGAGTCCGCGTAGCCCAGCACGTCCCGCAGGACGATCAGGAGGGGGACTCCTGCTTCGCCGTGGGGACCAGCGTCTGCCTTTACGGTGAACGTCTCGGTCTTGCGCTCGACCGGCCAACTCTTCGGGACCGATAGTCGTTTCTGATGGTTGCTCATGCGCTGTCCTCCTCGGATTCGAGGCGCGCCTCGCGGCGGTCGTCGTCGAGGTCCAGCTCCGTGACGCGAACGTTGCTCGCGTCGAGCGGGCGTGGAACGTCCTCGCCGTCGGCTGCCGCGACGGTCACGTCCTCGACGTAGATAGCGGCGTCGTCGAGGTCGACCTCGACGACTTCGCCCTCTTCGCCGGCGTAGTCGCCGCGCAGCACTTCGACGGTGTCGCCCGCGTTGACGCGAACAGATCGCTGGTCGTACTCCTCGCGGAGGTCGTCGGCCAGCGTCGATCGCACCTGCTTTTGCTTCTCGTGAAGCGGGGCACGCCGTGCGTTCTTGCGCTGTTTGGATGGTTGTCGTGTCATGCTATACGATCATCGTCGCTGTGCTCGCGATGGAGCCGAATCGTTCGGCGACCTCGCGAGCGATCGGGCCCTTGATCTCCGAGCCCTGGGGTTCTTCGTTCTCGTTGATGATGACGGCCGCGTTGTCTTCGAACTTGACGCGGGTGCCGTCCGGACGGCGGATCGGCTTGCGCTGGCGGACCACGACGGCCTCCAGCACCTGCCGACGCATCTCCGGCGTCCCTTTCGTGACCGAGACGGTGATCTTGTCACCGAGCCCGGCCTTCGGATGACGGTTCTTCGTCCCGGAGTAGCCCGAGACGCTGATGACTCGCAGCTCGCGTGCGCCCGTGTTGTCGGCACACGTGATCAGCGAGCCCTTCTCGAGACCCTGTGTGACGTCTGCTTTCAGGGCCTCCATCAGTCGTCACCCTCCTCGATTGCAACGACAACGTGGCTTTTCGTCTTCGAGAGCGGTCGACACTCTGCGATCGTGACCGTGTCGCCGACCGCGAGGTCGAGACAGTCGGGTGCGTGAGCCGGTACGCGGCTGCGTCGCTTCATCAGCCGGTCGTACTTGGGCACCTTCACGTCGTACTCGCGTTCGACGACGACGGTCTTCTCCATGTCAGTGGACGCGACCTCGCCTTCGATCGTCTGCCCGCGGACACTCAGTGTGCCGTGGAACGGGCAGTTATCGTCGGCACAGGCCTCGTCCGGTTCCTGTACGTTCAGTCCTAGCGCCATTTGGAATCACCTGTCGCTTCCGTGCGTCGAGCGGGGCGGGCGACGAGGTTCGAACCGCGAACCCGGACCGAGCGCGACTCGGAGTCGCCCTCGGCCGGGAGGTCGAACCGGAACGTCGCCGCGTCCTTCGGCACGTGCCACACCCGATCGGTCCCCTCGACACCCAGCGTCTTCGTCGTCTCGGTGACGACGGTCCCGGCGATACCGATCGCGTCGGGATTTGCCGCTGCGACGACCTCGACGTCGAGGCCGGCGAGTTCGTGTCGTGGGAGCGTTTCGGGTGTCAGTGGCATCATTCGGAGTCCTCTTCGTCCGCAGCGTCGCACGTCTCACGGTTCACACCGTTCGACCCGTCGGACCTCATTCGAGGTCCCCTTCTTCGGTCTGGATCGTCTTGATCCGGGCGATGGCCTTCCGCAGCTCGCCGATGCGACCCGGATTCTCGGGTGCCCCACCCGCCGCCTGAACGGCGCGGGCGTTGAGCAGTTCCGTCTTGAGGTCCTCGAGTTCCGACTCGCGCTCGGCGGCCGTCATGTCGCGGACCTCCTCGACGTGGATGACGGTCATTCGTCGTCACCCTCCTCGCTGTCTGCGGACGAGTCTGAATCGTCCATCTCGTCCATGAGTTCTTCCGCCTCGGCGGCGGTGTCCTCGTCGAGGTCCTCCTCGATGGACTCCTCGACGTCGTCGATGTCGACGTCTGCGTCCTCGTCGGAGGGCGTCTCGACCTCGTCGAACTCGTCGGCCGCTTCCTCGACGACTTCCTCGTCGACGTCTTCGACGAGTTCGTCCTCGTCTGCGTCCTCGTCGGCGGGGGCCTGCGCGCCGTGCTCGGCGGCAGCGTCCTCGCCTTCGGGCTCGCCTTCGAGGAGTTCCTCGACGGACTCGCCGTCGGTGTCGGCGACGTAGTCCTCGACCTCAACGTCCTCGTAGATCTCGAAGTCGTCGGGGAGTTCCGCCTCAGGCGGGATGATCTTCACTCGGACACCGATGGTGCCGAGTTTCATCACGGCGACGCCGACGCCGCTGTCGACGATGTTCTCCGCGGGCTCACCGTTGTGCTTGATGTAGCCGCGGTTGAACTTCTCCACGCGCGAGCGTGCGCCCGTGACCTTCCCGGAGAGGACGATCTCTGCGCCCTTCGCGCCTGCTTCCATGATCCGGTCGATCGTGGTGTGACCGGCCTTTCGGAAGTACCAGCCGCGTTCGAGGGCGTTGCCCAGACGGTCCGCGACGATGCGGGCGTTGAGGTCTGGCTCCTCGACTTCCTGGACGTCGACCTGCGGATCTTCGAGGCCGAACTCCTCTTCGAGGGTGGTGGTGATCTTCCGGATGTTCTTCCCACCCTTGCCGATCACCATACCGGGTTTCTCGGCTTTGAGCACGATCTGGGTCCCCATCGGCGTCTTGGCGACGTCCATGCCGCCGTAGCCGGCACGACCGAGTTCGTCTGCGAAGAACTCGTCGATCTGGGTCCGCTGAAGTCCGTCTTCGATGAACTGCTGTTCGTCTGCCATTATTCGTCGACCTCCTCTAAGATCAGTTCGACGTCGACCTGCGGACTGTTCCAGGCAGATGCCCGGCCCATCGCGCGGGGCTGGCGACCCTGCTGTTCGCCGACCTTGTGGGCGGCGACGTGCATGATCTCCATGGACCCACCGTCGAAGCCCTGGTGGTCTGCGTTCCCGACCGCGTTTTCGAGCAGGTCGAGGAACGCTTCGCTGGCCTTCTCGGGGTAGCGACCGGCGTCCCAGCCGTCGATGTCGTTCCGGTGGCCGACGCCCGAGTTGTGGGACTTGAACGGGACCGACTGCTTCTCCGCGATCACGTCTTCGAGGTACGCGATCGCGTCGTCGGCCGTCATGCCCTTGATCTCCCGAGCGATAGCCTTGCTGTGCTTGTGGCTCATCTGCCGCTCCCGGAGCATCGCTTTTGCCGTCGTGTCCGGGTCGGCGTCGACTGAGTAGCTGATTCCCATGATTTACTTGAGCGGTACGAACTTCGAGGAGCGGGTCGCCCCGATGCCGGCCTGACCGTGTTCAACCGACTTCCGAGTGAGCTGGAACTCGCCGAGATAGTGACCGATCATCTCGGGCTCGACCTGCACGCGCTCGAAGCTCTGCCCGTTGTGGACGGCGAAGGTCAGATCGACGAACTCCGGCAGGATCGGCATATCCCGCAGGTGGGTTCGGATCGGGTTGTTCGCCGTCTCCTCGGGCTCTGCGTCGCGGGCCTTCTCGAGCAGCTTCTGTTGCTCGTCGGTCAGACCGCGTGTGATACTTCGCCGCTGGCGAGCGGGGAGCAGTTCCGCAACCTCGTCGAGCGACAGCTCCTGCAGCTCGTCGAGCGTGTGGCCACGATAGGTGAAGTCACCCTCCTGGCCAGTCTGATATCCTGAACTCATTCGTTGCCACCTCGACCGGTTCGCTTCGAGGAAATGTCCCCGACCTTCCGACCAGGCGGGGCGTTACGCGAGATGGACTTGGGCTTGCCGGGGTGCTGTCGGCCGCCGCCACCGAACGGGTGGTCGACGGCGTTCATCGCGACACCGCGGACGTTGGGCCACTTGGTCCCTCGCGCTTTCATCTTGTGGTGCTTGTTGCCGGCTTTGACCATCGGCTTCTCGGTGCGACCGCCACCGGCGACGACGCCGATGGTGGCACGACACTGCGGGTCGAGCCGCTTGACCGCTCCCGAGGGGAGCTTCACGACCGCGACGTTGCGGTCGTGGGTCATCAGCTGTGCGCTGACGCCGGAGGCCCGGGCGAAGCGACCGCCGTCGCCCTGGTTGGCCTCGACGTTGCACACCGGGACCCCTTCCGGGATCTCGGCCAGCGGGAGGGTGTTGCCGGGCTCGATCGCCGCGGAGACACCCACCTGCATCCGATCGCCGACGCCCACGCCCTCGGGCGCGAGCACGAGCCGGCGATCGCCGTCCTCGAACTCGACGGCCGCGACGGGTGCCGAGCGGGCGGGATCGTGCTCGATGTCGACGACCGTGCCGGAGACGACGTCGCCGTCTTCGACGTTACGGTGCTGCAGGTCTGCCTTGTAGCGGTGCGAGGGAGCCCGGAACGTGGACGTCCCGCGACCGCGTCGTTGTCCCTGAATTCGTCGTCCCATCGTTAGAACACCCCGATCCTGGAGGCGACTTCCTGGGCGTCGTCGTCCTCGGAGAGGCGAACGACGGCCTTCTTTTCGCCGTCCATCGTGTTCTGCGTCGTGACCGCTTCGACGGTGACGTCGTACTGCTGTTCGACCGCGTCGGCGACTTCGGGCTTCGAGGCCGCGGAGTCGACGGCGAACTGCAGCTTGTTCTGGAAGTCCATGTCGTTCATGGCCTTCTCGGTCACGTGCGGATACTTGATCACGTCCCACGTCATCGCTCGGCCACCTCCTCGAGTGCGCTCTCTGTCCAGATCGTGAGCCGACCGGGGGCCGTCCCCGGTGCGAGGTCCTCTGCGTTGACCTCGCGCGCGGTGGTCACGTCGGCACCGGCGAGGTTTCGAGCCGCCTTCGACGGCTCCTCGCTGGTGACGAACAGAATCGAGGACGGTCGGCGGTACTTCCGCCCGCGGGCGGAGCCCTTGCCGGCCTTGATCTTCGTGTCGTCGGCGCGCTCGATGTCGGCGTGAACGCCGAGGGATTCGAGCGTGTCGACGACGGCCTGGGTCTTCTGGAGGTCCTCGAAGGAATCGTCGACGACAAGCGGGAGTTCGAGATCGTCGTCGAACTCGTGACCGCGCTCGGCGACGAGTTCGCTGTCGGCCGTCGCGGCGATGGCCGAGCGCGTCGCGAGCTTGCGCTCCTTGTCGTTGATCGTCAGCGATCGGTCCTTCTCGGCCTTCGGCGGGTGGGCCGGTCGGCCCCCAACTGCCTGGGGGACGCGCCGTGCCTGGCCACCCTCTCGGGGAACGTGGGCCATCCCGCGACCGCTGCCGAACGACTCGGCAGGCGTTCGCAGTCCCGCGTACTCGTCGGACCCGTAGTCCTGCTTCCGGTTTGCCTGTTGGGCACGCACTGCACTGGCGATGAGATCGGGTCGGACCGTGGTCTCGAAGACCGCCGGCAGATCGACCTCGTCGCCTGCGTTACCGTCCAGGTCGTAGATTGTTGCCTGCATGTGTTATCCCTGATTCGACTGCGTCGAGACGAAGCGCACCTCTGGGTCGAGGCGCGGCTGGTCGTTCGGACGCACTGCCGGTCGGAAGCGCACGAGGCGCTGGTCCGGACCGGGAACCGAGCCCTTGACGAGCGTGTACGGCCCGTCGACTTCGCCGTAGTTGACGAAGCCGCCGTCGACGCTGGCGTCGTCGCCGTCGCCGATGTCGATGAGGCGCTTGTTGAGCTCGGTTCGCTGGTGGTAGCCGGTCTGGCCCTGCTGGGGCACCGTCGAGCGGACCCGGGAGGGGTTCCACGGACCGAGGTTGCCGATCCGTCGTCGCCAGCCCTGGCGGGCGTGCTTGCCCTTCCGCTTCTGGACGCCCCATCGCTTGACGGGGCCCTGGGTGCCTTTCCCCTTCGTGACGGCCGCGATGTCGGTGTACTCACCGGCGCGGAACACGTCGTTCATGGCGTGTTCGCCGCCGTCGTCGACCAGTTCGAGCGCGTGCTCGAATCGGTCGCTCAGCGAGCCACCGCCGACTCGCGTCTCCATCACGTCGGGCTTTTTCTTGGGCACGTTGGCCAGTTCGTCGGGGACCGTGTGCGTGACGACGCGCACGTCCGCGATGTCACCGGCGTCGAGTGCGTCGCGTACCTGTTCCTCTGCGGCATCGGCGTCGTGGCCCTCGGGAAGGTCCAGAGCGCGATCGAGTTCCGAGTGGAACTCGTCGGTCCAGACTTCCGTGAGCGGACGCTTGCCGTACGGCGTGTCTTCGTAGGCTCGGACTGCCACGGCGCGCACTGGCGGCGTCTCCACGACCGTCACCGGGACGGTCTCTTCCATCCCCTCGCGTGGGGAGTTGGGTTCGTCGTTGACGAGAGTGACGTGTGTCATTCCCGCCTTGTAGCCGGCGAACCCCTGGAGACCAGCCTGGCCGTC
The DNA here is from genome assembly GCF_017612575.1 of Halomicrobium sp. IBSBa. Lineage (NCBI taxonomy): Archaea > Methanobacteriati > Methanobacteriota > Halobacteria > Halobacteriales > Haloarculaceae > Halomicrobium > Halomicrobium sp. IBSBa. The sequence continues at coordinate 205,434 of NZ_JADPQC010000004.1, forward strand.
GTCGGACGGCCAGCTGTTGAAGCGCGGCGTTTCGTTCGCCGCTCGCGTACGCGGGCCGTAGCCCAGCGAGCCTTTGCGTGGTCTGCTTGGTTGTGGCATGGTCTACTCCGTGAGGGTCAGCGAAGCGAGGGTGGCGAACATCGCTTCTTCGGTTCGCACGACCTCGCTTCCCTGGTTTGGAACCGTATTCAGCCAAAGGTCGAACCCGGCGTCGTCGTCACCTGTGCCGTCTGGGACGGCGTCGTCCGGGTCCAATCCGAATATCGCTGGCAACCCGCGCTCCGGAGCGCCGAAGGCCACTGTCATGTGGCCCGCGTCGGTCCGGCGCTCGACCAGTTGGCCGAGCCGGTCGACGCCGAGTTCCTCACCATGCCGCGATGCGGCGATGGCGAACCCGGCGTCGGACCGTTCGAGTGCCGTATCCACGTCCGCGGTGTCGACGACGTACCCGGTGAGGGGCTCGTCGACGAGCTTTGCGCGGACTGGCCGTCGCGAAGAGACCCTGACGGTGACGCGCTCCCCCTCACCGGGCACTTCCATCGCGGAAGGTACCGGGAGAGAGATCGGGTGTTGCAGTCCGCAATTGACCCGAACGCGCCCATCAGCTCCGACCTCGGTCACGATTCCCTGTCTTAACGACCCCGAACCCTCGGATCCGGAGCCGGTCTGTGAGCGGACGCGGAGCGGCGGCAAGACGCCGACGTACTCCAGTTCGTCCCGCTTGCCCCAGACCTCCTTTCGGAGGTACGGCGGCGTCGCGGCGTACCGCAAGACGGTTTCGACGAACCCGTCTTCCCACTTCCCCGCTCCCGCTGGATCGGGGAAGACCGTCAGCCGATCGGCCCGGAACACGACGGCCGCGCGGGCCACGTATCCCAGCTTGCGAGTCGCCTCGCGTCTGTCCTCGGCTTCCCGGACGAGGGAAGACGGCACGAGTACGCTAGTCGTCATACCGAAACGCTTCCACGTCGCGCCACTAGACTGTGCCGATTACTCCCCCAGCCATCCTTAAAAAGAGTCCGCTTCACGCGCGCGATGAGAAGCGTTCACACGGCCCTAGATGGCCTGTACGTGGTATTCTCTCACTCGGGTCGCCCTCCCACGGTTTTGGCTCCGATTCGGAAGGCTTTTATCCTTCACCCCCACCAAATCAAAATGCACTCACCGCGGTGGTAGTGTAGTGGTATCACAGGACCCTGCCACGGTCCTAACGGGGGTTCAAATCCCCCCCACCGCATTGTTCTGGCGCGAACAAACTCGTGAGCGCCAGCAATCGGGACAAGGGGTTTGAACCACAGCAGTCGCGCGCAACGAAGTGAGCACGTCTGCTCCGGGTTCAAATTCCCCCACCGCACTCCTCTCGAACGCTATACAGCGAGCGACCGCTGTGCGTGTGCTCGTCTCGCGTAATCGCTACTGCTGTAGGGGAGAGATTCGAGCCCCGAAAGTAGACATCGAATGTCGTCTTTCGAGTGGCATCTCTCACCACACGTCGCACGGACGTGGCCGGCGAGTGCCCGCCGCGTGCGGCCCGCAGACGCGGGTGCTGCTGCCACCGTCGAGCGGAGACTGTTGTTCGGAACCTCTTTACACGACTGTTTTTTAGGCTTGCCTAAATGAGTCGGAGCGCAGAGCAACTCGTCGGCGCGCTGTTCAACGTCCTCGGGTCCGAGGGCTACACCGAGGTCCAGCAGCTCTTGCTGAGCACGTACCAGTCTAACGCCTCGACGGATCGCGACGAGCTGGTCGATCAGCTCGTCGTCGACCTCGTCACCGTCCTCCGGGAACACCTGAGCACCGAGGAGGAGATCGAGGTCCTCACCACGACGATCGAGTATCTGGTGAGTCGGTTCGTCTCCGTCGTCGAGGTCGCACCAGTCGCGATCGTCGTCGTCGACAGCGAGGGCGCGATACAGCTGTGGAACGCGGGTGCCGAGTCGATGTTCGGCTGGACGGAGTCCGAAGTCGTGGGTCGGCCCTACCTCCAGACCGTGGCCGACACCCCAGAGACCGTCGAGTCGTGGTGTCGTCGGCTCGAAGCGGGCGAACAGTTCACCGGCGTCGAAACGCGGCACCGCGACAGCGACGGCGCGATACTGGACGTTCGAGTGTGGGCGGGGCCGCTGTACACCAGCGACGACCAGTTCACGGGCGCGACGTTCGTCACGACCGACATCACCGAACAGAAGACGCGCGAGCAACGGCTCAGCGTGCTCAATCGAGTGTTGCGACACAACATCCGAAACGACGTGACCGTGATGCGGGGCCACCTCGAAGTGCTCGCCGAAGCAGTGCCCGAAGAAAGCGATCACGTCAACGCGATCGAGCGCCGGATCGACAATATCACGGAGCTCAGTGAGAGGGCGCGCCACATCGAGCAGTTGCGTGACTGTGGCAGTGAGGAGGACTGGACCACGTTCGAGCTGTCGTCGATACTGGACGACAACAGAGAGCGACTGGAACTCGATTGGCCGACGGCAACGGTCACGACGACGGGGCCGACCGCGACCGTCGTCAGGGGCCACGAACTGCTCCCGTACGCGGTCGAGAACCTGCTCGAGAACGCGGTCGAGCACAACGACGGCGACGATCCCAGCGTCCACGTCGAGGTGTCCCGAAAGCCGCGGGATCCAGCACACGACGTGTCACTGGCGATCGCGGACGACGGCCCCGGACTCCCCGCTGTCGAACGAGATGTGCTGACACAGGACACCGAGCGCGCGCTCTCACACAGTAGTGGGATGGGGCTGTGGCTGACCCGATGGATCGTCCGTAGTTCCGGTGGAGACCTCCACGTCGAAGAGAGTCGGTTCGGCGGGACGCGTGTCGTCGTCGGATTGCACCAGCCGGCGGATATCGAGGGTCCAGAGTGAGGCGACGGACAGGCTGCTGCCGTTCGCAGACTCGTCCCCGAGCGACCCCGAGAGCGGGGCCGTGGCGGCGTCGGCCCAGACCTGTTCACTATAGAGAAATCCCCTGTCGTCGTGTGTCGGCGATCAGCGTCGGCGTGCGCGGGCGATCGCACGCCCCCACAGGTACGTGGCGACGAGGAATCCGTATGCGAAGACGAACGTCCCGAGGAGCGGCCCGACACGGGAGAACGTGAGGAGCGACCCCCCGATACCGAGCGTGACAGTGAGCGCGACGAACCCGAGCGTCCAGCCGAAGAAGTACGCGCCGTGGCCACCGATCGACCGAAACGGCGCGATCGAGAACGCCTCCCGAAGCGACCCCGTCTGGCCGTACACCGTCAGCGCGATCGGGAGCAAGTAGAGCCCCAGCAGGCCGACGAACAGCGTCGCCGTCGAACCGGCGAGGATGCGACCGGTCGGAAGGTCGCCCGCGCTGGCGTCCAGCGTGACGACGCCGTACACGGTCACGAGCAGGGCAGCGAGGGGCAGTCCGAGGAAGAACACACAGAGGACCGACCCGCCGACGGACTGCCGGAGGAGCGTTCGACCGTCCGCGAGAAACGGGGGAAGAGCGTCACCGCGTTCGCTGGCCGTCAGGGCACGGACGACGTAGCCGACGACCGGGAGCAGTGGGACGACTGGGACGACGAACGAGAGAGCGAGCGACAGCCACACGGCGAGCAGCGGCCGCTCACGCGCGTCGCCGGCGATGGGGTACGTTGCGGCGGTCGTCGAAGGGCGCATGGGTACGATCACCGTGTGGACCGCCGTATGCCCATCGGTCTTCGATCGTTCGAGCGAACTACCGACACACAATTTGTTCTCCATGGTGAACAGAACTAAGTGGAAAAATCTCAGTAAGAATAGTTTCGTTCAGAGGGACAGTTATATATGGCAATCGATCATTCCCTATCATGGAGTACCATGACTGACGATAGTGACCGACTTTCGCGGCGGCGGTTCGTTGAAGCGACAGGAGCGGCAACACTGATCGGCCTCGCTGGCTGTAGCGGGGACGGCGGTGGTGACGGCGGCGACGGCGGCGACGGCGGCAGTGAGAACACCGACGGCAGTGACGGCGGCGATGGCGGCGATGGCGGCGACAGCAGCGGGGAGCCACTCGAAGTGCTGCACGGCTGGACCGGCGGCGACGGTGCAGCGGCGGCCGAGGCACTCGTCGAGGCGTTCGAAGAGGAATACCCCGACATGGAACACGAGTTCAACCCCATCGGTGGGGGCGGGAACCAGAACCTCGACGCAGTCGTCGCCAACCGGCTGCAGAACAACAACCCACCGAGTTCCTTCGCCAACTGGCCCGGCAAGAACCTCCAGCGCTACGAGGGCGTGCTGGGCGAGGCCGACAGCGTGTGGGAAGACGAGGGCTTCGAGGACGTGATGGTCCAGGAAGCAGTCGAGCTCCACCAGTACAACGGTGCGTTCCGAGCCGTGCCGCTGGGTTCCCACCGACTGAACTGCCTGTTCTACAACACCTCGGTCGTCGAGGAGGCGGGCGTCGATCCCGATTCGCTGACCAGCGTCTCGGCCCTGATCGACGCACTGGAGACGGTCGCGACCGAGACCGACGCGGTGCCGATGACCCACGGTATGAGTGGGACCTGGACGACGACCCAGCTGTGGGCGTCGACCATGCTCGGCAAGGAAGGATACGACGCGTACATGAACTTCATCGAGGGCAGTCCCGACGAGGCCGCCGTTCAGTCGGCCTTCGAGTCGGTCGCCGAGATCCTCGAGAACTACATCAACGACGACGCGTCCTCGATCGGTCTGACGGAGTCCAACCAGAACATCATCGAGGGCAACGCTGCCTTCATCCACCAGGGTAACTGGGCGGCCGGTGCCTTCCGCAACGCCGAGGACTTCGAGTACGACGAGGACTGGGGCTTCAAGACGTTCCCCGGCTCCGAGGGAATGTACATGCTCCACTTCGACTCGTTCCTCTACCCGTCGAACAACCCGACCCCGGAGAAGACGGACAAGTTCATGGCCTTCGCCGGGAGCGAGGCCGCACAGGTCGCGTTCAACCAGTACAAGGGATCGATCCCGACCCGGACGGACGTGGACATGAGCGCGTTCGGTCCGTACCTCCAGGAGACCCAGGAGGACTTCGCCAACGCCGAGGAGCGGCCCCCGAACCTCCAGCACGGTCTGGGCGTCGACTCCGAGACGATGTCGACGCTGAACGACGTGATCTCCAGCGAGTTCTCGGGACCGTACAACGTCGAGGCGGCGACCAGCGGCTTCATCGACGCGGTTTCCAACTGATCCCGGTCCAATGAGCGACCGGATTTCGGCGGTTTCGACAGGTGGTGAGAGACATGGCATTGCATAACGACGACACCGAGGAGAGTGGCAACGCAGTCACCGACGGCGGGGTCGTCGAAGAAAAACAGCAGACCGGATTCAGGCCGATCGCCAGGCTGAACGAGCGGTTCGGCAGCGACTTCGTCGAGTCCTCGCAGTTCTGGCTCCCACCGTTCCTGCTGGTGGGGCTGTTCGTCTACGGCGCGATCATCTGGAACGTCATGATCTCGCTGACGGACTTCCAGGGGTTCGGAACGCCGGACTACAGCGATCTGGACCTGGAGATGTACGCCCGCGCGCTGGCCGACAGCGGCTTCGTCGACGCCGCGGTCAACACGTTCGTGCTCCTGATCGGGTTCACGCTCGTGACACTGGCGATCGGGCTGGGGCTCGCGATCCTGATCGACCGGAACATCCGATTCGAGAACACCTTCCGGACGATCTACCTGCTCCCGATGAGCCTCTCGTTCGTGGTGACCGCCCAGTTCTGGGCGTGGATGTACAACTTCAACAACGGCGTCATCAACATCGTGCTCACGTCGATCGGCCTCGACCGAGTCGACTGGATCGGCAGCCCAAATATCGTTCTCTGGGCGGTCGTGTTCGCGCTGATGTGGCAGTTCGCGGGCTACGCGATGGTCGTCTACCTCGCCGGGTTGCGTGCGATTCCGGACGAGCACTACGAGGCGGCCAAGGTCGACGGCGCGTCGACGCTGCGGATGTACTGGCGCGTCATCATCCCACAGCTGAAGGGATCGACGATCAGCGCCTCGGTCGTCCTGATGGTGTTCGCGCTGAAGGCCTTCGACTTCCTGTATTCGCTGGTCGGCGGTTACCGACCACCGAACGGGGCCGACATCCTCGCGACCAAGATGGTCCGTGAGGCGTACGCGAACCTCAACTGGGCGTACTCGTCGGCGATCGCGATCATGCTGTTCCTGATGGCACTGAGCATCGTCGGCCCGTACCTCTACTACCAGTACAAGGAGGGACACCTATGAGCGACGAGACACGGACGGACGGTGGCGCTGTATCGGCGGCGGGATCGGACCAGCCAGCGGGGCTGCTCGCGGAGATCGACGCCTACCGCGTCGCGCTGTACCTCGGGCTGCTCGCGATCCTGGCGTTCTTCCTGATCCCGATCGAGTCGGGACTGGTCACCTCGTTCAAGACCAGCTCCGGCGTCAGCGGGACGCTCCCGTTCGCACCGCCGACGCCGGAGGTGTTCACGCTCGCGAAGTGGCAGGCCGCGTTCGACGCGCTCGCGCGCGGACTGATCAACAGCGCGCTGTACGCGGTGCCGGCGACAGTCATCTCGGCGCTGCTGGGGAGCTTCGCGGCCTACGGCATCACGCAGTCGAACTGGAAGCCCAAGTACAAGGCACCGATCCTCGCGCTGTTCGTCGCGGGGATCTTCATCCCCTACCAGGCCGTGCTCGTGCCGCTCTCGCAGTTCTGGTCGATGGTGCCACTGCAGGAGGCACTCGGCTTCGTGTGGGCACTCGGGATCAGCTCGGACTACACCGGTGTCGTCGAACTCATCGTCACACACGTCGCCTACGGGCTCCCGATCTGTACGGTGCTGTTCCGATCGTACTACAAGAACATGAGCGAGGAGATGATCGAAGCGGCACGGCTCGACGGCGCGTCGATCCGGCGCGTCTATCGCCGGATCGTCCTCCCGCTGTCGGGGCCGATGTTCGCCGTCGTTCTGATCTATCAGTTCACCCAGATCTGGAACGATCTGCTGTTCACGCTCGTGTTGGTCCAGACGGAATCCAGTACGGCCGCACCGATCGTGCTGATCCTCGCGGGCCTGGGACAGTCACTCGAAGGACAGGACTTCGCGCTTCGGATGGCGGGTGCGTTCATCGCCGCCCTGCCGACGCTCGCGGTGTACATCATGTTCGGCGAGGAGTTCGCCGAAGGGGTGGCGACATGACCCGACGCACCAGCCAGCAGGAACTCATGATTCGACATCAGTCACACAGTCGACGAGACGTATCGCACGAGAACTGTACCGTCGCTTCCGGAGGGCGATAGGATGGGGACGCTCGAACTCGACCGACTGACGAAGGTGTTCCAGGACGGTGACGAAGGCGAGATCGTCGCAGTCGACGACGTCGACATCCAGATGGACGACGGCGAGTTCATCGTCGTCGTCGGCCCCTCCGGCTGTGGCAAGTCGACGACCCTGCGGATGGTCGCCGGACTGGAGACGGTGACCAGCGGCAACATCCGCCTGGACGGACAGGTTGTCAACGACGTGAAGCCACAGAATCGCGACATCGCGATGGTGTTCCAGTCGTACGCGCTGTACCCCCACATGACTGTGGCGGAGAACATGGCGTTCGGCCTGGAAGAGTCGACGACGCTCCCGGACGACGAGATCGAAGAGCGGGTCCACGACGCCGCAGAGACGATGGGAATCGCGGAGCTGCTGGATCGCAAACCCTCGGAGCTCTCTGGTGGCCAGCAACAGCGCGTCGCGCTCGGTCGGGCGATCGTCCGAGACCCGGAGGTGTTCCTGATGGACGAGCCGCTGAGCAACCTCGACGCCAAGCTGCGCTCCCAGATGCGGACGGAGCTCCAGCGCTTGCAGTCCGAACTGGACGTGACGACGATGTACGTCACCCACGACCAGACCGAGGCGATGACGATGGGCGACCGTATCGCCATCCTCAACGACGGGAAGCTCCAGCAGGTGGCGACGCCACTGGAGTGTTACCACGAACCGGCAAACCAGTTCGTCGCCGGCTTCATCGGCGATCCGTCGATGAACTTCTTCGACATGGAGCGGGACGGCGACACGCTCGTCGGCTCGCGGTTCGAATATCCCCTCTCACAGTCGACGCTCGACGACGTAGGCGAGACCCGAAACGTCACGCTCGGTGTCCGCCCCGAGGACATCGAAGTGGGCACCGACGAATCGGGCAGTCACACCTACTCGGCGGTCGTCGAGGTCGTCGAGCCGATGGGCGACGAGAACACGGTGTATCTCCGGTTCGAGAGCGCACCAGAGGGCGAGACGTTCATCGCGACGATCGACGGCCTCCAGCAGGCCGCTGTCGGTGATCGTGTCACCGTCTCGATTCCCGAAGAGACGATCCACCTCTTCGACGGACGGTCGGGCGAAGCGGTCCACAACCGCCGACTCGACATGAACGACGAGATCTCCAGCCCGCCGACCTGATCGGCGCGATCACTGCGGGAGGGTCTCGTCGTCGATCTCCGACTCGATCGATTCGAGTTGGGCTTCGAGATCGGCAATCTCGGACTGGAGCGCAGTGAACTCCTCGCTGCGTTCGAGTTCTGTCCGAGACAGTTCGGCCGCGAGGACGCTTCGTTTGACGCGTTTCTCGCTCAGCGTCTGGTAGATTTCGTCGTACGCTTCGAGTTTCAACAGTCGGTCGATCACCGCCCGAAGGTCGGACGGCGTGACCGGTTTGACGACGTAGTCGTCGAACCCCATGTCGATGATGTCGAGCGACGGGTCGACGGCGGTCACCATGGCCGTTCGACAGTCGATGGGTGCCGACTGGATGTACCGCAGAACGTCGTCGCCGGACCGCTCGGGGAGCCGGCGATCGAGGAGAGCCACGTCGAGGTCGTCGCCGAGACCGTCCACGTGGTCCGTCGCGGTCGCCGCGGTCTCGGCTGCGTACACGTCGTACTCGTCTTCGAGCCCGTTGACGTACGCCTCCAGTAGCTCGCTCTCGTCTTCGAGGACGAGCACCGCAACGTCGTCTGAGACACTCCTCACGGGGCCGACTTTCGTGCCCAATAACGTATACTTATTGGAACGGTACGGGCCGTCGATACAGCAGCCACACGCCACTGACTGAGGTCGTATAGAGGCGAGAAAAACACGGAGACGGGCTGAGCCGGCGACGCTGACACGGAGACGGGCTGAGACGGCGACGGTGTCAGCGGGTGCTTTCCACGCTCCGAACGGTACCCCTCCTCCCGCGGTCGCGTGGTGGGCATGCCGCGGTCACGTGGTGATCTTTCCGCGGTCGCGAGGAGTGGTGCCACCGCGTGATCTAAGGGGCGGTGCGTCGAACCGTCAGCTACCAGCATGACCTGTATCGCGTTCCTCTCGGTCGCACCGGTCGTCGAAGAGAGCATGGCGTCGTACGTCGCCGACGCCGTCGCCGCGCTGGAGCCGTTCGACGTGTCCTACGAGACGACGCCGATGGGCACGATCATCGAAGCCCAGGACAGCAAGGAGTTGTTCGACGCGGCCCACGCCGCCCACGAGGCAGTCGAGGCCGATCGCGTCGAGACCTTCCTGAAGATCGACGACAAGCGGACCGTCGACCAGGCGGCCGCCGACAAGGTGACCGCAGTCGAGGAACACCTCGGGCGGGCGGCCCGGAGCGACCGCGACTGATTTCACACAGGCCGACACACGTGTGGGCATGCAATCGTGGCTGACCGTCGCGTTCGGGGCGTTTTGCGTGGTACTCGGCGTCGTCTGGGCGATCAAGCCGGTGGCGATGGGGAAGCTCCAGCAGCAGTACCTCTATCTGGGTGCCGGCGGCGACGAGGTCCAGATCAACGAGACGCTGGGACGCGTCGCCGGACTCGTCCTGGCCGCGGCGGGCGTCTACCTCGTCGTGACGTGAGCACACCGATCGAACACGAACAGTCTTAGGGCAGGGAGAGCCAAGCGGTGGGTATGGAGAGTCTCAATCGGATGGCGACGGAGCTCGTCGACGAGGCCATCGACTTCGCCGACGAACTGACGATCGCCGTCCACGCGCTGGAGGGCGACGCCGCGGTGCTCGATTTCGGTGTCGACGTTCCCGGTGCCGTCGAGGCGGGGCTGCTCGCGACCGAGATCCAGACGGCCGGACTGGCGACCGTCCAGACGAAGCTGTCGAGCGTCGCGGGCGCACCGCTGACCCACGTCGAACTGTCGACCGACCACCCCGCGCTGGGGCTGCTGTGCTCCCAGAAAGGCGGCTGGGAACTCAGCGTCGACGGCTTCGAGGGGCTGGGCAGCGGCCCCGCCCGCGCGCTGGTGGCCGAAGAAGAGATCTACAGCCGCGTGGGCTATCACGACGCCGCGGACTTCGCCGTGTTGACGATCGAAGCCGACGAGCTACCGGAGCAAGACGTTGCCAGCCACGTCGCCGAACGGACCGGCGTTCCCGAGACGGCCGTCTTCCTCCCGGTCTACGCGACGGCCAGCGTCACTGGCAGCGTCGTCGCCGCCGCACGGGCCGCCGAGCTGGCGGCGTTCCGGTTGTCCGAGCTGGGGTACGATCCCATCTCGATCCTCTCGGCGACCGGCTCCGCGCCGGTCGCACCCGTCGCCGATAGCGAGGCGGCCGCCATCGCCCGGACGACCGACGCGCTGGCCTACGGCGGACGGGTCCATCTCACCGTCGAAGAGGAGTTCGACCGCTTCGAGGAGGTCACCTCGATCGCGGGCGAGGAGTACGGGACGCCACTGGCAGAGACCTTCGACGACGCCGACTGGGACTTCAGCGAGCTGCCCGTCGAAGTGTTCGCGCCGGCCCAGGTAACCGTCGACGTGGTCGGGGGCGAGACCCACGTCTTCGGCGACACCCACGAGGACGTGCTGGCAGAGAGCTTCGGGCTCTGAACGATGCCCGAGGTTCGGTTCAAGGTCGTCCCGCCGGTCCGTGCCGTCGGCTTCCTCCGGGAGGCCGCCGGGACGCTCCCGCTGGTCCCCGGCAGCGTCGAGGACTGCTGTACGCGGGTGCGGGACGGAACTGCGGTCACGTCGCGAGACGAAGCGCGGGAGTACCTGACGTTCATGCAGGCGCTGGGCCTCGTCGCGGAGACCGACCGCGGATTCCACCGGGTGCGTGACGCGCCGAGCGACGAGGAACTGTCGACCGCCTTCCGGGAGCGGGTCTTCGGTGCCCGAGAGGTGCTGGAGTGTGTGGCGACAGAGCCACGGACGCCCGAAGCGGTCTTTACTGCCATCCGAGAGGAGATCCCCCGGTGGGAACGGAACCGCCACGAAGACTGGGAGGCCGAGTGGCACGAACGGATAGAGCGGCTGCTCGGCTGGGCAGAGACGTTCGGGCTGGTGTCTGCAGAAGACGGGCAGTACCGGGCAGCGCACTGATCGGCGTGGGGGCTGGTGGAGAGTCGATCCGTCTCGCTCGCTCTCAGTCACGTCGTGTGAGTCGTTGCCGGGAAGCACACGAAATGCACTCTCTCCACACGGCAGGCCGGCGCGGTCGTGTGGAAAGCACTCGAAATCCACTCTGGGGAGCAATCGAGACGGCGAACGGGCGGGTCACGAGAGAGTGAGAGGGGATTTCGAGTGCTTTCGGTTGCGAATGAGGGGTGGGGGGGCAGCGGAGCAGCGAGTGGGGTGTGTGAGGATAGCGCAGCAGCGACCGGGAAAGTGTGAGGACAGCGTCGACAGATCGTGGTCGTCGGCAGGTGTGGTCGACAGTTCTGGCCGTCGACGACTCCGTGCCCGTCGTGCCGAGAGCCAGTCGACCACAGTGTGAGAGTAGCTTTCGAGTGCTTTCACGTGAGAACGGGGCGACGAAAAAGCGAGAGAAGGACGTGTGAGGACTTCGCACAGGAAAAGACGACATCGGAAACGAAAGTCGTCACCACGGTGGCATCACCTGAAGCACGAGAAACAAGAGAAACACGTGAAGTAAGGTTTATGTGGTGGCCACGGTTTGACCGAACTAACGATGGGTGGTCCCTTCGACGCGATTACGGACACTATCTTCGCAGACAAAAGTGTCCTGACCGAGGACTACCAGCCCGACGAGATCCTCGAACGCGACGAAGAAATCGAGGAGTACCGCAACGCGCTCAAGGACGTGCTGTTCGGCCGGAGTCCCCAGAACATCTTCCTCTACGGGAAAGCCGGCCTCGGGAAGACCGCGGTGACGAACTACATGATGGACGCGCTGACCGAGGAGATCCAGCAGCGTCCGGAGGCCGACGCGCTCCACGTCCACGAGCAGAACTGCAACGGCAAGACGGTATTCATGGTCGTGCGCGCACTCGTCAACGACCTCCGCGGGCCAGACGGCGAGACGTTCCCCAAGCGCGGGCTCGGGACCGGCGACGCCTTCGGAGCGCTGTACGAGGAACTGGACACGACCGGTGGGACCCATCTGGTCGTCTTCGACGAGATCGACCACCTCGACGACGTGGACACGCTGCTGTACGAGCTCCCGCGAGCGCGTTCGATCGGCCACATCACCGACTCCCGCGTTGGCGTCATCGGCATCTCGAACAACTACACCTTCCGCCAGCAGCTCTCGGCGAAGGTCAAAGACACGCTGATGGAGACAGAGATCTCTTTCTCGCCGTACTCGGCCGACGAACTCCGCGCGATCCTCGAAGAGCGCGCCGAGAACGCGCTGAAAGACGACGGCTACGACTCGTCGGCGATCGCGATGGCCGCCGCGCTGGCCGCTCGCGACATGGGGAACGCCCGGCAGGCGATCGACCTGCTACGCGTCGGAGCGGAGGTCGCCGAGAATCAGGGCGAGTTTCGGGTGACCGACGAACACATCGAACGTGCCCGCGAACGTGTCCAGCGCGGGCGTCTCAGCGACAAGATCCGCGACCAGACGACCCACGCACAACTGGTGCTGGAGACGCTGGCCCATCTCGAAGACGACGGCGAGACGCCCGCCCGTGCGAAGGAGATCTACGAACTCTACCAGAACGTCGCCGAATCGTGGGCGAACGAACCGCTGACGACCGTCCGGAGCGTCCACAGCCACCTCTCGGACCTGCGGATGCTCGGCTTCCTCAAGCGCTACGAACGCAACGAGGGCCTCAGCGGCGGCCAGTACTACGAGTTCGAACTCGACGATCTCGATCCGGAACTGGTCTTCGACACCCGCGAGGACATCGAAGACGTGGCTGGCGAGTCCTGACAGCGAGCCCGCCCCCACGGTGCCCCCATCTACACAGTGAAAAGCACTCGAAACCTCCTCTCTCCCTATCCCTCCACCTAACCCTACCACTCCACTTCAACACTCCATCACTCCACCCCATCCTACCACCATCACTCCATCACACCCCTCCTTACCACTCTACCCAACCCTCTCACTCCACCCCCACCACCCCCACGCCGAAAGCACTCGAAACTTCCTCTCACTCTCCACCTCACCTCACGCCACAATCCGACGCTGCTGTCAGTCGCCCGTCTCGACGCTGGTGATCGTCCCGACACCTTTCGATCGGCCTTCGCGGAAGACGAACCGCTGGCCTTCCTCGACGAGGTACGAGCGGAACTTGAAGCGGACCGTGGCCTCGCCGCTGTCGCCGGGCAACAGCTGGCCGTCGGTCGGGAAGAACTGGGCGGCCTCGCTGATCGTCTCGACGTGGACGACCGGCTCGTAGCCGTCGCCGATCCGCGTCGGGTGGTTGAGCACCATCACCTCCGCCTCGAACTCTCTGACCGGGTCCGGATCGGCGTCGCGGGGCAGCAACACCATCCCGCGTTCGAGGGCGGGCTCCGTGACGCCCTTGAGTGCGATGCCGACGATGCGGCCGGCTTTGGCCTCGTCGACGCGGTGGTAGTGCATCTCGATCGATCGGACTTCGACCTCGCGGAAGGTGCCGTCGGGCATCGGTCCCAGCAGCAACTCGTCGCCGGCCTCGACCGTTCCCGACTTGATCGTCCCGGAGGCGACCGCGCCGACGCCTTGGACGTTGTAGCTGCGATCGACGTACATCCGGAACGCGCCGCTCTCGCCGGCAGTCTTGGGGAGGCGTTCGAACATCGCGTCGAGCTGGTCGATCCCGTCCATCGTGACGGCGCTCGTCGTCACGACGGGAACGACGGTCTCGGAGATCTCTTCGATCGCGGCGTCGACGCCGTGGCGCTCGACGCGCAACGGGGTCTTGTCCACGTCTCGCAGCGCCCGTTCGACCTCCCGCTCGACCTCGGCGACGCGCTCGTCGCTGACGAGGTCTGCCTTCGTGATGGCGACGATCGTCGGCAGTTCCGTCGCGAGCAGGATGCCCAGGTGCTCTCTGGTCGTCTTCGTCGGTCCGTCGTCGGCCGCTACGGTCAGCAGGCCGTAGTCGAGCTTCTGTCCGACGAGTCCCCGAATCGTCGTCCGAAGCCACGGCTCGTGGCCGACGGTGTCGACGAAGCTGACGAGGCGGTCGGACTCCTCGACGACGCGTGCTCGATCGTCCTTGCGGTCGGGGTTGTCCATGCGGACCGGCTCGTCGTCCTCGAAGCCGTAGACGCCGTAGGAGAGGTCGGCCGACAGGCCGCGCTCGACCTCGTGTGGTTGCACGTCCAGATACGATCGGGTGCTGCCCTCACCGTCGTCGGCGCTCCCGGTGACGAGCGTGCCCACCAGCGTCGACTTCCCGTGGTCGACGTGGCCCGCGGTGCCGACGACGATGTGGTCGTCGTCTTCCAGCACCGCTCCCTCACGGATCGTCGCGACGCCGACGATGCCCTCTGGCGCGGTGTCCGTGTCGGCCGTCGCCGGGGGACCGTCTGGGTCGGTCGTCTGCGATGCGCTGTCGACCCCCCAGGTCTGGACGGCCTCGATGTGTGCGCCGGCCTCGTCGGCCAGCAGCGAGAGCACGTCCATCGACTCGGAGAACGCCTCCGGGGCGATCCCGGCGAGCCCGCCGTCGTCCGTGACGCCGACGACGTAGGTCGCCTCCCCGTCACCGGAGAGGACGCGGTGGCGCAACTGTGCAGCGAGGCTCTCCAGTCGACCCTCGGCGAGGTGGAGGTCTTCGGTGAGCCGCTCTTTGAACTCGACGCTGCCGCCCTCCTGTTCGCCGCGCTCGATCGCACGGCGGAGCACGGCCTGGTCGGGGCTCATGCGACGGGGTAACGGACCACAGAATAAAAACCTTCCCCGGGTACGAGGACGTATCCCACCTGAGCGGTCAATAGCGGTCCGGAGGCGACAGTCTGGTGCTCGCCAGCAGTGGACGGAAAGTGGCAACGAGTCGGCACCCACTGGCCGACCGACACACCCCCCAGCGAATCGGCACAGTCCACGTGTCGATATCCGAACAGTCCGGCGAACAATTTCAGCCCAGCAAATAGGTCCGGCCCGGCGAACGGGTCCAGCGAGCGGATCCACCAACGTTATATGAACGATTGTGCAATCGATCAAGTACCGATGGCCGAACAATCTGAGCGACTGGAGCGCCTCCTCACGCGGGAACTCGGCGAGTGCTGTGCCGGCGACGTCGAGGACCGCGTCGAATCGATCGAATCGCACGCAGCGACGATCCCGTCGGATCCCGAGGCCGATCTGACGGCGCTGGCGACGTTGAGCAACGACACTCGCTACAGGATCGCGCGGCTCCTGTCGGCCGCCGAGGACGAGCTCTGCGTCTGTGAGATCAGTCCGGTCGTCGACGTCAGCGAGAGCGCGATCAGTCACGCGCTGTCGGACCTCCGGGAGGCGGGGCTCGTCACCCGACGCAAGGACGGGACCTGGCGCTACTACGAGGCGACGGCGCGGACGACGGCACTCCTGTCGGCGCTGGACGAGACGCGAGGTGAGGCCTGATGGCCGACGTTCGCCTCGCGTTCGTCTGTGTCCAGAACGCCGGTCGCTCGCAGATGTCGACGGCGTTCGCCGAGCGCGAGCGCGACCGCCGGGACCTCGGTGAGGTCGTCGAGATCCGCACCGGCGGAACTCGTCCGGCCGACCACGTCCACGGGGAAGTGATCGACGTGATGGCGGAGGTCGGCATCGACGTCTCGGATCGGACACCGCGCGAGATCTCGACCGCCGAACTGGACGCCTGCGATCACGTCGCGACGATGGGCTGTTCGACGCTCGATCTCGACGCCACGGTCGACGTGCGCGACTGGGCGCTGGACGATCCGGACGGTCGAGACCTCGATGCCGTCCGTGCGATCCGCGACGAGATCGAGGACCGCGTCGTTGCCCTGTTCGACGAGGTCGAGGAGGCACTCGATCGATGAGCGCCGCCGAACACGATCACGGGCCCGACTGTGACTGTGAGAGCTGTGGGGACCCACGGTCGATGGACGTGCTCGACAAGTACCTCACCGTCTGGATCTTCGGCGCGATGGCGATCGGCGTCGGCCTCGGATACGTCGCTCCGTCGGTGACCCGGCCGATCCAGAACCTCCACCTCGTGGAGATTGGCCTGGTCCTGATGATGTACCCGCCGCTGGCCAAGGCCGACTACTCGCAGCTCCGGACCGTCTTCAGCAACTGGCGCGTCCTCGGGCTGAGCCTCGTCCAGAACTGGCTGATCGGCCCGACGCTGATGTTCGGACTCGCCGTGATCTTTTTCAGCGGTCTCGTCCCCGGATTGCCCGCCCGCCCCGAGTACTTCCTGGGGCTCGTGTTCATCGGGATGGCTCGCTGTATCGCGATGGTACTGGTGTGGAACGAACTCGCGGAGGGATCGACCGAGTACGTCACCGGGCTCGTCGCCTTCAACAGCCTCTTCCAGATCGTCACCTACGGCGTCTACGTCTGGTTTTTCGCTCTCTTCCTCCCGCCGCTGCTGGGGATGGAGTCGCTGGTCGCCGGCATCGCGACCTTCGACATCACGCCGATGCAGGTGTTCGAGGCGATCGTCGTCTTCCTCGGGATCCCCTTCGCGGCCGGATTCTTGAGCCGCTACGTCGGGACCCGCGTCAAGAGTGTCGACTGGTACGAGGACACCTTCGTCCCGAAGATCGACCCGCTGACACTGGTCGCGCTCCTCTTTACCGTCGTCGTGATGTTCGCCACGCAGGGCGGTGCCATCGTCGCGTCGCCGGGCGACGTGTTGCTGATCGCCGTCCCGCTGACGATCTACTTCGTCGTGATGTTCTTCGTGAGCTTCGGCATGGGACGGGGCATCGGCGCGGACTACTCGACGACGACCGCGATCGGCTTCACCGCCGCGTCGAACAACTTCGAACTCGCGATCGCGGTCGCAGTCGCGGTCTTCGGCGTCGGTTCGGGCGTGGCCTTCGCGACCGTCGTCGGCCCGCTCATCGAGGTGCCGGTTCTGCTCGCGCTGGTCAACGTCGCGCTGTACTTCCAGCGAACGTTCGACTGGGGTGGCTTCGATACGGGGACGCTCGACGGAGCGGCCCCGGCCGACGACGACTGAGACCGTCGGTCGTCGGCGTGTCACTCTCGGCGTCCGAGGTGGCAAACGGCTTCACGGGGTCACAGCCGCCGGGCCGACGGCTGGCAGGTCTGCGATCCGCTCACCGATACGGCTCGACCGCTTCGAGGAACCCCGCGGCGTACTGGGCGTCGGTTCGGCGGTCGGCCGCCGCGGCCGCGTGTTCGTCCGCGTTGGCGACGGCGACGCTCTCGCCGGCCAGTTCGAACGTCGCCACGTCGTTGATCGAGTCGCCGACCGCGAGAAAGTCCTCGGGTTCGTGCCCGAGTTCCTCGGCGACCGCCCGCAGGCCCGTTCCCTTGTCGACACCCGGCGACTTGACGTGGTAGGCGTAGCCCGTGTCGATGACGGTCAGACCGTGTGTCTCGGCCAGTTCGTCGAGCGGTGCCCGGGGCTGGTCCAGCGAGACGGCGATCTCCGTCTCGCGCCAGCGGTTCGCCAGGTCCACGTCCCCCCAGCCCAGCGTGTGTCCCCGCTCGCGATACGCCGCGACGAAGGCGTCGACGGCTTCTGGATCACCGCCGAAGACCAGTTCGTCGCTCTCGCCGACGAAGACGACGCCGCCGTTCTCCGCGATCACGCACGGCTCGATGCCGACGAACTGACAGAGCGCGACCGGGAACGGGAACGCCTTGCCCGTGGCCACGACCACCGGAGCCGGCCACTCCGCGAGGACCGTCATCGCACGGGGCGCGACTGCCTGATCCGGTCCGGTCAGCGTTCCGTCGACGTCGACGACCAGCGGCGGTGTCTCCTGCATACGATCGTTCGGTCGGCGATCGATATGTCCGTTACGGACGGGTGCCTGTGGGGCCGTCCTCGATCGCCTCGAACGACGGGCGCAGGCGCGCCGTCTCCGCGAGGGGCGCGAGCGCTCGACACTGCCTGTCGGCCAGCGCCAGCCGCTCCTCCGCGTACCGGGCGAGCCCGTGGTGGTCGACGTGCCACGCGAGCCCGCAGTCGGCGTCGAGAGCGAGCGTCCACCTGGCTGCTCGTCCGGCCGCGAGGTTCCGACCGAGCGCTTCGAGACGGTCCCGAGACCGGTCGTCGATCCCGCCGATCGTCGCACCGACCGCGGCGGCACTGCCTCCGAGTGCCCCGGCCGTGTCCTCGATCACCGAGCGCGCGGACTGGGCGGTCGCGTCGTCGGCGAACGTCTCGACGATGCGCTTGGATGCGTCGAGCATCGTCTCGACGCAGTCGCGACAACGACTGTCCTCGACGGCAAGCAGCTCCGAGTACGCCGCCGAGAAGAGGAAATCACCCGCCAGCAACGACGCCGTCCGTTCCCCCGCGCCGAGGTCGTCGTCCGAGAGATGGCCGAGGAGATTGCCCCGCCGGTGACAGTACTCTCGCAGCAACTCGACGGCCACTGCCCCCGAGAGCGCCGTCTCGGCCGTCGGTTCGTCGGCGACCGACGCGTACGACCCTACCAGCAGTTCGCCGTACCACCGGTCGTCGAGGATCGGAGACACTCGCGACGGGAGGTGATCGTCGTGCGCGTCCACGAGGTCGGCCAGGCGACGCTCGATCTCTGCCCCGTGGTCGGTTGGGACACGTCCTTCGGCCATGGTCAGTCGTCCGTCGTCACGGGCTCCATCCCCGCGTCGTCGAGATCGACGCCGTCTTCGGTGAGATCGTTGTCACGCCACGTCCCGCGGCGATACCACCCGTAGGCGATCAGCGCGCCAGCGACGTTCGAGATCGCGAAGGAGAGCCAGATCCCGGTCTCGCCGATCTCGCCGGCCGCGAACCACGCGATCGGGAACCGGATGACCCCGAGCATCAGCACGGAGATCGCGGCGGCGGTGAGCGTCTTGCCGGCCCCGCGGAAGCTCCCCGTGTACGCCCGCATGATCCCGATGAAGCCGAAGGTCAGCGCGACGTAGCGCAGGAACTGCGTCGCGACGTCGACGACCTCGGGATCGGTCGTGAACACGTCGGCGATGGGTGCGGCGACGAAGAAGACGAGGATCCCCGCAGCCGAGAGCACGCCGAAGAGGACCGTCGCGGCGAGCCCGGTCGCTCGCTGGGCGCGGTCGGGTTTGTCCGCGCCCATGTTCTGGCCGGTCATCGTCTCGACGCCGCGGGCGACGGCGATCGCCGGCAGGAAGATCACCGAGAACACGCGCGTCCCGATGCCGTAGGCGGCGACGACGGCGTCGGGGAAGAACGCGACGATGAACAGCAGGAGGTTCATCGACAGCGCCCGCCCCATCCCCTCGACCGACGCTGGCAGCCCGATCCGGACGAGCCGCGGGAGGTAGTCGCGGTCGGGCACCATGTCGCCGAGGTGGATCTGGACGCCGCGGGTCCCCCTGAACATGATCGCGAGACCGACGACGAGTGCGACCGCCCGCGAGAAGATCGTCGCGATAGCCGCGCCGGTGATACCGGAGCCCGTGTAGCCCGTCGCCGCCAGCAGCGTCGCTTCGAGCCCCCCCAGATCGAGCATCGCGAACAGCGGGTTGCTCTCGAAGCCGAAGATCAGGAACGGGTCGATGACGATGTTGAGCACCACCGAACCGAACATCACCACCATCGGGGTGATGGTGTCGCCGTAGCCCCGCATGAGCGCGATGAACACGGCGAAGCCGAACATGAAGAGCAGCCCCAGCGAGATCACTTCCATGTAGCTCGTCGCCAGGGGTAACACGTCCTGGGACGCGCCCATCACCCCGAGGAACGTCTCGACGGCGAAGAAGCCGACGACGCCGAGCACGATCGACGCGATAGCCGCGAAGGTCACCGTCTGAGACGCCGCGTACTCCGCCTCTCGCTCCTCGTCGGCACCCGTGTACTGTGCGACGAGCACGCTCCCGGCGACGGAGATGCCCATACCCAGCGAGATGAGCAGGAACACCATCGGGAACGCGAAGGAGATCGCGGCCAGTGCGTCCGTGCTGTACTGGCCGAGCCAGAAGGTGTCCGCGAGGTTGTAGGCCGTCTGGAAGAGGTTCGTGATCACGATCGGCATCGACAGGAAAAAGAGCGGTTTGCCGATGCTCCCAGAGGTGAGGTCGAACTCTTCGGGACCTTTGAACATCGAGCGAATCTGGTCGAGGAGTCCCATCAGTCCGCACCTCCCGTCGGCCCCTCAGCCAGCAGGTGCCGCTCGGTGTACTGTGTCACCGTCGCGTAGAGGCGGTCGGACGGCGTGCCGGTCGCGATCTCTCGCGTATGTGCCCCGGTGATCGTCGCAGTCAGAAACTCCGCAGCGGCGGCCGGATCGACGCGCTCGTCGAACGCGCCCGTCTCGATGCCGGCTTCCAGGATCTCCTGGAACCGCTCGAACAGGAGTGTGTCGAACTCTGCGAGGCGCTCGCGGATGGCATCGTCGTAGGGTGCCTGTGCCATCACTTCGAGCATCGCCGTGCGAAACGCCTGCTGTTGGCCGTCCGGATCCGCGCGACACGACACCTCGAACAGCGCGTCGAGCCGTTCCCGCGGCGAGTCCCCGCCTGCGTCGGCCAGCCGCTCGGTGTATCGGTCGTACAGATAATCGAGGAAGGCGACGAACAGCTGGTCTTTGTCGTCGTAGTGGTAGTGAATAGAGGCGGTGCTCCTGTCGGCCTCGGCGGCGATGTCCTGCACGGTGAGATTCGCGTAGCCGTGCTCACAGAGCGCACGATACGTCGCGTGTAGAATCTCGGTAGCTGGTTCGTCCTCCATATCGGTCGATATTCTACTTACTGACTGTTTAGTCAAAAGGCTTTGGAAGCGGACAGCGACCACAGCTACGGCGACACGACGAGCACGGCCGCCCGAAGACTGACCGGTGACTGTTCGGCGGTCAAAAGCGTTATGCGGGACTGGCTATACGTTATAGCAATGGCCGAACCGCCGGACCGATCACTCTCGGAGTCGGACGAAGCGATTATGCGTGCGACCTATCGCGCGCTCCGAGACCACGGCTACGCCGACCTGACGATCAAGCGCATCGCGGAGGAGTACGGCAAGACGACCGCCGCCGTACACTACCACTACGAGACGAAAGAGGACCTCCTCGCGGCGTTTCTGGACTACATCCTCGATCAGTTCGCGGCGGCGGTCCACGACGTGGAGACGACCGACCCCGAACAGCGGCTCGACTTACTGATCGATAAGTTGATCGCCGACGCGGAGGACCACCAGGATCTGCTGATCGCGATGCTGGAGATGCGCAGCCAGGCACCCTACAACGAGACATTCGGCGAGCGGTTCCAGCAAAACGACGAGTACGTCCGCTACATGCTCCGGACGGTGATCGACCACGGCGTCAGGGAAGGGGTCTTCTCGCCGGTCGACTCCGAGCACGTCGCACGCGCGCTCATGATGATCGTCGACGGCGCTCGCACCCGTGCAGTCGTCCTCGACGAAGCGGACACCCTGGCGACCGCACGCCAGACGGCAGCCGAGTACGTCGACGCCGTGTTGCTCGACGACGACTGAGGGCCGGACTGGCATCGACTCCTGCTCCGAGGCGGTCAGTCGTTCAGCCGCTCGTAGGCCTCTTTGACGCGTTTGAACGACTGCTCGTCGCCGCTGTCGGTGTCGGGATGGACCTCTTTGACTTTCTGACGGTACGCGGCCTTGACCGAGGACTGATCGGCACCCGGATCGAGGCCGAGCCGGCTGTAGGCCTCCGTCGCGCTGATCTCGTTGCTCGCCGACGGCGCGCGGGTCCGTCGCTCGCGTCGCTTGCGTCGCTGGCCCCGCTGTCGCCGCGAACCGCCAGTCTGTCGAGCACGTGCGCCTCCGCCTGCCTGGCGGGCGCTCGCACCGTCGCGCGGCGGTTCCCACTCCTTGCGCGGGCCAGCGCCGGTCCGTCGCTGGCGACCGCCGTCGACCCTGGCCTGCTGTTCGACCCGCCGGTAGACCCGATCGGCCATCCGCCCGCTGGCGTGGTAGTAGACGAAGTACGTCGCCACGCCGAACGTCGCCGCGAGAACGAGGACGGCGGGGCTCTCGACCAAGCCCACCACCGTCAGGACGACGGTCAGTCCACCGAGCACGACTGCCAGCCCCGTAGTGAGACGGTCGTACTGCACAGTCGGGGTTCGGGACCCACGACCGTAAGCCTCTCGCCGCTGGGCGTGTGACTGTGTAGCATGAGCGTCACCGGACTCTGTGAGATCTGTGAGAGCGCGACCAGCGAGGACGCCTGTGACCTGTGTGGGAGACAGGTCTGTGAGAACCACTACGCCGAGAGCGACGGCATCTGTACCGCCTGTCTGGGCGACGCCGGGAGTCGACAGGACCGGCAGCCGGCGTCGGAGGACCTACCGGACGGCGTCGACACCTACGAGTTCTGAGACGGATCGTTGTGGACTGTTGATGCCGAACAATTCGATACAGGTTTGCACTTTCCGGATGTCACGCTCTGTTCCGCCGGGTTGCAGAGTCTCTCCGTCACCCACAGGGTAGTCGATCCGGTCAAGACGGGGTTTATGAGACTCGATAAGTGCGAATGTACACCCACGGAGAGCGTGGCTGGAAGATCGATTCCCACGTCGACGGGCCGCTCGTCGACGCCGTCGCAAGCGATTTGGCCACGTCGCCGGCCCGTTCCATCGACCCCCCAGGGGTTCAGGGGTTATTGCGGGTCGACGGAAATAGTGAAGTAAGTTCCGGCGTGATAGCCGCTATGGCCTCCAAATCGGCCATGGGTTTCAGACGGACCCTTGGGCGGTTGAAGCGGTCGACGAGAGGTTGTCCCGCCAGCCCTGGCCGGGTTTCAGACGGACCCTTGGGCGGTTGAAGCCCCCACGAGAAGGCTGACAGCGTAGAGGAGATAATGTTTCAGACGGACCCTTGGGCGGTTGAAGCACGATCCCAGCGGCAGAGATTTCGGCGGACCTGTAGTTTCAGACGGACCCTTGGGCGGTTGAAGCCCGCCCCTCGACGACGCCCTCGGCGGCATCGGTGACGGTTTCAGACGGACCCTTGGGCGGTTGAAGCCTGACGAGTGTCTCGGCGGTCGCCGGGATCTCCTGGGTTTCAGACGGATACTGGAGTGGCCGAATCGATTCGAGACCCGGTGCCGTCGTCGCCGTCGACAATCTCGAACAAGCACTCAAGGAGTGATGCTACGCTGTCTGTGGATTCAACAAAGCATCTCTTAGCTAAAGACGGATGCTCTTTGGATTACTACTGGTCCAGTCGGAAGAGCGCGGCTCATCACTCGGTAGCTACCCTGTATCAAAGTCGACTTATCGAACGGCACCGGCATTGGTGATCCCTTCACATGGAGTTAGCTTATCTGAACGCTTCTGCTGTAGGATAGAAACAGTGATGCAGTTCGGTCAGAAAGACTATACACATGAAAAGAAGGACATTTATCTCGGCATCTATCGCCAGTTTAGCCGGTTGTACGACACCACAACTTAGAAGCGAGTCTCGATCAAAGCCCGCGAACTCCAGTAGTAAGACGATTGATGAAGCGACGCCGATCGGTTCGATATCCGGAACATGGCCGACGACACACCGGACCAACGCTCGAACTGCTAACACCCCTGAATCACCGGATTTGCAACTGAGCTGGGCCACGGCAGTAAGCGGATCAGTAACACAACCTCCATCTCAACCACTCCTACGAAAAGGCATCCTCATTCAAACCCAAGCCCGGACGCTCTATGGTTTGGACCCAAAGACGGGGGAACAACTCTGGAAAACCAATGTTCCAGAAAGCACGCGGATTCAAACCCCCCCTACAACGGGCGAATCGACTGTATACGTAACACTTGATGATAGTGTTGCGGCCTACGACCTCCACACAGGGGAGGAAAATCGAAAGTATACCATCCCTGATAACAGTACCCCTGTAACTGCGGTTCTTGAAGCTGCAGACGACCTCTTTGTTGGCATCAATCAAGACGGAGAAGGGGCGCTCGCACGGCTCACTGAAAACTCAGGGACACGCGTCTTCAAAACTGCGGGTATCCCTCGTAACCTGGCATCCAACCGCAACTTGATCGTCGTGCGTACCACAAGTGCGATTCAGGCGTTCTCGAAGGCTCAAGGTGAGCTTGTGTGGATCTACCATGGCGTCAACGGATCGCATCCGGGTGATGTCCCGCTTATTACCAACAGGTTTGTTGTGTCTGGTAATGGTGGCGGGTCAGTCATCGTTCTTAATTTGTCATCTGGACAGGTGGCCTGGCAGGCGGAAATTCAAGGAATGCATGCGTTCTCCCCCACGAAGTCTGACAGCCGAGTATTCGTTTCTGATTCTGATGGGTACCTTCAGGTGTACTCGATCGAGACAGGGAATACAGCATACAAGGTCAAGATACCTGCTGAAGCAGATATTCCAGGTATTTCTGCGGGAAATATGGACCGCTCGGCTACCCTTGCAGGCGACAGCGTTTTGATACCCAGTTCAGATGGACGGCTTGTGACAGTAAAGGCTGCGAATGGTAGAGTAAAGTCGTCGCAAAGATTTCGGTGGCGTGTCGCAAGCCCACCGGCCATTGTCGATGGTGTAGCATTCGTGAGTGCACCACCGAGAGTGTACGCATTCTCCGCGTAGCAGGGACGAACGGGAATTCAGGATTTTATAGCCAGGATTTTGTATATTATCTTTCTTCTACCCATTCTATATCTGACGATTTATTTTAAGTCTATTTAAATAGTTATACTTATTCACCAATGGATAATTATTTATACTTCTAACTGATTGTTATTAGTGAGTCATAGAAGACTCTAATTGGAAACCCCGCCGTCGAACATTCCTCAGAACCACCGCGGCCGCCGCAGGTGGCTTTGTAGCAACAACCGGCTTGGCTACTGCTTCCTCAACTGACGAGGTAAGTGGCCTTATCAAACGAAGTCGAGACAACCCTATCACCCAAGGGGACATTCAGGAGTTGCATAGAGAAGTGGAGCAGGACTACAATGAAAAGTTCGGCTCTGAAACATCTCTCACCCTTCAACCAACCGAGTCGGAGAATCAGACCCTCGTCTCGTACGCGATTACTGTCGACCAAAGCGGGGTCGCCAAACGGTATCGCGGCACTGTCTCCTCCACTCGCTCTCGCTCAAGAAACTCAACAACTACTACGACAATCGAGAATCAGTCGAAGACTGTCGACTCAGAAAGTGCCCAACGGCACACCTCTGCACAAAACTTCGTACAGAACGGGGGGCACATCCAATCCCCGAGTAGGATCACCACCGGCTCCAGCAATGGCGGCATCAGTGCCGAAGACGTAACCGATCAGGGCGATTTCAGCGAGTGGGGATCTTCAACGACAGAATTTGGGGACTGTGAAGGAGGCAAAGTCGTCATGACTTCTTCTGTGTACACACACTCGACAAACGACACCCTTTGGGGGCTAGGCACTACTACGCAGGTAATCCCCGGTAGGAATACGACCTGCGACTCCGCCGCGACGACCGACTACAGTATGGCTAGTCACCAGTGGGGTAAATCCCACGCCTCTGACCCTACGATTGTCAACCGAGCGCCAACTGGAACAGAAGATGGGACGTGATCAGTATCTGGCGGCATCAGTGTATCAGTAGGTACTGATACAAGCGGAAGCGGGTCTCTATCGGCGTCGTATTCACAACCCAACCTGTATTTCTCCTCAAGTGGAAGCACAGAGGCCACGGAACTCAATTGGAGTTATAACTCATCTTCCCATGATATCACCTGGCAAAAGGACTACCTCTCCCTTTGCGACCTGGGTGATGGCACCGACTACAGAGAAAGAATTACGGCCGACCACTACGAGGCCGGCTCCAACTTTGGGCCCGACGCATCCAATACGCAGTACTGGTATGCCGTTCCCAACGGAGAACTATAGGTTCTTTTCGCTTATTTGTTCTTTTTGTTGGTGACCAGCGATGGTCCGATCAAGAGCAGTACATTGAGTTGAGGAGCGTATTCGAAGTTCTTCGATCTGCTCTGTTGAATCCGATGATGGCGAGAGGATAGCGTCGCTCTGAAGGCGAGAGCGAAGCGGAGTGAGTGAATGTACCAATGCCACTCTTCCGCTTCGTTAAACAAGCCGCATCGCTGGCTCAAAAGCGCTGTGCCGCCAGCCCCACGGCGGTGGTGAGTGACCCGGCTGGCAACGGATTTGCGGATTGGAAGCACTTGACGCTGCATTTTTCTGGATTTACATGGGCGCGAGCTACCGCGAAATCGTCGATTGGGCGAACGAGATGGATCGCGTTCGTGGCCTGTTGCAGTTGGCTCGGACGGCATTCCGGCACCCTCGTCGCTGTGGCGGTCCTCCGAGCGGGTGCTAACCCATATCTGGCGGCAACTGCTCCGGCGGCCAGCGACCACCTGCGATCCCGGCGAGCATGGGGCGCTGGATGCCACGTTTTTCGACCGCGAAGCGGCATCCGGCCACTACGTCGACCGGTCGGATCGACACATACGGACGCTGAAAACGACGGCCTGGTCGATACAGAATCGTGTGCCGTCCTCGACCTCCACTGTTCGGCACACTGGCCCCACGATACACAGGTGGGCTGCGAGCAGCACTGTGCAACACCGACGAAATCGAGAGTCTCGCCGGTGACAAAGGCTACGACGATCAGTCACTGCGGGATGCACTCCGTGCCGAAGGTGTCCGGCCGGTCATCAGACACTGGCTGTTCGCGCACTACGATCACGCCCACAACGGACGGTTGGACAGCGATCTCTACGGGCAACGTTGGATGATCGAGGCGGCGTTTTCGGCAATCAAGCGCCGATTCGGGTCCGCTGTCGGGCCGAGCGCCTGGTACCGCGAATTCAGAAAACTGGTGCTGTCGTCGCCGTCGACAATCTCGAACAACCACTCAAGGAGTGATCGCTACGCCGTCTGTGGATTCAACAAGGCAGAATCGACCGCACGCTACCGGGAGACTCGCTCTGTCGTCTCCCGAGCCCGTCCGCACAGCGTTCGGCTGGACGCCGTGCGGTCGACCGGCCAAGCAGCGACAATATCCGTATGAGACGGAACGTCGTCGTTGCGGATCCGTGAGCGTTTGGAGGGCCACACGGGACGACAGCGGGGCGGTCGGTGCTGGCGGGACCGTGGTGGAGGGGGCG
>NZ_JADPQC010000047.1:0-435 GCF_017612575.1 Halomicrobium sp. IBSBa
GTATGTGTGCGGACTGATTCTGGTCTATCCACCAAACAGCAATCGCATTTCAGGCAGAGTGTAAAATGTACTGATTACTATAGTTAATGTCATATCGTTATATTTATGAATATTTGTATGGAACGCCATCTCATGGCGAGTGGTACGAGACAAATATGGAAACGATATCGCTCAGTAGCGATAATCTATCGTATTGGGATTGCTTTTGTGCTGGGATCGGTTCTTGGGCTCGCAATTGGAGAACCAGCAACGCGTCTTGAGCCTCTCGGTACGCTCTTCGTCCGACTTCTCAAGATGATTATCATCCCGATTGTCTTCTTTACTCTACTTATGGGAGCCAGACGGCTCTCTCCGTCGAGTATCGGAAAAATCGGTGGTCAAGTAATACTTTTGTATCTCGTTACCACCGCAGTAGCCATCTCCATCGGACTACTC
>NZ_JADPQC010000048.1:0-433 GCF_017612575.1 Halomicrobium sp. IBSBa
TTCGAGAGCTACGGGACCGCCGACGGTATCGACGTGGGTGACCACGTCCAGTTCAGCAAGACGATATCCAAGGCCGATGTGGAGGCCTTCGCCGAGGCGAGCGGCGACACGAACAGACTCCACCTCGACGCGGCGTTCGCCGAGGGGACGCGCTTCGGCCGCCGGATCGCCCACGGAACGCTCGTTTCCGGAATTAGCAGTGCAGCCCTGGCACGACTCCCCGGGCTGACAATCTACCTCTCCCAGGAACTGAGCTATCAGGGGCCCGTCGACATCGACGAGGAAGTCACGGCCCACTGCGAAGTCGTCGAGCGCATCAAGGACAACCGGTTCCGCCTGGCCACGGCCGTTGACGATTCAGAGGGGAACTGCGTCATCGAGGGCGACGCCGTCGTCATCTCCGACCCGATTCCGGACACAGCCTGAGCCGACA
>NZ_JADPQC010000049.1:0-426 GCF_017612575.1 Halomicrobium sp. IBSBa
GCCCTGGCCTGCGGCGCCAAGACCTTCAAGATGGACAACAGCCACCACGGCGCGAACCATCCCGTGAAGGACCTGGACGACGGCCGCGTGAGCATCACCAGCCAGAACCACGGCTTCGCCGTGGAGGCCGATTCGCTGCCCGCCAGCCTGCGCGCCACCCACGTGAGCCTGTTCGACGGCACGCTGCAGGGCCTGGAGCACACGTCCAAGCCCGCGTTCTGCTTCCAGGGCCACCCCGAGGCATCGCCCGGCCCGCACGACATCGCCTATCTGTTCGACCGCTTCACGGCGCTGATGGAAAAGCACAAGACGGAGAACAAGAATGCCTAAGCGCAGCGACCTCAAATCGATCCTCATCATCGGC
Organism: Halomicrobium sp. IBSBa; assembly: GCF_017612575.1. NCBI lineage: Archaea > Methanobacteriati > Methanobacteriota > Halobacteria > Halobacteriales > Haloarculaceae > Halomicrobium > Halomicrobium sp. IBSBa. The sequence continues at coordinate 365 of NZ_JADPQC010000049.1, forward strand.
GCCGGCCCGATCATCATCGGCCAGGCCTGCGAGTTCGACTACTCCGGCGTGCAGGCCTGCAA
>NZ_JADPQC010000050.1:0-423 GCF_017612575.1 Halomicrobium sp. IBSBa
TATCGAGACTCAGTGCGAAGATAGCCCAGATCAGGATCTCGTTGAGAACGACGAGGTAGTACTGGTCGCCCATGAACAGAATCGCGAGTGGGGCGAGCGCGAGCGCGACAACGGCGATACCGCCGAGCCGTACCCGTGTGCTGTCCGCCAGTACCCCGCCGTACCCCCCGACGAGGATCTCGCCCTCGCTTTCCGACTCGTCACCTCGCGTTCCGAACAGTCCTTGCGGTTTCACGAGCAACACGGCGATCATGAGCAGGTACACAGTCAACCCCTCGAGATTGGGAACGCTCAGCGTGACATCGCCGACCGTTGCCACGACAGACCCACTGTAGGCCCGCATCAGCGTCTGGACGACACCGACGAGCAACCCGCCGAAGACGGCACCCCTGAAGCTACCGAGGCCGCCGAGGACGACGACAA
>NZ_JADPQC010000051.1:0-421 GCF_017612575.1 Halomicrobium sp. IBSBa
TCTCCCCATCGACTCTGACGGCGACAGCGTCGGTGTAGGGGCTGTCTTCCTCGATGACCCAGTGGCCCTCCGCGGTTCTGGTACCGCCCCAGTGGGCGATGACCGCTTCCCAAGCGTCAGCGAACTCGCGGGCGTCGGCCTCGCTGTCCCAGGTCGTCTTCCAGACGTAGGCCGTCTCGTCGCCGTTGTCGTAGATGTGCATCCGGCCGCCCTGCCAGCCGTCGGTGGCGGGCAGGTCGTAGTTGTACGGGTCGTCGCTGTCCAGCGATCCGTCCTCGTAGTTGATGACGTCACGCGTCCGGACGACGCTCGACTCGTTGTAGTCATCGGCGATGGTGTACGCCATCGACCCGGCGATGGCAGAGGGACCGACGACGGCGTAGTCGGGCCGATTCCGGTCTGTCGAGGGTCTGACCCGCTC
>NZ_JADPQC010000052.1:0-419 GCF_017612575.1 Halomicrobium sp. IBSBa
GTACAGAGGTATATACTTTTCACACCAGAAAAGGTCAGTATGTTAAGGTTACTGTTCCAGATAGTAATATTGATAAAATGAGAGTTGATTATGTGAACTGGAAGGGACCGAAATATAACAATAAACTTGTGAAGAGGTTTGTGAGCCAGTTTTTATTATTTAGGAAGGAAGAAAAAGAAAAAAATGAAAAAGAAGCCTTGCTAAAGGCTAGTGAACTTGTGTCTGGTATGGGGGATAAGCTTGGCGAGTATCTTGGAGTAAAATATAAAAATGTAGCTAAGGAAGTTGCCAATGATATTAAAAACTTCCATGGTCGTAATATTCGTAGCTATAATGAAGCAATGGCTTCACTTAATAAAGTGTTAGCAAATCCAAAGATGAAAGTAAACAAATCTGATAAGGATGCCATTGTGAATGCC
>NZ_JADPQC010000053.1:0-417 GCF_017612575.1 Halomicrobium sp. IBSBa
GGTCAGTCTGGTGCTTCAGGCGGGAGGCGGACACCCCACCACAGTGTTGTACAGGACGCCACTAACGAACGGACTGAGCCAGTCCAGTGAAAATCACTGGTCCGGTTCGTGCGGGAGCGTCGTCGAGTCCGCAGTGAGCGCGTCGATGCAATCGGTGACGGACCACGTCGTCTCCCCGTCTGTACACGGATACACGCCGACCAGATCGTCGTCCGCGTAGACGGCGACGGCTATCATCGGGAGCCGCAGCACCTCCGTACTGCCGCCGACCAGAAGCGACGAGGTCCGCGTCTCAAAGGGCGGTCGAAGACTCAGCCCGCGCTCTTTTGCCCACTGTTCGTACTGGTCGACAGTCGCCAGCACCTCACCGTGCTCGCCCTCCTGAGACACCGGAATTTCCTCGGGCCATGTCTGGAC
>NZ_JADPQC010000054.1:0-414 GCF_017612575.1 Halomicrobium sp. IBSBa
GTACTGAACGTCGAACGACGCCTGGCACACCAGACAGGTGTACCGGCGTCTCGGTTCCTCCCCAGGGGACACGGCGTTATCGAACAATCCCATCGACGACCACACACTCCCTCCGCAGTACGAGAGTAAAAACAGGGAAGATCGTTCATGCACATCATATCGTCGCTGTCTTGCGGTTACGATTATGGGGGAGGGTGGTGTCCGCTGGTGACTGGCAACACAAACGTGATCTTTGAGAGAGGTTTTGGAACGGGAGGTTGTCGTCCCAGCGAAGTTGTGAAGCCGACCTTGCCCTGACCAGAGAGTCGTGACCGCGGATTTTAATGCCCAGTCATCAGGTAACACACGCTATGGATGAGGCACCTACTGTCGATGAGTTGACACCGCCGGACCGAACGCTGATGGGTCCCGGCC
>NZ_JADPQC010000005.1:0-232098 GCF_017612575.1 Halomicrobium sp. IBSBa
GCGACACCGTCGAGATCCGGTACGACAACGGGACCTTCGACACCGTCCGGCTGCTCGGGATCGACACTCCCGAGACCCGCGGCGGGACGAACCCCGCGGAGTTCGAGGGCGTCCCCGACACCGCGGCCGGCCGGGCCTGTCTCGAACGGGCCGCCGGCAACGCGACCCGCGCGCTGGAAGCCCTCGTCGGCGGCGAGCCGGTCGTCGTCGCTGTCGACCCGCAGACCGACCGACGGGACCGCTACGATCGGCTGCTGGCCTACCTCGTCGTCGACGGCGTCGACGCCAACGAGCGACTCGTCGCGAACGGCCACGCGCGGGTGTACGACAGCGCGTTCTCGCTGTCGGAACGGTTCTACGAGCACGAACGGGCCGCGCGGGACGCCGGCCGCGGCGTCTGGGCCTGTGGGGACCCGGCCACGCCGACCGGCGATGTCGGCCTCCGGATCGTCGCCGACGCGCCGGGCGACGACCGCGAGAACCCCAACGGCGAGTTCGTCGTCGTCTCGAACCCCGGCGGCGACCCGCTCGCGATCGGCGACTGGACGCTCACCGACGAGGCCGGCCACAGCTACACTTTCCCGCCGGGCGCGACGGTGCCCGCGAACGGCTCGGTCCGACTCTACTCCGGATCGGGGACCGACACTCCCACCGAGTTCTACCGCGGGAACGGCCCGATCTGGAACAACGACGGCGACACCGCCACCCTGCGCGCCGCGAACGGGACGGTCGTCGCCGCGGCGTCGTACTGACTGCTCGCGAGCGTCGCGCGCCGACGCCCGCGACACCCACAAACCGATCCGGCCCCAAGCTGGGGTATGCGCCGGCCAGACTGGCTCCCCGCGCGACCGCTCCGGTGGCTGGAGCCCGGCCCGCGCGTCCTCGACTGGAGTCTCGCCGCCGCGGTCGCGTTCATCCTCGCGACGGGGTTCTACAGCCTCGTCGCGGGCGTCCCTGCGCAGGCCTGGGTCTTCGATCTCCACGCGATCGCGGGGATCGGGCTGGTCGTCCTCCTCGTCTTCAAGCTCCGCAGAGTCGCGCCCCGAGTCACGCCCGATCGCCTGACCGGGCCGCGCGTCCTCTCGCTGTCTCTCGCTGTCGTCACCGCGGCGGCGCTCGCAACGGGGCTGTGGTGGGTGCTGGGCGGTTCGGTCTCGATCGGTCCCTGGGGCCTGCTGAACCTCCACATCGGCGTCGGGCTGGTCGTCCCGGTCGTCCTCCTCTTGCACCTTCGCCATCGCTTTCACGACCCACGCGACGTGCCGAGCCGAGACCGCCGCACAGCACTGCAGTACGCCGGGATCGCCGGCATCGCGGCCCTGACCTGGCGGAGCCAGCGAGTGCTCAACGACGTTCTCGATACGGCCGGTGCGGACCGGCGCTTCACCGGCTCCCGCGAGGTCGGGACGGACGAGGGCAACGCCTTCCCGCCGACGAGCTGGATGGCCGACGACCCCGACCCGATCGATTCCAACGAGTGGGCGCTATCGGTCACTGGCCGAGTCGCCAATCCCGCGACGTTCGGTGTCGACGACCTCGAACTGGACGACCCCGAGGGTGCCGACGAGCGGCGGGCCGTCCTCGACTGCACCAGCGGCTGGTACTCCGAGCACGACTGGCAGGGCGTCGCGGTCGCGGAGCTGCTGGCGGCGGTCGACCCGGACGACGCCGCTCGGTGGGTCCAGTTCCGCTCCGTGACGGGGTATCGCTGGTCGCTCCCCGTCTCGGAGGCCGAGGACGCACTGCTGGCGACCCACGTCGACGGCGACCCCCTCACGCACGGCCACGGCGCGCCGATGCGACTGGTCGCGCCGGGACGCCGCGGCCTCCAGTGGGTCAAGTGGGTCGACGAGGTCAGACTCTCTCGCCGCCGCGAGATCGGCGAGTCGGTCGCGATCTTCGTCAGCGGCTTCGAGGAGTGATCACAGCATCGCGGTGAGGATCGCGAACAGGTCCGTCTCGGCGTCCTCGTACTGCACCGGGACGAAACCGGCCTCGCGGGCGGCCACCACGTCCGACTCGTGGCTGTCGCCGACCATCACGTACTCCTCGGCGTCGACACGCTCGCGGACGGCGTCGTAGGGGTCGCCGTCGGTCTTGTGCCCGCCCACGTCGTAGGAGATCACCGTCTCGTCGAAGTGCGCGCCAAGGTCGTGGTGGTCGATCTTCGCGCGCTGCCACTCGCCGACGCCGTCGCTACAGACCACGAGCGTCGTCGCCTCGTCCGCGCCCAGTTCCGAGAGACAGTCCCGCGCGGCCGACGACACGCTGGTGGCTGCGAACTCCTCGTCTCGCAGCGCCGCCACGAGCGCGTCGGCGTCGGCGTCGATCTCGGCTTCCGCCAGCGCGGCCCGCATCCCCGCGTGGTACGGCTCCGGCGTACACCCCTCGAACGCGTCGAAGAAACCGGTCTCGTAGGCCCCGACCATCTCCTCGGTCGCGGTCCCGAGCTCGCGCTCGAAGGTCGTCGTCAGTATCTCGTCGAACGAGCGATCATACTGGACCAGCGTCCCGTCGAGGTCGAAACAGATCGCCGTCGTGGTACTCATTCGGTGTCGATGGGTGCGCCGTCCTCGGTCGGCGGTGCGATGGCGTCGATGAAGGCCCCGGCCGACGGCTCGGTCACGCGCACTCGGACGTGGATGTCGCCGAGCTCTGCGGGACCGCCGACCGAGAAGTTGATCCGCCCCTCGAAGGCCGCCTGCTTGTTCAACTCGAAGGTGAACGTGTCGTCGTCGAGCGTGTCGAGGAAGACGCCCCGCGCCGTGTCGAGGATCTCCTCGCGGTGGAGCAGCTCCGAGACGTGGCTCATGTCGTGACACGTCGCGACGATCTGGTCGCCCTCGTAGCTGGGATCGGCCGCCGGGAAGATGTTGGTGACGGCGTCGGCGACTCGATCCGTCACCTCGGTGTCGTGGACCGGCGCAGTCACCCGCACGTCGACGCTGTAGACCGTGCTCATGCGTCTTCCTCCGCGGTGTCGTACTGGCTCCGGTAGGCGTCGACGCCGTCGGCCAGCAGCGTCCGCACTTTCGACTGGAACGCCTCCAGACTGTCGGTGTTGTCGATGTGTACGTCGGCCCGCTCCATCGCTGCGTCCATGCCAAAGCCTCGCTCGCGTTCGTCGCGCTCTTCGAGGGATTCACCGCCGTCGTCGCGGTCGCCGTCTCGGCCCCGTTTTGCCAGCCGCGCTTTCCGGACCTCGAACGGTGCCTCGATGCTGACCAGCGAGAACGACGCGCCGAACGCCGCCTCGAAGGCGTCGACTTCCACGTCCGACCGGACGCCGTCGACCAGCACGGCGTCGCTCGACGCGAGCTCGTCTTCGATCAGCGGGAGCGACCGCTCGGCGATGGCCGCCGGCCCGTTCTCCTCGCGCAGCGCCGTCGCCACGCGGCCGTGCTCGGTCGCCGGATCCAGCCCGCGGTCCCGACACTCCGCCCGGATCACGTCTCCCATCGTCACGACCGGCACGTCCAGCTCGCGGGCGACGTTGGCGGCCTCGCCCTTGCCGCTGCCCGGTAGCCCGACCGTCGCGAGTACTCTCATGGTGCTGGGATAGTCCCAGCCGTCGCTTAAGCACTGTGCTCCACCCGCGACAGCAAGCATATACCCACTCATCGTCTACCCCTCGACATGACCCAGCGCTCCTTCGCCGTCCGTGCCCTCTGGTTCGTCCTCGTGGGCTGGTGGCTCACGCCGATCGTCGTCAACGTCGCGTGGCTGTTGAACGTTACCGTGATCCTGCTCCCGTTCGGGATCAAGCTCATCAACCTCGTCCCGACGGTGCTGACGCTGGCCGAACCCCGGTCGCTGGAAGACGGTGCCGGCGCGTCACAGCACTCGCTCGTGGTGCGGGCGATCTACTTCGTGCTCGTGGGTTGGTGGCTCTCGTGGCTGTGGGCCAACGTCGCCGCCGCGCTGTCGATGACGATCGTCGGCATCCCGGTCGCGATCTGGCTGTTCAACCGGCTGCCCTACGTCACCTCGCTGTACCGGTTCCACGGGCGGTAGCTACCGCTCGCGGACGACCACGAACTCCGCCAGATCCTGCAGGTACTCCGTCGCCTGGCTGTCGTCGGTGTCGACGGTCGCGAGCGCTTCGAGCGCGGCGTCGGACTCCGCGCGAGCCCGTTCGTTGGCCTCCGCTGGCGTGAGGTCGGTCACCTCGACGAATGAGGGACGGTCCATCTCTGCGTCCTGGCCGGCCGGCTTGCCCAGCTTCTCCGCGTCGGCCGTCGCGTCGAGCACGTCGTCGCGCATCTGGAAGGCGACGCCGACCCGCTCGGCGTACTGGCCGAAGGCCTCGACCGTGTAGGCGTCGGCGTCGGCCGCGATCGCGCCCAGTTCTGCCGCCGCCCGGAACAGCGCGCCGGTCTTCCGGCGGGCCAGCTCGATGTACTCGGTCTCGTTGGTCGGTTGGCTGACGAGTTCGGTCGCCTCGCCCTCGCCCAGTTCGACCATCGACTCGGTCACGGCCTGCATGGCCCGCTCGTCGCTGGAAAAGAGTGCGAACGCTTCGCCCAGCAGCCCGTCGGAGGCGATGATGGCCGGCCCGTGGCCGAAGGCCGCCCACGCCGAGGGCGTCCCGCGACGCACGTCGGACTCGTCGATGATGTCGTCGATCACCAGCGAGGCGTTGTGGACCAGTTCGATCCCGACCGCGAACTCCACCGCGTCGGCGGGCTCTCCGCCCAGCGCCTCACAGACCAGCACCGTCACTGTCGGCCGAACGCGCTTCCCGCCGGCCAGGGCCACGTGGCGGACTTCGTCGGCGAGTTCGTCGGGTTCGACCCCGTCGAGGACGGCCTCCAGCCGCTCCTCGACGCGGTCCCGACGCCGCTGTAAGTACTCCATCATCGGTCCTTAGGACTACCCCAAAAAGTACCTACTCATCCGTCTGCTTCTCGCCGCCGCCCCTGTGCCGGTCTCGGTCGGCCCCGACACCGGAGCCCTCTTGTACCGGTAGCGAAGACGTACACACGACGGCACGGTCGGCCAGCGATCTTTCGGCCCGCGTGGTTTCCACGCGTGGTTCTCGCTGGCTTTCCTACCCCGTCTCTCGAACACCGACGAGCGACGGCGTTCTCACTCGAACTGCTCGATCAGCGCCGGCACTACCTCAGAACCATCTTTTCCGCTGGGAGTATTCGGAAATTGACTGCTAACGGTGGATCTGTCGAGACCAGGACGAACCGATACTTCCCCGGTTTGAACGAAACCCTGGCCTCATCTTCACTAATGTCCTGATGGTCAGCCATCGCAGTTTCTGACAGGGTGACTGTTGTTGTGAGGGTGCCACTCGGGCGGATCAACGAAAGACACAATTGAGTCCATCGCTGGTCCGTCCATACGAGGTGTTTCCATGTTCCGTCCTCGTACGACTGGATTGCCCAGGGGTTGTTACATCCCAAACTGATGCCCTCGGATGTCCCGGTATGGTGGAGTTCGAAGGTAATGGAATCTCCACGACGAACAGTGTCAGTCGGTGCGCGGAGTTGGAGTGGTTCTCGTTCATAGACAATTTGTTCCTCATCGAAATACGCTGGTTCTGAGGTGGTATCCGAGTCCAGAGGACCGACTCCAACGGCTGTCCCGATGGCACTTCCTCCCAGGAGTAGCCCACCCACTCCGAGTACGTCTCTGCGTTTCATACTGTTTTAATCTTGAGCCTTTCTCGTATTAAGGTGTTACTTTGCTGAAAAGCTGTCCTTAGCCACGAGGTGTGACTGAAAGGGCGCAGTCGCGTTGGCGAGTCGGCTCAGGCGGCACTCTTCGTATACCTGACTTTCCCATCCCACGGTCGGATGATGAGTTCGTAGCTCGGGTCGGTGTACTCCAGCATCCAGCCGTAGCTGTAGATGGTTCCGTTCCACGTCGTCCTGACGGTGTAATTTCCCAGCTCCGGGAACGGCACGTCGAAGTCGTACACTTCGTCGGGGTTCACGGTGAGATTTTTCCGGAAGACTACGTCGTCCGTCTCGTTTCGGATGATGCTGATGTTTAACGCCGCCGGCACGTCCTCGTAGTTCCGCACGTCGAGATCCGTCTCGGACCCCGCGGTGCCGACCGGTTCGTCAGTTGGAACAGATGACGGTGACACGTTTTTATTCGAACTCGGGAAACTGGTGTCGGTTGATTCCTCTACCCCAGCACACCCAGACAGAACCAGCATTATCGCAATTATAATCGCCGATAGATCTCGGGAGAGTTTTCGACGACACAAATCAACCATAATTTCCGAAACGAATGTGTGGTGTAAATTCCTTTGTGTAGGATACAAGGCGGTGTTCAGATAAGCGGGCCAAACTGGAGCGAACACACCGAAAGCCCTCGGCACGCTAAGCGGATCTGTGCCGGATATTCTCCCGTTGGTCGAATAGTGCCGGCGCAGATCCGCTTACCGCGCCTCGCCCGTTCATCCACCAGGCTCGTGGACAGTGCCACCAGCTACGTCCTGGCGGATGAAAGGGCGAGCGCTGCGTGACGGCTCCGCCGTCACGTTATAGCCAGCCGGTGCAACCGGCGGGCCTTTGCGGGAACCCCGACGACGCAAGCACGCGGAGCGCGCAGCGAGTCGCGGGACCGCAACTGCGCGAGGGCTTTCGGTGCCTGAACGCCACCACGCCGCGTCTCTTATCTGAACACTACCCCTCTATGCAGCACGTCGTTCTTGACAGACGATCTCTGCGTATCGGACCGATGTGCTGTCTTGTTCCTCTGTACTGCCCGCCTGCTGGGACCTTGAGACTGGTTCTATGATCGAGTATGGGTGAAAAATACGACTGAGAGCCGCTCGCGTGAACCGCGGACTAGCCCTCGAACTCCTCGATCAGCGCCGGCACCACGTCGAAGAGGTCGTCGACGATCCCGTAGTCGGCGATGTCGAAGATCGGCGCGTTGGGGTCGTCGTTGATCGCGACGATCGTGTCTGCGCCTTTCATCCCGGCGACGTGCTGTACCGCGCCGGAGATGCCGATGGCGATGTACACGTCCGGCGTGACGACCTTGCCCGACTGGCCGACCTGCCTGTTTTTGGGCAGCCAGCCGTTGTCGACGATCGGCCGGGACGCCGACAGCGTCGCGTCGAGCGTGTCGGCCAGATCGCGGATCAGATCGAGGTTCTCCTCCTCCTCGATGCCGCGACCGATCGAGACGAGTACGTCGGCTTCCGAGATGTCGACGTCGCCGCCGCCGACCTCCTGGAAGCCGGTGACCGTCGAGCGGATCGCCGACTCGTCGATCGTCGCCTCGAAGGGTTCGACCGTGGCGTCGCCGCTGCCCTCCGCTGCGGGCCACTCGGCGGGTCTGATCGTGACCGCGGTGCTGTCGGCGTGGCTGTCGATCGTGGTCTCGACCTTCGAGCCGTACAGTTCTCGGGTGGCAGTCAGGCCGTCGTCGTAGGCGAGATCGACGGCGTCGGTGATCAGCGGCAGGCCCAGCCGGTTCGCGACGGCCGGCGCGTAGTCGAGCCCGTTGACGCTCTGGGGCATGAGCAGTACCGTGGGATCGATCTCGTCGGCCAGTTGCGTGACTGCCTGCGTGTACACGTCGTGGTTGAACTCCTCGCCGTGGGCGACCGTGTGGATCACGTCGACGCCCTCGCGGTCGAGCCGATCGGCGTACTCCTCGACCGAGCCGCTGACGACGGCCACGTGGAGGTCGCCGTCGGTCGCGTCGGCCAGCTCGCGGCCGGCGGTCACGAGTTCGTGGCTCACGGCTCGCAACTCGCCGCGGCGGTGTTCGGCGACGGCCAGGACCGTCATTGGCCCACCCCCCGTTCGGCGAGCAGGCCAGCCAGCTCGCCGGCCGTTTCCTCGGGCGTGCCTTCGTACAGCGTCGCGTCACCCTCGGATTCTGGCTCGTACAGCGCGGTCTGTTCGATGGGGCTGTCCAGCGCCGTCGCGTCGAGCCCGATGTCGTTGAGGGTCTTCTCGGCCAGCTCCTTGCTCTGGGCCTGTCGAATCCCGCGGAGGCTGGCGTAGCGGGGGTCGTTGATCCCGGTCTGAATCGTCAGCACGGCGGGCAGCTCCACGTCGGTCAGCTCCTCGACGCCGCCTTCGAGTTCGCGGTGGACGTGTGCGACGCCCGCTTCGGCGTCGAGGTCGAGCGCGTTGACGACGGCCGCCCACTCGGTCCCCAGCTGGTCGGCAAGGGTCACGCCGGTCGCGCCGAGGCTGTCGTCGGCCGACTGGACGCCCGTGAGTATCAGGTCGGGGTCTTCCTGCTCGGCGACGGCCGCGAGCAGGCGCGCTTTCGTCGCGGGATCGAGCATCGCGTCGTCGTCCAGGGCGTCGTCCCAGACACGGATCGCGCGATCGGCACCCTTCGCCAGCGCCTGTCGGATCGTCTCCTCGCTGTCACTGGGGCCGATCGTCACCGTCACGACCTCGACGTCGTCGAGCGATTCGGAGAGCTGGACGGCCTCCTCGACGGCGTACTCGTCCCACTCGTTGAGGTCGGCCGTGACGTACCGATCGTCGATGTCGAGTCCGTCGATCTCGAACTCGTCGTCGACTGCGGTCACCTCCTTTACCGTGACAAGGACTTTCATACCACGCAGTGGGACCGGCCACCGAATAAACGTTTCCGAACCACTGACCACGCGACGGGAGTTTTTCGGCTCCCGACGCTCCCCGCCGTATCCGCGATCCGGGGTTCACGACGGTCTCAGTTCTCGATGTCCGTGACGTCCTCGTCGGGGAACGAGATCAGGTTCTCGCGTCCGATCCTGAGCTTGTCGATCTGGCCGTCCTCTTCCATCGAGGAGAGCAGTTGTGAGACTTTCGCGTTCGACCAGCCGGTCTCTTTGACGATGTTCGCCTGCTTCATTCGTCCACCGTTGCGCTCTAACAGGAGTTCGACGCGTTCCTCGTCGCTGAGCAGCTCTTCGTCGATCTCCTGGTCGGGCGCGTCGTCGTTCTCCGTCGGAGCCGCTGTCGGCGCACTCGCGGGTGGTTCGTCCCCGTCGTCGTCGGATTCTGCGAGGGGACCACCGTCGAACGCGTCGCGATCTATGAGGCTGTCGTCCCGAAGCAACAGCATGTAGACTCCGGAGACGGCGACCACGGCACCCATCAGGGCGAGGCCACCCCAGAGCAGCGACAATCCGCCGTCGGGATCCTCACCGGGACCCGCTCCGGGGGAGGGCGATCCCGACGGCCCCTCTGCTCCGGGATTGTAGGCGAGTTCGAGTTCGGACTCCGTGAACGCCGTCGGCCCCTCCCAGACAATCTGGCCGTCCCGAACTTGCTTCGGGACTGTCCGAATCACGGCATCCGGCGGTAACTCGAGGATCAGCGTCTGATCCGCTTCTAGACCGGTCAGCCAGGGATCCGTGGTGTTGTACACGTCGTCGACGTACTGGGTCTCCCCTTCCGAGCGCGCGAAGTTGGTCCAGGTAAAGGACAGCGTCAGCGTCCCGTTGGTGAGGTTGCTGCTTCGTCGTACGTCGCGCAGTTCCATCGGACGGCCGGTCGCCTCGCTTGCGGCCGTGTTCGCCCGCCGGAACGCCGACAGCCCGAGCGTGTCCGCTTCGCCCTCGGTGAACCGCTCTGCCGTCGTGTTGAAACTGTCTCGCTCCTGCTCGCTCGCGACGTCGAAGCCGCTGGCCGTGATAGAAAACGTGGCGTTACCGTCAGACCGAAGCTGTATCAGGATCGTCGTGTGGCTGGCGGTCGACGACGCTGTCTGCGGGGGTGTTTGCTGGGCGTCGACACCGCCGACCACGCCACTGGTGGCCGCAACTGGTGCCGAGAGCACCACCAGCAGGAGGGCGAAGTGGGCGGCTCGTAACCGGTGTGACATCTTCACCCCGTGACTGTGCTGCCCGGGAGGAAAACGCTTTCCATCACGGGATAAAACGTCAGCGCCGTCGTTGAAACGTCTCGCGGACTCTCGTCGGAGAACGACGGTCCCACGGAAGAGAGGGATTTTTGTGGGACGGGGGAGAAGGGCGTAACAATGCGTCCCGCCACCGTCTCGATCCTCGCCCTCCTCTTCGTCGTGCTGTCGCTGCCCGCCGTGGCTGCGGGTCCCGTCCCTGCTGGACAGGGGACAGCGGCGCAGTTCGACGATCCGTCGCCGGTGATCGTCCCGATCCAAGAGTTCGCGAACTACCTGACGATTCCGCCTGGCAACGTGACGATCTCCGATCACGGAGCCGTCAACGTCAACATCGGGACGGCAGTCGCGACCGACGCCGCGTCCCTCCGCGGACAGCATCGGACGACCGCCTTCGAAAACGAGTTCTACGACACCTCCTCGACCAGCGAGCGGTCCGAGATCATCCGCTCGGAAGTGAGCTGGGCAGAGACCCGGTCCGACGAGTTGCGCGTCCGACGTGCCGGTGCCATCAAGGCGTACGCGTCCGGGACGATCTCCACCACGAAGTTCGTTCGGACGATGGCACTGATCGACACCGAGGCGAGGCAGATCTCGGCGACGATCGGTCGGGTCAAAGATGTCGCCAGACGGTCGAGCTACTCGCTCCCGCGACAACTCGACACGCGTATCGAGAACCTCAGAGGCGAAGTCGAGGTGCTCCGCGGGCCGGTCGCCCAGCGTGCCAGCGAGGCCGTCACCGGTGACCGGAGGATCGAATCGATCTACGTCGAGAGTTCGGACTCGGGGTACACGCTCGCGATGGTCGACGGCGACTCGTACTACCGCGAGACGTATCTCGCCGACGAGCGCCGGCCCGACGCCACCGATCAGTTCCGGGAGAGCGATCTCTATTTGGTCAACGCGGCCAACCGTCGCGGCATCGAGCTGTACCCCTGGGTGACTAACGACACCTCGCCGTCGGGCCAGGCAATCGGCGAGACCGGCATCTACCGGTTCCGTGCCGAGTACACCAGCGGCGACCTCACGGCGTATCTCGACGGTGGGACCACCAACGTCTTCCGCGAACGCCAGCGCCAGTCGCTGGCGGCGATTCCAGTCACCGACACGGTGACCGAACAGGACGACTCGCTCCGGCTCCAGATCAACCGGACGTACGAAACCGGACCGATGCACGTCCGGCTGGTCGACAGTGTGACCGGCGAGCCGGTGTCGGGTACCGTTCGGATCGACGGCGAGTACGTCGGGACGACCGGTGAGGACGGGACGCTCTGGACCGTCGAACCACGGCCCGGCGTTCCGCTGACGGTCAGCACCGACGACGGCACCGTCCTCGACGCCCGGCTGCCACCCTGACGTTCAAACCGGAACGGGCCACACCGGCCGTATGGACCGGGCCACCTCGCCGGTCGTCGGTGTCGCGCTACTGCTCGCGCTGACGGTGCTGGCCGCGACCGCGGTCGGTACCGCCGCCGTCGCTCTCGATACCCCGACGCCGGCACCGACGGCGTCGTTCTCCCTGACTGCCGACGCCGCAACCGATACGCTGGTCTTGACACACCGGGGCGGGGACACCGTCTCCGTCGAGCGACTGCGGCTGGTCGTCACCGTCGGTGGGGACGAACTCGACTCCCAGCCGCCGGTGCCGTTCTTCGCCGCCGAGGGGTTTCGAGGCGGCCCCACCGGCCCGTTCAACAGCGCCGACGACGGCACCTGGAGAGCTGGCGAACAGGGATCGTTTCGCATCGCGTCGACGAACGCGCCGCTGCCCGAAGCTGGGGACACTGTCGTGGTCCGGCTTCTCGCCGGTGACACGACCGTCGGGGTCGTCCGTACGACGGCGAGTTGACGGCCTGTACAGACCAGGGGGCAAGTCACGTTACGGCTGTCTCGTACGGCTTTTCTCGACCGTTACCGTCTGTCTCACTCGGGGACGCGTGCGATCGTGGTGATGGCCTTCGGACTCCCCGGCCTGTTCTGCTGGATGAAGTGCTCGAAGTCGGTGAAACCGGCGTCTTCGAACATCCGGTCGGCCTCGTCCTCGTCGTAGAACAGCATGATCGCGTCCGCGAGCTTCTGGAAGACGCTCTGGCTCGGGTAGTCGGGGCCGACGATCAGCACCTGTCCGCCGGGCTTGGTGATGCGTCGACACTCTTCGAGCGCGTCGACGGGGTTGGGCCAGTACTCGATCGATCCCGACGACCAGACCACGTCGAAGGTGTCGTCCTGGAAGGGGAGCCGTTCCGCGTCGCCGCGGTGGAACGCGACCGGACCACGCTTGCCGAACTTCGCGTACGCCTTCTCCAGTTGGTGGGCGCTCTGGTCGAGTCCGTAGACGTGTTCGGTCGCTTCGAGCAGTCCCTCCGTGGCGAAGCCGGTGCCACACCCCACGTCGAGGACGTGATCGTCCGGTTCGATGTCGAGTTTCGCGATCGCCTCGTCGCGCATCTCCTCGTTCCAGATGAATGGGTTGACACGGTCGTACACCTTCGAGAGGTACTTGTAGAACGTCCGCGCACGCGACTTGTTTTCGAGGACTCCCATTGCTCAGGCTTTGGGCTTGGCAAGCATAATTGCCCCGGATCGTCGTCGCGGTGACAGTCCATTGGGCCGGTGACGTTCGACACCCGTCGTTTTTTCACGGCGCGTCGCTCCCCACAGAACTGGGCCAACTTCGCAACTACCAAATAGCCGCTACAGCAACGTCAGGGTGATTAGAGAATGCCACGGCCAGAAGTTCTCGACCGTATCAAAGCGGCCGAACAGGACGCCGACGACATTGTCGACGAGGCCGAACAGGACCGTGAGCAACGACTCGAAGACGCTCGCGAGGAAGCCGAGCAGATCCGCGAGACGGCCCGGGAGGAGGCCCAATCGGAAGCCCAGGAGCGTCTCGAGGAGGCTCGTGCCGAAATCGAGGCCGACCGCAAGGAACTGCTCGAAGAGGGCGAGCAGGCCCGCGACGATCTCGAATCGCGCGCCCAAGAGCGCACCGAGGACGTGATCGAACACGTCACAGAACTGTTCGAGGAGGCGGTACATGCTCAGACCTGAGCGAATGAGCCGCGTCTCGGTGACCGGCTCGAAACGCGTCATGGACGACGTCATCGAGACCGTCCACGACCTGGGACTGTTGCACGTCACCGAGTACGACGGTTCGTGGGACTACTTCGAACCCGGCGACCCGGCCGAGGGGGCCGAAAATGCCTCGGAGAAGCTCGTCACGGTTCGATCGCTCAAGTCGATCCTCGACGTCGACGAGGCCGACGCCGGCCCGACGCGGCTGGTGACCGACGAGGCACTCGACGAGGAACTCGAAGAGATCCGTCAGACGGTCAACGAACTCGACGACCGACGCGACGAACTCACGGACGAACTCCGAACGATCGAAGACGAGATCCAGACGATCGACCCGTTCGTCACGCTGGGGATCGATCTGGACCTCCTCCAGGGATACGAGAACCTGTCCGTGGTCGTCGGCGAAGGCGACATCGAGACCGTCCGGGACGCACTCGCACACAGCGACGTCGACCTCTACCAGTTCTTCCAGGAAGACGACGTCATCGCGGTGGCCGCACGCACGGACGAGGACACACTGCAGGATGCCCTCGTCAGCGCGACGTTCACCGAGCTGACCGTCCCCGACAGCGAGGCTGATCCCGAGTCCTACCGCGAGGAACTCCAGCACCGCAAGCAGCAACTCGAATCGAAGCTCACGACCGTCGAGGACGAACTCGAAGACCTGCGCCTCGACGTCGCCGGCTTCCTGCTCGCGGCGGAGGAGAAGCTGGCGATCGACGTGCAAAAGAGCGAGGCACCGCTGACGTTCGCGACGACGGAACACGCCTTCGTCGCCGAGGGGTGGATCCCTTCGGATCGGTACGCGGACCTCGCGGAAGCACTGACCGACGCCGTCGGCGAGGCCATCGAGGTCGACGAACTCGAACGCGCAGACTACAGCGAGGAGGGCCACCCAGAGTCCACCGAGACGGTCGAGACCGACGACTCCGGCGGCTCGGGCGGTGCGTCGACCGGCGAGACCGTCGAAGCGTCGGCCAGCGACGAGACCGAGAGTCAGGAGGTCGCCGCCGACGGCGGTCTCGTGACGATGGGCGACAGCCGCCCGCCGGTCATCCAGGACAATCCCGGCGTCGTCAAGCCCTTCGAGGCGCTCGTCGAGATCATCAACCGACCCCAGTACGACGAACTCGATCCGACGGTCGTCTTCTTCCTCACGTTCCCGGCGTTTTTCGGGTTCATGATCGGTGACCTCGGCTACGGGGTCCTCTACATGGGACTTGGCTACTGGCTGTTGAAGTCCTTCGACAACGACGTGGTCAAGAGCCTGGGCGGTGTCGGCCTGCTGTCTGGCCTGTTTACCGCCATCTTCGGCGTGTTGTACGGTGAACTGTTCGGTCTCCACCAGCTCGGAGATATCCTCTGGAACGGTCATCCGCCGATCCACAAGGGGCTCCAGCCACACTACCTGGCGTACGGACAGGCCTGGCTCCTCGTCAGCGTCATCGCTGGCGTGCTCCACCTCGTCGTGGGCCGGATCTTCGACTTCTACAACAACCTCGATCACGGCCTCGGTGAGGCGATCATGGAGAGTGGTTCGTGGATCCTCTTCACCGTCGGCCTCTGGCTGTGGGTGTTCACCCGGACCGCCATGGGACCGAAGCCCGCGTTCATGTTCGAGGTGTTCGGGAGCGGTGACGGCGCGGCGCTGCCGATCGGCTTCACCGGTTTCCCCGTTCTGGAGCTGTTCCGGTTCACGGTCCCCGGCGTCGGCTTCACGATGGTCGTCGGCGTCGCGCTGGCCATGACGATCGTCGGACTCGTCATGGTCATCGCCGCCGAAGGCGGGATCGGTCTCATCGAGTCGATCACCCAGGGCTTCGGGCACGTCGTCTCTTACACCCGGATCGCTGCGGTGCTGCTGGCCAAGGCCGGGATGGCACTGGCCGTCAACCTGCTCGTGTTCGGCGCGACCCTGCACGGTGGTGAGTTCCACCTGATCTGGTTCATGTCCGAGGAGCCGGTCGCCGACGACGTCGTCTTCCAGGGACTGCTGAACCTCGACGGGTCGATGGCGATCGTCGGCCTCCTGTTCGGGATCGTCCTCCTGGTGCTCGGGCACCTGCTGGTGCTCGTGCTCGGGATCACCTCTGCCGGCCTCCAGGCCGTCCGTCTCGAATACGTCGAGTTCTTCGGCAAGTTCTTCGAGGGCGGCGGCAAGGCCTACGAGCCGTTCGGGTACGATCGCGAGTTCACGACCGAGGACTGACATCCTCCCGGCGTTTTATGGGACGTAATCGGTTTTTCGAGGACTGAACCGAACGATGTCCCGTGTCGAGCGAACGCGATAGCGATCGGTACGGTGTCGTCGTCTGACACGCTGTAGCGGCGACAATCGAGAGTGCGCGCCGTCGGACCTCGGCGGCGTTCCGAGAATGTCTGTTGGCCAACGAGTCTCCCACGGCGATTACAAAACAGGCAAATATCCGCACGTTCTGTAGATGATCGTTTGTTTAAGATCCGATCTGCGGTTCGAACAGTCACTTCTCGCCACAGCGCCGCGTCGCGGGTCGTCCGTCCCAACTAATTTCACCCGGTCGGTGGCCGAGTACTTGCTAGGCGTTCACGTCCCAAGGACCCAGCCGAGACGGCCCAAACCAGCCGAGCAGGGCCGTGACCATCTGTTTTGGGAAGCTTTATGACTCCGGTATGGTCATATGCGCTTGTCCGGAACCAACTACAGGATTCCAACAATGTCATCCGCACTACTCCAAGCGTTTGTCGGTAGTACCGCTGCTGCACCTGCAATCCCACCGCTGGCCGCCGCCGCGCTGGCCGTCGGACTCGCCGCAATCGGTGCAGGCTACGCGGAACGTGGAATCGGTGCCGCCGCAGTCGGTGCGATCGCGGAGGACGACTCCATGTTCGGTCGTGGCCTGATTCTGACAGTGCTCCCGGAGACCATCGTCATTCTGGCACTGGTCGTCGTGTTCCTCACGCTGGGACAGTAGACTCCACCCCTTTCAAACCCATTTATGAGTCTTGAAACAGTCGCAGAGGACATCCGAGACGAGGCCCGCGCGCGTGCAGAGGAGATTCGTAGCGACGCCGACGAGCGCGCCGAAGAGATCATCGAGGCGGCCGAGGCCGACGCCGACGAGATCCGCGACGAGCGACAGGCCGAGGTCGAACGCGAAATCGAGCAGGAGCGAGAGCAGAAACTCTCCAGTGCGAAACTGGAGGCAAAGCAGGAGCGACTCGAGGCTCGCCGCGACGTACTCCAATCGGTCCGCGACAGCGTCGAAGCGGAGATCGCCTCCCTCGAGGGCGATCGCCGAGAAGAGCTGACGCGGACGCTGCTGGACGCTGCCACGGCGGAGTTCGACGACGACGCCAGTGTGCAAGTGTACGGGCGAGCCGACGACGCCGACCTGCTGGAGTCGATTCTCGCCGACTACGACGGCTACGAGCTGGCCGGCGAGTACGACTGCCTGGGCGGGGTCGTCGTCGAGAGCGAGAGTTCGCGTATCAGCGTGAACAACACGTTCGACTCCGTTCTCGACGACGTCTGGGAGAACAACCTGCGAGACATCAGTTCACGGCTCTTCGAGGAGCAATGACCGTACGCTTCGAAGAACAGAACTGGGAAAGCGCAAACTACGAGTACGTCATCACGCGTGTCCGCTCTCGTCGAGCGAAGCTGTTCGACGACGACGACTACCGGAAGCTTGTCCGCATGGGTCCATCCGAGATCTCCCGGTTCATGGAGGAGACGGAGTACGAGACCGAGATGAACGCCCTGGGAGCGCGATACAGCGGCGTCGACCTCGTCGAGTACGCGCTGAACCGGAACCTCGCCAAGCACTTCGATGACCTGCTGCGCTGGTCGGACGGGCGACTGTACGACTACGTCGCCCGCTACCTCCGGAAATTCGACGTGTGGAACGTCAAGACGATCGTCCGGGGGCTGTACTCCGAAGCCGACGCCAGCGAGGTCGAGGACGACCTGATCCGTGCCGGCGAACTGTCCGAACAGCTGCTCGACCAGCTCGTCGCCGCCGGTTCGATCGAGGAGGTCGTCGAACTCCTCGACGGCACGATCTTCGGCGACGACCTCGCCGAGGCGTACCAGGACTACGAGGACAGCGGCGTGCTCGTCCCGCTCGAGAACGCGCTCGATCGGGCGTTCTACGACGTGTTGCTCTCTGGGCTGCCCACACAGCCCGAAGTCGACTCGCCGACTGGCCTGTACGTCTCCTTTCTCACGGCCGAGATCGACTTCCGGAACCTCCGGAACGCCCTTCGACTCGCTCGCAGCGGGGCAGAGATCGATCCGGCCGAGTACCACATCGAGGGCGGTCGCCTGTTCGACGCCGACGAGATCGGCGCACTCGCCACGAGCACCGACCAGCTCGTCCAGCGAGTTCGTGAGAGCACGTACGGCGACGACCTCGACGCGGCACTCGACACGCTCGAAGCGGCCGACAGCCTCATCGAGTTCGAGCACGCCCTCGACGCGGCACTGCTCGAGTACTCCGACCAGCTGTCGAACCGCTACCCGCTGTCGGTCTGTCCGGTCCTGTCATATATCCTCGCCAAGGAGCGCGAGGTCGACAACATCCGAGCGATCGCTCGGGGCCGCGAGGCCGGACTCGACAGCGACGAGATCGAACAGGAGCTGGTGATACTATGAGTCAGGAGATCGGTGTCATCGGCAGTCCCGACTTCACGACGGGGTTCCGGCTGGCCGGCGTACGGAAGTTCGCCGACGTGCCGGACGCCGACAAAGACGAGGAACTCGACGCTGCCGTCGAGGAGATGCTCGACGACGAGGAGATCGGGATCATCGTGATGCACGACGACGACCTTGCACACCTCTCGCGCGGGGTGCGCAAGGACGCCGAGACGAGCGTCGAACCAGTGATGGTGACACTCGGCGGCGGCACCGGCAGTGGTGGCCTGCGCGACCAGATCAAACGCGCGATCGGAATCGACCTGATGGAGGAAGACTAATATGAGTCAAGCGACAGAATCCGACGTCCGTGAAGACGGCGTCATCGACAGCGTCTCGGGGCCAGTCGTCACGGCGACCGGCCTCGACGCCCGGATGAACGACGTGGTGTACGTCGGTTCGGAAGGGCTGATGGGCGAAGTGATCGAGATCGAAGGCGACATCACCACGATCCAGGTGTACGAGGAGACCTCCGACGTCTCTCCGGGCGAACCGGTCGAAGGGACCGGTTCCCCGCTGTCCGTCGACCTGGGTCCGGGGATGCTGGACGCGATCTACGACGGCGTCCAGCGCCCGCTGGACGTTCTCGAAGAGAAGATGGGGTCGCCCTACCTCGACCGCGGCGTCGACGCTCCCGGCATCGACTTAGAGAAGACCTGGGAGTTCGAGCCCGAAGTCGAGGCTGGAGACGAAGTTTCCAGCGGCGACATCGTCGGGACCGTCCCCGAGACGCCCAGTATCGAGCACAAAGTGATGGTGCCGCCCGACTCCGACGGCGGCGAAGTCGTCGCCGCCGAGTCGGGTAACTTCACCGTCGAGGAGCCGGTCGTCGAACTCGACACCGGCGAAGAGATCCAGATGCGCCAGGAGTGGCCGGTCCGCCAGCAGCGCCCCTCTGAGGAGAAGCAGACGCCGACCACGCCACTGATCTCCGGCCAGCGAGTGCTCGACGGTCTGTTCCCCATCGCGAAGGGTGGGACGGCCGCGATTCCCGGCCCGTTCGGCTCGGGGAAGACGGTCACCCAGCACCAGCTCGCCAAGTGGGCCGACGCGGACATCGTCGTCTACGTCGGCTGTGGCGAGCGTGGCAACGAGATGACCGAAGTGATCGAGGACTTCCCCGAACTGGAGGACCCGACCACCGGCAACGCGCTGATGGACCGGACCTGCCTCATCGCGAACACCTCGAACATGCCGGTCGCAGCCCGCGAATCCTGTGTCTACACGGGAATCACGATCGCGGAGTACTTCCGTGACATGGGCTACGACGTGGCACTGATGGCCGACTCCACCTCTCGGTGGGCCGAGGCCATGCGGGAGATTTCCTCCCGACTCGAAGAGATGCCCGGCGAAGAGGGGTACCCGGCGTACCTCGCCGCGCGCCTCTCGGAGTTCTACGAGCGGGCCGGCTACTTCGAGAACATCAACGGCTCCGAAGGGTCGGTCTCCGTCATCGGGGCGGTCTCGCCGCCGGGCGGGGACTTCTCCGAGCCGGTCACCCAGAACACGCTGCGTATCGTCAAGACGTTCTGGGCGCTGGACGCAGACCTGGCGGAACGTCGCCACTTCCCGTCGATCAACTGGAACGAGTCGTACTCCCTGTATCGCGACCAGCTCGACCCGTGGTTCGTCGAGAACGTCCGCGACGACTGGCCGGAGAAGCGCCAGTGGGGTATCGACACCCTCGACGAGGAAGCGGAACTCCAGGAGATCGTCCAGCTCGTCGGGAAGGACGCGCTGCCGGAAGACCAGCAGCTCACGCTGGAAGTCGCACGCTACCTGCGTGAGGCGTGGCTCCAGCAGAACGCGTTCCACCCGACGGACACCTACTGTGAGCCCGAGAAGACCTACCGTATCCTCGACGCCATCAAGACCTACAACGACGAGGCGTTCGACGCGCTCGACGCCGGGGTCCCGGTCGAGGAGCTGACGGACCTCGAGGCTGTCCCGCGGCTCAACCGGATCGGTGTCCAGGAGGACTACAACGAGTACATCGACGAACTCGAAGCGGACATCGAGAGCGAAATTCAGGAGCTGTACTAACGATGAAGAAAGAATACGAGACAATCACGGAGATCAGCGGCCCGCTGGTGTTCGCGGAAGTCGACGAGCCGGTCGGTTACGACGAGATCGTCGAGATCGACACCGGCGACGGCGACGTTCGCCGCGGCCAGGTGCTGGAATCGACGAGCGACTACGTCGCGATCCAGGTCTTCGAGGGAACCACGGGGATCGACCGCGATTCCTCCGTGCGCTTCCTCGGGGAGACGATGAAGATGAAGCTCACCGAGGACCTGCTGGGGCGTGTCCTCAGCGGTTCCGGTGACCCGATCGACGGTGGTCCCGAGATCGAACCTGACGAGCGACGTGACATCGTCGGCAAGGCGATCAACCCCTACTCCCGAGAGTACCCAGAGGAGTTCATCCAGACCGGCGTCTCCGGTATCGACGGGATGAACACGCTCGTTCGCGGTCAGAAACTGCCGATCTTCTCGGCGTCGGGGCTGCCCCACAACGACCTGGCACTCCAGATCGCCCGTCAGGCGAGCGTCCCGGAAGAAGAGGAAGGCGACGACGACGAGGGCTCGGAGTTCGCAGTGATCTTCGGCGCGATGGGGATCACCCAGGAAGAGGCAAACGAGTTCATGGACGACTTCGAGCGCACCGGCGCACTCGAACGCTCCGTCGTCTTCATGAACCTCGCAGACGACCCCGCCGTCGAGCGGACGCTCACCCCGCGGCTCGCACTGACGACCGCGGAGTACCTCGCCTTCGACAAGGGGTATCACGTGCTCGTGATCCTCACGGACATGACCAACTACTGTGAGGCACTGCGCGAGATCGGTGCCGCACGAGAAGAGGTCCCGGGTCGCCGTGGCTACCCCGGATACATGTACACCGACCTGGCACAGCTCTACGAGCGCGCCGGTCGGATCGAGGGTCGCGAGGGCTCGGTCACCCAGATTCCGATCCTCACGATGCCGGGCGACGACGACACGCACCCGATCCCGGACCTGACCGGCTACATTACCGAGGGTCAGATCTACATCGATCGGGACCTCAACAGCCAGGGGATCGAACCGCCGATCAACGTCCTGCCGAGCCTCTCGCGGCTGATGGACGACGGGATCGGCGAGGGACTGACCCGCGCCGACCACGCCGACGTGAAAGACCAGATCTTCGCCGCCTACGCGGAAGGTGAGGACCTGCGCGACCTCGTCAACATCGTCGGCCGCGAGGCGCTGTCGGACCTGGACAACAAGTACCTCGACTTCGCCGACCGGTTCGAGACGGAGTTCGTCGACCAGGGAATCGACACCGATCGTTCCATCGACGAGACGCTCGAACTCGGCTGGGACCTCCTCTCGATGCTGCCCAAGGATGCACTCAACCGTATCGACGAGGACCTGATCGAGGAACACTACCGCGAAGACGAGACCCAGGAAGTCACCGCGGACTGACGCCTCGTTCCCGTCCATTTTTCGCCAGTCGTGATCGGATCGCCAGCGGCCGCACTTTCTCGACGCGACCGCCTCGACGCGAGCCGATCGGGTGTCGAGCAGTCGTCTTCGGCCGGGCCGACGAGTCCCCTCGCCGTCTGGTGGTTTTTCTTTCGGCAGGTTTTGCCGACCTGACGAAGCCGCTCTATCTCGTGTCTGTGTCTGGCTCGCGTCTCCTCGTCGGGGTTCGGCACGCGTACCAATCCCTGTTGGCATGGGCTGTTTAAGTGCCGGGCCGTTATTACAACATGAACCATGTTACAGTCTGGCATGAGTACGTACGTACCGGGCGGCGAAAGCATATTCCTGTGGGTCGGGACGGCAGGAATGTTCCTGGGGATGTTGTACTTCATCGCCAGGGGCTGGAGCGTCTCCGACCAGCGTCGCCAGAAGTTCTACATCGCGACGATCATGATCGCCGCGATCGCCTTCGTGAACTACCTCTCGATGGCACTTGGCTTCGGTGTCACGACCATCGAACTCGGAGGCGAGGAACGGGCGATCTACTGGGCGAGATACACCGACTGGCTGTTCACGACGCCGTTGCTGCTGTACGACCTCGCCTTGCTCGCGGGGGCCGACCGGAACACGATCTACTCGCTGGTCGGTCTGGACGTGCTGATGATCGGCACCGGTGCGCTCGCGACGCTGTCGGCGGGTTCGGGCGTCCTCTCGGCGGGTGCCGAACGCCTCGTCTGGTGGGGTATCAGCACCGGCTTCCTGCTGGTCTTGCTGTACTTCCTGTTCAGCAACCTCACCGACCGGGCGAGCGAACTCTCGGGTGACTTGCAGTCGAAGTTCTCGACGCTGCGTAACCTGGTGTTGGTCCTGTGGCTCGTGTACCCCGTCCTGTGGTTGGTCGGGACCGAGGGCCTCGGACTCGTCGGCCTCCCGATCGAGACGGCCGCGTTCATGGTGCTCGACCTGACCGCCAAGATCGGCTTCGGGATCATCCTGCTCCAGAGTCACGCGGTCCTCGACGAGGGACAGACCGCGTCGGAAGGCGCAGCCGTAGCCGACTGATCGCGGCTCCCCTCTCACCACTCCAGTCGAAACACTCAGGACGACCTGTCCGGTAGTGTAACCGACTCGGGCCGTCGTCGTCACGACGGTCCGTCCGACGCACCGTCCGTACAGCGCCGTCTCAGTACACCCGCGTTTCAGTACTTCACAATGGCCGCTTTCACATACGTCCAATTTCACGCGCTGTTCGTCCTCCCGGCGCTCGCGGTGCTCGTGGGGGTCGCGGGGATTCGCTCGCGGACGACCCGAAGTGAGGTCCGCCCTCTCGCCGTCGCCGTCATCGTCGCAGTGGCGATGCTGTACACCGTGCCCTGGGACAACTACCTCATCCTGCGGGGCGTCTGGTCGTACGGCACCGACAGCGTCGCGGCCGTCATCTGGCACGCACCCATCGAGGAGTACCTGTTTATCCTCTTGCAGCCGCTGGTCGCCGCGCTGTGGCTGCACGTGATCTCGCCGGGGATGCCGGCGAACGACCAGACGACGGTCTCCGCCCGTGATCGAGTGGTCGGGGCTGCGGCCGGAGCGCTCGTCGGCCTCGTCGGCGTGGCCCTTCTCACGACCGACGCGACCTTCTACCTCGGTGCGATCGTCGCCTGGAGCGGCCCGGTGCTTGCGCTCCAGTGGGCCGTCGGGTGGCCGTACCTCCTCGCTCGGGGACAGACGCTCGTGGTGGCCGTCTTCGCGCCGACGGCGTACCTCTGGATCGCGGATCGCGTCGCCCTGGAGTCGGGCATCTGGATCCTCTCGGAGCAGTACACGACGGGGCTAGCCGTCCTCGGACTGCCACTCGAAGAGGCCGCGTTCTTCCTCGTGACAAACGTCTTCGTCGTACAGGGTCTGCTGTTGTACCCGTGGGTGATCGACCGATGGCAGTCGAAGTAACCGCCGATCGAGGCCGACGGCTGCGGTCGGGCCGTCGCCGCCTCGCTCGCTTGATCTTTCTGCCAGCCTGGCTGCTGCTCGGTGCTGTCACGGTCGCACACACGCTGGGCGTGTCGACCGCCGTTCCGGTTCGCTACGGCGTTTTGCTGGTGACGCTGCTCTGTTTCGGGCTGCCACACGGCGCTGCCGACCACCACTCGGTCGCGCGAACGCTGGGCGTCGATCTCACCCCCCGGTTCCTCGCGGCGTTCTGTGCGGGGTATCTCGGACTCGCAGTACTGTACACTGCCGTCTGGTTTCTCGCCCCGGCCCTCGCGTTCGTCGCTTTCGTCGCCCTGACGTGGTTTCACTGGGGACAGGGCGACGTGTATCCGTTGGCGACGCTCGCCGACGGCCGTCACCTGGACAACCGGGTCGTCGCGGCGCTGACGGTGGTCGTCCGCGGCGGCCTCCCGATGTTGGTCCCGCTGGTCTTCTTTCCGGATCGATACGCCGCCGTCGCCCGGACGGTCGTCTCGCTGTTCGATCCCGGTCGGGTCGCGTCGCTCGCGCCGTTGTTCACCCAGGAGGTGCGTCTCGCTGCCGGACTCGGATTCGCCGCCGTCACGGTGGTGACGCTGGCCGCCGGGCTCGTCGTGGCCGGCCCGAGACGCGCCTGGCTCCTCGACGCCGCCGAGACGGTGCTCTTGTGGGGTTTTTTCGCCGTTGTCCCGCCGGTTCTGGCGATCGGAGTCTACTTCGCGCTGTGGCACTCGGTGCGTCACATCGCACGACTGACTGAACTCGATGGGGTCGCCCTGGCGGCACTGGACCGCGGTGCCGTCGCGCGTGCGGTCGGTCGCTTCGCGCGAGACGCGCTTCCGGCGACGATCGGTGCAGTCGTCCTGTTTGGCGGCCTCGCACTGGCCGTTCCGACGACCGTGGCCGGCGTCTCCGAGGTCGGCGGGCTCTATCTGGTCTTGCTCGCGGTGCTGACCCTACCCCACGTCGTCGTCGTCACCTGGCTCGACGTGCGACAGGGAATTTGGGGGTAACGACCGCGTCAGAACGGTGATCGGCCTCGTCCCGGCCGTGGGAACTGTAAAAGGTTATCCGACTGGGCCCGTAACGCCCCGGTAATGGCCAAGGACGTCAAACCAACCCGGAAAGAGCTGATGCGAATCGAGGATCGCATCGACCTCTCGGAACGGGGCCACGACACGCTGGAGAAGAAACGCGACGGCCTCATCATGGAGTTCATGGACATCCTCGATCAGGCACAGGACGTTCGATCCGACCTCGACGACTCCTACGATCGCGCCCAACACGCGATCAACATGGCCCGGGCGATGGACGGCGACGTGGCCGTCCGCGGTGCCGCGGCGGCACTGAAGGAGCATCCCGAGCTGACGACCCAGTCCAAGAACATCATGGGCGTCGTCGTCCCTCAGATCGAGTCTAGCAAGGTCCGCAAGTCCCTCGACGAGCGTGGATACGGCGTCATGGGTACGTCGGCCCGGATCGACGAGGCCGCCGACGCCTACGAGGAACTCATCGAGAACATCATCCTCGCGGCCGAGGTCGAGACCGCGATGAAGAAGATGCTCGAAGAGATCGAGACCACCAAGCGCCGCGTCAACGCTCTGGAGTTCAAGCTGCTGCCCGATCTGTACGACAACAAGGAGTACATCGAGCAGAAGCTCGAAGAACAGGAGCGCGAAGAGATCTTCCGCATGAAGAAGATCAAGAACAAGAAAGAGGAAGAGGAGGCCGCCGCTCGCGAGGAAGAGAACGCGGAAGCCGAAGAGGCCGCCGCCGTCGCCGCCGACGACTGACTGGCGTCGACGCCGCTTTTTCGCCGCCGAGCTTTTGCCCGTGCCACGCCCACGTCAGTGCATGGACTGTCCCGAGTGTGGCCACGAGACCGTCGTCTTCGCCGTCGATCCCGAGCTCCGGGAGTATCTCCCCGGCGAGGAACCGGGCGCGTCGCTGTGTCCGCGGTGCCTGTCCGTCCGTCCCGCCGTGGACCCGCCCGCCAGCGAACCGGACTTCTCGCCCCTGGGCGACGCGTTCCCCGACGGCGGGGCCGCCGTCCCGATGGCGCTGTTGCTCGGCCTGCTCTCCTCGCTGGCACTGTATCGCGACGAGATCGCCGCGCTACTGGAGCGTGTCGAGCGTGCCGGTACCGATCCACTGCTGGTGATCGATCGACTGGACGCCGATCCCGCGATCGAGAGCGAGGTCGACCTCGGCCGTCGTCGCCACCAGCTCGAACAACTGCTGTGACGATCTCGTGGTGGTCTCCGGGAGAACCAAACTAGTAAGGTACCAGTTCTTTATATGTGTGGGCTATACAACCATGTGCGGCATCAGGACGTGGACGTTCCAGTCCACGACGCCACAGCGGTGTTGTGCCCACTCACCATCCCCACCCCACCACAACATCATCCTTCCCATGCCACCTTGGACGTGCCGCACCCGGTCGCCCTGTCCCGGGCGACCGTGCCTCTGACTTTCGGACGGTTCAAACGAAGCGCCAGCCATCGCTTCCCGTCCGTCTTCGTGCCGAAAAACGTGTCCGCTAGACGCCGGTCGAGTAGCGCAGGAGTCCGGCGACGCCGCCGAAAGCCGACAGGAGCTGTTCGCCCTTCTCGAAGTCCGTCGAGATGAACAGCGTCTCGCTGCCGCGCTGCTGGGCGATCTCCATGAGGTGGTCGATCGCGTCCTCGCGTTCGGCCTCCTCGGCGGGGACGGTCTCGCCACACCGCGAGCAGTCGTGGTCGTCGATCGACGCCGACCGATCGACCATCTCGTACTCGTCGTGGCCGTTCTCACAGGTGTAGGTGAGCACGTCCTTCCGGAGGTCCTCGGAGATGAGCAGGCGGTCGACCGACCCCATGATGAGGTTCTCGCGGGTCGGGCCGAAGCCGTAGGTCGCCAGATCGCCGTCGTGGAGTTCCTTGAAGAACTCCTCCATGGCCTCCTTGTCCTGGAGAATCTCGTGTTCGGCGAGGACCTCACTTGCGGCGTCGACGAGATCGTACAGTCCGGACTCGTCGGTGTAGGCCACGTCGAACTTCCCGAGGACGTTGTCACCGAGTTCGTGGTGGAGGTAGTCGCCGTCGAGGAACTCGTCTTTGGTCGGGGAGGGACCGCCCACGAGGATGCCGTTCATCTCGTGGCGACGCGAGACGAACAGGTCGTTTGCCATCCCTGCGACTTCCTGGTAGAAGTTGTCGATCGCCTCCAGGCGCAGTCGGGCGAACCGCTGTGCGGACTGGCCACCTTTTCGCTGCTTGCCCGGGACCAGCGAGGACGCGGACTTGACCGGCTCGACGCGCTTGCCCTTGAGCCAGCCGACGTTCGCCTCGCGGCGGTCGAGGACGATCAGGCCGAACAGTCCCTTGTCCGCCAGCATCTCCTCCAGTGGGCCGGTGAGGAAGTTGGAGTCACAGTGGTAGCGAAACGACTCGATTGGGTCGGGCGGACTCTCTAAGACCTCCGTGACCATCTCGGTGCGTCCGCCACTGGAGTCGACCGCTCCGGAGAACAGGACCATCCCGTTCTCGGGCGGCGTGTTCCCGTAGTAGCGGAGCCGGTCTTTGATGCTGGTCAGGGCGTCCTGGACGTTGGTCCGGGTCTGCTTCGACTTGATGTTGGACGCTTCGGAGTGTTCCTGTGTGACGTGGGCGACGACGTCGCTGATCTGCTTGTCCTCTGGCACGTAGATCGTCACCAGTTGCGTCCCGGATCCGTCGTACCCCTTGAGCTTCTCGATGACCTTCTTGAACTCGTATTTTTGTTTGTCGGATTGCTCCTGCTCGGACTCGCTCATTGGGTCAACGTTGGCTGAGCGCGGGTAAGTAACTGTTGACAGCGAGAGCCGTCGGTATCGCGTGTGACGGGCGGCTTTATATGATAGCCAACCTTGAGCTAAGGTATCTAACTATGGCGGGCTACGTGTGTACCATCGCGGGTGGCAAAGGCGGGGTCGGCAAGACCACGACGGCGGTCAACGTCGGAGCCGCCCTCCAGGAGGCAGGCCACGACGTCGTCGTGGTCGACGCGGATCTCGGGATGGCGAATCTCGGATCGATGCTCGGCATCGAGCATCACGCTTCTCTCCACGAAATCCTCGCCGGGGACGCGGCAGTCAGTGACGCCCTGACCGACGCCCCGGGCGGACTGACGATCATCCCCGGCGAACAGTCCCTGGAGGCGTTCGCGGACGCCGATCCGGCGAAGCTGCGCAAGGTGATCAAGACACTGCGCAACGCCTACGACGTGGTCCTGATCGACACCGGTGCGGGTCTCAGCCACGAGGTCGCCGTTCCGCTGGGCCTGGCCGATGGCATCCTGCTCGTGACGACACCGGACGACGTGGCCGTCGGTGACACGGTCAAGACTGCCCAGCTCGCCGACCGCATCGACGGGGACGTGGTCGGCGTGGTCGTCAACCGCGTCACCAGACACACGGACGTCGCCGAGATCTCCGAACGGCTCGGCTTCGAGTTGCTGGCGGTCATCCCCGACGATCAGGAGGCCACCGTCGTCGAGCCCCTCGTACTCAACGCGCCAGACAGTCGCGCGGCGAGCGCGTTCGGCCAGTTGTCCGAGTCAATGGCTGCGATGTTCTTCCGGGGCGAGCGGGCGGCCGACCTCGAAACCGTTCTCGAAGAGACGTGGTTCGTCGACGAGACCGACGACGACGAGGAAGAGGAAGAAGAGTCCGGCGGCGTCTTCGGTCTGTTCAGCTGATTTTCCGGCCGGCCGCGCTCACATCGACCGCGGAGCAGCGATACCGATGGCGTCTAACGCGTTCGCGATCGCGTGTCTGGCCGCATCGACGAGCGCGAGGCGCGCCTGCCTGGTGTCTGACTCGGCGTCCAGCACCGGACACTCTCGGTAGAAGGTGTTGAACTGCTCGGCGAGCGTGCGAGTGTAGGTCGCGACGACGTGGGGGCGGTGTTCGTCGGCGGCCTGCTCGATCACGGCGGGGAACCGTGCGATCTCTCGCAGCAGGTCCCGTTCGGCCTCACTCTCCAGCGGGGCCGCGTCGAGATCCGCGGCCGCCGATTCGGGCGCTCGCTCTTTGTCCTCTGCCACAGCGTGTCCGGCCTCGCTGAGGATGCCACAGCACCGCGCGTGGACGTACTGAACGTACGGTGCCGACTGTGCCTCGAAGTCGAGCGCGCGGTCCCACTCGAAGGTGATCCCCTTCGTCGGCTGCTTGGAGACGATGTCGTACCGGACCGCGCCGATGCCGACCTGGTGGGCGATCCGTTCGATATCCGTCTCGTCGAGGTCGTCGTCGCGGTTGCGGGTGTCGATTCGGCTCTCGACTTCCTCGCGCGCACGGTCGATCGCTTCGTCCAGCAGGTCGTCGAGGTCGATCCCGGTTCCCTCGCGGGTGCTCATGCCGCCCTCGGGGAGGTTCACCCACGAGTAGAACACCTGGCTGAGCTGGTCGGTGTCGTGGCCGAGCAGGTCCAGCGTGGTGTCGAGCTGGTCGGCCTGGAGCTTGTGGTCTTCCCCGAGCACCGTCACGGCCCGATCGTAGGTGTCGAACTTCCACTCGTGGTGGGCCAGGTCCCGCGTGGTGTACAGCGAGGTGCCGTCCGAGCGCAGGAAGACGAGGTTCTTCTCGAAGCCGGGCAGATCGAGCTGCCAGGCGTCCTCCTCGTACACCGCCTGGTCGAGGGCTTTGAGCCGGTCGACGAGGTCCTCGGTCGCGTCGTTGCGCATGAACCGCGTCTCTTTGACGAACTCGTCGAACTCGGCCGGGAGCCGGCCGAGCGTCTCGCTCATCCCGCCCAGCACGGTGTCGACGACCTCGCCGACCCGTTCGTAGGCGTCTTCGTCGCCCGCCTCCAGGCCCTGCAAGATCGACTGGATCTCGCTTTCGGCGTCCTCGACGCGGTCGGCGTCGGCCTCTTCGAGGAAGCTGTTGCCCTTGCGGTAGTACCGGACCATCTCGTACTCCGGCGACTCCCGTTCGGGCTCCGGGAGGTCGTCCTCGTCGAAGGTCTCGTAGGCCCAGGTGAACACCGCCATCTGGCGGCCGGCGTCGTTGACGTAGTAGTGGCGATCCACGTCGTAGCCGGCGTAGTCGAGCACGCGAGACAGCGCGTCCCCGATGATCGGATTGCGAGCCCGGCCCACGTGGACCGGCCCTGTCGGGTTCGCGGACGTGTGTTCGACGACGACGCTCGTCTCGCGATCCGGGAGCCGCCCGTAGTCGTCGGCCTGTGCGGCCGCCAGCGTCTCGCTGAAGTAGGCGTCGCTGGGCAGGAAGTTGACGTACGGGCCTCGCTGTTCGACGCTGTCGACGTAGGTCAGGTCGCCGGGGTCGATCGCGTCGGCGATGTCGGCGGCGACTGCCGGCGGTGGCGCACCGACCTCGCCCGCGAGCCGAAACGCCGCGCTGGACGCGAGCACGGCCGCCACGTCTTCGGGCGGTTCCTCGATACCGAGGTCCTCACTGGGGAGGTCGAGCGCCTCCAGCGCAGCTTCGAGCGCCGTCTCGACCTCCGAGCGGGTCTGGCGGAACATACCGGGCCTTTCCCAGCAGTCCGTTTAGCATTGACGAAGTGTCCCGATCGCCGGGCCGAGCGAACCCGGCCCGCCGACGGCCGGGCTACCCGAGCAGCTGCGGGACCGCGATGATGAAGACGAAACTCCCGATCATCGTCAGCGAGACGCCGTAGGTGATCGCTTTCACGAGCCCTTCCCGACGCTCGATCGGGAGGCGAGCGGCGATCGACTCCGAACACACGCGCAGGATGTGGCCGCCGTCGAGGGGGTAGGTCGGCACGAGGTTGAACTGGCCGACGACGAGGTTGAGCCAGCCGGTCCAGAACAGGAGATTAGCGAGGACGAAGGCCCCGTCGGTCCCCAGTGCGCTCAGCGGCCCCGAGACCGTGTAGAAGTTCGCGGCGATCCCGGTGAAGCCAGGGAAGTTGTAGCTGAGTCCCTCGACGATCGACGCGAAGGGCAGCGCCAGCGCCAGGCCGATCCGCTGGAGGAACGGGGTCGACTCGAAGGGCTGCTGACCGGGCACGTCGCCGCCGAGCATCGCGAGGAACCGCTCGGCCGGGTACGTCTCGATGCCGAAGTCACCCACCGAGAGCCCGCTGGTCCCGCGTGCGACGTAGTCGACGCCGATCCCCGGATCGCTCCGACTCGCTTCCGCGAGCGTGATCTCGTAGGTCTCGCGCTGGCCGTCGACGTAGCCCGCGAGCCGGATCGTCTCGCCGGGTTCGCGCTCGCCGATCGCGCTCACGAGGTCGGCCGCCGTCGCGGTCCGCTGGCCGTCGACGGCCGTCACGACGAACGCCGCGTCTGCGGGTGCGCCCTCCGCTTCGAGCGGACCGTCTTCGGCGACGACGGTGTAGCCGCCGATCGCCGTCTCGACGGTCTCGCCGCTGTCCAGCGTGAGCCGTGCGACGCTTCTGTCCTGGACGGCCTCGTTGAACGCGGTCGTCGTGTTCACCGCGGTCCCGTTGACCGCGACGATCGTCCGGTTGGTCTTGACCGGTGCGCCGGACACCGCTCCGACGACGACCACCGCACGGTCGACGGTCGTGACCGTCCCGTTCTGGAGTGAGACCTCGACCGTGCCACCGGCCTCGTCGAGGCGCTGTTGCATCTCCGTGGCGTTTGCGACCGACTGGCCGTCGATACCGGTGATGACCGACCCGCTCTCGATGCCGGCCTGGTCTGCGGGAGTGCCGGGGAGCGTGCCGCCGACGTGGACGCCCTGAACGACGCCGAAGCCGGCGATCACCGGCCCGAACAGCAGTGCCAGACAGAGCAGACTCACCGCG
The DNA here is from genome assembly GCF_017612575.1 of Halomicrobium sp. IBSBa. NCBI lineage: Archaea > Methanobacteriati > Methanobacteriota > Halobacteria > Halobacteriales > Haloarculaceae > Halomicrobium > Halomicrobium sp. IBSBa. Next base: position 30,807 of record NZ_JADPQC010000005.1, read on the forward strand.
AAGTTGTTCGTCACGCCCGCGACGTACATCCGGATCTGCTTGCCCCGGTCCGAGAGGCTGACGCCCTCTTCGTTCGGTTCGACGAACGCGCCCAGCGGCACGATCGTGAGGAGGGCCAGCCCCATCGACTCGATCTCGATGTCGCCGACCCGACACAGCAGCGCGTGCCCGCCCTCGTGGACGACCAGCGCCACCACGAGACCGGCGACGATCTCGCCGGCCACCGACAGCGGGAGGAAGTCGTTGACGCCGGGAATCACGAGGACGTTTCGCGGCTCGGTGACGGCACTCGGAGCCGGATTCCGCACTGCGAGGACGGCCGCCAACACGACGTAGAAGAACGAACCGACCATGACGACCAGTCCGACGCCGACGCCGACGTTGCCCCACGCTCGCCACGCCCGTTTGGGCGTCGCGAGCCAGTCGACGAACCGCCGACCTCGCTTCGTGTGGAAGGTCGTGACCGGGCCCGACAGATGGACGTACTCCGGGAGCACACCCCAGGTTCGCAGGAGCATCCCGAGAATGGAGTAAGCGACCACTCCGACGAGGACCCACGTGAACGTACTGACCATTCGATCGGATACAGGAACCACCCGGCAAAGAGGGTTTGGTCTACCGATTCCGGCGGAACCGTTCGACGACGAACTCCCGGTCGAGCTTCGCGACGAAGGGACCGAGCTGTGGCCCCTCCGATTCGTCGAACAGGAGCCGGTAGCCGGCCCCGAAGAAGTCGCCAATGGGCACGTCGTGGCGCTTTGCAGTCTCGTAGATCTCGCCCTGGATCGTCTCGCCGTCGTGGCCCTCGGCGACGAAGTCGGCCAGCTCGTCCAGTGCGGTCTCGGTGGCTGCGTCGAAGTCGGTCTCGGGCAGCTCGGCGCGCTTGAGCTCGTAGTTGAACTCGTTGTCCGTCCGGCGGGCCCACTCGCTGGCCAGGTCGACCCGCTCCATCGCGGTCTCGACGGCCCACTCGGGGGTGTCGTCGGCGAGATGTCCCTCCTTGCGAGCCACGTCCGTCCGCAACTCGGGATCGTCGAACATCCCGAGCACCGCGGCGAAGGTGTAGGGAATGCGGACGCGGTCGGCGTACTCCTCGGCGAGCAGGTCCGCGACGGTCTCGCGGGCGTCGCGGTCGTTGGCCATGCTGCGCCAGGTGCCGTCGCCGAACGCCTCGTCGAAGCGGTCGGCGACGGTCGGCCTGACCGAGGGCGGGTAAGCTCGCTCGCCGAGCGCTTCCTCTCGGTCCGTCCCGTCCTCCTCGCCGAAGTAGAGGCGCTCGGTCCGGTCGAAGTCGTCGACCAGCTGGTCGAGGCGCTCGATGCTGAAGTCCCGTGCCTTGCTGGGGTCTTTCGAGAAGAAGTACCGGACGACCGCGGGCTCCAGCAGCTCCAGTACGTCGTGGACCATCACGACGTGGCCCTCGGAGGAGGAGAACGGCTCGCCGTCGAGCGTGAACCACTCGTAGACCATCGGCACGGGCGGCGCGATCTCGAAGACGTTCTCCGCGATGTCGACCCCGGAGGGCCAGGACCCCTCGGCGTGGTCCTTCCCGAACGGCTCGAAGTCGACGCCGAGCACGTCCCAGCCCGCCGGCCACTCGAAGCGCCAGGGCAGCTTGCCGTCCCGCAGCGTCGCGGTCCCTTCGTGGCCACACCCCTCGATGACGCGGTCGCCGGCCTCCATGTCAGTACAGCGGTACTCGACGGTACCGGCGTCCGTATCCACGGCCGTGACGGTCTCGGTGACCTTGCCACACTCTCCACAGATCGGGTTGAACGGGACGTAGTCCGCGTCGACCTTGTCCTGGTACTCGCCCAGTACGTCCCGTGCCCGCTCTTGATTGTCGAGGACGTGGCGGGTCAGTTCCTCGAAGGAGCCGTCTTCGTAGAGGTCCGTCGTCGAGACGATCTCGATGTCGACGCCCAGCAGCTCCGCACAGTCGGCGATCAGGTTCGAGAAGTGCTCGCCGTAGGAGTCACAGCAGCCGAAGGGGTCCGGTACGTCCGTGTAGGGACGCCCGAGATTCTGGCCGAGCGCACCGGCGTTGACTTCCCCCAGATCGACGATGTTGCCGTCGAGATCGGCGAGCTTGCGGGGGAGCTTCCGGAGCGGGTCCCGGTCGTCGGTGGTAAACACCTGCTGGACCTCGTACCCGCGCTCTCGCAGGGATTCGGCGACGAAGTAACCCCGCATGATCTCGTTGACGTTGCCCAGGTGGGGGACGCCCGAGGGCGAGATCGCGCCCTTGATGACGACTGGCTCGGTGGGCTCTCTGGCCTCGATCTCGTCGGCGACCGCGTCCGCCCAGAACACCGCCCGGTCGTCGGACCCCCCGTCGCCGTCGTGATCACCCAGCGCGTACGGGTCTCGGGTTGCCGTCTGCCGTGTGCTGTCGTCCCCTGGATCGCTCTCGCTCATGCTCGATCCCACGCCGTCGGTGCGGCACCGAGATTCTCGGGGACCACGTCGGTGCCGTCGTGTTCGCCCGTTTCGACGGCGCGTCGAACCGCCGTCGGGTCGGTGCCGTCGAGGACGATCGACCGGAGCCCGGCCCGCTCGATGATCTTCGCCGCCAGCAGGTCGACCGGCGCGTTGCTCCCGGCGTTCATCTCGATGCCGGCGATCAGATCGACGAGTTCGCCGGCAGCGATCTCCTCGTAGCGCTCGGCGTCGTCGTCCTCGTTGGGGTCGGCGCTGAACACGCCCGGAACGCTGGTCGCGTACACGAGCAGGTCCGCGCCGACGTGTTCCGCGAGTGCGGCGCTGACGGCGTCGGTGGTCTGGCCGGCGACGGTCCCGCCCATGACGGGAACGTCGCCTCGTCTGAGGGCCGCCCGTCCCTCGTCGTAGCTCTCGACCGGTGCCGGCGCGGCTCCATCCCCCAGCGCGGCGATCAGGAGCCGGCTGTTGAGCCGCGTGACGGCGATCCCGAGCTGGTCGAGTTCGATCTCGTTGGCCCCGAGTTCCCGCGCCGTCGTGATGTACTCCCGCGCCGTGGGGCCGCCACCGACGACGATCCCGATCTCGTGTCCCGCTTCGTCGAGTGTCTCGATGACGCCAGCGTACTCGCCGATCCGGTCCGGTTCCAGATTGGGGGCGAGGACGCTCCCGCCGACGGAGACGACTACTTTCATTGTGCCTGCGTAACCCCGATGCAGTCTTAAGGGTTGTCAAGACACCTGACACCGTCGGCTGTCCATCTGTGAACGATGTCGCCGCACTAGTGCGGCGAATCTCTGCACGAAGTGACGGCTAGCAGTCTGACGCGTGTCACACGCCCCTCGAAATGCGGCAAGAAATTCTTATTTTTGAGCGGGAACGACTGCCTGAACGCACATTGTTTCGTTCCTCTCTAGATTGAATACAATATCGGGTAAAACGCGCTCAAAACCATTTGTAAAACGTCTCGGAGGATATGAGGGGCTCGTAAAAAGTGTGTTTTTCGGCAGTTCACGCTGAAAGTGGTCGAATCGTCCCGAAGCTTCCCGCCTTTATATACTCCTACGGGGGGTACAAGCGAGTGAGGTTCCAAAGATGAGCACAACTGTGCAGCCCTCCACGGACGAGCTGAGCAAGGAAGAGCGTCTGGCTGCCTTCCTCAAAGAGAAGGCCAACAACGGTGAACTGTACTTCAAGAGCAAGTTTATCGCAGACGAAGTCGGTCTCTCGCCCAAAGAGATCGGCGCGCTCATGGTCAAGCTGAAGGAGTCGGCGTCCGAGATCGAGGTCGAGAAGTGGTCGTACACGAGCGCGACGACGTGGCGCGTCGAGCCCGCCTAGTCGGTCTCTCGGTTCCCGCAGCTCGCACGACGCTCCGAGCGCGTTCTTCTACTCGTTCCCGACCGCGTGGTCCCCGTCCGGGGTTTTATGCTCGCGCGACGGCTAGTGGCGCGTGATGGATCGGACCGACTCGCCGACGACCGCACCGTCGGTCGAGGACCTCGCGTCCGTCTTTCATGTCTACCAGGTCCGCCGCGACGGGGAGCGGCTCCTCTACGTCGGACGGCCCCGCGTCCAGCCAGACGCCGTCGAGCGACGGCTCTGGGACCGGTTTCGAGAGTCTGGCTACGAGATCTCGCTGGAGCGGGAGTACGACACCGACGCCGACACGCCGATGCCGACCCACGGCTGGGTCCTCGTGGCTCGTCCCCACTCCGTCGGGATCGACGGGATCCCCTGGACGAACATCCTCCTGGCGCTGCTGACCATCGGGTCGACGCTGCTGGTCGGTGCCGTCCAGTGGTACCACGTCGATCTCGGCGCGAACCCGCTCGGGATCTTCCGGGCCTGGCCGTTCGTGGCGGCCGTCCTCGGCGTCCTCGCGGTCCACGAGCTGGGACACTACGTCGCGAGCCGGTACCACGGCGTCGACGCGAGCCTCCCCTACTTCATCCCGTTCCCGACGCTGATCGGGACGATGGGCGCGGTCATCCGTATGAAGGGGCGGATCCCCGACCGCAAGGCGCTGTTCGACATCGGAGCGTCCGGACCGCTGGCCGGCCTCGTCGCGACGGTCGTCGTCTCGGCGATCGGGCTCCAGCTCGACCCCGTCGTCACGCAGGAGGCGATCGCCGCCGGCTCCGACGCGCCGGTGGTCCGCTTTCACAACCCGCTCTTGCTGGAGCTGATCGCCGCCGCCACCGGCACACTGGAGACGCTTCGCTCCGGGACGATCCACCCGGTCGTCTTCGGCGGGTGGGTCGGGATGTTCATCACGTTCCTGAACCTCCTCCCGGTGGGCCAGCTCGACGGCGGCCACATCGTCCGGGCGCTGTACGGCGAGCGCCAGGAGACGATCGCCGCTGCCGTTCCCGCGGCGCTGTTCGGGCTGGCCGGCTACCTCTACTTCCTGCAGGACGTGACCAACGCCGTCGGCATCTGGGTCATGTGGGGGCTGCTGGCGACGGGACTGGCCTACGCCGGCCCGGCGACTCCCATCCGGGACTCGCCGCTCGACTCCAAGCGGACGCTGCTTGGCGTCTTTACGTTCGTCCTGGGGATCCTCTGTTTCACCCCGGTGCCGTTCGAGCTGGTAACGTGACCGCCTGGAACCGCGCTGTTCAGATACAAAGCAGAGTTGAGAGTGATTACGGCACCGAAAGCCCTCGGCACGCTAGACAGATCTGTGCCGGATATTCTCCCGTCGGTCGAATAGTGCCGGCGCAGATCTGTCTAGCGCGCCTCGCCCTTTCATCCCCCAGAAATCGGCTGCTTACCCGTCTCTGTCCCAGTGGATGAAAGGGCGAGGCGCGGTTCGCGGCGTCTGCGGCGGCTCTATCCGAGCGGGAGCGAGGATATCCGCCACAGACGTACAGCCGGCAGTATCAAAATCTGTTCACGAAACACTGCCCTCGGAACGACGACAAACCGTATCAGTGGCTGTAACCCCGGTCGGGGAGTGGCTCGCCGTCGAGCGTCACTCCGGTCTCGGTGACGGTGCCGATCGGCGTGAGCGGACAGGGCGTCGCGGCCCGAGCCCGTTCGACCTCGTCTTCGGGCACCGTGCAAACGAGTTCGAAGTCCTCGCCGAAGAACGCCCCCAGTTCGAGGCGTTCGTCGCGTCCGTCGGCCACGTCGCCGACGCTGTCGTCGATCGGCAACGGGGTCTCGACGGCCATCCCGCAGTCCGACGCCGCGGCGAGCTGGTGGAGCGAGCGGGCCAGCCCGTCGCTGGAGTCCATCATGGCAGTCGCGATACCGGACAGCGCCGTCCCGGCCGCGACACGTGGCTGGAAGCGAAACAGCTCGTTGGCCCGCTCGTCGTCGCCACGCTCGAACAGCCGGAGTCCCGCGCCGCTCCGACCGAGCGTGCCGGTGACACAGACCACCTCGCCGACGCTCGCCCCGGAGCGCAACACCGGATCGTCCGTCCGGCCGAGCCCGGTCGTCGCGACCGTGAACTCGTCGTGGCCGTCGAGGTCGCCGCCGACGTACTCGGCTCCGACCGCCTCACACACCTCGCTGGCACCCTCGACGAACGCCGTCAGCGCGTCGGCCTCGAACGTCGGCGCGCCGTACACCGCCACGGCCGCGGTCGCGTCGGCACCCATCGCCGCCACGTCCGACAGCGAGGCCCCGACTGCGCGCCAGCCGGCGGTGTAACGGGTCGTCCCGTCGGGGAAGTCCGTCGTCTCGTGGAGCATGTCGGTCGTCAGCACCTGGCCGTCGACGACGGCACAGTCGTCGCCCGCCCCCGGCAGTTGTGTGCCGATCATCGCGAGTGCCGCGCGTTCGTCCATGGCTGTGTCTGGCCGGCCAGCCACAAAAACCGTCGCAGTCCCGCTTTTGGCCACCGGTATCGGTGATTTGAAACGCGAGCCGCTTCTCGCCTCGGTATGGCCGATCGCCTCCCGACGATCGTCGGGTTCGCCGGCACGCTCGTCGTCCTCGGCGCGCTCGTCTGGTTCGTCGGCGCTGGCGACATCCTCGCCGCGCTCTCGCGGGCCGACCGGTCGGTGCTGGCCGGTATGGTCGCCGTCGCCGTCCTCTGGCTCTGTCTCTGGGGGATGGCGCTCAGGACCGTCCTCGACTCGCTGGGCGCGCCGGTGGCGTCTCACACCGCGATTCTCGTCTTCTCGGCGGCGGTGTTCTCGAACAACATCACGCCCTTCGGGCAGGCCGGCGGCGAGCCGGTCAGTGCGCTTCTCATCTCCGAGGCCGCCGACACCGAGTACGAGACCGGGCTCGCTGCCATCGCCAGCGTCGACACGCTCCACTTCGTGCCCTCGATCGGCTTCGCCGTCGGCGCGTTCACCTTCGTCGCCGCCGGTGCGGTGCAACTCGGGCGCAATCTGTTGTTCGCCGCTGGCGCGATCGCGACACTCGCCGTCGGGCTGCCGACCGCTGCCTATCTGGGGTGGCGCTACCGATACGAACTCGAAGCGGCCGTCGTCCGGTTTCTCACCCCCGTCGCCCGCACGGTCGGCCGCGTCGTCCCCCGCTGGACCCCCCCTTCGCCGGGTGGACTCGAACACCGGATCGAGCGCTTCTTCAGCTCGATCGACCGCGTCGCCGGAGATCGACGGTCGCTCGTCGTCGCAACGAGCTTTTCGGCGATGGGGTGGCTCGCGCTCGGCGTCACACTGTGGCTCTCGATGTACGCGCTCGGCGAACCGGTCGAGTTCTCCTCGGTGATGCTGGCGATTCCGGTCGCGATGGTCGCCGGCATCGCCCCGCTGCCGGGCGGGTCCGGTGCCATCGAGTCGGTGCTTGCGACACTGCTGGTCGCGACGACCGGCGTTCCCTCTGCGGTCGCGCTGTCCGGCGCGCTCCTCTACCGGGGCGCGACCTACTGGCTCCCGATTCTGATCGGCGGCGGCGTCGCCAGTTTCCTCGGTGCCGACCGGGCCAGAGGCGGCGAGTAACGAACGCCAGCGTCGCCCTGGGCGATGGCCACCCACACCACCCCCCGGAGACCGTCGCCACACGCCGTGTGACGACCTCTCGCACGGCCCAGGCCCGGTAGTAAACGATGGCCTTAAATGACGCCGACGGGAACCAGAGTGCAATGACGACGCTCTACGACGTGCCCGCGGACGAGCTCATCGAGGCCGCCGCGGTCGAGCTCGCCGAGGAGGACGCCATCGACGCGCCCGACTGGGCCGAGTTCACCAAGACCGGTATCGATCGCGAACTCCCACCGGAACAGGACGACTTCTGGCAGCGCCGCGCCGCGAGCGTCCTCCGGAAGGTCGCCACGGACGGTCCCGTCGGCGTCGGGACGCTCCGAACCGCCTACGGTACCTCGAAGAAGGGAACCAACCGCTACGAGGTCCGTCCCCACCAGAAGACCGACGCCTCTGGTAACATCATCCGGACGATCCTCCAGCAGCTCGAAGAAGTCGGCTACGTCGAAGCCGCCGGTGGCGAGGGTCGCCGCGTCTCGGCCGACGGCCGCGCGTTCCTCGACGAACTCGCCGGTGAGGTCCTCGAAGACCTCGACCGTCCCGAGCTCGAACGCTACGCTTAACGACCGTTTTCCGCTTCGGGTTCGAGTCGCACCTTCGGCGCGCTCGAACCACTCGTGCAAAAACGTCCTCAGAAGTCGAAGACTTCTGATGGGCTGCGATAGAGCTCCGCTCTATCGAACGTCGATGAAAAAGGCCGGAATCGCCAGCGGCGATTCCGGTGTCGTGCGTGTGCTTGCGAACGCACTGCTCGTCGGAGCTTGCTCTGACGGTGGATAACTAAGGGTGAGGCAGTCGCGCCAGCGACCTGCCGAGGGCTTAGGTGGAAAGAAATTTTGGCGCGAAGCCAGTAGTGGTGGTAGAGACAGCATGAGCGGTGAACCAGACGAGGAACGACTCGAAGAACTGCGCGAAAAGAAGATGGAACAGCTGAAAGAACAGCAGGGCGGTGAGGCCGACGCCGAGGCCCGCGAGGAGGCCAAACAGCAGCGAGAGGCCCAGAAGAAGGCGGTCCTGCGACAGAACCTCACCGACGAGGCTCGCAAACGGCTCAACACGCTGAAGATGTCCAAGCCACAGCGCGGCGAGCAGATCGAGCAACAGGTTGTCTCGCTGGCCCAGAGCGGCCGCATTCAGGGCAAAATCGACGACGAGAAGATGAAGCAACTGCTCAAAGAGCTGACCCCCGACTCCAAGAGCTTCGACATCGAGCGCAGGTAGATGCGCTGTGGGGTCCTGTACAGCGGCGGGAAGGACTCGACGCTCGCAGCACTCGTTCTGGAACCGTTCTACGAGCCCACGCTCGTCACGGCGACGTTCGGGATCGCCGACGTGGTCGCCCCCGGCCGGCGTGCGGCCGCTGGCGTCGACCTCCCCTTCGAGACGATCGAACTCGACCCGGCCGTCGCGGCGCGGGCGGTCGAGCGGATGGTCGAGGACGGCTACCCTCGAAATGGGATCCAGCAGGTCCACGAACACGCCGTCGAGACGATCGCAGACGGCGACTTTTCGGCCGTCGCAGACGGGACGCGCCGGGACGACCGCGTGCCGACGGTCGACCGCTCGCTGGCCCAGAGCGTCGAGGACCGCTTTGGCGTGGACTACCTCGCGCCGCTTGCCGGGTTCGGCCGCGCGGCGATCGACGACCTCGCCGACCGGCGACTGCGGGTCGAGACCGGACCGAGCGAGACGATCGCCAAGGCCGACTACGAGACCGAATTGCGGGCGCTACTTCGCGACGAGTACGGGCCGGAGACGGTCGCCGACGTGTTCCCCGAGCACACGCAGTCTCGCGTCGTCGGCCGGCGGTAGCCGGGGAAGGACAGTTTCAAGCGGGCGCTGGCTGTAGCCGGTGACATGTACGACTCGCTGAAGGGGTTTCGAGACGTCTACCCCGCCGAGATGGCCGCCTACCGCCAGGTCATCGACGAGATCGAGACGACGGCCCGCCAGTACGGCTTCCGTGAGATCACGACGCCGGCCCTGGAGGCCACCGAGATGTACGTCGACAAGAGCGGCGAGGAGATCGTCGAGGAACTGTACCACTTCGAGGACAAGGGCGGGCGCGACGTTGCGCTGACGCCGGAGTTGACGCCGACGGTGGCCCGGATGGTCGTCGCCAAGCAACAGGAGCTGTCCAAGCCGATCAAGTGGGTGTCGACGCGACCGTTCTGGCGCTACGAGCAGGTCCAGCAGGGTCGATTCCGCGAGTTCCACCAGACGAACATCGACATCTTCGGGTCGAGCGAGCCGACGGCCGACGCCGAGATCCTGGCGGTCGCGGCCGACATGCTGACTCGACTGGGCCTCAGCAGCGACGACTTCGACTTCCGGGTCTCGCACCGCGACATCCTCACGGGACTGCTCGAATCGTTCGAGGCCGACGTGGACACCCAGGACGCGATTCGCGTCGTCGACAAGCGGGCGAAGATCGACCGCGACGAGTACGTCCAGGGGCTCACCGACGCGGGGCTCTCCCCCGCCCAGGCCGAGCAGTTCGACGAGTGGCTCCAGGCCGGCGACGACGATCTGGCTGCGCTCGCGGAGATGAGCGGCTCCGAGCAGGTCGCAGACGCCGTCGAGAACCTCGAAGCCGTCCTCGCGGCCGCGGAGGACTTCGGCGTCCGAGAGTACTGTACGATCTCGCTGACCACCGCCCGCGGGTTCGACTACTACACCGGCGTCGTCTTCGAGTGTTTCGACTCGACGGGCGAGGTCTCTCGGGCGGTCTTCGGCGGCGGTCGGTACGACGACCTGATCGAGGGCTTCGGCGGCGAGCCGACGCCAGCGGTGGGCTTCGCGCCGGGCGTGCTGAACTCGACGCTCCCGCTCTTGCTCCAGCGGGCGGGCGTCTGGCCCGAGGAGGCGGTGTCGACGGACTACTACGTCCTGCAGGTCGGTGACACTCGCCCCGTCGCGGCCCGTATCGCGCGGGAACTCCGGGCGGCCGGTCACGTCGTCGAGGCCGACGTGTCGGACCGCAGCTTCGGGGCCCAGATGGGCTATGCGGACTCGATCAACGCCGAGACGGTCGTCATCGTCGGCGAGAACGACCTCGAAAACGACGAGGTGACGGTCAAGGACATGGCCAGCGGCGAGCAGACGACCGCGCCGGTCGACGGGTTCCCCGGCGACCACGAGCGCCCGACCTACGACGACTTCGCGTAATCGCGGATACTTTTGTGTGCGGTGTTCGTACGCCGATCCATGAGCGCCCTGTTCCCCATGGAGAAGTGGCGATTCGCCGGTGTCGTCGCCATCCTGACGTTTGGCCTGACCTCGCTGGTCGCCGTCCTCGGAGCCCCCGGATCGATGATCGCCGCGCTGTCTATTCTCGGGTTCGTCCTCCTGCTCCCGCTGATCGCTCTCCTCGGATCGGATTTCCCGCTGGTCGCGGCCGAGGATGCTGAAGACGGACGCGAGGTCGAGGCTTCGCTCGACGACACTGATCCCGTCGAAGTCCTCCGCGAGCGGTACGCACGCGGGGAACTCTCCGAGGAGGAGTTCGAGTCACGCCTCGACAGACTGCTGGCGACCGAAGACGTCACGACCGAGCGGTCGGTCGAAGGTGTCACCGACCGCGAACGGCTGCTCGAAGAGGAGTCCTGAGTCCGGGCTATGTTCGATCCCTTTCCGATGCGGCTCACTCGTCTGCTCCCGTATCTGATGCTCTCGACGTTCGTCGTCGGCATTATCGGTGCCGTGATCACGGGAATACCGCAAGTGATGGGAGCGATATTTGTCCTGGGCTTCTTGATTGTGTCCCCAGTTGTCGCCGTGCTCGGTGATTCGCTCTCGTTCGTCGCCGACCGGCGCGAGGAGAGCCTTTGGCGGTCGATGGGCGAGGAGTTCTCGAAGGGAAAGAACCTCGTCGACGACGCCGATCTCGATCCCTACGCGAGACTCCGGGAACAGTACGTCAGCGGCGAAATCTCGGAGGGAGAGTTCGAGGAGCGCCTGGAGGAACTGCTGGAAGCGGAGTCCGACAGCCGGTGGGCAGACGAGCGCACGCGCGTACCCGAAGTCGAGTGACCTCGCGACTTACAGGTCCAGTTCCATCTCGTGTTCGTTGCGCTCCCGACGTGTCGTCTCGAACCCGACCGACCGGTAGAGGTTCATCGCGACGTGGTTGTCCCGCTGGACGGAGAGCCAGACGTGGTCCAGTCCCGCGCGCTGGCCCGCGCCCAGCAGCGCCCTGATCAGGCGGGAACCGATCCCGGCGTAGTGGTAGTCCGGGTGGACGAAGATCACGAGTTCCGCGGTCTCGTCGTAGGGAAAGAGCGCGGCGTGACCGACCGCGTCCTCGCCGTGCCAGGCGACGAGGTTGATGCCGTCGTCGAGCATGGTGTCGACCCACTCCGCCACGTCGCGTCGCTCGCGCGGCGGGATCCCCTGCGCGCGGTCGGCGTCGGTGTAGGCCGCGTACATCTCGACGACGGCCTCGCTGTCGGCGTCGTCGGCGACGCCGATCTCGATCGCGCGATCGCGACCGTCTGTGAACGAACGGGGCGGACGTGAGAACCGGTGGGCGGCCGTCGCCTCGTCTGTCATTGTCCGGTATTGTGGTGCCGACTACCTAAATCCGCGTCGGCTTGTCGTCGCGTGGGAACGGCGGTGGATAAGTAGCCACGGCGTCCAGACGGCGTATGCGCGCCTATCGTATCGCCTACGACGGCCAGCCCTACCACGGGTTCCAGCGCCAGCCCGATGTCGAGACGGTCGAGGGGGAGCTACTGGCCGCACTCGACCGACTCGGGGTCACTGACGGGGGCGTTCCGGCGGGCTACGCCGCGGCCGGACGGACGGACGCTGGCGTCTCAGCGCTGGCCCAGACGGTCGCCTTCGAGGCCCCGGAGTGGCTCTCCCCCGCGGCGTTCAACAGCGAACTCCCGGCCGCGGTTCGTGCGTGGGCGAGCGCCGACGTGCCCGAGGACTTTCACGCGACCCACGACGCCCGAGAGCGCGAGTACGTCTATCACCTGTACGCGCCCGAGCGCCACGACGACCGGGCTCGGCGGGCCGCGGACGCCCTCGCCGGTGAGCACGACTTCCACAATCTCACGCCGGACGACCGTGGGACGGTTAGGGCACTGTCGATCGATCTCACCCGGGAGGCGGCGTTTCTCGTCTGTCGGCTCCGTGCCGGTGGGTTCTGCCGCCAGCTCGTCCGCCGGGTCGTCGGTCTCGTCGACGAGATCCGCCGGGGCGAGGCTCCGGTGTCGAAGGTCGATCGCGTGCTCGACTCGGAGCCGATCGACGGGGCTGCGGGTGTCGGACCCGCGCCGCCGACGCCGCTGGTCCTCACCGGAGTCGAGTACGATATCTCGTTTTCCGTCGACGACGCTGCCCGCGAGAGTGCTCGGTCGGTCTTTGCCGACCGCGTCGCCGAACGCCGCGCCGGTGCCCGCGTCGCCGAGGAGATCTGCGACGGCGTGTGACGGATTGCTGTCGCCCGTGACGCTCGCACGATCTCGCCCGGCAAGACTTACGGCATCGAGACGCTAATCCGGTCACATGAGTTCGGTGCCCGACAGATCGGAGATCGAGACGCAGTACAAGTGGGACCTCGAGTCGCTGTACGCGACCGACGAGGACTGGGAGACCGCCTACGAGCGGGCCGAAGCACTCGTCGCGGATCTCGCGGCCTACGAGGGGCGCGCGACCGACGACGCCGAGACGCTCTGCGCGACCCTAGAGACCTACGAGGACCTGATGCGCACCGTCGCCAACGTCTCCTCGTACGCGCGGATGCGAAAAGACGAGGACACCACCCGGGACCAGTACCAGGCGTTGACCGCGCGGGCACAGTCGCTGTCCTCGGACGCCTCCAGCGCGGCGAGTTTCCTCGAACCGGCCCTCCAGGATCTGGAGTGGGACGACATCGAAGCGATGATCGACGCGGAACCGGCCCTCGCGGAGTACGAACACTACTTCGACGACGTGCTCCGGATGAAAGACCACACCCGCTCCCCGGAGGTCGAGAACCTGCTGGCGGAGCTGAGCGAGGTCACGGGCGCGTCGGGCGAAGTGTACAACATGCTGGCCAACGCGGACATGACGTTCCCGTCCGTCGAGGACAGCGAGGGCGACGACCAGCCGGTGACGCTGAACAACTTCACGACCCTCCAGAAGCGACCGGACCGCGACTTCCGCCAGCGGGTGTACGAGAGCTTCTACGACGAGTGGGAGACCGTGCGCAACGCCGTCGGATCGGCCTACAAGAACAGCGTCAAGACCGACGTGAAGATGGCCAAGGCCCGCAACTACGACACCGCTCGCGAGGCCGCACTGGACGGCCCGAACGTCCCCGTCTCGGTCTACGACACGCTGGTCGACACCGTTCGAGACAACCTCGACGCGCTCCACCGCCACGCCGACCTCAAGCGCGAGGCGATCGGTGCGGACGAACTGGAGATGTGGGACCTCTACGTCCCGCTCGTCCAGGAGGAGTCTCCGGAGATCGAGTACGAACAGGCCTGTGAGTACGTCGTCGACGCCGTCGCGCCGCTGGGCGACGACTACCAGTCTCGCGTCTCGGAGGGGCTGGACTCGCGGTGGGTCGACGTCTACGAGACCGCCAACAAGCAGTCGGGCGCGTACTCCGGCGGGACCTACGACTCCCAGCCGTTCATCCTGATGAACTACCAGGACGACGTGGAGTCGATGTACACGCTGGCCCACGAACTGGGCCACTCGCTGCATTCGGAGTACACCAGCGAGTCCCAGCCCTACGTCTACTCGGGCTACGAGATCTTCGTCGCCGAGGTGGCCTCGACGGTCAACGAGACGCTGCTGACCCACCACCTGCTGGACGTGGTCGACGACGAGCGACTCCGCCGACACGTCCTCAACGAGTACCTCGAACGGTTCCGATCGACGCTGTTCCGCCAGACGATGTTCGCGGAGTTCGAGCACCGCGCCCACGAGATGAGCGAGGCCGGCGAACCGCTGACGCCCGACCGCCTGGACGAGCTCTATCACGACCTCAAGAGCGACTACTACGCACCCGCCAACGTCGACGACCGGATCGCTCGCGAGTGGATGCGCATCCCGCACTTCTACCGCTCGTTCTACGTCTACCAGTACGCGACGGGCATCTCGGCGGCCGTCGCCCTCGTCGACGGGATCCTCTCGGAGGGCGAACCCGCTGCCCAGCGCTACATCGACTTCCTCCGGAAGGGCTCCCGGGAGTACCCGCTGGAACTGCTCCAGGGTGCCGGCGTCGACATGTCGACCTCGGCTCCGGTCGAGGCAGCCATCGACACCTACGGCGAGTACCTCGACGAGTTCGACCAGCTGAGCTGACGCACGGCAGGCTGCCGTCCGGCGACGCGTGTCGGCTCGGCTATGCGTACCTGACCCAAAGGCCCTTAATAGTTCAGTTCCCTACGTTCGATAACCAGATGTCGCGCAGTCCCTCGCTTCCCGATCGGCCCCGGCTGGATCTCGATCCCGACATGACCCCCGAGGAGCGCCTCGAAGCGCTGCGGGATCACTTCGAACAGATCGTGGAAGTCAACGACGAACTGGAATCGCAACTCGACGCGGCCAAAGACCGTCGGCGCTCGCTGACGGAGGACGTCGACCGCATCGAACGGGAAAACGAGATGCTGAAGACCTCGTCGCTGTACATCGCGACGGCAGAGGAGGTCACCGACGACGGCGTGATCGTCAAACAACACGGCAACAACCAGGAGGTGCTGACCGAGGTCTCGCCGTCGATGCGGGAACGGCTCGAAGCCGGCGATCGGGTCGCGATCAACGACTCGTTCAGCGTCAAGGAGATCCTCGAAGGCGAGAAAGACGCTCGCGCACAGGCGATGGAGGTCGACGGCTCCCCCGACGTGACCTACGGCGACATCGGCGGGCTCGAAGCGCAGATCCGCGAAGTTCGGGAGGCCGTCGAGGAGCCGCTGGTCAACGCCGAGCAGTTCCGCGAGGTCGGCATCGAACCGCCGTCGGGCGTCCTCCTGCACGGTCCGCCCGGCACGGGGAAGACGATGCTGGCCAAAGCCGTCGCCAACGAGACCGACGCCACGTTCATCAAGATGGCCGGCTCCGAGCTGGTCCGGAAGTTCATCGGCGAGGGCGCGCGACTCGTCCGTGACCTGTTCGAGCTGGCGGCCGACCGCGAACCCGCCGTCATCTTCATCGACGAGATCGACGCCATCGCGGCCAAGCGGACCGAATCGAAGACTTCCGGCGACGCCGAGGTCCAGCGGACGATGATGCAGCTGCTCAGCGAGATGGACGGCTTCGACGAACGCGGCGAGATCCGCATCATCGCCGCCACCAACCGCTTCGACATGCTCGACCGCGCGATCCTCCGGCCCGGCCGCTTCGACCGCCTCATCGAGGTCCCCAACCCGGACTTCGACGGGCGGACGCGCATTCTGGAGATCCACACCGAGGAGATGGAGCTGGCCGATACGGTCGAGCTGTCGTCGATCGCCGGCAAGACCGACGGCCTCTCGGGTGCCGAGCTGGCGTCGCTGGCCACCGAGGCCGGCATGTTCGCGATCCGCGACCAGCGCACGACCGTCACCGAGGCGGACTTCGACGACGCTCTCGAGAAGATCGAGGACGGCACCGAGGGCGGCAGCGTTCCCGTCGCCTTCGCCTGACGCTGCTGTCGCCGTCGGACGATCTCACGGGGTGGCGACGCACTTTCGACCGAACAGCCGACAGTCCGACTCCGTCTTCAGCGCCCTACTCGGAGGCGTCGGAGACGTCGACGGTCAGCACCGGTGCGGGAGACTGCGTGACGACCTTCTGGGACGTACTGCCGAGCATGTTCTGCTCGTATTCGCCCGCCTGTGACCCCATCGTCACCAGATCGATCCCGGCCTCTTCGACGTACGAGACGATGTGGTCGGCCGGCCGTCCGCGGCGGATCGTCTTCGTCACCGAGAGGCCCTCCTGTTCGAGGGCCGCCGCCACGTCCGAGGTGGCGGCTCGCCCCTCGGCTTTCAGCTCTTCTAGCACTTCGTCTTGCATGTCGTCGTCCATCGACAGGAACGCCCGGTCGTCGACGACGTAGAGCGCGTGGACGGTGACGTTTCGTCCGTCGGCGATATCGATCGTGTGCTCGAGGACCTGCTCGATAGAGTCGCTGCCGTCTGTCGGAACGAGAATGTCGCTGTACATCGTCTGTCTCTATCCGGTTGTGACAGACATCGTTTTTGATTCCGTCGGGCGGACGGTCACACTCGCGCTGGCGTGTCGCTGGGGTCACACCGTCGGCTCCGTGAAGCGAAACCCCTTACAGCGAGCGTCGTCCAACGGCGAGTATGAGCGTTATCCGGATCGTCTGGGGGACTGCCGGCGGCCCCACAGAGCTGTCGTCGTTCGACGCCGCGCTGGCCGACGCGGGCATCCACAACTACAACCTCGTGACGCTGTCGTCGGTCATCCCGGCCGATCCGGAGATCGAAGTCGTCGGCACCGCCCCGGACCTGGGGCCGGTCGGCGCGGAACTCCACACCGTCGAGTCGTCTGCGACGGCCGCGCCCGGCGAACGCGTGGCGGCTGGGATCGGCTGGTCGCGAAGCGAGTCCGGCCGCGGCATCTTCTACGAGGTCTCCGGCGGGGACCCCGACGACGTGCGGGCAGAGATCGAGGCGGGACTGGCGGCCGGCCGCCAGCTCCGAGACTGGACGTTCGTCGACACGGAGACGGTCGTGCGGTCGGTCGAGGCCGACGAGGAGTACGCAAGCGCCGTCGTCTGTGCCGCCTACGGCAGAAGCCGGCCAGCGCTGTAACCATCGCCGCCCTTTTAAACTCTGTTCGCATAGATGCACCGGAAACCGAATGTACGGGAACACACAGTTTGGGGCAGACGTAGAGGAGGTGGACCTGACGCCGGAGCAGCGTCAGTCGCTCCGTCGCGATCTGACCCACGTGGCGGCCGGACTCCGTGAGGTCCTCCCCGGCGAGTTCGTGGTCGGCTCCGAGATCACGAGCGGTTCGAGCGGACCGCGTGCGACGATCGCCGTCCAGCCACCGCTTGGCTCGGTCGTCAGCGCAGGCTACTCGCCGACCGAGGACAAAGTCGAGATCACCGACGACGAGCGCGACGACCTCGTCCACGGACTGGCCGCGTCGGCGGCGCTGCAGGTCAAGCAGGCAATGACCGACGACGCCGCGCCGACGGCACAGTAGACGCTCTGCTACTCGCTTGCCGGCGGATCGTAAAACAGCGCGTAGCCCAGCGTCCCGCCGGCCGGCACACTCCCGGCACCCATCGCGACGCCGAACTGTACCGAGAAGACGACGCCGACCAGCGACGCCACCAGCAGGGGCAGCGCCATCGCGACCAGCACCAGGTCCGCGGTCGCCAGTTCGCCCGAGAGCATCCTACCCGTACCGGCGGCCGCCGTCTAATTAAATATTATTACTCGGCGGCCGGCGTCACGGTGCCGTCGTCCGCTACTTCCCCCAGAAGGGGTCGCGGTTGCGCTGCTTTTCGAGGTACTGATTGAGCGCCTCGCGTTCGTCGCCCGTGATGTCCTCTTTGAGTTCCTGTTCGAGGATCTTGGCGTGTTTCTCGGGCAGTTCGGTCCACAGCTCGTCGCCCTCCTCGATCTGACGGCCGACGGTCGGTCCGTCGATGGAGACGGCGACGCGGTCGCCACGGTTCGCCTCGTCGACGTCCTCGCCCTCGTCCTGGATGGACTTGAGGTGGCCGACGCGTTCGGGCTCGTCGCCGTCGAACAGCGCGACGTTGCTGTTTCGCTTGATCCGTCCGGCGAGGATCTCGACGCCGACGACGGCGGGGTCAGACTGGCGGAAGGTGTGATCCTGGAGGATCTGGAAGCGGGCGGGGCGGGTGATGTTGTCGAGGATCTGGTCTTGCTGGGCGGTCTCGATGGCCTCGACGTGGTCCTCGTAGCTCTCGATCAGCTGATAGATCACGTCGTCGGCGAAGATTTCCACGTCCTCCTGGTCGGCCAGCCGTTCGGCGTCGTCGAGCGTGTCGACCCCGAAGGCCAGGACGGCCCGGTTGATCGGCTCGCCCGCGGTCTCGGCGACCCGAACGTCCCGCGGAGCCACGTCGCCGACCTCGGCGCGCATCACGGGAATCTCGTGTTCTTCGAGCGTCCCGGAGAGCGCTTCCAGCGAGCCGAGCGTGTCGGCTTTGATGACGACGCCCTCCTCGGCCGTCGAGACCTCGAAGCCGGCCAGTTCCTCCTCGACTTCGAGGATGACCTCGTCGACATCGCGGTCGCGGACGACCCGGACCGGTGCTCCGGCCATCGCGTCGTCGAGATCCGGCGCGGCGATTTTCACCCCGTCTGCCGCGGCGACCGACTCGACGCGCTCGAACTGCTTCTCGGTACGGATCTCCGCCAGCGGTTGGGGCTTCAGCAACGCTCGGACCTCCGTGACGATCGGGCCGTCGAGGCCGCCGACGACGATCTCGTCGTCCTCGCTGATGGTCCCGTCGTAGACGACGGCGTCGACGGTCGTTCCGAACCCGCGGGCGTCGGTCACTTCGAGGACGGTGCCGACGCCGGGCCCGCCAACGTCGATGGACATCTCCTCTTTGAGGTATCGCTGGGACAGCCCCATCATCACCGTCAGCAGGTCGGGCACGCCCTCGCCGGTCTCGGCCGAGACGGGGACGACGCCGATGTTGTTCTGGAAGTCCTGGACGCGCCAGTACATGTCGGCCGAGAAGCCGTTGTCCGAGAGCTGGCCGATGATCTCGTACAGTTTCTCGTCGAGGTCGCCCTGGACGCGGTCGGACTGCTTTTCCTTGCTCACCCGGACCGGTTCGCCCTCGTTGGGGTTCCAGCCGGGGACGGTGTCGATCTTGTTTGCGGCGACGATAAAGGGCGTCTGGGTCCGCTTGAGGATGTCGATGGCCTCCATCGTCTGGGGCTGGAAGCCGTCGTTGACGTCGACGACGAGGATCGCGATGTCGGCCAGCGCGCCGCCGCGCGATCGCAGCGTCGAGAACGAGTGGTGGCCCGGCGTGTCGATAAACAGCAAGCCGGGGAGGTCGAAGTCGGTCGGGTCGACGAGGTCGCCGGCCATCGACGAGATCACGTCCAGCGGCACGGCCGTCGAGCCGATGTGCTGGGTGATCGCGCCGGACTCGCCCGCGGTCACCGCCGAGCCACGGATCTTGTCCAGGAGGCTCGTCTTGCCGTGGTCGACGTGGCCGAGCACCGCCACGATCGGGGTTCGAAGGCCACCAGCGTCGGCGTCGTCGTCAGCGTGAGAATCGGGTTCGGACATGAGAGATCACCGTCCAGAAGTTATTCGTTCGGAGTCGGTCGCACCTGATAAGTGCATCGTAATCTCGGCGTCTGTAGCGTCGCTGGCACGATCAGACGACTTCGAAGGACGCGGTCATCCCGGACCCTCGGTGGGGCACACAGTAGTACTCGTAGGTGCCCGTCGTTTCGAAGGTGTAGACGTGCGTGTAGCCACTGGCGTAGGTGTCGGTCCCCGGCGTCCCGGACCAGTCGCTCTCCTCGGGTGTCGTGTCGGGGGCGACGTTGTGACCGCCCGCTTGCCACACCCAGCGGACGGTCTCGCCGGCACTGATCTCGAACGACTCCGGCGAGAACCGGAGCCGTCCCTCCGGTGCCACCGTGACCGTCTGGGCGACCGTCGGTGTCGCGGTGGGCGTGTCGGTGGGTGTCGGCGTCGGCGTGTCGGTCGCGGTCGGGGTGTCGGTTGGCGTGTCGGTCGCGGTCGGTGTCGGGGTGTCAGTCGCGGTGAGCGTCGTCTCGGTCGCCGACGGCGTGTCGGTCGTCCCGCCGTCGCCGGCACAGCCGGTGAGGCCGACGACGGGCGCGGTCACGAGCGCGGCGAGGTAGTCGCGGCGGTCCATACCACACCCTCGGACGGCAGACACTAATACCGTATGCCAGCACGTCTGACGGCCCGTGGCGTTTATGGTACAGGAATCGGAAGGGGCCAGTATGGCAGAAATACTCGCCGAGAACCTCTCGGGGAAAGACGTCATGGGGACGGACGGAACCGAGATCGGTAGTCTGTACAACATCACGATGGATCTGGACACGGGGGCACTGAAGCACCTCCTCATCGACGCCGACGGCGCGCTCGGCCAGACGGAGTTCGAGCGCGACGAGACCGGGCGTTTGCTCGTCCCGGTCGAGCGAGTCCAGGCAGTCAAAGACCACATGATCGTCAAGCGTTAGATGTACATTCTGGACTCCTCGGCGTTTATCAACGAGTATCACACCGACGAGCCGATCGCTTCGATTCCGCTCGTCCGCGAGGAACTCGAAGACGAGAGCGCCTACCGCTTCGACGCGCTGGAAGGGTCGGGAATGCACATGCACATCCCCGAACCGGAGACCGTCGAACGGGTCGAGCGGGCCGCCGACGAGACCGGCGACCTCGCGGAACTCTCCCAGACCGACGTTCGCCTGATCGCTGCCACGTTCGAACTCGACGGGCGGCTGGTCACCGACGACTACGCGATGCAGAACGTCTCGGAGAAGCTCTCGGTTGCCGTCGAAGTGATCGCACAGGACGGCATCGACGAGCAGCGTGACTGGCGCTTCCAGTGTCAGGGGTGTGGCCGCGAGTTCGACGAGAACCACGACCGCTGTCCGATCTGTGGTAGCGATCTCTCGCGGAAGAATCCCGCCTAAACTGTCGACTCCTCGGCGGCTTCGAGTCCGAGATCGAGCAACTGTTCGAGGACCTCCTCTTCGGTGATCCCGTACCGGTGGGCCAGCCGACTGATCGCCCTGGCCTGGTCGTCGTCGCACACGACCGTGTACCGGGTTGGCATACCACTCGATAAGAGAGATTACTGCATAAAGCCCCGTCAGACGGCCGTCACACCCGCCTCTATCCAAGTAGCGAGAGTCCGTAGACGGCCTGGAGCCACTGGCCGAGGTAGATCGAGACGTTCCAGGCCGCGTGGATCCCGACCGGAACGAGGATACTCTCGGTGTGTTCGTAGACGGCACCCAGGATCAGTCCGAGGACCGTCGCCACGGCGAGGTAGGTCACCGTGCCCGCTCCGGACAGCGCCCCCGAGTGAGAGAGCCCGAACAGCAGGCTCGCGATCACGACCGCCGGCACCGAGCCGTACGCCTGACGGAACTTCCCCTGGACGAGGCCGCGAAAGAGCAGTTCCTCGCCCGGAGCGACCAGCAACACCGTGATCGGGAGCAAGGCCAGAAAGAGCAGCGGGTGCTCGCGGCCCGTGAGGATCGCCTGGTTCTGTGCCGTCTCGACGCCCAGCAGTCCGATGAGCTGCTCTAGGGCCGTCGACGCGGCCAGCAAGACGAGAAAGCCAAGGGCGATCCAGCCCAGGTCTCGGAGCGTCGGGGTGTGAAATCGGACGGGTCCGTCCGTCTCGCGGCTCTGGTGGTACCCGAACACGGTCACCAGAAAGCCCGCCGGCAAGAGCGCGTACTGCACCGAGTAGTAGACGACCGGCGTTGTCGACTCGGTGACGCCGAGCGCGTCGGCGACGCTGACGCCCAGCGACGCGAGGACGAGCCCCACCAGATAGGCGAACGCGATCACGGCCAGCGACGTGACGGCGGCCTCCAGTCGTACCGAGCGATCGGCGGTGTGGTACAGATCCGACCCCATCTACCCGGCCGTTCGGGGCTCGGCCCTAAATACGCTACCGTCCGTCCCCGCCGTCGACGATCAGTTCGTGCTTGTCTTCGATGGCGGCGGTCTTCTCGGTCTCGTCGCCTTCGAGGACGTCTCTGGCGGCCTGCTTGCCCCACTCGACGGCGGGCTGGGTGAACGTCTCGACGCCGGCCAGTTCGCCCACGAGGATACAGGCGGCCTCCATCGCGTAGAGGAGTTCGCCCAGCCCTCGCGGATCGAGGCGGTCGAGTTCGACGCGGACGTTGGGCTGGCCGGCTTCGGCGAGACTGGCCTCGGTCGCGCGCAGTTCCGTGTCCAGCAGTTCTCCGAGGTCGGTCCCTTCGAGGTGGGCGAGCGCGTCGGCCGCCGCGGCCGGCACGTCAAGCGACGGCCGCTCGCGGGGTCGGAGCAGCGTCACGAGCTTGTCCCGGCGGCCCGCCCGATACAGCTGCAGCTGAGAGTGTTGATCGGTCGCGCCCAGTGCGCGGGCCGGCGTCTGGCCCCGGCCGTCCTTGCCGAGACTCTCGGCCCACAGCTGGGCGAACCACTCGGCGAACGGCTCCAGTCGCTCGGCGTAGGGGACGACGGCGTTGATCGTCGCGCCGCGCTCTTCGAGGCCGTACGCGACCGCGCCGTAGGCGTAGGCGGGACAGTCGAACAGCGACGAGTCGAGCGTCTCGGCGGCGGCCGCCGCCCCGTCGAGCAGCCCCTCGATGTCACAGCCCAGGATCGCAGCCGGCACCAGCCCGACCGACGACAGCGCCGCGAAGCGGCCCGGCACGCCGTCGGGCACCGCCAGCGTCGGCAGGTCGTGTTCGTCGGCAAGCGCCGCCAGCGGCCCCTCGTCGCCGGTCGTGACGACCGTCCGTTCGGTCCAGTCGACCCCGGCCTCGATCATCGCCTCGCGGACGACGAGGAAGTTCGACAGCGTCTCGGCCGTGGTGCCGGACTTCGAGACGACGTTGATCGCCGTCTCGGAAAGCGACAGATCCGAGAGGACGCGGGTGACGTGGTCCGGATCGACGTTGTCGAGCACGACGTGGCTCGTCCCGCCGTCAGCTGCCAGTGCGCTCGTGATCGTCCGCGCACCGAGCGCGCTGCCACCGATACCGACCGTCACGACCGTCTCCGCGTCCGCGACCGGCGCGACGGCGTCGCGGATCGCCTCGGCGTCGGTCGTCGTCGGCAGGTTCAGGGCGGCGTAGCCGAACTCGTCGTCGGCCCGCCCGCGCTCGATTCGGTCGTGAGCCCGTGCGACGCGGTCGTCGAGTGTCGCCAGTTCGTCCCGAGAGAGGCCGGGCTCGGCGACCGCTGCCAGTGCGTTTCCGATGTCGACGTTCATACGCTCGCCTCGCCCGGACCGGTAAAAAGTCCGTTCTCTTCGCCTCGCACTCTCGGTGGACGAGTCGTCCCCTCGAAACACGGCGTTTAACCACGGGCGAGCCGTACGCTCGGCCATGGCCGAAGACGCCGCCGAACCGGGAGCCAGCGGGGCGACCGGCGACGCCGTCGGGACCGGTGTACCGTCCGAGGACGGCGAGGACAGCGCAGCCACCGAGGACGCGGACGACAGCTACGACGGCCTCTTTGGGGCCTTTCCCTACGCCTTCCGGTCCAGTGATTCCGTGCTGTTTCGCACCTACGTCGTCGTCGGCGGACTGGCCGCACTGGCGACTGGGCTGTTGTTTACGCTCGCGCTCGTCGTCCTGATCGCCGAGACGATCGGCGGGGGCGGCGGTCAGTTCAGCTTCGTCCGGGCGTTTTTCGTCTTCGTGGGGATGCTCGTGGTCGCGCCGCTGATCGCGCCGGTGCTGTTCGTCGCCCGCCGGCTCAGACGGGGCCGTGCCGACCGACGGTTCGCGGCCGTCCTGGCGGGGCTGGGCTACGGCTTTCTCGGGTCGCTGTATCTCGGGGCGCTGATCTCCGCCCCGGCGGCACAGCAGACGCTCCCGTCGAACCCACTCCTCTCGTCGGTCGTCGCGGCACTGTACGCCCTGCCGCGACCCGCCGGTATCGCCCCGCCGCTGCTCGTCGGGGTGGCGATGCTGGTGGTCGCGCGCCGCTGGTGACCGGCCGGAACCGTGACGGGCAAAAGCACTCGACCGCTACGGAGAGACATGAAATCGAGCACGTTTCTCGTGACCGCTGCCGACGACGAGACGGCGACGCTGCGCGACGTGGTCGACCAGCAGGTCGTCACGCTCTCGGAGAACCCCGGCCTCGCCGCCGACGAGGTGATCGAGGCCACCGTCGAACCGGAACCACCGCTCGAAGTCGCCTACCAGATCGTCGACATCGAGCGCCAGTGGGAGATCCCGGTCGAGCGGAGTCCGGAATCGCCGACGACCCTCGCCCGCGACATCGCCGCCGAGCAGGCCGACGGCGAGATCACCAAACGCGAACGCGCCGGGGAGGGCGAGGTCCACGTCCTGACGGTTCCAGACGCCGAGGCAGCCGCCGACGACGTGCTCGACGACGAGGCGACCAGGGAACGGGCCGCCCGACTCGGCGTCGATCGGGTCAGCGTACGCGTCGGCGACGGCGTCGTCTCGGTCCGGTACCTGCCGAACTGATCGGAGCCGTCGATCGCTCCGACCGGGACACTGGACCGCCGGGACTGCGCCGCGTCTCGGCTGCGGCGACGCTGTCGTCGTGTCCGTGTGTCGCGAGATAAGAAGGCTTATTCGGGGGGCTCGCACACCCACGCCCATGAACGCGTTCGAGGTACCGGAGGTCGACTACGACCAGTACACGAACCGCCAGCTGGCGGCCGTGCCGCTGGCGGTACTCGCCCTCGCGATACTGATTTTGGTCGGGTGGTCCCTGTTCGTGTCCGGATCGGTCGCGTCGCCCGGTGCGCCCGTCTCACCGGGGATCGACTTCACGGGTGGTTCCGAGCTGACAGTCGTCACGTCGATGTCCAAGGCAGAGATCGACGACGAGTTCGACACCGAACCGATCTCGGTCCAGCAGGCCGCCGAGAACGCGGAGGCCGAGACCGTCGGACCGAACGAGAATCAGTACATCGTCCGGTTCCAGTCGTTCGACACGCAGTCGCTGCGGGACCAGGCCCAGAGTGCCGACATGCAGCTCCTGTCGAGTTCCTCGACTTCTGCGACCTTCGGTGGTGACAACCAGACGACGGCGGTCGTCGGCGTGTTGATCGCCTTCGCCGGGATGAGTGCGATCGTCTTCGCGCTCTTTCGCTCGTTCGTCCCGAGCATCGCGGTCGTCGTCTCGGCGTTCTCCGACATCGTGATCCCGCTGGCGGCGATGAACGTCCTCGGGATCGAGCTGTCGCTGGGGACCGTCGCCGCGCTCCTCATGCTGATCGGTTACAGCGTCGACTCGGACATCCTGCTGAACAACCACATCCTGCGTCGCTCGGGGTCGTTCTACGAGAGCGTCCACCGCGCGATGGAGACCGGTGTGACGATGACGATCACGTCGCTGTCGGCGATGGCAGTGATGGCAGTGGTCGCCTCCTTCTTCAACATCCAGCTGATGGCCTCGATCGGGACTGTGCTGGTGATCGGGCTGGCGGCCGACCTGATGAACACCTACATGTTGAACCTCTCCTTGCTTCGCTGGTACAAGTTCGAGGGGGTGAACCGATGAGCGGGCTCCGCGACAACTGGCGGATCATCCTGCTGGTCGTGCTCGCCCTCGGGAGTACCGTGACGCTACTGGTGCCCGGCGCGACGGTCGCTACCGGCGACAACGCGACGGCCCAGCCCGACGGCGCGAACGCCTCCGCGGCTGGCATCACGAACCTCCAGTACGGGATCCAACTCGACGGCGGTTCGCGCATCCGGGCACCGATCGTCGGGACGACCGCCGAGAACGTCGGCATCCAGCCCGTCGGCGCGGGTGACGAGACCAACGAGACGATCGCCATCGAGGACGAACTCGTCTCGCAACTCGGCGTCGATCCCGTCGACGTGAACGCGCGAGCACCCAACGAGCCAAACGCCGACGGCACCGTCGAGGTGTACTCCGAGAACGTCACGCAGGCCGAACTCGCCGCCGCCCTGCAAGAACAGGGCTACGACGTGTCAGAGAGCGACGTTCGCGACGGCGTGACCCGAGCGACCCGCGACGAGATGGTCGAAGTCATCGACGAGAAGCTCTCCCAGTCCGCGCTCAGCGGCGGGAGCGTCCAGTCGGCCCAGTCGGCGACCGGACAGAACTTCGTCGTCATCGAGGCTCCGGGCCGTGACATCGACGAACTCCGCTCGATCGTCGCAAACCGCGGGATCGTCCGCGTGTACGGTGGCTACGCCGCCGACAACGGAACGTTCGTCCGCCAGCAGATCGTCAGTCGAGAGGACATCGACGGCATCGGAAACGCCCGCAAGGTCGACGGACAACAGGGGTACCAGGTCAGCGTCACGATTCGGGACGACGCGGTCGACCAGTTCCTCGAAGGGGTTCGGGCGACCGGACTCGACGAGCCAAACACCGCACGCGGGGCGATCAGATGCGGGTACAACGCCGAGAACCCGAACCAGAGCTCGGGCAAGTGTCTGATCGCGTCGCTGAACAACGAGGTCGTCACCGCCAAGGGCATCTCGCCGGGGCTGGTCGGGCTCTTTGCCGACGGGAGCTTTGCGAACGATCCGACCTTTGTCATCGAGACCAACACCCGCGAGGAAGCGCGCAACATCGAGCTCAGCCTGAAGGCGGGCCAGCCACTGCCCGCGCCGCTTGACTTCCAGAACGCACAGACCACCTCGCTGGAGCCGGCACTGGCAGACCAGTTCAAGACGAACTCGCTGATCACGGGTATCATCGCCGTCCTCGCGGTGTCGATCGCCGTCTACCTGCGCTACGGCGATCCCCGCGTTGCGGTCCCGATGATCGTCACTGCACTCTCTGAGGTGTTACTCCTGCTCGGGTTCGTTTCGGTCATCCAGTTCCCGCTGGACCTGTCACACATCGCCGGGTTCATCGCGGTGATCGGGACGGGGGTGGACGACCTGATCATCATCGCCGACGAGATCCTCCAGCGCGAGGGCGTCGCGACGGGACGGGTGTTCCAGAACCGCTTCCGCAAGGCCTTCTGGGTGATCGGAGCCGCCGCCGCGACGACGATCATCGCCATGAGCCCGCTGACGGTGCTGGGCCTCGGTGACCTCACCGGGTTCGCCATCATCACCATCGTCGGCGTCCTCATCGGCGTCCTGATCACGCGGCCGGCCTACGGTGACATCCTCCGCCGGCTGGTGCTTGACGAGGAAGAGCGAAGCGAGTAACACGACCACGCTTTTCGGCTCGAAGTCCCTCGCTGGAAGGCCGCGCGAATTGTTGGTGGCTGCGCGTTCAGAACGACGCCAGCGACGACTGTTCCGCGGCGGCCAGCACGTCGTCGCAGGTCGACCACGACGCCCGCGCGCAGTCGGGTAGATCGCCGTGCTCGTCGACGTAGCACTTCAGAAACTCGCGTGTCGTCGGATCACTCGGGTAGCCGCTCCCGACGGGGCCGTACTCCTCGGCCAGCGCCGCGACGTGGGCCTCGCGGGCGGACTTGGCGACGATACTGGCCGCCCCGACGAGCGGGTCGGTCTCGTCGGCCCCGTGTGCGGCCCCCAGGTCGATTTCGGCGTCGACCCGGTCGGCCACCCGCCGGCCGAACCGCTCGGCGTCCGTGTCGCCGGCGTCGACCAGCCCCGAGAGATCGTCCGTCGCGACTGCCGAGAGCGCCTCGGCGTGGGCGGCGACGGTCAGCGTGTTCATGTCCGTCTCGGGATCGTCGATTCGCGCCGGTGGAATCTCGGCGAGCCCGACCGTCGCGACAGACCGGATCGCCTCGGCCAGTCGCTCCCGTCGCTCGTCGGGGATTCCCTTCGAGTCACCGACGCCGTCGGGGAGGTCGCCGGGATCACAGCGGACCGCCGCGGCGAACATCGATCCCAGCACCGGTCCCTTTCCGGCCTCGTCGACGCCGAATCGCATCGCTCGTGGTGATGGTGTAGGTGATGAAAGTCGTTGCGGTGCTTATGCGAGCCGCGAGAAGGCCAGCGTCCCGCTGATGTTCTCGATGTAGATCTCCACTTCGTCGCCTTCCTGCGCGCCGGGGACGAAGATCGTGTACTTGCCCTTCTCGGCGACGCCGTCGCCCTCGCGGCCGGTGCCGGTGATCTTGACCTCGTAAGTCTCGCCCTCTTCGAGGGTCGGCCGGTCGGTCTGGGTGTTCTTGGTCGACTCCTTGGTGACCGGGCGGAAGGCACCGCAGGCCTCACAGCGGAGCATGTCGACGCCGTCCTCGGTGGTGAGTCGGGTGTCGGGCAGGCCACACTCCGAGCAGGTGACGTACTCGGCGACGTAGGCGTCGATAGCGGCCTCGAAGTCGCTGACGGCGAAGTCACCGTTGTAGCGGGCTTCGTTGCCGTCGAACTGGCCGTTGGTCCCGAACTCGCGCTGGATCGTCCGGTGGACGTGCTTTGCCTCTCGCGAGAGCGCGTCCGCGATGGCCTGGAGGTTCGTCAGTCGTGTGAACGCGCCGTCGGTCTGTCCTTCGGGGTCCGGAACCGACAGGCGTTCACCCGCGTCCCGCGGCTGGTCGGGGAGCGCGTCGAACGCCCGGTCGAGAGCTGCATCGTAGTTCATACCTAGGTCTCGCGACTGGGACGTATATGGGTTCCGTCGTCGCCCCGAGCGGCCGTCGTCGGGCGGATAACCCCTGCTTTCAGCGGCCGGCGGCTGGACGACGTGCCGGGATACGGTCGCGTTATTCTCGGATGCCAGTGGACAACGTGGGATTACCGCTCCCCGGGGCCGACGCCGACCCGCGGCCCTGCAAGATGGCGATTTATAACAAAACGGTGCTGGATCGACGACGCGAGTGTATGTCACGAAACGCACGGACGATCGGTGCGCTGATCGCGTCGCTACTGGTGGCCGGCAGTCTCCTGACGGCCGGCGGTGTCGTCGCGACACAGCTGGCCGACGACGACGCCGAGCCGGCGACACAGGACACGTCGTATCTCCGCGTCGCCCACGCTGCTCCCGACGCGCCGGCCGTCGATGTCACTGTCGACGACCAGACCGTCGTACAGAATCTCTCCTTCGGCGAGGTCGGTGACTACCTGACGCTGTCGGCGGGGACGTACAACGTCACGATCGCTACCAACGACACGGGAACCGTCGTCTTCGACGACACGGTGGCGCTCGACCCCCGGTCGGTCACGACCGTCGCCGCGGCCGGCGAGGTGAGCGGCGACGCGAGCGTTCCCTTCTCGCCGATCCGCTACGACGACAACGCCTACGAGCCGGCAGCCGGTGAGTCGGCGGTCAGCGTCCTCCACCTCTCGCCCGACGCGCCGGCCGTCGACGTGACCGTCGGCACGGGCAACGAGACGACGGTTCTCGCGGAGAACGTCTTCTACGGCGAGGCGTCGGACTACGTCACTGTCCCGGCCGGGAACTACACCGTCGACGTTCGCGAGGCGACCGCGGACAACGACGGACCGATCGTGGCGACGACCGAGATCGCACTGGACAACGGGAGCGCGCACTCCGCGCTAGCGATCGGGACCGTCGACGGTGAGAGCGAACCGTTCCAGGTGGTCCGCACGGAGGACG
The DNA here is from genome assembly GCF_017612575.1 of Halomicrobium sp. IBSBa. Taxonomy (NCBI): domain Archaea; kingdom Methanobacteriati; phylum Methanobacteriota; class Halobacteria; order Halobacteriales; family Haloarculaceae; genus Halomicrobium; species Halomicrobium sp. IBSBa. The sequence goes on from NZ_JADPQC010000005.1 coordinate 60,395, forward strand.
CGACCGTCGACGTGGATCTGCCGGACACCGAGACGCCGACGGCGACGATCACGCCACCGCCGGTCGACAACGCGACCGAGACGACCGGCGAGACCGCGACCGAGACTGAATCGGGAGAGCCCACGATGACGGAAGCGCCGTCGCCGACCGAGACTGCCGAGCCCGTCGAGACCGAAGCGGGTGCTTGAACGGGCAGTTGTCTATTTCGGCGACGACAGTGGCGTCGCTCTGGTCGGTGAGATCGGTGAAAACGTTGTCCGTCGCGCCGCGATGGCGGTCTGGAAGAGAAGCGCCGTCGCCGGCCGGCGGGAGACCCGCGACCGGTCTGGCCTCATACGCCGCGAAGCGGCGCGGTCAGCACCGACGGCAGCTCCGAAACGTTAGTTGCGGACGACGTTCGTCGCGCGGGGGCCTTTGTCGGCCTGTTCGATGTCGAAATCGACGTCTGTGCCTTCTTCGAGGTCCGGGCCGCCCACGTCTTCCATGTGGAAGAAAACGTCGTCGTCCGCATCCTCTGTCTCGATGAAACCGTAACCGCCTGTGTCGTTGAAGAAATCGACAGTACCGTTTGCCATTGCAATTAACGAAATGCCAGTCACAGGGATAAAGGCTTGCATTTCGTTTTCTTTGCTCCGATTCTGCTGGACGTTTGCTTTCCATACGTCGCCTTTCGCGCACATCGGCGACGGGTCGTCCACGATCGCGCCCAGTTTCTGTGGGTTCCACTCGCCTGTGGGCGAAAGCCGACGAAACAGCAGTTCTCGGACGACGACAGTCGTTCACACCATCGCACTGTCGTCGATCCCCGGGTGTTCGCGGGCGTAGGCGACCAGCCTGTCGGCGTAGCTCTCGAACAGCGGGCAGGCCACGCCCGTCCCCGACAGCGCTCGACGGGCGTTCGTGTCGGTGTAGGTCGTCGGGTGCGTGAGATACGGCATCGCTGCCGGTTCGAGGCCGTATCGCTCGGCGACCGCGGGGAGTCGCTCCAGCAACGCCGTCGAGAGTCCCGCGGTCCCGCGCAGCGGGACGACGGTCTGTCCGGTCGCTCGCCCGAACGCGCGCAGGATGCCGGCGACCGTCGGCGGGTGGGGGTTGCACAGCTGGTACACCTCGCCGACGGTGTCGGCCCGCGCGGACAGTGCCGCGATGGCGTCGACGACGAAGTCCCGTGGCACGACGTTCATGGTCGTCGGTGCCGCGGGTGCGGGCGCGACGGCGAGACGTGGCTGGCGACGGAGCACCGCGAGGAGGTAGTAGGGGCCGTCGTACTTCTGGGTCGCGCCGGTCTGGCTGTCGCCGACGGCGATCGCGGGTCGGTAGATCGTCGCCGGGAGGCCCGCGGCCATGCGCTCCTGGACGGCGACCTCGGCGGCGAACTTCGTCGCCTCGTAGTGGTTGTTGAACGACTGGCCCACGTCGAGGTCCTCGTGGGTGAACGTGCCGTCGTGGCGGCCGCTGACGTAGCAGGTGCTGACGTAGTGCAAGCGGTCGACGCCGGCCCGTTCGGCGAAGTCGAGCACGTGCTCGGTCCCGTCGACGTTGACCCGCTCGGCCAGCGCCCGCTCGACGCCGAGGTCGTACACCGCAGCCAGGTGATACACCGTCCGCGTCGCCGCTCGCAGCGACGCTGGGTCGTCGAGCCCGAGGTCGGGTTCGGTGATGTCGCCCTCGACGAGTCGGAGTCGTCCGGCCTCGACTCCGGCGGCCTCGGTCAGCGATCGCCGCCGTCGCCGGGCCTCCTCCCGGTATGCCGGCTGGACCAGACAGGTGATCTGTTCGTCGCCACGCTGTAGCAGCCGCTCGACCAGCGCCGACCCCAGGAAGCCGGGGAAGCCGGTGAGAAACTGCACTACGGTCCTCCTGGCCGGTGGCGACGCCACCAGCGCAGGGCCTCGACACCGGCCTGTGCCGCTCGCCCGATCCAGCGCTTGGGGACGCCGTCGACGGGAGCCAGCGGCGGCCCGCGCTGGGTCGTGACCGTCTGTGTCTCGGTGTACTTCTCGATCCCCTGGCGGCCGTGACGGCGACCGATCCCGGAGTCGCCGACGCCGCCCATCGGCGCGTCCGTCGAGGCCCACATTCCGAGGTAGCCGTCGTTGATCGAGACCGAACCGGCCTCGATCTGGCGGGCGACTCCTCGCCCGCGCTCGGTGTCGTCGGTCCAGACGCTGGCGTGGAGTCCGTAGTCGGTGTCGTTGGCGCGCGCGATCGCCTCCTCCCTGCCGGCGACCGGCGTCACCGACAGTACCGGCCCGAAGGTCTCCTCACGGGCGGCGTCGGCGTCTGCGGGCAGCCCCGTCAGCACCGTCGGCTCGTAACACAGCGGCCCCACGTCCTCGCGGCGCTGGCCGCCCGTCTCGACGGTCGCACCGCGCTCGCGGGCGTCGGCGACGTGAGCCTGGACGGTCTCCAGCTGGTGCTGTGCGATCAGTGACCCCACGTCCGGCTCGAAGTCGAAGCTCGCACCAACGTCGAGCCGTGCAGTCGCCCGGACCAGCGCGTCGCGGAAGTCGTCGTAGATCCGGTGGTCGACGAAGACGCGCTCGAAGGAGATACACAGCTGGCCGGCGTTCGCGAAGGCTCCGCGCGCGATCCCACGCGCGGCGTCGGCGATGTCCGCGTCCTCTAACACGACCGCCGGGTTCTTGCCGCCCAGCTCCAGGGACGCGTCGACGAGCTGTTGGCCGGCCAGCCCGGCGACGATCCGTCCGGTCGCCGTCGAGCCGGTGAACGTGAGGTGGTCGATCCCCTCGACGAGCGGCTCGCCCAGCGTCTCGCCGCGCCCGGTCACGACCTGGACGAGATCAGTCGGGACGCCGGCCCGATCCAGCAGTTCGACGGCCCGCAGCGCGGTAAACGGCGTCGCCTCGGCGGGCTTCAGCACGACGCCGTTGCCCGCGAGCAACGCCGGGAGCATGTCCGAGATGGCGAGTGTCAGGGGATAGTTCCAGGGCTCGATCAGCCCCACCACGCCGACCGGATCGTGATACTCCGTCGCCGTCGTCACCAGCGGGAGTCCGCCCGTTCGCTCGTCTGCGGCCAGATAGCCCGGCCCCTTTCGCGCGTAGTAGTCGGCGTTGAGGACCACGTCGAGCAGTTCTTCGAGGGCGTCGAAGCGGGCTTTCCCGGTCTCCAGCTGGACGGTGTCGAGCAGGCCGGCCCGGTCGTCGAGCATCTCGTCGGCGACGGACTGGACGATTGCCGCCCGCTGTTCGACCGGCCGCTCGGCCCACGCCGCTCCGGCCGCTCGGGCGCGCTCGATGGCAGTCTGCACGTCCTCGGCCGTACACAGCGGCACCGCCCCAACCCGCTCGCCGGTGTAGGGCGCAGTCACTTCGAGGTCGTCCCGTTCGCCCGTCCGGGTCACGCGGTTTCTGAGCCGTTCGCGCGTCCGTTCGGGCAGCCGTCGTGGCACGTCGACTGTGTTCACGGTCGTGATTGGGACTCGGGGCTGATGGGCTTTCGCCGGGGATCGGGTGCTGTGTTTAGACAAGAGATCGGGAGCGACAGTTCTGAAGCGCCGAGAGCGCTCGTGCAGTTGCAGTCCCGCAGCCCATGCGAACGGCGCAGTCGCTCGCGGATGCCGTCGGGGTTCCCGGAACGGGGCGCTCAGTTCCACCGATTGCTGATACGGACGGTTGTAGACGTTTACCCAGTCGACCGCACGACGGCGTGCGGTCGATCTGGTAAAGATCTACAACTTTCCGTATGAGGCGTGCCGAGCGCTTGCCGTGGTTGAATCTTGCCACACAGCTTGGAGTGGCACAGAATGGTTGGCACGCCTCTCTCATGCTGTCTCGAATCGGCTGGTATATGATTTGTAGTCCTCGGAGGGGGTTTGTCCTGATATTCCTAGATATTAAAATAATTCCGAGTGAGCCGAGCAATCGTTATCCATGATCGAGATTGATCTGACCATCGAATCGGAGCCAGAACCGACAATGCCCCTTCTCGTTCGCGGTGGTCTCCGAATCACCGTCGATGGACAACGAATCAACACCTACGAAGGGGAAACCGATCGTGAGTGGCTCTTCGACTGGTATCCCGAGTTTGTCGGTGAGATCCCACTCATCACACTCAGGGAACTCTGTCAGACTGTCGCGAGTATACTCTCCGACGAGATCCAGTTGTACGAGCCACAGCGTATCCATCTTCCGGAGACCAGCGACGCATTCGTCTGTGAACGGATCGGCGACGAGCACCTCCGTGTGGCGTTTCAGACTCCTGGTCGAGAAGCCAACCAGGCAACTCCGGCGTCAGCCTGTGGAGTCGCTGTTCGAGCAGACGAGTTTGGGACCGAACTGCGACGCTGTGGTGACGACTTCGAAGCGTCGCTGGATCGGTTCGGATTCAACGGGGCCGACGTGGAGTCGTTTCGAAACAGCCTCGAAGAGTTTCGGGTCACACTCGGTTCTCAGTGAAATGGGCCCACTTTCGGCGCGACCCATCTCTGGAATTTCCGCACTCCCTACGCACATCTACTTTGCAGAACACTGATACGAAATAACTGCTCGGTGAAACGTTCTCCGACATCCCCACACACAGCTGCTTATTTGAGGACCGTAGAACCGCGACGTTGAAAGCGCGGGGCCGTCGAGTACCGACAATGAGCGACGACGAGCGCGAGACCTTCAGCCACGATCCGATCGACCACGCGGACGTTCGCGGCGGGATGACCGTCGGCGAACTGGTCGAACAGTACGGCGCGGCGGGGATCGGCGCGGCGGACCTCCACGAGGCCGTCGACATCTTCGCGGCGATGTGTGACGACGACGTGACGACGTTCGTCGGGCTCGCGGGTGCGATGGTGCCCACCGGGATGCGGCAGGTCGTCGCCGACCTGATCCGGGACGGCCACGTCGACGCGCTGGTGACCACCGGCGCGAACCTCACCCACGACACGATCGAGGCTATCGGCGGCAAACACCACCACGGTGCGGTCCACGAGGAAGGCAAGACCGAGCGCGAGCACGACGAGAGCCTCCGCGACGAGGGCGTCGATCGCATCTACAACGTCTACCTCCCGCAGGAACACTTCGCGCTGTTCGAATCACACCTCCGCGACGAGGTCTTCCCGGTCCTCGCCGAGGAGTGTGACGACGGCGGCGTCTCCATCCAGCGCCTCACCGAGGAGCTGGGCCGGGCCAACGCCGCGGTCAACGAGTCCGAGGACATCGACGAGGGGGCCGGCATCGCCGCGGCGGCCTACGAGCACGACGTGCCGATCCACTGTCCGGCCGTTCAGGACTCCGTGCTGGGGCTCCAGTCGTGGATGTACTCACAGACCTCGCCGTTCACCCTGGACGCGCTTGGCGACATGACCGCGATCACCGATCTGGCCTACGAGGCCGACGAGGCCGGCGCGCTGGTCGTCGGCGGCGGCGTCCCGAAGAACTACGTCCTCCAGACGATGCTGGTCTCGCCCGACGCCTACGACTACGCGGTCCAGCTGACGATGGACCAGCCAAACACCGGCGGCCTCTCCGGCGCGACGCTGGACGAAGCCCGCTCCTGGGGGAAACTGGAGAAGGCCGCCCGCAACGCCTCGGTGTACGCCGACGCGACGATCACGCTGCCGCTGCTGGTCGCCGGAGCCCGCGAGCGGATCGAGTAGCTGTCGCCGGCTTCATCCTTATCACTCTGGATCGAGTATCGACACCGTGTATGGGCTCCGACGACCCGTCCCCCTGGCGTCTCGTCGTCCTCGCCGGCCTCGTCCTCGGCGGGGCCGCCCTGCTCGCGTGGCTGCCGGCGCTGTCCGTCCGCGGTGTCCGCGTTCCGACGGGCGTCGCCCTCGGTCTCGTCGCCGGGCTCGCACTCGTCCCGTCGATCGTCTCTCACCACCGGTCGGGTGAGACGAGAGAAGCTGTCCAGTGGGGACTGTTCGCGGTCGGCGTGCCGCTCTCGCTCACACAGCAGGGGCTCCTCACGTGGGTCGGCGTGGCCGCCGTGATCTTCAGTGTCGGTGTCGGACAAGAGGTCGATCGACGGCTCACCGGGGGGATGGTCTCCTGATACTACCGGCTGTCCATCTGTGAACGATTTCGCCGCCCCGGGGTGGCGAAGCTCTTCACGAAGTTACAGCCGGCAGTATGAGACGGAGTCCTGGCGCTCTCCCGATCGACCGAGATAGGAAATCTTTCGTACCGATACGACAGAGATGCCGTCTGGATGGCTGATGCATTCGTGCTCGGTATCGCCGGGGGGTCCGGCGCGGGCAAGTCGACGATCGCGAGGGATCTCTCGGCGGCGGTCGATCCGGAGATAACGATCATCTCGCTGGACGACTACTACGAGGACCTCTCCGAGCTTCCGCTCGCGGAACGCGAGGACCGCAACTTCGACCACCCGGACGCCATCGACTGGGACCGCCTCGTCGCGGACGTCGAGGCCCTCGCGCGCGGCGAGACGGTGACGGTGCCCCAGTACGATTTCGAGAGACACGCTCGCGCGCCGACCGCCAGGACGGTCGATCCGGGGCCGATCGTCGTGCTGGAGGGGATCTTCGCGCTGTACCACGACCGGATCGTCGCACAGCTCGATCTCGCGCTCTACGTCCAGACCGACGCCGACGTTCGCGTGCTCCGTCGCCTCCAGCGGGACGTGACCGAGCGCGGCCGCACCGTCGACGGCGTCGTCGAGCAGTACCTGTCGACGGTCAAGCCGATGCACGAGCAGTTCGTCGAGCCGACCAAGGAGAACGCGGACCTCATCGTCCCCGAGGGAACGAACCCGGCGGTCATCGACGTTCTCCGCGAGAAAGTCGTCAGTGAGATGGCCGCCCACAGAGAGGCCGCGACCGAGCTCTGACCGTTACTCGTCTGTCGCTGCGGACGCTTCGTCTGTCTCTCCGGTCGCCGTCGTCTCCTCGGCCTCGGCCGGCTCCGAGCTCTCGGACTCCGTCTGGGCCATCGCCTCGGCGTCGGCGGCCGCGGCCGCCTCGGCTGCCGTGCGCTCCTCGCCTCCGCCGATCACGTCGTACCTGAGCAGGAGCCACGCCGCCACGACGACGCCACCGGCGAGTGCGAACGCCAGTGAGACGGTGCCGACGCGACCGAACAGCTGGCCGACGATCCCCAGGAACAGCTCGATCATCGGCGCTGCCGACGCGTCGCCGCCCGCGATCTGCTGTGTGACGCTCCGTTCGACGAACGACTGCAGCGGCCCCAGCGCGAGGTAGATCGGGAGCCCGGCGGCCACGAGCGAGACGCCGAGCGAACCCGCGACGGTCTGGACCGAGCGGGTCGCGTAGTACAGCAGGCCCACGAGTGCCAGCCCGACCAGCGGGAGGACGAACACCAGCCGATCAAGCCAGGTGACTGCGGTCTGGGCGTCTTCGAGGCTCTGTCGCGTCGCGGGATCCATGTCCTCGGTCAGATCCAGCGTGTCGGGCAGTTGCTCGTCGAGCTGGGCTTCCGTCCGGTCACCGACAGCGGCCGCCGCCGCGGCCTTGTGGTCGTCGATCTCGGACTGGAACGTCTGGTAGCTCATGTCCGTCGTCAGCGCCTCCGCGAACGTCGCACGCATGTCGGTCGTCACCGCGTCGATCCCGTCGCTGTCGGCGTCGCTCGGTGCGACCGATTCGTTGATCGCGGTGAGTTGCGTGTCGACCTCTTGGTCGATCTCGTCGCCGCGCTCGTTCTCGACGCGCTCTCGCAGCGCCGCTCTGATCTCTGTCTCGTTGTCAGCGACGAGTTGCTCTTTCTCTTCTTCGGTGTACTCTCGCGGGTCGTAGTCGGGGATCACCAGCGCCAGCTTCTCGTCGTTGCTGGTGTTTTGCCAGGCCCGCTCGACGGCCTCGTCGAGGACCCGCTGGCGGATGTCGTCGCGGAAGTCGGCCTTCGCGGCCGCGTATCCGCTCTCGTTTGCGGTCATCTGCTCGACGGTGGACTCGTCGACGGGGCCGTCAAGCTCCGTCTCGGACTGTGCGAGCAGTTCCGGGACGGTCGCGTTGCGCACCTGTTCCTCGACCGCCGTCGACAGTTCGCTCTTGAGCGGTGCCGTGTCGACGGTGAGGTTCAGCGTCTCGCTGTTGCCGTGGAGATACGCGTACGTCGCCGCGACGTTGCGCTCGGTCTGGTTGGCCAGATACGACCGATCGATGCTCTCACGAAGCAGCGCCTCGGTGTCGACTCCCTCGGCGACGCCGGCAGAGACCTGACTGCTCGCCGTCGCTATCGTCGCGTTCTCGACGAGCTGATAGCCGCCTTCCTCCTCGATGGCCGTCTGGGTGAACCCCGGATCGAGGACGGTCAGGTGGGCCGCCGCCAGCAGATTGCCCGTGACGAGTGTCGAGGCCAGCAACAGTGTCACGACGACGACGGTGAACTTGCGAACGAGACTCATCGGGACCGCCTCCCTGTGCGTGCCTGCATCGCCGGGAACGTGTGCTGTCGACTGTGAACCATACGTCGGATACCCCCAATCTGTGAGCCCTCGACTTAGCCCTACCGGCGGGAGTATCACCTTTGACACTGATCGGTGGCGACGGCGGGGGTAACGCTATGGGGATCTCGCTCGTACCGTTACCCATGCCACCGAATGTCACGGTCCGGCCGGCGACAGAAGACGACGTGGCGGCGATTCGGCGGGTCGCACACGCCGCCTGGCACGCGACCTACCGGGACGTGTTCGACGAGGCGCGCATCGACGAGATGGTCGACGAGGGGTACGCACGGGACGTGCTCACGGAGCTGATCGCCCTCGACGAGGTCGGGCTGTTCGTGGCGACGGTCGAGGACGCGGTCGTCGGCTACGCCAGCTGTGGCATGACCGAGGCGATCGGTGTCGGCGATCTCGACATCTACGTCCACCCGGATTACTGGGGAGACGGCGTCGGAACGGCGCTTCTCGAACGGGGCCGCCAGCACCTCGCCGACATCGAGACGACGACGATCCGCGACGAGGTGCTGGTGGCCAACGAGGTCGGCAACGCCTTCTACGAGAAGCACTTCGAGCGCGTGGGTCAGCGGACCGTCGAGTTCGACGGCATCGAGCGGACGGTCAACGTCTACGAGGCGAGGGTGTAGCTCACCGAGCGACGATGAACGACGTGCTTGCGAGGGGGTCCCATGTGACCTGCACCCACTCCCGTTCGCTTTGACAGGGCTTAAACGGCCGATTGGCGTGACTGTGTGCATGAGCTTCGACGTCGGACTCGTCGGCAAACCCTCTGTCGGCAAGTCCACCTTCTTCAACGCGGCGACGATGAACGACGTGCCCGAAGGGGCCTATCCCTTCACGACGATCGACCCCAGCGTCGGCGAGGCCTACGTTCGCGTCGAGTGTGCCGCCCCCGAGTTCGACCACACCTGCACGCCGAATCTCGGCTACTGCGAGGACGGCACCCGGTTCGTCCCGGTGCGTCTCGTCGACGTGGCCGGTCTCGTCCCCGGTGCCCACGAGGGGCGGGGACTGGGCAACCAGTTCCTCTCGGACCTCAACGAGGCCGACGTGTTGCTCCACGTCGTCGACTTCTCTGGGACGACCGACATCGAGGGCGAGCCCACCGAGGACCACGACCCTCGCGAGGACATCGACTTCCTCGAAGACGAACTGGACATGTGGTACCTCGACGTACTGGAGAAGGGCATCGAGCGCTATCGCTCGGGGTACCACGGCGAGGAGGCGGCCATCGAGGAGGACCTGGCGACCCAGATGGACGCGTTTCGAACCAACAAAGACGAGATCAAGCAGGTGATCCTCTCGCTGGATCTCGAACTGGACCCCGACACCTGGGACGACGCGGACCGCGAGGCGCTGGCCAGCGAGATCCGCAAGCGCACCAAGCCGATGGTGATCGCGGCCAACAAGATGGACACGCCCGCGGCCCAGGCGAACTTCGAGGAAATCACGGCAGATCCCGACTACGACCACCTGACGATCGTCCCGACCAGCGCCCACGCCGAGAAGGCGCTCAAGAACGGCGACGAACAGGGCGTTCTCGACTACCTGCCCGGCGACAGCGAGTTCGAGATCGTCGAGGACGTGCCCGGGGAGAAAGCGACCGCACTGGAGCAGATCAGCGAGTTCGTCGGGGAGTACGGCGGCACGGGCGTCCAGCAGGCCATCGAGACGGCGCTGTTCGACGAGCTGGGTTCGATCGCGATCTTCCCTGGCGCGCGCAAGCCCCAGGAGGACGGCACCTTCCTGCAAGACTGCTTCGTGCTGGAAGACGGCGCGACCGCCGAGGACTTCGCGTACTTCCTGCACACCGACATCGGCGACGGCTTCCTGCACGCCCACGACGTTCGCAGCGGCCGCCAGATCGGTGCAGACACGGTGCTCGATCACCGGGACGTGGTCGAAATCACGACGACGAACTAGGTCGTCGCGCGGACGGCGAGAATGAGTGTTAGATCTCTTCGATCGTGACGGTTTCGTCCTCGACGGTGACGGTGTATCCCTCGTAGTCAAACGATATCCGTACCGTGGTTTCGGTGTGTGTCACCATCGCATCGAGTGCCTCTGGATCCACGACGTGATACAGTGGCGTCAGGTCCGTCGCGGCGACCCCTTCTCGCTCCGCGACGGCCCGGACGATGTCTTCGGTCGTGGCTGGTGGGTTACGTGCTGTACTGTGGTTCGGAACCTCTGATGTCATACTGAGCATAGCTGATCGGTGTCGTGCCCTTCCCATCGGCACGGATAGTGCTGCCATTTTGGTGGATGGGATTGCTCGGAGTGAAACTATTGCCTATACTGAATGGCTAGTGGCTCGCGGGCACGCTGTCGTGCTCGTCGTCTGGCACCTCGAACAGCTCCAGCAACAGCACTTCCAGCCCGCGATAGAGGTGCTGGCTGAAGGTCGGCTGTGAGATGCCCAGCGCGGCCGCACAGTCGCTCGCGGAGCTTCGGCGCGGCCAGGCCAGATAGCCACTCTGGACGGCCGCACGGACGGCGTCTCGCTGTTTCGTGGTCAGCGACGAGAGGTATCGTTCCGCTCCGACCGCTCCCGTCACGGCGACGAGGTCGGCGTCGTCACGGTGCCACTTGGACAGCAGCGTCGCCCCCGCGTGGTGTCGGACGACCGCGTCCACGACGGTGCTCGGGTCGGCGTCGTGGGGTACCTCGACGACGACCATCCCCGTCCCGGCGTCGGCGACAGTTCGCTTGACGACAGCGTGGACCGTCGCCAGCGTGCAGTGGATGCAGTCCTCGCTGTCGGCGACGACCTCCAGCAGACAGGTTTCGCCGTCCGAGCGGACGATCCGGGTCGATCTGACGCCCGGAAACGACTGCGCGAAGCATTTCGTCTCGGACGGCGTCGCTGCGACGGTGTAGTATCGTAACACGTCGCCGTCGTCTCGGTGTATCACGTCCTCGTTGACGACGCGACAGTCGAGTTCGTCCGACATCGCGACGAGGAAGTGCTCCGGATCGCGCAGCTCGAACTTCAACTCGACCGTGGCCCGCTCCGTGTCCATATCTCAGCATCCACGGTCGGCTACTAATTCATAATTGCAGTACCTAGGCATTAACGGGAGTAAGGAGGGATTAACGGAGCGGTTTACTCGAATAGGTCGGTCGACAGATACCGCTCGCCGGTGTCTGGGAGGACGACGACGACGGTCTCGTCGGGGTGCTCGCGCGCGTACTCGACGGCGACGCCGAGGGCCGCACCGGCGGAGATGCCGACGAGGACGCCCTCCTCGTGGCCGAGTCGCCGGCTCCACTCGCGGGCGTCGTCCGACGTGATCGTCCGGACCTCGTCGAGCAGATCCCGTCGCAACACGTCGGGGACGAAGCCGGGGCCGATCCCCTGAATGTCGTGGCTGTCCGGGTCGTCGGCCGAGAGGAGCCGCGAGGCGTCGGGTTCGACGGCCACCGAGGTCACGGCGGTCTTGCCCCGATCCTCTTTGAGATGTTCGGAGACGCCGGTGATCGTCCCGCCGGTGCCGACCCCGGCGACGACGGCGTCGACGCCGCCGTCAGTGGCGTCCCAGATCTCGGGACCGGTCGTCTCGCGGTGTGCGCTGGGGTTGGCCTCGTTCTCGAACTGGCGGGCTCGGACGGCGTCGTCGGCCTCGGCCAGCTCGTCGGCACGTTCGATCGCGCCGCCCATGCCGTCCTCGGCAGGGGTCAGTTCGAGGTCGGCACCGAGGGCTCGCAACAGCCGACGACGCTCCTCGCTCATCGACGCCGGCATCGTCAGCACGCAGTCGTAGCCGTTGGCCGCACAGACCGCTGCCAGCCCGATCCCGGTGTTCCCGCTGGTCGCCTCGACGACGGTGCCGTCCGCCGACAGCGCACCGCACTCGCGTGCGGCCTCGACCATCGCCAGCGCGATGCGGTCTTTGACCGAGTAGGGGTTCGACGATTCGAGTTTGCCGTACAGGTTCGACGCAAACGAGTCGAGCCACAACAGCGGCGTCTCACCGACGAGATCGGTGACGCGCTCTGCCGCGGCTACTCGTTCGACGGTGTCTCCAGCAGCGGTCATGCACCCGTAGTTGGACGGCGGCGACGCTGAGTGGTCTCCCTCTGTACTGTGGTAGTTGAAGTCACGCTTCGTGTGTCGGTTAACTCGGTTCCGAGTCCAGGCACATTTATGTCCAATGAACAATTATGAAGAACTGATGCCACAGATCACGGTCTCAGACCAGCTGTACCGCAAGCTCGAAGAAGCCACGGAGGACCGGGACACAGAGGACGCGATGTGGGAGATGGTGTACCGCTTCGATCGCGGAAACAACCCCTCCGAGTGAGACTGTCGGCAGTCACTGTTTCGAGTTCTCCACGACTCCAGAGCACGAGACGCTTCGGGACGCACAGCCGACACACGAGACGACTGGTCGTCTCTGCCCTCGATTGACCCTACACGCCGGGTGCGTCGAGGACCGCGGGTGAGTCGTTGCTGGGATCGTTGACCGCCGTCGAGACCGGACGAGCCGCGAGTTCGCCGTCGTAGGGCTCCAGCAGGGCGCGGCGCTCGTCGTCGTCGCCGTGGAGCCAGATCTTCTCTTCGCCCGGATCGAGGATCACGGACATCCGGTGGTGTAGCTCGCGGACGAACTCGTTTGGCTCGGTCGTCAAGATTGTGAACGTCTCGACGGCCGTCGTCTCGCCGTGCGCGCCGTCCGTCTGGGTCCCGAACTCACCGAGTCCGGCCTGTCGCTGTGGCGGCCGCCACCGTTCCCACAGCCCTGCCATCGCGAAGGGGCGCTGGTCGTCTCTGGTGACCCGATACGGCTGCTTCTCGCTTCCCTCCTCTCGCCACTCGTAGAAGCCGTCCGCGGGCACCAGACACCGGCGTCGCTCGTAAGCCTCGGCGAAGCTTCGCTTCTCGGTGACCGTCTCGGCGCGGGCGTTGATGAACTCGAACTCGCTTCGGTCGTCGGCCCACGACGGGATCAGCTCCCACTCCATCCGCTGGATCGTCTCGGGCTCGTCGGCGGTGATCACCGGGAGAGACTGACGGGGCGCGGCGTTGTACCGCGGCTCGTACGCTTCGGCGAAGGTCGCGCCGAAGCGCGCTTCGATGTCCTCGCGTGGCGCGAACAGACTGTAGCGACCGCACATACCGAGACGTGGGGTCGCCAGCGTCTAATACTGTCGGCTGCCCGCCACACGTCACCACACCGGGATCGCAAATCGCTGCACGACGATCTGGCTGACCGTATCGCCCACATCGAGCCAGCCGGGGGTCGCCGACCGATCACTCGGCGTCCAGCGCCGCGGCGATCCCCTCCAGCTCTGCCTTCCGGAAGGCCCGGTCGGTTCGCTCTACGGTCTCCGTCTCGCCGATCTCGCGGCGAATGCCGCCGCGCATCTCTCCTTTCGGTGGGAGCCGGTCCGTGTCGATCTCGTAGCCCACTGCCTCACAGATCGCGGCCAGGGCCTCCTTCGTGAAGGCCGTGGATTCGACGCGCTCGTAGCGGTCGACGGCGACCCGAATCTCGTTGCGTAGCTCGTCGACGGTCGGTGCCATAGCTCCCACCGGGCGTGGCTCCGGCCTATCCGTTTCGGTTCGCACGCGACCGGTCACGATCTGTGACGAGACGGCCGGGGGCAGCACCCGGTAACGGGCGCGATTTTAAGCCCGATCGGGCCTTAGGTGGCGGTAGATGACGGGCGAGCCCTCGTTTACGATTCCGGCGCGGCCGCGGCGGCGCTACCCCTCCAGCGGCGGGGTCGAGTACGAGGGCCAGACGATGTTTCGGCTCGAACCGGCGACCGAGCTGTCACAGACCGCACTCGGCCGGCTGGTCGAGCGTGTCCTCACGGACGGCCCCTACCGTTCGGGGGCGTTCGTCGAACTCCCGATGCCGCTGTGGCTGGTCCGGGACGAGGGCAGCGCCGACGTGTTCCGCGTCTCGATCCGGGACGGCTGTGTCCGTCTCCACGTCCTGCCAGCGACGGGATCGGAGGGGCTGCGACGCTTCTACGACCGACTCGTCGCGGCCGGCGACTGCGCGTGGGCCGTCGACTGTCGGTCCGACATCGCCGGTCCCGGTCACGAGGGCGGGTAACACAACTGTCTTGGCGACCAGGGCCGTCGGTCCGTGCATGACTGTCTCTCGCGAGGTGGAACTGGAGGGCCACATCATCGACTCCGGGATGATGCAGACGTGCTTTGGCATCATCATGGATCTGGGTGGCTCGTTCACCGTCGAGACGTTCGACATCGGCCGGCACAAGACCGACGAGTCCTACGCTCGCCTGCTGGTCGAGGCCGACGACGAGGCGACGCTGCAGTCGATCGTCCACGAGCTCCACCAGAACGGCGCGAACCCGGCAGATCCGAAAGACGTGACGCTGGAGCCCGCGCCCGCCGACCAGGTGGTGCCCCACGGTTTCTACTCGACGACGAACCACCCGACGTTCGTCCGCTACGACGACGCGTGGCTCACCGTCGAGAACGTCGAGATGGACTGTGCCGTCGTCGTCGACACCGACGAGCCACGGGCCTACACGAAGGTGCTCAACGCCGTCGAGGCCGGCGACCAGATCGTCACCGGTGAGACCGGAATCAGGATCGCCCCGCCGGAGCGCCCGCGAGGCCAGCAAGGAGCCTTCGGGTTCATGCAGGGCGGCGTCTCGTCGGAACGGCCCTCCGAGTCGACGATCCGCCAGATCGCCGAGGCCATCGAGGAGACCCAAGCCGACGGCGGGCAGGTCCTCGCCGTCTGTGGCCCCGCGCTGATCCACTCGGGCGCACGCGAGGACCTCGCCCGCCTCGTCCGCGAGGGGTACGTCGACATGCTCTCTGCGGGCAACGGCTTCGCCGTCCACGACATCGAGCGCGACCTCTATGGCACCTCGCTCGGACTGGACACCGAGAGCCTCGATCACGCCCGCAAGGGCCACAAACACCACATCTACACCATCTCGGAGATCATCCGCGAAGGCGGCATCGAGGCCGCCGTCGAGTCGGGGACGATCGATTCGGGCGTGATGTACGAGTGTGTCACCAACGACCGGCCCTTCGTACTGGCCGGCTCGATCCGCGACGACGGCCCGCTGCCGGACACGATCACCGACGCCGTCGAGGCCCAGAACGCCATCCGCGAGCAGGCCCACGAGGCCGACATGGTGCTGATGCTCTCGACGCTGCTACACTCCGTCGCCGTCGGGAACTGCCTGCCCTCGACGACGCGGGTCGTCTGTGTCGACATCAACCCCGCGACCGTCACGCAACTCCTGGACCGCGGGTCGGCGCAGGCAGTCGGGATGGTCACCGACATCGGCACCTTCGTGCCGCTCCTGGCCGAGCAGTTGGTCGGCGAAGAGTAGGGTCCGCGCGCACAGCGTTGCAGGTCGTCGCAGTCCTCGGCCCACCACCGCGAGATGGGCGGTCGTTTGACTCTGGACACTCTCGGTTGGCCCCCTCGGAGTCACTCACCGAGCGACAATTACTGGAACAGGCGAGTTGCGGAACACTTTCTGGGCGACGTTCCCGATGACCAGTCGGTCAACCATCGAGCCGCCGTGACTTCCGATTACGACCGCATCGAAATCGCTGGCCTCGTTTAGAATCGCCCGTGCCGGATGCCCCAGTTGCACCTCGGTAGTAACCTCGACATCGTACTCAGCGGCGAAATCCCGGGCGTCATCGAATACCTCCTGTGCGCGCTCCTGGGCAGCCGCTTCGATATCGTCTTCAAGAGCGAGTGCGGTGGCTTTCCCTCCCATCGCTGACGGTTCTCCCACGACATGCAAGACGGTGATTTCTGCGTTCGGGTGGTTCTCGAGCGCATACTCAAGGGCTCGATGCGCCATCTCCGAATCGTCCATCGGGACCAGGACTCGTGAGAGCATGTGATGGCTACGATCAGGAAGTGAATAAAACGGCGGGTCGTTCGTTTCGAATCAGAGAATCCGACCGGGGACGATCTGCGGAACGCAGCGACCGGTTTCGTCGTCGGCCTTCTTCGCTCACACCTGGTGAGCAGACGATCCGTCGTCGCCGTGGAGGCCGTCGACGACCCGTTCGAGCGACTCTCTCGCGGTCGAAAAGTCCGTCTCGGTCTCGAAGTGCAGTGTTTTCGGACGGGTTGGGCCAATCGCAGACGCGATGGCGCCCACCGACCGAGCGATCATATCGACGAGCCAATTGGACTCGTGTAACTCCCAGCGCAGGTGGATCGTTCGTGTCTCGGGAGCGGCCGTAACGTCGGCTAACTTACCCAGCCCATAGCAGCTGGCTGTCGAGAGCCCAGTCCGCTCGCGTTCGATGCACAGTGACGTTCCGACGCTAAAGGAGACGCCCTGGTACGTCCACTCCGCGAGCGGTGTTTCCGGCAGGAGAACCGCTGGTTTGTCCGAGATCGTCTCTGAAACACTCGTCCCGATACCGGACGCGACGGCATCGGAAACAGTGAATTGCGCGTGCTCTGGGACGTACTGCAGACAACGTTCGCCGTCGACTGTCAGACACACTTCGCGGACGCCAGTCGCACTAGCCCCCGTGAGGTTGAGCAACGGCTGTGTGACTTCGGTCGCGTGCTGGAGGTCTGTCGAGCGGTAGACCGTGGCTCCGTTGTCCGACGAGCTGTCGAACTCCGAGCGAAGGTGGTCGACGACCCCTGGAGCGTCCCGACAAATGGTCTCGTCTTCGACGCGAAACCGCGCCTCGGTCGCGTGCGTCGTGGCAGCTTCGAACGCAGTCGCGATAGTTCTCTCGTAGGCGGGCGTTCCGCGCAGTGCCCACCGAACGAGCAAACTATGCGTGGGACGATACGCTGCCATCAGCGGTTTCTCCGTGCGAACTGCGGTCGGACTCGCCGATCAGACGCCCTCGACGCCCGAGCGATACTCCTTGACGTGTTCGTGGGCCTCGACGATCGCGTCCGTCGCGTCCCCGTCGGTGCTGTCTTCGAGGTCGTGCAGCGCGTTCTGGATGCGGGCCAGTCGGCCGTGGTCCGGCCCTTCGTCGGCCGTCGAGAGCCGGTCGAGCTGGTCGGCCAGCTCCGACAGGCGTTGGCCGTCGTCGTCACTGTCTGCGGACTGTGCTGCCGAGGTGAGGAGATCGCTCGCCGTCGCGAGTGCGTCGCGCGTCATATTTGACGGTACAGAGATGTCCCAAATAACCCTTCGGGTATCGTCGCCGACCGACTCCGAAGCGGTTTTTCGCGGCGGTCCCACAGGGTCGGCTATGCCAGCGACCCACCACGTCGGTATCACCGTCGCCGATCTGGACCGCGCCGTCGAGTTCTACAGCGACACCTTCGACTTCGAGGTGTCGAGCCGATTTTCGGTCTCGGGCGCGGCGTTCGAGACGGGCGTCGGCGTCCCCGACGCGGCCGCGCAGTTCGCCCACCTCGACGCCGGTGACTGCCGGCTGGAACTGGTCAGCTACGAGCCCACGGGCGAGGACGCGGCCGCCGAGGCAGTCAACGACACCGGCGCGAAACACGTCGGGTTCGAGGTCGACGACATCGAAGCCTTCTACGCCGACCTCGACGACGGCGTCGAGACGGTCAGCGAGCCCCAGACCACGGCGAGTGGGACGACCATCCTCTTCGTCGAGGACCCCGAGGGGAACCTGATCGAACTACTCGAACCCTAGTCGCTCGTCCACTCCGCGATGTGGTCGGCCACGTAGTCCTGGCTCCCCAGTCCGACGCCGATACCGACCGCCAGCGCGATGCCGAGGCCGAGACCGACCGCGACCGCCTGGGCCATCGTGTTGAGGATGACGGTGTTGTAGCCGATGGCGTCCAGCCCCAGCGTCACCGAGACGAAGTAGACGACGCCACGAGCCACCAGCGCGACCAGCGGCGTGACCGAGCGGCCGGCGAGCACGTCGTTGTCCTTGAGCGCGCGCGAGACGTAGCCGGCGACGACGAAGCCTGCCAGCAGGATCAGGACGCTGCCCAGGAGCGACGCCAGATACCGGGCACCGATCTGTGCCCAGCTCGCGATCTGGCCGGCGTTGACGAGACTCAGCGAGATCACGAGTGCGATCAGCGTGAGCAGGTACGTCGTCAGGCCAGCCAGCGTGTCAGCGATGGCCTCGTCCTCGCCGAAGAACGCACCCAGCGGCGTCTCCAGAACAGCCTCGTCGAGGTCGACGCGCGCCGCGACGGCTGCGATCCTGTCGCCGACTTTCGGCCCGACGGTCGCGTAGGCGACGATCGGCAGCACGATCGCCACGATCCAATCGACCACTCCGGGTGCAGTGTCGATTATCCGCCCGACCTGGAGGAGTTGCAGCGGCGTGCTCATACGCGACTCTCCCGTCTGTCGACCACCGTTTCACGTCCGTGCGCCTCTATCGCTGTCCGGTCGATGCACATGTCCACCTGGGTGAATCTCTGGCGATTATTTAAGTCTTTAGATAAACTATCGTCCCAGATGAGAGTAATTTACCGCTACAGCGGATCGCGTGGCAATCTCGCAGAACGTGGACCTCGGCCCATAATTGTTGTGTAGCAATCACTTGTGCGCACGAATCGATCTCGGCCGCATCGACGGGACCACTTATACTACCGGCTGTCACTGTTTCGAGATATTCGCGACCCCGTGGTCGCGACATTCTTCACAGACTTACAACCGTCCGTCTCAGTCCCACTTCGCGCCGGGATTCGTCACCGCACCGTTGGCCGCCGATCCGAAGTCAGAGTGGTACTTCGCCAGCACGCCGCTGTCGTAGTTGGGTTCGGGGTCGTGGTCTTCGAGGCGGGCCTCGATCTCCTCGTCGGTCAGGTCGACCGAGAGTTCGGTGTTGTCGATGTCGATGGTGACGGTGTCGCCGTCCTCCAGTGCGGCGATGGGGCCGCCGACGAACGCCTCGGGAGCGACGTGGCCGATCGAGAAGCCACGGGTCGCACCCGAGAAGCGGCCGTCGGTAAAGAGCGCCACGTCCTCGGCGTGGCCCTGGCCGGCGACGGCGCTCGTGACGCCAAGCATCTCGCGCATGCCGGGGCCGCCCTGTGGCCCCTCGTTGCGGATACAGATCACGTCCCCGGACTCGACGTGACCCTCCTGGACGTACTTCATCGCTCCCTCTTCGGCCTCGAAGACCCGGACCGGCCCCTCGTGGGTGAGGTGGTCCTCGCCGGTGATCTTGATGACAGCGCCGTCGGGCGCGAGATTGCCCGTGAGAATCCGGATCGCACCGCGCTCGTGGATCGGATCGTCGACGGTTTCGAGGAAGTCGACGTCGAGGTCCGCGATCGCGGGCGGGTCGATCTGCGCCAGTTCCTCGGCGATCGTGTTGCCGGTGACCGTCTGTGCGTCGCCGTGGAGCAGGCCGGCGTCGAGTAGTTCGCCGAGGACCACGGGGACGCCCCCGACCTCGTGGAGGTCGTTCATCACGCGCTCGCCGCCGGGCTGGAGGTCGGCGATCTTGGGCGTGCGGGCGCTGATCTCGTTGAACGTCTCGATGTCTAAGTCGATGCCCGCTTCGGCCGCGAGTGCGAGCACGTGAAGCACGGCGTTGGTCGAGCCGCCGACGGCGACCTGGAGGGCGATCGCGTTCTCGAAGGACTCGCGGGTGAGGAACTCGGAGGGACGGCGACGTTCCTGGACGGCCTCGACGGCGAGTTCGCCGGCCCGACGGGCCTCCTCGTAGCGAGACTCGTGTTCGGCCGGCGGCGAGGCCGAGCCAAGCGGCGCGAACCCGAGCGTCTCGGAGATCGACGCCATCGTGTTGGCTGTGAACATCCCACCACAGGAGCCCGCGCCGGGGCAGGCCTGCCGTTCCATCTCGTCGAGTTCGTCCTCGCTCATGTCGCCGTCGGCGACGGCACCGACGCCCTCGAAGACGTTCTGGATGGTGATCTCGCGGCCGTCGTGTTCGCCGGGCATGATCGAGCCGCCGTAGAGAAAGACGCTGGGCAGGTCCGTCCGGATCGAGGCCATCATCATGCCGGGCATGTTCTTGTCACAGCCCCCGATGGTGACCAGACCGTCCATGCGCTCGCCGAAGGAGACGAGTTCGACGGAGTCGGCGATCACTTCCCGGGAGATCAGCGACGCCTTCATCCCCTCGGTCCCCATCGAGATGGCGTCCGAAATCGTGATCGTGCCGAACTCGATGGGCATCCCCTCGGTCTCGTCGATGCCCTCGTAGGCGGCCTCGGCGACGTCGTCCAGGTGGACGTTACAGGGCGTGATGTCGGCCGCCGGGTTGGCGACGCCGATCATCGGCGAGGACAGGTCTTCGTCGTCGTACCCCATCGCGCGGAACATCGCGCGGTGCGGGGCTCGTTCGGTCCCCTCTGTGACCTCCGAACTCCGGAGGTCCGGATCCTTCCCTTCGTCTGCGTCGGGCGTTCGCTCCTGCTTGCTCATGCTGTCGAGTCGTCGTCGGGGGACCTTAAGCGCACGGACTACCGTGTTCGTTCTTCTCACGCGCTTGCACTCGCTCCGGAGCCCCACCTTCATTTCGGGGGAGCCAAAAGAGGTGGTATGGTGACGGTGACGACGGCGGCGCGACTCCACTTTGGCTTCCAGAACCTCGCGCTGGCCAACGAACGGTTGTACGGCGGGGTGGGGGTCGCACTCGACGCGCCCCAGCTCGTCCTCGACGCCCAGCCCGCAGACGAGATCGACTGCGACGACGGCGAGGCCGAATCGTACGTCCGGCGAGCGGTCGCGACGCTTGGCCTCGAAGGGGCTCGCGTCTCGGTCCGCGAGCGGTTGCCACGCCACGTCGGCTTCGGCAGCGGGACACAGCTCGCGCTGGCGGCGGCCGTCGCCGTCGCGCGGGCCTACGACCGCGAGGTCGAACCGCGAACGCTCGCGCCGGAGCTCGGCCGCGGCGGTCGCAGCGGCGTCGGCGTCGCGGCCTTCGAGTCCGGCGGCTTCGTCGTCGACGGCGGCCACCCGACGGAGCGGTTTACCTCCGAGCCGCCCGCCAACGGCGACTGGACGGTCCCGCCGGTGATCGCGCGCCACGAGCTCCCCGACGACTGGCGGTTCGTCCTGGTCGTGCCCGACGCGGAACCGGGTGCCAGCGGGGCCGAGGAGGACCGCCACATGCGCCAGGCCGTCGAGCGGGCCGATCCCGGCATCGCCGACGACGTGGCCGCGACGCTGACCCGGACGCTCCTGCCGGCCGCCGCGGAGGGTGACCACCGGCGGTTCGGGACCGCCGCAGCCCGGGTCGGACGGCTCAACGGAGCCTGGTACGCCGACGAACAGGGCGGGGTCTACCGCCCGCCGGCCGGCCGGATCGTCGAGCGACTGGCCCAGCAGCCGACCATCGCCGGTGCCGGCCAGTCCTCGTGGGGACCGGCGGTGTGGGGGCTGACGACGCGTGGCGACGTGGAGGCAGCCAGGACGGGCGTCGAGATGGCCCTGAGCGACCTCTCGGTCGACGCCGACGTACTGGTCGCCAGCCCACGCAACGAGGGCGCGACGGTCGAGGACGGGCCGACGCTGGGCTGACGCCCTCGGATAATCGTTCGCGATAACTGCGGCCGAAGCGTTAAGCGACGCCACGGGTCACTGGGCGGTATGGACCGCATCCCGTTCGGCGTTCGCCAGCTCGACACCACCATCAAGGGGGGTGCACCGACGGGCAGCGTCGTCCTGGTCTCGGGCGAGTCCGGTGCCGGATCGCGGGAGTTCATGTACACGAGCGCGCTCATCAACGGGCTCGCGGCCGGCGACAGCGACGAGCTGTACGACCTCTACTACGGGTCGCCCACGGCCGACGCCGTCGATCCCGACGGCGTCCACTACATCTCGTTTACCGCCTCGAAGGAGGATCTGGTCGACGAGATGCGCCTGGCGATGGACGACGAGATCGTCGAGAACGGCGCAGATGCCATCCAGTTTCACGAGCTGACAGAGCGGTACTTCCACGTCAGTCCGGTGCCCCGCGACTGGTACGCCGACGCCACCGAGAGCATCACCGATCTGCGCAAGCGTCACGAGCGCCAGGGGCTGCTAGAGGCACTGGGGAGCAAGCTCAGCGAGATCGCGCCGAACAACCTCGTCGTCATCGACTCGCTGTCCGATCTCGTCGGGGCGATCGGCGACGACATGGAGTGGTCGGACATCAGCTACCTCGTCCAGGGGCTCACCAAGGCCGCGAACCACTGGAACGGACTCATTCTGGTCCACCTGAACCACGAGACGGTGTCCTCGACGCGGTACGCCCAGCTGACCGACGCGACGACCGGTGCGATGCGCTTCGAGTGGGAGTCCGGCGGCTCGACGCGGGCCCGGACCCTCGTCGTCTCGCAGTTCCGTGGCGTCCTCTCGCAGATCGAAGACGAGAACATCGTCCGTTTCGAGACCGAGATCGGCGACAGCGGCTTCGACATCAGTGACGTGCGCAAGATCCGGTAGCGACGGCGGCCAGCGGGTGTCGTATCCGCCTATCAGCGCCTGAAATCGGCGGCAAACGCTTAACTGTCTGGTTCCGAAACCGATCCACAATGGCGAGTGAGTCGCGTGAAGAGCAATCCGTCTCGGTCGATCTCTCCGACGAGCTCGACGAGTGGCTCGACCAGCAAGCCGAGCGCACCGACACGGAGCGGTCGGCGATCGTCAGACAGCTCCTGGAGACATATCACGCGACAGAGACGCTCGACGAGACGGCCATCGAGGAGATTCAGGCCACCGTCGAGGAGGCCGTCACCGCCGAGGCGACGAAGGCGACGCGGGCGATGGTCGCCGACCGACTGGAGTCCGAGCTTCCGGCTCAGATCGAGGCGGAACTCGACGAGCGCGTCGAGCGAGCGGTCGAGTCGACCCTCGACGATCGACTGGCAGCGGCCGTCGAGCGGGCGATCGGGGACGAACTGCCCACCATCGCCGACGCCGTCGAGAGCCGACTCGACGAACAGCGCTCGACGACGATCGACGAGGTCGGGGCACGGATCCAGCAACTCGACGCGGAGTTTCAGGAGAAACTCGACGACGTTCGCCAGCGGGTCGTCCAGGTGAAAAAAGAGACCGACGCCAAGGCACCGGTAGAGCACACCCACGAGGCCTTCGAGCGGTTCGAGGAACTCGACGGCGAGATCGAGGCACTGGGAACTAATCTGGGGGCCGTTCGGGACGACCTCGACGACCTCGACGGGCGCGTCGACGACACCGACGAGCGCCTCGACGACGTGGTCGAACGTCTCGACGACGCCGAAGACAAACTCAATCGGGTGGCGTGGGTCGTCAGTGACCTGCGAGACGAGACCCAGGGCAAAGACAGCTACGAGCGGGCCGTCGCCCGGATCAAACGCGCCGCCGCACAGGAGGGACTCACGACGGCACGCTGTGAGAACTGCAGCGAGTCGGTCGAGATCGCACTGCTGACCGACCCGGAGTGTCCCCACTGTCACGCTGCGGTCTCGGACGTGCGCCCCGAGGGCGGGATCTTCAGGACGAAAGCGCGGCTCGTGACGGCGTCGGAGCTGGAGGCCGGTGAGGAGACGTGAGCGACGACGATCCCTTCGAACGGCTCGACGATATCGAGCGGGAGGGCGATCCCTTCGAGCGGTTGGACGACGAAGCCACGACCGGCGAGCCAGCTGACTCCGGCGACGAGTCCGGCAATTCCGCTGGCGCGCGCGAGGGCGATGACGAATCCACGCCGGCAGACGATCCCTTCGCCGCGTTCGACCGCGACGACGCGGCGACGGCCGACCGGGAGGACCCGGCGGTCGATCCGTTCGCAGACGTGCCCGACCGCGACGGCGACCCCTTCGGCGACGGCGAGAGCGCCTTCGAGCAGGTCGACGTGGGCGAGATCGACGCCGACGCCGTCTGGGAGTCGATCGACGACGAGGATGGAGCGCCCGAGGTGCCCGAAGCGAGCCGATACGCCGAGGTGTCGAAACACGCCTACTGCGAGCAGTGTCCGTTCTTCTCCGAACCGCCGGAGGCCCACTGTACCCACGAGACCGCCGAGATCATCGAGTACCTCGACATGGACCGGGTCCGGCTGCTCGACTGTCCGGTCGTCGCCGAGCGCGAAGACCTGGAGTGACGCTGGACCCCCGCAGCGATCGCCGGTGTCGGTGGTGGTTCACAGAGGGGCGGCCACGGCCTATCTACGCGGCGTCGGTGACCAGCTCGACGGCCAGCTGTGCCGCCGACTCTGCGGTCTCGCCGAGCACGTACGTGATCGGCTCGATCCCGAACGCCCCCTCGTGGTAGACGACCCGTGGCACGTCGCCCTCTCGCTCGAACTGTTCGCGGAGCCGCTCGGCGCGGTCGTCGTAGTCGGCGTCGAACTGTAACGGCTCGATGCCGCGTTCGCGAGCGGCCGCAAGCAGCGCGTCGTCGGTCGCGAGGTTGAGTGCCCCACCGATCGACGGATCGACGGCCCGGGCCGCGAGGATCACCGTCGACACGTTGCTGGAGGCCCCGAACTCCGGTTCAGAGGGGACCTCGACCCGGCCCCGCATCGCGTGGATGCGTCCCGGAATCGCCGCCACGTCGGTCAGGTCAGTCGCCTCGGGGAGCGCCGTCCCGACGTTCGTGCCGACGTTGGGGACCGCCGCCGCCATCCCGTCGGCCGTCGACAGGAGCCGGGCGGCTCGCCGGACGGTCGCCAGCGTCTCGCGTTCGGTCGCCAGCGCGGGATCGTCGCCGCGGACACAGAGGTCACAGCCCAGTCCCTGCAGGGCCGGCATCGCGTCCTCGTGGAGCGTACAGATCGGGCCGCGATCCTCGAACGCGGCGATCAGGTCCAGCAACTCGGCCAGTGCGTCGTAGCCGTCCATCGATCCACTC
This sequence comes from Halomicrobium sp. IBSBa, assembly GCF_017612575.1. NCBI lineage: Archaea > Methanobacteriati > Methanobacteriota > Halobacteria > Halobacteriales > Haloarculaceae > Halomicrobium > Halomicrobium sp. IBSBa. The sequence goes on from NZ_JADPQC010000005.1 coordinate 85,529, forward strand.
GCCAGCCCGGCGGCGATCTCCTCGACGGTCGCCTGTGTCCGGGGATCGCCCGCGACTGGTCCCGTTCGGTCGAGGTCGCCGTCCAGATACGCGCTCACCGCGGCCTGGGTCACGCCGAGGTGGTCGGCGACGGCCTGCTGTGTCAATCCCTCGTCGGCGAGTTCGCGTGCGAGCATCGCACGGACCTGCGGGAGGACCTCCTCGACGACGATCTCGCTCGGCAAGACCAGCGACATACCCGGGGTTCGATCCACCCCGACAAAAGTCGTGTGGGGTCGCCCGGAATAACTGGCTAATATCGGTAGATTATAAGACCGCGAACCGAGGAGACATACGCATGACTGGGACCGACGAACTGGCGACGATCGGCGAGCCGATCTGGGAGGCGATCCTCGACCACCCGATGGTGCGGCGACTCGGTGCGGGCACGCTCGACGAGGAACCGTTTCGCTACTGGGTCCGGCAGGACTATCGCTACCTGATCGACTACGCCCGGGTGTTCGCCCACGGGGCGGCGACGGCACCGACCCTCGACCGGATGGGCACCTTCGCGGAACTGCTCGACGAGACGATCAACACCGAGATGGATCTCCACCGGGCGTACGCCGCCGAGTTCGGTATCAGCGAGGCGGAACTCGAAGCGACTGAACCGTCGCCGACGACCCGGGCCTACACCGACTTTCTCGTTCGGACGGCCGCGACGGGCACCTTCGGGGACCTCGTCGCCGCACTGCTACCCTGTATGTGGGGGTTCAACGTCACCGGCAAACGACTGGCCCAGCGGGGGCGGCCCGACGACGAGCGCTACGCCGAGTGGATCGACACCTACGCGGGCGAGGAGTTCACCGAACTGACAGAGTGGTGCAAAGAGTGCATGGACGACGTGTGGGCACGGACCGGCGAGCGCGAGCGCGACCGCTACCGCGACCTGTTCCGAACGTCGGCCCGGTTCGAGTACCGCTTCTGGGACGCCGCCTGGCGACAGGAGGAGTGGGACGTATGAGCGACACCGTCCCCGGGGATTTCGCCGCCTACGCCGACGAGCAGGACACGGCTCGCTTCACCGACTGGTGCCGCCAGCGAGCCGAGCCCGACTGGACCGCCGCCGTCGAGCACCCCTTCACGGTGGGGTTCCGCGACGGGACCATCGAGGACGCGGCCGTCCGGCGCTATCTCGTCCAGGACTACGCCTTCCTCGATTCGCTGGTGGGGGCGATCGGGCACGCGCTGGGCGACGCGCCGTCGATGGCGGCCAAGCGTCGACTCGCCGACTTCCTCGGGACGCTGACCGACGAGGAGAACGACTACTTCGAGCGCTCGTTCGACGCACTCGACGTGTCCGAAGGCGAGCGCACCGATCCCGACCTGACCCCGACCACGCGGGCCTTCCAGGACCTGCTGGGCCGGGCGGCCCGCGAGGGCGGCTACGCGGAGACGCTGGCCGTCCTCGTCCCCGCAGAGTGGATCTATCGCGAGTGGGCCGGCCGCGAGAACGCCGCTCCGGACCGGTTCTACCTCGCCGAGTGGATCGCTCTCCACGACAATCCCGCGTTCGACGAGACTGTCGCGTGGCTGCGGCGCGAACTGGATCGAGCGGGAGCGGCGGCCCCACCGGCCCGCCAGGGGCGACTCGCCCGGCTGTTCGAGCGGACCGTCGAACTGGAGGTGGCCTTCTTCGACGCGGCGATGGCCGACGAGCGACCGGCAGCGGCCACGAACGGCGGTGATCGGCAGTGGTGACGACGCCGGTCGCGCTCGGGCTGACCGTCGCGACGCTGGTTTGCTTTACCGCCGTCGGCCTGTGGTTCTCCCGCGGGTCGGTCGGGAGCGTCGAGGACCTGCTGACAGCCCGCGGCACAGCCGGCCGCGGCCGCATGACGGCGACGCTGGTCGCCTCCGTAATGGGCGTCTGGATCCTGCTGTCGGCACCGGAAGCGGGCGCGAGCTTCGGGATCGCCGCCGTCGTCGGGTACGCCATCGGCGAGGCCGTCCCGATGCTGGCCTACGCGAAGATCGGGCCGCGGCTCCGAGCGCTCGTCCCCGACGGCCACTCGCTGACCGAGTACGCCCACGCCCGTTACGGCTCGGCGATGTACGCGTTCGTCCTGCTGGTGAGCGGACTCTACATGTTCGTGTTCGTGGCGGCCGAACTCACCGGCATCGCCAGCGCACTCTCGCTGGTGGCCGGCGTCCCGCAGTGGCAGACCGCAGTGCTGGTCGGCGGGTTCGTCCTGCTGTACACGAGCTACGGCGGACTCCGGGCCTCGATCCTGACCGACACCGTGCAGGCCCTGCTGGTGCTCCCGCTGCTGGTGCTCGCGCTGGGCGGTGCGGTGTGGGCGCTGGGTGGAGCGGGGACGATCCACGCCAACGTCGTCGCGACGAACCCGTCGCTGCTCGATCCGGGCTACGTGCCCGGCCTCACCTTCGGACTCGCGCTGTCGTTCGCTATCTTCGGGGCGGAACTTATCAATCAGACCTGGTGGCAGCGGATCTACGCGGCCGAAGACGACGCCACCGTCGGGCACAGCTTCAAGATCGCCAGTCTCACAAACGGTGCGATCATCTTCCTCGCGGCCCTGTTCGGTCTGGTCGCGGCCGGCAACGCTGACGTGGTGACGGACGTGACCAGCGCCGGGTACAACGCCGACGTGGCCTTCTTCGTCCTCTTGGAGTCGGCCTTCCCCGAGTGGCTCGTGCTCGCGGTCGTCCTGCTCGCGCTGTTGCTCGTGATGAGTTCGGTCGACTCGCTGTTCAACGCGCTGGCGAGCGTAGTCACCGCGGACCTGCCTCGCCTGCTCGACGATCCGGACGACCGGACGCTGCGGCTGGGTGCCCGCCTGCTCACCGTCGGCGTGGCCGTCGGGGCCGTCTACGTCAGCCTGCGAGCCCGGAGCGTCCTCCGACTGTTCTTCCTCGCCGACCTGCTGGGTGCCGCCGTCGCGGTGCCGCTGGTCTATGGCCTGTTCTCCGAGCGACTCACGGGGTTCGGCGCGCTGGCCAGTAGCCTCGGCGGTCTCGCGGTCGGGCTGACCTTCTTCCCCGACTTCAGCGGGCTCGTCCGTTCGATCCCGGTCGTGGGCGGGCTCCTGCCGGCCCCCGACCCGCTGTACCTGCTGGCCTTCGGCGGCGCGGCCGTCGTCTCGTCGCTCCTGACCGTCGTCGCGGCCCGGCTGTCGGCCCCGACCTTCGACCACGACCAGCTGGGCGAGGAGATCAGATCGCTCGACGACGCCGCGGGGGAACGCCCGGAGGTGAGCGACTGATGGCCGTCATCGGTGCGACGGCCTTCGCCGTCATCCTGTGGGGGGCGCTGTTCGCCGTCGCTGCCGTGTTCTGCTACGAGTGTTACACCGTCGCGGCCGAGGTCGGACTGCTCGCCCGGGACTGATACTGCCGGCTGTCACTGTTGCAAGCGATTCGCGACCACGGGGTCGCGAAATCATTCACAGATTTACAGCCGGCGGTACGTGACGGCGTATCGTCGTCTGTCCGGCCGACCGTACACCATCTGGTGGTACAACTGGGTTCAGCAGACTTTTACGTCGGTACGTGTAGGTGGTGGCAATGAGCAACGAGACGACCGAACTGTCGGGATTCGGGCGTGGGACAGTCCGTTCGTACATCGACGAGATGGGTCCGGCCTGGGTCGCCGGTGCGATCGCCGCCGGCCCGGCGACGATGGGGAGCCTGCTGTCGGCGGGGGCCGGCTTCGGCTACACGCTGCTGTGGGTCGTGATCGTCTCTGCGGGGGCGGGCGCGCTCTCGCAGTTCCTGGCGATGCGGCTGGGCCTGCTGACCGAGCGTGGCATCGTCGCCGTCGTCGAGGACGCGCTCGGTGAGAGCTGGGCGTGGCTGCTCGTGGCCGACGCGGTACTGGCCTCCGGTGTCGCACAGCTGGTGATCATGAAGACCGTCGCCGGGGTTTCGGCGACGATGACCGGGATCGACGCCGGCATCTGGGGCGTGATCTGGGGGCTCGTCCTCGCCGTCGGACTGGCCGGGCGGGGCTATCGCTTCCTCGAACTCGCTGCGAAGGTGCTGGTGTCGCTGGTGGTCCTGGCCTTCGTCGCCTCGCTGTTCGTCGTCCCGATCGACGCCGGTGCGGCCGCGGCCGGACTCGTTCCGTCCCTGCCCGCCGGAAGCGCGGTGATGGCGGCCGGCATCGTCGGCGGGGCCGTCCACATCACGCTCATCACGATGCATTCCTACACGATGCGGGCCCGCGGGTGGACCGAGCGAGACGGCGACCTGGCGACGTTCGACATCGGCGCGTCGATGCTGCTCGTCTTCGGGCTGTACAGCCTGGCGATCTTCCTGGTCGCCGCGAGCGTCCTCACGTCGACGGATCTGACGACGATCGGCGCGGCACAGGCGCTCGGTCCGATCGCGGGGGACAGCGCCCAGTGGCTCTTCCTCGTCGGCCTGGCCGGCGCGGCCGTCTCGACGCTCGGCGCGAACACCATCGTCCCGCCCTTCCTGATCGCCGACAAGTTCGACTGGGACACCGACGTGAGCGACGCCCGCTACCGGGCGCTGCTGGTCGCTGTCGCGCTGCTGTCGATCCCCGGCGCTTTCATCCCCGGCAACGTGCTCGGACAGCTGGTGTTGATCCTGGCGGTCGGCACGCTCGGGACGCCCTTCGCGATCGCGATCGTCCTCTACCTGCTCAACACCGACACGGTCTCGCGGCAGAACTCGACGGCGACCAACCTCGGCGGCGTCGCGCTGCTTGCCGTCACCGGCGTGCTCGCGGCGAACTTCGTCCGCGAACAGGTGGCTGCCGGCGTCGGCCCGCTCTCCGGGTTCGTCGTGACTTTCGGCGCGGCGATCGCGCTGGCGACGCTCGTCCTCGGGGGCAAGTACGTCCGCGAGGAACTGCTGGCCTGATGGCAGTCGAGACCGGGCGGACCCTGATCGTCGGACCCGCCAACGTCGGCAAGACGACGGCGACCGGGGAGCTGCTGGAGCAGTGGCTCACAGCGCACGGCACCGACGGCGTCGTCGCACTCGATTTCGCCCCCGAGGTCGAACGCGACGGCCGGATTCTGGGCGGTCGCCTCGACCGCGTGACGGCGCTTCCGGCGGCGGTCGACTACCGCGCTCTCGACGCTCACGCACCGCGCTCGGAGGGGGCCGACGACGAGGCGGCGCTGGCGCTGGCCCGCGACAACGCCGACCGCGCCAGAGCGCTGCTCGCGGACGCTCCCGCCGATCCGACGGCGGTGTTCGTCAACGACGCCACCATCCCGTTCCAGGCCGACGGCGACATCGGACCACTGTGTGAGTACTGCGAGACGGCCCAACTGGTCGTCGCCAACGCCTTCGCGAGCGACGAACTCGGCACCGACGATCCCGTGTCGAGACACGAACGGACCGCGCTGGCAGCACTGCGCGAGTGGGCCGATCGGATCGTGACACTGGACGAACCACGCGGGTGAGAGCCTCATCGGGACGGCGCTCTCCCGTCCAGCTGCGCCCGGTCAGTCCTCTTCGCCGGGCGTTTCGAGGACGAACTCCCACTCGTCGCCGATGTTCGGGTAGTGGGCTGCGAACTCGACGACCTTTTCGCGCCCCTCGCCGACGAACACCGTCTTCTCGTCGAACGTCGTCCGTTCCGCTGCTCTCGACTGGAGACGTACGGTGACTTCTCCCGGGGACCCGTCGTTCCGTATCCGGACGGTTCGGGTCGCGATGTCGGCCGTGAAGTAGTAGCCGTCGGCGTCGCTGGGTGGCTCGCCGGTCACTTCGACCGTCCGCCGTTCGTCGGCGTCGAAGAACACGGTCTTCTGTCGGTGTTCGCGGAAGCCGGCGGCGATACGCCCGAGTCGCGAATCTGGGATCTCGTCTTCGTCGGCCGACGTTCCCTCCGGGAGCCACCACATCGTCACCCGGATGTCCCCCGCGACGCCGGTGTTCTGTAGCGTGAGCTCGAAGGTGTCGCCACCAGACGCGTCCGGGACGTGGTCAGACGAGACGATGCGGGGTTCGGTGTGGTCGACGGCGACGATCTCCATCGACGCGTCCCTCTCATCGGAGACCGTCCCGAGGTCGTCCATGTCGATCCCCTCGACGGGCGTCTCGGTCGCCGTCTCCGTCTGTGCGGCTTCTGCGGCGTCGTCGCCCACCTTCGCACCCGTCTTTGCCAGCTTCGAACAGCCAGCCAAGGCGGAGAGACCGAGCGTCGCGACGAGCGACCGTCTGGTTACCATGTGCGCTCCTCATTTTCGATCGCAAAAAGCACCGGGGTCACGGCACCGAATACGAGTCTATATCCGTTCGAAGCGAGAACTGAGGCGGTACAATGCAGTTCTGCGACGACTGCGGTTCGATGATGCACGCGGACGGCGACGAGATGGTCTGCAAGTCCTGTGGCAGTCGCGTCCAGAAGGACGCCGAGCGGGCCGCCGAGTTCGTGAGCACCGCCGCACAGAGCGACGACGACGTGATCGAGACCGAGGAGGGCGCGAACTTCGAGGGCAAGCCGACTGCCGAGGACGTGACCTGCGCGGACTGTGGCCACGGCAAGGCCTGGTACACGATCAAACAGACCGGCTCGGCCGACGAGCCGCCGACGCGCTTTTTCAAGTGCCAGGACTGTGGGAACCGCTGGCGCGAGTACAACTGATCTGTCGGCTGTCGCTGTTTCGCGGTGCTCCCGACGCGACGGATCGCGGCGACACACGTCCCAGACGACCACCTCGGCCGGCAGTTATTAGTTCCTGATATTGGGACCGCGGCTATTTATCCGCAAGCAGACTAGCACCGAACGACCGAATGTCAGCACTACTGGGGTTCTCGATGCAGGCTGTCTATGGCGTTTTCTTCCTGGTTGCTGCACTCGCCTGTCTCGGGAGTATCGCCAGAGCCCGGGCCGTCGACGATCGAGACACCCGGCACGGACTGATCGGACTGTTGCTCACCTCGGGACTGTGGGCGCTGACGTATCTGGGCATCATCTACAGTCCCACGACGACGCTCAAGGAGGCGTGGTACACCGTCGGGCTCGTCGTCGGCTTCGGGACGGTCTTCGCCTGGCTGTACTTCTGCTCGGCCTACACCGACCGGACCTACCACGAGACCCGCTTGACGCAACTCGTCGGGCTTGGGCTGTACGCCTTCGTCGTGGGGATCAAACTCACCAATCCCATCCACGGAGAGTATTTCACGGCCCGAATCGTGCAGGAGCCGTTCACGCACCTCGCGATCCAGCACGGGACGGTCCACTGGCTGGCGACCGGGCTGGCGTACGTCCTCGCGGCCGTCGGCCTGTTCATGTTGTTCGAGGCCTTCGCCAACGCGGGGTACGACACGCGGTCGCTGGGCGGGCTGACCGCGCTGACGGCGCTGCCGATCGCGCTGGATCTGGTGGCCTTCGAGTCGACGGCGCTGATCGACATCATCTACGCGCCCCTGGGGGTCGCCGCCTTCGCCGTCGGCGTGCTGTTCGTCGCTCGCGACCGGTTCCTCGCGGTCCAGCTGACCGGCAACATCCCGGAGCCGGTCGTCTTCCTCGACGAGGACGACCGGATCAGGGAGTACAACGATGCCGCGGCCCGGCTCTTTCCGATGCTGTCGGGAACGCGCGGTCAGTCGGTCACGGCGGCACTCCCGATGGACCAGGACCTCTCGGGCCAGGAGATCGTCGCCGTCGAGGGCGAGGAGACGCAGTACTTTCTGGTCAACGCGAGTCCGCTGACCAGCGTCCAGTCGAACATCTGCCGGATGCTCGTGTTCGTCGACGTGACCAGGCTGGAGCGCCAGCGCCAGGAACTCGAACGCCACAACGAACAGCTGGAGGACTTCTCTGCGGGGATCAGACACGAACTGCTCAACTCGCTGCAGGTCGTCGGCGGCCAGGTCTCGGCGGCGGGTACGGCACTGGAAGCGGGCAACGTCGGACAGGCTCGCGAGACGCTGTCGACGGTCTCGCGGCGCGCCCGCGAGATGGAGACCGTCGTCGACGGACTGTCGACGCTGGCTCGCCACGGCCAGACTGTCGACGAACTGGAACCGATCCGTCTGGACGACGTCGTCGCCGACGCTCGCGACGCGGCCCGGCCGGACGGGGTCGCTGTCGACGTTCCGCCAGCGACGACTATCGAGGCCGATCGCACGCGGCTCCACGAACTGTTCGTCAGCATCTTCCAGTTCCTCTCGCACAACGGCGGCACGGACGCACGCGTCGCGATCCGACCAGACGGGTTCGTCGTCGAGACCGACTGGGTCCCACCAGAGGAACTGGCCGACGACGAGCTGTTCGAGTACTCCGGAGGGTTGACCGACACGAAGACTGGGCTCACGCTGCCGAAAGTGCGAACGCTGGTGCGAGTCCAGGGCTGGGAGGTGGCCCTGGAGCGGATGGACGAGGGCTCGCGGATCGTCGTGTCCGGCGCGCGCGTCCACGAGGACGCGCGCCCGTCGTCCTGAGCCGTCGCCCTTTTGCTCGCCGGCCGCCAAGAGCTGGCAGTGTCGACCCAGCCCACGACAGTCGAGGTCTACCCCGGCAAGGAGGCCGTGATCGACTTCGACCCCGCGCTGACCTTCGAGTGCGTCGAGGAGTGTACGTGGTGCTGTCACCACGGCGTCCTCCTGTACGAGAAGGACCTCATGGAGCTGGCCGCCCGCGAGAACCTCAACGAGTCGACGACCCAGTTCCGCGGGCAGGACTTCGTCCGTCAGGAGCACAAAGACCGCGAGGACCACGTCGACGAACAGGGCCAGGCCTGCTTTTTCCTGCGCGAGGACGGCCTCTGTGCGCTGCACGACGAACACGACTGGAAGCCCGCCCGCTGTTCGGTGTTCCCGCTCCACGTCACCGTCGAGGAGGGTGACGCGACCGCCCGCGAGGGCGGGGACATGCACGTCTCGATCCGCGACACCGCCCACGAGCACTGCGAGGGGCTGAACGTCTCCGAGCGCCTCGTGATCGAGCACCTCGACGGATTCTTACCCGAGCTGCTCTGGGAGCTGGACGACCCCGAGACCTACCGGGAGCTGTGAACGTGCGGTTCTCATACTGCCGGCTGTCACTTCGTGACGAGCTTCGCCACCCCGGGGTGGCGAAATCGGTCACAGATGTACAGCCGGCAGTATCAAGATACTCTCCAGGCCCCAGAACACATCTGCGTGGCCTGTCGTGTATCGATCGGTCGTTCCCTCGTGGACGATGTGCCGGTGATCTTTTAACACGGTCACTGCTGCTCGTCTCCCCGACTCCACAGACTTCCGTGAGTGGTGTTCCGAACGCTGTCGAACGCTTGTCGAGATTTCTGTGGTCGGTCGGTGTCGGAGTCTCCGAAGCCGCTTCGACGCCGCCCACCGAGTACTGGATTTCCCCGTAGTGTAGCCAGAGGAACAGGGGATGAGCGAGCAAGCCGACGCCGAGCACGACGAGGACCGTTGCGAGCACGACAGTCGGAGGTCGTTCCAGCCCTCGTCGGTCAGCAGGCGCGTCGCGACGTTGGCGACGGCGGGCGAGAACATATACAGCGTCGGCAGGAGCATGGTCGCGAGGGTGACTCCCGGGAGGAGCTCAGGACTCGATTCGAGGCCGCCGGTCGCGTAGAGGACGCCGCCCACGAGTCCGGAGAGGGCCAACGCGATGACCGTGAACGTTCCGATGTGGCGACGATCAGGGTCAGATATCCGCGCCATACACGAACCGTCGTAGAGACGCGTGACATAATCAGTGGCGCACCCGGGATCCCCTGCGAGCGAGGTCCAGACGTGACGGAGTGGATCCCGGTGTCCGGTCATGACGGAGGCGTCCGACCTCGGCACGCTTCTCTGTCGGGAGAGACGAGGCAACTCGCTGGACTACCTGGACGATTCGAAAGAATTCGACTTCAATAAGACATCTAAATCCCTGATTTATATTCCTGGACAAATATTCACAACGTATGACTGGATCCGAGACGACGAACCAGAACCGAAAGACGTGGCACCGTCGACCAGTCGGTCTGGACGCTGGTACCCTCCGCCGGTCCGGGGTCGTAGTCGCTCTGACAGTCGCTCTGGCCGCGGTCGCCGTCGCGACGCGTACATCGTCGATCGTGGTTCTGTGGGACCCGAGCGGCCACTCCTCGTTGACGCTGTCGACTCCAGTGGCCGTGGCTTCGATTCTGGCCTTGCAGATTGCCCTCCTCGGCGGATTCGCCATCGCACCGCGATTACAACTCGTCGAAGAGCGAGTCGCACCGTTTCGTGAGGCCTACCAGTGGACCGCACTGGCACTGACGACTCTCGTCTTCGTCGTCTTCGCAGCGATCGTCGCGTGGAACAGTGGTCTGGAGTTCGGCGGTGGACAGCCGTTCGTGACGCGGATCGCCGCGCTCCTCGTTGCGGTCCTCCTCTACGGCAGTGCGAAGGCGCTGCCGGCGCTTCCCCAGAACCAGTTCGTCGGCATCCGATCGCCCTGGACGCTCTCCGACGAGCGGGTCTGGTCCCAGACCCATGAGCGCGCCGTCCCGCTGTTCAAAACCACCGCGCTGGTCGCGGCCCTGGCAGTCGCCGCTCCGTCGCCGACGATCGCTCTCCTCGTGATCGTCGTCCCGTTCCTGTCGGTGCTGGGGTACCTGTTCTACTACTCGTACCGAGTGTACGAGGGGTGAGTCGCGGTTCTTCGATGGGCTCGCGAGCGGGAGAGTCTGGACGCTATGCCGGCGGACTGCGGTGAGAGGTGTCTCCACAACCGGACTCACCGTCGTGTCTCCGTCGACGGTCGGTGTCGCGCCCTGTTCGAGAGACAGGCTCTTCAATAGGTAAAATCCACTAGTATCGAGAGCAGCAACGCCTTCGGCGTCACCAGTGCGAGTGGGACCAGCAGTTCGAAGCCGATCACCCCCCACGCGAGCGACCGACTCACCCACGGCCGGCCGTCGGTAGCGGTGAACATCCACTCGACGCTCCACGTATTCGAGGAAAACACGCCGTACAGAGCAGTACCCCGCCGCCACGCTGGCGAGGAGAGCTTCAGAGCGCCCGGTACAAAGCATGCCAGCACCGCCTCGACGCCGGTCCCGCTCTCAGACGGTGACGGTCCGGGGAGTGATCTCGTCGGGAGGATCGGCTGGCGACGGTTAGACCAGTCCCCACGCGGCCACGACCGCGACGACGCCGACGATCGTCGAGGCGACGGCGTGGGTCCGGAGTTCGTCCAGCAGGTGGTGTGCGCCTTCCTGTAGCTGGACGACCTCGTCGATCTCGCTGCCGGCCTCGCACTTCGGGAGGAAGTCCATCGCGATGTGGAGGAAGATCCCGGCGGCGAAGCCGAAGACGATCGCCTTGACTGCCGGTGCGTCGGGAACGGACAGCAGTGCCATGGGGATCGCGGTCAGTCCGACGCCCGCCGCGGGGAGCAACAGCGCCGTCGTCGACTTGTCGGCGCGGGCGAGTCGCCGGGCGGCGGCGTAGCCGGCGGGGCCTTTGTGCGAGACGATCGCGAGCCCGAGCAGGTAACCGGGGTCGGGCATCGAGGCGTAGACGAGGCCGATGATCAGGCCGGCCGACAGCGCGTGAGCCGTGATCTCCAGGGTGGTCACGTCGAAGGAGGTCTCGACGTGGGTCAGCCGGTGACTGATCGTGTGCGAGCTGTAGCCGACGGCGATGCCGGCCGCGACGCCGATCCCGCCCAGCCGTGCGGAGCCGGCCCCCTGTCCCAGCCCCATCGCCTGGGGGAGCAGGAACATCGCCGCGCTCGTGACCATCGCACCGCTGGCCAGTCCGTACCCCCAGACGAGGCGGTAGGCGTTGGTGGTCTCGCTTCGACCGCCGAACCACGCGCCGACGGCCATCGCCACGAACGCGACCCACGCGATGACCAGGACCTTCTCCGCGTCCAGCGCGACAGCCAGGGGCGAGAGCACCACCAGCGCGACGACGCCCGCGATGCCGGGAAGCGAGAATCGATCCCCGATCGTTGTGAATGCTGACGCTTCGTTTGCAGCCATATTAATAACACAAACACCTTCGTTAATAACTCCGTCGGTCACCGGTCGACCGGTGGTCCCGGCTCGCCGACCCAAGCCCCTACAGGTTTGGGCCGCAATTTAACACCGACGCCGTCTTTCGTTCGTGTAATGAGTGATCTGTCTGGTGACGAGATCGTCGTGGTCGGTGGCGGCGTCGGCGGGCTCTCTGCCGCCTGTTTCCTCGCCGACGCCGGTGCCGACGTGACCCTGCTCGAAAAGAACGAACAGCTGGGCGGGCGTGCCAGCCGACTGGAGGCCGAGGGGTTCCGGTTCGACATGGGGCCGTCGTGGTACCTGATGCCCGACGTGTTCGAGCGCTTCTTCGCCCACTTCGACCGCGAGCCCGGCGACTACTACGATCTCGAACGGCTCGATCCACACTACCGCATCTTCTTCAAGGACGGCGACCAGCTCGACGTCAACGGCGACCTCGAGGCCATGCGGTCGAAGTTCGAGGCGTACGAACCCGGCGCGGCCGAGGCCTTCGACGACTACCTCGACACGAGCGAGGAGCACTACGAGACGGCGATGGAGGACTTCGTCTACACGGATCGGCCGCGCCTGCGAGACTGGGTCGACCCGAGCGTCATGCGGGCTGCCCCGATCGGGCTCTCCCTGATCGGGTCGATGCATGGCCACGTCTCGGACTACTTCGAGCACCCCAAACTCAAGCAGATCGTCCAGTACACGCTGGTCTTCCTCGGTGGCTCGCCGGAGAACACCCCGGCGCTGTACAACATCATGAGCCACGTCGACTTCAACCTCGGCGTCTACTACCCCGTGAACGACGACGGCGAGGGCGGGATCGGCGTCGTGATCGACGCCTTCGTCGAGCTGGGCCGCGAACTCGGCGTCGAGTACGTCACCGACAGCGAGGTCGACGAGATCACGAAGCGACGCGACAGCTTCCACGTCGAGACGGTCGACGGCGACGTGTACCGGCCCGACGAGACCGTCGTCAACGCCGACTACGGCCACGCCGAGCGCGAACTCCTGCCCGACCACGAGAGCCAGTACGAGGACGACTACTGGGACGACCGGACGCTGGCTCCGTCTGCCTACCTCATGTATCTGGGCGTCGAGGGCGACGTGGAACCGCTCGAACACCACACGCTCGTGTTCCCGACGGACTGGTCGGACCACTTCGACGCGATCTTCGACCGCCCGCGCTGGCCCGACGATCCCGCCTACTACCTGTGTGTCCCCTCGAAGACCGACGACACCGTCGCGCCCGAGGGCCACTCGAACCTCTTCGTGCTGGTGCCGATCGCCCCGGACCTCCACGACGGCGACGAGATCCGGGCCGAGTACCGCGAGCAGATCCTCGCCGACATCGCCGAGAACACCGGCGTCGACCTCCGGGACCGGATCGTCTTCGAGGAGGGCTTTGCCGTCTCCGATTTCGCCGACCGGTACAACGCGACCGAGGGGACGGCACTCGGACTCGCACACACGCTGCGCCAGACCTCGCTGTTGCGCCCGCCGATCCGTTCGTCGGCCGTCGACGGGCTGTACTTCACCGGCTCTTTCACTCGACCCGGCGTCGGCGTCCCGATGTGTCTGATCAGCGGCGAACACGCGGCCAACGAACTGATCGAGGACCAGCGCTAAGAGGACTCGCCGATTGAGTGCCACCATGAGCGCCGCTCTCAGCGACCGGCTGGCGACCCTGCTCCCCTCCGAGGAGTCGCGCCTGGGATATCTCCTCTGGCTCTCGCGGCCGCGCTTCTGGCTCTACCTCGCGGGGCCGGTCATCATCGGCGTGACCTACGCCGCCGACTCCTCTGCCCAGTTGTTCGCACCGATCGCCGTCGCGCTGTTCGCGTACTTTCTGGTCCCCGCGAACGTCTTCCTCTACGGCGTCAACGACGCCTTCGACGCCGACGTCGACGAGTACAACCCGAAGAAAGACGACGAGGAGGGCAAAGAGGTGCGCTTCCAGCGCGATCCGGTCGTCCTCGCGGCCATCGCGCTGTCGGGTCTGGCCGCGCTGGCGTTCGTCCCCTTCCTGCCGACCGTCGCGCTGGTCGTCTTCGCCGCGTGGGCCGTCCTCTCGGTCGAGTACAGCGCCCCGCCGGCACGCTTCAAGACGACGCCGCTGCTCGACTCGCTGTCGAACGGGCTGTACATCCTGCCGGCGGTGATCGCCTACACCACGATCGAGGGCGCGCTGCCGCCGACGCTCGCGGTCGTCGGCGCGTGGCTCTGGTCGATGGGGATGCACACCTTCTCTGCGATCCCCGACATCGAACCCGACCGGGAGGCCGGGATCCGGACGACCGCGACGTGGCTCGGCGAGCGCCGCACCTACTACTACTGTGGTGCCTGCTGGGTCGCCGCGGCGGCCACGTTCGGTCTCGTCCACCCGGTCTTCGGTGTGTTGCTCGGGCTCTACCCCGTCTTGATCTTCGGGATCACGCTGGCCGGCGTGGACGTACACCGAGCCTACTGGTGGTACCCCGCGATCAACACGCTGGTGGGCATGTCGTTCACGCTCGTCGGTCTGTGGGTGATGTTGCATGGATGACCTGCTGGCGACGCCGACCCGCGAGCGGGCGCTGGACCGCCTCGACGAGCTGGTGCTGGAGAATCGCTTCACCATCGCCGTCGTCTTCCCGGTCACCGGGGCGATCCTGCTGACCGCCAGCGCGCTCCGGCCGCCGTGGCTGCCCGACGTGCTCGTCTTTCATCCCCTGTTGATCCTGCTGGGGACGCTGGTCATGCGGCTCCCACTGGGGGCCGGACTCGCGCCCCTCGTCGACCGCAGGGCGGGACTCGCGCTCGTGTCGCTGACGGCCTACGCCTACGCGATCGAGTTCGTCGGTATCGCGACCGGCTGGCCCTACGGCGAGTTCGCCTACGGCGTCTCGCTGGGTCCCATGCTGGCCGGCGAGGTGCCCCTGGGACTGCCGATCTTCTTCGTCCCGCTGGTGGTCAACAGCTACCTGCTGTGTACGCTGTTGCTCGGACAGCGAGCGACGAACCCGTGGCTCCGCCTGCCGGCCGTGATCGCGACCGTGCTGGCGATCGATCTGGTGCTCGACCCCGGCGCGGTCGCGCTCGGCTTCTGGGAGTACGGCGGCGGGAGCTACTACGGCGTGCCCCGCTCGAACTACGAGGGGTGGATCCTCTCGGCGACGGTGGCGGTCCTGCTGCTCGACTGGGGGTTCGACTGGCAGACGCTGGGCGAGCGACTGCGCTCCTGCGTGTTCATGCTCGACGACATGGTGAGCTTCGTCATCCTCTGGGGGGCCATCAACGCCGTCTTCGGCAACTGGCTCCCGGTGGGGATCGCCGCCGTGCTGGGGCTGGGACTGGTCGTGACCGACCGCTTCGACGTGCCGACTCGACCGAGGTGGCTGGGATCGTGAGCGACGCCTTCCCAGCACCCGAGGCACTGACCGTCCTCGGCGTCGCCGCCGTCGTCGTCGGGGCGCTCCTCCCCTGGGAGGTCACCGCCGCTGGGACGACGGTCGGCCTCGGAGCCAACGGCTTCGTCGCGGTGCTCGCGGCCTTCGCCGTTCTGGCGACGGTCGCCGTTATGCGCGGTTCGGCGACCGCCGGCCGGGTGGCACTCGCGGGTGGACTGGTCGCGACGCTGGTCGCGGGCCACTGGATCGCTCTCGTGGCCGGACTCGACGGGGCCGGACTCGGGGTCGTCGTGTCGCTCCTCGGCGGCGTCGTGATCGCCGTCGGTGGCGGACTCCGCCTCGTCCGTGGCGACTGACACCGTCGGCACGCGTCCACACACGTGATACTGCCGGCTGTCAGTTCGTGACGAGCTTCGCCACCCCGGGGTGGCGAAATCGGTCACAGATGTACAGCCGGTCGTATGCGTCGACGCGACCGCTCTCTGGCTACTGTAGCCACACGCTCGCGAACGAGTCGAAGTACTCCTCGCCGGTCTCGACCAGCACGTGGTCCCCACCCAGTGCCGTGACGCGGTTCGATACCGAGTCGACGTGGGCGTCGAGGCGCGACCGGTAGGTCTCGGCCAGCGAGCCGCTGAAGTACGACCGACGCGTCTCGTCGCTCTCGGGGTCGGCAAACAGCACGTCACCGACGACGCCCGGGTCCCGTTCTTCCGGGGCGACGACGCGGACCAGTAGCACGTCGGCGTCGTTGCGTGCGAGTGCGGCGATACCGGCTTCCAGCTCCTCGGGCTCGGTCAGACAGTCGCTGAACACGACGACGAGCGACCGCGAGCGGATGCGCTCGGCGTAGGCCGCGAGCGCGGATTCGAAATCGGCCGTCCCGTCGGGCGTCATCTCGTTCAACTGGTCGATGAGAGAGAGGAGCTCCCCCCGGTTCGACTGGCCTGTGTCGATACGGTCCACCCGGTCACGGAACGTACAGAACCGGAAGTCGTTGTTCTCCGTCGCCGTCAGGTAGGCGAACCCGAGCGCGAGCTTGGCGGCGGACTCGAACTTGTGGCTCGACGCTTCCCCGTAGTCCATCGACGCGCTCGTGTCGACGAGCAGGTGGACGGTCAGGCTCCGCTCTTCCTCGTACTGTTTGATGAAGTACTCCTCGGTCCGGGCGAACAGCTTCCAGTCGATCCGTCGCGTGTCGTCCCCCGGCGAGTAGCGGCGGTAATCGCTGAACGTGAGGCCGTCTCCGACCCGCGGCGACCGCTGGTCGCCCTGCCGAATCGAGGTCGTCTGGCGGTTCAGCGCGGCGGTAAACTGCCCGAGTTCGTCCAGAAAGTCCGGTTCGATCGTCACAGTTCGTCCTCCCGAAGTAGCTGGCCCGTCCGCGGAACTGCGATTACGGAGGGGACTCATTCCAGTAGCGACGCGACGAGGTCGTCCGCCGTCCGCCCCTCCCGCTCGGCCCGGAAGTCCACGACGATCCGGTGACGGAGTACGGGGGCGGCCAGCGCCTCGATATCCTCGCCCGTGACGTGCGAGCGGCCGTGGAGGAACGCCCGCGCTTTCGCCGTCTGTACGAGCGCCATGCTCGCTCGCGGGCTGGCCCCGAACTCGATGTCGTCGGCCTCGCGGGTCCGGCGGACGAGCTGGACCGCTCGATCGCGCAGGTCGTCGGCGATGGGCATCTCGCGGACCAGCTGCTGGACCGCTCGAATCTCCGTGCGGGTCAGCGAGCGCTCGACGGGCACCTGCTCTGCCCCGGCGGTGTTCATGTCGACGATCGTCCGCTCCTCGTCGTAGTCGGGGTAGTCGACCAGCAGCTTCAGCATGAATCGGTCGGTCTGGGCTTCCGGGAGCGCGTAGGTTCCAGACTGGTCGATGGGGTTCTGGGTCGCGAGGATGAAAAACGGGCGCGGCAGTTCGTGGGTCTCGCCCGCAGCTGTCACCTGCTTCTCCTGCATCGCTTCCAGCAGGGCGGCCTGTGTCTTCGGCGTCGCCCGGTTGATCTCGTCGGCCAGCACGACGTTGGCGAACACCGGCCCCTTCTCGAAGACGAACTCGCGTCCGCTGTCGGTCTCGCGGATGATCTCGGTCCCGGTGATGTCGGACGGCATCAGGTCGGGAGTGTTCTGAATCCGGGAGAACTCGAGGTCGGTCACCGCCGCGACCGTCCGGACCATCGTCGTCTTCCCCAGTCCGGGGTTCGATTCGAGCAGGGCGTTGCCGTCGGCCAGGATACAGACGAGCAGTTGCTCCAGTACCTCCTCCTGGCCGACGATTCGCGTGCCGATCTGTTCACGTGCGTCCGCGATCTTCCGCTGTAGCGCGTCGATGTCTTGCTCTGAGCTCATTTGTCGGTGTCTCCGTCGTCAGCGTCTCCTCTGATTCTGAGATTGTACTCGCGGATGAGGGCTGCATCCTCGACGTCGTCCTGGCCGGCGAACCCGGCCTGCTGGCTGTCGACCGTATCGGTTGCGCTCCCCGGTCCGCCGGTGTCCGAGGACGGGAAAGACTGGCTTCGATCCACTTCCTGGTCGCCGCCCGTCGAGTCGATCTCGGCGGTGAGATTCTCTTCGCCGGCCTGGACGTCTTCGCCGTCGCCGAGTATGGCGTCGCCGTCTTCGAGTCCCCCGTACTCGTCGGGTCTGTCGTCCGTCGCTTCCGTCTCGACCGGGTCGCGATCGAGCAGACTGATGTCGACGACGGCCACCTGTACCGTCGCCAGGCTCAGCAGGATCACGACGACGAGCGTCCCGAGCAGCCGCCGGCTATCGACCAGTGCAGTGCTGGAACTCTGTTTCAGGCCCGCGAGCACGTCCTCGTAGAGCCGGGCCGCCATCCGCGTCTCGGCCCCGTCCTCGACGGTGTCTCGGGCCGTCCGGAGCGCGTCGGTGACGTTCGCGTTGGCCGCCTCGAACTGTTCGACGAGGGGCTGGCGGACCCGGTACAGGTACTCGCCGAGGAGCCAGAGCCCCCCGAGGGCGATGCCGACGACCGCGCCCGCGGGGAGTGAGAGCGCCGGTATCGAGCGGCCGACGGCGGCTCCGATCGGCTCTGTCACCGCCGCCGGGACCGACACCTGTGTCGGGAGGCCGGCCGGCGAGAGGGCAGTCAGGACGACGTTCGCCAGGAGAAAGGCCACCACCGCGTCGACGACGGCGTAGACGAACGCCGCCTTCTTGCCCTCGCGTCTGACCTCGGCGATGGCTGCGGCCATGCGCTCGCGCGGTCGTTCCCGTTCTTCTGGAGACTGTTCACCACTCCGCTTGTCGGTGTCGGGTCCGTCCATCAGGAGTCCTCACAGCTGACTTTGCCCTGGTTCTCCGGCTGGCTACAGAGCGTCTCGATGTCGTCTCGTAGCTCTCGGTTTCGGTTTTCGAGTTCTGCGACCTCGGTTTCGAGCGTCGTTATCTGCGATTCCAGACGGTCTATCTCGTCTTCCAGGTCGGACACCTGGTCTTCGAGTTCGTCACGCTCGTCGACCAGCTCCTCGTTTTCCATCTCTAGATCGTCGACCGTCGATCTGAGGTCGTCGACCTCGTTCTGGAGGGCGTCTCGCTCGTTCCGGAGAGAGCCAACTGTCCCCTCCAGCTCTTCGACGCGGTCCTCGCTCTCGCGGAGCGACCGCCTGGTCTCTGCCAGCTGGCTTTCCGTGGCGTTCAACTGTGACTCGGTCCGGTTCAGGTTGGTCGCGACCTGATCGACGTCTTTCGATCGCGTCTCCAGTCGCTCTTCGAGTTCGTCGACGCGAGTCTGGGCGGATTCGACCTCACTTCTGGTGTCGTCCAGGTTCTCACGGAGCTCGGCGTTTTCCTGTCTGAGTTCCTGGTTCTGCGATCGCAGTTCGCTCGCGGAGTCCTGGTACAGCACCGTCGTCGCGCCGGTGCCGACCATCGAGAGGACGACGAACGCCACGAGCCCGAGGTTGATACGGCGGCCGATTGCGCTCACGGGAGACCACTCTCCAGAGTGGTGCGACCGCGGTACACTTGAACACGACGGGCGACCACCTCGGTAGTGAACACCAGGAGCGCGCCGAGCAGGGCGACCCACTCCCAGGTCTCTCTGACGGTGCGGACGCGGGTGGACTGCTGGCGGGCCTGTCTGGCTATCTGTTCGCCCTCGTCCGGGCTGAACGTCTGGCCTCCCGTCCGTTCGACGAGCGCGTCGAGGCTGTCGCTCGGGCCGAAGGACGCGTACTCCACGGGGTAGTTGGCCGCGTACTCGGTGTCGAGCACCGTCTGATACCCCGCCTCCCGGGGCGTGAACTCGCCGCGATACCGCCCCTCGCCTACCTGGCGGACGGACACGTTCGCGGCCTTCGGGCGACTGTCGCCCTGGTAGGTCAGTGTCGTCGGCCGCCCCACGCGGGCGTCGTCGACCGACGTGACGCCGGTCTGCGTACGCGTGGGATCGCCCACGGCGTAGTTGACCGACTTCGTGACGACCAGCGAGTCCGGCCGGTCGAGCAGACCGCCCATCGTGTTGTCCGAGTCGTAGGCGGTGATAGAGACCACGCGGCCGAGACCGAACCGCCAGGAGGCGATCGCCGGCTTCCCGTCGGCGGTGGCGACCTGGTAGTCGGCCCCGGGCTTGACGCGGACGTTGTTGGCTCGACCGGGATTGGCCGTCAGCTCGACGCCGGCAGTGATGAACGTGTCCTCGGTGACGACGGTGAGGTTCTCTCCCCGGTAGCGCCGCGAGGAGCCGCCAAAGAGGAGTCGCAGCCGCTCGGTCTCGTCGGCGGCGAAGTACGAGCCGCCGGACTCGTCGGCGATCTGGCGCATCGTCGGGACGCCGACGCGCTTGCCGACGCCGACCGAGACGACGCGGGTCCCCTCGCGGCCCAGCTGGTTCGCGACGGCCGCTGGCGGCCCCAGACGGTCCTGGCCGTCACTGAGGAGGATGATCGTCCCTTCGCGGTCGCCCAGCAACTCGTCGGCCCCCTGGAGGCCGACGGCGATGTCCGTCGCGCCGCGGCTCTCCAGTTGCCGTATCTTCTCGGCGGTCGCCGCACGGTTCTGGCCGAGCGTTCGCAGTTCCGAGACGCGGTACGCGTTCTGGTTGAAAGCGACGACGCCGACCCGGTTCTCGTCGCCGAGCTGGTCGAGCACGTCCAGTGCGACGGCCTTCTGTACCGAGAGCCCGCTCTCGGCGCTACTGGAGACGTCGACGAGGAGGACGATGTTCGACTCGCCGCCGGTCGCGTTCCCGACCTGGACCGGGAGCATCGAGCCCATCGGCGACGTCTCGTAGCCGCCGTTCTCGTAGGCGTTGTCACCGCCCGCGACGACCAGCCCGCCGCCGTTGACGACGAAGTCCTGGAGCGCGGTGGCGTTCCCCACGTCGCTCGCCGACGTGTCCTGCACGACGACGGCGGCGTAGTCGTCGAGCGCCGCCGGGACCGACGCGGCCGTCGTGACGTTGTACAGCGAGTCGAGGTAGTTCTGGAGGGGGTACTCGCCCTGTGCGACGTACAGTACGTCGGGCTGTTCGACGACGCGGACGCTCTCGTAGAACACGTCGTTTCGGGCGTATTCGTCCTCGCCCGACAGCGTCGCGGTCACGCGGTGTGCCCCCAGTTCCTCGAACGTGTGATCGACAGTGAGCGTCCCGTCCGGTCGAAGTTCCTCCTCAGTGACCGTCTCGCCGTCGATCGTCACCGTCACCGGCACGGGCTCGGAGACGCTCACGCCCCGCATCGAGACGGTGTACCGGGACTGGACGCCGCGGCTCACCGTCGACGGTCCCGCTATCGCCACGGCTCGCTCGGTGCGTGGCGACTGGGGCGTGACGCCGTGGACGGTCGCGTCGAGCGCGTCGGCGTCGGCGGCGGCTGTCGACAGGCTCCGTCCCGCCGTGACGCGACCGTCGGAAACGACGGCGATCGTGCCGTTTTCCCGGAGGTTCGCCGCCACGGCGTCACCGATCCGCGACGCAGAGTCGCTGCCGACCGTCACCCGCGTCACCGGGACGCCCTCGTCTTCGATGTCCCGTACCAGTTCGTCGGTCGTGTTCGGATAGATCCCCATGCTCGCGGATTCGTCTGTCAGCAGTGTCACGCCCGGCTCGCCCGGCGTCTCGCGGGTCTGGGCGGTGTACGGTCCCATCGCGCCGAGGACGAGCAGGCAGACGACGAGTACGCGACTGGCGAGCAGGAGCCGACGGCTCCGGTTCGATGCCGACCGCGGCCCGCCGCTGCCACGCCGGATCAGCGACGCGAGGACGCCGACCGCGATCGGCAGGACGAGCAGCGGCCAGAGGTGTTCGACGCCGACGGTGAGCCCCTCCGCGACGGTGGCGGACACTCGCATCAGAGATCACCCCGTCGGCGGAGGTAGCCGATCTCGGCCAGGACGAGCACCAGTCCGCCCAGCGCGACGTACTCGGTCAACGGCTGTGGCACCGACCGCCGTTCGGTCCGAGTGAGATTTCCCGCTGTCCCGGAGCGCCGATCGAGCGCTTCGACGGCGGTGTTCGACTCGCTCTCGTCCAGCAGCGACGCGCTCACCTGCCGGCTCTCGCTCCGGTAGTGGCCGGCCCGCTGGAGCGTGACTGCGTTGCCGGTGACGGGGCCGTCTGGCCCCTCAACGGTGGTGTTGCCGAACCGCACCGTCTCGCCGGTCTCGTGGTTCAGGGCCGGCAACGGCTCCCTATCCGCGAGGTAGTACACCGCCCGCTTCCAGAACACGGGGTACTGGTAGTTGAACTTGAAGCTGGACCGATCCTCGATGTACCCGTAGTACATGACGCGGCCGCCGCTTCGGTCGTCGGTCGCGATCAGGGGCGTCCCGTCGCTCAGCCCCACCTGGACCGAGCCCGAGCGCAGCGAGCCCGCGACGTACTCCTCTGGGGGCTGGAAGTCGATGCCGCGGGTGAGCTGTGTCTGTGCCGTCTGGCCCACTGTCGCGCCCGTTCGGGTCTCACCGGGGTCGACGAGAAGGAGATCCCGGTACCGCTGTGGGAGGTCGTCCTGTGCCAGCACCGCCACGCCGCCACCGTCTTCGACCAGTTCGCGCCCGCTCTCGACGTTGCCGGGCAACAGCGCGCTCGGCTCGACGTTGCTGTACAGGATGACGTCGTACTCGCCCTGGATCGTCGTCGGCGGCTGCCTGACGGTCACGTTCACCCGGTCGACCACCGACAACGCGGTGGTGAGATACCGGTTCCGATCGTTGGTCACCACCAGTACGTCGACGGCCGCGTCCGGCGGCGCTGCGACGTAGACGCTGTCGTCAGCCGGGAAGCTGTCGTCCGAGTCGAGTCGGGCCTCGCTCCCCCCGGCCGGGACCGGCATCGTCACCGAGCCGACGTCGTCGGGTCCGAGCTGCAGCTCGCGCTGGGCGTCGCCGAGCCGGACGGTCCGCGTGACGGTCGCGTCGCCGTAGTTTTTCACCGACAGCGTCACCTTCGAGCCGGTGAACCGCCGGTCGACGAAGCCGACGTTCGCGTCCCCGCCGCGGTCGAACTGTCGAAGATCGACGGAGAGGCCTCGTCCCCGCGCCGTCGTGATCGCGGTCGTCCACTCCTCGCCCGCGAAGTCGCTCAGGACGACGATCCGGCCGTTCTCACCGGCGAGGGACGTGGCCTGTGAGACAGCGCCGCCGAGCGTCCCCGGTGCATCTGTCGGGCCGAGTCCCGCCAGCGTCTCCCGCGCCGTCGTCGGCGTGCCCCGCTGGAGCAGTACCTCACCCCCGTCGGTCGTGGTAACGACAGAGGTCGACCCCGTCACCTCCCCCCGGGCGGCCGCGACGGCCCGCTGGAAGCGTGTCTCGCCGTCGGCCTCGGTCTGCATGGACGCGCTCGTGTCGAGGACCACGACCGTCTCTTCGACCGTCGCCCGCTCGGAGACGGTGACGTACGGCGTCGCCAGTCCGACCGCGAGCACGAGTACGACGAGCACCTGCAACGCCAGGAGGAGACTCCGTGCGATCCGTTCGAGAAACGGCGTCGACGACTGCTGGCGTTCACCGGCGACGAGAAACCGGAACGTCGGCAGCGTGCGTTCCTGTGGGTCCGGACGAACGAGATACAACACCACGATCGGCACTGCCAGGAGGAGGGCCGCCAGTCCCAGCGGGGCGAGCAAAACGTCGGAGAGGACCATTGTCGGTGTGTCAGACGTGGGACAGCATTTATTTTATGCATTCAGTGACAGCAATCGCTGCGCGATGGCCCCTCTCGACGGTGGCCAAACACCTCACGGAGCGACGCTCCGATTCGCACGCCGGAGAACAGAGCTCATACTGCCGGCTGTCACTTCGTGACGAGCTTCGCCACCCCGGGGTGGCGAAATCATTCACAGACTTACAGCCGGTAGTATCAAACGCGGTGAACGCACCGTTCGCTCCATCGAGAGACACGTCTGGGTTATACACGTCGTGAATCACAGGGACTGGCAGTCGGTCATGGGATTTTCTGCTCGCTGCCCGACCAGCAACTGTAAAAAAGGAGCCGATTCGCTTCTTCCGGTAGAAGTGTTACCTTCTCACTACTCTACTCGTTCCCACGGCCCCCACTGGGAGCTACCGGGTTCGTCACCCTGCGTCCACCACGTGGCTTCCCACGTTTCGCCGTCGTAGCTCACCTGGTCGCCACTTGTGTAGGCCGTACTCGAATTCCACTTGGGCACGTCCGGCTGATCGGGCGTGTCAGTTGGCGTGTCGGTTGGCGTGTCGGTTGGCGTGTCGGTTGGCGTGTCAGTTGGCGTGTCGGGCTGATCTGGCGTGTCATCGCCGGAGACCTGCTCCCAGGGACCCCACTCGGAGGAACCGGGTTCGTCACCCTGCGTCCACCATTTGGCCTCCCACGTTTTGCCGTTGTAGGTCACCTGGTCGCCGCTCGTGTACGTGGCTTCGGAGTCCCACGCGGGCACGTCAGGCTGATCTGGCGTGTCAGTTGGCGTGTCAGGCTGATCTGGCGTATCAGTTGGCGTGTCGGGCTGATCTGGCGTGTCATCGTTGCCATCATCAGCGCCGGCGATGTCAACGTAGGAGCACGAATAGAACGCTTCTGGCGAATCGGATCGCTGCCAGACCATGTAGATGATGTGCTCTTTGTTGTTGCGGTCAGGGACATCCACACCACTGATTTCCGTCGTTTCAGTGGGACTCATCGGATCAGTCTCGTGGATCAGTTCCAGGTCATCCCACGCAAGCGCGGTGTCTGGATCCCATCCATCCTTGGTCATGTAGAACCTGAAGTACTTGGCTTCGTGTGGCGCGGTCAGATCGAGAGTAAACGTCTGCGTACCGGGCTCGATCGTCGTCGAAGGCCAGTCTCCTGGCTCATCGTACGGAGCGTATCTTTCGCTTCCGGCACTACAGAGTTCACCGTCGTCGATGTTCTCCCGGTGATCGCCGCCCGCATCACCGTCGCGAATTCCCTGCCAGTTGTAGATTGCCTGTCCGCTCTGCTCGCGTGCAAACTCACACATCTCGTTTGTCTCTCCCTCGCTCTTAACCTCCTCGTAACAGGCCAACCCCTGGCCAATCGGATCCGACGGTGCTCCATGGGCGGCGGCCGTCTGTACCACAAAGAGACCAAGAACCGTCAAAAAGAGGATCAGTACCCCTGTCTTTGCGACACGTGACTTGGTGACACGTGGTAGGCTACTCCCCGCAACTCGTTTGCGTATTACCGGATCTTCCCCCATTGTTGATCCAGTTTTTGTTGCGGTAGGATTGTATATATAATTTTCGTCAAAGAACTAAAACAAAGGATGACTACCTTTTTCAAACTCCACTCACCGTTATATAGAAAGCTGGCCTCGGCACTCATAGGGTTCGTCGCTGCGCGGTGGTCATCCACACTCGGAACCGCGATCGCTCGTCATCGGCCACTCGGTCGTAGTGCGTCCCCGCCAAAGACGGTTGCTCATCGCGGACGGGTACCGACGGGGAAGTCGACCGACGGGGGAGAAAGGCCCATACCCCAGGCGCTCACAGTGTGGTGTATGAGCGAGCGCACCGACGACCTGACGATCGACGAGGAGGCTGTCGACGAGGTCGGTGTGGGTGAGACGGACGCGTCGGTCGGCGGCACAGACGAGATCGCCGGGTTCGACACGGCGACCGACTTCGAGACCGACACCGACACGGCCGACGAGACGACGGCCGGCGGCGGGCTCCGGGGGCGCGTCGGCGACGCCGTTTCGCCGGTCTCGTTCGCCCTCCAGCTCGCGGGCGCACTCGTGGGGACGTTCGTGGTCGGCGGGGCGCTCCCGCTGGGACCCCTGAGC
The DNA here is from genome assembly GCF_017612575.1 of Halomicrobium sp. IBSBa. Classification (NCBI taxonomy): domain Archaea; kingdom Methanobacteriati; phylum Methanobacteriota; class Halobacteria; order Halobacteriales; family Haloarculaceae; genus Halomicrobium; species Halomicrobium sp. IBSBa. The sequence goes on from NZ_JADPQC010000005.1 coordinate 111,112, forward strand.
GGCGTCGTCGGCGTGCTGGCGGTGCTGTTCGTGTTGGGTGTGGTCTCGACCGACGCACGGTACGTCGAGGCGGGCACTGCCGGAGCCCTGGTCGGCGTCCTGACGACCGTGGTGGGATCGATCACGCTCTCGGTCGTCTCGGGCGGCCTCGTTCCGGTCGCGGGCGGCGTCGCCGGCGGGCTGGCCGCGCTGGTGGGCCACTACGCCGGCCGTGACCTCCGCGACGGGCTGACGCGAGACCTCTAGTCGGCCAGTTGCCAGCCGTCGGCGTGGCGCTCGACGATCCCCTCGTCGGCGAGCCACGCCAGCGCGTCCTCGACGAGTTCCGGTGGGGCCTCGACCTCGCTGCTGATACGCTCGACCGAGTGGATGCCGTTCGCGAGCGCGCTGACGATTTCGGCGGAGAGGCGGCCGTCTTCCCGGCCGTCGTCGATGCGCTCGCTGATGCGCTCCCGGAGGTCGGTCACCTGGCCCTGGACCCAGCGCTGGGCCAGCGACAGCTCGTTTTCGAGCTGTTCGAGTCGCTCCAGATCGCTGGCGAGTGACTGCAAGTCGTCGCCGTCGTCGTCGCCCACGTCGATGGTGAGGTGTCGACAGGAGCTCATGTCGAAGCCTCTACGGGCCGGGTACGCGCTCTTGGTCCCGAACTCGTAGGGCGAGACCCGGACTTCCAGCCGGAGGTTGCGGGCGATCGAGAAGTACTTGCGGCGCTGATCGTCGGTCCGGCTCTCGATGAGTCCCGCGTCTTCGAGCTTCTGGAGGTGGTCGATGACTGCTTTCGGGCTGACGCCGATGTACTCGCTGATCTCGGTCACGTAGCAGGGCTTGTGTGCTAACAGGCGCAAGATGCGACGGCGGTTCGCGTTCCCGAGGAGATCGAGCAGCTCGGCGGAGTCCATTCACCCCGGGGTAGGCTACCAGTGGGGAAAAGGGTGTCCCCTCGCCCGATGGGGATTACGGACCGTTGCCAGGGGCGTCGTCCGGCGGTCCTCCCGAGGAGTCTCCCCCGGGCGGACCGTCGTCAGATGGTCCGTTCCCGGACGACCCGCCGTCGGCGTCGTCGCCACCGTCGCCGTTCGCTGACGTACCGTCGCCGCTCGCCGACTCGCCGTCGTCCCGGTTCGAGTCGTCGCTCGTGCTCTGATCGGCGTCGTCTGTCGATCCCGTGTCGCTCTCGGACGCTGTGGACTGGGCCGTCGTTTCGGAGCCGTCGTCTGCCGTCCCACCGTCGGACCCGTTTTGCACACCCCCGCGCCTAGGGTCTGTCGTCCCACCCCTGTCAGCGCCGTCGTCTGCCGGCCCGGTCTCGTTGGGCGGCCCACTGCCGGGTCGTTCTCCTTCGGACGCCGGTCCGTCGCCCGCGGTCCCGTTACCGGGGCCTCGGTCGCCGGCTCCCGGCCCTCGCGTCGCGTTAGCGGCCGGTCCTCGCGTCGCGTTGTCCCCCGACGGCGGGCCGGCCTCGTCTGGCGGTCCCTGTCCGTCGCCGATTGAGTCCGGTGGTCCGGCGTTCGCCGGTGGCCCCTGTCCGGTTGCGATACCGCGGGCGACGCCCGGTACGTCGCCCGTCGTGACGTTCCGGGCCTGCCCCCGGAGCCGTTCGATGCCGGTCGGGTCGACGCCCGCGGTCCGTGCTGCGGTCGCGGTGTCGTCGATGCTGTGTCGGAGTGCGTTGATCTCACCGGCGAGTCGGCTGGTCCGGACCAGATACTCGGTTTCGTCGATCGAGCCGTTCTCGTAACGCTCCTGGAGTGTCTGGTTGCGCTCCTGGAGGCGCTGGAGTCGCCGCTCGATCTCGGTCGTCCTGTCGGTCGCCAGCCGCGCCTGCTCGGACTCGTTTGCCCGTTCGAAGCCGGCGGCCCACATCCCCGACTCGACGGTGTCGTTGGTCTCGGCGGCACTGGCCTGCATGAAGGCTGTCAGCTGTGCCCCCATGTCCGCCTCGGTCCCGTTCTCGGCTGTCTCGTTGGTGGCCTGCGCGTTCGCCCCGCTCGCCGGAAGCGCCGCCACGCCGACGGCGACGACCGCGAGGACGGCGACGAACGTGGCCTGCCGACTGTTCATGTTCACCTGCATGTGGTCGGGAGTGCATAAAAAACGATACTCACTGTTCGCACTGTTCAGCGCGGGCAGGTGTCGACTATGAACCGTTCACGCTGCTGATCGAGCGACCCTGCGGCGTCGAGAGCGTTCATTCGGCCCCGTCGAGCGGTTGGACCCGCTATCGCCGCCCGCCGTCAATCGCGACGGCTGTCTGGTTGACGACACGGCTAGCGGTGTGATTGCCCGACGTGATACCGTTCACGGCGAGGGTTTATATCATGGTATCACATACCACGAAACGTACTGTATGTTCGAACGATTCTCCCGTGGCTACTATCTGGGGCGACTGTACGTCGAGCCCAGCGCGGACGGCTCGCCTGCAATGTGCCGCGAGCAACACGAGCAGGTCAACCGACAGCTGTACACGGACGGTGAGGGCATAGAGCGGACAGACCGTCCGCTCGTCGTCAAGCTCGGCACCCGTCACCTCGCGGTCGAGGGCGACGATGCGGTGCCAGCCGACACGCTCGCCGTGCCGGAAGACGTACTCGCCGAGGTCGACGTGGCCAATCCACCGACGCTCCAGGAGGTCCTGCTCGCGAAGGCCGACCGAGCTCGACAGCTCCTCTCGATGACCGGGACCGCGCTGTGAACGCTGGACGCGGTGTGAACGTTTATACGTCAGGCCGTTCCGGTCTCAGTCGATGCTCGAAGAGCTGTTCGGCCGTCGATCGCTGAAAGCGCGCATCGAGGAGTTAGAGGAGGAGAAACGCCACCTCCAGCGCCAACTCGACGCCGAGCAGGACCGCCGTGCCGACGCCGTCAGCGACCGCCAGGCCGCACAGGAGCGCGTCAACCGACTCGAAGACCGCGTGACCGAACTCGAAGATCGCGTCCAGCGCCAGCAAGGCCAGTCCGGACGCGGCGAGTTCCGCCGGGAGGAGACCCTCTCGGGCGAGCGACTGGAGGGCGTCCTCGATCGACTCGACTCCGTCGAGACCGGGCCGGAGGGGGCACTGACCGCCTACGTCGCCGACGAACACGACCTCCCCGCCGCCGTCCGGGACGCGGTCGGCGACGACGCCCCGCTCGTCCGACGGGCCGCTCCGTGCCTGCTCGTCGTCGACGACGCGGGACTCGTCGCGACGACCCTCTCGACGCCCGTCTCGCCCGAACCGTTCGCCGAGTGGCGCGACGGGTTCGCGATCGATCGCACGTGGTTCGAGCCGACGGGCGAGTACGCGGTCGCGCTCGTGCGCTCCGACCTGTTCGCACTCGGCGAGTACGTGGGTCGGGAGCGGATCGCCTTCCACGGCTTCGACTCCGAACTCAAGAGCCAGCACTCGAAGGGCGGCTTCTCGCAGGCGCGTTTCGAACGCCTCCGGGACGCCCAGATCGACTCCCACGTCGACCGCTGTCTGGCCGCCATCGAGGAGCGCGACGCCGAGCGGCTCTACGTCGTCGGCGAGCGCAGCCTGCTCTCGAAGTTCGCCGACCGAGCCGACGCGACCCAGCCCGTCGACGCGACGGGCGAGCCCGAGGCGGCGCTCGCGGACGCCGTCCACGAGTTCTGGCGCGTCCAGCTGCGGGTGCTGTGACTGTCGGCGGCCGGGCGAGGTTTTACTCGGTGGGCGTGCGAGGTTCGACCTATGGACATCGCACTGCTCGCTCACGGACAGTTCCCCGGCCGGGCGAAGACGGCCGTTGGCGTGTTGCGCTACGGCGACCAGAACGTGCGGGCGGTGATCGACCGCGACACCGCTGGCGACCGCGTGAACGACCACGTGACGGACGGACAGGACGCGCCGATCGTCGAGAGCATGGACGACGTGCCGGCGGTCGACGCGCTGGTGATCGGGATCGCACCGATCGGCGGCGGGTTCGTCGAGTCGTGGCGGCCGGACGTTCGGACGGCGATCGAACGCGGCTGTGACGTGATCGCCGGGCTCCACACATTTCTGGCCGACGACCCCGAGCTTTCGACGCTGGCCGAACAGTACGACTGCGAACTCCGGGATCTGCGCGACCCGCCCGACGACCTGTCGGTCGCCGACGGGACCGCCGGGGCGGTCGACGCCGACGTGGTCCTGACCGTCGGCACCGACTGCTCGTCTGGGAAGATGACGGCCAGCTACGAGCTTCGCGACGCTGCCAGAGCACGGGGGATCGACGCCGCAGTCGTCCCGACCGGACAGACCGGCGTCCTGATCGAAGGGTGGGGGATCGTCGTCGACCGAGTGATCGCCGACTTCGCCGCCGGTGCCGTCGAGCGACTCGTCGAGGCGGCGGCCGAGGACCACGACCTGTTGATCGTCGAGGGCCAGGGGGCACTGGCACACCCCGCGTACTCCGGCGTGACGACGAGCATCCTCCACGGCGCACGACCGGACCGGCTCGTGCTCTGTCACGTCGCGGGCCGGACCGCGGTCAACGGGTACGAGGACACCGCGATTCCGCCGGTCGCGGAGTACGCCAGCCTCTACGAGTCGGTCGCTGCCCCGGTCGCGGACGCGCCCGTCGTCGCCGGCACGCTCAACACGCAGTCGTTGCACCCCGAGGCCGCCGATCGGGCTGTCTCGACGTACGCCGGCGAGCTGGGCGTTCCCGCGACGGATCCGGTCCGGTTCGGCGTCGACGATGACCTCCTGGCGGTGGTGACGTGAGGCTCTCGTGCCAGCGCCACGAGCTGCCGACAGACGATCCGTTCGAGATCGCGCGTGGCACGACGACCACCGCAGCCGTCGTGACGGTCGAAATAACACACGAAGGAACTACCGGCGTCGGCGGCGCAGCGCCCAGCGAGTACTACGGCGAGACGGCGGACTCGGTCTGTGAGGCCCTCGACGACCTCCGGCCGGTCGTCGAAGCGTGGGACGATCCCCACGCGAGCCAGCGTGTCGCGAACACGCTCGCGACCCGGCTTCCCGACGCCGCCGCGGTCCGGGCGGCCGTCTCGACGGCGCTCGCGGACCTGGCGGCGCGGGACCTCGGCGTCCCCTGCTATCGGCAGTGGGGGCTCGATCCGGCGGCGGCCCCCCGAACCTCGTACACGGTCGCCATCGCCGATCCCGAGACGATGGCCGAGCGCGCCGAGCGCGCGGTCGAAGCCGGGTACGACACGCTGAAAGTGAAGGTCGGGACCGACGACGACCGGAGTCGCATTCGAGCGGTCCGGCGCGGCGCACCCGACGCGACGCTGCGAGTCGACGCCAACTGCGCGTGGAGCCCCGCAGAAGCTATCGAGCAGGCCGACTGGCTGTCCCGGCGTGACGTGCAGTTCCTCGAACAGCCAGTAGCGGCCGACGATCTGGACGGTCTGGCACGGGTCGCCAGCGCCACGTCGCTGCCGGTCTGTGCCGACGAGAGCTGTGTCGCCGCCCCGGACGTGCCACGCGTGGCCGACGCCTGCGACCTCGTGACGGTGAAACTGATGAAGTGTGGCGGCGTCCGTCCCGCAGTCGAACAGATCCACGCCGCACACGCACACGGGCTCGACGTGCTGCTCGGCTGTATGCTCGAATCGAACGCGTCGATTGCGCCGGCCTGGCACCTCGCACCGCTCGTCGAGTACGCCGACCTCGACGGGGCCGCCCTCCTGTCGCGGGACCCGTACACTGGCGTTCCCCTCGACGGCGGACGCGCAGACCTCGGAAGCGTCACGCGGGGGACCGGCACTCGTCGGTGCTGAGTACGAGCGGCCGGGCCGTCGATCCGTGAAACGGACGCCGTCGGCAGACGGCAAACAGTGTCGCTCGACCTCACAGCCAGTCGGCGAACGTGTCGTGCTCGCGGCTCAGCTCGTAGTAGTCGCGCTGGGCCTCACAGATCGCGTCGGGCAGGTCGTGTTCCGAGAGGTACTCGCCGACCCGGTCGAGCTTCCACTGGCTCGGCGTGGTCCCGAGTGCCCGTCGTCGCTCGATCGGTGCCAGCATCTCGTCGATCTGGCTCTCGGGCACGTCCTGGCTCCCCAGCCCCCGCCGGGCGTACTCGAACACCTCGTCGTAGATCGCGTCGTGGTCGGTCGTGCGCTGGCCGTCGGCGGTCACCCAGGCGAGGTCGGCGTCCGGTCCCTCGCGGGCGGCGCTGTAGAAGCTCGCTTCTGCGTCCTGCCAGGGGAGTTCCGCGAGCGGATGGTCGGCGACGACAAGCCCGCGGAGCAGGCCGGCCGTCAGCACCTGGACGGCGATCGTGTCAGCGACCGTCGGCTGGGTGGGGATCGGCCGGTACTCGATTCGCAGGGACCGCTCGTCACCGGCTCCGTCGACGGGATCGCCCCCGATCACGCAGCGCAGCCACCGCCAGTAGGTCCCCCGCTTGTGGTCGAACTCCCAGTAGGTGTCGTGGAGTCCGCTCCGAGTGCCGTCCTCGATCCACTCCCGGGGGAACGGGGCGAACAGGTCGTCCTCGACGACGCGGTCGACGACCTCGGTCGTCGTCTCGATGTCGCTGGGGACTCGCACCTTGGGGTTCTCGCTGGTGTTGACCGACTGCTCGAAGGCGGCGATCCGGAGCTCGTGGTGGGTGTCTTCCAGCAGCGCCCGCGGGTCCTCGACCGCGTCGTACATGTCCGCCGGCAGGAGCGGCGAGTTCGCCGTCAGCGCGACGATCGGTCCCAGCGTCCGGATCGCCGCGTTGTAGTAGGCCGGGAACGCGTCGCTGTCGGGGATCTGGAGGTGTGGCTGGATCGAGGCGGTCAGGGACTCGAAGAGGATCGTCGGGAACGAGTGACTCGCGCCGGGCACCGAGAAGTCGATCTCGCCCCCGGCGTGGCCCAGCGCCTCGTTGTCCAGCGCCACGTAGCGTGGGTCCTGTCGCATGTTCTCGGCGAAGACGAACCCGTCGCGTTCCTCGACGTCCGAGAGGTACGACACGCTCCCCGCCGCTGGCGGAATCGTCCACATCGCGTCCAGCACGAGTTCGCGGTTGGCCTCGCGGGCCGCGTCGCGGGCCTTCTTGATGCGCATCTCGATCGAGGTCGTCTGGACCGCCAGCCCGGTCGGACCGAGCACGTCGGGATCGGTGTTGATCTCCGCGTTGTGGACGCCCAGCTCCTTGGCTGCAGCGGTCCCGAAGATCGACTCCGGAAGCTCGGCGAGTCGCCCCTCCCAGTCGTCGGGGTCCATATAAGGCTCGTCGGCCTCGTCGTCCCCGTCGGATTCGAACGAATCGTCGACAGCGTCCTCGCCCGCCGGTTCGAGTGAACCCAGATCACCGCCGCTGCCACCACTCAAGTCGGCGTCGAGTGTCGCCTCGTCGGGTTCGTCCTCGCCGTCGTCGTCCGTGACGGGTTCCGGCTCGGCGTCGATCGCGTACACCTCGACTTCGAGTCCGACCGCGAAGTCCTCGTTGTCGAAGGTGCCCGCCTCGATCGCGTCGCGCAGTTGGTCGGCCTGCTCGGCGATCCGTTCACGAAACTCCGCGTCGCTCTCCCCCGACAGCGACCGTCTCACCAGGTCGACCACGTCGTCCATGGCAGTGGTATGCGCGACCGGGGGAATTAGTGTTGTGCCTCTTCGGTCCGTTCAGAGTGCCGAGACACCGGGCTCGCGACGGTGAACGACTCGTGGACTCGCCGTCGGACCGATTCGTGCTCTTCCCGACCGCCCCACGCTACTCGAACAGCTCCTCGTGGCGGGCCGCGAGATTGGCGTAGTCCCCCGACGAGAAGGCTTCGAACACGGCCTCGGGGTCGATGGTCGTCTCGGACAGCGGCGTCACGGAGGCGGGGCTCCCACGGACGAACGAGTCCGGGGGCACGTCGTATCCCGGCGGCACGACTGTCCCCATCGCGACGATGGAGCCGGAGCCGATCGTCGCCTCGCTGACCGTCGAGTTGAACCCGACGAGCGCGCCGTCCTCGACGGTCGCGTCGTTGAGCACGGCCCCGTGCCCAACCATCACGTTCTCGCCGACTGTCGAAGCGTGGAGCGTGGCGTTGTCGCCGATGGCGCTCTCTCGTCCCACCTCGACCGGCCCCACGTCTCCCCGGAGGACGACGCCGGGCCAGACGTTCGCGTTGGCCTCGATCCGCACGTCGCCGACGACGGTCGCGTCGCTGCTGACGTGTGCGTAGCCGTTGATCGTCGGCGTCTCCCCTTCGAACGAGTACTCGCGACTGTCCATACACAGTGTAGGGTGGCAGTCGGCAAAAAGTGTCGGTCGAACTACACGGCCGTCGACGACGGGTGAGACGCCCACCGACACGCGACGATACCCCTCGCTCACACTGCCGGCTGTAACTCCGTGACGAGCTTCGCCACCCCGGGGTGGCGAAATCGGTCACAGATGTACGGCCGGGAGTATCAGTTCGCCCGGACCGCGTCGTCGAAGACGGGCTTGAGCCGGTGGACGGTCTGGTCGTCCACGGCGTTGGGATCGAGGTGGAAGTGAGCGACGGCGTCGACGCTGCGGAGCTGCCCGGTGAACATGTACAGGAACTTGAACGCCGCTTGCACGTCGTTGACATCCTCCCCGCTCTGAAGGGCGAGGATTCCCGACCGCCGTCGGGATATTGTGGTTTACGACGTGACCTGTTCTTGAGGTGCGAACGCACCAGTTTCCTTGTCAAACAAGAACGTCGATGGCTGTGCCAACCAGCCGTTACTCCTATCCTCTCCGTGAGGATTCGGAGATACTTTCTGCCGGATGTTCTCAGCACCGTTCACATCTGCGTTCGCCACCGTCTTACACTCATCACAGACGTACAACCCACGCTCCACGCGGTTCGCCTTCCGCTTCCGACCACAACACGAACACGACTTCGACGTGTCCCGCTCAGACACTTGCTTGACCGTGATGCCGTCCATCTCGGCTTTGTACGCAAGCATCGAAGTGAAGCGGTCGAACGCCCACGAATGCGGGTCGAGATTGCCGTGTTTCCCCCAGTTTTTCGACTCGTCTGTCTCTTCGTCCTCGCGGATGCCGGAGAGGTCGCCAACCACGATCGTACCAACACCTTCGTCCACACATCGCTGAACGATGTGTTTCGAGAGCGTGTGGAAGTAGTGAGTGCGACGAGCCGAGTTCTTCTGGTTCAACCGCGTAGCTTGCTCGGAGTCAGAATCGTCACATTGGGCGAGTCGCTTGCTGAAGTAGTAGTCGTCCTGCTTCAAGCAGTTGAGCGGGTACAGTTCGCTGTGACCGTCTTGGTAGGCGAGTGCGGCGAAGTTGTTGATGCCGAGGTCAACACCCACGGTCTTCTCACCGGGTGCTTCAGAAACCTCGATCTCGACTTTGCAGACGAAGTGGAGTTCCCACTCGTCGCCGGTCCAGACAGCCCGAACCTGTTGCACGGTCTCGACGGTGGAGAGGTCAATGTCGGGACGAGTCTGGTATTCGCAGAGGATGAAATCCGACCAGTATGCTTTGAGGTTCGAGCCTTTGCTGAGGCGGACTCGCTCGTAGTTGGTGTCGAGTTTGAAGCCGGCGGCTTTGAACGTGACCGTGCTTCGGGGATGGTCGTCGCCGTGTTTGCGGTACTTCGGCGGGTTGGCTCTCGTGTCTCCATTGCGTCGTTTGCCGTACCAGCCGTTGAACGCTTCAGCGAGTTGTTGAAGGACTCGCTGACTTGACTGAGAATGCAGGTCATCGTAGCGTTCGTGCGACTTCAGGTAGGTGGTGAGTTCGTTGTGACTGGGAATGTGGCCGATTTCAGACCACACTCGGTCGCAGACCCACCGTCCGACGTTCCAGAGTTTCGAGGCAGCGAACCCGAGCGAATCAAGGTCGTCAGACACCCGCTGCTGGTTCCTAATGGAAGCAGTGTAGGTGCGGGTAACGACCTGTTTCGCCATACATAACCTATGTAGTCAGAGTTACTGGAGAGTATGGATTGGAGCGTGGAATATCCAGCCGTGCAATCGAACGGTGGATTGCGTAGGAGTTGTCGGATTCATCCCCGCCCTGAAGGTCGGGGCTTTCTCCTCGTAGCCCCGTAAACTGCAGCGGCTCGGTCAGCGAGTCGAAGCAGACCACGAGCTGGCAGTCCGTATCCAGATCGTTCAGGTAGTTGTTCAGCTCCATCCCCAGCCCGGTGATGTCGTTGGGGTTGGCCGTGGTCACGGCGACGCTCGCGGACAGCTCCTCGCTCCCGTCGCCGGCCACGCCGCCCCGGTCGGCGACGTCGACGATTCCCAGCCGCGCCGGCAGTTCCTCGTGGGCCGACAGCCATGCCTCGACGCGTTCGGCCGCCGAGTCCGAGTAGGTGATCTGTAACACGTCCAGCGTCGCGGGCGGACCGACGTTCAGCAGCTGCGTACACTGCCGGTCTCTGGCCGCACTGAGCGACGGTGCCAGCGTGAGGACGTTCGTGCCCGGTGTGGCGGTCATTTCCCGTCTCCCGCAGCGCCGAGCTGGCGATCCCACGGTGTGGGTGTCTGGACTGGCACCAGCACAACGTCGGCCCAGCGAGACATATAGCTACGGGCTGGCGCTCACGCGGTGGTCAGATGAGAGAGCGAAACTGGACGGAGCGCCCTCGCAGTGCTCGACCGCTCGGTGACTCGCTGTCGTCCGAAGACGCCGTTGCCTCCCACCTCTCGCTGCTCTCTGTGGAGGGGGATTTCACTCGTCATCACGCTGGACTACTGCCACCGCCCCGTCTAGTAGTGCCCGAGAACGCCTCGCTTGCGTGCCTTTGCCGTCCCCACTCGGAATACTAGCAGTCCAATTGCCAGGTAAACACCCGACTGGCCGACCAGCAGTCCGAGGTCGAACGCCGGCAGTTCCCACACGTGGAGGCCAGCCGTCATCGTCCGTTGCAATAAGTCATTGCCCAGCGATAGCGGGAGGAGTTTCAACAGTGCGTACTCCTGGACCGGCAGGGCGATCAGCCCCGCAAACGAGAGCTGAATCAGCGGAAACACCTTCTCGATCTGCTTGTAGACGAGCGCCGCTCCTCCGAAGACGAATCCGAGGCCGACCACCGGGAGCAGCGTCAATACTCCCAGTACGACGGCTGAGAGCGGTGCAATGGAAAACCACGTCTCCGTCGTCACCATCATCACCAGCAGGAGGACGACGCCGGTAACGAACGTTCCAAGGAGGTTGACCACGGTCTTCATCGTGACAACCGCTGTGAAGCCGAACGGAGACATCGACAACTGCTCCAGAGTTCCCCACTGCGCCTCATCAGTTAGGTCGTGCGTGAGATCGGCATATGCCGACACCGCCATCGTAAAGAGGAGATACCCGACGACGAGCGATTCCACCGACCGGGAAATCACATCTTCTGCCACAAACTGCCCGCCGAAGAAAATGAGCGCGAAAAATACGTAGAGGGTCACGAACCCCACCACCGTGTTCACGAGATAGCGACGCGAGAGCGTCAGCGATTTGCTCGCGATCGCTCGAAACAGGACGAGATGGCGATTCACGACTCTCCCTCCTCTCGTGACGGCGATGCAGGTGTCGTCAGATCGACGAAGATGTCTTCCAGATCGGGCTCGATTTCGGTGAACGATCTGACCGTCGCGTCTGCCGTCCGCAGTACTTCGACACACTCGTAGAACTCCTCGCTGCCCGCGAGCGCGATTTCGAACGCCACGGAGTCGGTGTCGATCCGCCAGTCGTGCAGCTGGAAGCGGGTTTCGAGTTGCTCTCGGAGGTGTGCTTGCGATCTCCCCGCGAGTTGGACGTGGTATGATTGGGCCCGAAAGACATCGAGCAAGCTATCGACGGAATCGTCAGCGACGATGTCGCCGTCACTGAGAACGATCACGCGGTCGCAAACGGCTTCGATGATGTCCATGTCGTGACTCGTGATTACGATTGTCCTGTCTTCCTCCCTAGCGAGGCGTCGTAATTCGGTCTGGAGGTCGCGGGTCGTTTCCACGTCGAGGCCGAGCATCGGTTCGTCGAGGAAGAGGACGGGCGTTTCGCGGGCGAGCGTACAGCCGAGGGCGACTTTCTGCTTCATGCCACGAGAGAGATTTTTGGCCGGCTCGTCCGCCTTTCCGGTGAGTCCGAGCGTGTCGATAATTGCCTCGTGTCTGTCGACACGTGTCTGTGGAGCGATGCCGTGGAGGCCGGCGAAAAACGCGAGGTTTTCACGAACGCTCAGCCGCCAATAGACGTTGCGTGCGCCTTCGAGGACGGCACTCACGTAGTTGTACGCGCGTGAACGGGCCTCGTGTACGGGGACTCCGTGAATGGAGATCGTACCACTCGTGGGTGTGACGAGTCCGAGGATCGTTTTGACGGTCGTCGTTTTGCCAGCGCCGTTCGGGCCGAGCAGCCCGACAATGTGCCCGGCTCCGATATCGAACGAAACGTCATCTACGGCCGTGACACGACCACTCTCACCCGTATAGGTCTTTGTGAGCGACGAGACCGAAACTGCGGGGCCACCTTCTGGAGGGTCCGTTGGGCGGGAACACATCGTTCAGTGTCGGCTCGCTACTCGGAGAACTAATTTAAAAGTACGTACTAACTGGAAGGGAAGGAAGACAATCGGTAACAGTACGGGCGTACGTCTACAGGCGGTGCAGGCCGAGTGCCACGGGACTCGATCCCGAGACAGTTCACAGACGGGACGGAGGCGAGTACCCGACGCGGGTACGGGCGACTCACGCAACGGTCTGGCACTTCTATCTCGGGCGTCGAGATGAACAGAGAGGTCGTGCCGTCGGCTGGAGTCGCGAACCGCACCACAGACGGCCGTCGGTCGGAATCGCTCTCCCACCGGTCATACGGAACGTTGTCGTTGCGTACCGGTGAGTATCTCCCCCGTCTAGCGCTCACCGGGACATCGCTACAACCGTCCGTATCAGTCCAAACGACGGCGGACTCTGGTTCCCAGTGACGCGTTCCCGCCCTCGCGGACCCTGACAGTCCGGAACCCGACGACGCGACTCACCACGAGCGTCGTGACACCCACCAGTACGGCGTTGACCGCGGCGAGTGCGAGCAGCGGGTGTCGCTCGTGGAGCGCGGCGACGACCGGGGCGGGCAGCACGTGGAGATAGCGATACTCCGTCACCGACAGGACGGTCTGCTCGCCCGGCTCGGGTGCGGTCGCCGACACCGACAGCGTCGCGGCCTGTCCGGGTCCCACGGTCAGTTGCTCGTCGAGGACGCTGGTACCGGCACTCTCGCCCTCGAACACGAGCACGATCGGGACCAGTCCGTAGTTGTCGACACCGATCTCCCAGGTCGCGTCGTCGCCGGGGACGATGTCCGGGCTCTGGGCGACGGTGTCGCCGTCGACGACCAGCTCCTGCGTGCCGTTGCCCACGAGCATGGCGGCGTTGGCCGGGACCAGCACTGCGAGCACCAGCAGTATCGTCGCGGTCCGCGCGTTCAGCAGTCCGGGTCGATCACGCGACCGCTCGGTGCTGCGCTTGCGGTCGTCGTCCACCACGAGCGTGAGGGCGAACAGCACGAACCCCACCGCAAAGAGGACGACGCCCGAACCCTGCCGGTCCAGCGAGTCGCCGAATCCCACGAGCTGTGCGAAACTGGACTGTAGCGCGAGGACGCCCTCCTGGACCGCACCGACCCCCACGCCGAGCGCCGGGATGACGACGACCGTGCCGTCGATCTGGAGTGCGTGGGCGACGATCTGGTCGTCGGTCACCGGCGGTTCGGGACCGTCCTGGTCGGTAAAGGGGTTGGCGTCGCCCTTCGTGATGTACCCCTCGTCGGTCTCGCCGACGACGCGGTGGGTGGTCAGTCCACCGCCCTGGAGCTCTCGGGCCTCGTAGACGACGACGTCGCCTTCGTCGACGCTCCCGGCGAGCACGGACGGCACCGCGACGAAGCCGTCGCCGGTGTCGATCGTCGGCTCCATGCTCCCAGTCTCGACGTACGAAAACAGGATCGGCTGGCCGAGGATCGCCCCGAGCACCAGTGCCGCGACGGCGACGATCGCGGCCACTTCGAGCACGGTCCCGACGGTCGCGCGAACTGACACGGGGCGACGTAGACGCCCGAGCGACAAAAGCGTTCTCGGCCGTCAGATCGGTGTTTCCTCGCCCGGCAACTGGGCCCCGACCTCGACGGTCGTGTACGTCGCGATGAACCCCAGCGCGTACCCCAGCAGGTGAACGTAGACGTTGACCACGGTCGCCCCCGTCGCCGTCGTCGGCGGGAAGGCGACGAAGAAAAACGAGACGAAGACGACGCCGGAAAAGCCCAGTAGCTCGGCGTTGCCCGGCCGGTAGGAGATCCCGCGGAGCTTCCGGACGACATCAGTCACACGATCCGGGGCCGAGAGCCAGTACAGCAGCGCCGCCAGAATCGCTGTCAGGATCAGTCCGGCAGTGCCCAGCCACACTGTCGCTCGATCTTGCTGGACCGACTGGACGCTCAGCCCCGCGACGAGTGCGATACCCAGGAAGAAGAGAGTCGGTGCGACCGTCTCACTGGGCCCGACGTCGGCGTGGGCTTCGAGGAAGTCTGCCAGTGCCAGCGGGAGGTAGCCCACGAAGGCCATCGTCACTCCGGAGAAGCCGGTGCCGGCGGCCGGGCGAACGACCGCCAGATTGAGGTACGACAGCAAGACCGGGAACACCAGAACGAACGTGAAGAAAGCCGCGAAAAAGCGGCTCCGACGCCCGCTCGCGACGCTCAGCAGGTACGCTACCGGGACGACGAGGAAGTATCCCACGACGTTGACCGCGAGGTGGGACGTACTGAGGTGGACGAACGGCGCGGTCGCCGCCGTCAGCAACGTCGGGTCCGTGTACTCGAAGACCAGCGACTGCCGCGTCGACAGCGGCAGGAGAAAGACCAGCCCCAGCAGTATCGGAACCGAAAACAGAACCGCGATGTCGGTCGGGTGGAGGCCACTCCAGCGTGGCGTGATCCGATCAGACCTCTCGACGGGGCTCCGATTGCTCATGACTCGCTCGACCGGAGATGCGCCCGTCTCACGCTTGAGCGTTCTCACCGAAATATCAGCGCTGAAAATCGGACTCGGTCCCAGAGTCGGCCGTCTCGACGCGGAGGGTCGCGATCGCCTCGACGGCGTCGGCTTCGAGCACCAGCCGGACGGCGAGGGAACCACCGGCCGGAATCGCGTTGGGCGACGTATCGTCGTCGGGGAACTCGGTAACGTCGTCGCCGTCGGCGCTCTGGACGGTCACACCGTCCGTGACCGGCGCTCCCTCCTCGTCGACGGCGACGACCCGCACGCTCGCGGCGCTGGCTGCGGTGTTTCTGATCGTAAACGCCGGATCGAGCGTCACGGGCTCGCCGTCGGGCACGTCGTAGCCGAGGATCGTGCGCTCGTCGTCGGTCTCGCTGACCGTGGCGGACCCGTCGCCGACGAGTTCCAGCGTCGGCGGGCTCTCGTCGGCGAGGACGACCACGAAGTCGGCGTCGTCGGACCGCCACAGGACGAACAGTACCAGACCGGCGGCGAGCAGGACCAGCCCGCCGAGCAGCGCCGGGGCGAAGCCACCGATCTCCAGTGGCGACTGACTCTGCTCGTCGACCGTGACGGTCACCGACTCGTTCTGGCCCTGAATCTCGTAGGACCCCGGCGCGTCGAAGGTGACTGTGCCGCTGACGGTCGTCCGTTCGCCCGGTTCGAGCGTCACCGTCTCGGACGCGATCACGCCGCCACCGCCGCGGATCTCGATCGTCCTCGTCGCGGTGTCCGGCCCGCGGTTCTCGACGGTCGCCGTCACTGTGACCGTCTCGCCGACGGTCGGCGACTCGGGGTCGGTCGTCAGGCCGACCACTTCGATCCCCGCTGTCGACGCATTTGTCGGCTGGCCGCCGCCACCGACCTCGGTCCGGGTCGGCGTTGGCGTCGCGGTTCCGGGAGTGGCGGTGCCGTCGTCCGTCGGCGTCGCGGTGTCGCCCGTCGTGCCGCCGCCGGTCGAGCCACCCGTCGAGCCGCTGCCCGTGCCGCCGCCTGTGCCGCTGCCCGCGGTGTCGGTCGGCGTCGCGGTGTCGGTCGCGTTGTCGCCAGGGATCTCGGTGGGTGTCGAAGTATCCGTCGGCGTCTCGGTCGCGGCTGGCGGTCCGCCGGTGTCGCCGCCGCCGGTGTCGCCACCACCCGTTCCGCCGCCGGTGTCGCCGCCGCCCGTTCCGCCCTCGCTGGTCTCGTCGGGGATCGCTCCCCGGAGCGTGATCGACTCCATGACGATGCCGGGGGTCCCACTCTCGACGACGAACCCGATGCGTACGGACTCGCCGTCGGTGAGCGTCACCGGATCGGTCTCGTCTTCGACGGACGCGCCGGTGTCCATCCGGTAGAAGTCGACGGCGGAACGGTCGTCTTCGATCCAGACGCTGGCCTCCGCCAGATCAGTGCCGAGGACGAACACGTCGTCGACGACAGTTCGCGAGTCCGGATTCAGGTTCGATATCTCGACGCGAAGCTGCCCGTCCGGTCCGATCTCGGCGTACTGCTCTCCGTTGGCCGTGTCGGCGGGATCGAGGTAGACGCCACGGACGGCCTCGTCACCGGTCGTGAACGCACCAGTAGTCGTGGCGATGGCGAAAGCACCGACTACCAGGAGTGCGAGGAACAGCGACCGATGAGTGTCCATCTCGTTACCTTACCATTCGTCGTGCTCGTTTTGCCGCCGGCTGGGCAGTCGCCACGGTCCTGTCGCCTGTCTATCAGGGAGCCGACCTTAGTTCTCGTTCGCGACGATCACGAGCGATCCGTTTCCGTCGGTGTCGGGGGAGTCCGGCACTTCTTTGCCGGCCTTGACCGTCGCTTTGAGGTCGAGCGATTCTCCGCTGCTGCCCGAAGAGCCGCCTGTCAGTGGGTTCTGTGCGCTATCGAGTTCGAAAGTCACGATCGCATCGAGATCGCCGACGGTACCGATGCCGATCGTCGCGCTGTCACTGGGAGTACTGCCCGAGGGTCCGTTCAGCTGGATGTCCACGTCGGTCGTGGAGTTGTTCGTGATCGTGACGACGGAGTCGATGATCGTCGTCGCGTCGTCGTTCAGCCCCTCTGCACCGCCACCAGTACTCGTACCGAGTGCTTCACCGATGTTGATGGTCAGCGTGTCGCTGTTGTCGTTCGTGACGTAGGTGCCGTCTCCTGCGAGACCGATCAGACCGCTCGCGTCACCGGTGGTGGTGACTGCGACCGTTCGGTCTGCCTGGACCTGTGTCAGGGCACCGCTGCCCAGGACTGCGCCGCTTCCAACTGCTGCTGTGCCAATGCCGATGAGTAGGTTCCGTCGATTCATAATTCACTCGACCACCCACCAAGGTGGTTACCATAACATGTTTCCCCACTCATAAATAACTTGTGCGTCTATCGCGTCCCGAAACGGAAATATCGGACGATTCATACGGTCTATTGCGTGTTTGTCGTTGCCACACCCTCAGTACGACGGCGTCGGATCACTGTTGGCGATGTGATATGGCGGTCGACCGGACGGCCCCGAATACGATCGCCGTTCCGACCGTCACGTCTTTGGTAGTGGCCCAGACAGTAGCGTGCAATGGGAACGGGCGACGGTTCGGCGTGGGTACTGCGTTCGCGTCACCTGCTCGCACAGTACCTCGCGATCGCGGTGGTCGTCTGTCTGGTGCTGGCCGGAGCCGGTGGGTTCGTCGCTTACGCCGAGTACAGCGCGCCCGACACGACGACCGAGCAACGCGTCACCGCCTCGTGGACGACCGACAGCTCGTTCGCCCACCAGGCCACCGTCGAGCGCTCGACGCGGGCCTTCGAGGCGGGCACGGTCCTCCGGAACCGATCGGCGTACCTGTTCCGCGTGACGCCGGCACTGGCCGGCGAGCACCGCTTCCGGCACGAGGGCGCTCCCGAGGCGGCGACCGTCGCGACGGACGTGCGACTGGTCAAACGCTCGATCGGCGGAACCGGCGACGACCGGACCGAGTTCTGGCGCGTCACCGACTCGCTGGCCTCGAAGGAGACGACGGTCGCACCCGGCGAGAGCGCACGCACGAGCTTTCGAGTGAACGTCTCCCAGCAGCGCAACGAGACCAGACAGATCGAGCGCGAACTCGGCGGGACGCCGGGGCGCATCGAGCTGTTCGTCCGCGTCACGACGCGGGTGACGACCACCGTCGACGGGGAGCAACTGGAACGGAGCCGGACCGAGCGACTGACGATCCGGCCCGGTACCGCCACGTACGCGGTCGCGGCGAACACGACCGGACGACAGGAGGAACCGGTTCGGACCGAGACCGTCTCCGTCCCCGTCGAGAAGAACACCGCCCGGATCTACGGCGGCGCGGCCTTCGCGGCCTTCTCGCTACTCGCCGCGGCGGGACTGGTCTTCGCCGACCGTCGCGATCGGCTGGCCGTCCCACCCGAAACGGTGGCCGCCTTGCAGACCGAACGGACGCGCGACCGCTTCGACGAGTGGATCTCGGTCGGGCGCGTCCCCGAACCGGACGACGACGAGCGCGTCGTCACCGTCGACTCGCTGGCGGACCTGGTCGACGTGGCGATCGACAGCGATCGCCGCGTGATCGAGGACGGCGACGACGGCCGGTTCGTGGTGCTCGTCGATCGGGTGCGGTACTGCTACGAGCCCCGAGCCCCGACGATCGACTCGACGGATTCGGTGGCCGACGGCTCGAACGGGGCGACCGACGCCGTCGGCGAAGACGACCCGATAGGAGACGACGACAGCTGAGCCGCCACGCCGTCTCCGGTGTCACACCTGCGTTATCTTCCAGAACTGGTTTTTGACGCTCGGATTCGATCCCTTCCAGGGCCACTGGATCGCCGCCGCGCCCCATCTGGTATCACCGCCATCGATGTCGATGACGTATCCGCTCCCCTCGTTTTCGATCCGATACCGATCTGGTGCGTTCGGTATCGGCACGACGTTCCAGCGCTGGTATGCCGTTCCGTCTGGGGATTCGAGTATCAGTGGTGACCCGCTGCTGTCGCGATTCTCCGGCGCGATAACGCCGTCACGCTGATAATACTCTATCGTGTACGCACAGCCGTCGTCGGTCGGGGTAAGTATCCACGAAGTGGGGAAACCCAGTTGCTCGACTCTGCCATTTCCCCACCAGCTAGGGTCGTACCCCAAATACAGATCAGAGTGGACCGGTGAGAGCCGGTACTGTCCTTCACTGAGCGGTGGCGTCGTCACCCGTCGCGTCAGATCGATTTCCGTGCCTGGTCCCGTCGCGCTAATTCGCACCTCGTCTGCGGTGCCACTGGCCGGAGCGAACTGCACGTCGACGGTGTTGCCGGACCCCGGCGGCAGCGGGAACTGGACGCGCTTGCGCCGCCGTTCCGTTCGCGGATGCAACACGTCGATAGCGTCGGTCTCGATTTCGACGACGAACTGGTCCTGGCCGTTGTTCGTCAGCGAGAACCCGCCACCGCATCCCGACGTGCCCTCGATACCCAGCAACGCGTCGGCGTCGGAAACGACGTCGACGGACGCCTGTCGATTCGCCGTGGACTTCGTCAGCCCGAGCGTCTGTCCCGCGAGGAGAGCGCCACCGCTCCCCATGAGGGCCAGCGCACCGCGACGCGTGAGCGTTCGCCTGTCCACCACCAGTCACCACCGAAATATACGGTTGGTAACAGGAAATTACTGAGGGGGAAACATTAAGCTTGTTCTCCATTCACCGGTCGATATCGCCCCGTACTGTTGGCTGTCACTTCGTGACGGTCCGGCACCTGCGGGTGGCGAAACCGATCACTCGATGTTGACGACCAGTACCGGCACGTCGACGCCCTTCAAGACGCGTTCGGTGACGCTGCCAAGCGTGGCGACCCGATCGCGACCCGTCTGGCCGTGAGTCCCCATCGTGACCACGTCGACGTCGTTGTTCGTCGCGTACTTCTGAATCGTCTTGTGCGGGATCCCCTCCTCCATCGCAGTCTCGACCGTCACTCCGGCGTCTTCGGCGGTCACCGTCACGTCGTCGATCGCGACTTCGCCCTGTTCGCGCAGCGCCTCGATAACGTCGTCCTGGGTCTCCTTGTCGGCCGCGAGGAAGCGCCGACGGTCGACCACGTACAGGACGTGCAGCGTCGCGTCGTGGTTCCGGGCCAGCGTGAGCGCGTGGCTAACGGTGTCTTCGGTGCCCTTGCTTCCGTCGGTCGGCAGCAAAATGTCGTCGTACGTCTCCATCGTTCGCCCTTTCGTCGGCCTCCCCAATATGTGTGGTCCCGTCGTGGCGTCCCCCGTGACGATTCACTGCCCACGCAGCCGACGAACAGGCCGGCCGCTCCGTCTCAATACACTTATCCCACCGTGTCGTTTTGTGCCGTCCATGAGCACGGTCACGGTCACGCTACCGGATGGCTCCCCCCTCGAACTCGAGGCCGGGGCCACCGTCGAGGACGCCGCCTACGAGATCGGCCCGGGTCTCGGCTCGGACACGGTCGCCGGCGTCGTCGACGGTGAGCTCGTCGACAAACACACCCCGCTGCCCGACGACGCAGCGCTCGAAATCGTCACAGACGGGGCCGACGAGTACGTCGACGTGCTTCGCCACTCGGCGGCGCACGTCTTCGCACAGGCGCTCCAGCGACTGTACCCGGAGGCGGAGCTGACACTGGGACCGTGGACCGACGACGGCTTCTACTACGACGTGACCGGCGTCGACCTCGACGAGGACGACCTCGACGACATCGAGGACGAGGCCCACGAGATCATCGCAGAGGACCTCGACATCGAACGCGTCATGCTCGACCGCGAAGAGGCGCTCGATCGCTACGAGGACAACGAGTACAAGCAGGAGATTCTGGAGACCGAAGCAGCGGGCGAGGACCCCGTCTCCTTCTACGAACAGGGCGAGTTCTACGACCTCTGTCAGGGCCCCCACGTCGAGTCGACCGGCGAGATCGGCGGCTTCGCGCTGCTGGAGATGTCGGCCTCGTACTGGCGCGGCGACGAGGACAACGACACCCTCACGCGGGTGTACGGCACCGCGTTCCCGACCGAAGAGGAACTCGACGAGTACATGGAGCGCCGCCAGAAGGCCAAGGAACGCGACCACCGCAAGATCGGCCAGGAGATGGACCTGTTCTCCATCGACGAGACGACGGGTCCGGGACTTCCGCTGTACGAGCCCAACGGGAAGACGGTCCTCAACGAGCTTTCCGACTACGTCGCTGAACTGAACCGTGAGGCCGGCTACGACGAGGTCGAGACGCCCCACGTCTTCCGCACCGAGCTGTGGAAGAAGTCGGGCCACTACGACAACTACGTCGACGACATGTTCCTGCTGGACGTCAACGACGAGGAGTACGGCCTCAAGCCGATGAACTGTCCGGGCCACGCGACGATCTTCGACCAGCAGTCCTGGTCCTATCGCGACCTGCCGATCCGCTACTTCGAGGACGGGAAGGTCTATCGCAAGGAGCAGCGCGGCGAGCTGTCGGGACTCTCGCGGACGTGGTCGTTCACGATCGACGACGGCCACCTGTTCGTCCGACCCGACCAGATCGAGGCGGAGGTCCTGTCGATCATGGACATCATCCTCGACATCCTGGACACGTTCTCGCTCGACTACACCGTCCAGTTCGCGACCCGCCCCGAGAAGTCCACCGGCAGCGACGAGATCTGGGAGAAGGCAGAGTCCCAGCTCGAAGCGGTGTTAGAGCAAGAGGGCATCGACTACGTCGTCGAGGAGGGCGACGGCGCGTTCTACGGCCCGAAGATCGACTTCGCCTTCGAGGACGCGCTGGGTCGCCACTGGGACGGCCCGACCGTCCAGCTGGACTTCAACATGCCCGACCGGTTCGACCTGACGTACACGGGTGAGGACAACGAGGACCACCGCCCGGTGATGATCCACCGCGCGCTCTATGGCAGCTACGAGCGGTTCTTCATGGTGCTCATCGAGCACTACAACGGGAAGTTCCCGCCGTGGCTCGCGCCCGAGCAGGTCCGCATCCTCCCCGTGTCGGACGACAACATCGACTACTGCGAGGAGATCGCAGAGGAACTCGACGACTTCCGCGTCGAGATCGAGGATCGCTCGTGGACGGTCGGCAAGAAGATCCAGGTCGCCCACGACGACAAGGTGCCATACATGATGGTCATCGGCGACGACGAGGAAGCGGCCGGGACCATCTCCGTCCGGGACCGCAAGGAACGCGAGGAGAAAGACCTCCAACTGGCCGACTTCAAGCAGCACCTCGAACGCGAGGTCGAGCAGAAGCGCACCGCCGTCACGTACCTCGTGTAGTCACGCGTCTCCGTTTTCGTCGCCTCCGGAGTGGACGGTGTCTCTGAGGACGAACGGGCCGATCGACAGCGTCCGCTTCGCGACGGTGACGATCCGCAGGATATAGGCCAGCAGGAGGACGAACGGGACCAGCGCGACCGTCGTCGCGGCGCTGACCAGCCAGACGACGCTGTCGACGCCGAGGACGGCTCCCTGCACGACGGCCGTCTGTCCGCCGTAGAGGATCATGCCGGCCGAGACGATCAGCGCCGGGACGGCGGCGTACGCGATCGCCCGCGAGAGCTCGATCAGTTCCCACTGAAAGTACAGCGTCTTGACGTGCTCGCGGGCCGGCCCGAAGAGCGTCAGCGTCTCGACGAGGTCGTCGAGCGTTTCGGCCGCGTCGTCGCCGGTCCCGTCGGCCGCCCTCAGCCGGCGTGCCTCGTAGATCTTGCTCGCGTAGTTGAAGTTCAGTGCGGCGAACACGACCTCGAAGGTACCGAACTGGGACGCTTCGAGGTCGTCGCCGACGGCATCGGCGTCTGCAACGAGGTCGTCGGCGAACGAACGCAATTGCTCGTCGCCGCTTCCCTCGGCCGCCGTCTGTAGTGTCGCGGCCTGGCGACCGACCGCCGCGACGAGCGACCGGAGAAAGCTCGCCGGATCCGGGGGCGTCACGTCGCTGTCGATGACCGACTCGACCGACCGCCGGAACGACATGGCACCGTCCATCCGTTCCCGTTGGTCCCCCAGCGCCCCGAGTTCCTGTGACAGCACCAGCTGAGAGAGCGTCACGACGAGCGTGACGCCGGTGATGATCGCCGTCAGCAACCCCTGGAACAGCGTCTCGACGGGATCCGAACCGTCCATGGTCGCCCGCAGGTCGGTCCCGGAGACCTGACTCAGTGCCACGAGCGCGACGAAGACCGACAGGAGCGCGAGCGCCGCCACCACGCGTCGGTCCGCGCCGAGCAACAGCCAGAGTTTCCAGCGGCTCTCGTCGGCGCGTTCTCGCATCGTCCCGGCACCGACGTCACTGTCGGCAGTTGGCATAGCTGCCCGTTCGAAGGCCACGCACTTATAGCACCGATCGGGGCGACAGACGAGACGGCGATCCGGTCGTTGGCGCTCGCAAACTGCTTATACTGCCGGCTGTACATCTGTGACCGATTTCGCCACCCCGGGGTGGCGAAGCTCTTCACGAAGTGACAGCCGGCAGTATTAGGACTGTTCGTCCTCTTTGAGGTCTTCGAGCTCGCTCTCGACTTCGCTGTCGGAGACCTCGGGCGTCTCCACGTCGGCCTCGCCGTTGCCCCCTGCCAGCTCGGCTTCGAGGTCGTCGGTCGTGACCTCGGCGTCTGCGCTCTCGTCGCTCGTCTCGTCGGCGTCGCCTTTGCCCATCTCGGCTTTCAGCGTGTCGAGTTCGGCGTCGACCTCGCCTTTCGACTGGATATCTTCGAGTTCGCGGTCGAGCTGGTCCTTGTCGCTGAGCGCGTCCTCGAAGACGCCCTCGTCTTGGAGTTCGTCCATCGCCTGGGAGCGGGCCTCCATCTTCTCGGTGCGTTCCTCCGCGCGCTCGATCGCACGTCCCACGTCTTTCATCTCGTCGCCGGCTCCCGTCATCGCCTCGTTGACTCGCTTGGAGGCCTCGGCGGCCTCGTAGCGTGCCTTCATCGTCTCTTTCTTGGTCTTGAACTGCTCGATGCGCTGCTGGAGCTGGTCTTTCTGTTCGACGAGCCCCTCCTGCTGGCTCTGGAGCTGCTGGATCTGGCTGTCGAGCTCCTCGATCTGGCTCATCTTCTGCTTTTTCTTTTCGAGGGCCTTCCGGGCCAGATCCTCGCGATCCTGCTCGATCGCCTGCCGGGCCTGTTCGTTGTGGTTCTCGACGTTCTCTTCGAGTCTGCGTTTCTGGATCTCCAGGCGCTTTTTCTGGGTGGTCAGGTCGGCGATCCCTTCCTTCACGTCCTGGAGTTCGTCCCGCAGTTGCTCGTAGGAGTAGTCGAGCGTCTCGTTCGGGTCCTCGGCGCTGTTGAGGACGGCGTTCAGTTTCGACCGGATGACGTACGATGCGCGCGAGAGGATTCCCATACCCCGTCTTCGGGGGCCGCGCCTTAAAATTCTTACATCCATCTGCCCTGAGGTACAATGTGGAACGTATTCCGATTCCAGGTGGGCGTGACGTGCGGGCCGTCCTCGACGACCGGGGAGCGGACCGCGTCGTCGTCGCGTGTCCGCCCCACCCACAGATGGGCGGCTCTCGTAGCGACCGGCGCTTGCAGGCGGTCGGCGACGCGGTCGGCGAGCGAGGCGTGGCGTGTCTGCGCTTCGACTACGGGCCGTGGGACGAGGGCCGCGGCGAGCGCCGTGATTGTCTCGCGGCGCTGGAGTGGGCCCGCGAGCGGTTCGACTCGGTCGCGCTCTTTGGCTACAGTTTCGGCGCTGGCGTCGCGTTGCTCGCGGCGGCCGAGGCCGACCCACAGCCCGCCGCCGTCTCGGTGCTCGCACCGCCGGCACGACTGGACGACGGCACGGAGACGCCGCCGGCCGTCGGCGACATCGACTGCCCGCTTCAGGTGTGCTACGGCGAGCGCGACGACACCGCCGACTGGCGGCCAGTCGTCGACGCCGCCCGCGAGCGCGGGGCCGCTGTCGAAGCGCTGCCGGCAGACCACCACTTTGTGGGGCAGGGCGAGCGTGTGGGTTCGCTGGTCGCCCAGTTCGTGACGCGGTGATCCCGACGCGGTGATCGGGGTTTCCCGCGGACGACGTTGGCCCCTTCCGCGGGGCCGCTCGGCCCGACGATTTCACGTCTGGGGGTGTGGTTCGGGTTCGCTAACCACGCCGCTCGCCGCTTCGCGCCCGACCACAGGCCGGTCTCGCCATCCCGAAATGGTTTTGACGCCACGGAGTCCACCGTCGGTATGCCGACGGAACCTGAGACTGACTACGACCCGGAGCTGGGTCGGAAGTTCATTTTCGTAACGGGAGGCGTGATGTCCGGGCTGGGCAAGGGAATCACCGCCGCCAGCACCGGCCGACTGCTGAAAAACGCGGGCTTCGACGTGACCGCGGTCAAGATCGACCCGTACCTCAACGTCGACGCCGGGACGATGAACCCCTTCCAGCACGGCGAGGTGTACGTGCTCAAAGACGGCGGGGAGGTCGACCTCGACCTGGGGAACTACGAGCGGTTCCTCGACATCGACATGACCTTCGACCACAACATCACGACCGGCAAGACCTACCAGCACGTCATCGAGAAGGAGCGGGCCGGCGACTACCTGGGTAAGACGGTCCAGATCATCCCCCACATCACCGACGACATCAAGCGCCGGATCCGAGAGGCCGCGAAGGGCAACGACGTGTGTATCATCGAGGTCGGGGGCACGGTCGGGGACATCGAGGGGATGCCCTACCTCGAAGCCCTGCGCCAGTTCGCCCACGAGGAAGACGACGACGACATTCTCTTTACCCACGTCACGCTCGTCCCCTACTCGATGAACGGCGAGCAAAAGACCAAGCCGACCCAGCACTCGGTGAAGGAACTGCGCTCGATCGGGCTCCAGCCCGACATCCTCGTCGGCCGATCGGAGGACAAACTCGACATCGACACCCGCGAGAAGATCGCGCTCTTCTGTGACGTGCCGACCAAGGCGGTGTTCTCTAACCCCGACGTATCTGACATCTACCACGTCCCGCTGATGGTCGAAGAGGCGGGGCTCGACCAGTACGTGATGGAGCAACTCGACATCGCGGACGAGGCGCTCCCACCCGAGCAACGGGAGAACCGCTGGCGCGAACTCGTCACCCAGCAGACGACCGGCGAGGTCGACGTGGCACTGGTCGGCAAGTACGACCTCGAAGACGCCTACATGTCCGTCCACGAGGCGCTGAAACACGCGGGCCTCGAAGCGAACGTCGACGTGAACGTCGAGTGGGTCGACTCCGAGGAGATGAGCGACCACCACGTCGACCGACTCCACGACGCCGACGCCGTCGTGGTCCCCGGTGGCTTCGGCTCTCGCGGGACCGCGGGCAAGGTCGAGGCGATCCGCTACGCTCGCGAGAACGACGTGCCGTTCCTGGGTCTGTGTCTGGGCTTCCAGATGGCCGTCGTCGAGTTCGCCCGGAACGTCCTCGGACTGGCGGGCGCACACTCCGCAGAGCTGGACGAGGAGACGCCACATCCGGTCATCGACATCCTCCCCGAACAGTACGAGGTCGAGGACATGGGCGGGACGATGCGACTGGGGGCCCACGAGACCGACATCGAACCGGGGACGCTGGCCCACGAGCTGTACGGGGCCGACAGCTGTACCGAACGCCACCGCCACCGCTACGAGGTCAACCCCGAGTACATCGAGCGCATCGAGTCCGAAGGGATGACTTTCTCGGGGCGCGCCAACAACCGTATGGAGATCCTCGAACTGCCCGATCACCCGTACTTCATCGGGACACAGTTCCACCCCGAGTTCCGCTCGCGACCGACGCGTGCCAGCCCGCCGTTCGTCGGGCTCCTCGAAGCAGTGCTCGACGACGACACCGCGGCCGCCGATCCGGAGGTGAGCCACTGATGGTCGACGTGGACTCGTTCATCGACGAGAAGGTCGACGAGATCGCCGACGCCGTCGGCGAGAAGAACGCCGTCATCGCGCTGTCTGGTGGCGTCGACTCCTCGACGGCCGCCGCGCTGGCCTACGAGGCTGTCGGCGACCAGCTCACGCCGGTCTACGTCGACACGGGGCTGATGCGCAAAGGCGAGACCGACGAGATCCGCGAGACCTTCGACTACATGGACTCGCTGCGGATCGTCGACGCCACGGACCGCTTCCTCGACGCGCTGGGCGGCGAGACCGACCCCGAGGAGAAGCGCCACATCATCGGCGAGCAGTTCATCAGGGAGTTCGAGACCGTCGCCAAGGAGGTCGAGGCCGACTACCTCGTCCAGGGGACGATCTACCCGGACCGGATCGAGAGCGAGGGGACGATCAAGTCCCACCACAACGTCGGCGGCCTCCCCGAGGTCGTCGACTTCGAGGGGATCGTCGAGCCGATGCGTGATCTCTACAAGGACGAGGTCCGCGAGGTCGCCCGCGCGCTCGACCTGGAGGAGGTCGTCTCCGAGCGGATGCCCTTCCCCGGGCCCGGCCTCGCGGTGCGGATCATCGGCGAGGTCACCGAGGAGAAACTCGACGTCGCCCGCGAGGCCAACCACGTCGTCGAGGACGAACTCGAAGAGTACGAGCCGTGGCAGGCACTCGCAGCGGTGATCGGCAAGGCCACGGGCGTCAAGGGCGACAACCGCGTCCACGGCTGGGTCGTCGCCGTCCGCTCGGTCGAATCGCGCGACGGTATGACCGCCCGCGCCCAGGAGATCGACTGGGAGACCCTCCAGCGCATTCAATCGCGGATCACCGGCTCTCACGAGAACGTCGCTCGCGTCGTCTACGACGTGACTCACAAACCGCCCGCGACCATCGAGTACGAATGAACGTCGTCGTCGCCGGCCCGGACGAGACAGCGATCGCCGACGCGATCGCGGCCGAGGGCCACACGATCACGGAAGCGCCGGTCGGTAACCGACCGGGACTCGAAGAGGCGGACGTACACGAGGCCGACGTGTACCTGCTGACGGATCTCGAACAGGCGACTTCGATCGCCGTCGCGAAGGACCTCAACCCCGAGGTCCGCATTGTCGTCTACGCCGAGGGCTCGCTGCCCGACTTCGCCAGCCGACAGACGGATCTGGTCGTCGATCCGCAACTGCTCGGCCCCGAGGCCGTCGCCGAAGAACTCTAGTGACCCTGCATCGCCTCCATGGCGATCGCGGCCGCCGCCGCTCGGTCCGGTGCGCTGTCGAGCACCAGTGATCGATCGTTGCACAGTTCTCGCACCTGCCACTCCTGTCCGTCACCTGGAGCACGCACGAGCGTCGGGACGACCTCGACACGTCGCCCCGAGTCGTCGTGTTCGTACACCACCGGCGTCGCCGACGAGTACTTGCGGTCCCGATGGGTCGCACGGACTCTGTGCCACCCGTCTGGGGGAGTCGTGTGAACGGCCATCGCGTCTCGTCGTCCACGCTCTATGGTAAAAAGTGACACACCAATATTGTTGGGTAGTCGACAAAAATCGCTCGCGGTTCGGAACGGAATTTTTCGGGCCGGTACGCCGGGCGGCCGTCGTCGAGCACTAAACGGTGCTGTGGTCGCTGAGACTGCCGAATTTCGACGAACGAGTACTACTCTCCGATCGAGAATGTCCCGTAGATCGTGTCGTCGTCTGGCGTGTTGTGGAGGACTCGTAACTCTGTGATCTCGCTCTCTTCGACTGCTATCGACGCCTGATACGTAACGTGGCCCTCGCATTCGAGGCAGTGGGGACCGCTGTCCACTCGGCTGAAATCTAATTCGAGGACTGACCTCCCATCCTCCGATGGAACGTGAGCATCGTCCTGGACGACGTAGCAGCCGGCCGGCACCTCGGCGTGGCCCACCAGCTCTATCTCTGCCCGGTCGCCCGAGATTTCTGTTGGCGTCTCTGTGAGGTCGCAGTCGGTTCCCTCGATCTCCACTGTCGAACCTATCTCTGGGGCGTCAGAATCACCGAGTGTGGCGCAGCCAGCGAGCGACGGGAGGGCGACGGCGGACGATTTCATCAGGGATCTCCTGTTCACAAATATACTCATTGTGTAGGAATACAAAAAACATCAGCGCCGGTTCGCGACCTCGGCCAGCCGATCACGGCCGTCACGCTCGAACGGACGGCCGTGTCCGACGCCCAGTACCTCGAAGGCGGGCGCTCGTCCGTCCAGATCCGCGATGCTGCGCGCGACCTCGTCGGTGGCGTAACTGAGGAGCCACGGCGACGGTTGGAGCGAACCGCCCGACTCCCGTACCAGGTCGCCGAGCAGGCCGACCGACGCCGCCTCGCTGACGTAGGCCACGTGGCCGGGCGTGTGTCCCGGCGTCGCGTAGACGGTGAACTCCCCGACGGTGTCGCCGTCGGTGACGGGTTCGATCCGGCTGGTGGGCGGCGAGACGAAGCCGGCCATCGCTCGCTGGAACAGTCCTTTGTGGTTGTGCCAGGGCGGCCGCCGTCGGCCCGCGACCAGTTCGGCGTCGGCCTCGCCGACGTAGATCGGCGCGTCGAGACCGTCGAGTCCTGCCAGTCCGCCGACGTGGTCGACGTCGTAGTGCGTGACCAGGATTCGATCGATGTCGGCCAGTTCGTAGCCGGCCTCGGCGAGCCCCTCGACGAGTCGGCTGCCGTGCCAGGGCAGCCCCGCGTCGACCAGCGTCACGCCGGAGCCAGCGCCGTCGCCCGCGACCGCTTCGTCGATCAGGTAGGCGTTGACGCCCCGGAAGTCGAACCACCAGACGCCGTCCGCGAGCCGAGTGACCATACCGTCGCGTTGGCCGCGTGGCCGCAAATGGGTTTGGCCTACGGCCCCTCGCCGATCCGGTCGGAGAGTCGACCGATCTGCTCGACGACGATTTCCTCGGTGCCGAGACGGGCTCCCTCGACGGAACCGGGGAGGCAAAACACCGGCGTCCCGTCGGCGATGCCGGCCGCCGCCCGAGTGGCGATCACGTCGGTCCCGACTGCCTCGTAGAACCGTCGTCGGAACAGTTCGCCGAACCCCGGGAGTGCCTTCTCGAACAGCGGATGGACGGCCTCGACCGTGATATCCCGCGTGTCGATGCCGGTCCCGCCGACGGTGACGACGCCGTCGACGTCCCCGCGGTTGACGAGCGCGTCGACCGCGCCCTGGACGCCGTCGTGGTCGCGACCGAGCAGCTCGCGGGTCACCAGCTCGTGGGGACCCAGCGCGTCGATGACGGCGTCACCGACGGGATCGTCCTCGACGCTCCGGTCGTCGGCGACGGTGACGACGGCGACGCCGGCCACCGGTCCCCGATCGGATTCGTCGGCCTCCGCCGTCGTCTCGGGCTCGTCCGGCGCGGACGATTCCGACTCGTCGTCCGTCGGCTCGTCGGACTCCGAGTCCGTCTCAGATTCACCTCGCTCGTCGTCCCGCGTCCGGCGGTTCCGTGACTGGAAGTCGACCATGGTCCGGCTTCGCAGTGCCGCGGATAAATAGCTCGCGGCCTTCGCCGGGTCACTTCGACGCGTGCCTTGTATTACCAAATCAAAATGATTAAGTGACATGTATGTGGGCTGAACGTATGGAGAAAGCGTTTCACGTCGTCTGCCACGAGTGCAGCGAGGAGGGGGTCTACGAGAGCCGATCCGACGCAGTTGCCACACGGGAAGCGCACGCCGACGGGACGAGTCACCGGGTCAGTATGCTGGCGATCGGCCCGGCGGTCCCGAACCCCTAGGGTTTAGACGATGGTGGCCTGACCACCAGCCATGGATGCCGTCCAGTTCGCCGCCCACGGCGACCGCGAGGTCGTCGAGTACGGGCCGTCTCCCGAGCCCACACTCGACCCCGACGACGTTCTCCTCGACGTGCGAGCCGGAGCACTGAACCACCTCGACGTGTGGACACGCCGGGGACTTCCGGGGATCGACCTCGACTTTCCCCACGTCCCCGGGAGCGATGCCGCGGGCGTCGTCGTGGCCGTCGGAGACGCGGTCGAGCGGTTCGGCCCCGGCGATCGCGTCGCCGTCACCGCCGGACGCAACTGTGGGACCTGCGAGTTCTGTCGCGACGGTGAGCCGACGCTGTGTGTGAACTACGAGATCCTCGGCGAACACTGTCCGGGCGTCCACGCCGAGCGGACCGCGGTCCCGGCCGACGCGCTCGTCCCCGTTCCGGAGGGCGTCGACTGGACGACCGCGGGGGCCGCGCCGCTGGTCTTCGGGACCGCCTGGCGCATGCTCCACACTCGCGGCGAGATCGACGCCGGAGAGACCGTCCTCGTTCTGGGAGCGAGCGGCGGCGTCGGCCACGCGGCGGTCCAGATCGCCGACCACGCCGGCTGTGACGTGATCGCGACGGCCAGCAGCGACGAGAAGCGTGCGACCGCTCGTCGGCTGGGTGCGGATCTCGCGATCGACTACGAGGCCGAAGACTTCGCCGACGTCGTCCGCGCGGAGACCGGCCAGCGCGGCGTCGACGTGGTCGTCGATCACGTCGGCGCGGCCACCTGGAGACAGTCGCTGCGCAGTCTCGCGAACGGCGGCCGACTGTTGACCTGCGGGGCGACGACCGGCCCGACGCCGGAGACGAACGTCAACCGGATCTTCGGCAACCAGCTCTCCGTCCACGGCTCGACGATGGCCGGTCCCGGCGAGCTCGACGACGTGCTCGAACTGGTCTGGGACGGGACCTTCGAGGTGCTGATCCGGGCGGTCCTCCCGATGAGCGAGACCGCACGTGGCCACGAACTGCTGGAGGACCGCGAGGGGTTCGGCAAGGTCGTCGTCGTTCCGGACAGCGAGTACGAGGGAGGAGCCGATGAGTAGCGACGACGACGCGGGCTACGTCCATCGACCCAGCGGCGAACCGCCGACGAGCGGCGACGGCGAACGCGAGTTCGACTGGCGAGGGTGGACGCTGGTCGCCACCGTGATCTTCGCCTTCATCGTCGCTCCCGGCGCGCTCCTCCTCCTCCCGGCCGCACAGTCGTTCGTCCAGTCGCTCGGGCTGACGTTGCGTGACGCCTACCTGGTTCTCCCACTGCTCCCGGCGTTTCTGCTCGGTTCCGTCGCCGTCTGGTCGGCGATGCGCGCTCGTTCCGGCGGTGCGTGACACGGACGGTCGTCGCCAGCAGTGAGCGGCTCCCCGGTGGCGACTCACTGCTTGCGACGACATCGGTCCGCGCGAGCGCGACCGCGAATTTCTCGGCTGGTCACTCTCTTGCCGTGTCGGCTCCGAAGCGCGTCAGCTTCGCCGCCGGCACCCGAACTGTCACCGTCGTCCCCACTGCCGGCGGCTCGGACTGGCGCTCGACGACGACCGTCTCGTCGGTCGGGAGGGTGACCGACACGTCGTAGCGTGACCCCCGGTCCGTGACGTGGCTCACCGCCCCGCTCAACGTCGGTGTCGTACCGGCGCTGTCGGAGCTAGCCAGCGTCAGCTCCCCTGGGCGGACGTGACACGACACCGAGGCCCCCGCCGGTCTGTCGCTCCGGGCCTCCGGCAGTGTCAGCGTCTGCTCGCCGACCGCGAGTACGAGCGGCTCCGGTTCGACGACGGTCGCCTCGACGGTGTTCGACCGTCCGAGAAACGACGCGACGAAGGGCGTGGGGGGCGACTCGTACAGCGCCCGCGGCGTGTCGACTCCCGCGATCGCGCCCTCGTTCATCACGACGAGTCGATCCGCGAGCGCCATCGCGTCCGCCTGATCGTGGGTGACAAACAGCGTCGTGACGCCGGTCTCTCGCTGGATGCGACCGATCGCCCGCCGCAGCTCCTCGCGGAGGCTGCGGTCCAGTGCCGACAGCGGCTCGTCGAGCAGCAGTACGTCCGGCTCCGGTGCCAGCGCCCGTGCCAACTCCACACGGCGCTTCTGGCCGCCGCTCAGTTCGGCGGGGGAGGCGTCGCGCCGCGAGGCGAGCGAGACCAGTTCGAGGTGGGTCTCGACGAGTTCGTCGATCCGCGAGCGTTCGATCTCGCGTGCTTCGAGCCCGTAGGCCACGTTCTCGCCGACGGTCATGTGGGGGTACAGCGTCGATTCCTGGAAGACGACACTCACCCGTCGGCGTTCGGGCGGCTGCCGGGTCACGTCCTCGCCGCGCAGCCAGATCCGGCCCGCGGTCGGGCTGAGGTGGCCGGCGATCGCCTGGACGATCGTCGTCTTGCCACAGCCACTCGGCCCGAGCAGCCCGACGATCTCCCCGTCTGCCAGCGAGAACGACACGTCTTCGACGGCCGTCTTCGAGCCGTAGCGGTGCGTGAGGCCGCTGACTTCGAGGGTCATCCGTCGACCACCGTCGGCACGTGTCCGAGCCGCTGGACCGTGGTGACGACGACGACCGTGATGGCGAGCAACGCCAGCGCGAGCGGGACGATCGCGTCGATCCCTCCGGCGATGAACTCGACCCAGATCCGGGTGGGGATCGTCCGGGGGTTGTACGCGACCATCATCGTAGCACCGAACTCCCCGACCGCTCGCGCGAACGTGAGGACGACGCCCGCGACGATCGCGCCCCGTGCCAGCGGGAGCGAGACGTTCCAGAACGTCGCCAGCGGTCCGTACCCGAGCGAGCGAGACGCCTGTTCCAGTCGCTCGTCGACGGCACCGAAGCCGGCCCGCGCCGTGACGACGACGAACGGGCCGGCGACGAACGTCTGGGCGAGGATCACGCCCGCGAGACTGTCGGTCAGCGGGAGGCCCGCCGCCAGCGCCGCACGGCCGAGCGGCGTGAAGCGCCCGACCGCCGTCAGGAGCATTGCGCCGCCGACCACCGGCGGCACGACCAGTGGCAGGACGACGATCCCCTCGACCAGGCGCTTCCCGCGGACGGACGTTCGAGCGAGCGCGTACGCCAGCGGGACGCCGAACAGCGTCGAAACCAGGGTGGCGACGGGGGCCGTCAACAGCGAGTTCCGGATCGCGCGCTGCGCTGGCGGGGCCGACAGTCCGGCGACGACGTTCGACGTGCCAGTCCGCGAGAGGAAGGCCACGAACGGGACGACCAAGTGGACGAGGAGGACACCGCCCAGCAGCGCCGGCACGAGCCGGCTCGGCGTCCGAAGGTGTCCTCGGTCGAACGCTCTCACACTGTCACCTCCGAGGGGACCGAGCCGTGTTCGCCCGGCAGTTGCTCGCTCACGCGCAGGCCGGCAGCCCTCAGCACGGACGGATTCGCACAGAGGAACCGGACGAGTGCCCGCCCGCCGGCCGGATCGTCGGCGTCGTCACAGACGGTCGCACTGTAGAGGATCGGCCGTCCCGTCGCGGTGTAGCCGTCGTCGGTCGTGTACGAGACCGTCGCGTAGTGGTCTGCCAGGGCCGGGTTCGAGAAGTTGTAGCGGTCCGGAAACGCCACGAAGGGCAGCCCGCGGTCGGCGGCCATGTTCTCGTAGACGACTGCGCCAGCACGAGACCCGGTCTCGACGCCCGCGAGCAGCTGTGGCTCGTCGGGCTCGGTGTACAGCCGCGGGACCACCCGATCGCGAAAGCCGTCGAGGTCGTGTGCCCGCTGTGCGAGTTCGAACGCCTGGAGCGCGCGATAGCCCAGCGGATCCAGCTCCGGGTCGCCGATTGCGATGGCACCGTCGTCGGCGTCGCCGACGACCTCGTACCACGGGGTGCCGGCCGCCAGCTGTTCGCCCGGCTCCGTCGCCTCGTTGTAGCACAGCCCCAGGCTGTTCGCCGCGAAAGTCACGTCCCAGTCCGTGGCCACCCCGTACAGTCGGTCCCGGAGGAGCGTCGCGTCGGCGCTGACGACGGCGTCGGGCCGCTTGACGCCCTCTTTGACCATCCGCATCACGGCGTTCGACCCGTGGTACTCGCCGTGGATCGCCCGCCCCGTCTGCTCTCTGAATGCCGGGCCGACGTGTCGCTCGAAGGTGCGGGCGAGACTGCCGGCACACAGCAGGCTGACTGCGCCGCTTCCCGTTCCCGTGACGCCGGTACACCCCCCGAGTGTCCCCACGCCGACGGCCCCGATCGCGGACAGGAACCCTCGACGGGAGACCGCAGCCCTGGTGTTGTCCATCGTTGTATCACGCCCAACATAACGGGGTTATGCTGAGTACAACATAACGGTTTTGCTCGCTCCGTCCGTCGGCGTGGGTATGGACACGGACGTGGCCGTCTCGCTGACTGCCGATGGGGTGACCGTCGACGCGTCGGACGCGGCGCTGTTGCGGGCCGTCGACAGCGAGGGATCGCTGAACGCGGCCGCCACTGCGCTGGGCCGCTCGTACTCTCGGGCACACAAGCGCCTGACCGCTCTGGAAGAGACGCTTGGCTCGCTCGTCGAGCGCGAACGCGGGGGAGAGGGCGGCGGTGGGAGCGTCCTCACCGACCGGGGCCGCGAACTGTTGACGCAGTTCGCCCGCGTCCACACCGTGGTCTCGGGTACGGCCGCCGCGGACGTGATCGCGCTCTCGGGCACCGTTCGCGAGCGAGCGGGACGGCTGGTGACCGCCGAGAGCCCGGCCGGCGAGTTGCACGCGATCGTCGTCGGGGACCGAGAATCGTCGGTCGACACCGGCGACGACGTGACGGTGACGCTGACCGCCGACGCCGTGACGCTCCAGGAGCCAGACGCCGGTCCCTCGGCCACCCGGACGAGTGCCCGCAACCGACTGCGCGGAACGGTGACGGCCGTCGACGAGCGCGACGGCGTCGCGACGATCACCGTCGACGTCGGAGCCGCGACGCCCATCCCGGTACTGGTCACGTCGGCGAGTCGGGCACGTCTCGACCTCGAACCGGGCGATCCCGTCGTGGCGACGTTCAAAGCGACGGCCGCCAGAGTGACACCGCTCTCCGGGGAGTGATACTACCGGCTGTACATCTGTGACCGATTTCGCCACCCTGGGTGGCGAAGATATTCACGAAGTGACAGCCGGCAGTATGAGCCGGCCGTCACTGTCCTCGCCGTCGGCGTCTCGCGAACCACGCGACCGACCTGAAGCTTTTCATGTCATGAGTTCACACAGTACACATGGTCAGTGCATTCATCATGATCAAGAGTTCGGCCGGCAAGTCCCAGGGACTGCTGTCGGAGATCCGCGGTCACGACGGCGTCGGCGAGGCCCACATCGTCGCCGGCAACTACGACATCATCGCCGAAGCGGCCGGCGAGGAAGTGTACGACGTGATGCACACCGTCGCGACGCGGATCCGGGACCTCGACGGCGTCGTCGACACGCGGACCTACATCTGCATGGAGTGAGACCGAGCGGTGGCGACGTGTACCGGGAGGCGTCGCCAGCAGGTAGCCCTCACCGGTCTATCGTCCGACGCCGTCCGACTCGTCCCGATACTGCAAAGCGTCTCGACTCCCTAGCCCGACCATGGTCGCCGTCATCGATCTCGTCGGACTGCTGGTGATCGTGCTGGTCAACAGCGCCGTCACGGCGTTGATGACTCGGTTCTTCCGCGTGCGACTCGACACGCGCTGGGGGAGTGTCATCTACTCGCTGCTGTTGTGCCCGGTCGTGCTGTTCGTCCTCTTGCTGGTACTGTCGGGCGTGTTCAAGCTCGGCGGAAATCTCGGCAGTCGCACACTCGTGGTGTTGGCGACGATCTTCCTCCCGCTGGCGCTGGGACTCACGTTCGACTACGTGTGGATGCCGGCCCCCGACGAGGTAGAGCTCCCGGAGACGATGCAACAGTAGTGTTCTGGGCCCGCGGCGTTCGCTCGCCCGTCGGCCCGATCACGTCGTCCGGTCGAGGAGACGCCGCCGCTCAGTTCGCGACGCTGGCGGCGATGCCGAGGTACTCGCCGAGCGTCGTCAGCTCGCTCTCTTCGACGCCGAACCGCCCGACGTCGTTGTCGTCGGTCGTGTTGTCGAAGTTCAGTGACCGGTACTGATCGCCGCCCATGGGGAAGCCGGGGACGAAGCCGAGCGTCTTCAGCCCGATCCCGGCCAGTGCCATCGGGAGCGGGACGATGGTGACCGAGCCGTCCGCGGCCTCGTAGACCTGTTCTGTTACCGCTCGCAGCGACAGGACCTCGGGGCCACCGAGTTCGTAGACCTCGCCGACGTGTTCGGCCTCGGTGAGCGCGTCGGCCAGCATCGGCACGAGGTCGCCGACCCAGATGGGCTGGAACCGCGTCTGCTCGCCGCCGCCGGGCAGCGGGTAGATCGGGACGCCGGGCGCGAACATCCCCTTGAGCCGCTTGGTGAACGGGACGAACTCGCCGCCGTCACCGAACACGACGGAGGGACGGACGATCACCCAGTCCAGCGACGAGTCGCGGACGATCGCTTCGGCTCGGCCCTTCGAACGGATGTAGTGGGTCGCACCGTCGGCGTCGGCCCCGAGCGCGCTCATCTGGACGAATCGCTCGACGCCGTGTTCCTCGGCTGCGCGCACGCAGTGCTCCGTCCCACCGCGGTGGACGCGGTCGTGCATCTCGTTGCCGCCCTTGGGCTTGAACAGGGGCGACAGCGCCACGAGGTTGATCGCGGCGTCCTGGCCCTCGAACGCGCCCTCGATGCTGTCGTAGTCGGTCACGTCGCCCGCGACGGCCGTCGCCTCGGCGGGCAGATCGGCGGCGTCGGGCGAGCGTGCCAGCACCGTCACGTCGTGGCCGCGATCCACCAGCGCCGTACAGAGATTCGTCCCGATGAAGCCACTCCCGCCGACGAGCAGTACGTTCATACCCGATATATGACCGGGGACTGATGTAAAGCTAGTGCGCACCCAGTTAGGACGCGCCGCCAGTGTCCTGACAGCCTGTCGAGTGATCTCGGTGGAGCTGCCGGGGCTCCGACCAGTCGGGGCGTTTACGTACGGCCGCGGCGACGGCTCGGGTATGCTGCTCACGCTCGAAGGACTGGACGGCAGCGGAAAGACGACCGCGTGGGAGACGCTCCAGCACCACGCCGCCGTGCCCGACGACGCCGTCTTCACGCGCGAGCCGACGGAATCGTGGTACGGCGAGGCCGTCCAGCGATCGATCGACGACGACGAGGCGGATTCGCTGGCGGAGCTGTTCCTCTATACGGCCGACCACGCCGACCACCTCGCGAACACGGTCGAGCCGGCCCTCGACGCCGGACGGCTCGTCGTCTCGGATCGGTACTCCGATTCGCGCTACGCTTACCAGGGGGCGACCCTGAGCGACCGCCTCGACGACGCGCTCGGGTACGTCAGGGACGTACACGCGCCCTGGACCCGACCGCCGGACGCGACGATCTACCTCGACGTGGACGCCGAGACCGCCGCCGAGCGCAGCGGCGCGACCAACAAGTTCGAGACCGCCGACTACCTCGCGGACGTCCGCGAGAACTACGAGCGCCTGATCGCGGCCGAGCCCGACCGGTTCGTCCGCATCGACGCCACCCAGCCCGAGCGGGCCGTCCGGGCGGCCATAGAGGCGGCCGTCGACGAACTCCTGTCCGGAGAGTGAGGTTCCCACCAGTGGTTCGGCCAGTCGCCGTCGCGTGGTGTCGGGCCAAATATCAATATAACAACCATATCGTATTCGATATCCTGGCAAAAGGCTTATGCCTGCTTTCCTACTTTCCCTCTTCAAGCGGAGTCTCACCAAGCAATGAAACTCGCGATGATCGGCTTCGGGCAGGCCGGCGGTAAAATCGTCGACAAGTTCCTCGAATACGACGAACGGACCAACTCTGGCATCGTCCGTTCGGCGGTCGCGGTGAACACGGCGAAAGCGGACCTGCTCGGCCTCGAGAACATACCACAGGAGAATCGAGTCCTGATCGGACAGGCGCGCGTCAAGGGACACGGCGTCGGTGCCGACAACGAACTCGGCGCGGAGATCGCCGAGGAGGACATCGACGAGATCCAGGGCGCGATCGACAGCATCCCGGTCCACGAGATCGACGGTTTCCTCGTCGTCTCTGGACTCGGCGGTGGCACCGGCTCGGGCGGTTCGCCGGTCATCGCGAAACACCTCAAGCGCATCTACACCGAGCCCGTCTACGGGCTCGGCGTGTTGCCGGGCAGCGACGAGGGTGGCATCTACACCCTCAACGCCGCCCGCTCGTTCCAGACGTTCGTCCGTGAGGTGGACAACCTGCTCGTCTTCGACAACGACGCCTGGCGCAAGACCGGCGAGTCCGTCGAGGGTGGCTACGACCACATCAACGAAGAGATCGTCAGGCGCTTCGGCGTCCTCTTCGGCGCGGGCGAGATCGGCGACGGCGACAACGTCGCAGAGAGCGTCGTCGACTCCTCGGAGATCATCAACACGCTTTCGGGCGGTGGCGTCTCGACGGTCGGGTACGCCTCCGAGGACGTGGAGATGTCGTCAAACAGCGGTGGCGGCCTGCTGTCGCGGTTCTCCAGTAGCAGCGACGACAGCAACGACATGGACACCGCCAACACCACCAACCGAATCACCTCGCTCGTCCGGAAGGCGGCGCTCGGTCGGCTG
This sequence comes from Halomicrobium sp. IBSBa, assembly GCF_017612575.1. Classification (NCBI taxonomy): domain Archaea; kingdom Methanobacteriati; phylum Methanobacteriota; class Halobacteria; order Halobacteriales; family Haloarculaceae; genus Halomicrobium; species Halomicrobium sp. IBSBa. The sequence goes on from NZ_JADPQC010000005.1 coordinate 150,247, forward strand.
ACACTGCCCTGCGAGATCGACGGTGCCGAGCGTGCGCTGCTCGTGATGGCCGGTCCCTCTGCCCACCTCAACCGAAAAGGCATCGAGCGCGGGCGCAAGTGGCTCGAGGAGCAGACCGGCAGCATGGAAGTCCGCGGCGGAGACTACCCGACAAACGAGCCCCGCGTCGCCGCCGCGGTGCTCCTGTCGGGCGTCCACAACGTGCCCCGCATCAAGGAGCTCCAGCAGGTGGCAATCGAGGCACAGGACAACATCGACGACATCCGCCAGGAGAGCGAAGATAACTTAGAGCAGTTGGTCGAAGACGACGATGATGAACTTGACCCGCTGTTCTAAGACTGCGACTGCGCTGCTTTGCGTCGCGCTGCTGGTGACCGCGACGGGGACAGCCGCTGCTCTGACTCTCTCTTCGGATGGGGTGCCAAGCGAGGCACAGGTCGGGGAGGAGGTGTCGATGACGTACACGATCGACGATCCCTTCACCGACACGGCCAACGACTGGACGCTCATCGCGGACACCGAACTCCAGAACGTCCGCTGGACCGTCACCGTCCTCAGGGCCGGCACGCCGGTCGAGGACGGGGAGACGACATACGGCGAACAGTCGTTCGAACAGGATCTGAGCGTCGACAACAACGGCGACCAGATCCAGATCGAACTGGTCGGTGAGGCACCGGCGGTCGCAAACTACAGCTACGACCCCGAACAGACGTTCACCGTCGCCGCGCTCGACCAGCGGACCGGCAGCAACACCGACGAGCTGGTCAACGACTCCGCCCACCACTACACGAGCGAGAGCCAGGCCGCTCGCGAGGCCATCGACGACGCCCAGAGTGCCATCGACGCCGCAGGTGGCCACCAGGAAGCCGAGGACCTGCTCGACAGTGCGATCTCGTCGTACGAGAACGAGAACTTCGAGAACGCACAGGAGCTTGCAGCACAGTCCCAGAACGCGGCCGACTCCGCCCGCCAGTCCCAGCAGACGACCCAGATGATCCTCATGGGTGCCGGCGTGCTCGCCGTCTTGCTCCTGCTAGGCGGGGGCATCTACTACTGGCAGTCCCAGCAGGGCGACGACTTCTCGAAGCTGTAGATGCGCGTCGTCGTCCCGTTTTCTGCGACCGAGCCCAAGACGCGACTCGCGCCAGTTCTGGACGCCGACGAGCGTCGCGCGTTCGCCCGTGTGATGCTCGCGGACGTGCTCGACGCGCTCGATACGGTCGGCGTCGACCCCACGATCCTCGCGACCGAAGCGATCGACCTCGACCGGCCGGTGACCGTCGACGACCGCTCGCTCGATGCGGCGATCAACGATCTGCTCGCGGCGAGTGACGAGCCCGTCGCGGTCGTGATGGCTGACCTCGCGCTGGCGACCCCGGACGCGCTCGACCGGCTCTTGGCGGCCGAGGGCGACGTGGTCCTCGCTCCGGGCCGTGGCGGCGGGACGAACGCGTTCGTCGCACGCCACCCCGACTTCCGGGTCGACTACCACGACGCGTCGATCCGCGACCACCGCCGGATCGCTCGCAACGTTGGTGCGACGGTGACCGAGGTCGACTCCTATCGCCTGAGCACCGACGTCGACGAGCCGGCCGACCTCGCGGAGGTCCTGCTCCACGGCGAGCGAGCGGGTGCCGACTGGCTGCGCGGGGCGGGCGTCCAGTTGACCGTCGCCGACGGGCGGACCACCGTCGAGCGACCCTGACCCGTCCGGAAGGACTTTTGCCCTCGCAGTTCCGAGACGGTGACGTGATTCCCGGCGCGAGCGACTACGACCTGTCGCTGTCCATCGACGAGGAGGCGATCGAGCAGCTGTTGCAGACGACCCCGGCCGACGTGTCGGCCGCGCCGTCGCTGTCGTTCGCGCGCAACGTCTTCCTGCCCCTGACGACGGCCTGTCGGTACACCTGTACCTACTGTACCTACTACGATCCGCCGGGTCAGGCCGAACTCATGACCACCGAGGAGATCAGAGAGACCTGCCGGCGCGGGGCCGACGCCGGCTGTACGGAGGCCCTATTTACCTTCGGTGACGACCCGGACGACCGCTACACGGCGGTCCACGACCAGCTCGCCGAGTGGGGGTACGAGTCGATCCACACGTACCTTCGACGGGCCTGCGAAATCGCCCTGGAGGAGGGACTGCTCCCACACAGCAACCCCGGCGACCAGACGCGCGAGCAGATGGCAACGGTGGCCGACCGCAACGCCTCGATGGGCGTGATGCTCGAAACCACCGCAGACGTGCAGGCCCACGGCGGTCCCAGAGCCAAGAACCCCGGCCAACGGCTCAACACGCTGCGAGTGGCTGGCGAGCTCGGCGTCCCGTTTACGACCGGGATTCTGGTCGGCATCGGCGAGGACTGGGCCGATCGGGCCGAGAGCATCCTCGCCATCGCCGCGATGCACGAGCGGTACGGCCACGTCCAGGAAGTGATCGTCCAGCCCGTCGTGGACAACGAGCGGTGGGACGGCGGGTCCCCGGACCTGGCGACGCTGCGTCGCGTGACGGCGATGGCTCGGGCCGGGCTGCCGGAAGACGTGTCCGTCCAGGTCCCGCCGAACCTCGCGCCGGCCCGCGAACTCGTCGACTGTGGCATCGACGACCTCGGCGGGGTGTCGCCGGTGACGGTAGACCACGTCAACCCGGCCTACGAGTGGCCGGCGCTCCAGGAGCTGCGTGCCGTGGCGGACCACGCCGACGTACCGCTCCGCGAGCGGCTGCCGGTGTACGAGCGGTTCCTCGGGGACGAGACGTGGATCTCCGAGCGGATCCGCGCCGCCATCGAGCGCGACGACGTCCACGGCGAACGGTTCCGTGCCGTGCGAGACCGGGGCGAGAACCCTGCCGGCGTCGGCGGCCGGTAGCTGCCGAGCGCGTTCTCACGAGTCCGGATCGACGAATTGCGAGAACACCCGGTGCTCGATTTTCCGGAGGTGTTCCCCGACGGTCCCGGCGGTCGCGTCGACGGCGTCGGCGATCTCCGCCTGGGTCGCCTCTCGGGGGTTCTCGTAGTACCCTAGCTCGATCGCCGTTTCGAGGATCGTCTGCTGGCGGTCGGTCAGACAGGCAAAGAGGTCCTCGCCGCGAGGCGGGCGCTGGCCGGTCTCCAGCAGTTCGATCTCGAACGCCTCTCCGCTCGCGGGCACGGCCTCGCTGAAGGCCCCTTCGTCGCCGACGAAGGTGATCTCCATCGCGCCGTCTGGGTGGACCTCGATGGGCATCTCCATCATCACGGTCGACTCCTGGCGGTGCTGGAGCATCCGGTAGTTGGCGTCGTTGGGATCGAACTGACAGTAGGCGTACCAGCGCCCCTCGGTCCCGGTGACGGCGTACTGACGGACGTAGTCGCTGTCGTCGAGGATCGCCTCGTAGCGGTCGCGGTTGCCCCGCGCCTCTGCGAGCATCACGCCGCTGCCGTCGTCGAGTAACTCGACGCGGTGGATCGCCTCGCGGGTGATGTCCTCGGCGTCGGACAGCGCCTGCCCGAGCGGGTGGAAGGCGGTGCCCTCGCGCGGCTCGACGCGGACGGTGACGTACCGCATATCCGCAGTTTCTCCGGGTGCTACTTAAATCGACCTCGTCGGCGAGGCGACAGGCCGAGGCGAGTCCCGGCCGTCTCTGTACACGATGACGACCACAGATGCCCCCGGCCCGCGTGGACTGCCCGTGATCGGAAACTCCCACCAGTGGGCTCGCGACCCCTGTGCCTTCCGCGAGCGCTGTGCCGCGGAGTACGGCCCCGTCGTCAACTACGAGATGCTGGGGTGGGACACCTACATGCTGACCGATCCCGCCGACGTCAAGCGCGTCCTCGAAGATCCCGACACCTTCCCCAAACACGAACCGAGCAACGCCCAGCTGGAAGCGTTCGTGGGAAACGGCCTGCTGACGAGTGGCGGCGATCTCTGGGAGCGCCAGCGAGCGGCGATTCAGCCGGCCTTCTACATGGATCACATCCGCAACTACGCCGAGCGGATGGTCGCTCAGGCCGCCGCGACCGCCGACCGCTGGACGGCCGGCGAGTCGGTCGACGTTCGGCGTGCGATGACGCGGTGTACGCTCGACATCCTCGTCGACTGTCTGTTCGGCGAGGATATCGATCCGGCCGAACGCGGACTGTACGAGGCCGTCGAGGCGTTTCAGGCCCCGCTGGAACCCAGCAAGCAGCCGATCACGTTCTTCGCGCCCGACTGGGCTCCAGTCCCGTTCCTCAGGCGGGCCGATCGGGCGCTCTCTCACATCGACGACCAGATCTACGACATCCTCGAAATCCGCCGCGCCGACGAGTCGGACCGCGACGACCTGGTCGCGATGTTGCTCGCGGCCGACACCGCGATGGACGACGAGCAGATCCGCGACGAGCTGGTCACCTTCCTCTTTGCCGGCCACGAGACGACCGCGCTGTCGATGACCTACGTCTGGGACCTGCTCTCGCGCAATCCCACGGCCCAGCGGCGACTCCACGAGGAGGTGGACGCGCTCGACGGGCGACCGACGATCGAAGACGTGTTCGACTTCGAGTACACCGGTGCCGTCATCGAGGAAGCGATGCGACTGTATCCCCCAGCCCACGACATCCGTCGATCGCCCGCCACGACGGTCGAGATCGGCGGCTACACGATTCCAGAAGGGAGTCTCGTCACGCTCCCGACGTGGGTGTTGCACCGCGACGAGCGCTTCTGGGACGACCCAGAGCGGTTCCGCCCCGAGCGGTTCCTCGACGGCGGCCGATCGGACCGGCCGGAGTACGCCTACTTCCCCTTCGGCGGCGGCCCGCGTCGCTGTATCGGCCAGCAGTTCGCGATGACGGAGGCCCAACTGATCCTGGCGACGATCGCCCGCGAGTGGACGCTCGAACGCGAGTACGGCGACCTCGACCTGTCGGCCGCGGTCACGCTCCAGCCGAGCCACGACGTGCCGATGACTCCCCACGAGCGAACGTAGACCGATACTGCCGGCTGTCCATCTGTGACCGATTTCGCCACCCGGGGTGGCAAAGCTCGTCACGAAGTGACAGCCGGCAGTATGAGCGAGCGACAGCGTGCGCCCGATTGCTCGACGGGGCGTCGGGTCGCGGTCGTCGGCCGAACGACCGGCGCGGGCCGACGGTTCCACGGTGGCGGCGCTATCGTGTACTATCCTCTATCATCGGAGTGCCGTCTGCCTTCGGCCCGAGTTCGGGACCGAAGGGCGGGTCGTCGGGGTCGATCCGGCGGCGCTGGCGGTAGTCGGTCGACCGTTCGACGGGGATCCGGCCGACGGCGGTGATCATGTCGACGTACTCCCGGAACGTGCGCATCTCGCCGTAGTCGCCGCCGGCTCGCTTGGTGATCTCTTCGGAGAGGATCGTCCCCATGAAGTCGTCGGCACCGCAGGTCAGCATCTTCAGGCCCTTGGCGTCGCCGTACTTGACCCACGAGGTCTGGATGTGTTCGACGTTGTCGAGGAACAGTCGCGAGACGGCGATCAGGAGCTCGTCCTCGTCGTCTGTCGCGCCGCCAGCGACCAGCCCTTCCTCGTACAGCGGCGTCTCCTCGTGGACAAAGGAGAGCGGGACGAACTCCGTGATCGCGCCAGTGCGGTCCTGCAGATCGCGGATCCGTTCGAGGTGGAGCGCCCGGTGGGCCTCGTTGTCGACGTGGCCGTACATCATCGTCGCGGTCACGTCCAGCCCGACGCTGGTGGCCGCCTCCATGGCCGCCATCCACTCGCCGCTGTCGATCTTGCCGGGACAGATCACGTCGCGCACCTCGTCGACGAGGATCTCGGCGGCCGTTCCGGGGACGCTGTCGAGGCCGGCCTCGGCCAGTCGCCCGTAGATCACCTCGTACTCCCAGTCGGTGCCCCGTCGGGCGTGGTAGGCCTCTTCGGGCGTCATCGAGTGGAGGTGGACGCCGCCGACGCTCATCGCCTCGATCTGTTCGCAGTAGGTGCCCGGATCGGTGTCGTACTCGCCGGCCGGCCGGTAGTTCAGGTCGCCGCGGTCGCTCGTTTCGAGTATCTCGCGGTGTTCCTCGTCGAGCGCGAAGGCGGGGTGCAGTCCCGAGACGGAGGTCACCTCGTAGATCCCCATCTCCAGGGCGTCGGCGACGATTTCGCGGGACTGTGCTGGCGTTTTAGTGAAACCGCCGTGATCGTCCTGGTGGGACGTGCGGAACTGTTCGGAGCGGTCCTTGAAGTTACAGAACTGACAGCCCGTGTTACAGGCCGTCGTCACGTTGTTGTTGAGGTTCGCGACGAAGGTGACTTCCTCGCCGACGACCTCGGCGCGGCGACGGTCCGCGGCTTCCAGGACGAGTTCCTTGCGTCGCGGATCGATCCCCGAGTGGTCGGTGCCCGTCGTCAGGAGTTCGATCGCGTCGTCGACGGACAGTCGCGTCCCGTCGCGGGCCTTCGCCAGTGCGTTCTCGAAGGCCTGGTCCGTCTCGGGGCGGTGGGAGAAGTCGAACTCTCCCCGCGGGACGTTCGCCGCTGTGTCGAAGGCGTCCGGCATCGTCTACCGATAGGTGTAGTCGGTCAAAAGCGTGGCGGGACTGCGCGAAGCTGTAGCGTTCCCGAGGGTTACCGCTCGAAGGCAAAACGTGCCGAGCCGAGCGATTCGGCCGGTCGCTACGACGGCAAGACGCCGACGACGCCGACCGCTTCGGCGACGACCCAGGCGACGAACACGAGGTACGCGATCAGCAGCGAGTACGCCTCGCCCATCGTCATCTCCAGATCCGTCCTGAGGACGGTAAAGAGGTGCAGCGTCGCGAGCGTGAGCACGCCGAACATCGGGACGGCCATCGCGAAGTCGACCGCCCACTCGCCGATGATGAGAACGCCGGCCGGGATCGCGACCAGCAGGTCGAACGTGTTCGAGCCGAGCACGTTCCCCAGCGACACGACTCCGCGCTCGTCTCGCGCCGAGCGCACGCTGACGAGTGTGTCTGGGAGGCTGGTCGCACCGGCGACGACGGTGACGCCCATGATGAACTCTGGGACGCCGAGCGCGAGCCCGATGGCGTCGACCGACTCGACGAGGAAGTGGACGGCGACGAGGATCGTCAACAGTCCGGCACCCAGCAGCGCCCACTGTCTGCCGGCGTCGATCCCCTCGCGTCCGTCCTCGTCGGCCTCGTAGTCGGCCGTGTCCTGGGACTGGATGAAGACGTACAGTCCGTACATGCCAAGCGGCAGCAGTGCCAGGGGACGGGTCACGGTCCCGACCAGGCGCTCACCGTCGGCGGGATAGTAGATCACCGCCATCGAGAACGTGATGATAAGGACCGACACCGCGAGCATGTAGAACTGGGCCTCCTTGTAGACGAGCGTTCGGTTGGCCTCCATCGGTCCGTCTCTGGCGATCCCCGACAGCGCCGGAATGACCAGGATGTTGAAGATCGCCGACCCGACGATCGCACCGACGCCCAGCGACAGCGATCCCTGGAGCGCCGAGGCGACGGCACTTGCGAGCTCCGGGAAGCTGGAGCCGATCGCGGCGACGAGTGCGCCCTGTACGACCTGTGGCAGTCCGTAGTAGGTCGCGAGCCGATCGCTGGCCGATTCGAGCCAGCCGCTCCCTTTCCAGACCGCGATCGTGGCCGCGAAGACGATGCCGATGTCGATCGGCGCAACCCCACTCATCGACTGACGGTCCTGCCGGATCGGAGTTAGGTGTTTGGTTGCCCGCCCGAGTCGGGACAGCCAGACAACACGTGTGTCTGCGTCGGTGAACCCGGCAACGGATCTGGACGGCCGCTGCCCGACGGTGCGAAGTGCAAACGCCTTTGTCCGGGCACGCCGACGCTGGCAGTAATGACGAGCGTCAAGGAGTTCCGTGTCGACGAACCGGCCACCGCCGATCAGCTGGGCCGTGGCTCGTTCGTGTTCACCGACGACTACTCCGTGTTCGACTGGGGCAAGATGCCCGACGAGATCCCCGACAAGGGGGCGTCGCTGTGTACGATGGGTGCGTTCAACTTCGAGCTCCTAGAGGAGAACCACGTGCCCACTCACTACGAGGGCGTCGTCGTCGACGGCGAGGTCGTCGAACTCGGCGACGCGCTCGCGGCCGGTGTCGCTCCCGACGAGATGTCGATCTCGCTGACCCAGGTCCCCGACCTGCCTTTCGACGGGGGCAGCTACGACTACGACGCGTACCACGCCGACGCCGGCCAGAACTACCTCGTCCCCTTGGAGATCGTCTTCCGCAACCGCGTGCCGGTCGGCTCCTCGCTCCGGAGCCGGACCGATCCCAGCGATCACGGGCTCGACCGCGACAGCTGGCCCGACGAGGTCGTCGAACTCGACGAGCCGATCGTCGAGTACTCGACGAAATACGAAGAACAGGACCGCTATCTCGATCCCGCCGACGCCGACGAGATCGCCGGCCGGGCCGACATCGACCGTCTCGACGAACTCGCCCGCGCTATCAACCACGTCGTCACCGAGCAGGCCGCAGACGCCGGGCTCGTCCACGAGGACGGCAAGATCGAGTGTCTCTACTACGAGGGCGAGATCCGGGTCGCCGACGTGGTCGGCACCTTCGACGAGAACCGCTTTTCCTACGACGACCAGCAGGTCTCCAAGGAGGTCGTCCGCCAGTACCACAAGCGAACCCAGTCCGAGTGGGTCGCGGCTGTCGGCGACGCCAAAGACCGCGCGGACGAGGAGGGCGTCGCCGACTGGAAGTCGCTGTGTGACCACCAGCCCGAACCGCTCGACGAGGATGTCCTCGGTGTCGCTCGGGACCTCTACTGTGCCGGGACCAACGCCTACGTAGCGGCCGACGTGTTCGACGCCCCGTCGCTGGACGCCGCGGTCGCCGCCGCTCGCGACCTGTAGAACGCTCGCCGTTGTGCCGTTTCGGTCGACTGCACGCACTCGTGCGGTCGGCCGATCCAACGGCGGCAAGAATCCGTGTCAGTCGTCGGCCTCGATCTCGTCGTCTTCGCCGGCAACGAACTCGCCCAGTCCGTCGATGGGGCGATCCGGATTCTGCTCGTCGAGCTCTCGTGGTGCGCCCAGCTGGGCGTCGACATCGTCGGCGTTCCGGAGTTTCGTCCGGCCGCGGTGGACCGTCACCTCGTCTTCGAGGTGGAGTCTGATGGCCTCCAGCAGCGCCTCGGCTTCGAGTGGCTGGCCGATCTGCTGGAGTTGCTCTTCGGTCGCGTCGTCGGGGACGTTGAACGCCCGCTGGGTGATGATCGGTCCCTGGTCGAGATCCGTCGTCACGTAGTGGGCCGTGACGCCGGCAATCCGGACGCCCTCCTCGATCGCTTGCATGTACGCCGACGCGCCGGGGAACGCGGGCAGCAGCGACGGGTGGACGTTGATGATCCGACTCTCGTAGCGAAAGACCACGTCGGGACTGAGGATGCGCATGTACCGCGCGAGAACGATCAGATCGGCGTTGTACTCCGAGAGGAGGTCCAGGAGTTCTCCCTCGTCGGGAGTCCCCTTCTCGTCGCCGATGTCGTGGAAGGGAACGTCGTACTTCTCGGCGAGGGGCCGGAGGTCCGGATGGTTCCCGATCACGACGTCGATGTCGGCTCCGAGGTTGCCGCTGGCCCACGCCTCGAACAGCGCTTCGAGACAGTGGCTCTCCTTGGTGACCAGGACGGCGATCGACTGCGTCTCTCGGTCGGCCGGGAATCGGACCTGCACGTCGACGCCGAGTTCGTCTCCCAGATCGTGGAGGTCGTTTCGCAGCGTCGTCTCCGTACAGACCATCTCGCCGGTGTCGACGTGCATCGTCATCCGGAACACGCCTTCTCGAACCGCCTGGTCCAGGTCTTCGATGTTGATGCTCCGCTCGAACAGGAGACTGGTGACCTCGGCGATCAGGCCCGTGTCGTCGTCGCCGACGACCGTGATCTCCGTCAGATCGTGCGTCACGCCCACCACCTCGTGACGATCGTGCTCATCATTGCCCGTTCGTCGGGCGTGCCACTCCAAAAGCCTTCGTGTTGGCCGCCAGCCCTGGCGAACGCCACCCATCTTTCCGCTTAATCTGGAGAACATTCCCGAACAGAATGGACGAAATTATAAATACGGAGACGGAACCACGCCCCACCCAGATGCGACGACTCCACTCTCTCGTGGTACTCTTGGGGCTCCTCGCGGCGCTCGCGATCCCCGTATCAGCGGCCGGCAACGCTCCGCCGACCGCCGCTGCGGGACTCGATCAAACGGTCACGAGCGGGACGACGGTGTACCTCGACGGCGCCAACTCCCACGATCCCGACGGGCGTATTCAGACCGTCGAGTGGTCGATCCGGGACCCAAACGGCGCGACCGTCGCCCCGTCGTGTCGGAACTGCCTCCAGCCGACCTTCACGCCGAACGTCACCGGGCGCTGGTCGGTCACTGTGACGGTGACCGACGACGACGGCGCAGCGGCCACCGACACGCTGTACGTCACCGTCGAGGAGGCGCGCGGCCCGACGCTCACGCTCGATGGACCCGACAGAGTCGTTCCAGACGAATCGACGCCCTTCGTCGTCGAGGCGACCAGCGACGGAGCACCCCTTCGTTCCGTGTCACTCTATCACGACGACACGCGCGTCAACAGCACGACGGTCGACGGCACCACGACGCTGACGACGCTCACCCACACGTTCTCCGAAACCGGGTCGACGGAACTGCTCGCCGCCGTGACGGACGAGGCTGGCTACGTCAACACGACGACGATCACCGTCGACCCCACGACCGCCAGTGCTGCCAGGGTGGGCGATCGCTGTGACGAGGGCGAACGCCGGGTGTACATGGGCGGAAGTATCGGCAGTATGTGCTCTTCGACGGCACTGATCTACGAGACGCGGAACGACGTGACGATGGTCGTTCCGACGGGCGACGCCTCCCAGGAGGGTATTCAACTCTACAACGATGAACAGGGAGAGGTCGTGACAGTAGCGACGGGCGAGCAGGTCCAGGAGATACGACGTGAGAATGATGGTCTCATCACACTGGAAGACGTAGAAAAAACTTACGAAGAAAACAAAGATAACGGAATGTATAGCCCATATGACCAGTCAGTAGAAACTATTATAGAAAATAACGAAGAGGAGTATGAAGACGCAATTGAGAACATGCCAGTATCAATGACAGAATCTGGAACCACTGACGTGGACGAGGCGGATGATATGACTGGATCCAACTCTCAAAGAGAAGAATCTGAAGAATCAGACGGTGAAAATGACGCTGCCGAGGATGACAACACGACATCAAATTCTAGTGGTTGTCCACCGGTGAACAACCTCGTTCCTCCATCAGTCAGACACAACCGGATGAGTTGCTGAGTATGTGGGAGCATAAAATAAAACATATCATGAAACAAGCTCTTCGAATTATTGGAGTCCTCTTTTTCCCAATTACTTTGCCGATCGTTGTTGGAACAAATACTGATGAATACGCAGCGCCATTCAGTTCACTGCCCGGCATCAGTGAAGATGGTGGAATTGTTAGTGGAGTATTAATGGCTCTGTACATTTCTTTATTCATATATGCTATTTTAACGTTTAGCTCTAATATGTATGGTGGAGTAGCTGAACCTAGCAGGCCTGTAGATAGCAATACTTCAGAAAGCAGCCATACACAGACAATGGTTCAAAATATTAATACCACCCAAACTGCCGGGACGGCTACAACAACACCAGAACCATCCCAGACAACCGTATCAACTGAAATTCCTGAGGATAGCAGCACATATGACGGTCAAGTCAAAAGAGAGATAGTTGAATATATATCATTTATGATTGTATATAATAACACAATATCTAACAAGAGTGGTGTAAATGTCCGGAACTATACTGTGGATCCAAGAAATGAATCAGCGACACTCTATTGGGAAACAAATCCGAATAATGAATCTCGATATATTGAGGAAACCCAGTCCGTAATGTTGGATTATGCTGGTGGCGGTGAACGAATCCGTAAGTCAAATAATGCATCTGTTAGTATGATTCCAAAGAAATTGAACTTTGTTGTGCTCACAACAAAGGGGGAAGTATATCTGAAAAGCTATGTATCATATATGTCTTCTTGGAGATTTACTAAGGATGTCACTAGTGGACAACGTTATTATATGAGATTCTTTCAAAATTCAAGACCTGGCCCAGCACACCCGAGTTACGAAGCGAACCAGACGACTACCGCAACCACGGGCTAGTGACTCGCCTCGGTATCAGTAATTGATTCGCGGCGATAAAGCCTAACACGGAGGACTGACCAGAAGAGTACGTGAGCGGTCGAACCACGTCGGCAGCCGGTCCCAGCAACGACCGAGCAGTGCGGTGTGGGCCACTTGACAGCCCAGAGTTCGGTGCAGTCGGGTCGAGTCGTCGACGGCGAACGGACCAGGAGCGACGCGCGAGTCGCTGGCGATCGACATGAGTCAGGTGAAGACGCGGTACGGGTTCGAGGGAGTGCCACTGGAGTCGGTTCCAGCCGGGACGAACCTGCTGGTGACAGGGCCGTCGCTCGGTGGCCTGCGGCAGCTTTCGCTGGGCCTCCTGTCTGGGCCGGCTGACGAGGGTATCTTGCTCGTGACTGCGGACGTGAGCGCCAGTGAGGTCGTCACCGACTTCGAGATGGTCGGTGGCGACGCGGACCCGGGGCGGATGTGCCTCGTCGACTGTGCACACGAGAGCGACGGGACAGAGAGCGACCGCGTTCACGGTATCGCGACGCCGGCCGACCTGACGGGGATCGGGATGTCGCTCTCCGCGCTGTACGAGCAACTGTACGACGACGGGCTGCAGAGAGTCCGGGTTGGGGTGTACACGCTGGGTCCGTTGCTCGTGTACGCCGACGACGTGCGGCCGGTGTATCGGTTTTTGCACACCGTTGCCGGGCGTGTCAGAGCGGCGGACGGACTGGGTGTCTGTGCCGTCGATCCCGCGGCACACGACGAACGGACGATTCGGAGCGTTGCGCAGGCGTTCGACGGGACAGTCGAACTCCGCGAGGGCGACGGCGGACACCAGCTTCGTGTTCGGGGCCTGTCCGGTCAGCCCGACGGTTGGCGGGACGTGACGCTGTAGGGGTCCTGTCGAAGTCCGGTTGCGCCGGCACGGGCGAGAACACAAGCGTTTTGCCCGGTCCCCACCGTCGGTTCACCAATGACTGACTACACCGCGACCGTGACGGTCAGGCTCAAGCGGGGCGTGCTCGACCCCGAAGCCGAGACGACCAAGCGAGCGCTCGAACGGCTGGGGTTCGAACTCGACGCGCTCCGATCGACGGACCGCTACGAGCTCGATCTGGCTGCCGAGAGCGAGGACGAGGCTGCCGAACGCGCCGGTGAGATGGCAGAGCGGCTGCTGGCGAACCCGACCATCCACGACTACGAGGTGGCGGTCGAGCGGGCCGAGGCATGACCGTCGCCGTCGTCCGCTTTGGCGGTTCGAACTGCGACCGCGACTCCGTGCAGGCGCTGTCCCATCTGGGCATCGACGCCGAACTCGTGTGGCACGAGGACGGACTCCCGGAGGACGTCGAGGGCGTCATGCTCCCCGGCGGGTTCTCCTACGGCGACTACCTGCGAGCGGGTGCGATGGCGGCACGGTCGCCGATCATGCAGGAGGTCCGCGAGGTCGCGGCCGAGGGGGTCCCGGTACTGGGCGTCTGCAACGGTGCGCAGATCGGCTGTGAGTCGGCGCTGACGCCCGGGGCGTTCACGACGAATCGGAGCGCACGCTTCCAGTGTGAACACGTCCACCTCCGCGTCGAGAACGCCGACACGCCGTGGACGGCCGCCTACGACGAGGGGCAGGTCGTCGAGTTCCCGATCGCACACGGCGAAGGCCGCTTCGAGATCGACGACGACCGACTCGAAGCACTGGAAGCCGACGACCGGATTCTGTTCAAATACTGTGACGAGAGCGGCGCGGTTCACGACGGTGCGAACCCGAACGGGTCGAAGCACAACGTCGCCGGCATCACGGGCGAGGACGACACGGTCGCCGTCATGATGCCCCACCCCGAGCGCGTCTCGCTGCCCGACATCGGTGCCGTCGAGGGCCAGGGCGTCCTCCGCGGATTCGCGGAGGCGTAGGTCAGCGAACCGCCGTAGAAACTTTCTATCGAACGAGTGCGCGCTCATACTGCCGGCTGTAACTGTTGCAAGATATTCGCGACCCCGTGGTCGCGAAATTCTTCACAGACTTACAGCCGGCAGTATTACGAGCGGACAGCCACACCGTCGGCTGGGCGAGTATCGTCTCGGAGGATGGGAACGAGGGGCCATGGAGCGTGTGACAAGATCCTGACCCCTAACCGTCGGTATGAGATCCAGGAATAAAAAGACGGGGTTACCGGAGTGAAAGTGAAACTGGGTGTAAGGCGAAACCTACTGGCAATCTCCACAGACTAGCGAGTCAGCGAGCGCTCCCGTTCCTGGCCGGGATCGGGGACGGTTATCGGGCCAGGGGGAGCGAGTAACTCGCTTCGCGCTCGACGACGGCGTCCCAGGTCGCCTCACAGTCACAGGTGACTTGCTCGAAGACGCTCGGGTCCTGGCGGAGGTCGAAGTCCTTGATCGCGCGCTGGGCGCGGTCGTCACACTCTCCGCAGTTGTGTGGGCCGCGATCGCTCCCGTGGCCGACGGGGTCCGAGACGACGATCACGTCCTCGTCGGCGGTCGACTCCAGCACTTCACACACCGACCAGAGCCACGGGGGCCGGTACCCCTGGTCGTGAAACAGCTCTTCGACCATCGTGTACCGCTGGACGTTACAGGGGTTCATCGAGACGGTGTGACACCCCTCGACGTCGGCGCACTTGCGCACGGAACGTTGCATGTCTTCGATCGCTTCCGACTCCGTGAGGAAGGGCGGTTTCATCAGGAGATACGCCTTGACGCCGCCACCGGCGGCCTGTGCCTGTGCGGCCGCGTCCTCGAAGTCCGCAAAGTCGAAGTACTTGTTCACGCAGTCCCGCCGAACGCGGTCTGTCGCCGTTTCGAGGCCGACCGCGATGTCGGTCTCCAGTCCCGCGTCGACGAACTCGGCGACCTTCGCACGGTCGACGAAGTCGGGCAGGGACTCGACGACGATCCGGTCGCGGTCGGCGAACTCAGAAGCGATCGCGCGCCGCGTCTCGGCACCGACCTCGCGTTCGTCGAGGAAGCTCCCGGACGTGTAGATCTTGATCAGCCCGGCCTTCTCGTCGGCCTCCTCGGCCTCGTGGTCGAGACAGTACTGGATCTGGGCCATCAGGTCCTCGTGGGCGACGCTGCCGCCGTCGACGCTCTCGGCGACGTAGCCACACATCGTACAGCCACCGGCGCGGGCCCACCGGCAGCCGCCGGTGTTGAGGATGATCGTCAGGCTCTGGTAGACGCCGTCGGGCGTGTTGTCCTCGTCGAGCCAGACGCGGGTCGGTTCGCGGGGATCGTAGGACGCGTCGTTGCGCGAGCGGACCTCGCGCATCACCTTGTTGTGGGCGTCCATGCCCTTCCCCTGTTCGTATACTTCGGGCGTGGGCGTGCTCATTGTCGGGCAAAGCGGGGCTGTGCGTAAAGCGGCTTCGCTACGGGTCGCCGTCGGACAGAGACTTCGTCGCCTCGGCTGCGACCGATTCGAAGCGCAGTCGGGCCGCGACGACGCCCCAGCCGGCGGCGATCACGGACGCGCCGACGGCGTTTGCGAGCACGTCGAGGCGACTGAACTGCCGGTAGACCAGTGGCAACTGGACGAGTTCGACCACGAAGCCAAACGCCACCGCGAGGACGAACACCGCCACGGCGGCCCTCCGTGGCTCCCACTCGGCCAGCGCGTAGGCAAGCACCGTCGCGAGGCCGCCGTACGCCAAGACGTGGAGGTACTTGTCGATCCCGAACACGCCGAGGGGACCCGTTGTCTGACTGGCCGATCCTGGGCGAAGCACCGAGAGGAGCAGGATCACGGCTGCGACGCAGCCGACGACCAGCCAGCGCATCCGGCTGGAGACGAGTGGGAGCCGACGGGACATAGCGACGACTGGCCGGCGACGCGCAAAAATGTCTTGCTGTGCGCTCACCAGGTCAGGCCTTCGTAGGTGATGCCGTCGCGTCGCTCGACGACGTGACGGCCGTCGACGACGACGGGGTCCGCCATCTCGTCGAACTCGTCGTCGAGCGCCGCGAACTCGTCCCAGTCGGTGACGACGACTGCACCGTGGGCTCCTGATAGGGCGTCCGCCGCGGCGTCGGCGGCGCTAAAGGCCACGTCCGGCGCGTACTCCCGGAAGCTCTCGACGGCGACGGGGTCGTAGGCGACCACGTCGGCTCCTCGCTCGTGGAGCCCCTCGATGACCGGGATCGCACGCGTCCCGCGCACGTCGTCCGTGCCGGGCTTGAACGACAGTCCCAGCACGGCGATCCGTTTGCCCGCCACGTCGACGTGATCGTCGAGCAAGGAGAGGAGCCGTTCTGGCTGGCGGTCATTGACGTTCACGCCGGCCTGCAACAGTTCGGGATCGTAGTCGGCGTCTTCCGCGGCCGCGATGAGTGCGTCGACATCTTTCGGGAAGCAGCTACCCCCCCACCCCAGCCCTGACCGGAGGAACCGCTCGCCGATGCGGTCGTCGAGCCCGATCGCGTCCGCGACCTCGTAGGCGTCGACGCCGTACTCCTTGCAGATGTTCCCGAGTTCGTTGATGAGGCTCACCTTCGTCGCGAGGAAGGAGTTGTTGGCGTACTTGATCATCTCGGCCTCCCGGAGGCCGGTGCGGACGACCGGGGCCCCGGTCTCCTCGACCAGTGGCTCGTAGATCCGATCGAGCGTCTCGTAGGCCCGTTCGTCGGTCGCACCGAAGACGATCTTGTCCGGGTCCATGAAGTCCGCGACGGCGGTCCCCATCCGGAGGAACTCGGGGTTCATCGCGATCCGGAAGTCCTCGCCGACCGCGAGGTCGCCGGCCTGCTCGATTGCCGGTGTGACGACTGCTTCGGTGCTGCCCGGGATCACCGTGCTCTTGACGATCACGAGGTGGTCGCCGCCCGCCGGGAGCGCCTCGCCCAGCGAGCGCGCGCCCGCTTCCATGATCGAGAGGTCGTTGCTCCCGTCGTCGTTTGCGGGTGTCGGCAGCGCGAGGAACGTCGCGTCGGTCTCGCGGACGGCCGCGTAGTCGGTCGTCGCCCGCAGGCGGTCGCCCGCGTGGCGCTCGATGCGCTCTGCCAGACCGGGCTCGTGGATCGGCGCGTCGCCGTCGTTGATCGCGGCGACGACCGACTCGTCGATGTCGACGTTGACCACGTCGTGTCCGAGGTCGGCCAGACAGGCCGCGAGCGTCGTCCCAACGTACCCGCTGCCGACGATGCTTACTTTCATTGGCCGCCAGTTGTCCGGGACTGGCCTTGAGGATTCTGTTCGACCGATAGCCTTTAGCTGACTGACTGGTGAATGGGGACGTATGAAAGCTGTCGTCCTCGCCGCCGGGGAAGGCACCCGGCTCCGCCCGCTGACCGAAGACAAGCCCAAAGGAATGGTCGAAGTCGCCGGCAAGCCGATTCTCACTCACTGCTTCGAGCAACTGATCGAGCTCGGTGCCGACGAACTGCTCGTCGTCGTCGGCTACAAGAAACAGGTCATCATCAACCACTTCGAGGACGAGTTCGAGGGCGTCCCGATCACGTACGCCCACCAGCGCGAACAGAACGGGCTGGCCCACGCCCTGCTGACCGTCGAGGAGCACATCGACGACGACTTCATGCTGATGCTCGGCGACAACATCTTCCAGGCGAACCTCCAGGACGTGATCAATCGCCAGCGCGAGGAGCGGGCCGACGCCGCCTTCCTCGTCGAGGAAGTGCCGTGGGACGAGGCCTCTCGCTACGGAGTCTGTGACACCAACAAGTACGGCGAGATCGAGGAAGTCGTCGAGAAGCCAGAGGACCCGCCGTCGAACCTCGTGATGACCGGGTTCTACACGTTCACACCGGCGATCTTCCACGCGTGTCACCTCGTCCAGCCCTCCAACCGCGACGAGTACGAGATCAGCGACGCGATCGACCTCCTGTTGCACTCCGGGCGGACCATCGACGCCATCCGGATGGACGGCTGGCGCACCGACATCGGCTATCCCGAGGATAGAGACGCCGCGGAGGAACGGCTCACCGACGGTGCCGAAGTCGACGACGGTGAGGCCGTGCAGGCGGTCGACGGCGCGGAGTAGTCCCGACGGGTTTTTACTGACAGCCCGTGGCCTTTCCGACAATGAGGATTCTCGTCACCGGCGGTGCGGGGTTCATCGGCGGTCACATCGCCGAGCGGTTCGTCGTCGACGGCCACGACGTGGTCGCGCTGGACAACCTCGATCCGTTCTACGACGTGGACATCAAACAGCACACGATCGAGCAGTGTCGCGAGCAGGCGGCGTCGGGCGACGGTAGCTACGAACTGGTCGAGGGCGACGTGCGCGACGCCGACCTCGTCGCCGAGTTGGTCGCCGACGCCGACTACGTCTACCACCAGGCCGCACAGGCCGGCGTCCGTCAGAGCGTCGAGAACCCGCGCAAGTACGACGAGGTCAACGTCGACGGAACGCTGAACTTACTGGACGCCGCCCGCGAGACCGGCCTCGAACGGTTCGTGATGGCGTCCTCGTCGTCGGTGTACGGCAAGCCGCGGTACCTGCCCTACGACGAGGAGCACCCGACGACGCCGGTCAGTCCCTACGGGGCGTCCAAGCTCGCGGCCGAACGGTACGTCTGTGCCTACAGCGAGGTGTACGATCTGTCCGCGGTCGCGCTGCGCTATTTCACCGTCTACGGGCCGCGGATGCGCCCGAACATGGCGATCTCGAACTTCGTCTCTCGCTGTCTCGACGGCCGCTCTCCCATCGTCTACGGCGACGGGAGCCAGACGAGAGACTTCACCTTCATCGAGGACGTGGTCGAGGCGAACGTCGCACTGCTCGACACCGACGCGGCCGACGGCGAGGCGATCAACGTCGGCTCGACGGACAACATCGAGATCGAGACGCTGGCCCAGGAGATCCGCGACCAGCTCGCCCCGGAGCTGGATCTGGTCTACGAGGAGCGCCACGACGCCGACGCCGAGCACACCCACGCCAGCACCGAGCGGGCCGCGGAGCTGCTGGGCTACGAGCCGGAGTACACGATCCGTGAGGGCGTCTCGGCGTTCATCGACTGGTACCGCGAGAACCGCGAGTGGTACGAGCCGCTGGTCCGCAACTCCTGACGGTCACCGCACGCTACTGTTCTTCGACGTGGCGCACCTGGCAGGCGATCCCGCGAGTGGCCTCGTCCATCGCCGGACCGGGCATCGTCGCGCGGCCGACGCCGAAGGCCGACGGGCCTTCGATCACGACCTCGTCGCCGACGCGGATCTCGTCGTCGGCCTCTACGACGCCCGGCGCGAGCACGGAGCCGTGTGGCACGAAGTCGTCGATCGCGACGCGCTTTACCGACACGTCCGAGTCGACCCACCGTCGGGCTCCCGCGATCGTGAGTCCGAGGACGCCGTACTGCTGGGTCAGCGCCGCCAGCTGTTCGCCCTGGCCGCCGTCGGTCCGCTCGCCGTGGGCCCGTAGCTGGGGGTACGTCCCTTCCGCGGTCAGCGTGTCGCCGAAGATCTCGTCGCCCGCACCGGCCCCGAACTGGTAGTCTGCCACTGCCCGGAGCGTGTTGTGCTGGCGCTCGCGCTTGCGGTACTTCGGGTACCCCTCCAGCGCTCCGGCGAGGTTCGCAAGCGAGTCTGCCGTCGTCGGGTGGTCTTCGACGGTGTAGGTAAAGGACTGGTCGAGACGCTCCTCGACGCGCTCGCAGATCTCGCGGTACCCCTCGCCGGGGACGTGGACGATCACTTCGGGGTAGTCGGTGCCGTCGAGATAGCGTTCGAGCACGTCGGCCACGAACTCGATCTCGTTGGCGCTCCACTGCCCGGTGACGACGGAGTCGTAGTGCTGGGCCGGATAGGTGAGTTCCAGCTCCTGTGGGACGACGCCGATCGGCGAGGTCATCGACGCCATGTGGCCCCGGAACTGGACCGCCCGGTGGTACTGCTCGTGGCTCTGTGAGTCGCTGTAGGGCTTGCGCGCCGAGCAGGGGACGATGACGAGGGGCTGCTCGTCGAAGCGGGGCCGGTACCGTTCGGTGACCCGCTGTGCGAACCGCTGGATCTCGACCCGGCGCATGGTGTCTTCGGTCGCGGCGGTGAGCTCCTCGCGTCGGTAGATCGGGGTGTGGCGTTCGAGGTAGGCGTACTGCTGGTCGAGCCGTCGCATCGTCGCCGTCAGCCACTGGTCCTGGCGGGCCTGGCCTTCGACGTAGTCACGCAGCCGGCCGTCTCGTATCCGGCGACGGACCCGAGCCAGCTCCGCTTCCAGTGCGTTGACGTTGTGGTCGACACAGTCCTGTCGGTCGAACTCCTCGCGGGGCTGCCGGCAGGCCGGACACGAGCAGGGCAGTTCGTCGAGGTCTTCCAGGAAGTAGGCGTCGTCGGTCGTCAGGTATCGGCCCTGTGTCCCCCGGACGACGGCCCGGTCCCGGTCGACGAGGTCGACGCCAGCGTAGACCAGCGTGGCGACGTTGCGCGGCGTCGCGACGCCGGACAGCATCAGGGCGGTGTCGTCCGGGATCGCTTCGCGCGTCTCGATCACGGCCTCGACGAACGCTTCGGCGTGGCCGACGAGCCCGGCGGCCTCCGAGAGGACGTACGCGTCGGCGCCGTCGTCGTCGGCCGTCTCCGTCGAGACGACGGCGGCGCTCGGATAGTCCACGTCAGGATAGTCGACGGCGAACGCCTCGGCGACCTCCTCGGGCGTGCCACCGGGGAGGCCGCGGTGCGGGAGGACGGTGAGGACGCTCTCGTCGCCTTCTGGCACGTCTCGCTCCGTCGGCCAGAGGCTCCCGGCGTCCGCGAGGTAGTCGTCCACGACCGCGGGCGTCGTGACCGGATCGGCCAGCCGCAACTCGGCCAGCCGCGCCGCGCCGTCGCGCTCGTGAACCTCGAAGTACTCGGTCATGGCCCTGTATCGGCTACGGGGACCCAACTATCTTGCGAGTCTCCCCGGCCGGCGAGTCGCCACACGACCGGACGGCCGACACGGCAGCCCGGTCAGTCCTCGCCGAGGTGGCGGACCGTCACCGAGTCGGGCACGCGAGCCAGCGCGCTCTCGGGCCACTCGAACTGCGCGAGCGTGAACGTCGCGTCGGGGTTGGCCTCGGCGAGGCGCACGACGCCGTCGGCGGCGGCCTCGTAGGCCTGTGGAGCGAGTCGCTCGGGGACCTCCGCGGTGAAGGGATAGGCGTCGCTCATCTCTCTGGGATAGGGGCCGAAGGGGGGCGTCACCTGCCAGCACTCGTCGTAGGCCTCGTCGCGCTCGCCTTCCGTGAGCAGGACCTCGCCCGAGAGGTCGAAGCGGTCGAGTCGCTGGTGGTGCCGGACGACCTCGGGGCGGCGCGCGCTCTCCGTCGACGTGTGGAAGACGGTGTCCTTGGCGATGCGGTCGGTCTCTTCCAGCTGCTCGGCGTGGTCCAGCAGCGTCCGGTAGCCGTCCAGCATCGTCGGGTGGGCACGGGCCCGCGAGTCGACCAGCTCCATGAGGTCGCCGTCCCTGATCGCCTGCTTGATCGTCCGGATCTCGCCGTAGGTGACGTGGAGGTTGTGGCGGGCCAGCAGGTCCTCGCCGCGCTGGTCGTCCATCGCCCGGAGGTCTGCGGGCTCGTACTCGACACAGACGGGACACGAGCAGGGGAAGTACTCCATGTCCTCGAGGTGCTCGGTGCCGCGGACGGTGAGGTACCGGCCGTCACGAGCGTACAGCGCGTACGCCGCCGAGTCGAACAGGTCACAGCCGAGCGCGACGGCCATCGCGAACATCATGGGATGGCCGGCCCCGAACAGGTGGACCGGCGCGTCCTCGCCGAGCCCGCGCTTGCAGGCCGCGACCACGTCCGCGAGGTCGTCGTAGCGGTACTCGTTCATCAGCGGGACGACCGCGCCGACCGGGAACACGTCGAGGTCGGTCCCGTGTGCGTGCTCGGCCGCTCGCTCGCGCAGGTCGGGATAGGTCGAGCCCTGGATCGGTGCAGTCGTGAGCATCTCGCCGGTGTCGACGCCGTCGGCGATCTCCAGGCGCTCCTGGGTCGTCGCCAGCTCCGATTCGGCTCGCTCGCGCGCCACGTCCGGCGGCGTCGGGATGTCGACGGGCGTCCCGATGTCGCTCCCGATCTCCTGCTGGAAGGCCAGGATCTCCTCCGTCGTCACGTCGATCTCGCCGTACTCGGCCAGCTGGAAGGAGCCGGAGTCGGTCATGATCGCCCCCGGGAAGTCGAGCAGTTCGTGGAGGCCCTGCTCCTCGGCGGGCTCGCGGAGATCGTCGCTCTGGTGGAGGATGTAGCTGTTCGTGATGAGGATCTCCGCGCCGAACTCCGACGCCAGCGTGGACGGCTCGATCGTCTGGACGTGGGGGTTGACGACGGGCAGGAGTGCGGGCGTCTCGACGGTGACGCCGGCCCGGGGCACCGTCAGCTCGCCCAGGCGGCCGGCCGCGTCGTACCGGCCGACTTCGAAGTGGTCTCGCATTACCCCCAGTGGGGAGAGCGCGTGCCTAAGGGTTGCGTTCCGCGACGGTGGCCGGAGCGAGGCGATCGACGAGACCGTCGAAATCGTCGTCGAACGCGAGGACGTGGTCGATGTCGTGGGACCGGACCAGCGCGACCGTCGTCGCGTCGGTGAAACTGAGGCGCTGGTCGTCGTACCGTTCGAAGATCTCCACGGCCTCGTCGAACTGCGGTGATTCGACATCGAGCATCGAGAACTCGCTCGGGTAGCCGTCGCCTCGAATCCGCTTCCCGACGTGGACTGCTCGCTCGTGATCGCCGCTTCGCTGTAGCGTCAACGTCACTGCCTCGTCGTAGACGTAGTCGCTGACGTACGGCTGTCCGAAGGCCCCGTCTTGCACTGCTTCGAGCGCTGCGGCGGCGACGTCGTGGCGAGATGCCGAGTGATCCTGCTCCGCGTAGACGACGCCAGTATCGACGAAGACGGTCATCCGTAGAGGATGTCGTCAATGTCGTCCTCGTCGGTCTCGACGCCCGAGTCGAACTGACTCTCGCGTAGTTTCTCTTTTTGCTCGTCACTCAGCGGGACCGTCGAGTCACGGAACGAATCGACGAACTCCGTCCGGGACCGATCGACGTTCTCGACCATCCGTTCGAGGATCTCCTGTTGGGTCACCTTCCGACCCGTTTCGAGTCTGATCTCGGCCTGGATCTCCTCTATCTTCTCCTTGACCGCCTCGTCCATCTTCACGGCCGTCGCCATACAACTGAGTAGTAATTTCAACCGAATAAACGTTACTCACCCACGGCCGCGTCGCCACTCGCTTCCAGGTGTTCGCGTTCGGCGACGAGACAATCGGCGAGGGCGTCCCTACGTCCCATTCCGTAGTCTTCGCTTGCGGTTTCGGTCCGAAACGTCTGTCGTTCACCCGCCCCGGACGCGGTACCAGACCGTTTCGCCGACCGGCGATCCGCCGTCGAGGTCGAGCCGTCCCACGAACAGGTCCCGGACGGCGAAGGTGACGGTCAGTTCGACGCACTCCCCGTCGTCGGCGCGGACCGTGACGACGCAGTGGCCGTCGCGTTCTTCGAGTGCCTCGATATGCCCACGCTCCCACCGGTCGACGTGGTGGTCGGGTTCTCTGGCGTGGATGCGATCGTGGTTCACGACGGGCTCCCGTCACAGCAGACGGTGTAGCGAACGTCCGCGTCGACCAGGGCGGCGATCCGTTCGAGGACGGCCGTCGTCGTTTCCAGCGGGCCGAACTTGCTCACCGTCTCTCCGTCGGCTCGCAGGGCGAGCGTCCACACTGGCGTCCCCGCCGGCCCGTGACGCCGTTCGACGACGAGCGTCCGGTCGGGAAAGGCGAGGCGACAGTGGCCGTCATCCGAGACGGTCAGCGACACGCCCTCGCGGTCGCCGAACCGCTCTCGGAGCCGCGCTTCGAGGCCGTCGGCGTGTTCTGGCTCGGTCACACCGGCCGTAGCGCCTCTCGACCGATACGTGTTTCGCGGCTTCGCGTGCGAGCACGCGCACGCGCGCGAAAGCCGTAAGGGTCCAGCGCCCCTCGTCTTGATGTGAGCAACCCAGACACTGCCGACAGCGACGGAACGTCTGTGCCCGAATACGAGCGAGTCGACGTCTCGGTACTCGTCGTCGGAGCGGGCGCTGCCGGCGCTCGTACGGCGATCGAACTCGCCGAGCGCGGCGTCGACGACGTACTGGTGCTGGGCAAACGGAATCACGGCGACGCCCACACGACGTGGGCTCGCGGTGGCATCAACGGCGCACTCGGGACCCACGATCCGGACGACTCGTGGGCGATCCACGCCGCCGACACCCTCAACGAGGGCCACTTCGTCAACGACCCACAGAAGGTCGAGACGGTGACCAGACAGATGCCCGATCGCCTCCGGGAACTCGACGACTGGGGGATGGACTTCTCCCGAACGGACGACGGCGAGATCGACCAGCGGTTCTTCGGTGCCCAGTCGTTCCGCCGGACGGCGTTCGCGGGCGATCACACCGGCGAGTCGATGCTGGAGACACTCGTCGACCGGGCACGGGAGCTGTCGGTGCCGTACCGCGAGAACGTGCTGATCACCAAGCTGCTGTCGGACGGTGACCAGTGTTACGGCGCGGTCGGGTTCGACATGGACTCCGGCGAGTTCGTGCTCGTCAACGCGGGGACCGTCGTGCTCGCGGCCGGTGGCTACGCCGCGGCCTACAACCGCCACACGTCCCGCGACGACGAGAACAACGGCGACGGGCCGGCACTGGCCTACGACGCGGGTGCCGAACTCATGGACATGGAGTTCGTCCAGTTCCACCCGACGGGGATGGCGGTCGACGAAGACGATCCCGAGTGGGAGCCCTGGAGTGGGCGACTCGTCACCGAGGCGGTTCGCGGCGAGGGGGGACACCTCTACAACACCGACGGCGAGCGGTTCATGGAGCGGTACTCGCCCGACCAGATGGAGCTAGACGCCCGCGACGTCGTCGCCCGAGCGATCGCACGGGAGATCGCGGAGGGACGTGGCACCGACAACGGCGGCGTCTATCTCGATCTCTCTCACAGAGACCGTGCGTTCATTCGAGAGCGTCTCCCGCGGATGTACGAGCGGTTCCAGGAACTGGGCGTCGACATGGCCACCGAGCCAGTCGAAGTCGCGCCGACGGCCCACTACGGCATGGGCGGGGTCGCCGTCGACGAGCACGGGGAGACGACCGTCGACGGACTGTTCGCGATCGGCGAGACGATGGCCGGCGTCCACGGTGCCAACCGACTCGGTGGCAACTCCCTGGCAGAGACCGTCGCCTTCGGCGTCGTTGCGGGCGAACGGATCGCCGAGCGCGTCGACGGAGCGGGACACCTGCCCGAGGCGGTCGTCTCCGACATCGCCGAGCCGCAGTTCCGCGACCTGGCGACACTGGCCGGTCGGGACGGCTCTCACGACGTGATGGACGTGTTCACCGAACTGCAGTACCTGCTGTGGGAACACGCCGGCATCCTGCGGACCGACGCGTCGTTGCGGGCGGGCCTCGACGCACTCGACGAGGTCCGCCGGAAGGCCGCCGACATGGACGTGGGGCCGACGACGAGTTCGTCGTTCGAGTTCGCGATCGACATCGGGTTCATGCTGACCGCCGCAGAGGCGGTCCTGCGTGGCGCACTCGAACGGACCGAGTCCCGGGGCGCACACTACCGGACCGACGAGACGGAGACGGACCCGGACTGGCAGCGCAACATCTACTTCGAACGCTCCGACGTCGGTGGCATGCGGACCGAGACGCGTCCGGTCGGCACGCCGAGCGATGCCGTCCAGTCGGCTCTCGACGAAGGGCACGAACTGGACTACCATCAGCTCGAATGAGGCCGCTCGGGCGTCCCGAGGGCCGATCAGATCGTGTGGCTGGGGCTTAGCTGTCCGGCACGTCGAAGTAGCCCAGTGCGTCCAGAATCGCGCCCAGCAGGAAGCTGATCACGGCGAGCACGACGACGAGGCTGGTCAACACCGTCGAGATGGGTTCCGGGAGCGTAAACTGGAACGCTGCGATGAACACGCACGTGACGATCCCGACCACGAGGAGAAACGACCCCGCGCTCGGGTCCTCGCCGGTCAGGAACTCGATCCCGGAGAGCGAACGGTCGGGCTGTTCGTCTGCGAGGTCGTTGCTCATGTCTCGGCCTCGGGTGCGGCTCGCTGGACGATCTGAACGAGATGGGAGACCCAGAGCCCGCCAGTGAAGCCGAACAGCACGGAGACGACGACGACTTTCGTCATCAGCTCCAGTGGGGCGACTGCTGCCAGCAGGCAGAGCGTGCCAAACAGGAGCATCAATCCGTACTGGATGCGCGTCTCGGTGTCGATCCGTGTGAGTGGTCTGGTGATTGTCGAACGCATTGTGTCTGTCTCGTCGCGACTGCAATGTCTGGTCGTCCGGTACACCGGCTCGAACTCTCGGCGGCCCGAGGTGGCGACTCCCTTCACGGAGCGACGGCCCAGCGTTTCACTCTCGGTGCCGTTCGAGCTCCGTCTCGATCTCGTCCAGCCTGCGGTAGATGGCGAGCCCGAGGATCGTCGCGGGCCAGAGGCCAACGAACTGTCCGCGCTGTTTGTCTCCCCGAACGTAGTAGTAGTACAGTGCCAGCGCGACGGAGGCGATCGAGGCCAGTGCCGCCGGGCCGAGCGTCCGTTCGGCGTCACCGCCCGTCTCGACTGTCAGTTCTTCTGTGAGCACACTGTTAACTAGTCCCACATACATATATCACTTCGGCAAGAATATCACTGCGATTTGTCTTCCGGCAGCTATCTGGCCGCACTGTTCTCTCTGCAACCGTCGGCTCCAGGTGGTGCGTGGGATACAGACGGACGGCCGGGAGACGACCCTACTGCTCGAACAGCGCGTAGTAGAGCACGCCCGTCACGGTGCGCCCGTCCCGAAGCTCGTCTTCCCGGGCCGCATCGAGGAGTTCGTCGAGCGTCGTCGTCGCGACGCGGATCGACTCGTTGTCGTCGAGGTCCTGCTGGGCCGTCTGCTCGCAGTCGCGGGCGACGAAGTAGTGGAAGACCGCGTCCGCGAAGCCGTTGGCCGGCTCGACCGTCGTCAGGTGTTCGAGCGACCCGGCCTCGTAGCCGGTCTCCTCGGCGAGTTCGCGACGGGCGGCGTCCGCGGGCTCGGCGTCGTCGGACTCTATCGAGCCGGCCGGGAGGCCGCGGTTCACGCGGCCGACCGCCTGTCGCCACTCCTCGATGACGACCACGTCGCCGTCGGGCGTCAGCGGGAGGACGACGACGCTCTCACCCTCCGCGAGGTAGTCGAATTCGGCGTCGGTACCGTCCGGGAAGCGAACGCGCTCGTTGCGTACGTCGAACCCCGCACAGCTGTAGGCGACGCTGCGCTCTATGGTCTCCCAGGCGAGTTCGTCGGTCATGTCACAGCGTGTGTGGACGACGATCAAAAGGCGTCCGGAACTGCCGGCCCGGAGCTACAGCTTCTCTGCGTCGAGGGCCTGATCGACGCGCTTGCGGGCCTGTGACAGCCGTCTGTCGACCGCTCGCTCGATGGGGTCGGGGAGACCGTCTGCGGCCCGTTCGAGGTTGTCCGCGACCTGCTCGAATCCGCTCTGGACGGCGACGAGCCGACGGTCCGCTCCCTCTCGGTCGCCGTCTGCGGCCCGCTGGGCCGCTCGCTGTGCGGCGCTGCCGGTCGCTTCCAGCGCTCTGACGAGTCCCTGGACGGCGTTTGCCCTCCCGTCGAGGTCCAGTCCCTCGATCTCGGCGCGCGTCTCCTCGGTGATCGTCGCCAGAAAGCTCGCCAGCGATTCTTTCCCGGTGGTCGGCCGCTCGATTGCGATGCGGTCCTCGTCGGTCGGATTCACGCGGACGGCCCCGAGTTCGTCGTCGCTGTCCCGGATCTCGCCCGTGTAGGCACCGCCGCGGTGGACGTAGACCGCGTCTGGCCCCTCGACCGGCGCGTCGTAGAGTCGCCCGCCGAAGTCGTCTTCGAGCGCGAAGTCGGTCACGTCGGCCTCGCTCTCGGTCGGGTCGACGGTCACCTTCGTCGCGTCCTCGCGAGCCACGAGCGGGATCTCGCCGTCGACGCCGGCCGCCGTCACGCCCTCGTCTTCGACCGTGATCGACTCGCTGTGCGGTTCGACACCCGCTCCGTTGACGGTGAGACGGTGCTGGCCGGAGTCGACGCCCTGTGCCACCGCGACTCCCTGGAACGTCGGGACGGCACTCGGCTCGCTCTCCAGCAGCGCGACGGACTCGACCGCGCTGTCCTCGGTGGTCACGCCTTCCCCGTCCGGAGCCTCGCCGTCTTCGACGAGCGAGGAGACGGCGGTGACGACGGCGTTGATCGGTGCCGGCTCGCCGATCGCCGCGTAGCGGTCGGCGAGTTCTCGGCGGTGGTTCGGGTCCGAGATGTCCGCTGCGGGGTTCTCGTAGCGAGGCTGGGTCCAGGGCTCTCCGGTCGTCGTGATGTGGCCGGCGACGGCGTCCTCGACGGCTTCCGGGACCGAGAACTCGAAGCTCAACTGCGGGCCGGTGAACCCGGAGATGTGTTCGAGGGCCGTCGTCGGTCGCAGTTCGTACGCCACGTCCGCGTCGGTCTCGGGGTCGTCGCGGCCCTCGAACTCGAAGACGAGGCCGGTCTCGCGCTCGGGGAGGTCGGTCGGCGGCGCGGTGAGCGCGTCGAACGACCGGATCGTGAGCTCCGCGGGGACGAGATCTTCGGGTTCGACCGACGGCAGCCGGTCGTGCTCGTAGACGGGTGCGCCGTCGAGTTCCGGGACGACGTAGGGGAGCCGACTCCCCTCGTCGCGGGGCAGCCCGTAGGCGACGGGGATCGAGGCGAGGGACTCGACGTCGTCGACGACGCGGTTGGTGATGTCCGCGATGTCGCCGCCCGTCGGCAGTCGCTGGAAGTGGTCGCGTTCCTCGTTGACCGACAGCGCGCTCGAATGGGAGCCCAGTTCCTGGAGGATCCGCGGCACGGTCCGCTCGGGGTCGAGGAACTCGTTGTTCGGGACCTTGCGCGAGTGGGAACTGGCGACGAAGAGCGCGGGCTCGTCGCTGTCGGTGTCGACGAAGACGTGGAGCACCTCCCAGTCGTGCCAGTGGAAGTTCGTCGTGAACTGGTCGAAGGCGCTGTAGGCCCAGTACTGGACGACGGCGAGCGGGGAGTCGTCGTAGGTGACGACGTTGTGGAAGACGGTCGGGTCCGGCGGCGTCTCGGCGGCTCGAAACCGTTCGGTGTAGCCGTCGAGTGCGTCGAATCCCGCGACGACAGTTTCGCCCTCGCGCTCGCTCTCGTAGGGGCGTGGATCGGTCGGGTACCACTGCTCGGCGCTGTCGAAGTACAGCGTCGGTGCGAAACGCTCGGCCAACTCGCGAGCGCGGCCCTCGTCGACCGGCGTCGTCGTCGCGTCCTCGCCGGATTCCAGCGCGCTACAGCCGGCCACTGCGCCCGTCCCGACGACGGCGGTGGCGGCGAGGAAGGCACGCCGGTCGAGGGGATCGGAGGCGTACTCAGTCACGTGTGTCCCTCGCCGGGCACGTCAAAAGGTCTTCTGGCACTTTCGGGACCGCCCCAGCCGTCACCGCCGGTCACTCGTCGGCGACGATGCGGTACAGCCCGCCGGTGGGGCCCTCGCCCTCCAGCGACGCCTCGGAGGTTCGCTCGGCGACGTAGATCGCGCTGTCGGTCACCAGCGGGGTGCTGGTGACCTCGCCCTCGGCCGGGACGGTCCAGACCTCTTCGCCCGTCGACTTCGCCAGCGCGGACAGCGTCGGCTCGTAGGACCCCACGAGGACGTGCTCGCTGGTCACGGTCGGACAGCCGATGACGGGGCCACCCACGTCCGTCTCCCACTGCTCGTCGCCGCTGTCGGTGTCGAGAGCGTACAGCGACTCGTGCTGGTCGCCGACGTAGACGGTGCCCGTCGCTCCCTCGACGGCGGGGCCGGCCATCACCGACGCGCCCAGATCGGTCGCCCACTGCTCGGTGCCGTCCGACAGCGCGACGCGGTAGACCCTGTCGCTCCACGAGCCGAAGAACGCGCTCCCGTCCCAGGTCGCGATCGGCCCCTTGATTTCCTCGCCGGTGTCGTAGCGCCAGAGGAACTCGTGGTCGGGATACGACCAGCCGTAGAGGGAGCCGTCGTTGGAGCCGACGACCAGCCGACCGGCCGCCCGGTCGATCGCACACGTCGAGTGTGGGTGGTCCGTGATCCGGCGGTCCTCCCAGCGGACCTCGCCCGTGACGGCGTCGAGCGCGAAGATGGCACCGCTCGGTTCGTAGTACTCGACGGCGATGTAGAGCCGTCCGTCGTGGTAGCCGGGACTGGATCCGATGGCGTCGCCCAGCTGCGTGCGCCAGTACTGCTCGCCCGTCTCCAGATCGAACGCGTACAGCGCCCCGTCGTACGCGCCGACGTAGACGGTCCCGTTCGCGATCGCTGGCGTGCCGTGGAATCCCCGCGACGTGTCCGTGGCGTCGGCTCGCCACCGCCGTCTCCCGTCGGGCCGGACCGCCCACACCTCGCCGGTGTCGCCGGTGACGACGATATCGCCGTTCGGTGCCAGCACGGGACTGCCCTTCGCCGCGGTGTGTCCGCCCGTGTTGAGGCCGTCGAGTCGCCAGTCGACGGTCACCGACGAGGGAATCGTCTGTTCGGGGAACACACCCCGTCTGGTGGTTTCGCCACGGAACTGCGTGTCGGCCGTCTCGGCTGGCGGCCTCTCCGGGCCGCCTCCGAGCGTCCGCAAGCGACCCATGCAGCCCGCGGTCCCGATCGCCGCGGTCGTTCCCACGCCTGCGAGGAACCGCCGTCTGCGCTCGTCCATACCTCTCCCCAACGCGGGGATCGAGTCAAGTGACTTTCGCACGCTCCGGGGGCACGCTCCTGGCTCATACTACCGGCTGTACATCTGTGACCGATTTCGCCACCCCGAGGTGGCGAAGCTCTTCACGAAGTGACAGCCGGCAGTATCACTCGGTGGACCGGTAGCCGTCGGTGTCGAGGAAGTTGTGGGCGACGGTGATCGCGTGGTTGGCGTGTAACGGCTGTGGGCCAAGCGAGAGCCGCCGGTCGACGGCGTCGTCCAGCAGGGCCTGTTCGGCGTCGGTGAAATCTCGGTGATCCGAGAGGACGAACACCGGATCGGTCGGCGGCGTCGCGTCGACGACGGGATCGCCGTCGGCGTGCAACTGGACGACCGTCCCCGCCGTCGCCACGTCTTCGAGCGTCCCCTCGAATCCCCGGCGGGTCAGCGAGATGCCGGGCGACGTTTCGACTGGCACGTGGCCGATGGCTTCCTCGCGCTCTTCGAGAGCCGTGCGAATGAGGGCCGCCGTCGATCGCTCGTCCGGGTTGAGCCGCCGGACCGTGTCGCTGTCGACGGTGACCGTGTACTCGTCGCCCAGCACGAGGTGGACGCGCACCGCCTCGCGGACGTCGTGACTGAGGAAGACGGCGGCCGAGACACACCGACAGAGCACGTCGAGTCGCCCCGCCGCCCCCGCGAGATCGTCCAGCGAGAAGTCGGGCGTCGTGGGGGCGTCGTGGCCGATGATGACGAACTGGCGCATACCGACGGCGAGGACGTGTGGGGACAAGAACGCTCGCTTTCGACGTCGGAGTGTGGGAAGCCAGAATCGGGGACAAGACACCGAAAGCCCTCGTGCAGTTCCGGTCCCGCGACTCGCTGCGCTCCAGTAGGTGCTTACGTCGTCGGGGTTCCCGGAACTGCACTCGCCCTTTCATCCGCCAGGCGTGTGGATAGCTCTACAGTCTACGTCCTGGCGGATGAAAGGGCGAGGCACGGTTGGGCGGTCTGCGTGGGCCCTATCCGACCGTCGGGAGGATATCCCGCACAGACCGCCCGAGCGGGCCGAGGGCTTTCGGTGTCTGCACTTCGGTTTCGTCTGCTGCTCTCGAACCCCCTCTTTCGTCTGCCGCCGGGACTATCACCACCGATCCCCAACAGACGTTTATCAGATGCTCACCGACACGCCGGGGATCCACCACGTCACGTCGATGGTCGGGGACCCGCAGGCGAATCTCGACTTCTACGCCGACGTGCTGGGCCTGCGCCTCGTCAAGCGCACCGTCAACCACGAGGACGTGCTGCGCTATCACCTCTACTACGGCAACGCCACCGGCGACCTCGGGACGATCTACACCTGCTTTCCCTACCCCAACGAGCCGCCGGGGCGGCGCGGGCGACCGGGAATCGACGCCGCCGCCTTCGCCGTTCCGCTGGGATCGCTCGACTTCTGGGCGGACCGCCTCGCCACGCACGGCGTCGACGCCGAGCGCCGCGAGCGCTTCGGCGAGTCCCTGCTCCGGTTCGAGGATCCCGCGGGGACGCGCCTC
Organism: Halomicrobium sp. IBSBa; assembly: GCF_017612575.1. NCBI lineage: Archaea > Methanobacteriati > Methanobacteriota > Halobacteria > Halobacteriales > Haloarculaceae > Halomicrobium > Halomicrobium sp. IBSBa. The sequence goes on from NZ_JADPQC010000005.1 coordinate 182,630, forward strand.
GAACTCGTGGCCGCCGACGCGCCGGTCGACTCCTGGCAGGCGGGCCCCGTCCCAACCGAGCACGGGATCAGGGGCCTCCACGGCGTCACGACCCATCCCGTCGATCCCTACCAGACCGCGAGCGTCCTCGAAACGCTCGGCCTCGAACAGGTCGCCGAGAGCGATGATCGGGTCCGCTACCACGCACCCGGCGACCACGCGACCGTCGTCGACCTGCTCGACCGCGAGGGGGAGTTCGGCCGCGAGGGTGTCGGGACGATCCACCATGTCGCCCTGCGCGTCGCCGACGACGAGTTGCGCGAGTGGCACGATCTCTTCCGGGACCGTGACGTTCGCGTCTCGCGCATCCACGATCGGCACTACTACCGAGCGATCTACGTCCGGGAACCAGGCGGGATCCTGATCGAACTCGCGACGGAGTCACCGGGGCTCACGGTCGACGAGGACGCCGCCGACCTCGGCGGGTCGCTCGTCCTGCCACCGTGGGCCGAAGAGGACCGGTCGATGATCGAGGAGCAGTTGCCTCCGGTCGAGGTCCCTCACCGCGACGGATGAGTGAGGACCGCCCGACTGACGATGTCCCCGGCCCCCACGGCGGCCGGCCGATCGTCACCGCGGGCGCGCCCCGAGGAGCCACGGAAGCCGTCGTCCTCGCACTCCACGGCCGGGGCGCGACCGCACAGGGCATCGTTGCCCTCCTCGATCCGATCTCCCACCACGGCGTCACCGTCGTCGCCCCTGACGCCCACCGAAGCAGGTGGTATCCCTACGCTGGCACCCAGCCGATCGAGCGCAACGAACCACACGTCTCGTCTGCCCTCGCCGTCGTCGAGGCCCTCCTCGAACACGTCGTCGAGACCTTCGGCGTGGACCGTGACCACGTCGTCCTCGTCGGCTTCTCGCAGGGGGCCTGCGTCGCCGCCGAGTTCGCCGCCCGCAACCCCGACCGGTACGGCGGCGTAGCCGTCCTCAGTGGCACGCTGCTCGGCCCGACGATCGACTCCAGTGGCTTCGCGGGGACGCTCGACGGGACGCCGGTGCTCGTGGCCTCGGGCGACGAGGATCCACACGTCTCCGCCGACCGGGCCCGAGCGACTGCGGAAGTGTTCCGGTCGCTCGATGGTGATGTGACTGAGCGTCGCTACGAGGGCGTGGGTCACGAGGTCACCGACGACGAGTTCGATTTTCTGGGGTCGCTGCTCGAAACGCTGGTCGACAGCTGATAGCCGTCATTGGTTGGATCGTGCAGTCGGTCGGCACGTGGTGGCGGTAGCCTTTTCAACTCTGTAAACGGGTGTTTACACATGGGGACGAAGCACGTCCGGCTCGACGAAGACGTCTACGAGACGATCCGAGCGCGAAAACACGAGGACGAGACCTTCTCGGAGGCCGTCGCTCGGCTCGTCGGCGGCCCCTCGCTGCTGGAGATCGCCGGTATCCTCTCGGACGAGGAAGCGGACGGGTTCCGTGAAGCAGTCGACGAGGTAGACGCCGTCGACAACAAGGATCTCGACGAGCTGGTCGACCGTTTCGAGGGCACATGATCCTCGATACGTCGTTTTTGATCGATCTAATGAACGGACAGACCGACGCCGTGACGAAGGCCGGTCAGCTGGACTCGAATCCCGTTGTCGAACGAATTCCCGCGCAGGTCGTGTACGAGTTGTACGTCGGTGTCGGATACACCGAGACGCCCGAAGCGGAGGTCGAGAAGATCCAGTCGATCGTCGACACTCGCCCCGTCGAGGAGACAACGCCGGAGATCGCGCGTCTCGCTGGCCGGCTCAACGGGTCACTGAAGCGTCAGGGGCAGACGGTCTCGACCGGAGATATACTGATCGGAGCGACTGCACGCCACTACGACGAGCCGGTCGTTACCGGCAACCCCACCGATTTCGAACCGATTCCCGACCTCGAGATCGAGCGATACTGAGACACGGTCGCCATGGCAACGAGCGTCGATGCCGCAGTCGACAGTTGCTGCGAACCAGCATCAACTGTCAGTTCATGCGTGGTACGAGTCGGGCTCGTTTTACGATCTCGGCCCCAGCAGATGAGTTCTCCAGGGTGATATCTTTACGTTCGCTGTTTCTCTTGCACGCACAAACACGATATTTACCCAGTGATTGCATTTGAGAGTCCTCAGTGCAACGCTCGATGTGGAACGGTCCTGCTGTATCGAACAGCGACCACGCAATGATCGTGTTGTGTCACCAAGCCGGTGAAGTAGCGTATTTCGTTCTATCCCAACGTACACTGAACTCTGCGTTCTCAGGACTTCTCGCGTAGTAGAGTGAAAATGGGCCGGCGCGATTCTGGTTTATCGCGATTCGTAGGGTCCTGTGCATGGTCTACTTCCCGTTTTCTGATCGTCGTGTTAGTTATCATCATTCTGAAATTCCAGTTGGTCGATGAGCGATCGGCGGCGGTCTTCCATCCGCTCGCGCAGTCGTTCGCGGCGCTCCTCGGGAGTCGCCTTGTCGTAGTGGTCCTCGATCGTCTTGACCGAGGCGTTGACCCGTTCTGCTACGTCCTGGGGCGGCCAGCCGCGGTTGAGCAACCACGTGATCGTCCCGGTTCGGATCTGGTGGGGAGATCGGGACGAGGGGCACTTGCTGGCGTGCCGGCGGGCGGTCCAGTCGCACTCCTCTATCGTCTTCCCGTGGGGACAGAGGCCGTATGTACACGGAATGGTCGCCAGATAGCTCCAGAATCGGACCGTGTTGCTGGTCGGTCGGCCGTTCGCGCTCGCCAGCAGCGGCTGGCGACCGTGATCGTCGTTCACGTCGTAGCGGTACTCAGAGAGGTACGTCTTGACGACGGCCGCAACCTCTGGAGAGAGTGCGACCGGCCGCTCGCCCCGGCGCTTGTTCTTCAGCGGCGTCCCGGTATCGGGACGATGGCGGAACATCACGTAGGGGTTCTCGCCCAGCACCGCGTCCCGAACGTCGAGCGCTCGGAGACTGCCCTGCCGAGCGCCAGTGAACCACGCCAGTTCGAGAAAGACGTGCTGTCGGGTCCCGTAGTCGGAATCGGACTGCCGGTAGTGCTCCAGCAGGGCGCGGGCCTCCTGCGCGTCGAGCTTCGTGTCGCTCGATCGTTCCTCGGGGTCGATGTCGGGGATTCGGACTCTCTCGGCGAGGCCGTCGTCCACCGCCTCGATGTCTTCGAGGAACTCGAAGAGCATCTTCAGCGTCCACATCTCGCCTTCGAGTGTGACGGGTGCGATGTTGGCCGATCGGAGCTCGTAGTACTCGTCGAGATCGTAGCCACGCAGCTCCCCGACGGTCTCGATACCGACGCCGTCGCACCACTCGACGAAGAGCTTCAGCCGGTACTCCCAGCCGTGAACGCTCTTCTCTGTCGAGTCCGACCGGCGACGCCGAAGGTATCGGTCGCACGCCTCGCGTGGGGTCAGTTCCGACGGCTCGGACCGTCGACGGCGTCGGTCCTCAGTCATCGTCTGACTTGCCACCGTCGGCGACGAGACCGGCACAGTCGGCGCACGTCGGCAGTCGGTCGCGGGCGTCGACGCCGTCGGCCGCCGCGCCACAGGTCGCGCAACTGCCAGCGTCAGAATTATTGGATGGCGATGCCTCAGTCTCTGCACGGGGCTCCAGCCCCGTCGAAGTGGTTTCGATCATAGCTATCGGTGGAACCACCTTTTCGGGCGGTGTTGTTGCACCGCCCGGCTTCGAGAACCGAGGAGAGTCATCATCAACCGACCAAGCGGTTCCTACCTCACCAATAACACTGCTATGTTATAGATGTTACGCTGGCGCTTAGAGTATAGCATATAGTTATAAATGCTATATTCCGGGCCTTGACGTTCTAAAACGCCATATTTGATGTAAATGAGACGTTCAGGCGCATGGATGACCATATGGGATGACCGAATCCTTGAGATTGCTCGTGACGAAGACAGTGTCTCCCCAAAGATGCTGGAAGATACAGGGTTGATCCGAGTCACGAAACAACAGATCTCTCGTCGACTGCGGAAGCTCGCCGACAAGGGCCTCTTGCTCGATCTCGGAAACGGGGTCTACGTAATCACCGACCGGGGCGAGGCGTACCTCAACGGTGAGATCAGCACGTACGAAGACGAGCAGGACGAGCCGATCGACGTGAACGGGGAGAACGGGAACAACGGCACGACCAGCACATCCGAGTCGGAGAACGCGGGGTAACACATGGATCGGAAGACAGCCAGTTGGATGAAGCGCGAGGATGAGCGGATACTCGAATATCTCGAAGAGGAAGAGTGGGCCGAACCGGAGATGATCTCACGGAACGCCTTCACGAAGGTTTCGACGGCCCACGTCTGTGAACGGCTCGAAATGCTCCGCTACGCCGGTCTTGCGGATACGATGGGGCTGGCAAGCTACGAACTCACAGGTGACGGCCACCGGTATCTCGACGGCGAGCTCGACGCCGAGAACCTGCCACGGCCGACTGTTGATCGGGTGCTACGGAAATGACCGATCAGTCGGGCTTAAACGATACACGCAACGATCCACAGGCGCAGAGAGTCGTACGAGAGATTGAACGGTTCGTCGAGACGTTTGAGGAACGTGCTGGAAAGCACGCTGCTGACGTAATTCTTGATGGTAACAATCTACACGGTAGTCAGATCAATCAAGAACCCGAACGGTTTGTCGAGGACAACCTGATTGAGCCAATCGCGAACGCTCTGAATTTGAATGTCCGATTTCGCCCGAAAGGATTTACCGGGCTTGAAGGTCGAATCCCCGATTTCACTGTATTGAACCTCGATATTGAGAACTTCGGTGAAGTGAAGACTCCTGGTCAGATCGCGAGCGGTCGGAAAGAGTCTGTAGAATATCTCGAAATGGCAACAGAGCGCCCGATCGTCGGTATTGCAACAGACGGTTTCACTTGGATACTCTATACTGCGAACGAGAGCGAGAAGCCGACCTACACGAGTCACGAACGGATCTACGATATAATCAAGAAGATCAGGATGGAACAAGCACACGAGCGTGCTGAACGGCGTTCTCGTCCTCCACTTCGTGAAGCTGCATACGGTCTGGTTTCAGAATTCTCAAAAGCTGCCATTAAAAAGCGGATTCAGCAGTAACCTGTGTCAGCGTGGAACGGGGTCGGATTCCGTGGAGACCAGAGGTGAAATGACCGACTCTTTGTTTGCTGGGGACTGTTACAGCCAGTCTTTGCTCCCGAACTCCAGCCCACGGAACTCCGATTCGGGATACGTCGACGCCATCTTGTGGACGATCTCGGCCACTTCTCGGCCCGAGAAGTCCTGATCCACGAAGTAGATCGCGCAGTGGTAGGCGTCGTGGTCGTGGTCCGTGATGAAGTCGTCGTCGTAGGTGAGGATCACTCGCTCCTCGCGAGCGGAGTAGCGGACGATCTGGTCGTCCGTCGTCCCCAGGTCCAACTCTGCTACGTCACCGACGTGCTCGACATCGTAGCCGTAGGCATCCAGCTTGTGGCGTACCTGCGGCTCCATGTTCTCGTCGAGCAGGAAGCGCACCGTCATCCTCACTCATCAGGTGGGGTGAGCGTCGACTCTTCCCGCGCGATCTCCGCGGCCTCCTCTCGCTGGCGTTCCACGGCGTCCATCTCGTCGGGATGGTCGTGGTAGTACGCCAGCGCGTGGTAGACCTTCGACAGTGGGAGATCGTGCCGGTCAGCTACGGTCTCGGGCCGCAGCCCGCGCTCCTCGACGCGGTCGTGGATATAGCCAACCGTGATGCGACGGCCGCGGATGTGCGGCTCGTCGTGAATGTCTGACTCGTCGCCTGAAACTACAGTTTTCTTCATCTGCTTCGACATTGCTACACTACGATATTGTAGAGCGGCACACTTGAGTTTTGCCGGTAGTTCCCTCTCAGTTGCTGGGAAGACTCTCTGGGTGCGACCGCATGGGGTTACGCGTCGAGAAAATGGCTTCCTCCAATATGAACACGAGACTGGGTCACTCCGTGTTCATATTCGCGGCTCGTCCCTGATCGTGACCACGAATCTCCTCGGCAGTTCAGCACTTCACCCCCAAATCGGGCCGAAATGGCCCGTCCAGTGAGCCGAAAAAACTAGGATTCCGGGGGTCGTGTTCACGAGCATGGCGACGAAAGACGTTCCCAAGTCCGTCCGCATCCGCACTGGCGATGGTAACGAGTATCGTTTCGACGCGATCGAGCAGGCCGCCGACTTCTACGACTGCAATCGATCGGACGCTGTGGCCTACGCCTGCGACAACGTGCCGGCACTCGTCGAGGCAGCTCGGGACGTGCTGGAGCGGGACGACCTGACGACCAAGCAGAAGCGCGAGATTGCCAAGACCATGTCGACGAGAGGGATTGAGTTCGAGATCGAGAGTAGTGTGGGCGTTGATCGAGGAGACGCATAGGACGAGACTCGATTCTACAACTCAGGAGTTTATACCATATTTTGCGGTCGCAGCTAACCAACCAACTACCCATGTCTGGAAGTGGCTTCGCAGTAGCCCTCGAAGATTCTCAGACAACAAGATTTCATCCAAAGGCCATCCGACCAGTTTCATGATGTAAACATCCATCATGATCGCGAATGCCTGAGAGAACGTCCCAGCGTCAGCGAGACCGGTCAATAAATAATACAGAATCCAGAGGCTCCCGCCATAAATATACATATTCTGGATTGTATTCTTGTTCGTAGCGGTTCCAATCGCGTAGTTTGCAGTACGGGAGCCTCGACCCATATTAACCATCAACAGAGAACAATGTATATAAATCATATGATATAGATTTAAACATTATGGTTAGGTTGTGCAGATAGGCAGTTCTTTTCTAATATAAGTGATGGAATAATCTGACTATGATACCACAGATCCCCATCGGGATGTCAATGGCTATAGTCGCGTTCACTGCACTGGCGTTCATTTATCTCCAGCTCAAACTAAAAGCGATCTGAAACAGCTACCGCGCCGGCTCGGTGACCAGCGCCAGGTCGCACCGCACCAGGATCTCGTCGTCGACGCTCACCCCTCACCGCCGTCGACGGCGTCGGCCATCGCCTGCTGCTCGTCCTGTCCCGGCGGGGGCTGGTACGGGAGCTTGCTCGCGACCGCTCGCCCGAAGCCCTCGACGCGCTCCATGCCGTACCGTGTGGGCACGCTCATCCCACCGAGGAACATCAGCAGGCCGAACGCGACCGTCTGCGTCTCGGGGAGCGCGGCCAGGGCGGCCTGCATCACGACTCACCTCCGAGTGCGTCGGCGTCCACGTCGTAGGCCGGTCCTTCGTCGGGATGGACACTGAAGGCCCGCAAGAGCGCTCTGAGCCGCTTCCGGTTCGAGCGCGACCGCTGGGCCGTCCGTCGCAGTACCTCCAACTGCGCAAGCTCGATCCCGACGAGCACCGACAGGAGCGCCGCGACCGTCCCGAGACCGATCTGGACACCCATTAGAGCAACCCTCCGATGGCGTCCCCGGCGTCCTCGACCGTGTCGGCCGCACCGCCGGCCGCCCAGTCCCACGCTTCGCCGGCTTCGCTGCCGACGTTCTCGACGGCGTCGGCCGCACCGCCAGCCGCCCAGTCGCCGGCCTCCTCGGAGTCGTCTGCCGCCTCCTCGACTGCACCGGCACCGTTGGTAAACAGCCAGTCGAGGCCGTCTCTCACTACGTCGCCGGTGCCGTCGGCTACGTCCGTTGCACCGTCCCAGGCATCGCCAGCAGCGCCGCCCACGTCACCCGCGGCATCCTGTGCGCCGTCAGCCACGTCGCTGCCGACGGTAACGGCCGTGTACATGTAGTACAGCAGCCCGAGACCGAGGATCACCATGAAGATCTGCCCGCCGCGGGACTCCGCGACCTGACGGGCGTCGGCACTGCCCTGCTTGGCAACATCGGCCACTTCGTCGGCGTTCTCAGCGAGAGCGCCGCCGGCTGCTGCTGCCGCTGGAGCTGGACTCACTGCCACCACCCCCAGAGCGCGACCAACAGCATGATCCCGGCGACTGCACCGACTGCCTCCATCGGCAGGCCGGCCGGCCCGGTCGGACCAGTCGGGGAACTATCGCTCGACGGGCCACCCGATCCCGAGGAATCCGACGTGTCGGTCGAGTCGTCCGGAGCGGTGGTCCCTCGATCCTCCTGGCTGGAGTTGGGGGTCCCGTCAGTCCGCGAGTCCGGCGTCGTCACCACCGTGTCGGCCGATCCGTCGCCATCGGTGTCCTCGACGCCTTCAGACGGGCCAACAGTCGTGTCACTACTGCCCTCGTTGCGCCCGCTGATGATCGTGTGATCCGAGCCGTTCGTTCCCGAGCCCGCCGGGTCGTCGTCTGGGACCGTGTAATCGTCGTCGCGCGAGTCGTCAGTCTGCCGGTCGATGAGGTCCTGTGTCTGCTCCGATCCGCGACTCGACGACAAGCCGCTCAGCGACGAGTCGGTGCTGTCGTCTGACTCGGAGATCGATCCGTCGGGGCTGATCTCCTTCCCGGTAGCCTGTTCCCATCTTTCGACTGCGTTCATCGCTCGATACCTCTGTTCTGAGTGTTGCTGTCGTTCATGATTGTGTCACAGATACGCTGCCGGTAGTCGATCACGAGAGAGGCCCCCCGAGGTTGCCCCCACGACCGACGCTGAGGCCCTTGAGCTTGACCGGGTCGAGGACGATCGTCGCAGTATCGTCCAGCGGCCCGATGGGATCTTGAAGCGGATTGCCGTCCTCGTCGGTGGCCGGGTTGAACCACGTGTAGCGGACGCCATCGGGTCCGCCCGATCTCCGAGCCACTCCCATGAACGTCGTGTAGGTCGTGGAGAGACACGGGAGATCGCCCTGGGCGTCGTCGTCGATCGCTGCCGCCGTCGGGAACACGCCGGCAGACATCACCCACTCGACTTCTGGGAGCGGGTTGCCGTCGGGATCAACGACAGTCACCCGGACGGGCCGGAACGCTGCCGGTATGAGGATCGCACTCTGGTCGGTACTCGCGGCGCGATCGCGACGGCGGTGGGGCCGCGGTCGGACCGTGTCGGTCGTCGCCGCCCCAGCTGCGTCTCCCGGCCGCTCGGGTCGTGGCCGCACCGTATCCGCAGTGACAGCTCCCGACTGGGTCACGGTGTGATGGGTGTCGGGCCGGGACCGGCTCGACGTGGCCGCCGAGGCCGCCGTGGCCGTCCGCGACTCGTCGCTGTCGCTCAGCGATTGTGCGGCCGCCCCAGTCGGTGCCTCTGTGAAAGTCGCCATCGGTGGTCACTCCATCGCGATGCCGACCTGGGCGATGTTGTGGGCCTTACACAGCTTGTACAGGTTGTTCGCCGAGTCGTCCTGAATCGTGTCCTCGTGGCTGGCGTCGTCGCCCGATTCCTCCCGAACCCACATCGAGTGCGTCCCGATGATGGCGTCGTTTCCGGCGTTGTTTTTGTACTGGCCAGAACACACGACGTTGTCAGTCGTCGTGTAGTTCGCGTAGTTGTTGTCTGGGTTCACCTGCCCTCGACCGTGCTGGGTGCTGCCCGACTGCGTGCCGGGCATCGCGCTCAGGAAGTTCGTCCAGTTTCGTGGGTGTCGGTCATCGTAATCTCTGTCGTAGCACTGTGCGTGCCAGAGCACTGCGTAATTGCTCTCTCGGTTGGCGGCCGCGTCGATGTCCCAGGTCTCGGCGAGCCGGGCCATCCCGATCGCCATATCCTCGTCGTGGCCGTCGCCGACGTTTCGATCGACGTAGAATACCCAGCCGTCAGAGTCGGAGTAGTCGAGATAGTAGCTCACGCTGTCGCCTTCTTGAATGTTCTTTCCGCCCTTGTTGTCTGGAGCGTACCCCATCGGATCATCATAGTCGTCAGTACCGGTCTCAGCAGCCACATCGTGCGCGTAGCGGTCAGCCCACGTCGAGTTTGCTGAGTCCCAGTCAGGGCCGTGCTCCATCCGGATGGCCCCGTCATAGTTGTTGGCGAGCGTTTCGATCCGGAAACACTCGCCGTTCGGGGTACTGATGACGAACCACTCTCCGTCAGCGATGCTCTCGGCGTCGCCGGTCGCGGAGGTGTCTTCGAGCGACCAGTTCGCCATGCCGCTCACCTTGTCTCTGAGTGCTGCCAATGCTTTGCCCCACGTCGTCGCGTTTGGTCCAGTGAAAGTCATGCTATCGTAGTGCCAACACTTTCAGAGTGGTGTCGGCGGCACTCTCGGTCATCTGTCGGTACCACAGCTTCGAGGTGTTGAGTCCACCAGGTGGGCTGAGCGAAAACGGCGCTTCAGCGGCCGTGAGCGGAATTTCGCGGTTGGTCCCGGTCTGCTGGAACGAGACCAGAACGGGCTCGTCGAAGCCCCAGACGGTGACCGTGTCGGCCGGGAATCCCCAGTCGAGGCCCTGCTGGTTGACAGAGTCGACCAAGACCGGCTCTTCGGTCACGAAATACGTCGGCTCGTCGCTGGTGCTCGTTTCGCCGAGGTACTGTTCACCTCGCTGCTCAAGCAACAGCGCGAGCAAGAGCCGGTCCGTGTCGCTCTCAAACAGATCTTCGTGCCAGGAATCGGCACCGATGTTGTACTCGGACAGCACCCGCTCGATGACGCTGTCGGGGCCGACAGTACTCATCGGCCGATCACCACGTCGTCACTGTCGTGCCGCCGTTCTGTGGCGGCTATGTCGTCGTGAGTCATATCGTACCGTCCTCCATCGCCGTGTACAGCAGCAACAGGAGCATGCACAGGGTGCTCGCCAGCAGCAGGTCGTCGCGGTTGATCGGACGCTGACGGAAGAACTCGTCCAGCGCCGAGTCGTCCGGTCCGTACTGTTGGCTTCCCTGCTCGGTGCTCGTGGTCGCTGCTGCGGTTCGTGGCCCGGTGCCAGATGCCTCTCGTCCGGTTGCGGGTCGTGTAACAAGTCCGCCGGGCGGCACGGCTCTACCTCCGTGCCGCGTCAGTCGCCACTGCCTGCTTCAGTCCGTCGATAGGACCTTCGGCTCCGCGGACAGGCAGGTCAGTGAGCGCGTTCGTTGCGACCACCTCGGTCCCCGATCCGTTCGCGTCCGTAGCGAACGCGACCGTGTACGGGGCCGTGATGGTGAGTGCGAGTGTGAAGTCCGCCGGAACGAATGGATGGAGTGGGGACTGATCGGCGTCGACGGTGATCGGCTCCTTGCCCTGGTCCCGACGGTGGATCATCCCCATGTCCGCCGAAAACAGTACGTCCGGCGTCCCGTTGGGTGCGACCTTCTGCAACTCCACGAGGGCCTGCGCACCGCTCGTGTAGTAGGCCGTGAGCGTGTTGTCTGCGCCACCGGCCGTGTAGTCGAACGAGTCTCCGGCGTAGTCGACCGAGTCGGGCTGAACCCGCTTGTCGCCCTCGTACAGCACCAGCGAGTCGGTGACCACATTCGAGTCGATCAGCTCGTGAGACAGGGAGAACGTCTCGGTGTTCCCATCTGTCCCGTCGGTCGTGAACGTCTCGTAGGCCACCAGCGACAGGTCAAAGGGGCGGCTCCCGTCGACGGACACTGCCCGCTTGGGCTGGTACTCCGCGACGGTCGTGGGCTGTCCCGGCGACCCTGTGGAGAAGGTGAAATCACCGGCTGTGATGTTGTCGCGGCTGGTGTTGGCCTCCCGAAGACGCTGCATGATCTGCTCGTTCATGCTGTCAGTCCTCCGCTCGGACGGTCACAGCCTTGCGATCGATCTCCACACGCGAGTTGTCCCAGTCGATCTGCTTCGAGGATCGGATGGCGACCTGCACCTCCTCGAAGTCGAGCACGACCAGGCCGTCGCCCTTCAGTTCGGTGCGGGTCTGTTCGCGGTAGTCCTCGTTTTGCTGCTCGGTGAGTGAGAGGGTCCGGTACTGACGGATGTTGCTGAGCCGTTCGCTCACGACCATCGGCTGATCCCGGCTCGGGGTATCCCACCGCAGGATCACCTCGGTGTCGCGGGGCAGGTCGTTCCCGTCGGCGTCCTTCAGCTCGGCGTAGATGGGGACACCAGACCCACCGTAGACGTGGTTGTCGATCTCGATGACGAGCCCGTCGACGGGCGACCACGTGAGGATCGTGCTGTCGGTGTCTTTGATGTTCGTCTCCTCGGTGGCGTCGACCTTCGCGCTGCCGAGGTTGGTCAGACTCTCCGACATCAGTTACCCCCCGAGACCCGCGCCCGGAGTTCTTCGAGGACGTTGATGCCGCCGCCGATGGCGACCTTCCGGCCAGCGCCGCCGTAGAGCGCGCCGCCAGCGGCCACTGTCGCGCCGTAGGCTTCGTTGGGGAGGTCCCGCCCCATCTTGTCTTCGACTGCGTACTGTACGAGTTCCGGTGCCATGTAGCCGCCACCGATGAGGGCCACGTCCATCACGTAGTCCTCGCTGGCGAGCGTCGACATTGCATTACCAAAGTCCATGCAATCGAGCAGTAGCGGCCCGATATCCTTCAAGAACCGACGAAATAGTGAAGCAGTCTGCTACGGTGTGAAGCACAGTGCTTCAGTCTGGGTTCAGTACGTACAGTCGTCCATCAACACGCGAACCACTTCGGCGTTGTTCGGTTCGCTACCGGGGCGCTTCCGGTCGATCTGGTCGCGCACTTCCTCGAATCGCTGGCTGTCGTCGCCGCGCAGGGTGATCTGTGTCATCATCCGTACTGTGGGGGGTTGAGGTCGTTGCCTTCGCTGCCGTAGTGCGTGCTGTCCATCGTGACGTTCTGCGTGTTGACACGGTACTGCTCGCCGTCGTCGTCGCTGTAAATCCACTCACTCCCGATCGTGCGCTCCTGCTCGTCCTCGTGCTTCTGGAGCGACGTGGGCCGCTCCCGATCGGGCGGGAGGAGTTCGTCGGGCACCCGGCGAGGGTCGGGGTCGGCCGTGTTGTCGTGCAGTTCGGCGGGGTACTCCAGAGCGGACGAGAGAGCGCCAAGTTCCAAGCCGTCAAACCCGCCGATCATCCGGGCCTGACACTGTGTGAGTACGGTCTTGTCGATCTCGGCCGGTCGCTGAGTGACCCACATACTCGACGTGCCGGCCCCTCGCCCCGTCGTCGCCAGCTCCTTGATCGGCTGGGGGAGCTTCATCTGCTGGGGCGCGACGAAGTGGGCTTCGTCGATGACGACGAGCTGGTCCCGATCGAGCCGACGGAGGGCTGAGGCGATCGTGGCGCACACGTCGCGCCACCGGTCGGTGCCCAGGTGCTTCTTGTTGCGTTCCAGCACCACGAACGGGTTGTTTTGCAGGAACGTCACCCAGTCGGAGACGGACCACTGCTCTTCGACGCGGCCGACGATCCAGTGAGAGGCGATCCCCTCCTTGACGAGACCGCGATACTCGCCGCAGTAGTCGAGTACGGCCATCGATTCGTACTCCTGGGCGTTGCTCTCCATCCAAGCCTGGGCGTGGTAGCTCTTGCCCCATCCCGATTGGGCGACGAAGGCCAGATTCACGCCTCTACCCCCGTGCAGGCACCGGTTCGGGGTGTGTCGCCGCGCCGAAGCCGGCGAGGGTCAAAGCGCTTGGCGAGTCGGCACCACCGTGAGGGGCACCGCGTCGACCGGGTAGGTGGCGGGCTTGCCCCGAACTCCAGATACTTCTCGAAGCACCGGCCACAGCGCCGGCAGATCGACCGCCCGCAACAGTCGCACGTCCGGCGTGATGTGGTACACTCGGGGTCCGTCATTCCTCGTTGTCGCCCTCCTTGACGTGCTCGGCTTCGAGCCGGAGTGTGTCGCCGCCGTAGGTCCTGACGCGCCGTTGCTCACCGTCGGCCAGAGCATCGAGGTCCAGATCGGTCAGAACGGCTCGGTCCGGTTGCTCGCCGGGACCGGTCGCGTTGCTGCTTCGCTGCTGGGTGAGGAGTGCATCCAGTAGGAGTGCGACGGCCAGCACCCACGCCATCGCCTCGGCCGTCTTCTTGACTTCGTAGGTCGGTGGGAGAGCTACGTTCATGCCAGCGCCTCCGTGTTCGCGTAGATGGCCCCCTCGGTCGCCTCGCTCGGGCCGGCAAGCAGCTCCTCCATCGCTCGCTCTCGGTCGAACTCGACGATCACCTGCTCGAAGCGGTCGAGTGAGACGCCCCACTGGCCGCTGACGTGGTGGTCCGCAACCTCTCGATCAGAGCGACCGTGCAGCCCGTCGGCCTGGTGGCGCACTGCGTCGGCCCACCGGCTGACCTGCTGTTTCCACTCGCTGTGGTCCATCTCGGCGTAGGTCGCCAGCGTCTCCGGGTCGTCGACGTCGAGGTCTTCGGGAGCGTGGTGGGCCAGCCAGATCTCGGCGAGCGACGGGCCGCCGGGCGTCTGAGCGGCGAGCACGTCGCAGATCTCCGCCACGCGCTCCTCCACGTCGTGCTCGTCCACGCCGTCGTCGGGGTCGATCCCCAACTGCTCGCGCTGGTCGAGCACGGCCGCCCGCTGCTGGGCTTCGATCTCGGCCAGCACTCGGGCGTGGGCCGTGATCCGCTCGGAGTTGTGAGGGTCGTTCAGATCGCCTTTCATCTGCCGTAGCTGCTTCATGCGTTCCATCATAGCTGTAGGTCCAGGTCGTCGGTGAGGTCACTGATAGCGTCCTGTGCCAGATCCGTCTCGGTGAGTACGATCACCAGCGCCAGCCCGGCGGTCCCGAGGGCCACCTGCTTGCCGGGCGAGAAGTCGGTGCCCATGCCCGACTCGGCAAGCCACTGGTCGACCGCGTCGTCCAGTTCGACCGGGGGCGAGCGGGCGAGGTCCTCGATGGTCTCGGCGTCCTTCTCGGTCGGTCCGTCGCTCGCTTCGGCGATCTCGCCGAGGAGGAGTGCCAGCATCATCACGTACTGGTCGCCCCACGACTCGCCGTCTGGGACCATCGACTGTGGCTCGTCGTCGGTGGTCTCCTCGCCGCTCTCGTCGTCCTGCTCGTCGCTGCCAGCGCCGGCTTCCTCTTCGATGGCGTCTGTGTCGAGGTCGAGATCGTCGAGGTCCACGTCGGCCCGCTCGTCGTCGTCGATCGCCGGCCGGTCGTCTTCGGTTTCCTCGCTGGTCTCTGGGTCCGGTTCGGGCTCTTCGGGTGGCTCCTCCTCGGCGCTCTCGGCTTCGCTCATCAAAACACCTCCTGGGGAGTCTCGCCTTCGTCGACGGGACCGGCGTCGGATACCTCGCTCTCTACCTCGACCGGTTCCTCCTCGTTGTCGCTGTCGCCGCTGGTCGCGACGAGGAAGGCCACCAGCAGGGCGATGGTTCCACCGAGGATGGCAAGCCCCGAGCGGCCGCTGCCACCGCTCGACGCATCGCTTTGAGCGTGCTCGTCCTGCTCGTCCGTACCGCTGCCGTCGGTGCTTTCACCGCTGCTCTCAGCACCCTGCTGCTGTAGCTGTTGCTCGTACTCGTCGGATTGGTCCATGTCGTCGCCCTCCTCGGGGTGCTCGTTTCCCGCTTTTGCACCGCTCTCAGCGCCCTCTACCACCGCTTCGCCCTGCTCGTCGCTCTCGTCTTCCTCGGTAGCAGCGGCACCACCGGTTCCGGGCGGGTCATCATCCCCTTCGTCGCCCTCGTCGGCGGTGCTCGTCTGCTCCATCAGCGCCGCTCGGAGTGCTTCGGTGTCCTCGTGGGCGTCGTCTGCTTTCGCGTTGATGTGCCGGCGCACACTGCTCGCGCTCTTTTCTCCGTCGTCGTTGTAGTCGCACCCCTCTGCGGGGCAAGGTGGTCCTGTCATGTGTCGGTAAGTAATGCGTCGTCAGTCTGGTCGGCGGTGCCGACCGGCGTGTCAGCGGTGCCCTTCAGCGCCGCTCGAAGGTCCTCGCGTTCCCCTGCCGTCACTGGATGAGCGTGCTCGCCGTGGTCGGCGTGACACTCGTGGCAGTCGGCGGCCATCGAGCGCGCTAAATCAAGCAGGTCGGCCTGCGTTTCCTCCAGTCGCTCGAAGTCGAGCGGGGACTGGCCGGCCGTATCCCGTACCGCGTTTATCGCTCGCGCGGCCTGCTGTGCGTGGTGCCACTCCTCGGTGACGGTGGCGAGTGTATCGTCGAGCGCATCGAGCGCGCTCAGGTAGCCGTTCCAACCGCGCTTGAGCGCGCCTTTCTGCTTGCCGGTGAGAGCGGTGGATTCACCGCTTTCAGCACCCTCTACTGCCCCTTTGCCCTGCTCGTCGTCCCGGTCGTCTGGATGGACCGGTTCGGGAGGGCGCTCGGGTTCCCTCGCGGCGAGCATCCGGTTGACCTCTTCTTCGCTGTAGTCGCAGGTCGTGCTCAGGAACTCGCAGGCTTCGGGGTCGCCCCGCTCGCAGTGCCCGCGGGCGTGGTCGCACTGCTCGCCCTTCGCCGTCTGGGCGGCGTTGGCGGCCTTTTCGTCGACGCTCTCCCTGTCGGTGCGCTTGCCGCTTTCGCGACTCGCCTTCGCCATCACCTCGCGGTGCTCGTCGACGGTGAGGGTGCCGTCGTAGTAGCTCACCCAGTCCTCGACGCCCTCGGACCGGGCGATCCCCTTGACCGCCTTCGCGTGGGGTACCGAGGCGCGTGCCTTCGAGAAGTCGATCCGGTCACGCTCGCCGTCGGACAGCGGAACCTGACCGGGACCGTCGCTCTGCTCGCCCCGACTGTCGGCAGCCTCCAGGCGCTCGGCATCGAGCACGTGTTCCGGCGTGTCGGCATCCGAGTAGGCGACCGTCTTCAGCCGCCGGTCGTCGTCCGTACACAGGTACTCCTCGTGTCGCTCTCTCGCGGCGTCTGCGGCGTCTTTACTCCCGTACTCGATTCGTGTGGTCACAGAATGAGGTCACCACCATACACCCAAACGGGAGGTAGAGCGTGTTGGGTGACTGGGCCACTCCGAGTACGAGTATATAGTCGGATACAGACTTTTTACTAATCAAATTCTAGACGGTTCCATGTCGCAGCGGCAAGTGAGATACAACGTTGGTCGGGCGCTGTCGGACAGTCCGGTGGTGCCCCTTGGTGATGCAAAAGCGCAGGAACAGGGCGGATCGTCGATTTACGTTCCGTATCCGCAACCCCACGCTCGGAATCAGGGCATCGAGCAGAGTAGTGAAGTGGAGCTGGCACTGCTCGCCGGGACTGGGGTTATCATGGTCGCGCCGTCTGGGTTCGACTGGGAGATGCTGGAAAAGCAGGGTGAGCCGTTTACTGCTGGTCAGTAGCCGTGTCTACAGCACAGTCGTTACCGCCGTCCGTCGCTGCAACCAAGGTCGTCTGTTCGGTCAGGTCGGGAACCTCACCCGCGATCGGTGCAGCGCCCCCCTTTCGATCGACAGAGAGCGCGATGTCGCACCCGGACCAGTTCGGAGTCCGGAAGTAGTAGGTCGCAACCCGTTCCCAGCCGTCCCAGCCGTCGAGTCCGTCGGAGTTGTAGCCGAACGTCAGCACGTGGCCGCCGGGCGCGGTGACGTTCGCGATCGCTCCGCGGGCCTCCCACTTCCGTCCGACGTGGTTCCCATCGTAGTGCCGCTCGGCCATCTCTGCCGTGTACGGCGGATCGTAGACGACGGTATCGAACCGGTCGTGGTCCAGGTGCTCGTCGAGCTCCCGAACGTCGTAGTGCGTGTCGACGTCGCGGTCACGATCGAGGTCGTTCCGGTGAATCGCCCCATCGTGGTCGAGCTTCGTCTTTCCGGCGCAGGCGTTCAGGACCTCGCCAGCAAGCCACTTCTCCACGATCTCCCGTATCTGCGGCGTCTCGAAGGTCCACGGTGAGAGGTGAACCGGATCGCCGTCCTCGGTCTTGCCGCCGATCTTGATTCGCTCGACCGTCACGCCGATTCACCTCCCGTGTGTACCGCGTAGATGATCGGTTCCTTTCCCTGCGGTTTTATCGACACTCTGTCCGGGGCGAGATCGGGATTCTTTGGATCGCGGAACTCATCGACAGGCCCGAAATCGTCAGCCCTCACCATCGGGTAAAACGGGCCCACAGAGCCGCTACCGAAGTGTTGGATTGTGCTCCGAGGGGTCCGAATAACGAGCTGCTGATCGAACTCCCGAACTTCTGGCGGGATTCGAAGGCCGTCTTCGTCGATGTAGGTGGTCCGTTCAGTACCGCTCGTAGACTGCTCACTCACCGTCGGACACCTCAGTTCGGAGCGTTAGCGGATGGATAGCGACGCGGCCAGAGCGAACAGTCACGAGCCCACTCCCGTCGAGAGGGTCCAGAATTTCGCTTTTCACAAGCACCTTCTTCTTGTTCGGGTGGGACTCTCGGCAGATGATGTCTTTTGCCGCCTCGACTGGTATGACTCGTCGCTCCTCGCCAGCGAGTTCAACATAAGCGTCCGCGAGATCGGGGTCCTTCGGGAGTACGAACCGGGACCGCTCCGACGACGGAAGGTACTCGTCGAGGGCTTCCCGAAGCACCTCGCTCTTTTTCTCGCCGTGCTCGTCGAGGTAGATCGCCAAGCGTCGGCCCAGTTCGTCGCCGAGACGCGCCTCGGCGCGTTCCTCGGTCCGGTGGCGGTCGTTAGCCTCGGAGTCGCCGGGAAGACGACTGCCTCGTGACTGACTGCTCATGCGACCCTCCTGTCCGCAGATCGGGCTTCCACTGCGGACACAGATGAAACAGGGGTTCGGTTACCCCGCATCCGGGGGGTGCCGAATAGTGGGTGTGTTTCGGTTCGAGTGTATGGTGGCGGACACCCCCCCGTACATCGCTGAGAGAGTGGGGTGGGGGTCGGTCCGGTCATCGCTGACCACCGACCTTTTCGCGTGCCCAGCGTAGCTGATTCCCGACGGTTCCCGGCGACCGGTCCGTCTGGCGGGCGTACTCCCGAACGCCTACGTCGCCCCACTCGCAGGTGAGATAGGCGTCGAGTTCGGCGGGCGTCAGTCCTTCGAGCACGTGGCTCCGGTCCTCGCGGTCGAAGGACAGCCACGACGGGGGAGTCCGATAGTGCCGGCCGGTGTCGATGTGCGTAACTTCGATCTGGCCGCGGACCCAGCGCCACCACAGGCTGGCGAGATGTGCGCACCAGTCCCGATGATGGAAGCCCTTGCAGGGACACTCGGCGCGCAGTGAGCCGCCAGAGAGCGCCCAGACGACTCTGTGGTAGCTGTCACTGTCCGATAGAGAGACCATACGCTCTGCCCCGTTGATCGGGCCGCCGTCGTCGGTTGTCTCCTGTGCGCGCTTCCAGCTGCTGGACATGGTGAAGTCGTCGGGCAGTTCGAAGCGCGGGAGCCCACCGATGCGCTCCGGTGACGGGCCGGCGGGTACATCCTCGACGATGCTCATTGTTGCCCGCCTCCGTGGCAGTCGGGGCACCATTCGGTCGGGATCGGTGAGTCGCCGCGGGTACCGCGTTGCATCCGGCTGCCACACTCGGGACAGTACTTCACGGGCGACACACCCCTTCGTCGCGCGCCGGACACCGTTGCAGTGGCTCTTCGATGTAACCACCACAGTAGTTACAGATCGGGCGGTGTCGGCCGTGGTCAATGCTCACGCCGACCACCTCCCAAAGCAGCCGCTAATTGTCGGAGAACCCTGGAAAAAGGGTATATAGGTAGTGGGCCGGCGCGAATTCGAATCGCGGTTACGGCCACCCGAAGGCCGAAGGATACCAAGCTACCCCACCGGCCCGTGACGTAGCACGTGGACGAATGGGTGGCGACGGTTTAATCGTTGCGAAACTGTGCCTTCGCGACGGGTAGGCTCACTTCCCCCTTGTCGTTCCAGTCGCAGATTCCTCACAACACAGCACTACTTTTAGAGTGATTTTCCAAGGTTGGATCGACCGCGGCCTGTACCAGCCATCGTCGCTAGGTCACACTCTGTACACCTGTGCCCGTGAACCAACGGCACGTACGCCACAGGTGGTGACAGGCGACTCGTGTGCGAGTGAGCAGTATCGACGCGTGCCATCTCGACAGCCTCGTCGTCGCCAGCCTCGGCCGGGGTGGATTCGACTAGCTCTAACCCATAGCTTCGCTGTATACGCTCTCTTGCATCGTCACATATAGCGCCAAACCGGTCACGATTCCACTCGGACCCATCGCCACATATCCTCGGTCGCGAGCTGTGTCGTGAGATCACAGAAGTGATTGAGAAGCCAGAAGATCGGGATGAAGACGAAGTACGACTGACTGGTGAACTCGGCGATAACGAAACTGAACTGGTCCAAGGGATGGACGGCCAAGAATGACTCTCCACGGATTTCACTCGCAGTCTTCGCCATCACAGATAGTGCGAATACTCGCCACCGGCGATGCAGGATTTATCGGCGACCTCCTGGTGGAACGGTTCGTCACGGACAGCCACGATGTGATCGCACTCGATAATCTCGATCCGCTCTAGGATATTGATATCAGACGGTACACGGGACAGCAGTGCCGGGAACTGACTGAAACTGGCTGTGGCCACTACAAATTAATCAGGGGCAACATTCGTGATGCCGATCTTATCGCAGATCTTGTGGCCGACGCAGACTACATCTACCACCAGGCTGCTCAGACAATCGTTCGACACAGTGTCAGAACCCCCAGAAGTATGACGAAGTCAACGTCGATGGAACACTAAACTTGCTAGGTGCAGCCCGAGAGTCCGGGATTGACTCCGAGAAACCATACATCGGTGGAGAATACAGTACCTACCACCACAACTACGTCAAGAACTTGAGTAGACGGCGCTTCGATATTGTCCCGATTATCAAGCCGAATCGATTCTCTCTTCAGTTGGTCGCAACAGGCACTTGAAGTGCAGTACTTTCGGACAATTAAATTGGGATCAGCGGTTCGGCGTTTGGATCTGGCACTTTTTCGACGGGGATCTGGACCGTTTGGCTACGAGACCTATGAAGACTCCGAAACAGAGCCACCAGAAGATCATCGACGGGTCCATCGTGGGGAACGGACCGAGTTGTCCGGCTGTAACGCCGCCGAATACTGAACCGACCACTACGATTGAAACTCCCCAGAGGGTCGGGGAGTCGTCGCAAAGTAAATCTGCGGTCTTGCTTGAGAGTTTCCAGCAGAGATAGAATAGCATTCCACCAGAGACGAATCCGTACTCAATCAAATATTCGAAGGCTAAGTTATGCGAACGAGTTAGTTTCGGATCGTAAAATGACAGCGGAGCAGTCTCCACACCGACACCAAGTTCCGCGTAGGTGTATTCACCCCATGGTGCAGGCCCTATTCCGATCGGAGCCCACGAGTTACGCAGCAAGACGCGAATCGAATCCATATAGAGACTGATTCGACTCGACATGAAGTCGTCCAGCCAGTAGACGAAGCCGACCGGTTCCCACACTGTGGTCATAATGAAGATCCCGATCCAGAGAAACAGCGGGCTGAAAACCGCGACCGGCAGTAACTGTTCGAGACGAAGTTTCTCCAGGAGCAGAACGATGAGGACGAAGACTGGCAAGACCAGTCCGACGCGCCCGTGTCCGCCCGTAATGTCCACGAGAACGAACAGATACGTTAGCAGGATGAGGGTCGGAAGGTAGTAGTAACTGCTCTTTCGAGCGTACGCGATTGAGAAGACGAACGCAATCGAGACGGGGACTGGGGTCGCGTTTCCGTTGTAGAATCCAAATGAGTTGGGAACCAAATTGGGATTCCCGAACCGTTCGACGAACGTCTCGTGCGGTGTGCCTGGATACACGATCGGCTCGAAACCGGGAATAGGCATGTAATGAACCAGCATTGCATACACCGACAGAAGCGTCATCCAGATCGTAAAGAGGTGGACGATCCGCTTTGCTATCTCTGGTCGGCGATAGACGTGCAGGGCACACGCGTACCCGAAGACGAGAATCAAAATGTGAGTCTTATACCAGTACGCGACGAGGGTGAACAGAACCGCGGCGAACGCGATCGACACGGACGGCCAGATAATCTCGACCTTGTGCGTCCGGAGATGGACAAAGCCACGGAGTCCGACGTAAAGCAAGAGCAGTCCCGTTTTGAGGGTCCCGACGAGAGATGGATGGATACCCGGAAGCCAGAGAATCGGATAACTGAGTGCCAGGAGACACAGCACGATCATCGACAAGTGTTCGACGATCGACAACCCGAACAGGTCGACGAAGGTGTCGTGTGCGTCAGTGTCGTATGGCGGAATGATTCCCTTGAAAGCTCTGGCCACGGGAAAATGTACGATTACCACAACTTAAACGCACCGAGTTTGTGAAGCGAATCGGCTACCGGTGCTGAATGATATATTATTTATGTTTCGGCGCCCAACAGCCCAAGAGACGACCAATTTTTATCTCGGTACCGTTATCACCAAGTACGAGACGCCAATGTCATCGAAGGTCTACGTGGTCCACTGTATTGACACAGAAGGACCACTGTACGAGTCACTCCAGGCGACGTTCGAACGATTAGAGCACATTTTCGGGCTCACATTCGAACCCAGCGAGGAAACGCTCGCAAAACTACAGCGAGGCGAGATCGAACTCGACGGTAAGGAAGAGGCGGTCCAGCAGGTCGTCGATCCGGAACTTCTCGACTACAACGACACCTGGGACAGGATCAACGAGATGCTAGACGAACTGCTTTCGGTTGACTTTCGCCAGCAGTACATGGATTCGACTGGACAGGGCTGGATCTACAACTGGTTCTGCGTCGACCACGTCGACTACGACATCAACCCGCGCCGTCGGACGATGGGGTATCACGAGATCTTCAAACACTACAAACGGCGACTCGATCGAGAGAGACACGATCAGGACGGCCTTCATTTCCACTACCACCCACACCCGTTTCGCGATCATGCGCATCGCTGTGCGACTCACTGGTGGGCGAACTCGGACACTCTCTACGAGGTGCTGTGCCGACGGATTCTTGATCATGACTGGTTCCCCGCTGCAAACCGACCGGGGTTTCAGGTCAACCGACCGGACAGTCACTGGTTTCTCGAACAGTACATTCCGTTCGACTACGCCAGCATGGCCACGGAACCCAGTGAGGAAGCTGAACAGCAACTCGATTTCTCCCAGGGTCGATCGGGCGACTGGCGACGGGCACCACGAACGTGGGTGCCGTATCACCCGTCCCACGACGACTACCAGAGCAAAGGTGACTGCCGTCGATGGATCGCACGTTGTCTCAATGTCGGAACGCGGAGCTATCTCCTTGACGAAGACGATGTCCGTCAGGCGTTCCGTGAAGCCAGTGAGGGGAAACCGGTCGTGCTTTCGTTCGCAGATCACGACTTCCGAGATATCAGATCAGATGTCGAATACGTCCACGACCTGTTGACGACGGTGTCAGCAGAATTTAACAATACTGAGTTCGAGTACTGTGAAGCAGTCTCGGGGATGCGACGCGCACTCGACATTCCCCGAGAGCCGCCATGTGATCTGGATGTCGAACTCGAACAGATCAAAGACGAGGGTCACGTGTTGACGATCAAAACCGAGACGCCGACGTTCGGACCACAACCGTTTTTCGCTCTTAAGACCCACTCTGACGAGTACTACCACGACAATTTGGACTTCCAGACGCCGAACCACAAGTGGACGTACTTCTTCGACGAAGAGACCTTCCCGTTGCAGGCCGTCGAGAAAATCGGTGTCGCTGCGAACAACGCGTACGGGACGACGACGGTGACTACGATGGAGGTCCCGTCACGAGACGTGACGAGGACGACGTGGAACGAGCCAGAACAATGAAACGAGCATCGAGTCAGACGTTGATCACCGGTTGTTACCGGAGTGGTACCGAGTACATCACGCAACTGCTGGGCAACCAGCCCGATTTGACGACCACGATGTACGTCACGAACTTCATGCGGTACTACTGGGGGAAGTACGATCCCATCACCGACACCGAGAACTACACAGACCTCATCTTCGACGCGAGTCAGACGACCCGACAGCGATGGGGGAGAGAGGTCGATCCACATCGAGTGCTCGACGAGCTTGAAGAACTCGATGAAGTCGACTACGCGTCAGTGTACGATCTCATCATGAGCGATCTCGTCATCACGGAAGAGATCGATCACTGGGCCGAAAAAATTCAACTCGTCTGGCGCTCGATCCCGGAGTTCGTCGATGGTTTCGAGAACGGACGAGCGATCCTCATCGTACGTGATCCCAGAAGTGTGCTGGCGTCGTTCAAAAATTACACGTACGAACCGGAACCTGCCTATCTGGGGGCAGTGTTCAATATGCTCGACGTGTTCCAGAAGGCCGAGCAGTACTCCCGGACGCTCGCAGAAGATCGGTTCCATCTCATGCGCTACGAAGATGTCATCTACAATCCGGAAGAAACGCTGATCGAGGCCTTCGACTTCCTCGGGCTATCGAGCGACCACGACCTCCTCTCACAGAACGGCTGGACCGATACGGGTGGTGATCCGTGGGGATCTAACTCGGCCTTTGATGGTGATTTTGATCCCGATAAAGCCGTTAATCGCTGGAAAAATCGGCTTGAATCTTGGGAAGTCGCAATCTGTGAGTGGGTCGTCGGTGGGAGAATGGCCGAATTCGGATACGAGCCTGCTGGGTACGCGCCACCGGCAGAGACAGATATCGACGTACTCCGCGACGATCCAGAACTATCACAGTACCTCGAACAGTGGCAGGAGCACGGGACAGGAGTCGAGTCGTTCCCGTCGGATCCGACCGATCCAGACAACTGGGAAGAGAACGCGGAGGGAGGACAACGGTGACGACGCCATTTATAACCTGGAATAGTGAACGTCAGTCTGGAGAGTACAGACGTGATTGAGCCACACGGTGGTGAACTCGTTGATCGTATCGTTAGCGAAGACCGTCGAGCACTCAGCAAAGAAGTCCAAGATGCCCCAAGCATCCATCTCGACTGGAGTGAGTATCAGGAACTGATAAACATCGGGGTCGGTCGATACAGTCCCATCGACGGCTTCCTCGGCCAGAACGACTTCCTGAAGGTTGTCAACGACATGACCCTGGAGGATGGGACGACCTGGCCACTGCCGATCACGCTCGATGTCGACAGCGACAAAGCAGCAGAATTGAACCCTTCGACGACGGCGGGGCTCTATCATCCAGATGGCCATCTCGTTGGCAAGATCGACGTGAGTGATATCTACGGGTACAACGAGGAACAATCGGCACGAAAGCTCTTTGGAACGACAGAGCGGTCACATCACGGTGTGGGGACCTTCCTGAATCAGGAAGACTTTTTTGTCGGAGGAAAGATATCTGTCATCGGCGACGTTCGATACAACGAGAACGATCTTCATCCCGCGGAGACGAGAGTGTTGTTCAAACACCGGGGCTGGGAGAGGATCGTCGGGTTCCAGACTCGGAATGCCCCTCACAGAGCACACGAATACATCCAGAAGTCGGCACTTGAGCTCGTCGATGGCCTGTTGATTCAGCCGAAACTCGGCGACAAGCAGACTGGGGACTACCGTGACGAGACGATCCTGACGGCGTATTCTAAGCTTATCGACAACTACTATCAGAGCGAGCGCGTCGCGCTGTCGGTGTTCCCATCGCCTATGCGGTACGCGGGCCCACGAGAGGCACTGTTCGATGCACTCGTCCGGAAGAACCAGGGCTGTACGCACTTTATCGTTGGTCGTGATCACGCCGGAGTAGAGGACTACTATGATGAGTTCGGAGCCCAGCGAATCTTCCAGCAAGTGAACGATGTCGGGATCACACCATTGTTCTACGACTACTCGTTTTACTGTGAACGCTGTGATGGGATGACATCCGAGAAAGTATGTCCACACGACGATGCCGAGCGGGTATACCCGAGCGGAACAAAGATCCGCTCACTACTACGCGAAGGGAAACAACCGTCTGAGAAGATGATTCGTCCGGAAGTTGCGAACACGATCGCCGACTTCAGCGATCCGTTTATTACAGGCACAGACGAAACGACGGGTGAAGACTACTAATGACGTTTACCATCTGGTTTATGGGTCGCCCCGCGAGCGGCAAATCGACACTCGCTAAGCGTGTCGACAACTATCTCAGGGACGAGTCTGTGCCTATCGAGAACCTCGATGGCGACGAGATCCGTCAGAACCTTCATCCAGATCTCGGATTCACCCGGGAAGATCGGAGCCTGAACAACCGCCGAACCGCGTTCATCTGTAACCTGTTAAATCGAAACGGGATCGCAGTCGTCAACGCGATGATCACTCCCTTCAGAGACTCACAACAGACGGCAAGAGAAATTGTCGAACAATCTGGCGATTTCGTCCTTATATACGTGAAATGCTCGGTAGACGAGTGTGAAAAGCGCGATCCAAAAGGGCTCTACGAGCAGGCCCGTAACGGAAAAATCGAAAACTTCACCGGGATCAACCACCCCTTCGAGGAGCCCCACAACCCAGACATCGTCGTCGATACCGAAGCGGAAACGCCCAAAGAGAGTTTCGAGCACGTTCGCGAGGAGATCCACGAGCGTGGATTACTGGAGACAACCATGGCACGAGAGTACAACTTCGATCTGAGCCACTCTGACGAGCAAGCGATCAAAGAACGATTGCAGGATCTCGGCTACATCAACTAGCCAGAGCGCCCGACGTTTTGCCAGCAGAGAACCAGAAGTGTTCACATTTGGTTTGCGAGACTATATCATCTGCCGAGAATCTCGTCCCCGCCACCTTTTTTTACTAGCGGATGGTCCATCTACCCCTACAAACGTATGAAACGCTGTACGAACTGTTTGATGCCGACGACGAAACCTGGCGTCGAACTCAACGACAAGGAACTCTGTCAGGGCTGTACACACCACGAGATGCGTGCGGAAAACGACTACGAGGAACGCTGGGCACAACTCGAAGAACTCGTCGACGAGTACAGGTGCGACGACGGTGGATACGACTGTATCATCCCTGTGAGTGGTGGTAAGGACAGTCACTATCAGACCTACGTGTTGAAAGAGAAGCTCGGGATGAACCCACTTCTGGTGGCGGTCAGCGATCCGTTCACGAAGACCGAGACCGGCAAACACAACGTCCAGAACATCCAGGACGCCTTCGACTGTGATCTCATTACCGTGGACGTGAGCGTCGATACCGTCCGCAAGATGGTGCGGACTGCCTTCGAAGAGCTCGGGAGCCCTACTTGGCCGATCGACCGGGCAATCTACTGTGTGCCACTGCAGATGGGCATCAAATTCGACATCCCGTTGATCATCTACGGTGAGAACACCGACTGGGAGTACGGTGGGGTTGTCCACGATCACGACGAGGAAGAACCCTACAGTGCCAAAGATCAGATCAAGAACCAGGTCGCGAAGCCGGTCGACTTCAGCCTGTGGTTGGACAACGGTATCGAGGAAGACGATCTCAACCTGATGGAGTATCCCTCGCCAGAGGAGATCGACGAGGCCGGCCTCGAACCGATCTATCTCAGCTACTTCACTCCGTGGGACGGGTACGAAAACTACCAGATCGCCAAAAACTACGGGTTCAGGACGCTCCATGACGAGTGGGACCGCGCGGGCTTCATCGAAGACTACGACCAGATAGACTCCATCGGCTATCTGATGAACGTCTGGATGAAGTATCCGAAGATGGGCTACTACCGGACGACGGACGTCGTCGGCTACCGCCGCCGGAGCGACCACTTCGACATCAGTATCGAGGAAGGCATCGAACTGATCGAAGAACACGACCACAAACTCGACGAACGGATCCTCGACGACTTCCTCGACTTTACCGGCTACTCCGATCGGGAGTTCTGGGAAATCGTCGAGTCACACCGGAACGAAGAAATTTTCACCGAGTCGTTCCACCAGTCGGGCACTGTCCCCCGCCCGGTCAACGACTTCGAGAACATCGACGTGTAACCGACCTCTTGCGAATTACATCGCCGGAAATGCCGCGTCCCTTTTACAGAATCGTGACATTCCGAGACCGCTTCTGACTTCGGGATTGTAGCTGTTCTTCATCGGTCGTGATGGCTTTGAGGGCATTTTCGAAATTCTGGATACTGTTCGACTTAAATAACGACTCGAGGTCGGGACTGGATACCTCGTCTGCACTCGTGAGTAGCTCCTCCGGTGTACTCACCAGGTCAGCATATCTCTCTTCGATCAGAAATTCACTGTCTTGAGCGTCCGGGAGATCGACGATATACGTCCGCAAGTCGAACGCCAGCCCCTCGAAGATCGCCGTCGAACCGACGCCGACCTGAATCGTTGATTCGGACATGAGCTGGTAGAGCGGTGGTTCGTCCGAGTCGACGACGGTAACGCCGCTGTCGATCAACCACGGGTACTCGTCTCGCCATCGGTCGTACTCACCGGGATGGAGTTTGTACACGATGTCGTGGTCTGTCTGCCCGTTCAGTTCGACCGCAAACTGTGACAATTCCTCGCCAATTTTCCCCTGGGAGATGAACAGGATCTGGTCTCTTGCTTCGATATCGGCATACGATCCGGCACGACGCTCCAGATACGGGTACCCGATTGGGACGACATGGCTGTCGGGAATCGGGTATTCAACATACCCTTTCCAGAATTCACCAAAGGTGAAAAAATAGTCCGGGAACGTTTCCTTCGTTCGGTCACCGGGGAACGAGTACCCCAGGTGTTTCTCACTCAGTAGACCATGTTGCAGTTCGATGACGGGGATGTCCTTGTTTTTGCCCGCTTCGATCAGGGTTTCTTTGCCGTAGCTCGTGACGATAACGAGGGCCGCTGGATCGACACGGTTGAGCAAGCGTTCGTACAGCGGCAGTTTGTTTCGACGGTGTGAGAGGAGTCGTCTGACCCAACTCGTGAGATCGACAGAAACGCCGAATCGATCATCGATCGCGCCGTCGATCTCTTCGAGTCTCTCCCGTTCGTCTGATCTTAGATCGACAGTTTCTCGCTGAACCATATTCCAGATCGTCGAGGAGAACTCGATGAGGTCCAGATAGCGGAGATTCTCGGTCTTGGCTGGTGTCTCGTGTCGCAACTGATATGGCTGTTCGAAGTGGGCGTAGTCGTAGTCACACGCAGTATGGATCGGATCGCAGTAGATATCCCAGTACTGTCCGTCCGGCTCAAGTTTCCGCCGTCCAGTACCGACGAACATGAGATCAGACGACGAGGCGAGAAACGGATTCTTGAGAAAGACGTTCCGTAACCACTGTGTACCGCCCTTCGCGTACGCACGCCATCCAGATCCAGTCTCCGAATGTGCTTTCCCGAGCGTATCGGGGTTTACCGCTCGAAACAGTTGGAACCTGATCCGTTCCCAGAATCGGACACCGTCGACACGAAGATCGAATACACCGAAATCGTCTTCAAACTGCTGGAACGCTTCGATGTCGACCGTTTTCATTGCTTGAGTGATGAATCACGATCCTTTTGAAGGCTCCGTTTCGCCTACGAACTACTCTACTCAGCGATCATCCGCTCGTGCTGTGATCGTCTGTCTCGATGATGCTTCTGTGGATGTCATACAGTTGCTCTGCATGCCGCTTCCACGTCCAGCCGTTCTCCTGCAACCGATCAAGACCTGCTTTTCCCATTTCCGCTAATGAATCACGGTCACTGACCATCGCCGTCAACCGCTCTCGGAGCGTTTCGGGATCTCCCGGCGGAATCAAGGTCCCCGTCGTGCCGTTGGCGACCTGTTCACGGATACCCCCAATATCGGAAGCAAACACCGCAGTTTCGCTTGCCATTGCTTCATAAATAACGCTCGGTCTCCCTTCCGAGTAGCTTGGGAGCAAGAGTAGATCGGCAACAGCGTATAGCCGCCGAAGTGCAAGCGGAGATAATTTCCAGTACGATCGAACGTCCACGCTCGACTGGTTCATCGCTCGCTCGACCTCCCACCGTAGGTCACCATGGTGGCCGACGAACACGACGGTCAGATCGGCTATTTCTAGGGTTGGCAAAATTTCAGTTATCTCTTTGATTCCTTTGTTTTTGTTGAAGCTCCCTACAAACAGAACAACGGCATTCTCTTCGGGTATATCAAGTTCGTGCCGAATCGATTCGGCGTTCCCAGTCGGATAGCGATTCGGATCTGTACCTTCTGCGAGCAGTGTTACCTTCTTTTCGTCAGTCAAATCTCTCGCGATATCGCTCAACGCCTCACTGACACAACACACCCTGCTACAGTAATCGAGTGTTTTGTTCACTTTCTTCTTCGCTGACCGAGGTAGCGAGTTGTAGTTATTGAGTAGATGTCCACGACCCATCACGGTCAATGGGATATCGTGTTGCTTACAGTATTGCAGTACTCCGTACCCGTCGAAATAAATGTGACCGGCATGGATAATGTCTGGAATCGCTAATGTATCGTTTGCGTAATTCGTGACTGAACGAGTGAAGGACTTGCTGGCAACTGTGTACTTGAATAGCCGTTTCGGTAACGGATAGAAGAATCTTGGATGGTGCACTTCGTATTCTCTAGAGTACTCAACAGATGGCATATTTCGGTAGTTCGAGTATGGGCCGATGGGGGGAGCACGGGGAACAGGAGCTATGACATCAAGATCGACAGGGCAGTACTGTGCCAGCGAAGAGAGTGACCGACGATTGAACAATCCCTTGTAGGGGTTGATTGCAGAAGGATGGGCTCTCGAACACGCTAACAATCTATACTCGCCACTCATACGAAACCAGAAACCACATCAGTACTAATAACCCAGTGAATTGACCGCCTCCACACCTACTGGCGTGTAGTCGAGAGCACCAGACCGTGGTACAAGACCAATCAGTTTAAGATCTGTTACTGGACTAGTTCGGACATGGGCAAGTCGAATCCACATATCTGTTTTATTTCTCAGCAGGTGTATTGCTATCTCACTGACGGAAACTACGAAAGCGCAGGCGGTGCAGAGCGACAACAGTATTTGCTCGGCAAGGAACTCAGACGACGTGGATTCGAAATTTCGTATATAACTGGCGACTACGGCGGACTTGGTGAGGAAACAATCGATTCAATTACTCTGAAACGCTCAATTCCGATGAATGTTGGTTTCAGCGGGGCACATAAAAAGTTCTTGGGTCTCTTCCGTGCTATGCGAAATCTGAACGCAGATATTTATTACGTTCGCTCGTCATTGGTTCTGTTCATTTTTGCAACCGCTATTTCCAAGATCATCAATAAACGAATCGTCTACGTCGTCGCAAGTGACCAGACTGTTGAACCGGAACGCCTAGATGATCTTGAACATGGTTGGTTTTCGAATATATCTATGAAGAGGCTGACACAGCCGATCATCAAACGTCTTTATCTCCGCTCTGTTGGGGATGCCGACCAGGTGATTACATTAACAAACCATCAAAAACAGGTGTTGCAGGAAGAGTACGACATTCCGGCGACTGTGGTACCAGTAGGCTACGATCTCCCACCAGCGGACGACATCCTCGATCCGTCTGAGCGCGAATATTTCTTTTGGGCCGGCAGGCTTACACCTGACAAGCATCCCGATACGTTTCTCGATGCCGCGGCCCAGCTCCCGGACGAAGAGTTCGTGATGGCAGGTCCAAAAGGAGGCCATCCGGAGTTCACAGAGCGAGTCATTAAGACTGCCAGCTCCATGGACAACGTGACCTACATCGGTTACGTGAAACCAACTACAATCCATGAGTATTTCAAGAAGTCGATGGGATTTATTCAGACGACGGGCACCACAGCAGGCTTCGGAAACACGACGCTGGAAGCGTGGCGGTTCGCGACTCCGGTTGTCTCGCTACACTCGAATTTCGATGGCACGATCGAACAGCGTGAACTTGGACTGTACGCGGACGGTTCTGTCGATCTGCTTGCCGAGCATATCGAAGCGCTTTCGGACTCCCCAGAACAGATCGATAAGTACGGCTGGAATGGTCGGGAGTATCTCGATGACCATTTCTCACTTGCAAGTATCGGGGATTCGTACGAAGAGATACTTACCGATGTTGTCGGGTAGCAATTCTACAGGTAACCCATCTGTTCGAGGAACTCGATCTGTTCCTCGCGGTGGGGCACCATCCGTGTCGTGTCGTACTGTGTTTCGTACGTGCGCTCGTCACTCGCGGTCGTTTTAGCCCACGGGACCGTCTTGACGGGGGACAACGGGAACCCGAAGGGGTGTCCCCAGAGACCGTATTCTCCCAACGCTTCACCGTGATCTGCGCTAATGACGACATCCTCTGCCTCGAAGTTGCTGAGGAGGATCTCGACGTACTCCAGCACTAATTCGAGATTCTTTTCAAACCCCTTTTTGACTGTATCGGTAGATTCTTCGTTCCATTTCGTACCCTCATACGGTGCCTCCTCTGTAGGCGTGATCTCTCGCGTGTGATCGAGTCCATCCATGAGTTCGGAAGTCGACATCTCGCCGGGTTCCCAGTCCAGCGCATCGGCGATAAATGGAATGTGTGGGAGTGTATAATGGACGATCAGGCGGTCGAAATCCTTCTCCCGACCGATGTCGATCGCACGATCGGTCAAAATGTGGGGAATGGCCGCGTTCTGTGGATGCAATCGGTCCTCGTCCACGTCGGTCCAGATCATCTCGTAATATCCAAACTCGTCCGCAGAGAGCGTCTGCCAGTGAGGCCAGCCATCGTAGAGGTAATCCTGTTCGGAAGCATCCATCCGATGTCTGTGGAACTGTTCTTCGAGAATTCGGTACGACCAGATATTCCCGGAAAGGTGTGCGGTCTCTGCAATCTGGTCGCGGTACTCCCCGGTAAACGTTTTGAGCATCCACTCGGCCGACATACTACCGACAGACTGGATCGACTGGATATCGTCGAGATACGGTTTCGAGTCGCTAAACCGCTGGAGAGAATCGACTCGGCAGGCGTCTAGGATGATCAGGAGATCCCAGTCACGCTCATAAATGTTCGTGCCGACCGGAGCACGCGACGTGACAGTGTTCCATACCAAGTACCAGATCGGCGTGTAACGGAGAACCTTCCAGGTAAATGCTGAGAGTCCTTGATGACGAAGAATCTTCAATCCTTTACCGAACGGAGCCATACCACTAAGTGAAGCGTCCAGTCTATTTGAAGATTCGGATGGGGCACCGATGGCATCATGTATTTCTGACGACCGAATGTGATCCGAGGACACAAATCTTCTCCCTCAAGATTACTTTTAGTTTCGGTCACCAGGCAATCGTGACAGCCAACGACCCACCAACGGAAAGGCACGTGTAGCGTTGATTACTTTAGCTAAGAGAGATGAGTACCCGTAGAGAGAACCAGCCGGATTTGCATCAATGACTGATTCAGAGAAAGTATATGACTCGGTACCTGCTACGACTGTCGGATACGAGTACGCAGACGATACGACGCCACCGGTAATCGGTGAAGATCCAATCATCCGGCCCGGGACGATCGTCTACGACGATGTCGAGGTCGGTGATCGGTTCGTTACCGGGCATCACGCACTCGTTCGAGAACACACGACGATCGGGGACGACGTACTCGTCGGTTCACAGGTCGTCATCGATGGAGAGACGACGATCGGTGACGGGGTGAGTCTGCAGACCGGGGTCTACGTACCGCAAGAGACCAAAATCCACGATGACGTGTTCGTCGGGCCAAACACCGTCCTGACGAACGACCCCTATCCACTCAGGCAAGACGTTCCACTCGATGGGCCGGTATTGAAAGACGATGTTTCGATCGGGGCGAACGCGACGATACTGCCGTCAGTGACGATTGGTGAGGGTGCCTTCGTGGCTGCGGGAGCAATCGTCACCAGCGACATCCCAGGTGAAACGCTGGCGATCGGATCGCCTGCTGAACCGTATCCCTTGCCCCCGGAACTTGAGGGAGGAAACGACACGTGATACCGATCGCGAATCCCCTCCTCACTGACGCCGAAGTCGATTCTGTAACAGAAGTACTTCAAAGCGGGATGCTAGCCGACGGTCCGAGAGTTCGATCCTTCGAAAAGCAGTTTGCTGAGTACTGTGGCACATCACACGGCATCGCAACGAGCAACGGGACGACAGCATTACACGCGGCCCTCGAAGCAGCCGGGATCGAAGCGGGCGACAAAGTGGTCACGTCCTCGTTTTCCTTCGTCGCGAGTGCGAACGCGATTCGTCTCGCAGGTGGCGAGCCGGTGTTCGCTGACATCGATCCGACGACGTTCAACCTCGATCCAGGCCACGTCAAAGAGCTCGTGAGCGAGGACAACGATATCACCGCGATCCTGGCGGTCCACCTCTACGGCCTCCCATGCGACATCGAACGGCTAACCGAAATCGCCGATCAGCACGATCTACTGCTGATTGAGGACGCGGCACAGGCCCACGGTGCGAGATGTCTGGACTCCCCTATCGGAACGTTCGGGGACTTTGGTTGTTTCTCGTTTTACCCGACGAAGAACATGACAACTGGGGAAGGCGGGATGGTCGTCACAGACAGGCCCGATCTCGCGGAGCAAGTCCGCTCGTTCGTCAACCACGGGCGCGATCCGAACGCGGCGTACGAGCACACTGCTGTCGGACACAATTTTCGGCTCAACTCGATTGCGGCGGCGATCGGACAACACCAGCTCGAGAAACTGCCGGGGTTCGTCGAGGAACGCCGGGCCAACGCGCAACGATTGACTGACTTGCTCGAGGGGAGTGACATTCGAGTCCCGAAGGAACCGGACGGTCGAAGGCACGCGTACCACCAGTACACGATCCGATATCACGATCGTGACGGGCTGGCGGAATATCTCGAATCTCACGACATCGGGACTGGCGTGTACTATCCGCACGCAATCCCGGATCAGCAGGCGTACGACGAAGTCGATGTCGAGGTGCCACACGCACGTCAGGCCGCAGACGACGTACTATCCTTGCCTGTCCATCCGGCCGTGAGTGAAACCGACATCGAAAAGATCGCGATGCGAGTCCGGGAGTACACGGAGACATGACGAACGAATCAGAGCCACTGGCCGCTGGTGTGATCGGCGTCGGGAGCATGGGCCGCCACCACGCACGCGTATACGAGGAGCTGCCGAACGTCACACTCGATGGCATACACGACGCCGACCAGACGCAGGCGCGAACAGTCGCAGACGACCACGGGACCGAAGTCCGTAGTCGCGAAGAGTTGTTGGATCAAGTCGACGTAGTCTCAGTTGCGGTCCCGACGGCGTACCACGACGATGTCGCCAGTGAGTGCATCCAGCAGGGTGTCCACACGCTCATCGAAAAACCGTTCGTCGAGGACCCCGAGCGAGGTGAGGCTCTGCTCTCGATGGCCGACCGCGAAGATGTGGTGCTCCAGATCGGTCACATCGAACGGTTCAATCCGGCTATCGTGACATTGCGGGACATCCTTCCCGAACTGGAGATCGTCGCAGTCGACGCGAAACGACTGGGGCCACCGCTCGAACGGCACATCGACGACAACGTGGTCACCGACCTCATGATCCACGATATCGACATCCTGCTCTGGCTCGTCGACGCACCAGTCAGGTCGATCGAAGCGGCCGCTCCGAGCCCGTCACACGCCACTGCGACCCTCGAGTTCGAGAACGATATCGTCGGTACGCTGACGGCAAGCAGAGCGACTCAGCGGAAGGTACGGACGCTCTCGATCACGGCCAAGTCGTGCTACATCGAGATCGACTACATGGACCAGTCTGTCGAAATCTATCGACACTCGCTTCCGGAGTACATCGAGGATGACGGCGACGTTCGGTATCGTCACGAGAGCATCATCGAGCGGCCGATGGTCGAGAGCGGTGAACCACTGCGGAACGAACTCGAATCGTTCGTGTCTGCCGTACGTAGGGGACGAGATGTGAAAGTAAGTGCAACCGACGGTGTTCGCGCAGTGGAGTGTGTGCAACGCATCGAACAGGCCGCCGGTATGCGCTGGGACTGGCATTCAGTTCACTGATCGACCGTGGAAACAGCACGTCGCCGAACACAAACACTTATTCTGTCCTGCGAAAAAGCCATTCGGTACTGATGACTGATTTCACATATGAATATTACAGAGACCTTCTCAAACGATTATCTGAGCGCGGATACGAATTCCGATCGTTCGGCGCGGTGAGTGATGGGAAGACTGTATTTCTGAGACATGATGTCGACTGGTCACCACGCCGGGCTCTCGAAATGGCACAGCTCGAGTCGGATCTCGGTATCTCCTCGACATATTTCTTCCATCTCACGTCGCCACTATACAATCCGTTACACGACCGATCGAGAGAGATACTGACCGAGATCGAAAGCTACGGCCACGAGATCGGTGTCCACCTCAGTACGCATCAGTACTGGGACGACGATCCCGGTCCCGAAGCAGTGAGCAAAAAGGTCACATCCGAACGAGCGATCCTCTCTCACCTCGTCGATGCGGTCGCCGACGCGACCTCGTTCCATATCCCACCGGACTGGGTATTAGATGTCGAATACGACGATTTCACGAATACGTACGAACCACGGTATTTCAGCGAAATTACCTATTTGGCCGACTCGAATCAGCGGTGGCGAGAGGAGCGACCGCTCGAATCGGATCTCTCTGACCAGGTTCAGATGCTCGTCCACCCCGGACTGTGGGCCGAGACAGATCAGCAGTTCGTGGAGCGACTGGCACACGAACAGGAGTCCAGAAGTGCATACGTGTCGGCGTACATTGACGAACAGTACCTGCCCGACAACGAGACGATCAGCGAAGCCAACTGATTACCAGATTGGGGAGATGCGCTCCCTATAAATAATGCGGGACCATAGGCCCGCTACACTCTCACAGAAGGGTCGTTATTTGGTTACCAGCGGCCCACCATACTGGACGGAGATAACAAATCTGGACGGAGATAACAAATGGACAAACACCGCAACGAAGCGCCGTACGTGCAGGACGGCAATCGAACTGGGGACGCCATCGACTCTGTCAATATTGGTGTCTACGGACTCGGAAAGATGGGACTCCCTGTCGCAGCGGTCTTCGCTGATACGTTCGGTGGGGTCAGAGGAGCCGATATTGACGAAGCAGTCGTCGACGCGATCAACCGAGGACGATCTCCCGTACAGAACGAGCCCGGACTCCCGGAACTGGTGTCGGACTGTGTTGACAGTGGTGAACTGACGGCTGTCGTCGACCCGAACGCCGTCGCGTCCTGGGCATCACTACACATCGTCATTGTCCCCACCCTGCTGGACAGCGACGACAATCCAGACCTCTCGATCGTCAACTCGGTCGTAGACGACATCGCTGACGGACTGACGGAAGGCGACATGGTTATCGTCGAATCGACGGTTCCACCCGGGACCTGTCGAGATCAGATCTACCCGAAACTGGTCGAACAGAGCGGTCTCGAGCCCGGGACGTTCGGTCTCGCTTTCTGTCCAGAGCGAACTGCAAGCGGATCCGCACTCGAGGACATCCGTCGATCGTATCCGAAGGTCGTCGGCGGGATCGACGAAGCCAGTACCCGGACGGCGACCCGCATATACGAGCAGATAAACGAGAACGATGTGATTGCGGTTTCGGATGCGACAACCGCCGAAGCGACGAAAATTTATGAGGGGCTGTTCCGCGACGTGAACATCGCACTGGCAAACGAGATCGCGAAACTGTCGACCGATATCGGAATCGATGCTACCGAGGCGATCGATGCTGCTAACTCCGTCTCATTCATCAACATTCACGAACCGGGTCCGGGTGTGGGCGGTCACTGTATCCCATATTACCCCTACTTCGTGATGAAGCCCTACGACACGGACACGGAGCTGATACAGACGGCACGAACGGTCAACGACGAGATGCCGGTGTACACGGTCGATGCGCTCCAGCAGAATCTCGAAGCGACTGGAACGCTGTTAGAAGACGCGACCGTTGTCATACTCGGGTTGACCTATCGTCCGGAAGTACGCGAGTCCCGTGCGTCACCGGCAATCGGGATCTCTCATCTTCTCGCCGAGCGTGGTGCGTCTGTTCGTTTGGTCGATCCATTATTATCCGATACGTCATCGTTCTCTGGAGACCCGATGTCAGTGTCGGAATTCAGTGACGCCGAACCGGACGCTGTCGTCGTCGTGACCCCACACGCGGTCTTCGAAACCATCGACTGGGATGACTTCCCACCCATGGTCATCGTAGATGGTCGGGACGCCATCGAACCGGAGACAGAGAAACATCGCCTGTACACGATCGGAAAGGGTGTGGAAACGACCGGGATCGCTGGTGCTGACGACGACGGTCACGACAGAAAATAAGTAACGGTAGGCTTATTGACCGGCTTTCTCAGTGATACTGTATGCCAGACGGAATCTCTGATGGGATCGTCTACGCCGGTTGCACTGAATCCGGTTTCGATATCTTCCGGTACTTGCACGAGAACGTTGTCCCGATCACCGAGGTTCTGACGCTGACGCCCGAACAGGCACAGGAACACGACGTTGCAGGATACTATTCGTTCCAGTCGTATGCCGAATCCAACGATATTGACGTATACACACCTGAAACGTACTCCATGGGAGACGAACGTGATCTGGATCACTTCCGTTCGCGAACCACGGAGTTACTTCTCGTTCACGGGTGGCAGCGGCTGATCCCGGGAGAGGTCCTCGATACGTTTACACACGGTGCATTCGGACTGCACGGCAGTGCGTACGGACTCCCGAAAGGCAGGGGTCGATCGCCGATGAACTGGTCGTTGATCCAGGACCTCAATCGATTTCTTCTCTCAGTGATGCAACTCGACGAAGGCGCGGATTCGGGGAACGTCGTCGAGACGACGAAGTTCGATATCAATCCCCACGACGACATCCGGACACTGTATTACAAGCTCGTTCTCGCCGGGCAGGAACTGTTCGAACACTGTATCGATGATATCGAAGCCGGGACGCTTTCGACGATCCCACAGGAGGAAGAGCCGACGTACTACCCCAAACGGACACCCGAAGACGGAGCGATAAACTGGGCCGACCCGACCGAGACGATATACGATCTCATTCGCGCTGTGACGCATCCCTACCCCGGAGCGTTTACCGAATACGACAGCGAGCGGATCTTCATCTGGAAAGGACAGCCCTTCTCAGACGATTTCGTCTTCGACGAACCGCCGGGGACGATCGTACAGGTGTTCACCGGTACCGATGACTTCGTGGTAGCAACACCCGACGGAAGCCTGCTTGTAACAGAGTGGGAAGCGAGTAACTGGAAGCCGGAATCTGGAATGGAACTCACGTCACTCCCGAACGAATCGATCGACAGCCCACGACGCATTGATCGACCGGAACACGAATCGTCGTTGTCCAGCAACTAGTGGAGGCTCGACGACCGAAGATCGGAACTGAGTAACTGATAAACGGATGCAGTACCATCATACGATCATGCCAGCAGTGACCATCGAACTCTCCGATGACGTCTATTCTTACTGTCGAGAGACCGTCGACCGGACCGAGTTCGAGACTGTCGAGGAGTACGCGGCGTTCGTCCTGGAACAGGTCGTCGAGGCCGGCGACGACGAGGAGCGTTCCACGGCGGCACCCGACCGTGACATCGAGGAGCAACTGGAGTCGCTCGGGTACCGGTAGCCAGACGAGAGACCCCACTGGTCGCTATCGCTCGCTTGTAGGGGGTGTTTCGTGGCGCATCGAGAGGAGGAGTGCGTCGGCGAAGAACTTCGCGGCCCAGTTGGGGTACTGCAAGCGGAGATACGGTCCCCAGATCGGGCTCGATCCTGCGATCGCGCCACGGGTCTGTGGCGGCGCGTCGAGTTGCTGGTGGGACTTGACGAAGTCGATCGCACGTTCTGCACACTCTGGGAAGTCGTTCTCCTCGTCGGCCAGACGGAGCCAGACGAGGGCCATCTGTGCGTTCCCCGTCAGGCAGTAGTGGTCGGCGGGTGTCCACTCATCGCTGTAGGCACCAGCCAGCGGGCCCGCTGACCGCTGGATGTCTGCCAGTCGGCTCGCGGAGCGTCGGGCGACGTCGACGAGCCGGTCGTCATTGAGCACGAAGCCGCCTTCGAGCAACCCGCGGATCGTGTAGGCGATCGTGTGTAGCGGCGGCACCTCGTCTGGAGAAAAGGCGGCATACTCGAACCAGCCGTTCTCTCGTTGCTGGTTCGTGACCCATTCGAGATGCTCGGCCGCGGCCGTCCGGAACCGATCAGTCTCCGTTCGTTCGTACAGTTCGAGCAAACCCCAGGCGACGCGGGAACAGTAGGCGTGGATCTCGTCACGGTAGTCGTACTGGTCCCAGTAGCCGCGAGCGTGTTGCACGTCACACAGCCAGTCACCTGCCTCGATTGCTGCTTCTCTGTTCGCTTCGGTGCCCGTTTCGTCGTACGTACGGAGGAGACCAAAGAGGATCTGACCGGTGTTGAACACGCTCGGATCCGGATCAGGGCCGGGATCGACACCACCTGGAAAGGCACCGCTTTCGAGCTGTGTGGAGCGAACCCAGTCGGTCATTCGTTCGGCGCGCTCGGCTGGCTCCGATTCGCCCGTGTACGCGGCGTAGTCGTACAATGTCGGGACGATGTACCCAGACGTTTCTGGATACGGGCCGGCCCAACCAGTCAGGAGGTTGTACGTCGCTGCGGCACCACCGGTACCGGTGGCGTCTTGACTCTGAGACAGCCAGTCGATCGCCGCCCGGAGGTGGCTGTCGTGTTCGTGAGGCGTCGTCGATTGCTTCGTGAGGTCGCGACCGACTGCCCCGAGGAGACAGCTGAACGACCACCCGTTCACAGTGACCACTCCTGTCCGTCGACCACGATTCGAGACACCGAGCCGTCTGCAGACTCGACTCTCGCTCGGTCAAGCGGCTGCCGAGAGACGAAGAACGATACAGTGTCTGCCGACGAGAGTTCGAGTGCCACTCTTTCCTGTTCGACACCGAATGCTGGAAAGTATTTTGTTTCCAGTCGCTGGACGGCGGCGGTTTCTGACGGTGTCACGACACAGACACGGCGGTCGCCATCTCGAAGTGACACGGCTGATTCGATCGAGACTTTGATCGACGGGGCCGTGTGGAGTCGGCTCACGATCTGGTCGACGGGCGCGTCGATCGCATCGTGTACGAGCCACCACCGCGGTCCTTCGACGAGCGTTCGCGTGTGCTCGTACCTTACCGTCCCATTCGTCTCGTACCGGACTGTCACAGTGGGAAGTGGCTGGTCCGTTCGGGCTACTTCTGTCTCGATCGGCTCATCCATCAGAAACCGCCCACCGAACGTGACTGGCTCTACACCCCGTGGTGCCGCGGTGTTGTGGCTCTCGACACTGCGGGCGAGCCTGCGGCGCTCACCGGGACTGTAGTCGAACGTACCGGTGTCAGTCAGAACCGGTCGATTCTCGTGCCAGAGCAGAACCGTCGCCGGATCGTTGTGGACGTGTCCGAGCTGGCCCGACGGTCCGGAGTCACCGGCGTCGAGCAACAGCGACAGCGGTCCGAGTGATCGCCTGACGATCCCCGACGCGTCGAGTTCGGGTGTCGTCGTTCCGGTGAGATCGAGGCGATCGGCCAGTCGTCTGTAGGTCGCCGGTGTATGAGTCTCGCCGTAAACGGCGTCGTTCAACAGCGCGATCTCTCCGTCCGGTCCCGTCACGTGCTCGATGAACGCGACGGCGTCTTCAGCCGTCGTCCGCAACCATTCAGGTACGTCCGCCGGGCCGGCCGACAGCAGTGACACGGCCAACAGCAGCCGATCAGTCACAGCGAGGTGATACATGGGGCTCCGCTCGTAGTGGTAGCCATCACTCAGGAACTGTTGCTCTGTCACCTGCTTTAGCACGTCGAGACCCTGTTGGCAGAACGACGTGTCAGGTGACGAGACAGCGAGGCCGCCGGCGACGAGCGCGATACCGTTCTCGACGAGATGATTGCCGCCGACATCTCGCTCGACGTTTCTCGACAGGAACGAGAGGTTCTTGTAGAGATACGTCGAGAGCTGCTCGTCTAACCCGCCCGCCCAGGCACCCAGCAAGCAGAGGTTGAGAATTCGGTGACAGACTGCGTACGGAGTCCAGGCACCCCGCAAGTATCCCGGTCTGGCACCGATTGGATGTTCCACGGCGAACTCGTGGAGCCACGTCTGTATCGTCTCGGCCACGCCGTCGGCAGTGGACGGCTCGTCGAAACCCAACACGAGCCACTCTACCGGTTCGAAACCGGCGAGCTTCAGGTACCAGAGCCGGGGGAGTGATTCGATCCGCTCGTCGTCGGGCCGAACAGTCGCAGGGTCACTAACAGAGCGAGTTCGGTTCAGAAAGGTGATCTCACCGGCGGCGAACGACTCGGAAGCCTGCCGGCACGTTCGCTCGTGTGACTCGGGGAGGGCCTGTCGCAATCGATCGAGTGTGGCCGTGTGTGGGTCAAACGTCAACGACACCGTTCTGGGGAGTCGTCGATCATATCGCCGGTCGAAATCAAGCGGGAGACGGGGGAGGTATCGGTTCTTCAGTTTCCGCTGGAGGATACGAAAGAGCTGTGTCGGCTGCTTGCGCTGGGCAGTACGGAGTTTCAGTCGCTGTTGGTCCGAGAGGAGCCCCATGCTAGATCAGATCGTCCGCCTTGAGGTCACGGATTCGTTCCCGAACACGACATCGTTCGACGACCGTACGTGTCCGACGCTCAACCGTCGCTCGATGCTCGTCCAGTCCACTTTCCATCCTTTCGACAACT
The DNA here is from genome assembly GCF_017612575.1 of Halomicrobium sp. IBSBa. Taxonomy (NCBI): domain Archaea; kingdom Methanobacteriati; phylum Methanobacteriota; class Halobacteria; order Halobacteriales; family Haloarculaceae; genus Halomicrobium; species Halomicrobium sp. IBSBa. The sequence continues at coordinate 225,032 of NZ_JADPQC010000005.1, forward strand.
TCAGACCGGTCGTCGGCGAGATCGGTTCGTTCATCTGGATCGGAATTTCGGTCGAACAGCCTGACCGTTCCGGTTTCTCGATTTCTGATTAGCTTCCATGGTGGTTCTACCTGGGACTGTAACAGGCTGTTATCTTCGTTTTGACCCAGTGCAGGATCGATATCGAAGACGACTTCGGATGAGACACACTCCCGTTTCGTCTCGAAGAGGTCGATCCCTTCGAACGTGGTCGGTGTCTCGACACTGTCGATCCGTTCGACGATTGTTTTGGGAACATCGACCAGACCTGCCAGTTCACGGGACTGGTTTTCGATCGAGGGACCAGAGAACAGCAGTGGCACGCACAACACCTCGTCGTACAGTTTCGTCGGTCCGTGACTGAACGCGCCGTGGTCGTACAGTTCGGTACCGTGGTCACCGGCGACTGCGATCAGCGTCTCCTCTCGGTCTCCGGCCGCTTCGAGCGCGTCGATTATCGCACCGATGGCGTCGTCCATACGGCGTACTTCGGCGTCGTAGAGTGCACGGATCGTACGAATCGTCTCCCCGTCGAACGAGATGTTCGTCTTCTTGTACTCGTGAGCGACGGTGTGCCAGAGACGTCCGATCTCGTACGTCGAGATCCGACTCTCTTCGAGGAATTCCTGGCGGGGGATCCAGGGATAGTGGGGGTCCATGAAGTGGATCCACAGGAAGAACGGGCGATCGTCGTCTTTGCCTTCGAGCCACGAAACAGCTACTTCGCTTACGTTCTCGGCCGGTTCGAGCGGCTGTGAACCCAGCAACGCACTTGCTACACGGCCACAGAGACCGAGCCGGTCAGTCAGTAGGTCGCTGAACGAAACGGCGCGTTTGGCGACACGTTTGGCCTGCCGTCCCAGACTACTGCCCCCACCAGCATCGGCTTCGAGGAAATCTTCGTACGTTTCGAAGCCCCGATCGTACCCGTAGGAAGGTGTCAACCAGGGATTACTGGCGTTGATTCCAGCAGTCTGATAGCCGGCGTCAGCGAACACCTCAGCGATACTGGTCGCTGTCTCGGGCAGCCCAATCGATTGTGAGTGGCTCAGCGAGTGGACGCCCCCTAGCAGAGACTTGAACGAGTAGTACGTCGGGATCCCGTTCGCGACTGCAGTATCGAACGACACACCACTGTCGGCAAGCTCGTCCAAATTTGGGGTCGTCGCTACTTCTTCGTCGAGAAATCCGACGCTGTCTGCACGAAGCGAATCGACCGTAATATAGAGTACGTTCGTACCCATCTCAGATCCCGTTGACAGATCCGTCGCTGACCGCATGGCCTTGCGTGTTGCCAGCGACAGTTCGTGCACGAACCATCGAAATCACAGTTGATGACCGTTTCGATGAGCGAATACGGTGCCCTGGATATAGTCTACACGTTTCAAATCTGGTAAACGTCGAAACCAGCGGCTTCCCAGCGGTTACAGTTGAGTAGTCCACGTGCATCGACGATGACTCGACCACGCATCTGTTCGGCGAACAGGTCTGGAGAGAGCGCACCGTACTCCGGATGATCAGTGACGATGGCCGCAGCATCGGCACCGTCGAGAGCTGATCGAAGGGAGACGATGTCGTGCTCCGACTGATCGACGTACGGATCAGTCTGTCTGAGATCGCCGACACAACGTTCCTGGAGAAACTTGGAGAGCGATAGAGAGGGGCTCTGACGGGTATCTGCTACCCCACCCTTGTAGGCGACCCCGAGGAGGGCGACACTCGAGGCCTGTGGGTCGTCGAGTGCCGCAAGCAGGAGTTTGCCGACGTACTCTGGCATCCCGTCGTTGACACGGCGGGCTGTCTCGGTGAGCATCGGAATATTGTTGTTGTGACTCAAAAACAGTGGATCGATTGGTAAGCAGTGACCACCAACCCCGGGACCGGGATCCAAGATGTCGACACGGGGATGACCGTTCGCAAAGGCGATCGCCTCGCGAGCGTCGATATCGAATTCGTGGGCGAGCTTGGCTATTTCGTTGGCGAAGGCGATGTTGACATCTCGTGAAGCGTTCTGGATCAGTTTGACGAACTCTGCTGTCGTGGCGTCGGTCGTCCGGACTTCTCCCTTCACGAAGGACTCGTAGAGAGCGACGACCGGGGCGCAGTCGTCTCCATCGACTGCACCAACGAGACGATCGTTCTCACGGAGCTCCGAGAGTGTATCACCCGGCAATACCGTTTCCGGACTGTATACGAGCGACGCGGCGTCCGGGATCGCGATTCCGCTGTCTTCGAGGACGGCCCTGAGGCGACGGGCGGTCGTCCCCGGTGGCACTGTCGATTCAAGTACGATAGTATCTCCCGGCCGGAGTAGTGTTGCGATCGTCTCACCGGCTGCCTCCACGTAGGTCAGATCGATCTGGTCGTGATCGCGATCGTACGGTGTCGGGACACAGATGAGATGAAAGTCGGCCGACCTCGCCGAGTCGACTATTTCCAGTCCGTCGTCGAGGGCCATGCCAATGAACCGCTCGAGGTCCGCTTCGTCGAAGGAGACGGTGCCAGCGGCGAGCGCCGCTCGGCGCTCTGGGTCGGCATCGTATCCGTAGACATCGTAGCCGTTGTTTGCGAGTATCGCGGCTGTTGGGAGCCCGATGTACCCGAGTCCGTGGACACAGACTGTCGGTCGATTAGGTTCAGTCATGGTTGGATTCGAGCACGTCGAGGATCTGTTCGGCCGCCGTCCCGTCTCCGAACGGGTTGTCCCAATCGGTGCCACGTCCGAGTACCGCATCGACGCCAGTGACGATGTCTGCAGTCTCGACACCGACGAGGCGGTTCGCACCCACGTCGAGGGTCTCGGGTCGTTCGGTCGTCTCACGGAGCGTCACGCAGGGGGTTTGAAGGATACACGCCTCCTCCTGTACGCCGCCCGAATCGGTGAACACGATCTCCGCACGGTCTTCGAGGGCGAGGAAGTCGAAGAAGTCCTGTGGCTCGATACAGTTGATCGGAGATGGTACCTCGATGTCGAATTCGGCGAGTCGCGATTCGGCACGGGGATGGACAGGATAGTACACGTCGAGATTCTGTTTCCGTGCTGCTGTCGCGACGCCGTCGAGCAGTGCCCTGAACCGGTCCGAGTCGTCGACGTTCTCGGCACGGTGTGCAGTCAGAAGCGCGTACGGGGCATCGAGATCGAGAGTAGTGTGGATGGTCGCCTCCTGTCGGGCAAGCGTGACGTGTTGCTCGACCGCATCGACGATCGTGTTCCCGGAGACTGTGATCCGGTCAGACGGCAGGTTTTCGTCGAGGAGATTGTCGCGTGCCGTGGCCGTCGGTGGGAACAGATGATCAGCGGCGTGGTCCGTCAGCCGACGGTTCACCTCTTCAGGCATCGTTCGGTCGAAACTCCGTAGACCTGCCTCGACATGAGCGAGGGCGACTGACGACAGTTTGCTCGCTGCGATCGCACCGGCGAGAACCGAATTCGTGTCTCCCTGAACCACGACTGTCTCTGGCTCCTCGTCTTCGAGAACAGCCTCGATGTTCTCGATCATCGCGCCGGTCTGTGCGCCGTGTGACCGTGATCCGATGGCAAGGTCGTACTCTGGCTGGGGCAAATCGAGACGTTCGAAAAAGACATCGTCGAGACTTTCAGAATAGTGTTGACCGGTGTGGATTTGTATGAACGGGATCGACCGGTCCTGACAGACTCGAATGAGTGGGGCGAGTTTTATTATCTCAGGTCGCGTCCCGAGAACAACGGCTAGCTTCGGATCCGTAGCCATGTAACGTACTACCCGTAGTAGCTGACAGGGATTTAGCTTTGACCATTGTCCGATGTGATTGTTTCGATGTTGGTGAGATAGTCGGCAGCAATGGTATCCCATGCGAATTCGCGCCCAACGAACTGACGGCCATTGGAACCGAACCGCTCGCGGAGATCCGCTTGCTCGTACAGTTGCCTGACAGCATCGGCGAGTGCCACTGGATTCTCCGGTTTGACCTGAACGCCTGCGTTGGCCTGGTCGAGAATTCGAGCCGCTTCGCCTTCAACTCCAAGGACAATCGGGAGCCTAGCTGCCATCGACTCGAACATCTTCGACGGGATGACGGTTCTGAAGAGTTCTTCGTCCCGGAGATGGACGAGTGACACGTCGGAAAGATGGAGGAGCGTCGGAACTTCATGCTTAGGTCGACGGCCGACGAACGTGACGGAATCGAGACCACGGCTAGCGGCGGCCTGTTCGAGTCGCTCCAGTTCTGACCCGTACCCGACGACGACAAAATCGATGGGAAGATCACGGAGTCGATCCGCGGCGTCGAGTACAACTTCGAGACCGTGAGATCGCCCGACTGTTCCGACGTACGAGACGACGAATCGATCGTCGAACACCGCTTGCACTGTCTCGTCGATCTCGGACCCGTCGCCGTGATCATCGAAGAATTCGAGATCGACACCGTTGGGATGGTACCACAGGTCCTCCCGACCGACACCGGCATTGAGCAGGGGTCTTTCGAACGCCTGTGAGACGATTACTATCCGATCGACGTGCGCGTAGATCCAGGAAACGAGTCGATCGAGGAGCCACACCGCAAGTCGGTTGTCGAAGTCGCCGACCTCTTCGATCGATTCCGGCCAGAGATCTCTGATTTCGAAGACAGTTGACGAACTTCGCAGCCATCCGGTGATGATGGCACTGACACCGAGTAGCGGTTGTGGACTGGTGGCAATCACCATATCTGGGTCTTCGTCGAGCCACAGGCAAGCAGCGGTGGCTGCGAACATGAACCAGACGAACTTGAGCATTCGGCGGACTGTCCGCGTATTCGATGTCGGTAGCGTCTTGGTCATGACGACCCGAACGCCGTTACGCTGCTCGACCGCCAGCCAATCGTTGTTGTAGCCATCGAACAGTTCTCCTTCTGGATAGTCTGGTGCTGAAGTGACAACAGTGACGTCGTGTCCGGCGTCACCCCAGCGTTCGGTCAGTTCCTGGACACGTGTCGCTGCCGCACCAGTCTCTGGGGGAAAGTACTGGGTGAGATAGAATATCGATCGTGGCTCCTGTGTATCGTTCATCGTGGATCTTCAGCGTCCGTGTGATTGACAGCCCACGATCAGGTGGAGTACAGTTCCGCGTACTTCCCGTCCCGATCGAGGAGTTCTTCGTGTCGCCCAACGTCTGCGATCTCGCCGTCAACGACTGTGTAGATCCGATCGGCATTTTTAACCGTCGATAGGCGGTGTGCGACCGTGATCGTGATGTATTCTTGTTCCATGTCCTCGATCGCACGCTGGACATCCTCCTCGATGTTCGTGTCCAGATCACTGGTCGCTTCGTCGAGGACGAGCAAGTCCGCGTCTTTCAGTAACGCTCGTGCGAGCGCGACTCGCTGTTGCTGTCCGCCCGAGAGTCGCACGCCGTTGTCGCCGACCAGCGTATCGTACCCGTCGTCGAGTTCGTCGAGGAATTCGTCCAGTTTTGCGATCTCTGCGACTCGCTCGATCTCTGCCTGCGTTGCATCCCGGTTCCCAACCGTGATATTGTATTCGAGAGTGTCGTTAAAAATGAATGGATTCTGCCGGACGATGGCGATCCGATCCCGCCAGGCTTCGAGATCGAACTCCTCGATCGGAACGCCGTCTGCCCGAATTTCTCCGTCGTCGGCGTCGTACATCCGCGCTAGCAGTGTGATGATCGTCGACTTACCGGCTCCGGACTGGCCGACGAACGCGACGAACTCCCCGGTGTTGGCTTCGAACGAAATATCTCGGAGGACCGTCTCGGACGAATCGTAAGAGAACGTTACGTCCTCGAACACCACGTGTTCGACCGGTTCGGGGACCGGTCGGTCCCCGGACGTTTCGGTTTCGGCTTCGATCCGCTGAATAAAATCACGGGCACGAACGAGGTGTGGCAACTCTGCTTCGGCCTGATAAAAGAGATTGTTCAGGGAACTCACTCGCGGAGACAGGCGGAACATCGCAAAGAGGAACACACCCAGTCCACCCAGTGACAGCGACGTGTACTCAAGTGCAAAATAGATGAGGAAGAACACCGAGAGCGCAGTCATCAGTTGCTGCGCGTTCTTGATGGCAGATCGGTTGCGTTGCTCTGTGATTCGAGCGTCGATGAACTGCCGTAGCGACTGTTGGAAGTCCGCGAACAACTCATCAGAGAGGCCAAACATTTTCGCATCACGGATCCCCTGTGTCCCCGCCTGGGCCGCCTCCTGAATCCGTTCGTTGGCCTCTGCAACCCGACCACCGACGGCGTACCCCGACTCGAATACGTATCGTAGCAATACCGTCGAAGTTCCGATGATCGCAATCGCAAACAGAGTCAAAGATGGAGACATATACAGCGCGACGGCTAGATACATCAGACTGACGAGTGAAATCTCTACGAGCCGGATCATCCGCCGGATCACCTTGCTGGCGTAGTCTGACTGCGTGATGATTGCGTTGAGGATCTCGTCGGAACCTTGCTGGTCGAAGTAGCCGATCCTCGCATTGAGGGCTCCCTGGAACGACTCGGAACGAATGTGTCGTGCGTAGTCCATCCGTAGAGCGACGCGGAGCCACGCGACGAGAAAGCTCGCGCAGTACCGGACTACCATCACCACAGACACACCGACGATGATGTAATCGAGTGTGAAGGGGACACCTAAGAAGTCGTACGTGGAGATGAAGAGGTTCATCAGACCACTGGGGTCTGACTGAGACCCACTGCGGACGTGTTCGATGATCGGAAGGATAAAACTCAATCCGATCCCTTCGAGGATCGCTGCGAAGACGCTCAGCGAGATAATGGTCACGGTAAAGAGCGGCCGATATGCCGCGACGCTGTAGATAGACGTGATTTTCTGCCGAAGCGAGATCTGATCAGACATGGACTATCACTGGTCTACTGGGACAGTTCGCGGCTAAGACAAATAACGGGCATGGATTGGATTCGGGTAGGTACAGGGAGTCTCAGTACCTCACAAAGCATCGCCAGTTAGCCGGACCTAAGTTACCTGTTTTGTCGTGATGAGTCGTCGATAGCGGTTGGACAGCACTGATCGAAGGCGGAGCTGTCGCTGTCGGCGGCGCTTCGCCG
>NZ_JADPQC010000055.1:0-413 GCF_017612575.1 Halomicrobium sp. IBSBa
GCCGTGAATCGGCGATCGGTGACGGGGCTATCGTCCACGCATCGACCGTCGGCGAGAAGGTGATGGTCGGCCACGGAGCCGTCCTCAACGACGCAGCGGTCAAGGACGGGGCGCTCGTTGGCTTCAACTCGACAGTCAGCGACGCCACCATCGGCGAGGGCTCCATCGTCGCGATGGGAACAGTCGTCCCGCCGGGCTACGAGGTCCCCGCCGAGTCGTTCGTCCGCGGGAGCCCGGCCACGGTGACACCGCTGTCAGAGACAACAATCGACCCGAACGAGGTGTTCGAGGCGTTCAGCTCCGGCGATTACGCCAACCTCGCGGCCCGCCACGAGGATCTCTTCGAGTAACACCGGGTATCAACGCTGGAGACACACGACGGGTCACTTATAGTGGAAGAGCCCACACAGTAC
>NZ_JADPQC010000056.1:0-410 GCF_017612575.1 Halomicrobium sp. IBSBa
GCTCATAACAGAGGGGTTGCTATGGAAGATGGAGTGGGCAGATGAAGGGGGTATAATACAGTTCATTCCGCTGGAATCTGAGGCGATGGGGGAAATCGACGAAAAAGTACAGGCTCTTGCAGAACAAGAACCGTGGGATGGGGCTCTCAGAGGCTATAATGACGCATTTGAGCGTTATCTTAACGGAGATTTTGACGATACGCTTGTGACAAAGCTCTACAATAGTATTGAGGAAGTGCTACAGACAATTTGTGTTGATTTAGAAGGGTGGACTGACGACCGTGATAGAAGCCACGGATATTATCTTGACCTACTGAATGAGCATGATGTTTATGACGCCAATGGCATTACAGCACCTGAGCTAAATCAGTTATTAGACTCGTTAGAAAAAATGGTGAGCAAAGTAGGTA
>NZ_JADPQC010000057.1:0-409 GCF_017612575.1 Halomicrobium sp. IBSBa
CGGAAACTTAGACCAGGCCGACGCGGTCCCGAAGCTCGCAGAGCGCTTCGAGGACCCGGACCCACGAGTGCGGGCGCGAGCGGCCCGGTCGGCCGGGAAGATCGGCGACTCGCGGGCGACGACGCCGCTTGAGTCGGTCCTGTCGGACCCGAAAGCCGCCGTCAGGCGCGAAGCGGCGGACGCGCTGGGGAACATCGGGAACCGGCAGGCACTCCAGGCGCTGCTCCCGCTATACGAGGACGACGACGAGCGGGTCCGCCGTATCGCCGTCGGCGCGTTCGGGAACTTCGGCAACGACCGGCCGGTGGACTATCTCATCGAGGCACTCTCGGACGATTCGGCCGCAGTCCGGCGGACGGCGGTCTACTCGCTGATCGAACTCCTGTCGAACGTCCCGACCGACCAGAGC
>NZ_JADPQC010000058.1:0-408 GCF_017612575.1 Halomicrobium sp. IBSBa
GTTCCAGCGGCCGGAGAGCATGGCGCGCGCGGCGGCCAAGGCCCGCGCCGAGATGGCCGCGGACGCCTGGCTGGTCAGCCTCGCCTTTGAGGTGCCGGAGGCCGCGCCCGAGGCCGTGCTGCGGCCCGTGGACGGCCACCCGGTCTGGATCTACCGGGTGGGGCGCCTGCCCCCGCCGTCTGGGCGTGGGCAGACCCCGGCGCTATGATTCGGCGCCGCCGCGCGACGGCTGCGCCGCACTGCCGAGCGCTGCCGGGCGCGGCCCTTTTATTCCCCTGTGTTTATCCCGAAAGGAATTTCTCCCATGTTCCAGAAGACCTTCACCCTGCTGGCGGTGGCCTGCGCCGCGGCGCTGCTGTCGGGTTGCGAGACCACGAACATGCGCATGGGCAGCGCGGAGTCCAAGAC
>NZ_JADPQC010000059.1:0-407 GCF_017612575.1 Halomicrobium sp. IBSBa
AGACCGCACACGAGGAAGGTCGGAAGGTAATCCCGTACACGATAACGACCTGGCATCAGGCGGAGAAACTGGTCGAGGCCGGTGTCGACGGAATCATCGCTGACTACCCCGGAGTGCTCGACTGAGCTCTGGGTATCGAGACCCCTGGAAACAGTTACTCCCCTGTTTCCGGACCTACTGTCCGTTTTCTACGATAGCTGCCAGTTCTGAAAGGTCGGTCACGACGTGGTCCGCGCTCACGTCACTCTCCTCTAAGTCCGCCGTACTGGTAACGCCAGTTAGCGGCAGTACCGTCTCCATCCCGGCCTGGTTCCCCATTCTGATGTCTGTCCCGAGGCGATCACCGATCATGAGACAGCGCTCCGGCTCGCCACCGAGCCGTTCCAGCGCCATCTGAAGGATTACGT
>NZ_JADPQC010000060.1:0-406 GCF_017612575.1 Halomicrobium sp. IBSBa
CGTCTCAGCGATGGACCGCATCCGCGGCCGCGGCGGCGACCGCCCGCCAGCCGTGAGCGACGACTGACCGTGGACGACGACAACGACGGCGCGACCGCAGACACCGCATCGCCTGTCAGCGACCAGCGGTACGCCGGCACGCTCCGGACCGGCGGGACAGTCGTCCTCGGTGCTGATCGCCTTGTGGTCGACCGTGGCGACAATCCGGTGGTCGTCGACCTCGACGACATCGTCGAGGTAAGTCTTCAGGACGTCGACTGGTTTCTCGCGGTGATGAGCGCCGCGCTGGTCGGGTTCGGTCTGCTGTCACTTGACCGGTCGGTCCTCCTCGGCGGGGCCTTCGCTGTCGCCGGTGCCGCCAGCCTCGCGCTCACCTACCGCAAGCGGTACGCGCTCAGGATACAGG
>NZ_JADPQC010000061.1:0-403 GCF_017612575.1 Halomicrobium sp. IBSBa
CGAGACAGCCTTCGAGCAACTGAAAGCGGTCAAGGGGCTCACCTCCGAGGAGAAGGTCCCGGAGCCGATGGAGAAGGGAATCCTCCGGGCAAAACACGACGTCTCGGCGTTCAAGGACGGCACCGTCCGCTACGATATGACCGACTTGCCGGTGACGGCGGTCCGAGCCTCGGAACTGGACGTCTCCGCCGAGCGACTCCGAGGGCTGGGCTACACGGAGGACATCCACGGCGATCCGCTGACTCACGATGACCAGCTGGTCGAACTGAAGGTCCAGGACATCGTCCTCTCGGACGGCGCGGCCGAGCACATGCTCCAGACCGCCCGCTTCGTCGACGACCTCTTAGAGCAGTACTACGGGCTGGAGCGGTTCTACGAGTTCGACGACCGCGAGGACCTCGTC
>NZ_JADPQC010000062.1:0-401 GCF_017612575.1 Halomicrobium sp. IBSBa
GTAGGGGTTCGCGTCGGGATCACGGAAGCCGAGGTGGATGTGGTTCGGGACCCACGGCGCGAAAAAGCCCGCTCGGACCAGCTCCCCGAGGTCGTCGCCGACGGCCACCGTCTCGCCGGGTTCGACGGCGGGGTCGACATGCAGCAGCCGTGCCACAGTGTCGCCGGTGTCGACCAGGATGAGATGGTCGTGTTCGGCGGCGTAGGCCTTCGGCGGGGCCTGCACCGTCTTCGTGTCCAGCACTTCGCCGGCGACCGGCGACGGCGCGCGCTCGCCGTCTGGGTAGAGGTCGATGGCACACCCCTTGTCGTGGGCGTCGAACGGCGAGTTGTACAGGGAAAAGCGGTAATACTGAAAGAGTACGCCTCGCGGTATCGTGACGACCATCGGCGGCGATTAGG
>NZ_JADPQC010000063.1:0-398 GCF_017612575.1 Halomicrobium sp. IBSBa
ATCTCGGCCTCCTCGGGGCTCGGCTACATGGCCATGCAGGCCCGTGAGTTCATGCTGGTCGACGTCGTCGTGCTGGCGATCCTGATCTACGCCGCCCTGGGCAAGCTCGCGGACGCGCTGACGCGCCAGCTCGAGCGTGCCTGCCTCGCCTGGAACCCCGCCTACAGGAGCGCCTGATGCTGCTCGACGCCCTTCGCCGCGAGGCCCCGGCCGATCCCGTTCCCGAGACCCGGAGCGCCGACGCGGGCCCGCTGCCGCCCCATCAACCGGCGCCACCCGCCGGCCGCGGCATCGCCGTGACCGCCCGCGACCTCCGAAAGAGCTTCGACGGCCACGCCGTCATCGAGGGACTCGACCTGTACCTGCCGGCCGGCGGGTTCACGGCCGTGGTCGGGCGC
>NZ_JADPQC010000064.1:0-397 GCF_017612575.1 Halomicrobium sp. IBSBa
CCTCCTGGCCTTCCTTCATGCGGGCCTTGTAGTCGGCCAGCGAGACGGTGGTGGTGTCCGTGGTGGTGGAGGCGAAGCGCAGCAGCTTCGCGATGCGGTCGCGGTTGCCAAAGTCCTCGCCCAGGCCTTCCTTGAGCACCGAGCCGAACTCGGCGTAGAACTGCGTGTACTTGCCTTCCTTGGCCTTGTCGTCCTCGCTCACCACGTCGGTCACGCCGTCGGCGCCTTCACCGGCGGCGTGGCGGTCGTGCTTGGCCAGGTCCTCGAGCATGGAGAGCACGCGCTTGGTGGAGCCCTCGCGGATGGCGCGCACGTCGCGGCTTTCCTGCAGCAGTTCGCGGCTCACGTTGAGCGGCAGGTCGGCCGAGTCGATCACGCCCTTCACGAAGCGCAGGTA
>NZ_JADPQC010000065.1:0-396 GCF_017612575.1 Halomicrobium sp. IBSBa
GTGCGATCTACACCACGTCCGAGCGCGACGCCACACTGGACCTTGACGACAGCGGCGTCGTTACGGTCTCGGCCGCCGCTGGTCAGGAAGTGACCGGTGAGACGAACGTCGCACCTGGCTCCGAGCTCGAAGTCGAGATGGAGTCCGAGAGCGACGCGAACCCGTTCGTCATCCGTCCGGAAATTGACGTCGCCACTGACGGTACGTACACCGCCACGGCCGACTTCAGCGACTACTCCGCTGGAACGAACTTCACCGTCCAGACGCTGGACGTCGACGGTGACTCCGACTTCAGCGACGAGGAAGACGGTCGCATCATCGAAGCCGACACGGCGACGGTGAGCATCAGCGATCAGGAGTCCGACGGTAGCGAAGTCGTCGTCGACAGCGCACAGC
>NZ_JADPQC010000066.1:0-394 GCF_017612575.1 Halomicrobium sp. IBSBa
CATTTAATCATCTTTCAATATGTCATTTTAAAAACAATAACAGCAAGACAATCAAAAGAAATTTAAAATTACTCATTGCTTTTAGTACACTTCTAAATGGTTGTTTAATTTTCAAGCAACTAAATATTCAATCGATGTCGATAAATTTCACCTGTGAATATAAACGAGGCTAGGATATTTATTAATACCCTAGCCTCGTTTATTTTTATTAATTTGTAATTATAATCTATCTATTCTCTAGACATACCTCTCAGCATGTTTAGCATATAGGTTAAACTACGATTCATTTCTTCATCTTTCAATATACCCATCAAACCAGTAATGGATGTCTTTTGATTAGGGTTTGCTTTATTGGCAACACTCAAACCTTTATTTACTTTATTAAGCATTGTCG
>NZ_JADPQC010000067.1:0-392 GCF_017612575.1 Halomicrobium sp. IBSBa
ACACCTCGCTGTGGGGGACGCTCGGCGAGGGCGTGAGCTACGACGGCGACGACGCCCGGACGGTCGTGGTCGTCGGCGTTCCCTACCCCCATCTCGACGACCGCATGGACGCCGTGCAGGACGCCTACGACACGACCTTCGGCGATGGCGAGGACGATGCCGGCTGGCGCTACGCCGTCGAAATTCCGACCGTCCGCAAGACCAGACAGGCCCTCGGTCGCGTGGTCCGCTCGCCGGACGACTTCGGCGCGCGCATCCTGCTGGACAAGCGCTACACTGAAGCCGCCGAGATGGAGATGCACGACTACGCCGTTCGCGGAACCTTCCCCCCGGAGGAACGCCGCGAGATGGTCGATATCGGCCCCGAGAAGCTCAAGTTCGCGATGCTGAAC
>NZ_JADPQC010000068.1:0-391 GCF_017612575.1 Halomicrobium sp. IBSBa
CACCAGGGCCGCAAGGAACGACGCACCGAACGTCAGCCGGTAGGACGCGAGCACGCGCGGCGCGCTGACGGCCGTCCAGAACTGCTCCCAGGTCAGGGTGAAGGTCTTGAAGAGCAGCGCGGAGAGCGGGATGAGGACGATCACGCTCAGGTAGAACAGCGTGTAGCCGAGCGTGAGCCCGAAGCCGGGCAGCACGCGCCGGGCACCGCGTCGGGCGCGGCCCGGCACGGGTGCCGCAGCACCCGCGGAGGAGATGGCCGCACCCATGGATCAGCGGCCGCCGGGCGTGTAGAGCTTGTCGAACTGGCCGCCGTCGTTGAAATGCACCTTCTGCGCCTCGCCGAGCGAGCCGAAGTACTTGGCGACGGTGAACTGCTTGACCGGCTTGAAG
>NZ_JADPQC010000007.1:0-126946 GCF_017612575.1 Halomicrobium sp. IBSBa
TAGTCGGCGAATCCGCCGCCACCTTCCGGGGCGGCGGATTCGTCTCCATCACCGGTAACAACTTGAGCAACCGGAACAACTTCGCTAATGAAGCGGGAGATTTGAGTCATGATCAACTGGAGTCTCCCGCTTCAACTCCTTTGATTTAGCGACCCATCCCGACGCCGCCTAGTGATTCAACACAGCCATGTACACACATGGGCACGATTCGAGTCAGCGAAGACGTGAAGGAGCGACTCCGAGACATGAAGCGGGACGACGAGAGCTTCAACGACCTGCTGGACCGCCTCAGTCGAAGCGCGAAGGACGTGGAGGCGATCGGCGAATCACTCCCGCCGCTCGGCGAGGAGGTGATCGAGCAGATGGACAACGGAGAGAGCGGCTGAACGATTCGCCGGAGCAACGCCGGTAGCTGATCGTCCCCGACAGGGTTCACGTCGTCCGTTCGACGCGTCGGAGTCGGTCGCCACAGCAGTCCGAGCGGTAGCGGTCGTACTCGCGGACGAACGGGCAGTCTCGGTAGCGTCGGGCGACGACGGTGCCACAGGTTCGACACTGGAAGGTCCAGCGCGCGTCGGCGAACGTCCGGCAGTGGACCTCGGTGTCGAGTGTCTCGGCGCGACGCCGGAACGCCGTGCCGTGGCCGGTCGTGCCGCAGTGTTGGTACTGTTCGACGTGGATCAGTTCGTGGCGCAGCGTCGACGCCCACTCCGCCTGCGAGAACTCGCGGAACGCGTCCCAGGTCAGTGACAGCGTACAGGCGAGTGGTCTGCCGTCGGCACCGGGGACGGCGTCCCAGTCCAGGGCCTCGTCGACGGTGGCGTCGTCGATCTGGGGGTGTCTGACCGCGGCGGCACGGCGGCGGGCTCGCGTCGAGACCGTCCACTCGACGAGGTCGAGGCGCACGTCCACGAGCCACTCGCGACGGGCGTGCTTGCAGTAGGCACGGGACCACGCGATCAGGTCGTCGTGCTCGTCGATCGCGTCGAACTCGACCGGCGCGTCCATCGGCGAACAGTGGCGGCCGAGGGCGCTTGAGCGATACGGTCCGTCGTGGTCGCTACAGTCCGGTCGGGTGATCCACGTAGGTCGTGGTCAGGCCCCACTCTTCGAGCAGCGTAGCAAGGGACTGGACGCCGACGGTCTCCGTGGCGTAGTGGCCGGCGAGGACGACCGTCAGCCCCGCCTCGCGGGCCTCGTGGTAGGCTTTCTGTTTGCCTTCGCCGGTCACGAGCGCGTCCACGCCAGCCTCGGCGGCTTCGCCGATCCAGTCGCTGCCGCTTCCGGTGACGATCGCGATGTCCTCGATCTCGTCGGGGCCGAAGTCGAGCACCTGCACGGGGTGGCCGGCGGTGTCGAGTTCGTCGGCCAGCGACGATCGGAGGGCCTCGGCGGTGAAGCTGCTGGCTGCCCGTCCGCGCTGGCCGATGTACTCCGGCCCGACCTCGCCGAAGGGAGTCCGATCGTCCAGTTCGAGCAGGTCTGCGAGTCCGGCCGCATTGCCCAGTTCCGGATGGCCGTCGAGCGGGAGGTGAGAGACGTACAGCCCCATGCCGTGCTCGATCAGGGGAGCCATCCGACGGTAGTGGGTCCCGGTCAGTCGCTCCATCCCGCCCCAGACGATGCCGTGGTGTGTGACCAGGAGATCGGCCCCGGCGTCGGCGGCCGCCTCGACGGTCGCCTCGGCGGCGTCGACGGCGACGGCGACGTGCTCGATCTCGGTCGAGCGGGTCTCGACCTGGAGCCCGTTCGGGCTCGCGTCCAGATCGGCGTAGGCCGCCGTGTCGAGTCGCTCGTCCAGTCGATCCGTGAGTGTCTGCAGTTCCATAGCCGGCCCTTCGGCGGCCCCGTCCGTATGCCTTCGGGGAGTCGTTCGGGCAGTGTTTCGTTAACAGATTTTGGGTAGCAACGCCCGCATTCGCTTCACTAAAGACGACCATCGGCTGGCGTGCGATCGGTTCCCAGACCACCAGAACAGCTATCGACGAGGGGTCTGTGACCGGCGTATGGATCTCGTCGAGGCGACGCGAGACGACGCCGAACTGCTCGCCGAGTACTGGTTCCAGCTGGCCAGCGAGATGGAGCCGTACTCGGAACTGAACGAGCTGGCTCACGACGATCCGGAAGACGTCGTCGAGGGTATCACACGGCACCACATCGACGGTGACGACACCACGGCCTTCCTGCTGGAAGTCGACGGCCGAACGGTCGGCTCGGTGCTCGTCCGCGAAGGGGAACACCCCTCACGGGCACTGGACAGGTACCTCCAGATCGTCGATCTGTTCGTCGAGCAGGGCCACAGAAGTCAGGGCCACGGCACCGCGGCCATCGAGTGCGTCGAGCGACTCGCGCGCGAACGCGGCGTCGACTACCTGAAAGTCTCCTGTGAGTGGGCCAACGAGGGAGCGCGCAACTTCTACGAGGACAGCGGCTTCACCGAAAAACAGGTGACCTACACGCAACGAGTCGAGTGAGCGCGATCAGTCGCCGCTCACGAGCGTCCCGTTCTCCTCGTCGATGAGCCCGCGCTTGATCGCGGCGTCGATGATCGCGTCGAACTCCCGGTCGCTGATCTCGTAGGCGCTCGTCGCGATGTCGTGGATCTCCGCGCGTTCGACCGGGAACTCGCGGTTCTGGAGGAGTCGCATCACCTTGTTGTACTCCAGTGCCGTCAGGGACGGTCCGTCGTCCTCCTCGCCCGTGTCGCCGGCACTGTGCGTCTGCTGGGTCCGGTCGGCCTCGGCGTCGTCGCTCGCGTCCCGGCCGTCCCGTCGCGGACGGGCATCGTCGCGTCGTTCGGCGCTCTCTGTTCGGCGTTCGTCCGAAGCACGGTCCGTTCGTGTCTCGCCGTCGCGACGGCGGTCGGCACCGTGATCGTCGCCCGTGCCGTTGTGCGAGTAACTCGACCCGGTTCGCTGGGTCTGGCCGTCGGCGTCGGACTGGGACGACTCGCTGCCGTCGTCGGATCGCCCCTCGCGTGTGGGTTCCGGTTCCGGCTTCGTGTCGTTGCTCGCGTCCGTCGGCTGGCCGTCGGCCACGGCGTCGTCGGCTCCGGTCGCGGTGCCTGGCTCGTCGTCGAGGAGCGCGCCCTCGGGGTCGAGATCCGGCACGTCGTCTACGGCAGCGGTGGCGTCCCCGTCGTCGCTGGCTTCGACGACCGTCTCGACGACGTGTGCGAGCTTCTGGCGACAGCTCGGACACAGTGAGACGGCTCGCTGCTGGTCGTCGGTCGGGTCCAGCGACGCCGGCACGACCTGGTACGGCTCGATCTGGGCGTCGAGGGCGGCACCACAGAAGTAACACGAGGATAGCTGTTCCATGCTCACCCGTGTGGTACGCGCGCACATAAATGGTCGCGCCACGGAGGCAGCGGTATTCGGATGAGAGATCGAAACTGGCGAGAAAGCACCGAAAGCCCTCGCGGTGCTTGCCCTTCGGTGTCGCCACTCCAGCACTCCTGCTTAGCTGAACGCTATCGAGCAGAGACACCAAAACCAACGAACTGCTCACTCCTCATACTACCGGCTGTACATCTGTGAACGATTTCGCCACCCCGGGGTGGCGAAGATCCTCACGAAGTGACAGCCGGCAGTATCACACTGGCCCAGTTAGAGAGGGGGACTACTTCAGCTTCGACGGTCGTCGTTCGGTCGTCCGGGCGCTCGAACGGCTCACCCACAGTCTTACGGTGCCCTGCCGGGAGGCCACAGTATGGGCGTCATCTGTGAATTCGAGTTGCACTCGGCGGCGCTCCCGCTCTGTGGCGTCGCGGCGGCGGTCGAGACGACATTGACGGTCGACAACACCGTCCTGGGGACGGACGGAGAGCCGGCGCTGGTGTTCTCGACGACTGGCGTCGATCCGGACGACATCGAGGCCGCCCTCACAGCAGCAGACTCCGTGGTCGACTTCGTCGCCATCGAGTCGGCGCTCGTCGAGTCGCGGTACCGGGTCGTGCTGGATACGGCACACGTCGGGATTTACGGCGAACTCGTCGATCGCCAGACGTATCCAAGCGGTGCGCTCGTGACCCAGCACGGGTGGCAAGTCAGTGCCCACTTTGCAGACAGGAACGCGCTCGAAGCGTTCAGTGATACCTGTCGTGAGGCGGGGATCGACTTCCAGCCACGGCGGCTCTTCGAGGCCGAGGGGAGTACCGAGAGCTACGGGCTGACCGAACCACAGCGGGAGGCACTGCGGGTGGCCTATCGCATGGGCTACTTCGAGGTACCCCGCGAAACCGACCTCGCGACACTCGCGGACGAACTCGACACGACGACGTCTGCACTCTCGGAACGGCTTCGGCGCGGCCACGAGCAACTCGTCGCCGAGACGATCGCGAGCGTGGAGTAGTCGTTTTATAAAAAGCAGGAATTATCCTGCAAATCGTTACTGCCGACACCCTCGTATTCCGACACGTAACGAGCCGACGAACCACACCGTGGCCCGATCCGAACGGAGAGATCCCCAATGACCATTCACCAGCAACCTCACGTCACCGATCGCGAAGCACACTTCACCGGCAGTGGTATCGCGTCACTGGCCGGCGCAGCCTTCCTCATTAGAGACGGGAACATGCCCGGCGAGAACATCCACATCTACGAGAAACTGGACGTCGTCGGCGGGGCGATGGACGGCGCGGGCGACCCCGACGAGGGATACGTCATCCGTGGCGGCAGGATGTTCAACTTCCCCGCCTACGAGTGTACGTGGGATCTGTTCCGGACCATTCCGTCTCTCGAAGATCCCGCCCGCTCGGTCAAAGCCGAGATGAACGAGTTCAACGAGATCCACGAGTCCTACGCCGAGACGCGTCTGATGGACGGAGCGACGCGGATCGACGCCTCGAACTACGGTCTCACCGGGCGACACCGGCGCTCGCTGCTCCGACTGCTGCTGACCTCCGAAGAGCGACTCGGCGACACGCGGATCGAAGAGTGGTTCGACGACGACTTCTTCGAGACGAACTTCTGGTACGTCTGGGCGACGATCTTCGCCTTCCAGCCCTGGCACAGCGTCGCCGAAGTCCGGCGGTACATGTACCGGTTCCTCCACGAGTTCCCCCGGCTCCACACGATGGAGGGCGTCGACCGGACCAAGTACAACCAGTACGACTCGATGATCCTCCCGCTGCGACGCTGGCTCGAAAACCGGGGGGTCTCCTTCGAGTACGGCCACGAGGTGACCGACATGGACATCGTCACCTCGCGGGCGGGCCGGACGGTCACGCAGATCCACTGTGAGACCGACAGCGGGACCGAGGCGATCCCGGTCGAGCCGACCGACCTGGTGTTCGTGACCAACGGCTCGATGACCGACGGGACGTCGCTCGGCGGGATGGACGAGGCTCCGGAACTGAACGAAACCGGCGCGTCCTGGGAGCTGTGGAAGTCCATCGCAGACGGGAATCCGCAGTTCGGGAATCCGTCGGTGTTCGCGGACAACGTCACGGAGACGAAGTGGGAGTCGTTCACCGTCACGCTGCACAACACCGACCTGTTCGACCACATCGTGGAGTTCACGGACGAAGACCCCGGCAACGGGCTCGTGACCTACCTCGGGTCGAACTGGCTGCTCTCGACGGTCGTCGCCGCTCAGCCCCACTTCGCGAACCAGCCAGACGACGTGAAAATCTTCTGGGGGTACGCGCTGTTCCCCGACCGGGAGGGGAACTACGTGGAGAAGCCGATGTCCGAGTGTACCGGCCGAGAGATCCTCCAGGAGCTGTGTTACCACCTGGAGTGTGAGGACCGACTGCCGGAGCTGTTGGAGGGCGTCGAGTGCATTCCCGCGATGATGCCGTTCATCACGGCACACTTCCAGCCCCGCGAGCCCGGCGACCGACCGGCCGTCGTCCCCGACGGATCGAACAACCTCGCCTTCCTCGGCCAGTACGCCGAACTCGACAGAGACGTCGTGTTCACCGTCGAGTACTCCGTCCGGTCGGCGATGGTGGCGGTCTACGAGCTGCTGGACCTCGACGAGACGGTCCCGCCGGTGAGCAAGCACTACCGCGAGCCCAGTGTCCTGGCCGACGCCGTCGGTGCGGCTTACCGCTGACACTGTCGGCGAGACCGCTTCCGGAGCTGCGACCGGCAGTCTCACTCCGTGAAAGCGTCGTTCGCACGCTGGAGCGTCATCTCGACGTGCGTGCCACCGCCCGTATCGGTGATCGACAGCGTCCCGTCCGAGCGTTGAACGTACCAGTTCAGGACCCACAGCCCGACGCCGGAGCCGTGATTGAGCACCGTCTCTTCGCCCTCGGTGAGGAAGGCGATCTCGTTGTCTGGAATCCCCCCGCCGTCGTCTTCGATACAGAGTGTCACTGTGTCTTGTGCCACCCGAGACGTGATCCCGACGTGCAGCGGCGTCGGGTTGTGTTCGATCGCGTTCTCGACCGCGTTGGCGACGGCAGCCTCGAAGCGCTCGATCACGTCGACGGGGACGTCGTCGACCGCGACCTCGATCGTCACCTCTGCCGTGTCGTCCCTGTAGGGATCGATAGCCGTCGCGACCAGCGTCTCCAGTGAGACGACCGTCGAGTCCGGGTCGCTGTCGACGATCTGCTGGATCTCTCTGGTCTTCTCGGCGTGTCCGAGCAGCCGCTCGGTCGCGTCGATCGCAGTCTGGACGCTCTCCTCGACCGTCTCGTCGTCGGTCCGGTGTCCGACACGGTCCATGTGGCCACGGGCAACGAGGAGCTCGTTCCGGATGTTGTGTCGGAAGACGCGAGAGAATACCTGGTTGAGCATCTGCAGCTCCTGCTCGCGCTGTCTGAGGGTCTCCTCTCGTCGTTTGACCGGCGTGATGTCACGTAACACCAGCACCGCCTCCGAGCCACCGTCACGGATCCGCTCGCACGTCACCGAGAACTGCCGACACTGGCCGTCGCGGGTGAGTTCGAACGCCACGTCGCTGCTGCCCCGACGGTAGTACTCGACGAGCGACGGGTAGTCGGCGAACAGCTCCTCGATGGGGAGGCCGGCGACATCGTCTGGCGTCCCGAACAGCCGCTTGCCGGCGGGGTTGACGTCGATTACGAGGCCGTTCTCGTCGATGGCGACGACGGGGTCGGGGATCGTCTCGACGACGGTCCGGCGGCTCACGGGGACCATCATGAACAGCTGGTAGCGAAAGAGCGACACGCCCCAGAGCCCGGCCGTGACGAGAAAGGCGAGCGGCGTCAGGTCGACGTAGAGTGGGATCGCGTCGATCGTCCGAAAGAGGTGCGTCTGTAACGCGCCGGGAAAGCCGATCGCCCACCCCGTCAACACCAGCAACAGGTGCTTTCGGTGGGCTCCGTGAGCCGTCTGTAGCTCCCGGAGGAGGAGTCCGACGGGCAGGATGACCAGCGCGACGGCGAACCCAATGTGGACGATGTACCAGGGACCGAGCGCCAGCTCGCTGATTCCGGCGGGATTCGCGGGGGTTTCTGGTGCTAACACGAGGTGGTGTAACGGGTTCGTCGCCGTCAGGACGATCGTGAGCGCAGGGATCACCGCGAGGACGGCTCCGGCGATCCACGACAGGTCGACCCGGTCGCGTTCGATGTACTCTCGGACGAACAGCGGCCAGCCGAAGACGACGAGGATCTGGAAAAAATGGCGGACAGTGGTGTTTATCCACACCGGCAACAGCTGTGTCGGCCACGTGATCAGCGCGAGCATGACTGACCATCCGGCCATCCCCACGAGACAGAGCACCAGCCCGTTCGCACCGGGCCGGTCCCGCCGTCGAACGGTGTAGACGGCCAGCCCGACGATCGGCACAGCACAGATGAGCATGAAGAAGCTCATCGACTGTGCTGGGCTGGTCATACTACCGTGGTAGGTAAGGGCACAGATAAACTCGGTCCCTACGTATCCAGACCTGATACTGGCGCGCTCGGGAGAGTGTGACCGTTCGTCGGCGGCGCGGTACAGGCCGGCCTCGAACGCGGTAGCGACGGCCGGACGGCGACGCCGGCCAGTGGCGGTTCGGATCTTACGGCCTCGCCCGGCTTCGAAAAATCCCGATCCCCGCCGTCGGCATGATAGACCATCCAGAACAGGCCCGAAACGTTCAACAGTGGCTCTACCGATCAATCGGTATGGCTCGTACGTACAGTATGGATCGGCGGGCGTACATGAAGACTGTCGGGGCCCTCGGGGCCACGACAGCGATCGCCGGCTGTTCGAGTAGCGAAGAGAACACGGAGACGATCGTCCCCGGAACGAACTCCGGGTTCCCGCCGTTCGAGTACACCGAGGACGGCGAACTGGTCGGCTTCGACATCGAACTGGCCGAGACGGTCATCGACCGGGCCGGCTACGAGGTCGGCGAGTGGCAGGACATCGCCTTCGAGTCGCTGATCCCGTCGGTGCTGGACGGCGACATCGACCTGATCGCCGCCGGCATGACGATCGGCCCGGACCGCCAGGAGCAGATCGCCTTCACCGACCCCTACTGGGAGTCCAGCCAGGCCGTCCTCGTCCAGGAAGGCGGCGAGTTCCAGCCGGCGTCTGTCGAGGATCTCGAAGGCGTCCGCGTCGGTGCCCAGGGCGGCACCACGGGCGAGGGCGAAGCCGAGGCACTCGTCGAGGAGGGACTCGTCGCCGAAGACGACCTCCGGCGCTACGACAACTACACGCTGGCCGCCCAGGACCTCGAAAACGGCAACGTCGACGCCGTGATCGTCGACGAGCCCGTGGCCGGGAGCTTCGCGGGCGACCGTGCGGTCGCGATCGCGTTCGTCATCGACACCGGCGAGCAGTTCGGTATGGGGATGCGCCCCGACGACGAGCGCCTGAGCGATCTGAACGACGCGCTCGCGGAACTGCGCGACGACGGCACCTACGACGAGCTCGTCGGCGAGTGGTTCGAGTGAGATAGATGGCGGGGCTCGTGTTGCAAAGCAGCGATTGGCTCTTCGTCGCCAGCAACGCGGACTTCCTGCTGCTGGGAACGATCGTCACGGTGCTGTTGACGATCACCAGTCTCTCGCTTGGGTTCCTGGCCGGCTTCCCGATGGGAGCGATCGAGGTGTACGGGCCGGACTCGCTGCGGTCGGTGGTCGGCACCGTCGGCGTCGTCCTCCGTGGCACGCCGATCGTCGTGCTCGTCGTGTTGCTGTACTTCGGGCTCCCGATCCCACAGCTGGGTACCGTGCCGGCGCTCGACATCCAGGTGACGCCGTTTCTCGCGGCGACGCTGGCGCTGGGGCTCCGCAGCGGGGCCTACCAGAGCCAGGTGTTTCGGGGCGCGATCCAGTCGATCAGAGAGGGCCAGATGGAGGGGGCCCGCTCGATCGGTATGAGCAAGCTCCAGGCCATCCGCCACGTGATCTTCCCGCAGGCGATCCGGCGCTCGATTCCGGGCTTTCAAAACGAGTTCACGATCGTGCTGAAAGACACGAGCGTCGCCTTCGCGATCGGGCTGGCGGAGCTGCTGACCCGGGCCGAGAACCTCTATCTCCAGCCGGGCCGGGGCACCGCCGTGATGGAGGTCATCCTCACGATCACCGCGATCTACTTCGTATTGACCGTCGCGACGAACCGGACGCTCGATCGACTACACGACCGCTACGCGATCCCAGGAGGCAACGAATGAGCCTACTTCGACTCGAAGAGGTCGAGAAATCGTACGGGAACGAGGAGGTACTGCACGGCGTCGGGTTCGAGATGGACACACAGGACGTGGAGGTGATCGTCGGCCCGAGCGGGTCGGGCAAGTCCACCCTGTTGCGCTGTGTCAACCGTCTCACCGAGATCGACGGCGGGTCGATCTTCCTCGACGGCGAGGACATCCACGCGATGGACGAGAACGACCTCCGGCGACGGGTCGGGATGGTGTTTCAGGACTTCAATCTCTTCGCGCACCGTACCGCGGTGGGCAACGTCACGCTGGGGCTGACCGAGGTGCTCGATCTCCCGAGCGCCGAGGCCCACCACCGCGCGATGGAGTACCTCGATCGCGTCGGGCTGGCCGAGCAGGCAGACTCCTACCCGGCGGAGCTGTCGGGCGGCCAGAAACAGCGGGTCGGGATCGCTCGCTCGCTGGCGATGGACCCCGAACTCATCCTGTTCGACGAGCCCACCAGCGCGCTGGACCCGGAGCTCATCGGCGAGGTGCTTGGCGTGATGGACGACCTGGCCGACGAGGGGATGACGATGCTGTGTGTCACCCACGAGATGGGCTTCGCCCGCTCTGCGGCCACCACGCTCACCTTCCTCGACGACGGGCAGATCGTCGAGCGGGGGCCGCCCGAACAGCTGTTCGACGACCCCGAACACGACCGCACACGCGAGTTCCTGGGCGATCTCACAGAGATCCACTGATGAGCACGGACCAGACCCAACCCGCCGCCGTCGGCGATCTGCCGGGCCGGCGACGCCTCGCCGTCGTGACCGTCGGCGTCGTCTTCTGGACGTGGCTGTCGCTGCGCTGGGCCTACCACAACACGGTCCTCGACGCCGTCGCGACGGCGCTTGGCTTCCCAGACCTGCTCCGCTCGGAGACGGCGGTGCTCGCTCGCGAGCCGTGGCTCCCGACGGCACCGTTCGAGAACGCCGCCGAGACCCTGACCGCCGTCGGTGCCGATCTGGGGCCGCTCGGACTCCTCGCGGAGTGGCTCGCCTGGCCGTTCGAACTGACGGCCTTCGCCATCGAGGGCGGGCCGGCGATGGCCGCCGGTGCCTTCATCACGGTGTACCTGACGCTCGCGTCGATGGTGCTGGGACTGGCGATCGCCGTCCCGCTCTCCGTCGCGCGGGTCTACGGCGGGCGGATCGTCGGCACCGTCTCGCTCGCGTACACGGAGCTCATCCGCGGGACGCCGCTGCTCGCCCAACTGTTCTTGCTGTACTACGGGCTCCCCCTGGCAGCGGAGATCGAGGGGCTCGGGTTCGTCGGCGAGGGGGCCGTGCCACGGGCGGCCGTCTTCGTGGCGATCGTCGGCTTCACGATCAACTCCTCGGCCTACCAGGCCGAGTACATCCGGGGGGCGCTCCAGTCGGTCGACAGCGGACAGCTCGTGGCCGCCCGGTCGATCGGCCTCTCGAAGGCGGCGGGGATCCGCCACGTCGTCCTGCCACAGGGACTGCGCTACGCGATCCCCGGCTGGACCAACGAGTTCGTCTATCTCATCAAGTACTCCTCGCTGGCCGCGTTCATCACCGTGCCCGAACTGTTCCGGCAGGCACGGATCATCGCCGCCGATAGCTTCCGTGTCACGGACACCTACGCCGTCGTGGCAGTGCTGTATCTCGCGCTGGTGTTGACGACCGCGCTGGCGATGGATCGACTCGAAGCGGCCGTCGCGATCCCCGGCCTCGGGCCCGCCGACGAGCGGTGAGGGCGGCTGCCTCTCGCCACCTCGGGACGGCGACGGTCCCGCGCCACCTCGGGACGGCGACGGTCCCGCGCCACCTCGGGACGGCGACGGTCCCGCGACAGCACCAATCGGTGTTTCGAGCATCCAAAAGTTAAGACAGTGAAGCGTGAACGACTGCACTATGGCAAGTAGTGCAGGAGACGGCGTCGAGGATCGGTTGCTCCGCGTCTGCGAGCAACTCCAGATACCGAAAGAGACGTTACAGATCACCCAGGTCCGGCTGGGACAGCTGCGCAACAAGCCCGAGATCGACGAGGAGAACATCGACGACTTCCTGGCGGCGGCACTGGTCCTGTCGGCTCGCGAGGACGGGCTCCCGGTCGACGAGGACACGGTCGCGAGCGCGTGGTCCGAGCTGCTCGACGACCGGGAGATCACGATCACGGAGCAGCGACTCGACACCGCGAGCGTCTACCTCGACGTCGACGAGGTCCCGCCCAAGCCCCAGGCGCTCGCCGACCGCCTGGGCCTGGCCGTCGAGATGCCCGACTCGCTGGTCGACGTGGCACACCGGATTCTGCTCGACGCCTTCGAGCTGAATCCGGAGGTGATCGCGAACGGGCGCTCGCCGGGGGCGACCGCCGGGGGTGCGCTGTCGCTGGCGGCGCTGGTCAACGGCCACGACGCGGAGGACGTACAGAACGTCCTCAGCGGGGCCTCGAAGACCAGCCGCGTGGCGATCGAGAACCGCGCGGAGGCGCTCAAACGCCTGCTCGGCGATCGACTGCAAGACGAGCGCTACCAGATGAACGCCGAGACGGAGGGAGAGGTGGCCCAGCCGGTCGAAACGGCGACGGCCACCGACGGCGCTGGCGAAGCCGAGGAGCAGTCGGCTTCGGAGCCCGACGAGGTCGGCGAGCCCGAAACTCCGTCTGGGCCGACGGGGGGAGACACGGACGGCGAGACTCCCGCTACGCCGACACCGGAAGACACGGACAGCGAGTCCGAGACCCCAGAGACAGAGGCGGAGCCCGAGGTGACCGTCCAGGCGGTCGAAGACGAGATCGACGCGCTGGTCGAGGAGCTCGGCGTCGACGCGCCGACGCGCCTGCTCGCACGCGGGATGGTGGGCGACGCCGTCGGCGAGGTCGACGTGTCGAACGCGACCGAGCTGGCGGGGGCGACACTCGTCGCGGGGCTGCGGCTGAACGAGGCCGACACCGACGTCGGGGACGTGGCCGCTCGCCGGCCCGTCGAGGCCCGCGCCGTCGTGCAGACGCTGGGCGCGCTGGACGAGGCGATCGACGCGGACATCCCCAGCCCCAGCCCGGAGGAGATCGTCGCCGATCTCGTCGCCGAACTCGACCTCTCCGACGCCGTCGCCGAGGAGAGTCGGCGGACGCTCGAACGGTACGCGGCCGACGAACCCGACAGCGACTACACGGCCGCCGAGTTGGCCGCCGGCTCGGTCGTGTTCGCTGCGACGGTCAACGGGACACAGGTCGACGTAGAGCAACTGGGGGCGATCAGCGGAGCGACCCCCGCGTTCGTCACCGACGCGATGAACGACATCGTCGTCTCGCTGTGTCTGGGCCTCGTCGCCGGTGAGATCGACTACGAGGAGTGCTCGTGGACGACCGACCTGCTGGAGTCGGAGCTCTCACCGGATCTGGGCGACTCCCGGACCGGCCGGGCCATCGCCGTCGCCAAGACCTACACGGCGGGCCGGGAAGGCCGCCACGTCGACGACGCGACGCTCGACGCGGTGCTTGGCACGGAGTAGCACTCGCAGTTTTCGCTGCTGATACTTCGGCCAGTACGTACATACCGCTCGTGGCAGACGGTGTAGCCAACAGCATGCCGTCTCATCGCATCCTCTGTGTCGATCCCGACGAGGACGCCCGCGAGGACACGGTCGAACAGCTCCGGACCGAGCTCACGGAGTTCGATCCGGTCTTCGAGACCGCGGCGACCCTCGACGACGCGAAAGCAGTCGTCTCGACCGATCTGGCCGCCGTCGTCACGGAGTACGACCTGGCCGACGGCACGGGTCTGGAACTGGTCACCGCGGTCCGTGACACCGCACCCGACGCGGGGTGTATCCTCTACACCGACGCATCCCCGGACGCCATCGGCACCGACGAACTGCGCGGGACCATCACCGAGTACGTCGGCAAGGGCTCGGTGTTCGGGACCGAGCGCCTGGCCAGACTGCTCCAGACGACTGTGGAGGGCAAGTCACAGGCCTCCTACCCGCTGCCACAGAACGAGCGCGAGCGGCTGGCGGCCCTCCAGTCGTACGATCTCGACGACCGGGCACTGCTTGACTCCCTGGACCGGATCACCGACCTGGCGGCCACGCACTTCTCGGTCGATCGCGCTTCGATCAACATCATCAGCGAGCACAGCCAGGACTTTCTGGCCTGCTACGGCGGGGCCAACGAGTGGGACACGATGGACCGGCAGGACTCTATCTGTACGTTCACGATCGTCGAAGACGACGACGTGCTCGCCGTCGAGGACGTGACCGAGGACCCGCGCTTCGAGTCCCGCAGCGACACGCTCCTGGACATGGGAATTCGGGCGTATCTGGGCGCGAACCTCGTGACCAGGAGCGGGCTCGTGATCGGGCCGCTGTGTATCTACGACGACGAGCCGCGTTCGTTCTCGGCGGCCGACGAAGCGTACCTCCGCGACCTGGCGGCCGTCGCCATGGACGTGATCGAACTCCACGCTCGACTGGACGACGGCGTCGAGACGGACGGAGGAGACCCATGAGCGGCGGCTACGAGTTCGGCGACGGCGTCCCGATCGAACCGATCGAGGCGGGTTCGACCGTGCTGGTCGCCGGGCCGGCGCTGAGCCGCGCCGAGGATCTCGTCCGCTCGATGGTCGCCGACGGGACGGAGACGGGCGACGGCATGCTGTTCGTCTCGACCAACCAGAGCTGCGAGAAGCTGCTCGACAGCTGCCGTCGACTCCACCCGTCGTTCGACACCGACCGGGCGGGCGTCATCGACTGTACCGGCCAGGACCTCGCAGAGTCACAGTTTGATCTCAGGGTCCGGTCGATCTCGACCCAGAGCGACCTCACCGGCATCGGGATGCGCTTCTCGGCGCTGTACGAGTCGCTGTACGCCGACGCCGTCGACGGCCGCGTCCGGACCGGGCTGGTCAGCCTCTCGTCGCTGTCGATGTACGTCGACATGCGGGCGCTGTTCCGGTTCGTCCAGACGCTCTCTGGTCGAATCGACAGCGCCGACGGACTGGGGCTGTTCTCGATCGATCCGACGACCCACGACACGAAGACGGTCAACACGATCAGCCAGGTGGCCGACGGGCGGATCGAAGTCCGGGAACCGGAGTCGAGCGACGCCGATGGCGAGGTGCGCGTGCGCGGCCTGCGCGGTCAGCCGGACGGCTGGCAGCCGTTCACGCTGCCGTAGTCACGGGACGTACCAGATGCCCCGGTCGCGGTCCAGTAGCGAGCCAACGAGGACGTGTGGGAGCGCGACGATACTGATGAAGACGCTCCAGAACGCGACTGCACCGGGGAGTGCGGCGGTCCCGGCGAGGGGATTGGGGAACAGCCAGTAGACGACCGCGAGGACGGCGAACGTCGCCAGCGCACCGGCGATCAGGATGCCCCACGCGCGCAGCGCCACCGTCGACGCCGAGGTGCCCCCGACCAGGTCCCACTCGTCGTCTCCGACCGGTTCGGCCTCGACGGTCGCCGTCCGAGCGACCTGGCGGGCCGAGTACCAGAACGGGAAGTACAGACCGACCGCGACCAGCACGGGCACGACGGCGAAGTACGCGGCCAGCAGGACGGACTCGCCAGCGTCGACGAGCCAGGCGCGGCCGCCGCCCCGGACGTAGCCCAGTCCGACGTGCGTGCCCAGCGCGAGCGCGTAGCCGACGGCGATCACCCGCCGTGTCAGGTCGAACTGGCCGCTGTAGGCCGCAAGCGCGCCGGGTTCGACGAGCCCGACCATCAGCGAGCTGAAGCTGTGGAACGTCGTCGGGTGGAAGACGATGGGGACGAGCATGACCGCACCGCCTCGAACGGCGACCGCGAGCGCACGCTGTGGACGGGTCTGTAGGTGCTCGGTGCCACTCGTCGCCGCCAGTACGTGGAGCCCACCGAGCCCGCCTTTCGCCATCGCGACCACCAGGGCGAGCGCGAGCCCCGCGACCGGCGCGAGCAAGAAGAGTCCCACGAAGGCACCGATCGCCAGCAGGTACGCTCCGACGTACCGCCACCGGACCGTCGGCCGTCGCCGCCGGAGGTTCTCGAAGTGCTCGTACCCGCCGTGTGGGAGGTTCAGCGCGACCATCCCGACGAGGTAGACGACCATCTGGGCCCGGAGCGGGACCTCGATCCCGGCGAGGGCGAGCCCGCCGAACCCGACGACCAAGACCAGCAGCGCGGCCCGCGAGAGTCCGAGCGACGGGTGTGTGTCCGCGTCCCGGTGCAGCCGCCACGGCGAGGAAGTCTCTGTCGGGCGCATCGTCGGACGCTAGCGTCGTTCGTGGAAAAAGTGGGATACCTAACTCCCAGTGTGTGAGAACGCGAGGTGCCCTCAAAACGACGGGATCACTAGCAGCGGCCATGCGAGATCCGCTCTCGGGCGATCCGACGGTGACGGTGATCGGCGGCGGGTTCGGCGGCCTCTCGGCGGCCGCGTACCTCGGACGGGCGGGCCTGGACGTCCGACTGCTCGAACGCCACGACCGGGTCGGGGGCCACGCCGGTGTGCTCGAACGCGACGGGTTCCGGTTCGACACGGGACCGTCCTGGTACCTGATGCCAGACGTGTTCGAGCGGTTCTTCGCTCACTTCGACCGCGAGCCGGGCGACTACTACGAACTGGAGCGACTCGATCCACAGTACCGGGTGTGCTGGAAGGACGGCGACAGCGTGACGGTCCCGCCCGACCGCGACCGCGTCGAGGCGATCTTCGAGTCCTACGAGACGGGGGCCGGCGAGGCACTCGCCGCGTACCTCGACGACGCCGAGCGCAACTACGAGCTGGCGATGGATCGCGTCGTCTACGAGGGCCGTGAGCGACTCCGAGAATTCGTCGACACCGACCTGCTCCCGATGGCACCGCGCTATCGCCTGTTCGGGAACATGGACGACTACGTGAGCCGCTACGTCGAACACCCGAAGCTCCGCCAGCTCCTGGAGTACACCCTCGTCTTCCTCGGTGGCTCGCCGTACAACACCCCGGCGCTGTACTCGATCATGAGTCACGTCGACCTGAACCTGAACGTCTTCTACCCCGAGGGGGGTATCGCCAGTGTCGTCGACGCGCTGGCGGAGCTGGCCCGCGAGCACGGCGTCACCATCCGGACCGGCGTCGAGGTCCAGCACGTCGGCGGCGCGGTCGGTCAGTTCGAACTGGCGACCGACGACGGCCTCGTCGAGAGCGATCTCGTCGTCAGCAACGCCAACCCGGCCGACACCGAACGAGCGCTGCTCGACGACCGGGACCGCGCACACGAGCCCGGATACTGGGACGACCAGACCTACGCGCCGTCGGCGTTCATGCTGTATCTCGGAGTCGAGGGCGACGTGGACCCGCTCGAACACCACACGCTCGTCTTGCCGACGGACTGGTCGGACCACTTCGAGGCGATCTTCGACGAGCCGCGCTGGCCCGACGATCCGGCCTACTACCTCTCGGTGACATCGAAGACCGACGACACCGTCGCCCCCGACGGCCACCACGCGGTCGTCGCGCTCGTCCCGATCGCTCCGGGCCTCGACGACGGTCCGGACGTACGCGAGCGGTACCGCGAGCAGGTCCTCACGGATCTGGCCGAACACACCGGCGTGGATCTCCGCGACCGGATCGTCTCGGAGACGACGGCCTGCGTCAGCGAGTTCGCCGAGCGCTACGGCGACCCCGATGGGACGGCGCTGGGTCTCGCCCACACCCTGTTCCAGACCGGCCCCTTCCGACCGAGTCACCGCGGTCCGCTGGAGGGCTTCTACTACACTGGGGCCTACACGACCCCGGGGATCGGGATGCCGATGTGTCTCATCAGCGGCGAACACACCGCCTCCGCGATCTTCGAGGACTATCCGGCCCTCGGCGACGCCGAGGCCCTCGCGTCGATCGAGTGACGCTGCGGCGTCGCCGGAGGAACCGACTTGTCGACGGCGCACCTACGGCAGGTATGGACGGACGCGAAGCGAAGCGGTCGACCGTCGACGACAGCGTCGAAGTCCGCGACGTACCGGCCGCCGGCTGGTACCAGATACGGAACCCGATCCGATTCGGCCTGACGTACTACGTCTTCGAACTGTGTAAACACCTGCCGCCGATCGTCAAGAACCCGGTCTATCGTGCCTTCGGCGTCGAGATCGGGGCGGACTCCGTTCTCGCGCCGGCCGTCGTCGTCGACCCGTTCTTTCCGGAACAGATCACGATCGGCGAGGGGTCGCTGATCGGCTGGGGCACGAAACTGCTCACCCACGAGGGCTACACCGACGAGTGGCACGTCGGGCCCGTCGAGATCGGCGACGACGTGACCCTGGGTCACGGCTCCTCGACGCGGCCGGGCGTGACGATCGGCGACGGTGCGACGGTCGCCGCCCACTCGTTCGTCAACCGCGACGTAGCGCCGGGCGAGCGCGTCGGTGGGGTCCCGATCGAGCCGCTGTCCAGCGACGAGTGACGCTCTCGCCACCATTATAACCGTCTCCCGAGAACCACGACCAATGAGCGAGGAGACCCCGATCGATCGCGCCCGCGAGAACGCCACCGGGATCGTCTCCATGCTGGTGACCGGGATCTGGATGTTCGGTCTGTTCACCGGCCAGGAGTGGTGGCTCCCGGCGCTGATCGTCGGATACGCCGTGTTTATTCCACTGACCGCGACTCTGTTCGGCGACAAAGACGAACGCGAAACGTGGGCCGGTGACTTGACCGACAGTTCGTCGCGCGAGACGACGGACGAGCGAACGCGAGAGCCGGAAAGTGACGACGAGACGGCCCTGGAGGCGCTTCGCCGTCGCTACGCCGAAGGCGAACTCACCGACGAGCAGTTCGAGCGCAAGCTCGACCGGCTGCTTGAGACCGAGACGCTCGAAGACGTCGAAGAGTACCGCGAACGGGCAAGCCAGGAGCGCGAGCGAGAACTGGAGTAGTCTCTGTCCCCAAGTCGTTCGCCCGTAGCTTTAGGCCGACGGCGGGCGTCCCTTCGACGATGTCGCCACCACGGGTCTCGCGGTGGTCGCGGCGGTTCGTCGGGGCAGGCGCGGCCGCTTTTGTCGCCTGGGCAGTCCTCGCGCCCCTCGGTGTCGGACGACGGCTGGCGGTCGTCCTGTTGCTGTACGGCTTCGTCTTGCACACCGTCTTCGGGAAGTCCTACGCGCTGATCCCGTCGTACTTCGACCGGACGCTGGCGACGCCGCGAGCGCCGGCCGTCCAGTTTCCCCTGTCCGTCGTCGGCGTCGTCGCGCTGGCAGCCGGAACACGGCCGGGCGTCCCCGGCGTCGTGTCGACAGTCGGCGCGGTGGCGTGGTTCGCCGGTGTTCTCGTCTGGCTCGGCGCACTCGGGTGGACCGTCCGGGACAACCGCTCGGGCGCAGCGACCGCCACCGGCGACCACCAGTCCGACCGGCGACCGATCGATCGCGTCAGCAACGCGGCCGTCCCGCTCGTCGCTGGCTATCTGTCGGTCGGGAGCTACGCGCTGTGTGCGGGTGCGGTCGGGCTCCCAGCGCCGCTTGGCGGTGTCCCGGTGCGGATCTCTCACCTGCTGGGGGCGGGCGGGGCCACGCTGCTGGTGCTTGCTGTCGGCTTCCGACTGTTCCCGCGGTTTCTGGTCGCACACCCCCCGCGTGTGCTCGTGTTCGTCGTTCTCGGTGCCGGCAGCGTCGGCCCCGCACTCCTCGCGGCGGGGCTGGACGGCGGGTCGGTCCTGGTGGCCGGCGCTGTCGTCGAGGCGGTCGCGATCCTCGGCTTCGCGCTCGCCTACGGACTGCTGTACCGCCGCTCCGACCGCACGCGGGTCGGGCTGCGGGCCGTCCTCGCGGCCGCCGCCGCTGGCGTCGTCACGGTCGGTCTGGCGACGCACCTCGTCTTCGCCGGGCGAGCCCCCGCCGTGGTGACCCTGCACTATCAGTTCGCGCTCGTGGGCTTTCTGGGCCTGACGATCGTCGGTGCGGCCCTGCAGTTCTACCCCCCGTCGGTGGGCGTCTGGCCGGGCTCGAACGATCGGACGGCGCTGGCCAGCGTCTCGCTTCTCGCCGTCGGACTGCTGTGCCAGCTCGCGGGGCTGGTCGTGCCGGGCGCGACCGCGGTCGGACAGCTGGCCGTGCTCGGGGGGGCAGTCGGCTACGCCTACCTGCTCGCGAGTGCGTTCGTCGCCCGCGGGTGAAGAGCAGCGAAAAGGCTCTACGCCAGTACGTCGTCGAGCAGCTTGGTCTGGGCGGCCGCGAGGTGCTCGGCCAGCGTCGAGACGGAGATGTCGAGCGCCTCGGCGACCTCACCGGCGTTCGCGCCTTTCGGATAGTCGAAGTACCCCATCTCGTGGGCGGTCTCCAGCACTTCGTGCTGTCGATCGGTCAGCTGTCCGCGGTCGACGACGACGGCGTCCCCCAGCGTCCCCTCGCCGTGCTGGTGGAGCGAGCGCAGGGCCACGTCGCCGAACACGTCCCGGAGTTCCTCGACGACGGCACGCACCTGGGCCGCGTCGTCGACGTGGGCCGTGGCGATGACCTGCCCGTCCTCTGCCTGGATGTCGCTGACCGCACAGTCGAACGTCTCGACGGCGTCACAGAAACAGTCCTGGTCGGGATCGCGCCGGAAGCGATAGCGCGCCTCTGATCCGTTCTCGAAGAGCGGTTCGACGGACTCGCCCACCTCGGTCCCGGCGGGCGCGGAGAACTCTTCGACGACTGCGTCGCCCCCGGTCGAACGCGTGACGTTCGTGACCGACCCGTCGACCTGCTCGGACACGTCGGCGACGGGGCAGGCCTCGGGCGAGTCGATCGCCAGCTCGACGCGAAGTCCCTCGGACATAGCCGCTACTTGGCGTTCCCACAGTAAAACGGGAAACGCGTGTTCTCAGTCTGTGGGAACGCGTTCCTCGTGGGTCGCGGGCAGCGGGCCGTCGTACTCGTCGGGCACGAACGAGCACAGCGGATCGCTGCCCATCGGGTCGCCGGTCGCCGCGTACGCTCGCGAGCGGCTCCCGCCACAGACCCCGCGGTAGGGGCAGGCACCGCACTTTCCTTCCAGGGCACTGTCGTCCCGGAGGCGCTGAAACAGCGCTGAGTCCCGATAGAGGTCGACGACGCTCTCCGAGCGGACGTTGCCGGCCGACTCCGGGAGGAACCCCGAGGGGTACATCTCGCCGGTGTGACTGACGAAGGCAAAGCCCTGGCCCGCGCGGATGCCGGTGCGACGCTGGAGCCCGTCGTTGTCTCCCGAGTCGCCGTCGCGCTCTCGCTCGATGGTCACCCGTCGGTAGTGGGGTGCTTCCGTCGTCTTGAGGCCGAACGGCTCCGACTCGGAGACCTCGTGGAGCCACTCCATCACCCGCTCGGCCCGGTCGGGGCTAATCTGGGTCAGCACCCGGCCCCGACCGACCGGGACGAGGAAGAACACCGACCACATGACCGCACCGAGGTCGGCCACGAGTTCCCGGATCGCCGGCAGCTGGTCGACCGTCTCGGCACACACCGTCGTGTTGATCTGCAAGGGGAGCCCGGTCTCGCGGGCGGCCTCGGCGGCCGCGAGCGTCGCCTCGAAGCTCCCGGACTCGCCGCGAAAGGCGTCGTGGGAGTCGGCGTCGCCCCCGTCCAGAGAGAGGGCCATCCGGCGGAGCCCGGCGTCCTGCAGGGCTTCGATGCGCTCCGGAGTCAGCGACTCGGTGCCGCTGGGGGTCAGTGTCATCCCCAGTCCCTGCCGGGTACCGTACGCGACGAGTTCGGTCACGTCGTCGCGCACGAGCGGATCGCCCCCCGAGAGCACGACCAGCTGGCCGTCGCCGAAGTCGGCGGCCTGATCGAGCAACCGCTTGCCCTCGGCGGTCGTGAGCTCGTCGGGGTGGCGCTCGGGCTGGGCGTCGGCTCGGCAGTGCTTGCAGGTCAGGCCACAGGCCTGGGTCAGCTCCCAGATCAGCACCAGCGGCCGTTCCTCGACGTCGACGCCCCTCATTGGACCTGGACGCGGACCACGTGGCCGCCACAGCCACACTGTTCGACGTAGTCGTAGGTCACGTCCTCGCGCGCTTCGAGGGCGTCGTAGAGGTACGTCTCCGGGTGGCCGTGCTCGCCGTGCGTGACGAGGTTGACGTGGTTGCCCGAGGCGGTGTGTTCGATCGCGTCGATCGCCTGGGCCACGACGAGGTCGCGGTCGTCGCCGTGTTCTGGCTGTTCGAGGTTCACCGACCAGGAGTTCTCGTGGACGTGGTCGGTCACGGGCTCGACGTCGTCGTGTGAGACGCTCATGCGAACAGCTTGGAGCGCCACGACCGACTGCACCGTCCCGAACATGTGGGGGACACTTTCCAGGGGGCGAGAACCGGACTACGAGAGTTCCGCTTCGAGCCAGTCGAACTGCGCGTTCAGCTCGGAACTGCGCTGGCGCTTGACGACGGTCGCGTCCAGCACCTGGCCGACGATCGGCAGGTCGACGGCCTCGAACGTGGTCGTCGCCGAGATCGTCGTGCCGTCGTCGGTCTCTTCGAGGTGGTAGGCCGTGTGCATGTCCTCGAAGATCCCCTCTTCCTGTTCGTAGGCGAGCACGGCGTCGTCGTCCGCGACGATGCCGGCGATGAGTTCGACGTCGAACAGCCCCACGCGGTTCTGGATCCGGATGGTCTCGCCCTCCACGCGGACGGCGTCGAACCCGGCGGCGCTCATGAACGACTCGGTCTCTTCGACCAGCGGGAGGACCGCCTCGGGTGCGGCCGGCAGGTCCCGTGTCACCGTGACTTCTTCCATGGGTGCTGGCGCGTCGCCCGTCCGTTTAAGCCTTCTGCGGTCGCTGTGCGACAGCGCGGCGCTCTCCCCAAGAGTTTTGCACGCCACGGCCGTAACCGAACATATTCGGGACAGGGCCCGTCGCCCCGGACGAACATATTCGCACACATGCCACGAGCCGAACTGACGCTGACGATTCCAGAGGAGGTGTGGATCGGTTCACTCTCGCGGTCGTTTCCGGACGCGGAGTTTCGCATCCTGGCGGCGGTCCCCGGCGAGGAGTCGGGCGTCGGGCTCACGGAGATCACCGCCGACGAACTGGTCGCCATCCTGGGCGAGATGGACGAGACCGAGGCCGTCACCAGCCTGGAGATCCTCCAGCGCTGGGAGGACACGGCGCTGGTCCAGTTCGAGACCAGCGATCCGCTCCTGTTGTTCCCGGTCCAGGGCTCCGGAATCCCCCTGGAGATGCCGTTCACACTCAGCGACGGCGAGGCCCGCTGGGAGATCACCGCGCCCCAGGAGCGACTGTCCGCGCTGGGCCAGCAACTCGAAGAGTTCGGCATTCCGTTCCACGTCGAGCGGGTCAGCCAGCACGTCGAGACCGAGCAGTTGCTCACGGGGAGCCAACTGGAGTTGATCCAGGCCGCCGTCGAGAACGGCTACTACGACACGCCGCGGGACTGCTCGCTGACCGAACTCGCCTCGGAGGTCGGCATCGCCAAGTCGACCTGCAGCGAGACGCTCCACCGCGCCGAGGAGAAGATCGTCAAGGAGTTCGT
Source organism: Halomicrobium sp. IBSBa (assembly GCF_017612575.1). Classification (NCBI taxonomy): domain Archaea; kingdom Methanobacteriati; phylum Methanobacteriota; class Halobacteria; order Halobacteriales; family Haloarculaceae; genus Halomicrobium; species Halomicrobium sp. IBSBa. The sequence goes on from NZ_JADPQC010000007.1 coordinate 23,039, forward strand.
CGAGGAACTGAGCTGATCTCTCTCTAAACTGAACGCGGTCACTCCGTCAGCTCGTCCAGCAAGTACGTCGCCAGCCCCTTGTCCAGCGGGTCGTTGGCGTTGCCACAGTGGGGCGACTGCACGCAGGCCGGGCAGCCGTCGGCACAGTCACAGGACCGCAGCATCGAGAGCGTCGTCGCCAGCAGCCCCTCGATGTCGTCGTAGGCGCTCCGGACGATGCCGACGCCGCCGGGGTGGCCGTCGTACACGAAGATCGTCGGCTCGTCGGTGTGGGGATGGAGCGGCGTCGAGAGCCCGCCGACGTCACGGCGATCACAGAGGTACTCGAAGGGGAGCATCGAAATCGCGGCGTGTTCGGCGGCGTGGATGCCGCCGGGGAAGTCGCCGGGATCGTCGGGCGCTGGCGGACGGTCGCGGCCGCAGTCGGTCGCCGGGACCGCCTCGCCCAGCATCGCCCGCTCCAGATCCGTGGGGACGGTGACGTACAGCGCCTTGGTCCTGAGAGTGGTCTCGGGGAGATCGAGACTGCGCCGGCCGATCACCTCGCCGTTCTGGCCGTCGCGGCGCTCGTAGCCGGTGATCTGCTTGCGTACGGTCACGTCCGCGAAGCGCACGGGCACGTCGGGCCGGGCGTCGAGCGTGTCCGCCCGCAGGTCGGCCTCGACGGTGATCTCTTTGTCGTGGCGCACCCGCGTGAAGTAGTCCGCCCACGTCCGGTCGAGTTCGGCGATGCCGTGATCGAGGTCGAGGTCGGTCACCTCGTAGGTCGTCCCCTGGTGGTGGTAGATCGCGCCGGGGTGTGCGTCTCGCAGCGCGTCGCCGAGGGGCAGCGTCGCGATCGTGTCCGCCCCGTGGCGCAGCTGGATCGACTGGTCGTCGACGGTCCGGAGACTCGTCTCGTGCTGGGGGCTGCCCTCGCCGCTGTACACCCAGCGGGTCCCCGCCTCGGTCGTCCGGCGCGTGAGGCGGCCGTCCCGCTCCAGGTCGGCCACCAGCGCGGGAAACGTCTCGCCGAAGTACCGGTCGTCGTCGGGTTTCAACCACGTCTCTCGGGCGGCCGAACAGGCGTGTGCAGGCATGAGCTGTTCGTTCTCCGGGTTCGTCACCGCGCGCTCGGGCGGGTGCTCGAACAGCGTGTCCGGGTTGTCGACGACGTACTGGTCGAGCTGGTCCTCCCCGCCGACCAGCACGACGAGGGCGGGATCGCGCCCGCGTCCGGCCCGCCCCGCCTGCTGGAAGGTCTGCATCCGGGTGCCGGGGTAGCCATCGAGCACGACGGCGTCGAGACCGCCCACGTCGACGCCGAGTTCCAGCGCGTTCGTGCTCCAGACGCCACGCAGCGCGCCGGACTTGAGCTCTCGCTCCAGCCGACGGCGACGGTCGTCGGTCAGTGCGGCCTGGTACGCACCGACGGCGTCCGCGAGGTCGTGGGCTCCCCGGTCGCGCAGTGCCTCGGCGCTGTCCGTCGCGTAGCGCTCTGCGGTCTGGCGCGAGCCGGTGAACACCACCGTCTGGAGGCCTCGCTGGACCAGATCGACGAACAGCCGTTTGGTCTCGACGTGACTGGACGTCCGGCGGCCGCTCCCCCAGCCGTCGCCGCTGTACTCGGGCGGGTTCCACACCAGCCAGTGGCGGGGGCCGCTGGCGCTGGCGTCGTCGTCGACGAGTCGGTACGAGAATGGGGCGGTGCCAGTCACCGTGGCGGCGTGTTCGACGGGATTGCCGATCGTCGCCGAGCAACAGAGCCACTCCGGATCGGCGTCGAACCGCGCTGCGACGCGCTGGAGGCGTCGAAACACGAGCGCGACGTGGCTGCCGAACACGCCTCGGTAGCTGTGGACCTCGTCGACCACGACGGTGTCGAGCCGCTGGAAGAACCACTTCCAGAGGCGGTGTGCGTGGGGCAAGATGCCGTAGTGGAGCATGTCCGGCGTCGTCAGGAGGACGGTGGGCTGGCGCTCGCGGATCTGCTCTTTCTCGGTCTGGGACTGGCGGCCGGTGTACTGGGCGACCGACACGCCGGAGGCAAAGCCCAGTCGCTCCGCCAGCGCCGAGAGCGTCTCCGTCTGGTCGTTGATCAGCGCGACCTGCGGGGCGACGTAGAGTGTCGTCCGGCGATCTTCGAGGGCGCGCTCGAAGGCCGGGACCGTGTAGGCGAGACTCTTGCCGCTTGCCGTCGCGGTCGAAAGCACCACGTTGTCGCCGTCACGGACGGCCTCGACGGCCTCGGCCTGGTGAGCGTAGAGCTGTTCGATGCCGTCCTCGGCCAGCGCGTCGGCCAGCCGGTCGTGTACGTCGAGGTCGGCGACGGTCGCGTCCCGTCCCGGCACCGTCCGCTGGTCGACGATCTGCCCCTCGTAGAAGGGTCGTTCGCGGAGCCACGCGATAGTCTCGTCCACGACCGCTCAGTGGGTCGCCGCCGTCTTCGGGCTGTCGTTTCCCGCGCCGATCAGTTCCCGAACAGCCGCTGGAGCAGCCCGCGCTCGGTCGCTCGCTCGGCGAGCAACACCGAGCAGTCCACGTCCGACAGCACGTCGAGGTGCAGCGAGTCGCTGCCGACCCGCGAGAGGAGGCCGTCTCTGGTCGCCCCGATGATGATGAGGCCGTGTTCCGGCGCGGCCCGCGCGATGGCACCCTCGACGTCGCCGCCGTCGTCGACGATGCGGGCTGCCGATTCGAGGTCGTTGTTCTTCGCCCACTGGGCGAGGAAATCCTCGTTTTCCGTTCGCTGGCCCGGCCCGTCGGCGACTCGCAGCAGCGAGATCGCAGAGCCGACGGTCTGGCGGAGCGCACTGGCGACCTCGCCGCTCAGCACGGAGTGTTCGTTGCCGGCGACCGGGATCAAGATCTCCTCGGGATCGAACCCGCGGTCGGCAAGCACCAGGAAGTCCGCCGGGAGCGAACTCGTCAGCTCGTCGAGCGGGCGTTCGGCCCGGCCGGCCTTCCAGAGCGCGTCCTCGTCCCAGCCCATCACGACCGTGTCCGCGCCCTTCCGGTCTGCGAGCTGGAACACCTCCTCGATGGAGCGATGCGAGACGATCGTCGAGGTCTCTGAGTCGACCTCGTAGGCCGACGCGATCTCGCGGACGCGCTCCATCTGGGCGTCGGATTCGGTGACGATCTGGTCGGTCTGGTCGCCGCCGTACCCGCCAGCCAGCCGGTCGGGCAGACGGACGATGTGGACGAACTCCACGTAGGCCGCCTCCTTGCCGGCGGCGTACGAACACGCGAGCTCGGCGAGGGTCCCCTCGGTCCGCGGGTTCGAGATCGGGACCAGGATCCGCTCGGAGCCGGACCCGTGTCCGGCCGCCCGCTCGCTCGTGTCGATCAGGGGGACGTACGACCGGCCGACGAGACCGCCGAAGATCCACTCACGCCAGGAGAGCTGTCGGTTGGCACCGTCGAAGCGGGCCGACTCCAGGCGTTCCTCGGTCGTCTGGAAGTAGTTGACGACGGTGACCAGCAGGATGCCACCGACGGTGTTGCCGAGCAACACGGGGAGCACGAACTCGACCATCCCGACGACGATCCCGAGATCCCCGACCAGCACCAGATACACCATCTCGGTAAAGGAGACCACGACGTGGTAGAGCCCGCCCAGCGGGATCGCGAGGAACGCCAGGTAGACGACGGCGATCCGCGAGATCGTGTCTCGCGAGGCGTACTCGACCCAGACGACTCCGGCGACGATCAGCCCGGCAAACGCGGCTTTCACGAACAGTTCGCCCTGGCTCGCCTTGATGCCTTTTTCGGCGATCGAGAACGCCGCGGCCGTCCCGTCGGCCGACAGCACCCCACCCCAGGCCAGCGCCATCGCGCCGATCGCGCCGCCGGTGAAGTTCCCGGCGAGCACGACGACCCAGTTGCGCAGGAGCGCCGGAACGCTGGCGATGCGTTCCAGCGTCAGCGCGACTGGCGGCAGCGTGTTCTCCGTGTACAGCTGGTAGCCGCCGATGATGATGTAGATGAACCCCAGCGGGTACAGGAGCTTGCTCAGGATCGGATCGCCGCCGGTCGAGGCCGTCAGCGACACCAGCATCAGGAACGTGATCGTGATCGCGAACCCGGCTGCGAGACCGCTGAAGTACAGCTCGCGACTGCCCGACGTGATCTCCTCGTCGGCCGCGGCGACGATGCGCTGGAACACCTCGTCGGTCGAGAACCGGTCGCGAACGACCCGCCCCACTGCCGGAGCCCCACTGCGAGACCGCTCGACGGCCTCTCTCACGCTCTCCTCGGGATCTGGTGGATCCTGCTCGTCCATCGTCGTGCTTCTCTGCCGGCCCCGAGGAAAGGGTTTGGTTTCCGGCGTGACGCCAGTGCTTTTGTGCGAGCGGCCGTCGCCCTCGACATGGACAAGCAGACGCTCCGCCAGCGCGTGTGGGACGACCTCGAAGAGAGCGGCGACGCTCGGTTTCCGTTCCCGCCCCACGGTCGCATCCCGAACTTCGCCGACGCGGACGCCGCTGCCGACCGACTGGCCGAGACGGCGGTCTGGGACGCCGCCGACGCCGTAAAGGCCAACCCCGACGCCCCGCAGCTCCCGGTCCGGCGGGCGGCGATGCGGGCCGGCAAGACCGTCTACATGGCCGTTCCGCGCTTGCGCGACGAGGAGTGCTTTCTCCGCCTCGACCCGGCGGCAGTCGACGACATCGACGACGCCACGACCGTCAGCGGCTCCAGCGAGGCGGGCGTGCAGGTCGGCCCCGACGAGATGCCCGAGATCGACCTGATCGTCTCCGGCAGCGTCGCCGTCAGCGAACGCGGCGCGCGGATCGGCAAGGGCGAGGGGTACAGCGACCTCGAATACGTCCTCCTCCGCGAACTCGATCTGGTCGACGACGAGACGCCCGTGGCGACGACGGTCCATGAGCGCCAGCTCCGAGACCACGACCTCGTCGACGAACACGACGTGGCGATGGACCTGGTGGTGACGCCCGAACGGACCATCGAGACGGCGACGCCGTACGACCGCCCGGACGGCATCGACTGGGCGGCCCTCGACGAGGACCGCATCGAGGAGATGCCGGTGCTCGAAGCCCGCCGTCCCTGACCGCGCTACACCAGCAACACGGGCCGCTCACACGCCTTGACGACCTGTGTCGTCACGGTGCCGAGCGTGCGGTCGTGGTCCCGGCCCTGATAGCCCATGACGACGAGGTCGGCCTCGATCTCGTCGGCGTAGCTCCGGATCTCCCGGCTCGGCTCGCCGTGGCAGTTGTGCAGGTGGGTGCTGATGCCGCGGTCGCGAGCGCGCTGGGCCAGGCGCTTCAACAGCGCGGTGCCGTCGTCCTCGCGCTGCCCGACGGCGAGTTCGGTCGTCGACAGCGCCGGTTCGCCGATGGTCCCGGTGTCGACGACGTGCAACAGGGCGAGCGAACTGTCCGATCGGTCGGCCAGCGCCACTGCACTGTCGAACGCTCGGTCGGCGTGGTCGCTCCCGTCGGTCGGAACGAGGATCGTCTCGTACATACGTCGTGGTACGGCAACACTAGCCAAGACGGTTGTTACCATCCCAGTTCCCGATAGCCACACCGTACGTGTCGGGAACGCAGCCAGAACGGAGCAACTACTCACGGACACCACATCTATGTCGCTGGCTCGTCAATCCCATGTATGGATCGGGCGAACAGTGTCGATCGAACACGAGCGCCGCGAGAGGACACCGTCGACGTCCTCTACGTCGATCCCGACACGGACTCGACGGTTCGAGAGTGGTTCGGCGACAGCGGACCGTTTCGCGTCACACACGTCGCCGACGCGGCGGCGGCACTCGCCCACGTGACGGACGGATCGACAGACTGTGTCGTCAGCGAACAGGACCTCCCCGACGGCAGTGGGCTGTCGCTGTTGCGATCGATACGGCGTCGGGCCCCGTCGCTCCCGTTCGTGCTGTTCACCGACGACGGCAGCGAGACGGTCGCCAGCGAGGCGATCGACGCCGACGTGACCGGCTATCTCCGGCGGACGCCACTCGAAGAACAACTCCCCGCGCTCGTCACGACCGTCACCGAGGCGGTGAGCCGCCCACACGAACAGTCGGCGATCCTCGATCGCATGACCGACGCGTTCTTCGCGCTGGACGTTGAGTGGCAGTTCACCTACCTCAACGAACGGGCGCGAGAGATCGTGTGTGACGCCGCCGACGTGGATCGGTCGATCGACGACCTCGTCGGGACCCGGCTCTGGGATCTGTTACCGGGTGCCGTCGACACGGAGTTCTACGACCAGTACACCGAAGCGATGGACGAGCAGCGGGTGACGACCTTCGAGGCCGAGTACGAGCCGCTCGGGACGTGGTTCGAGGTGCGAGCCTACCCCTCGCTCGACGGACTTTCGGTGTACTTCCAGGACGTGACGGATCGAAAGCACCGGATCGAGCGACTCCAGGAGCGCGAGCGCATCCTCAAGGAGATGTACCGCGTCGTCTCCGAGAAGACGCTCAGCTTCGAGGAGCAAGTCGACCGGCTGCTCTCGATCGGTCAGTCGGTGCTCGGAACCGACTACGGGGCGCTCTCCTCCAGAGCGGGCGACGAGTACGTCTTCGAGGTCGTCCGCGATCCGACTGGCGACACCCAGCCCGGCGACCGGGTCTCGCTCGACGAGACCAACTGCGAACGGGCGATCGTCACCGAAGAGACCCTCGTCCTCGAAGACATCGCGCGGGACGCGCCGGAACTGGCCGAACGCGCCGGATACACCGACGATGGCATCGCCTGCTATCTCGGCACGCCCGTCGTGGTCGAGGGCGAGGTGTACGGCACGTTCTGCTTCTACGACCGAGAGCCACGGGCCGAGCCGTTCTCGGACTGGGAGATCGCTCTCGTCGAACTGCTGGGCAACTGGGTGAGCTACGAGCAGGAGCGCCGCCGCCACCAGAGCGAGATCGCTCGCGAGCGAAACCGGCTCGAAGAGTTCGCAAGCGTCGTCAGCCACGATCTGCGCAACCCGCTCAGCGTCGCACTCGGACGGCTCGACGTCGCACGCGAAACCGGTGACGAGGAGCACTTCGACGCGATCGAGCGGTCGCTCCAGCGGATGGACACGCTGATCGAGGACATCCTGTCGGTGGCACGCGACGGCAGGACCGTCGCGGAACCGACGCCGGTCGACATCGGGACCGTCGCCGAAGACGCCTGGGCGGTCGTCGAAAGCGACGAGGCGACACTGCGAGTCGACGTGGAGGACCGCTTTCTCGGCGACGCGACGCGCCTCCAGCAGCTCCTGGAGAACCTCTTTCGAAACGCGGTCCAGCACGCCGGTCGAGAAGTCGTCATCACCGTCGGGCCCCTCGACGAGGGGACCGGCTTCTACGTCGCCGACGACGGCCCCGGCATCCCCGAGGACGAGCGCGACGACGTCTTCCAGTCTGCCTACACGACCACCGAGGAGGGCACCGGTTTCGGCCTCAAGATCGTCTCCGAGATCGCCGAGGCCCACGGCGGGTCCGTCACCGTCACCGACAGCGACGACGGCGGTGCGCGCTTCGAGATCCGCGACCTGACGGTCGCCTAACGTCGCAGTCTCTCACTGCTCGACGGCGTCGGCAGCGTCACGGAACAGTCCGTCGAGGTTCTCGGGCAGGGTCGGGTGGTAGGAGCGATCCGGGAGTTCGCGAACGTCCAGCCCCATCTCGACGACGATCTGCATCGTCTTCGCGAAGCTGTCGGCGTGATAGTGCAGGCCCTGCCAGCCGAGCACGGTGCCGTCGGTGCGGTCGACGACGAGCTTCGCGAGCCCCTCCGGGACGTACTTGGACTTGAAGACGCCGTCGTCGCTCGCCTGCCGGGTCGCGACGGCGATGTCGTGACCTGCCTCGCTGGCGGTCTGCTCGTTGTGACCGACGCGGGCGAACGGATAGACGCCGAGTCCGGAGAAGATCACGTGGTGGTGGACGTTCTCGTAGGGCTGGGGCGTGTTCCCGGCTTCCTGTCGGCGGATGTTCTCTGCGGCGGTAAAGCCCTGCTCCTTGGCGACGTGGAGGATCGGCTCCTTGCCGTTGACGTCGCCGACGGCGTACACGTGGTCGTGGGCTGTCGTCTGCATCGTCTCGCGGACCCACTCGCCCTCGACGGCGATCTCCGTGTTGTCCAGTCCGAGCCCCTCGACGGTCGGGCGGCGGCCGGTGAAGCAAAACAGCTGGTCGGCCTCGTAGGTCTCCCGAGTGGGACCCTCGGCCCCGTCGTCCTCGAACTCGACAGTGAGCCGGACGCCGCCGTCGTCGGTCGCTTCGAGACGCCGCTCGTGGCAGTTGGTCGGAATCTCCAGGTCCCAGTGGTCCCGGTACAGCGCCAGTGCGGCGTCCCCGAACTCGGGGTCGGCCTCGTCGATCGGTCGGTCGTCGTGCTCGACGACGGTCAGCTCCATCCCGCCGGCCTCGGCGAGGTACGGGACCATCTCCATGCCGATGTAGCCAAAGCCCATCACGATCCCGGAGTCGGGGAAGTCGGTGGCGTCGAGTACGTCGGCGCTGGTCATGAAATCGACCTCGTCGATCCCCGGAACGTCGGGGACGTTGACGCTGGAGCCGGTGGCGACGACCACGTAGTCGGCGTCGAACTCCTCGCCGCCCGCGCGGACGGTGTGGGGATCGACGAACCGGGCGGTGTCGTGGACGAAGCGCACGTCGTCGCGCTCGGCCAACTCCTCGATGCCGGCGCGGCGGTGGCCCGCCCACCCGAGGGTGTGGTCGTCCTTGCGCTCGACGGTCCGTTCGAGGTCCACTTCGGGCACGTCGCCGACCAGTCGGTCGTCGTGACGTGCCTGGAAGCGGTGGGCACCCGCCGAGAGGACTTCCTTCGAGGGCATACAGCCCCGCAGGATACAGAGTCCGCCGCCGGGCTCGCCGTCGTCGATCAGCGTCAGTTCGATACCCTGTTCCTCTGCCAGCTCGCCAGCGACGGCGGCTCCGGCGCTGCCGTAGGCTCCGATGATGACGACGTGGGTCATACCGTCACTAAACGGACGCCCACCCAAAAGCGTTCAGTAACGTGGCGCTCACCGGCGTCGCCGTCGGGCTACTCGTCGGGTTCGCCGCCGACGGTCGGGGCCTGCGTGGTCGGCTTCTGTTTCGGCCCGATCCCGAACAGCGACAGGAGACGGCGGTCCTCGTTGATCAGCGCGTCCCACAGCACCAGCGCCGGTGGGAGGACGAGCAGCGACGCCAGGAAGGCGAAGGTGATCGACAGCCCGGTCAGGACGCCGAACTGGCCCAGCGCGGGGAACAGTGCGAGCGCGAGCACGCCGATCCCCGAGACGGTGGTGAGCATGCTGCCCAGCAGCGCCCCACCGGTACCACGGACCGTCCGGTCGAGTGCCGTCCGGAGGTCGTGCTCCGCGCGCTCGTCGGCGAAGCGGTGGGTCACGTGGACCGAGTAGTCGACGCCCAGCCCGATCGTGATCGCCAGGATCGTCGCAGTGATCGCGTTGAACGGGATGGCGAGGAACCGCATCGACGCGGCCACCATCGTCACCGTCACCGCGACTGGGAGGACGTTGACGATCCCCAGCGTGGCGTACCCTTCGAACACCCGGTAGATGAGCATCAGGAAGATCGCCGAGCCGATCAGCGCGACCGCGAGGCTGGTGATCGCGGATTCGAGGATGAGGTCCGAGACGGCCTTGAACACGACGGTGTTGCCGGTCGCGGTCGCGGTCATGCGGAAGCGATCGGCGACCGTTCGGGTGTCCTCGGTGATCTCGCTCTGTTCGGCGTCGGCCTCGACCGTGTAGACGACGCGGGCGCTCCGCCGCTCCTCGGTCATGTAGTTCTCGGCGCGGTCGCCGGCCGGCGAGGCGAACAGTTCGTCGTAGATCAGTTCGAGGTTCTGGTCCGGAACGCCGTTGTCGTTCTGGTCGTTGCGATCGACGAGCCGGCGGAACTCGGGATCTTGCTGGGCGTAGCTCTGGATGACGGTGACGATCGAGGTCGACTCCGCGCGGCCGTCGCTCTCGGCGAAGGAGCTGGGCGGGTCGTCTCCGGCCCGATAGATCTCTTCGAGCGCCGTGTCCCGTTGCATCGGCCCTTCGACGTACACCGTCGTCTCACTCGATTGCGTGGTCGCGAACTTGTCTTCGAGGTAGTTCAGCTGTGCGGAGACGGTGTACTCGCCCGGCGCGAACGGTTCCGGTAGCTCTTCGAGGAACGCCGGGGTGTCCTCTGGCGGGAGGAAGTCCTCCTGGCTGAACGTCGTGTCGATGTCCTGAGCGTAGACGCCAGCGCCGGCACTGCCGACGAGCAAGACGATCAGGACGAGCGCCGGTGCGGCGTCGCCGATTGTCACCCCGACTCGCAGCACCGAGCCAAGCGCCGAATCCTCGGAGCCAAGCGGCGTCTCGCTCAGCGTCGGGATCGGGTAGCGCTCGCGGAGCCGGTCGATCTCGACTTTCGCGGCCGGGAGGAAGATCCCGAAGATGAGGAACGTAAAGACGATCCCGACCCCGGCGACGACGCCGAACTCGCGGATGGGCTGGAGCGCGCTCGTGAAGTTCGCCAGGAAGCCGATGACCGTCGTCCCGGTGACGATGAAGAACGCCACCAGCAGCTGATCGGTCGTGGTCCGCATCGACTCGTCGACGCCCCTGTCGAGGACCAGCTCCTCGCGATAGCGGTTGATGGCGTGGATCCCGAAGTCGATCCCGACCGCGAGCAACAGCGGCGGCACCGCGATCAGCAACTGGCTGAAGGGGATGTTGGCGATGCCGGTGAACCCGAACGTCCAGACGATCGCCAGCAACAGGGCGAACAGGCCCAGCGCGAGGTCGACCGGATCGCGGTAGGCGATCGAAAGGAACAGGAAGATGAAGATGACGGCGGCTGGGACGACGATCAGCAGGGAGTCGGTGATGACGCTCCCGAACTCGTCGGCGACGATCCCGCTACCGAAGACGGTGATCGAACCGCCCGCGGCGGAGTCGACCTGGAACTCCGCCTGCTTCTGGATCGCCGTCAGGGGGCTGGAGCCACCCTGCCCCGACCCCGACGAGAGTCCGGCGGGCACTTCGTGGCTGATGACGCCGATCGACGCCGAGGCGCTGGCGTCCCCGCGGTTGAAGTCCTGGCTGACGATCGAGCGGAACTGCGGGCTCGATTCGTCGGCCCGGCGCACCGCACGGTCGATCTCGGATGCGGGGGCGCGCTCGATCGCGTCGATCTGCTGGTCGAGCGTCGTCGCCGACGGATCGAGCGTCTGTGCGACGATCGCGGCGGCACTGCTCGTCGACGTGACTCGCATGTCCGGGTGGTCCTGCACCCGCTTCTGGGCTTCGAGCATCCGCAGCATGGCGGGCTTCGAGAGGACGTTGTTCTCCTTTTGAATGAGCTGCGTACTCCCGGTGTCGGTCTCGAAGGTCGGAGAGAACTCCCGGTTGATGTCTTCGAGGGCCTGTTCCTCTTCGAGGCCGGTGGCGAACTGCGAGGTCCCGGCGGACGTGGAGATGTTGCTGAGCCCGGCCCCGAAGACGAGTGTCAGGACCAGGAACGCCAGGATGACGCGCCTGGAGTCGTAGATGATCTTGTCGTCGATCCAGTCGATGTAGCGTTGGTACTCCATGTGCTATCGGAACCGAACGTAGCCGCCCACGGCAGCGACGATCAGGACGACCGCGACACCGATCAACACGAGCGGTGAACCGCCGCCGCCGGATTCTTCGACTTCGACCGGGATGTTGTACGTGTCCGAGGTGACGGTGTCACCGTCGGCCTCGTCGTACTGGAAGTCCATCGAGACGGGATAGGGCTTCGAGAGCGCACTGCCGCCCGCGCTGATCGAGAAGATGAGCTCTCGGGACTCGCCCGGTGGGAGTTCGTCCACGAACGCCTCGTCGTCGTTGGCGGAGATCGGCGAGTCCGCGAAGATCTTGGCATTGATGTCGCTGAGCGTCTGGTTCTTTGCGTTCGTGATCTCGACGACGATCTCCGTGCCCTCGCCGGCAGAGACGTTGGCACTCCGGATGGCCACGTCGAACTCGTCGCGCTCGGGCGCGACCTCGGCACGGACGTTCATCGAGTCGCCGGTGCGCTGCTCGTCGTCGTCGTTATTGTAGCGCGTCTGGAGCGTGAACTGTCGGGGGCCGCTGCGGGCGCTGTCACTGATGTCCACGTCGAAGTCGAACGACGCGGACTCGCCCGCGCCGAGGTTCCCGATCGAGTACTCCGTTTCGATCGGATCGACGTTGCGCTGCTCGCTGGCCCACACAACGACGACGTCTTCGGCGGTCCGGGGGCCGGTGTTGGTCAACTCGGCCGACAGCGTCCCGTCGTCACCGACTTCCAGGTCCGCGTCGACGCTGTCGACGGCGAAGGTCTGCTCGGCGACCGGCCGCAGCGACAGCGACACGTCCTGTCGATGGGTGGCGGAGTCGTCCGGTCGATCGTACTCGACCGTCGCGTCGACCGTGTAGTTACGCCGCTCGGCACCGTCTCCGGCCCGAGCGTCGAAGGTGAGGGTCCGTTCTTCGCCCGATTCCCACTCGTCGACGTACTGGCTGGCGCTGTTCGACTGGCCGAACGTGATGTCGGCGTTCTTCGAGGTCACCTGAACCGAGGCGTCAGTGAGCGTCTCCGACCCGTCGTTGCGAAGCGTGACGGTGTAGTCACCGCTGTCGCCGACGGGGACGCTGCTGTCGATCGAGCTGACGGTAAACTCCTGTTCTGGCTCCGGCGTCACTTCGACGGTGACCGGCTGGGTCGTGCGTGACTCGCCGTTCCCGAGTTCGTAATCCGCCGTCAGCGTGAACGGGTACGGCTCGGACTCGGCGGTTCGGGCGGCGCTCAGGCGGTAGGTGAAGGTTCGTTCCTCGTCTGGCTCCCACTGTTCGACGTATCGTTCCGCGCTCGCGGACTGACCGAGCGTCAGGTCGGCGCTGGGCGAGGCCAGCGTGAGGGTCGTGTCTCGGGCCGCCACCGAACCGTTGTTCTCGACGGTGAGTTCGACGGTTCCGGTCCCGTCGACTCGCGTCGTCGTGTCCACGTCAGTGACGTCGAGCTGGGCCGACTCCTCGATGTTCACCTGCACGTCGTAGGTCCGGGTCTCGGACTCGCGGTCTCGCGAGCCCGACGCCTCCGAGACGTAGCTGTAGTAGTCGTACTCGACGGTGACCTGCACGTCGTAGGTGCCGGGCTCGGCGTCGTCCGGAACGGAGACCGCGAAGGGGAGCGGCTCGCGCGTCGATCCTTCGGGGAGCGACCCGACGGCTCGCTCGTCTGTCTTGACTGTCAGCGGCGCGTTCCCTTTGTCGACACTGACGGTCGTTCCACGAGCGGTCGTTACCTCGCCGTTGAGTGCGGGGTTTCGCGCCGACCCCGAGTCGAGGTCGCCGCTGTTGACGAGGACGACGTCGAGGGTCGACTCCTCGCCGGGTGCGAGGGTGTCGTCGGCCACGTGAACGCTGATATCGGGACTGCCGGTGACCGCCGCGGTGGCGAGTCCCGACGTGACGAGCAATACAACGACGGCTATCGGAAGAAGGGTGCGTCCGTTCATGAGTCTCTGGCCTTCCAGACCGTTCGAGATGCCGTGTCGCGGCGGGCCGATGAGCGCCACAGAGCACAGAAGAGAGCGTGGCGGCCGGCCGACGCTCGCCGTCGAGCGCTCTCGAACGATCGTTCGGGCATTCGTGTCGAACGAACGTTCGGTAGCATATCAATCTATCGCTGTTACACTCACCGAAACCCTTACCAAGCCGACCGAATATTCGTTCGGTATGGCTCCGGAGACGCCCTTTCCGGGCGACCCCGACGACTCGCGGGAGGCGATCATGCGTGCGACGTACTGCGCGCTCAAGCAGTACGGCTACGCCGGTCTCTCGATCCAGCGGATCGCCGACGAGGCGGATCTGAGCAAGTCGACGTTCTACCACCACTACGACGACAAACACGACTTGCTGACCTCGTTCGTCGATTTCATCCTCGAAGAGTTCACCCGCGTGTTCTCGCTGGAAGCCGGCGACGACCCCGAGACGAACCTCCGAACGTTCGTCCGACTCATTCTCGATCCGACGACTGCCCAGAAAGTCTCCGAGGACTCACCCACGACGACGGTACTGGGGACCTACGTCGAGTTGCGAGCACAGGCCGTCCAGGACGAGGCGATCCGCGAGAAATTCACCGAGGTCGACCGCAGTTTCGAGCAGCAGATCGCCGATATCGTGGCGGAAGGCGTCGACGCCGGTGTCTTCAGGGACGTCGATCCCGAACAGACCGCGACGTTCGTCTCAACGCTCGTCGCCGGCCAGACGTTCCGACAGTCGACCAGAGACGACGATCCCTCGGCCGCAGTGCTGGCTGCCTTCGACGACTACGTACAGGAGTCGCTGCTCCGGACCGACGCCTGACCGCGTCGCCGATGAGACACTGTTTTACCGTCTGCCGAGTAGTGACGAAACGATGACGGGGGTAGGTGTACGCGGTCAGCGTCTGGTGGTGAGCGCCGTCGCACTCGTCTGTGTCGGCCTCGCGGCCACCGGTGTGGTCACAGAGGACATCGCCGTCGCGACACTGCTGGTCGCCGCCGGGACACGGCGGCTCCGTGGCGTCGGCGGACTCCTCGTCGGCATCGTCGTCGGCGCTCTCTCCGGGGCGGCGATCGGCTACGTCGCGGTCGCGTTCCTGGGCGTCCCGCTCGCGATGTCTGGCGCGGTGGGCCTGGGGACCGCACTCGGGGGCGGCATCGGCGTCGTGACCAACTACGCCGCGACGGGCGACGGAGAGCCAGTCGACGAGACGATGACCGTCGAACGGGAAACGCGACGGCCCACCCCGACGCCCGCGGACCTGTTCGACGACCATCCCGACCCAGTTCTGTACGTCGTCGACGACGGGCACGGGCCGGTCGTCCGCGCCGCTAATGGGGCCTACGTCGAGACGTTCGACGTGCCGGCCGACGCCGTCGCCGACGCACCGCTGGCCGAGGCAGTACTGGCCGGCGGGGACACCGACGAGATCGTCGCGGCGGTCGCCGACGGCACGGGACTGGATACGGTCGTGACCTGCGAGGCGGCCGACGGCGCGCGACCGTTCAGAGTCCGGACGGTCGGGAGCGGCGACGACGGCTATCTCGTGTACACGCCCCACGCGAGCGATCAGCCCGGATGACGGCCGATCTCTTTGAACGCCCGCTCGATGTCGTCGAACTCGCCGAGCGTGTCGTCCATCTCGTCTTTCAGCGCTTCGATGCGCTCTCGTAGCTGAGCCACGTCTTCGTTGCCGTCGAGCGTCTGTGCCGTCTTCTCGGCTTCGAGCAGCGCGAGCTTCGAGGTCGCTTCGAGGTACTGGGTCAGCTGGTCGTCGTACCGTCGCGCCGTGAGCTGCTGTTCGATCGCGGCGACGAGATCGTCTTTCTCGATCGGCTTACAGAGGTAGTCGTCGAAGGCCATGTCGATGATCTCGAAGTCCGGATCGACCGCCGTGATCATGATCACTCGGCAGTCGACGCCGCGTTCTCTGATGGTCTGGAGCACCTCGTCACCAGAGACTCCCGGCATCCGCCGGTCGAGCAACACCACGTCGATGCCGTCACCATCCCCAATGGCGTCCAGTGCCGCCTCGCCGCCGTAAGCCGTCTCGGTGTCGAACTCGTCACGCAACCGCAGCGCGTACACGTCGGCGACTTCTTTCTCGTCGTCGACGACGAGGACGGTGGCATCCTCAGTTGACTCTGACACTAGGTTCAACGTTGGTAGCCGCGTGCATATATTTGTTTGTCGTCCGCCCTGGCTCGATTCTGGCCGGCTCTGCTTGAAAAAATCCTGGACGGCCGTCGTGGAGCCGCCTCGTCCGGTGGCTCTCGCGGAACGGAAGTTTAAAGATTACCTCACGGCGAAAATCCGAACAAGGATGTTCACGCCACTGCAAGTCGTCGACAGCCTCCTGTTGAACTACAACCTCGGTGACGTGTTGCTGCTGGTGACTGTGCTCGGTGCGGTGGGGGTCTTTCTACAGCGGTCGAACAAAGCGCTCGGGCTTCACCTGCTCTCGTTTGGCCTGCTGTTCCTGATCCTGCCCGGTGGCATGTTCGAACCGGCCGCCGGCAGCCTGCTCGGGACGGTTGCGATGTACAAGTTCGTCGGACTGGGACTGCTCGTCGTCGCGCCCGTGATCTACGCCGTCGGCCGCCGTTAGGCCAACTTCCCGAGCGCGGCGAAGAAGTCGCGCTGTGGCCCGGCGATGTTGACCGACTCGCTCGCGCGAGCGACAGTCACCTGTGACGGTGGCGCGACGGCCTCTCTCACTCGGCCGTCGCTGACGACGACGCTCTCGGCACCGCTCTCGATACGCACTGTGATCTCGCTGCTGTCGTCGACGACCAGCGGTGGCATCGCTTCCTCGCCCGCCATCTCGGTGACGACGAGTCCGTCGACGGCGGGATGGACCAGCGGCCCGTCCTCGCTCAGGTTGTACGCCGTCGAGCCCGTCGGCGTCGCGACGAGCACGCCGTCCGCGCGACCGCTCGTGTACAGCGACCCGTCCACGCGAACCTCGAACCCCGCACCGCCGCCGTGACCGCGCTGTGGCCCCTGTATCACGATCTCGTTGAGGGCCGGCGGAAGCGTCCAGTCCTCACCGGTGGCCCGAAGCCGAGGCACCGTGCGCGTCCGTGCGCTCCCGGTCTCGCGGATCCGGCGGACCTCCTCGACGACGGTCTCGACCGCCTCGTCGGGGGCGACCGCGTTCAGAAAGCCGACCTCACCGAGGTTGACGCCCAGGATCGGCGTCGATCCGGCCCCCCGTGCGGCAAACAGGAAGGTGCCGTCGCCGCCGATGCTGACCACCAGATCACAGCCGTCCATCTCGTCGACGCCACGGCCCGTCGGCGTCGCCGTCTGCCCGTCCGGCCAGCGGCTCTCGTCGGCCGACAGGGCCGCCGCCGTCGTCTCGTCGAAGACGACGGTCGTCTCTCCGTCGTGCAGTCGTTCGAACAGCCGCGTCGCGAGCGCAGTCGCCCGTCGGTTCGAACGCTGGGCGACGATCCCGACCTTCATCGTCCCGGCTTTTCGGCGGCGCGTACATAAACCCGTCCACACGCCAATGTTCGCAGGTGATAACGTCGGCGGTAAGGTTAATCCGTTCGGGTAAAAACGAGCGCGTATGACGGCCATCGGGGCTCGATCACGCCATGAGTGAAGACGACGACGACTGGTTCGAGAGCGCCGTCGACGAGTCCGACGACGACGGCGAGTCAGAGCCCGCCGACAGCGACAGCGCCTTCGAAGCAGACGCCGACAGCGATAGCGCCTTCGAAGCAGACGCCGACAGCGACAGCCCTTTCGACGGGGACGACTCGTCGGAGGAAGCAGCCGGGTCCAGTCCCTTCGACGGCGGTACCGACGAGGCAAGTCCTTTCGATGACGAGGACGACGGCTCGCTGTTCGACGACGACTTCGAGTCGGCGTTCGCCTCGGCCGGCGACCCGAGCGACGACTCCGAGGGGTTCGAGGACGAGGACTTCGAGTCCGAGATCCCGCGGATCGACCTCGGCATCGACGGCCTCGACCAGATGATCCAGGGTGGCATCCCCGAACGCCACCTCATCGTCACCATCGGCTCTGCCGGGACCGGGAAGACCACCTTCGGCCTCCAGTTTCTCCACCACGGCCTCGAACAGGGCGACAACGCCGTCTTTATCACGCTCGAACAGAGCCGCGAAGCCATCGTCGCCACCGCCGAGGAACGGGGCTGGGAGTTCGAACACTACGAGGACACGGGCCAGTTGGCCATCGTCGACCTCGACCCGGTCGAGATGGCCAACAGCCTCGACAACATCCGCGGCGAACTCCCGGCGCTGATCGAGGAGTTCGACGCCGACCGGCTCGTCCTCGACTCGGTGTCCTTGCTGGAGATGATGTACGACGACCAGGCCAAGCGCCGGACTGAAGTGTTCGACTTCACTCGCTCGCTGAAAAACGCCGGTGTCACGACGATGCTCACCTCAGAGGCCAGCGAGGACAACCCCTACGCCTCCCGACACGGCATCATCGAGTACCTGACCGACGCCGTCTTCGTCCTCCAGTACGTCCGCACAGAAACCCGCGAGACCCGCCTCGCCGTCGAAATCCAGAAGATCCGCAACGCCAACCACTCCCGGGAGACCAAACCCTACGAGATCACGATGGACGGCATCAGCGTCTACCAGCAGGCGAACATTTTCTAAGTACCTTTTTACTGCGGGGGGTTCCCACAGCGAGCCGCAGGCTCGCGAGGAAACCCCCCTTGCAAAAATCTACGCTAAAAACACCCTCCGAGTCGCACCCGAGGGGTGCGCTCGGAGCGAACCGCGGCCTCTGGCCGCGGACGTTCGGCCCAGCTCCGTCAGACGATTGTCCCGTTATCGCCTACTACGGCGTTGGCCATCCGTATCGGGCCAGTCCCAGCCGGCGAACGATCCGAGTTCAGAACTCACGCAATCGTCCCCACCACGAGAATTCGCTGTGAGTGCTTCGCTGACACGTTCTCGGCTTTCGGCGTAGCTGTGACGCGTTTGCACGCTCGTAGCGGTCATCATGAAGGCGCACTGCGGGACACACAACGACGACGTGACACTCATTCCGGCCCAACGACCTCCACTTTCATGCCGTCCGGATTCTCACAGTAGAGTGCGTAATATCCGCCAGCGTAGGGATGTTGCTCGTCGTATAGAACGGCACTGTCGTCTCTTTGGCGCACAGCGTCAGTCAGTTCGTCGACCTGCTTGCGGGAACGGGCGTGGAACGCGAGGTGATTTGCCCCCGGCGCGGTACGGTCGAACGGCGGTTCGGCCTTCGCCGCTTGCTTGAGGACGATGTACGTCGCCTCTCTCCTCCAAGACCGACCGTCCTCCCACTCGCTTTCCAGTTCGTAGCCCAACTCTCCGAGCAGCCAATCCCAAAATTTCATCGACTGTTCGAGATCGGCGCTACACAACTCGACGTGGTGGATCTGTCCAGCCTGTTCGGGATCGCCGTGATTGTAGCCCGTACGTGATGGGTACGTCGACCTGACAAGAGCGTTCCCCCGTAACGAAGACGACACGCCCCGAGGCACACTCTCGCCCAGCGGCGTCGTGCTCGCTCTCGCTGGCACGGCGAGAGGAGTCGACGACTGCACCGCCGTCGTTCCCGCTACTACCTCGCCAAGAGTTAAGCGACCGCCGCGAGACCCGACGAACATGACGCTGCTCGTCCCCTTCGACGGATCGGATCTCGCACGGGCCGCCCTCGAACGTGCCGTGGAGTTCTCTGAGTACACCGGCCAAGACGTGCTCGCGCTCTCGGTGCTCCCCGACGACGCCGACTACGCGGTCGAGCGGGGCTGGATCGACGAGGGCGAATCGTACGATCCGGCGGCCGTCGCCGACCGCTTCGAGCGACAGGTGACGGAGATCGCGCCCGCGGCCACGTTCCGCGCCGAGCGGCCCGCGGACGTGAGTTCGATGGCGGACGTGACCACCGACGTGGTCCGGACGATCCGGGAAGTGTCGCACGAGATCGAGGCCTCGATCGTGTTCATCGGCAGCGAGAACGCCGGGCGGGTGTCGACGCCGGTCTGTAGCGTCGGTGCGCCAATCTCGGAAGATCCGGAGTACGACGTACACATCGTGCGCCACGCGGCGTGAACGGTGGCTCACAGCACGCCGCGAGAACGTCCTACCGCGCGACGGTCACGGGCACGTCCGCCCGTCGGACGACCGTCTCGGCGACGCTGCCCAGGACGATCCGTGAGACGCCCGAGCGGCCGTGACTCCCCATGACGATCTGGTCGATGTCGTTGTCGTCGGCGTAGTCGACGATCGCCGTGGTCGGCCGCCCGACCTCGACGGCGCGTTCGACCTCGCGGTCGCCGATGGCGGCGTCGGCGATCAGATCGTCGAACAGGTCCTGTGCGGCGCTCTGTTGCTGTTCGTACCACTCCTCTGAGAAGGACGGCATCGAAGCCTGTGCGCTGTAGCCGGCTTCGGCCGGATTGATGACGTTCAACAGGACGATCGTCGCGTCTGGAAACTCTTCGACCGCGAACTCGAAGGCGGTGTCTGCCTGCTCGGACCCGTCGACTGGGACCAGAATTCGCTTGCCCATGTCCGGGACTGTCGTGGCACGGGATTATACTCTTCGACTGCTTGCGCCGTCGGCCACTCCGTGTGCCGACACCCCCGCCGTCGCCCGTGGGCTTACTCGCGCCCGTGTTTCGTCACGCAGGTCGCGAGCCCCTGAATCTCGACCGGCTCGGAGTTGTCCGGCGAGTAGACGACCATCTGGCCTTTCTCCATGTATGGGACCTTCGACTCCAGGTTCGCGGGGATGTTCACCGCCGAGATGGCGTCCTCGTCGCCCAGGTTCAGGACGACGGTGCTGTTGATCTGCTTGAAGACGGGATCGGCGATGTCCTGGGGGTCCTGCGTGATGAGGAACAGCCCCAGGCGCTCCTTGCGGCCCTGTTTTGCGGCCTCGGTGAACTTCCCGATGACCTTCCGGGCCTGGACGTTGTCGGCGTCGGTCAGGAAGTTGTGGGCCTCGTCCATCCCGAGGATGAGCGGCGTCTCCTTGATGCGGTCGTAGCGCGGGCTGTTCGACAGCTTCTCGTCGACGAGCATCGAGGCCAGCGCCAGCACGACCGTCGTCTTCGAGCGGGAGTCGTTGATGTGGTAGGTCGGGACCACGCTGATCCCGCCGGCACGAACGAACTCCGAGACCATGTCGGTGATCGGCCGGGCGTCCTGATCGAAGACGCCGCCGAAGCCGTAGGCCCGGCGCTTGACCGCGTCGAAGGTCGCTTCGTGGACCCGCCCCGACTCGTCGAGTTCCTCCTTGAGCGCGGGGTCGTCGAGGAACGTCGTGAACTGGTCGTAGGTGCCGCCGTCGCCGTACTCCTGCTGGAAGCGATCCAGCAGGTAGTGCAGCGCGCTGTACTGGTTGTCGTTGAGCTGGCTGCCGGCGATCAGCCACGGGTTCGAGTAGACCATCGAGAACGGGATGGTGAACTCGACCTGCTCGGCGCGGTGGTGGCTGGCCGCGTAGCTGGCTCCTTCGACCGACGGCACGAACGCCGTCGTGTCCTCGTGGCCGCCGCAGGCGATCCCCTCGCGCTCGCAGCGCCGCTGGAACGCCTCCGGGAGGTCGCCGTCGTCGTGCATCTGGGCGTACTCGTCCTGTGGGTCGAACATGACCAGACACGGCGAGACCGTCCGGTCGTCGCCCTCGATGGGGTACGAGCGGTCTTGTGCGAGGTACTGCCGGAGGATGTTCTTCGAGCCGTGGGTCTTGCCCGACCCCGTCCCACCGGCAACGAGCGTGTGCCGGAAGACCAGCGGATCGCCGGCTTCGTAGTCGTCTTTCAGCCGGTAGTCGATCGTCGGCGGCTCGGCGGCCGTCTGGACCTTCTCGCCGCCGACCGAGAGATGCCCGAGGAAGACGCCGTCTTCGGGGATCTTCAGCCCGGTCTTGATCTCGCTCTTGTCGGTGGCCTGGCGGACCACCGTCTCGGGCTTCGGGACGCGGTCGGTCATCCGCCGTTTCGTCTCGTCGTCGCTCCCCGACCCGCTGTCGCCGTACAGGACTGCCACCGGCTCCAGCGTCGCCATGAACTTGAAGTCCTGTTCGTCGATGCCGCCCGAGCGCATGGCCCGCCGTGCGTGGATCTCCGTCGCGTCGTCGGCCCGGAACTCCTGTGCGTACTCCAGGGCGGAGATCCGACAGAACAGCCGCTCGCCGTCCGGATAGGGGACGATCAGGTACTTGCCGATCCGCACGTCCGAGCGGTTGCCGACGGTGACGTACGCCCGCAGGCAGGTCTCGCGCTCGTCTTCGCAGATCGCCAGCCCCTCCGAGGCCGAGAGGACGCCGATCCCGCGGTCGCGGCCGCTGGGCTCGATGTCCATCTCCTCGAAGGCCTCGTCGTCGGCGTCGTCGGCCGTGGCTCCCTCCGTCGCCGTCGACGACTCGCTGTCGTCGGCGTCGAACTCCGTGAAATCCCCGAGATCAGACATACGGGACCAATGTCGCTCCCCCGACTAACCCCTTTCCCCCGACGGGCCGGCGCAGGGAGCGAAATATCGAAGAGAGTGGAGACACAAGTTTCGGCGATGCTTCTGGTACACGGTGCGGCGGGTGGAACGGCGCTGACGGGCACGATCTACGAGGACGGCGAGGACGCCCCGGCGTTCGCCGGCAGCCCGGACGACGACGCGCCGTACGTCTGGATCTGCGACGAGTTCTACGAAGTGGACAGCGGCGGCAGCACCCAGACGATCGGTGGCGAAGAGATCCAGATCGCGTTCGAGTCCCCGATGCCCCGCGGGTTTCAGGACCGCGAGCAGGCCCTCGAAGCGGCGAAAGATCACGTCCGAACCCAGTTCGTCAGGCTCGGTATCGACGCCGACGAGGTCGAGATCACGGTGACCCGGGAGTCCGACCCAGAGCACGCGGAGTGAGAGAAACGCTCCGGCTGTGTCACGGCGATTCTCGACGGGATCCATCACTGTCTTTGGCTGTCAGTCACAGGCGATGGTATGGAGCCGATCAGCGCCGCCGACTTCCACGAGCTCGCGCAGGTTTCGACGCCACGTCTCTCGCCCGAGGGCGACCGCGTCGCCTACGTCCAGCGGACGCCCAGCGACGATACCGAGTACGAGGCCACGGTCCACGTCGCCGACACCACTGGCGGCGAGCCGCAGCGATTCACGCTCTCGGAGGGGATCGACTCGGAGCCCCGGTGGAGCCCGAGCGGGGACCGCCTCGCGTTCGTCTCGACCCGCGGGGCCGCGGACGACCGCCAGCAGCTCTGGGTGGTGCCGACCGACGGTGGCGAGGCGGCGCAGGTCACCAGCGTCGTCGGCGGCGTCGGCCAGATCGCCTGGGCACCGGACGGCGAGCGCATCGCGTTCGTCCAGCAGGTGACCGACGCCGACCGCGAGGCCGACCGCGACCTCGAAGTCGAACCCGAATTCGAGCCGGAGACGCCCGACCCGCGCGTGGTCGACCGGACGGTGTACCGGACCGCAGAGCAGTACCGCGACGGCAGACAGAGTCAAGTGTACCTCGTCACGGCAGACGGTACGGAGATCCAGCGCGTGACGACGGCCGACCGCGACCACGCGAGTCCGACCTGGGGCGACGATGACACGCTGTACGTCGCTCGCGACGCCGACGTGGCCGACCCCGACGACTCCCTGGCGACGGAGATCAGAGCGTACGACCTCGACAGCGGCGACAGCGTCTTGCGCCACGAGACGACGACCTTCCAGCCGGCGCTCGCGGCCAGCGGGCGACATGTCGCGTTCTCCTACACCGATCCGGAGCAGGGGACGATGGCACAGACAGAGTTGCACCTGCTCGACGAGACCGACACCGTCCACGACCTCACCGCAGCCCTCGACCGGACGCTCGCCGCGGATCTGAGACCGACGTGGGACCCGGACGGCGGGGCGCTGTACTTCGGGACGCCAGACGAAGGCGCGACGGCGCTCTGGCGAGTCCACGCCGCCGACCTCGCTGCGACGGACAGCCCCGAAGCGGAGCCGCGACCGCTCGCAGTCGAGCCGGAGCGGGTGCGTCGCGACGAGTGGTCGGCGATCGACGGCTTCGACGTCGGGGACGACCGCGTCGCGTACGTACAGAGTAGCTGGGACCATCCCGGCGACCTGTTCGTCGCCGACGCCGACGGCGAGACAGCGACGCGACTCACCGAGTGCAACGCCGACTACCTCGATACACACGCGGTCCAGGAGCCCGAGGAGATCCGGTTTTCAGCCGACGAGGGGAGCGAGAGCGACGCCGCGACGTGCCAGGGGTGGGTGCTGACGCCGCCGGAGTTCGACTCCGAGGCGTCGTACCCGCTGGCCGTCGAGGTCCACGGCGGCCCACACGCGATGTGGACGACCAGCGGGACGATGTGGCACGAGTTCCAGACCCTCGCGGCCAACGGCTACGTCGTCTTCTGGTCGAACCCGCGTGGCTCGGCGGGGTACGGCGAGGCACACATGCAGGCGATCGAGCGCGACTGGGGCGCTGTCACGGCCAGCGACCTGCTTGCCGGCGTCGCGACGGTCGCGGAGCGGCCCTCTGTCGACGAAGACCAGCTGTTCGTCACGGGCGGGAGCTTCGGCGGGTACATGACCGCCTGGCTGGTGAGCCAGACGGACCAGTTCGAGGCCGCGGTCTCACAGCGCGGGGTCTACGACCTGCTGGGCTTCTACGGATCGACGGACTGGGCCTACAAGCTGGTCGAGGACGACTTCGATACCACCCCCTGGGAGGAGCCCGCCTTCCTGCAAGCCCAGTCGCCGACGGGCCACGCACACGAGGTAGAGACGCCGACGCTGGTCCTCCACAGCGAAGACGATTATCGGACGCCGATCTGTTCGGCAGAGTTCTTCCACCGCATCCTGCGGAAACACGGCGTCGACACGCGCCTAGTCCGGTATCCCGACGAGGGCCACGAACTCTCCCGGAGCGGTCAGCCCGGCCACGTCGTCGATCGGATCGAGCGGATCGTCCGCTGGTTCGACGGCTACGCGGCGGACCGGTCGGTCCCGCCGGCACTCGAACGAGAGCCCGACGCCGGCCTGACCGGGAGCGTCGACGAGGAGTGAGTCCCCGGAGAGCGACCCCCCGTGATCGATGGGCAGTCGTTGGCATACCACGAGCACAGTTGTGAATCCACTCGTCCACTCTGGGTGAAACGCCGTTTCGCAACTGCCACGGACCGCACGCTCGAACCGAAGTCCCGGCGACTCGCAGCTTTCCCTCTGTCGATTTCCGACGATCCGTCCGGCAGATTGGCGGCCGATGGCGTTTGTGACGGCAATTGAGTTTATTATCGTTTCCAGTAATGGGACCCCAACAGTTACCCCAAATATTGCCTGATACAGTAGCAATGGCACAACACGCGACGATCGACGACCTGTCTCCGGAGTCTGCCGGAAGTGGCGACGACTTCTGGTTGTCCGCGTTCGAGTCACTGGTGACGGACCTTCCGGAGGGAGCCTTCGTCGTCGACACTGACGGGGTCATCACCCACTGGAACGACCAGCTCGAAGCGATGCTCGGCCTCTCCACGAGCGAAGCCGTCGGGATGGAGGCGTACGACGTGTTCGGGACTGAGGGAGAGTCAGAGACCCTAGCCGAAGAGGTCGTGCGAACCGGGACGCCGGTACGCGAGTCCGATTTCCGATCGGCCGAACGACCCGACGGTTCGATGGCACACGCTCGGGCGGTGGCGATTCCGCTGACCGGTCCCGACGGCGACACGATCGGAGCCCTAGAGTTGTTGCTCGACTTCAGTGAGATCGTCGAGCAGCGCGCTGCTCTGGAGGAACTCCAGTCAGAGATGGCAAACGACGTCGAGTCCGCGGTGACCGACCTGGAGAGATCGGCCGACGCCGTCTCCGAGCAGTCGAGCGACATCCGGAGGACGGCCGACGAACAGGCGACCGACCTCGAAGAGGTCCAGTCAGAGGTGTCGGGGTTCAGCGCGACCGTCGAAGAGATCGCTTCCAGTGCCGAGGAGGTGAGCAATCAGAGCGGTGAAGCCAGAGCACTCGCCGACGACTCCGTCGAAACGGTCTCTGACACCATCGAGCGCGCAGAGACCGCCACAGCGTCCGCCGAGCAGGTCGCCGACGACACGACACAGCTGCAGGAACACATCGAGAAGATCGACGAGTTCGTCGAGGTGATCAACGACATCGCCGACCAGACGAACATGCTGGCGCTCAACGCGAACATCGAGGCCGCTCGAAGTAGCGGTGGGAGCGACGGGTTCGCCGTCGTCGCCGACGAGATCAAAGAACTGGCCGACGAGTCGAAACAACACGCAGACGAGGTCGAGCGTATCGTCACGGAAGTCGGTGAGATGGCCCAGGACACTGCCAGCAACGTCGACGAGACGACGGCGGCGATCCAGCAGGTCCTCTCTGATCTCGAAACCGTCCTGGAGAACCAGCGATCGATCCTCTCGGCGACGACCGAGACCGACCAAGGGATCGCAGAGATCGCAGACGCGACCGACGAACAGGCGGTCAGTGCCGAAGAGATCGCCAGTATGATCGACGAAATCGCGCGGCGGGCCGCCGACGTGTCCGAGGCGATCGACGAAGTGGCGGACGCGAACGAGGCACAACACCAGAACGCACAGCAACTGGAGGAAAACGTCGAGCACGTCGAGCGACGGCTGTCAGAGATCATGTAGTTCGGGCCACCAGAGCGAGGACCGGCGAGAGCGGTCCGTGTCGGCTCGTGGTCGCTCTTCTTTAGCCAAACTCCTCGAAGTCGGCACCCCACCGCACGTCGTTGTACTCGCGCTGGCGGTCGCTGTCGAGTTGGCTCTCGATTTTCTCGCGGAGGGCCGCCTTCTCGTCGCGCCCGATCCGGGCGAGTTCGTCGGCCTTGGCGACCGACAGCGGCGGTCCCCGTTCGGCGGCCACGTCGGCGAGTACCTGCCGGGTGATCGCGTCCCGCGTCTCCGCGTCGCGGGTGACGCCGTAGGGTGCTTCGACGCGGTACAGCACGTCCTCGCGGGGATCGTAGACGACGAAGAACGTCACCTCGTAGGCGGCCGGATCGCGTTCGCGATCGATCCCCAGCGCGTCGCCGTCGGTCGAGAGCGGGCGATCGGTCCCGAGCCGCGACCGGAACCAGTTCGTACAGGTCAGTGCGTCGGTCAGGAGTTCGCCGTCGTCGTCGCGGCGGGCGAGCAGCTTCTCGAAGAAGGCGGCGTCGTTGGCCCACGGAGCCTGACCCCGTGACGTGCGGACGGCGCGGCTCAGTGCCTTCGAGCCGGTCGACTTGACGAAGCCGATCAGGGGCACGTCTCGATCGAGGAACGTCTCGACGAGGGTGACGTAGTTCTCGACGACGGCGAGTACGTCCTCCTTGACGAGCAACTCGGCGAGTTCGGGATCGTGGTCGGCCCACTGGAGGAGCCCGGTCGGGTAGATCGGGCCGTCGAGGACGAGCAGGTCGTCGACCACGTCTGCCTGTTCGAGCGCGTGCTCGCTCTCGGCGAGATACAGCGCCAGCGCGTGGACCACGTCCTGCTCGTAGCGGTCGACCCGTGGCGTCTGGAGAACCCGCTGGCGGGCGTACCCCTGGTCGTCCATCCGCCAGTCCTCGGTCAGGCTGGCCGTGGCGTCGTTCGAGTGGGCGGTCATGACGATCGTCCGGCCGCGGTGCAACTCCAGGTCGGAGGGGACGGCGCTCATCGCGGCCTGGGCCACGTCCAGTACGACGCCGTTCTTGAACGTCGTGGGGTTGATCGTCCCCGAGTCCAGCCCGTGCTGGGTGGGAAACGGCGTCGCCTGGAGCGCGGCGTCCTGCGTGTCGACCTTGCGGCGACGCTGCTCGTCGACCGGCTCCAGCACCGCCCGGCCGTCGACCACGAGCGGGTCCAGAAACTCCTGCCAGACGGTCTCGGCGAACGCCCGGTGGTCCTGCTCGTCGACCCCCTGCTCGATCTGCCCGGCGAGGCGCGCGATCCCGTCGACGTGCACCGGGTCGAGTGTCATACCCGAGCCTTTCGCCGACGAGTCATAAGAATTGTCACGGCCGGCGAGGGACACCCCAGCGACCCCGAAGTGGCGTTACTCCTCGCCTTGCTCGTCGAGCATCCGACCGATGGCCTCGGCGATCTCCTCGTAGGAGCTCATCGACAGCCCGTCGGTCGTGATCAACACGCCCGAGCGCTCCGCGGTGACTCGCAGGAGATAGCCGTTCTCGAAGGCCCGCACGGTGAACAGGTACTCGCCCAGCTCGGACTCCTGGTAGGCGTTTTCGGTCTGCTTGTACCCCTGCCACTCGTGGCCGACGAAGTCGTTGAGGTCGGCGTCCTGTTCGAGGTCCTCGCGCAGATAGAGCTGTTCGAAGTTGGCCCGCGTGAAGTAGGTCACCGATCGGAGGCTGTCGCCGGTCGCCGTCCGGGCGGTCGTGACGATGTTGTCGGCGAACGCTTTGTCGATGATCGACTGACTCATACGCCGACGGTCGCCTGCGAGACGTATAACTTCGGGGTTCGCGGCGACCGTTGGCCCCTACCGACGACGGTGCGACCCGCTCCCTGCTGGCGGTCCCGTTCGACGGTGAAACGGGAGGGTTTACGTCCCGGCGGCGGGAACGACCGGCCATGAACGCAGGCGACCGGATCCACGTCGAACGCGGAGCGCAGGCCTACGAGGGCGTCCTCCTGCCGTCGAGCACGCCCGACCAGCTCGTCGTCAAGCTCGACGGCGGGTACAACGTCGGCATCGACCGCGAGGACGCGACCGTCGAGGTCGTCGAGACCGACGTGTACGATATCGAGAGCGCACAGGACGAGAAAGGCACCTCGACCGTCGAGTTCGACGAGTCGTTGCCGACGGTGTCGCTGATCTCGACCGGCGGCACGATCGCCTCCACCGTCGACTACCGCACCGGCGCGGTGACCGCACAGTTCGACGCCGAAGACGTGTTGCGAGCGGTGCCCGACCTCGCGGGGATGGCCAACTACCGCGGGCGCGTCGTCGCCAACATCCTCTCGGAGAACATGACGCCGGCCGTCTGGCAGGACCTCGCACGGGCGATCTACGAGGAGATCGAGGCCGGTGCCGACGGCGTCGTCGTCATGCACGGCACCGACACGATGCAGTTCACCGCGAGCGCGATGGCCTTCATGCTCGATACGCCGGTGCCGATCGTCTTTACCGGCAGCCAGCGGTCGGCCGACCGCCCCTCCTCGGACAACGTGATGAACGCGGTGTCTGCGGTCGCCGCGGCAAAGAGCGACGCCGCGGAGGTCATGGTCTGTATGCACGAAAGCGAGTCCGACGACCGCTGTGCGCTCCACCGCGGGACCCGGGTCCGGAAGAACCACACCTCTCGTCGGGACGCCTTCGAGACCGTCGGTGCCGAGCCCCTCGGCACCGTCGACTACGAGGCCGTCAGCGAGAGCGATCCGGACTCGACCGACGGCGTCACGTTCCGCCGCGAGCACGCCCAGCGCGGCCAGACCGAGCTGGCACTCCACGACGAACTGGAGACGGACGTGGAGCTGGTGAAGTTCACGCCGGGCACCGACGCGAGTCGGCTGGCGGCACTCGACGACGCCGCGGGCATCGTCGTCGAGGGCACCGGGCTGGGTCACGTCGACACCGACTGGATCGAGGTCGTCGACGACCTGACTGACGACGGCACCACGGTGGTCATGACCAGTCAGTGTCTCGACGGGCGAGTGTGTGATCGGGTCTACGACACCGGCCGTGATCTGCTGGCGGCCGGCGTCGTCGAAGGCGAGGACATGCTCCCCGGGACGGCGAAGGTGAAGCTGATGTGGGCGCTGGCGAACACGTCCGACGTAGCCGACACGATGGGCGAGCCCCTGGCCGGCGAGATCCAGTCCCAGTCCCGTCCCTGGACGTAGTTTCAAGGCGCTCGGCTCGTAGGGACACGCATGAACGGGACCGTTCGACAGGCCCTCGAAGACGATTACGAGGCCGTCGCCGCCTTCACAGCCGACACGTGGGACGACCGCGAGCAGCGCGACTACATTCCGGACGTGTTCCGCGACTGGGTCGCGGGAGACGGGCCGGACCAGCGCACGGTCGTCGTCGACGTCGACGGGGACGCAGTCGGGCTCTGTCAGGCACTCATGCTCACCGATCACGAAGCGTGGGTCCAGGGGATGCGCGTCGATCCCGGCTACCGGCGGGCCGGCCTCGGACTCCGGATGATCGACGCGCTCTTCGAGTGGGCTCGGGACCGAGGCGCGACCGTCGCCCGGAACATGGTGTTCTCGTGGAACGACGCCGGACTGGGTCAGTCGATCGCCGCGGGGTTCGAGCCGGTGACGAGCTTCCGGTGGGCCGAGCCGACGCCACGGGAAGGGACCCCCGGTGAGACCGTCGACGCCGATCCCGCGGCGGCCTGGGACTACTGGACCGACAGCGACGCGCGGACGGCACTGCGGGGGCTGACCCTCGACGCAGGACACTCCTGGGCACTCTCGGAGCTGACCCGCGGGGGGCTCCGCGAGTTGGCCGACGACCAGCGCGTGTTCACGGTCAGGCGCGACGGCACCTGCGGGATGGCCTGTCGGGTCAGGACGGCAGCCGGCGCGGACGAGCAGGTCGCCGAATACGGCGTCGCCGCGTGGGACGACGCGGACGCCGCCGACGCGCTGGTCACCGCGATCCGGGACGACGCCGCGGCGATCGGTGCCGACGCCGTCCGAATCTTGCTCCCGGAGACGCCACGCCACGTCGGCCAGGCGGCGTTCGTCCGGGCCGACACCGACGACTCGCCGAGCTTCGTCACGGCCGCGGATCTGACGGGCAGAGAGTGACGCGCTATCCGCCGCTGACCGGCGGGAACAGCGCCAGCTCGTCGCCCGACGAGACGGGCGTGTCGAGCCCGTCGCCGGCCGCGAACGGATCGTCGCCGTCGTGGAGCAGCCGGATGTGGTCGACCAGCGAGCCGTCGTCGTCCAGCACTTCCGATTCGAGTGCGGGGTGGGCCGACAGCAGTGCGTCGAGGGCCTCGCCGACCGTCTCGGCGTCGTCGACCGACACCCGATCCTCGCCGGCCGTCTCGGCCAGCGTCGCGAAGAGCCGCCAGTGCATACCTGATCTGCCGACCGCGTGGGCCAAAGCCTTTGTGAACCGGACCGACGGCGGTCGATTCACAGCCGGCGCGAGCACGAGCAGGCACGCGCTGTGTAACTGTGTCCCACACAGAAGGACACGCGTTAAGTGAGTCCAATCCTAAGCAGAGCGTAATGTCCGATACCGATCTCGAAGACCTCAAGCGGGGGACGGAACTGGTCAAGCGCGGCTTCGCGAAGATGCAGAAAGGCGGCGTCATCATGGACGTCGTCAACCGCGAGCAGGCCCGCATCGCGGAGGACGTGGGTGCCGTCGCCGTGATGAACCTCGAAGCCGTGCCGGCGGACATCCGCAAGCGCGGTGGCGTCTCTCGGATGGCCGACCCCGCCTCGCTGCAGGCGATCATCGACGAGGTGTCGATCCCGGTGATGGGCAAGTCCCGGATCGGACACACCAAGGAGGCCCAGATCCTCGAGGCCGCCGGTGCGGACATGGTCGACGAGAGCGAGGTGCTCACGCCGGCCGACGACCGCTATCACATCGACAAACGCGATTTCACCGCCCCGTTCGTCTGTGGCGCGCGCAACCTCGGCGAGGCGCTGCGCCGGATCGACGAGGGCGCGGCGATGATTCGAACCAAAGGCGAGGCCGGCACCGGCGACGTGAACCAGGCCGTCCACCACCAGCGCAACATCAAGGGCGCGATCCGAGAACTCGACGGAATGAGCTACGAGGAACGCGAGAAGTGGGCCCGCGAGCACGAGGCCCCGGCCGATCTCGTCCACGAGACCGCCGAGATGGGTCGCCTCCCGGTCGTCAACTTCGCCGCCGGTGGCATCGCGACCCCCGCCGACGCCGCGCTGATGATGCACCACGGCTGTGACGGCATCTTCGTCGGTTCGGGCATCTTCGGCGCAGAGGACCCCGAAGCGATGGGCACCGCCATCGTCGAAGCGGTCAACAACTGGGACGACCCCGAGCGCCTCGCCGAGATCGCGTCGGACATCGGCGGCGGCATGAAGGGCGACGCCAACGCCGACCTGCCGGAAGAAGAGAAGATGCAGGGCCGTGGCGTCTGAGCGTTCGAACACAGCGAGCAATCTCGACCCGTGAGCGCCGACACGCCCGCAGACGACGGCTCCGACGACCTCGACGGCGGGAGCGACGAGCGCGCCGTGGCGGCTCGACTCGACGACATCGACGGGCCAGTACTCCTGTTCGACGGCGTCTGCAACCTCTGTAACGCCGCAGTCCGGTTCGTCGTGCGGTTCGACGCGGCCGGGACGTTCCGGTTCGCACCGCTCCAGTCCGAGGTCGGCCAGGCTTTGCTCGAACGCCACGACCTGTCGACAGAGACGTTCGACTCCGTCGTCCTGATCGAGGACGGCGCGGTCGCAACGAAGTCGACAGCCGCACTGCGCGTGGCCCGACGGCTCGACGGCCCGTGGCCGCTGTTGTACCCGGCGATCGCACTCCCCACCCGCGTTCGCGACGGGGTCTACGATCTGGTGGCGGAGTATCGCTATCGCGTGTTCGGGAAGAAAGACCAGTGTCCGGTCCCCGAGCCGGAGATTCGCGACCGATTTCTCCAGCGGCGACTCGACTGATACTGCCGGCTATCGCTGTTTCAAGAGATTCGCCACCCGGGGTGGCGAAATCGGTCACAGATGTACAGCCGGTAGTATGAAGCCGCTGTAGGTCCCTCGGGGAACTATGCAGACGACGACGCCGGTCGGCGACGAGACGCCGGTCCCGACCAACGGCTCCGCGTCGAACTGGCCGGTGTTTCAGGACACCGTGGCGTCCGTCTTCGGGGAGGGACAGCGGTTCCTCGAAGAACTCGCGACGACCCAGGGGCGGGCGGCCGTCACCGCCGTGCTCGTGATCGCCGCGCTGCTCGCCGTCTTCGTCGTCGTCCCCCTCCTCGTTCGCCAGATCCGCCGCGTCCTCGCGTCCCGACTGTTCGACAGCCGCGTCGCCGACGGCGTCGAGCTGGTCGGGATGTACATCCCGACGACGATCTCGGGAATCGCGTTGCGAATTCTCCAGGTGTCGGTCCTGATCGTCGGCACGCTCTCGCTGCTGGTCGTCTGGGGACTCGTCGACGTGGCCGTCGCCACCGGCGGGCTGATCCTCGCTGCGATCCCGAACCTCGTCAAAGCGACGATGACTGCCGTGTTGCTGGTGCTTGCCTACGTCGGCTCCGACCAGCTCAGAACTGTGATCGATCGGTTCAGCCAGGGTGCAGACCGGGTCACCCAGCACCAGGAAGAGGTGATGCTGCGGGTGGGCCAGGTGGTCCTGCTCGTCACCGTCGGTTCGTCGACCATGACGCTGTGGGGCATCGATCTCAGCGGTCTGCTGGTGGGGGCCGGATTCCTCGGGATCGTCGTCGGTCTGGCCGCCCGCCAGACGCTGGGTTCGCTGATCGCCGGTTTCGTCCTCATGTTCTCTCGCCCCTTCACCGTCGGCGACTGGATCGAAGTCGACGGCCAGGAGGGGATCGTCACCGACATCACGATCCTCAACACGCGACTCCAGAACTTCGACGGCGAGACGGTCGTCCTGCCCAACGACAAGGTCAACGATCGGTCCCTGACCAACCGGAGTTCAAACGGCCGGCTGCGGCTGCGGACGGAGGTGGGAATCGACTACGACGCCGACCCCGACCACGCCGAGACGGTGGCCCTCGACGCGATCGAAGCCGTCGAAATCGTCGAGGATGCGCCGGCACCGAAAGTCATCCCGAAGGCCTTCGGCGACTCCGCGATCGTGCTGGAACTGCGCTACTGGATCGAACATCCGAGCCCACCGCGGAAGTGGCGGGCCGTCTCGGGGGTCGTCAGCGGCGTCAAGGAGGCGTTCGACGACGAGGGGATCACGGTGCCGTACCCACAGCGCGAACTGTCCGCACGCGACGGGACCGCAACCCAGTTGCGCGACGGACAACTGGCCGACGGACAGCCCTCGGCGGACGCCGACGGCGAGACGGAGTGATACTGCCGGCTGTACTGTTTCAAGAGATTCGAGACACGGGACCGAGAAATTCTTCGCAGACGTACAGCCGGTAGTGTGATCAGGGCAACAGCTCCCCGCTCACGAGCCCCGCACCGGCGAGCCACGCGCCGACGAGCACGCCGAGGACGCCCACGTGGAGCAGCCACTCGACGCCGTGGGGCGCGCCGAGTGGCCCCTCGACGGCCGCGAGGGCACTGTCGACACCCGTCGCCAGCGACGGTGCCGACAGGACGACCGCGAGAGCGACGCCGACGACGAGCGGCACTCCGAGCACGCACAGCGCGGTGCCGAGCCACACGAGCCGAACCGCGATCGGTGCCGGTGACCTGGAGCCGTCCGTCCCGAACTCCGGCTGTCTACGTGCCATGTGTACACACAACACACTCTGGCCCGATAAAGGCACCCGCTATACTGAGGGCTACAGCCACTCGCGGAGCGGCGGGATCAGCCCCAGCGTCGCAGCCCCGAGGTAGAGGCCGAACAGGACGAGGAAGGCTCCGACCGCCACTGCCACCTCGGACATCGCACCGAGGAGCAACTGTCCGCCGGTAGTGACCACCACCAGCGCGACGCCGAGCAACAGCAACGTGCCGATCACGTCCAACAGTGCGTCTTTGATCGCGGCCCGGACGACCCGGTACAGCGTGTCCGGATCGAAACCCGGATCGACGCCGCCGTCGCCGCGCCGCCGCCACTCGCCCGTCGCCTCCTCGTCCGTGCCGTCGCTCGCATCGGGGACCATACTCGCACGTCGATCACGTGACACAAAAGCGAACTGGTGGAGACAGCGCCTAGAACACGGTCGCGCCAGCGCCGATTCGAGTCTGGTACACCTGGGCCTCCACGTCCTCCTCGGCGAAGCGCTCGATCATCGCCGAGCCGATCGCTCGCTGATCGCCCTCGTGACAGGCGGCGATGACGGTCGGGCCGGCACCGCTGATGGTGACCCCGGTCGCGCCCGCTTCCAGCGCGGCCGCTCGAACGTCCGCGTAGCCGTCGATCAGCTTCGCTCGGGCCGGCGTGACGATCGAGTCGTACATCCCGGCCCCCACGAGATCGGGGTCGTCCCGATGCATCCCGGTCGTGAGCCTGGCGGCGTTGCCGACGGTCTCGACGAGCTGGTCGACGCCGGCCCGCTCGGGGACGACGCGTCGCGCGTCGCGCGTCGAGACGACGATGTCGGGGAGGCAGGCCACCAGCGGGATGTCGGCGTCGACCTGCGTGACCCCCTCGTCGGTCGCGATCGTGAACCCGCCCATGATCGACGGGGCGACGTTGTCGTCGTGGGCGTCCCCGGAGACGACGGCTTCGCCCTTGGCGGCGATCGGCACGAGCGCCTCGCGGCTGTGGCCCCGGTCGTAGAGCTCGTTGAGGCCGACGGCCGCGGCAGCGGCGCTGGCGGCCGAAGAACCCAGTCCCGACGCGGGCCGGATGCCCTTGTCGATCTCGATGTGTGCCGGGGCGTCGAGCGCTTTGGCGACCGCGCCGACGGTGTTTTTCTCCGGATCTTCCGGGATGTACTCGCTCCCGGCCCCCGTCACTTCGATGGTCGTCCGCTCGGCCTTCGAGACGCGAACCACGTCCGCCGGGCGCTCGAGCGCGACGCCGAACACGTCGAACCCGCTCCCCAGGTTGGCACTCGTTGCCGGTGCCCGGACGGTCAACATGCATCCGAGTATCCCCACTGCAGGCAAAAAGGTAGCGGACCGTACGCAGGGTTCGGTCGGACAGCGCCGGTCGTAGCGATTTCCCGGTGAGCGTCACAGCGACCGACCGACGAGCGACGGCGACCGCCGGTATCAGGGCAACTGATTAGTATCGGAACGGATATTGTCGGAACGAGATAATCGAATGGCCACGTACGTGTTCTGGAGCGTCGTCGCCACGACGCTGGTCAGTGGGCTGATCTGCAGTGCAATGGCAGTGTCCGCCTGGCGCAACCACGACCAGCCGGCGGCCTCGGCGTTTGGCTGGCTGATGGTCGCTGCCGCCGCGTGGGCGTTCATGGCGACGGCCCGCCTGTTGACCGATCAGGTGGCGGGCGCGTACCTGTTCGACCGCATCGCACGGGCCGCCTCCAGCAGCACCGCCCCGCTCGTGTTGGTGTTCGTACTCTCCTACATCGGCCGCGAGGACGTTCTCACGCCGCGGTTCGTCGGCTCGCTGTGGCTCGTTCCGACCAGTTACACCGTCCTCTCGGCGACGGCTCCGTTCCACGACCTCGTACCGGGACCCGAGAGCGTGTGGGTCGGGGCGTGGGAGAACGCCACGGTGTTGACCGTCACAGAGGGGCTCCCCTCCCAGATCGACCTCCTCTATACCTACCTCCTCCTCGCGGTGGCGTTCCTCCTGCTGGCACGCTTTCTCGTCAGGTCGCGGGCCATCTACCGACTCCAGACGGCGACGGTCGTGACTGCGATCCTCGTGCCCGTCATCGTCAACGCCGCGACGCAGTTCTACCGGTTCTCGCATCCGGGCGTGGATCTGACGCCGGCCGCACTCGGTCTCACCGGGCTGGTGCTGGGCTGGGGACTGTTCCGGTACGACCTCCTCGACGTGACGCCACTGGCGAGCGACATCCTCGTCGACGAACTGCCCGACCCCGTGTTCGTCCTCGCAGAGGACGGTCGCATCCTCGATCACAACCGCGCCGCCGAAACGATGTTCGACGCCGATCCCCTCTGTGGGCGACGGCTCGCCGCCGTCGCTCCGCGGCTCGCCGAACGGCTCGACGGTAGTTCGGTCTACTCGCGCTCGGACCCCACCAGCGAGGAGGTCACGTACTTCGATCCGCAGGTCACCTCGATCGACGACCAGCACGGCATCGAGCGCGGCCGGCTCATCGTCTTGCGGGACGTGACCGGCCAGCAGCGTCGCCAGGACCGCCTGGAAGCCCTCCAGGCGGCGACCCAGCAGTTCATCACGGCCAACTCGGTCGAACGCATCGCGGAGCTGACGGTGACGTTCGCGGACCGCGTGCTCGATCAGGATGCCGCCGCGGTGTACGTCCACGAGGACGATCGACTGCGCCCGGCCGCCGCCAGCGACGCGCTCGAACGGGAGTGTACGCTGACGGAGCTGACCGTCGAGGACCCCGACCATCCAGTGTACACCGCCTACGAGTCCGAGACGAT
This sequence comes from Halomicrobium sp. IBSBa, assembly GCF_017612575.1. NCBI lineage: Archaea > Methanobacteriati > Methanobacteriota > Halobacteria > Halobacteriales > Haloarculaceae > Halomicrobium > Halomicrobium sp. IBSBa. Next base: position 59,730 of record NZ_JADPQC010000007.1, read on the forward strand.
CGACAGGGCGGACGTGCGTGATTCGGGGACGACGATGCCGTTCCGGTACCTCCTGTTGGTGCCGATCGACGACCACGGCGTGCTGGCGATCGGCTCGCGCGAGCCCGGTGCGTTCGTGACCGAAGACGAGCAGTTCGCGACGATCCTCGCCCGGACGACGCAGGTCGCGTTCACACAGGTCGACCGCGAGCACGAGCTCCGACAGAGCCGACAGGCGATCGAGCGTCGCAACGAGCAGGTCGCGTTCTTCAACGGCGTGTTGCGACACACGCTGCGCAACGCCTTGCTCGTCATCGAAGGACGAGCGAACCACCTGCGAGACCACGTCGACGACGCCAGACAGCGACACCTCGACCGGATCGTCCAGTGGTGTGAAGACCTCTCGGAACTCAGCGAGGAGATCGAGGCGATCAACGACACCGTCACGGCGAGCGAGGCACAGCGCCTCGACAGGATCGATCTCGGCAGGGTGTTGTCCGATCGCGTCGACGCGCTCTCGGAGGACTTTACGGACGTGACTATCGACCTGGCCGTCGACGACGGGCTGACCGTCCTCGCCAACGATCTCATCGAGAAGGTCGTCGACAGCGTCATCTCGAACGCTATCACGCACAACGACGCACCAGCGCCCCGCGTCGAGATCTCCGCCACCGAGATCGCCGACCGCGTCCAGCTCAGGGTCGCCGACAACGGCCCCGGCATGACCGACGAGATGAAAGAGACCGTCTTCGAACGTAACGTCGGTGCCAGCCAGACCAGCCACGGCTTTGGACTGTACTTCGTCTCGGTGATGATGAACCTCTACGGCGGGACGGTCTGGATCGAGGACAACGACATCCAGGACGACGGCACGCGCCGCGGTGCCGTGGCAGTCCTCGAGTTCCAGCAGGCCGAGACACAACACACATCCCGGTCGCCCGAAAACGAGCGCACATGATCGGCGTCGTCGGCGGCGGCATCGCGGGGTTGGCGGCCGCGTACCGGCTCCAGCAACGCGGCCACGAAGTCCACGTGTTCGAGGCCACAGACCAGGTCGGCGGACTGGCCGCGGTGTACGAGACCGCCGGGGACCCCCTGGAGAAGTTCTATCACCACCTCTCGAAGTCCGAGGAGACGATCGTCGAGCTGGCCCACGAGCTGGGGCTGGGCGAGGACGTCGAGTGGCGGATCGGCGAGAACGCCTACTACGTCGACGGGGTCGTCCACCCGATGGACAAGCCCTGGGAGATCCTCGCCTTTCCCCACTGGAGCGTCTACGACAAGTTCAGGCTCGGGATGCTCACGCTCGATATCGACGTTCGCGGTGGCGTCCCGAAGTTCGACACCTACGAGCGCCTCGAAGACTTCGAGGACGTGCCAGTCAAGGAGTTCGCACGGGAGCACACGACGGAGAACGTCTACGAGACCTTCTTCGAACCGCTGCTCGAAGCGAAGTTCGGCGAGCGCGCGGCGGACGTAAGCGCGGCTTGGCTGCTCGGGCGCATCAAGTTCCGCGGGGAGCGAGACATCCTCAACGGGGAGATCCTCGGCTACCTCGACGGCGGTTTCGGCCGGCTGCTGGACGCGCTCGTCGAGGCGGTGGGCCGAGAGAACATCACGACCGGCGCACGCGTGACGGAGCTTTCGACGACGGACGGTGCCGTCGACTCGCTGACCGTCGACACCGACGAGGGAACCGAAACCCACGGGGTCGACGCCGCCGTCGTCGCCGCGATGCCGACGGTACTGGAGGCGCTGACGGGGTATCAATGTGGGATCGACTTCCAGGGGACGATCTGCTCGGTGATCAGTCTGGACGAGTCGCTGACCGACACCTACTGGCTCAACATCGCCGACGAGGCTCCGTTCGGGGCGCTCATCGAGCACACCAACTTCGTCCCGCCCGAGCGCTACGGCGGCGAACACCTCGTCTACATCGCCAAGTACGTCCAGCACACGGACGACCCCTACTGGCAACAGGACGACGAAGAGATCCGCGAGACGTGGCTGTCAGGCATCGAGGGGCTGTTTCCCGACTTCGACCGCGACAGCGTCAACTGGGTCGAGACCGCCCGGAACCCGCGGACGGCACCGATCTACGAGCGGGGCTATCTGGACATGGTCGTCCCCTACGACCTGGCCGACGAGATCGCCGAGGGCGTCTACTACGCCGGGATGGCCTCTCGGGCACAGTATCCCGAGCGGAGCCTCAACGGCGGCATCGTCGCCGGCTACGAGTGTGCCGACCGGATCACCGGGGACCGGTAGTTCGGCCGTCCGCGCTGCTTGGAGCTGTCCGCAGTCGCGGCGTCCAGCGGACGCCGTCGTCCGACCGTCGCCTGGATGGCACTGTCGGAGGGCGGTCTACGGCGACCGGCGGCGCTACTCTTCGACGCCGGGGGCCTCGCTCGGATCTACGTCTGTGGGCTCTTCCTGACCGCCGACCACGATCTCGCCGTCGTCGGTCTCGACGTACACGTCGTCGGCGAACCCGCCCTCCGCGTGAGGGTGCTCGGGGTCGTCGAGCTTTTCGGGCGTCGACGGGGCCTCGGTGATGCCGTCTTCGGGAGCGAACGTCCCGAGTGGCTCGTCGATCGTGATGTCGTAGCGCTCGAAGAACGACTCGTAGCGCTCGTAGTGGGCCGCCAGCTCGTCGGCTGGGAACTCCATCATCTCCGTCCAGCCGTGGTTGTAGAAGTCGAAGTTCGCCTGTACGTGTGTGATCTCTCTGGCCTCGGCCTCGGGGAAGCCGGCCTCCAGCGCGGCGACGTAGGTGTCCATCGTCGCGTCGAAGAAGTCGTCGAGGTGGGCGCGCCGCTCGTCGGCGCGGCTCGCGTCGGCCTTGTCCGCGAAGACGTTCGTGTGCAAGTCCACCAGCCGGTCGTTGACCGCCTCGCCGACGACTGGGAGTGTCAGCGCCTGCTTGGCCGCGAAGTGCTTGACGTTCTGGCGGAGTTTCATCACATTTCCCTTGGTCGCGACGGCCTTCAACCCCGCGATCGGGGGTAATTCTCACCCGCCGCGTCAATACTTGCCACCTGACGCGAAGATGGCAATCCACATTAAGCCCGATATCTAACGTCCCGCTTATGAGCACGTCGCACGTGATTATCGGTGACGGCATCGCGGGGTCGTCGGCTGCAGAGTCGATCCGCGAAGCCGATCCAGACGCAGACGTCACAGTCATCACGGACGAGGGAGAGGCCCTGTACAACCGGATCCTCATCAAGGAGTTCGCGAAGGGCAAGCTCCCCGAGGCACCGATCTCGATCCACGAACCCGAGTGGTACGAGGAGCGAGACATCGACCTCGAACTGAACACGCACGTCACCGAAGTCGACACCGACGCCCACGAGATTCACACCCACGAGGGCGACAGCTACGAGTACGACAAGCTGCTCGTCGCGACCGGCGGGACGCCGGCACAGCTCCCGGTCGACAACGCCGACGCCGACGGGATCCACCACTTCTGGACGTTCCAGGACGCCCGCAACATCCGCGAACATGCCGAGGAGACCGACGACGCGATCATCGTCGGTGCGGGCCTGCTCGGGATCGACCTCGCCGCGATCTGTGGCGCACAGGGGATCGACGGGACGTTCCTCATGCGTGGCAACCGCTGGTGGCGCTACGCGCTCAGCCTCGACGGCGCGGAGATCATCCACGACGCGATGCGCGGCGTCGGCGTCGAACCCGTCTTCGAGTCCGGCGTCGACCACTTCGAAGTCGACGACGACGGTCACGTCGAGGCGGCCGTCGACCCCGACGGTAACCGCTACGACGGCGACTTCGCGGGCGTCGCGATCGGTCTGGACTTCAACACCGAGTTCCTCGCCGGCTCGGGCATCGAGACCGACGACGGGATCGTCGTCGACGAGTACATGCAGACCAACGTCGAAGACGTCTACGCCGCGGGCGACATCACGCAGTTCTACGACACGATCCTCGACGAGCGCGCACAGAACGGCGCGTGGGGCTCGGCCAAAGAGCAGGGATCGGTCGCCGGTGCCAACATGGTCGCCGACGCGGCCGAAGAAGAGTTCCGCTGGGTCTCGACGTACTCGATCACCCACTTCGACTTCCCCTTCCTCTCCTTCGGTCACCCGACGCTCGGCGACGAGGACTGCGAGCGAAAGTACTCCGACACGGAGTGGCGTCGACTCACTTTCAAGGACGGCAAGCTCATCGGCGGCGTGCTCATCGGCGATCTCTCCCAGCAGTCGAAGTTCAAGAAGCTCATCCGCGAGGAACGCGAGGTCGCAGACAAGAAGGAACTGCTGCTGGAAGAAGACGTCGACATCGAGCGACTCGAAGAAGTCGCTCCCGCACAGGCCGAGTAAACCGCGAGAAGGTCTTTCTCGTCGCTCCGACCGACACTTTTTGTCCCTGAGCCAACAACAGTCGTGTATGCTCCGTGCTCTGCTCCGGTGGCTCGTCGGCGTTTCGCGTCGCGGGCGATCCGACGAGGACGACCAGCGAGATCACGCCGGATCGCTCCTCGACGCCTCGGTCAACTACGCCCACGGCCAAGCAGACGGTCGACGGGCAGTCCGAGAGATGGAGAAAGTCAACGAAGAGGCGTCGAAGCTCCGGGACGCGGACGACCGCCGGCCGTAGAACCGACGGCCTTTTTTCCGGTGACGGCCGAGATTCGGGCATGGTTGGCGGCAGCGGCGACATGACACTCGCGATCGAGCTCGCGGCGCTCAAGGAACTGGCCCACCCCGACGCCGTCTTCAACGACGCGCGCCAGTGGGCCGAGTACGTCGGCGTCATCTCCGAGAAACCCACCTACGTCGTCACGAACTTCTGTCGGAAACACCGGATCAGGCAGGACTTCTTCTCGGGCCCACGCGGGCGCGAGGAGAGCCTGGGCAACGTCAAAGAGCAGTTCGACACCGAGCGTCACGTCTTCGTCGGCACGACCGACGAGGACGCGGCGCTGGCCGAGACCGCGGACTGGGAGTACCTAACCGTCGAAGGTGCCGCAGAAGCGGCCGACTGGGAACTGGGCGATCCGGAGTCTCCCGACGCCGTCGAGTCCGAGGAGCAACGCGACGATTGGCCCTGACTGTCCGCCCGCAGCGACAGCCGTTCACGATCGATCCGGGTTGTTTCCACCGTTCACAGAAGACACTTATCGGGACCGCGGCACCACGCCCACATGGGTCTCCGTACCGCGCTCCTCGTCGTTACGGTACTACTGGCTGGTTGTGTCGGTAATCCGGGACCAGCCGGAACAGTCACCGAGACGAAGTCGAACGCCACGAACAGCACCGAGCGAACCGTCGTCTCGAACGTCAACGAGACCAAGGTCGTCGAGCGAGCACTCGATGCCGAGAAAGCGTACGTCGCTTCGAAGCTTCGGAACGCCTCCTGTGTCGAGTCGTGGGACACCTACCCGATCGTGATGGACCGTGAAGGGACAGTCGTCAATCAGACAACATCGGGGCTCTACGTCGACGTTCAGCAGCCCTACGCCTGGGGGAACGAGGACATCGAAGCCGATTCCGCCTCCAGGGCGACGTACCTCGTCACCGACAACGAGACGCAGCGAGTCTCTGGGCCCGAGATCGATCCCTGCTGACACGCCTCGACGTGGCCGTTCGTGAGGACGCCGAGTGACATCGCTCGTTTTAACCGCTCGAACGCGCTACGAACGGTAATGACAGAGTCCGGCGTGCCCGGGGACGGGGGCCAGTCTATGGAACTGCCCTGTGGGGAAGAGCGCTCCATCCACGAACTCGACATGGGCCTGCGGGAGATCGACTGTCGCTGCGGCGAGACCCACGCCGTCGTGATGGACATGCACCCCCTCTCGCGATTCGTCCCGGAGTTTCTCGTCGAGATCCTCACCGAGACCGTCGAACCGGCGGAGGACGACCGCGAGGAGTTCACTACGGCGCACCTCATGGCGATCGTGATGGAGGAGTTCCCCGAGGAGATGGCCGTCGCCGACGTGGCAGAGGACGGGGCCGTCGGCTACGCTCTGGTGTGGGTGGCCGACTTCGACTCCCGACGACTCCACGAGATCGTCGTCGAGTTGCTCGTCGAGCTGATGGAACACGCCGTCAGCCACGCCGAGGACGACGCGGTCATGGACCAGTTCGAACAGGAGATGCTGGAGTTCGACGTCAGCGAGTTCGTCGAGCAGTACCGCGCGCGGCGAGACTTCGAGTCCGAGCACGACTCGCCGGTCTGAGTCGTGGTCCGGACGAGCAATTCGGAGAGTCTCGCGAGCGAGACAACAGCAGATGTCGTCTGCTGGCACTTCGAGTCCGAGCACGACTCGCCGGTCTGATACTACCGGCTGTAAATCTGTGAACGATTTCGCCATCCCGGGGTGGCGAAGATCTTCACGAAGTTACAGCCGGCAGTATGAGTCGTGGTCGGGACGAGCAATTCGGAGAGTCTCGCGAGCGGGGCGAGCAGTCTATATAGATCTTCTCATAGAACGTAGATCGGGCGGCGATAGCGTATGACAGCTGTCTGCATCTTCCGACAGTTCGCCGTCCGGCGGTTCTGCCCAGAACGCCGTCTGACGGCTGTCTGACGGTGTTATATGGTGTGTGAAGGCGTGTGTATGCACATGCGCACACGGCACGGCGAGTTCGAGCGAATTCGATCGGTGCTCGAAGACGCCGACCCGGACGAGCCGTTGACGGCGCGCGAGATCCTGCAGGTCCTCGACGAGCACGGCGAGGAGTTCGACAGCGCCCACCGCGTCGCGACGGTACTCGGACGGCGTGCACAGACCGGTGAGGTCGAGGTCATTCGCGACCAGCCCTACCGGTACCAGTTCGCCGACCGGAACAACTGATCGGGCGGCCAGCGTTCGCCGGCTGTCGGTCTCGTGAGGCGTGCCCGGGCCAGTCCGGGATTGTAGCCGGTAGGGTAATGGGACAGTCGTTTGTCCGTCGGACGCGTTCGATCGATCGACGGTCAGGGTGGTGTCACGACCACCCATGCGACACCACCACATTACGACATTCGAAATTCGGTTTCGATCTTCGTATCCTTTCGCCGGGCTTATTACGATGTGCGGACTCCCCACGGACAATGACAGAGAGCGAAGACCGCACAATCTTGCTCATCGGGAGTGGCCCGATCCAGATCGGACAGGCAGCCGAGTTCGACTACTCCGGCGCACAGGCGTGCCGTGCCCTGCAGGAGGAGGGCGCACGGGTCGTCCTGGTGAACTCGAACCCGGCGACGATCATGACCGATCCGGAGATGGCCGACAAGGTGTATCTCGAACCGATCAACACCGAGGCGATCTCCGAGATCATCCGGAAGGAAGATCCCGACGGCGTCATCGCCGGTCTCGGCGGTCAGACCGGCCTCAACGTCACGGCCGAGTTGGCCGAGGAGGGGGTCCTCGAAGCGCACGACGTCGAGATCATGGGCACGCCGCTGGACACGATCTACGCGACGGAGGATCGTGACCTGTTCAAACAGCGCATGGAGGAGATCGGCGAACCGGTGCCGTCTTCGACGACGATCACCCTCGACGAGGGCGAGACCGTCACCGAACTGACCGAGGAGAGCCTGCGCGACCGCGTCGAGGACGCCGTCGACGAGGTCGGCGGCCTGCCGGTCATCGCACGCACGACGTACACGCTCGGTGGCTCCGGCTCGGGCGTCGTCCACGAGATGGAGGAACTCATCGAGCGCGTCCGCAAGGGGCTGCGCCTCTCTCGGAACAGCGAGGTGCTGATCACCGAGTCCATCGAGGGGTGGGTCGAACTGGAGTACGAGGTGATGCGCGACGCCGACGACTCGTGTATCATCATCTGTAACATGGAGAACATCGACCCGATGGGGATCCACACCGGCGAGTCGACGGTCGTCACGCCCTCGCAGGTCATCCCCGACGAGGGCCACCAGGCGATGCGCGACTCCGCGCTGAAGGTGATCCGCGAACTCGGGATCGAGGGGGGCTGTAACATCCAGCACGCCTGGCGCGACGACGGCACGCCCGGCGGCGAGTACCGCGTCGTGGAGGTCAACCCCCGTGTCTCCCGTTCCTCCGCGCTGGCCTCGAAGGCGACGGGCTACCCGATCGCTCGCGTGACCGCGAAGGTCGCGATGGGCAAGCGTCTCCACGAGATCGACAACGAGATCACCGGCGAGACGACGGCGGCCTTCGAGCCAGCGATCGACTACGTCGTCACGAAGGTGCCGCGCTGGCCCATCGACAAGTTCCGCGACGTGGAGTTCGAGCTGTCGACGGCGATGAAGTCGACCGGCGAGGCGATGGCCATCGGCCGGACCTTCCCCGAGTCGATGCTGAAGGCGCTGCGCTCCTCGGAGTACGACCCCGCCGTCGACTGGAGCGAGGTCGACGACGACGAACTCGAAGACGACTACCTGATCCGCCCGACGCCGGATCGGCCCTACGCCATCTTCGAGGCCTTCGCCCGCGGCTACACGGTCGACGAGATCGTCGAGCTGACCGACATCGAGCGCTGGTACGTCGAGCGCTTCCAGCAGATCGAGGAAGCCGCCGAGGCCGCACAGAACGGCGACTTCGCGACCGCGGCCGAGGCCGGCTTCACCGACCAGGAGATCACCGCGATGGCGGGCGGCGAGTTCAACGACACGCACGCCTCCTGGGTTCCGGAGGGCGACCTGAGCGAGAAGGGCGACGAACTCGAAGCGGCGACGGATGGGTCCGGAGTCACGGTCGAGGACGTCGAGAGCGAGACGGTCGATCGGGACTTCAAGCTCGTCGACACCTGTGCCGGCGAGTTCGAGGCGACGACGCCGTACTACTACTCGACGCGAGACCCCATCTCGGGGATCGACCGCAACGAGCTGCAGATCGATCCCGACGTAGAGAGCGTCGTCGTGGTCGGTGGCGGCCCGATCCGGATCGGGCAGGGCGTCGAGTTCGACTACTGTTCGGTCCACGCGGTGCGCGCGCTCGAAGAGGCCGGCATCGACGCCCACGTCGTCAACAACAACCCCGAGACCGTCTCGACGGACTACGACACCAGTGATGGCCTGTTCTTCGAGCCGGTCACGGCCGAGGAAGTCGCCGACGTGATCGAGGCGACCAACGCCGACGGCGTGATGGTCCAGTTCGGCGGCCAGACCTCCGTCGACATCGGCCACCCGCTCGAACAGGAACTCGACCGTCGCGGCCTCGACTGTGAGATCATGGGCACCGCGGTCGACGCGATGGACCTCGCGGAGGACCGGGACCGCTTCAACCAGCTGATGGACGACCTGGGCATCGCACAGGCCGAAGGCGGGACGGCGACCAGCAAGGAAGAGGCGCTGGATCTGGCCCACGACATCGGCTACCCCGTCCTGGTGCGTCCGAGCTACGTGCTCGGCGGCCGTGCGATGGACGTGGTGTACAACGACGAGGACCTCGAAACCTACATCGAGGAGGCCATCCGCGTCTCCCCGGACAACCCGATCCTCGTCGACGAGTTCCTCGCGGACGCCGTGGAACTGGACGTCGACGCTGTCGCCGACGGCGAGGACGTGCTGATCGGCGGCGTCATGGAGCACGTCGAGACCGCTGGCGTCCACTCCGGTGACTCCGCGTGTATGATCCCGCCACGCTCCCAGGAGATCAAAGACGTGATGCCCCGCATCCGCGAGGTCACGGAGGACATCGCGTCGGCCCTGGAGACTGAGGGGCTGCTCAACGTCCAGCTCGCGGTCCGCGACGGCGAGGTGTACGTGCTCGAAGCCAACCCGCGTTCCTCCCGAACCGTGCCCTTCATCGCGAAGACGACGGGCGTCCCACTGGCCAAGATCGCGGCGAAGGTCATGGCCGGGGCGACCCTCGAAGAACTCGACTACGAGGAGCAGGTCCCAGATCAGGTCTCGGTCAAGGAGGTCGTCCTGCCGTTCGACCGCCTGCCGGGCTCGGACCCGCGCCTCGGCCCGGAGATGAAGTCCACCGGCGAGGTCATGGGGACGGCCGGCTCCTTCGGCAAGGCCTACCAGAAGGCACAGATGTCCGTCGACAAACCGATCCCGCTCGACGGGACGGCGCTGGTCGACATGCCGATCATCGGCTTCGAGGACCACTTCGACGTGCTCGATTTCGACGACTTCGAGGACGTCGACGCCATCGTCGAAGCGATCCAGAACGGCGAGATCGACATGGTGCTGTCGCGTAACCGCGACGTGCTGGAAGCGTGTGTCGAGGAGACGGTCACGTACTTCTCGACGCGCGAGTCCGCCGAGGCCGCCCTCGAAGCGATCAACGCCGACGACCAGCCCCTGAACGTCCAGGACATCGCCTCGCGACCCAAGACCCAGCGCGAGTGGGGCCGCTGAGACGGGGGTTGTCCGCCGTCGCTACTCGACGGTGACGCTCTTGGCGAGGTTCCGGGGCTTGTCGATCGATCGGCCCAGCCCCTTCGCGGTGTAGTACGATACGAGCTGGAGCTGGACGTTCGCGAGCACCGCGGCAGCTTCGGGGCGGGTCTCGGGAATCTTCAGCACCTCGTCGGCGTACCGTTCCACGTCACTTTGCCCGTCCGTGACGGCGACGACGGGCGCATCGCGAGCTTCCACCTCTTTGACGTTGCCAACGGTCTTGCGGGCCTGCTCGCCGTCGCCGACGACGACCGCGAACACCGGGGTGTCGTCGGTCACCAGCGCGAGCGGACCGTGTTTGAGTTCGCCCGCGGCGAACCCCTCCGCGTGCTTGTAGGTGATCTCTTTCATCTTCAACGCGCCTTCGAGTGCCACGGGGTACTGGTGGCCGCGGCCGACGAAGAAGTACGCTCCGGCGTCCTGGTACTGCTCGGCGACCGCACTGGCGCGAGAGTCGTCCAGCAGCGCCTGCACCTGTCCCGGCAGGTCACGCAGTCCGGCGATCGTCTCGCGGGGGCGGTCGACCGGCGCGGTCCCGAGCGCCAGGAGGTTCAGCGCCGCCAGTTGCGAGGCGAAGGTCTTGGAGGCGGCGACGCCGATCTCCGGGCCGGCTCTGATGTACAGTGCGTGATCGCACTCGCGTGCCGCGGTCGAGCCGACGGTGTTGGTCACGGCCAGCGTGCGTGCGCCGCGGTGGCGGGCCTCTCGCAGCGCCGAGAGGGTGTCTGCGGTCTCGCCGCTCTGAGTGACTCCGACCACGAGCGCGTCGCCGATCGGCGGCGGTGCGGTCGCGTACTCACTGGCGAGAAAGGTCTGGGCGGGGATGCCGGCCTGTCGGTACAGCTGTGCGCCGTACAGCGCGGCGTGATAGGAGGTCCCGCAGGCGACGAACTGGACGCCGGTCGGCGAGAGGTCGCCGAGATCCTCGATGTCGACGGCGGCACCGAGCTCGTCGACGCGACCCCGGAGACACTGGCGGAGTGCGCGGGGCTGTTCGTGGATCTCCTTGAGCATGAAGTGATCGTAGCCGCTCTTGCCGGTCTCTTCGGCGTCCCAGGCGACGGTGTCGATCTCCTTCTCGACGGGGGTCCCGTCGCCGTCGGTGACGGTCCAGCCCTCGGCGTCGAGACGTGCGAACTCGCCGTCGGCGAGGTAGACGACCCGGTCGGTGTAGTCCCGAAACGCGGGCACGTCGCTGGCGAGGTAGGTCGCTCGCGTCGTCCCGCCGGTGGCCGCCGACGCCCCGTGTGGCTCGCTCCCCTCGTCGAGGCCGAGCACCAGCGGCGAGTCGTTGCGTGCGACGAAGACCGCCTCCGTACCGGCGACGACTGCGGCGACGGCGTAGCTCCCCTCCAGGCGGTCGACGGCCCGCCGCAGTGCCGCCATCGGCTCCGCGCCGTCTGCCAGCGCGTCCTCGACGAGGTGTGGGATCACTTCCGTGTCGGTGTCGGAGGCGAACTCGTGGCCGTCGGCGACCAGTTCGTCCCGGAGCGACTGGTAGTTCTCGATGATCCCGTTGTGGACGACCGCCACGTCGCCGGTGCAGTCCCCGTGTGGGTGTGCGTTGGCGTCGGTCGGCGGACCGTGCGTCGACCAGCGCGTGTGTCCGATCCCGACCGCGCCGTCGATCGTCGTCTCGTCGAGCAGCGCACGCAACTCGTCGATCTCGCCGGACCGTTTGGCGACCGAAACCGTGTCGTCGGCAAGCGCCATCCCGGCCGAATCGTAGCCGCGGTACTCCAGCTTCGAGAGCCCGTGGACCAGTACGTCGAGGGTCTCGTCGGCCCGGCCGACACAGCCGATGATCCCGCACATCAGCGGACCACCTCGGCGTCCTCGGCGACGTGGCCGAAGGCGTGAACGCCCGCGTGGAGGGTCGCCGACGGGCCGACCAGCGTCCCGGGCGACACCGAGACGTTCCCTCGCGTCGTCACGCGGTCGGCGAACACCGCACCGAGCGTCCGGTCTTCGAACACTTCGGTCCCGATCTGTACGTCCGCGGGACCGCCGGGGACGACCGTCTCGACGCCGAGTGTCACGTCCTGTCCGGCGACCGTATCGACCAGCGTCGCGCCCGCGTCGACGCGCGTGTCCGCGTCGAGCACCGACTGCTGGACCGTCGCGTTCGCGCCGACAGTGACGTTCGCTCCCAGCGCCGCGTCCGGTCCGAGCACCGTCCCCGCCGCGACCTCGCAGTCGGGACCGACCACGACCGGTGCTTGCAGCGTCGCGTCCGCGTGGACGTGCGCGGAGTCGGCGACCCAGACACTGTCTCGACGGTTCGACTCCGTGACCCGTCCGCGAGCCAGCACTTCGCGGGCGACCGTCAGCAGGTCCCAGGGATACGTCGCGTCGACCCACAGCCCGTCGGTCGTCACCGCGCGGACCCGATCGGAGTCGATCAGGCGCGCGATCGTGTCGGTCAGTGCCAGCTCCCCTTCGGCCCGTGGCGTGGCCTCGATCTCGTCGAAGATCGACTCGGGGAACGCGTAGATGCCGCCGTTGATCAGACGGTACTCGTCGGTCTCGGGCTTCTCGACGATCGAGTGGAGATCGCCGTCCCGCAGGTCGACGGCCCCGTAGTGGCTGGCGTCCTGACGCTCCAAGACCGCCAGTGCCGGCGTCTCTGGGTCGGTCTCGAAGTGGTCGATCACGGAGCCGACCGTCTCGCCGTCGATGACGCGATCGCCGTTGACCACGAGGACGGGACCGGACACCGCGTCGCGGGCCTGCAGGAGAGCGTGGCCGCTGCCCAGCTGTTTGCCCTGTGTGACGTAGCTCAGCGGGACGCCCCGGTACGACGGGCCGAAGTGGTCTTGCACGCGATCACGCTTGTAGCCGACGACGACGACGATCCGGTCGAGACCGGCCTCGACGAGGGCGTCGAAGACGTATTCGAGAATCGGGCGGTTCCCCGCGGGTAACATCGGCTTGGGACGGTTGCGCGTCAGCGGGCGCAGTCGCGTTCCCTCACCGGCCGCCAGGACGACGGCGGTTCGTACGCTCATACGAAACTAATCATTCAGCGGACGTTTGAACGTTTTGCCCCCCCTAACGAGGGGGCGCACAGTGGAGACGACCGTAGGAAGAGCCTACTCGCAGTTCTCGGCCGATTACTGCTCGCTGATGTTCTCCCCGGCGACGCGCCGTCCCTTCGTCGTCAACTGGACTTCGGTGCGCTCGCGAACCACGCTGATCACGTCGAGTTCGATCAGCCGGTCGAAGATCTCCTCGCTTTGCTCGACGTCGATCCCGACGAAGCTGGGGATGTCGAACGGGGAGACCCCCGAGTGCAGCGCCATGATGACCCGCCGCTCCGTACTGGAGAGGTCGAGATCGGCCTGGTTTCGCTCGGCGCTCTCTTCGAGCATCACCTGCAGGACGGTCGCGTGGAACTCCTCGCCCGCGAGGTGGGTCTCGACGCTGATCCCGTCGTCGGTGTGTTCGACCTCGATGACGGTCCGTTCTTCGCCCGACACCGTCTTGTCCTCGATGGTCAGCCCACCGATGTCCGCCCGTTCGACCTCGACGGCCTGTCCGTCTGCCAGTGCGAGTTGCAGGGCCTCGTCGGTGACTTTCATCCGGCCTTTCGTCCACTCGGTGTTCTGGACGACGCCGCCCTCGACGGCCGGGTGCTGGACGAGGATGATCTCGCCGTTCAGCGACGCCCGGTACAGATCCGTCTCGAAGGCCTCGTGCTCGCCGGCCGAAACCAGCAGTACGTCCTCGCCGACGTGGAGCGCGACGTAGTTCGAGACGCCGGCACTGGCCTGGTTGACGTCGTGTCGATCCGCGATCCGGTCGATCGACTGCAGAGAGATCTGTCGTTTCCCGTCCGAGATCAGGACCAGTCGCTGCGTCGTGAGCACGATCCGACAGGCCGTCCAGGACGCGTCGCTGAGTTCGCGTCCCTCCTGGACCGCCTGCATGAACTGCCCGCGCGTGTCCGCGATCTTCTTCTCGGTGTCACTCATGCTGGTCCGGGGTCGTTACGGGCACGTTGCCCACTCTGGGGAATATAACTTCCGCCCCAGTTTTTGGACGGGAGAATTGGCCCCGTCCGTGTGGTTTACTGCTCGTTCATCGCCTCGCTGGCCATGTTGCGACCCTGGGCGTTGAGGCTGACCTCGGTCCGGGTGCGCACCTCGTCGACCGCACCCACGTCCAGGAGCTTCTGGTAGATCTCCTCGACCTCGTCGACGGGGATCCCGACGAAGTCCGACATCTCGAAGGGCGAGACCCCGGAGTAAAGCGCCATCAACACCTGGCTCTCGATCTCGTCGAGTTCGTAGTCGCCCTCTCGCTCTTCGATGACGCGCTCGAACAGCGACTGCAGAGCCGTCGTGTGGTGGTCCATCCCCGAGAAGTACGTTTCGACGCTGCGGTCGTCCTCGTCGGTGTGCTCGACCTCCAGAACGGTCCGCGTCTCTCCCATGACCGCCTGTTCGCTCGTCTCGACGGTCCCCACGTCGTCGACTGCGAACGTCGTCTCTTCGCCGCCGGGAAACGCCAGCGTGATCACGTCGTCGTCGAGCTGGAATCTGGTCTTGCGCCAGGTCGCTTCGTCCTGAATCACGCCGCCGACGACGGCGGGGTGTTTCGTCAGGATGACCGTCGCGTGGAGGGTCGCACGGCAGTACTCCAGTTCGAAGTCGGAGACGTCGGCAGCGTCGACCAGCACGACGTTGTCGCCGATACGCATCGGCGTCGCCCCCGCTGGATCGACCGACGCGGGCAGCTCCTCCTCGCCCACCACCTCGATGTTGCTGTGGGGCAGGGCCTGCTTGCCGGAGCTGTTGGCCAACACGAGGCGCTTGTCGGTCATGACGAGCCGACAGGAGCGCCACTGTGGGTCATCGACCGGCGTGCCGCTCTTGACGGCGTACATGTAGTCGCCCGCAGTGTCGACCAGCTTCTGTTCTTCGCTGCTCATCTCCTCGCTCGTCACGAACGTTGCGTTTTCCGGTATATAAGTCCTTCAGGCCGACACCCTCTCTCGTCGCTGGTCGTGGCCGTCAGACCAGCAGTAGGCCACCGCCCAGCATCGCGAGTCCGCCGAAGCCGACACAGACGGCCCAGAAGGGGACGCGCCGGACGAGACTGACGAGCGCCCCGACCGTGAGGTAGCCGGCGACGGCACTCACCGCCAGCGCGACCGCGGCGGCCGCCGGTGAGACGACCGGGACGCCGTCTCTGAGGACGACGATCGCGTTCGCGCCGAGGGCCGCCGGGATCGACAGCAGGAACGAGAGCCGGAGCGAGGACTCGCCCTCGTGACCGCGCAACAGCAACGCGCTGACGGTCGTCCCCGACCGAGAGATTCCCGGAAGGATCGCGATGCCCTGCAGCCCGCCCACCAGCACGGCGTCGAGCCAGTCGGGCGTCTCGCTCGTGCCCAGCGACACCCAGGCGGCGAACCGCTGGAGCAGTCCCGTCAGGACCAGCAGGCCCCCGACGAGGACGACGAACGCGCCGCCGGTCAGCTCCGAGACGACGGCCTCCAGGACCAGCAGAGCCGGCAGCCCGGTCACGCCCGTCGCCAGCGTCGCGAGGGCGAGAAAGGAGAGGTCCGCCGTGTCGTCCTCGAACGCGGTCCGGGGCGACCACTCCCGTAGCGAAGCGAGCACCGTCCCGACTTCCGTCCGATAGTACGCCAGCGCCGAGCACGCGGTGCCGGCGTGGACGAACAGTGCGAGCTGCGTCGCCACGGTCGGCGACGACCCGGTGAGCGCGGTGACGAGGATCGCCACGCTCCCCTCACTGGAGACGGGCAACCATTCGAGGACGCCCTGTGCCAGCCCGACCAGCGCGGCGACGACGGCGTCGTCGACGTTCATACCACATCCGCCGCCCTCGGGATAATGAACGCACCGATCCACGGTGATCGGCGCGCCCGTCCGCCCGTTTCCGCCCCGTTGCCGACGGCAAAGTGACGATACCGAGACAGGTGGTGCGGCGGACCGGAACGGTAAAGTCCGTTTCCACGTGTTACTAGACAGAACGAGTCCGTCGACCGCCGTCGCTCGTCTCTTCGCTCGCTCGCAGCGGGCCACTGCGGCCGTCGGCGGTCGCGACACGTCTCACCTATGCACTCCGAAACCGGCGTCTCGAACGTCGTCCTCGTCACGGTCGACTCGCTCCGTGCGGACGCCATCGGTCCGTACGACAGCGATCGCCACACACCCGTCATGGACGAACTCGCCCAGCGGGGAACGGTCTTCGAGCGCGCCTTCGCCAACGGAAACTGGACGCCCTTCTCGTTTCCCTCGATACTGGCGTCCTCGCCGGTGTTCGCCGACGACGGCCGGATCGGTGTCACGGGGGTCGAGACGCTCGCGGAGACGCTCTCGGACGCGGGCTTCCACACCGGCGGTTTCAACGCCGCCAACGGATTCCTGACCGAACACTGGGGGTACGACGACGGCTTCGACGAGTTCGACTCCTTCGTCGCCAGCGTGGGCTCCAGCATCTACAGCCGCTATCTCGCGACCCATCCGACCGTAGAGGCCTGGCTCCAGCTTGCGACCTCGCCGTTTCGCCGCGCCCGCTCGTGGCTCTCGTCGGCAGAGAGCCACCGTCCGTTCCTCGACACCTCGCGGATGTTCGACATCGAACAGGGGGCAACCTCGTTCCTCGAATCGGCCTCGGAGCCGTTCTTCCTGTGGATCCACTACATGGACGCCCACACGCCGTACGTCCCGGCCCCGCGATACATCCGGGAGGTGTCTGCCGACCGCTTCGGGACCCACCGGATGGTCCTGGCTCACCTCCACGCCGGGCTGGGCTGGGAGGTCGGGGACCGGACGCTTGGCAACCTCAGGACGCTCTATCAGAGCGCCGTCCGACAGGTCGACGACAGCGTCGGTCGCGTGTTAGACGCCCTGTCAGAACACGGCCACGACGACGACACCGCGGTCGTGCTGGCCGGCGACCACGGCGAGGAGTTCCAGGACCACGGCCACCTTGCTCACTACCCGAAGCTGTACGACGAACTGATCCACGTGCCGCTGATCGTCGACGTGCCGGGCGCAGAGAGCCGGCGCGTCGAGAGACAGGTCGCCCTCGACTCGCTCCCGCCGACGGTGGCCGACCTCGCGGGGGTCTCCCCGCCAGCGGAGTGGCGCGGGGACTCGCTGGCCCCCGCCGTCTTGGAGGGCGAGGCACCGGCCGACGAGCCGGTCGTCTCGGTCACGGTCCGGGGCGAGGAAGTCACCGACCAGCCCATCCCGCGCTCGCTCGACGACGGCGACCTCCTCGTCAGCGTCCGCGACCGCGACTGGAGTTACATCGAGAACGTCGACACCGGCGACCGGGAGCTGTACCACCGGCCGTCAGATCCCGGTCAACAGGCGGATCGCTCCGACGGCCCCGACGCCGAGGCCAGAGCCGTAATCGAAGCGTTCGAACCGCTCGTCGACGCCCACGCAGACCTGCTGCACGCGGCAGAGCAGAGCGAGGCCGACGACGAGATGGACGAGGACCTGGACGCCAGACTGGAGGCGCTGGGCTACAAGTAGATGGTCCGGAATCTGCTTCGCAACCTCCATAGCGGTCCGCTCGCCCTACAGCTGCGGCGGTTCGTCGTCGTCGGCGGCATCGCGTTCGCGCTCCAGCAGGCGTTGCTGGCGTTGTTCGTCGAGGGCGGGCGCCTGAACGACCTCGTCGCGCTCACGATCGCTATCGAGATCACGATCGTCTTCCAGTACGTGCTCAACAACGCCTGGACGTTCGAGGCGACACAGAACACCGGGCGGCGCGAGTTCCTCGTCGGCCTGTTGAAGACGAACCTCGTCCGTGGCTCTGCGATCCCGATCCAGCTCGGCATCTTCTACGCCCTCTCGGAGTGGGCCAGCATGTACTATCTGCTGGCAAACGTGTTCGCCGTCCTCGTCAGCGGCGTCTACCGGTACGTCCTCGACGCCCGCTGGACGTGGGGCCAGGCGTAGTGAGGGTTCGAAACTGAATTACGCCGTCGTGACGACTCACCGGCAATGACACTCCTCGACGACGTTCGGGCCGCCGTCGCGACCGGCCCGCTCTGTGACTCCTGTCTGGGCCGGCTGTTCGCCGAGCGCAGTTTCGGCCTGACGAACACGGAGCGCGGTCGGGCGTTGCGGACGACGATCGCCCTCGACGACGACGAGCCCTACGACCCGCCCGAAGAGTGCTGGGTCTGTGAGGGCGAGACCGCGCGGTTCGACGAACTGGCCGAGCGGGCCGCAGCCGCGGTCCAGGGCTACGAGTTCGCCACCTACCAGCTGGGCACTCGGGTGCCGCCGCTGTTCGAGGAGAACGACGCGTTGCTCCGCGAGGACGTGGGACTGGACGGCAGCGAGCCCGACGCCGACCACGACGACCGCGAGGCCTTCGCTGGCGAACAGCTCAAGACGGAGTTCAACCGCGAGGTCGGCCGCCGCGTCGGCGACCTGACCGGCGGAGCAGTGGACTTCGAGCGCCCGGACGTACAGCTGACCATCGACCTCGCGACCGACGAGATCGACGTGCAGGTCAACTCCGCGTTCGTCTACGGACGCTACCGGAAGCTCGAACGGGACATCCCCCAGACGAAGTGGCCCTGCAACGAGTGTGGCGCGACCGGCCTCAAGCGCGGCGCGGAGTGTTCGGGCTGTGACGGCACCGGCTATCGGTACCCCGAGAGCGTCGAGCAACTGTCCGCGCCGGTCGTCCTCGACGCGATGGACGGCGAGGAGGCGGTCTTTCACGGAGCCGGCCGCGAGGACGTGGACGCCCTGATGCTCGGGGGTGGTCGTCCCTTCGTCATCGAGATCAAAGAGCCCCGCCGCCGGGATGTCGACACCGACGACCTCGAAGTGGAGATCAACGACTTCGCCGACGGCAAGGTCGAGGTCGAGGGGCTCCGGCTGGCGACCCACGACATGGTCGCCCGCGTCAAGGAACACGAGGCTTCCAAGACCTACCGCATGGACGTAGAGTTCGAAGCGCCGATCGACGAGACGACGCTCGACGACGCTATGGCGACGCTCGACGGCGCGACGATCGAACAGCGCACGCCCCAGCGCGTCGACCACCGTCGTGCCGACATCACTCGGACCCGCGACGTGTACGACATTGCGGGCGCACTCGACGACGCCCGCCACGCCGACATCGAGGTCCACGGGGCCGGCGGGCTCTACGTGAAGGAGCTGATCTCCGGCGACGAGGGGCGCACCCAGCCCAACCTCGCCGACGAGGTCGGCACCGGTGCGGTCGTGACGGCACTGGACGTGCTCGACGTGGAAGGCGAAGACGAGCCCTTCGAACAGCCCGAGTTCTTCGTCGAGGACTGAGCCGCCCCGCCCGCGTTACTCTCTCGGCCCGAGGTCGTCGGTCGCCGCACGGACCAGTTTGGCTTCTGCTTTCTGGAGGTGGTCGCTCGCTGTCGCTGGCGCACAGTCGAGTTTCTCGGCGACGTCTGCGTGCGTGCCGCCACGGGGCTGCTCGTAGTAGCCGATGTCGAGTGCCGCCTGTACCGCCGCTCGTTGCCGCTCGCTGAGCGTCGCCGTCGGGTCGTCTCGCCCGCCTCGAAAGCGGCCGATCTCGTCGACCCGAACGTCGATCGCGTCCGGAGCGTCGGCCATCGCGTCTTGGATCGTCTCGGCCTGTCCGACGACGGTCCCGACCATCTCCCCGTCGCGATACACCATCGGCGTCCGGACGACGAGGCCACGTTCGGTGCTGGCCTCGTGAATCGCGTCGAACAGCGGCGTCTCGGTTGCCCGCATGACGACGAGAGCATATGACCGGTCGCCCGCACCGTCCGAGCAATCGACGGACTCGATCCCCGGAGTCGCCGTCGCCCCCTCGACGAACGCCGTCGGGTCGCCGTCGATCGCGATGAGGAGCGTCTCGTCGCCCTCGGGTGTCGTATTCACCTCGATCACGCGGGCCTCCTCGATGGCCTCGGAGTTGGCGAGCAGCGTGAAGAACGCTGGTGCCCGTTCGGGATCGACGTGGGCGGTGACTCGCAGATGCTTCATCTATCGGTTCCTTCCGGTCGCTCGGCATAAAATTACAGTATCGACGGCGACCTGTCCCCCTCTTGAATCCCACTGGTATCCCCCACAGAATCGTCTTCCCCCGTGGCGGACTCGCGGATACCAATGCGAGCGACGGAACACGAACCGACGGCACTGACCGGCAGATCATCGCGAGAAAGGCACACCAGACTACTGGCACCAGTCCAGGGGACGGGGGCATCGCTGTCCGACCGTCACCGAAGGACGACGGAGCGTGACCAGTGATGTCGTGGATCGATCGTCCCGCCGCGGTGGTCACCGAACACAGCATCGCGGTCGTCCTCGTCGTGCTCGTCGTGACGGGGGCATTCGGTGCCGGACTCGGGCAGATCGAACAGTCTTCGTCGGTCAGTAGCCTCTCTGGCGAGTCCGACGTGGCGGAGGCGTACGACGACGCCAGAACGAACTTCTCGACACGCGAGGCGAACACGACCACCTCGCTGATCGCCGTTCACAACGAGAGCGACAACGCGCTCTCCAGGGCATCGCTCGTCCGGACCCTCCGGTACCAGCGTGCGCTCGAACGCAACGAGACGCTCGCGCCGACCCTCACGGCGGACGAGGCGACAGTCAGTATCGCCAACCTCGTCGCACGTGCCGCCATTGGGGCCGAAGAACGCGAGGAGCTGTGTAACTGTACGATCACCGGCTGGTCGGATTCGCCTAGAACCGACGGCAACGTGACAGCTGGCGCGGGCGGCGAGGCGAGTTCGCCAACGCTAGACGAGCAGATCGCACAGCTAGCGTCGATGGATCAGCGCGAGGTCGCGGCGGTGGTCGAGCACGTCCTCGATCCCGAGGTGACCTCGCAGACGAGTAGGGCTGCCTACCAGCTGCTCCCTCGGGGGTACGAGCCGGGATCGACGACTGCTGACAGCCACCTGATCGTCGTGACCCAGGAGACCGACGGCGAGGTACGCGCGGCGGCGGCGATCTCCGAGGAAGTTTCTGCCGGGCAACAGGCCGCACGCGCGATCGCGACCGACCAGCCCGGTTCCGAGTCGTACTACATCTACAGCCGCGGGCTGGTGAGTCCCCAGCAGAACGCCGCGATGTCCGACAGTCTCGGTATTCTCGGGCCGATGGCACTCCTGTTCGTCCTCCTCTCGCTGTCGATCGCCTATCGCGACCCGATCGACGTGGTCCTGGGGCTGATCGGAGTCGGAGTCGTTCTCGTCTGGACGATGGGGTCGCTCGGGTGGCTCGGGATCGCGTTCAACCAGACGATGGTGGCGGTCCCGATCCTGCTGATCGGCCTATCGGTCGACTACGCGTTGCACGTCGTCATGCGGTACCGCGAGGAGCGTGGCGAGCGCGACGACGGTGTCCGGAGCGCGATGCGACGATCGCTCGTCGGCGTCGGCCCCGCGCTCGTGCTGGTGACGCTGACGACTGCCATCGGGTTCCTGGCGAACCTCACGAGCCCGCTGGGCGACATCCGGTCGTTCGGGATCGTTACCGCGATCGGTATCGTCGCGACCCTGGCCGTGTTCGGGCTCTTCGTCCCCGCGGCCAAGACCGTGACGTCGTCGCTGCTGGCCCGCTTTGGCTTCACCGACACCCCTGCTGTACTGGGGTCGACCGGGTTCGTCCGCCGGGTCCTCGGAACCGGGGCCGCCGCCGCCCGACGCGCGCCGTTCGTGGTCGTCGCCATCGCGTTGCTCGTCGGTGCCGGCGGGGCCTACGGTGCCACACAGGTCGACGTCGCGACGCCACAGACCGCGTTCATGGCCGACGACCCACCCGCGTGGACCGAGGAACTACCGGCGTCGATGCAGCCCAGCGAGTTCTACCTGAAGGACAATCGTGCGTTCGTCTACGCGAACTTCCAGGCACCGGACAAACAGGGCTTCGTCCTCGTCGAAGGCGCAGTCGATTCACCGACGGTCCTGGAAGGAGTCGCCGCCGCGAACGAGACGGCGGCCGAGTACGACGCGGTGTTCGCCGGGCCGGGCGGGACGCCCGAGATCGTGACGCCACTGTCGGCGATGCGCCAGGCAGCCAGGCAAAACGAGACGTTCAACGCGACGTTCCACGGGGCGGACACGGACGGTGACGGGATTCCCGACCGAGACGTGGCCACTGTCTACGACGCTTTCCACGACACGGCCCCCGACCTGGCGACGCGCACCGTCCACCGGACCGAGGATGGGCGCTACACTGCTATCAGGATCCGGATTGCCACCGAAGGGAACCGGGACCGCGACGCAGCAGTCGCACCGCTGTTGGCAGTCAGTACCGGGTTCGACGACGTCAACGGCGTGGACGCGATCGCGACCGGCCAGCCGGTCATCTCGAAGAACCTCAACGACGGCCTGGCGACAACGATGGTCGAAAGCCTAACGCTGACACTCGTCGTCGTCCTGGCGTTGCTGGCGATCGTCTTCCGGCTCCGGGAGGGGAGCGCCTCGCTGGGGGTACTGACGCTCGCACCGGTCGTGCTGAGCGTCACCTGGCTGCTCGGGACGATGGCGGCACTCGACATTCCGATCGGCCTCATCACCGCGATGGTCGGTAGTCTCTCTGTCGGGTTGGGTGTCGACTACGCGATCCACGTCAGCGAACGTTTCGCCGAGGAACGGGCCGCCGACCACACGACCGAACGGGCCCTGCAGCGCACGGTCACTGGGACCGGGAGTGCACTGCTCAGCAGTGCAGTGACGACTGCCGCCGGGTTCGGCGTCCTGTCGTTCTCGCTGCTGCCCGCGCTCCAACAGTTCGGATTCATCCTCGCGACTGGGATCGTCTACTCGTTCCTGGCCTGCATCTACGTCCAGCCGAGCCTGCTGGCGCTGTGGGACGAGTACGTCCCAACGTGGAGCGAGACGACCGAGCCGTCCGTGTCACCCGGTGACGACTGATACGGACGGTTGTAGCGATGTACCGTTGAGCGTCTCCCCCGTCCCAACGCGCACCGGTACGCAACGACAACCGTCCGTATGAGACTGTTGGCTGTAACGTCGTGAAGATATTCGCCACTTCGGGGCGGCGAAATCGGTCACAGACGGACGGCGACAGTATGCGCGGACACTCACTGTCGCGGCTCTGGGTGCTGGCTCAGCGGCCCATTACACTTTCACCCTCATTTGTAAATTCTGAAATAAAGTGGTGATAGAAGGAAATAAATATCGGGAAATATATCATATCTGTATGGAACACGCAGAACACGGTAGCGAGACGGCCGGGACGGATCTCACAGAGAGCGACACCAGCCGAGGACCGCTGGGACGAGCCTGGCACGCCTACATGGGCATCGTTCGCTTCTTCTGTCCGGACGCGTGAGGTCGCTCTGACCGCGGCCGCAATCTCACGCCGACGTACCGGCCGGTAACACTGGTGTCAGCACGCACTCAAGTAGTTCCGACGCGTACTCGGAGACATGGCAGACGTATCGCCGACACCCGGCATCCACCACGTGACCTGCATCGCGGGCGATCCGCAGCGAAACCTCGATTTCTGGGTCGAGACGCTCGGGCTCCGCCTCGTCAAGCGATCGGTCAACCAGGACGACCCCGAGACGTACCACTTCTTCTTCGCCGACGCCGAGGGGACGCCCGGCACGAGTATGACCTTCTTCCCCTGGGAGAACCTCCGCCAGGGGAAGGTCGGCTCCGGGCAGGTCTCCCGGACGGCGTTTCGGGTCCCCGAGGGAAGCCTCGACTACTGGGAGGATCGCTTCGAGGAGTACGGCGTCGACTACGACGACCGCGTCGAGCGTTTCGGCGAGACGGTCCTCCCCTTCCGGGACCCGGACGGGCTCCCGGTCGAACTCGTCGCCGTCGAGATCCCCGACGACGACCCGACGGTCCCCTGGACCGAGTTCGTCCCCGAGTCGGCGGCGATCCGGGGCTTTCACTCGGTGACGCTGTGGGTCGCCGATCCCCAGCCGACGATGGAACTACTGGAGACGATGGGACTGGAACGAAGCGACACCGAAGCGGCCCAGGGCGACGCGCCGGGCGACGAGCGGACCCGGTTCGAGGCGGCGGGGGCCGTCGGCCGGTACGTCGACGTGTTGCCGACGATCGAGGGCGGTCGGCAGGGCCACGGAACGGTCCACCACGTCGCCTTCCAGACGCCCACCGACGCGGACCAGGAGGCGATGCGCCAGGCCGTCCAGTCGGCCGGACTGCGCCCGACGGCCCAGATCGACCGCCACTGGTTCCGCTCGGTGTACTTCCGGGAACACGCGGGGATCCTGTTCGAGCTGGCGACCAGCGGACCGGGGTACACCGACGACGAACCGCTGGACGATCTGGGCGGCCGGCTCGTCCTGCCCGGTGAGTTCGAGGACCGCCGCGAGGCGATCGAGGCCGCGTTGACCGACGTGACGGTCCCCCGTGGCGAGTCCGCCGCGGCGGAAGACTGATACGACCGGCTGTAACTCTGTGAACGATTTCGCCACCTTGGGGATGGCGAAGCTCGTCACGAAGTGACAGCCGGCAGTATGAGACTGTCGGCTGTCGTTTACGCTGTCGTATATCGCAAACTGTTTTCTCCCGCCCGACCAAGCGCGGACGATGACAGCAGACCTCTTGACGCCCCTGGAGCTACGGGAGACGGAACTTCCGAATCGGCTGATGGTTTCGCCGATGTGTCAGTACTCCGTCGAAGACCGGGACGGGATCGCGACGCCGTGGCACCTCGTCCACCTCGGGTCGCGGGCCGTCGGCGGCGCAGGGCTCGTGATGGCCGAAGCCACGGCCGTCGAGCCCCGCGGTCGGATCACGCCCGAGGACCTCGGTCTCTGGAGCGACGAACACGCCGCGGCGCTCCAAGAGACGACGGCGTTCGTCCGCTCGCAGGGCGCGGTGCCGGGCATCCAGCTGGCCCACGCCGGGCGCAAAGCCTCGAAGAGCCGTCCCTGGGAGGGCAGCGAGCCCCTCTCGCCCGACGAGGGGGGCTGGGAGGTCGTCGGCCCGACCGATCGACCGTGGCCCCACGACGACCCGCCAGCGACCAGGCGGCTGTCCGTCGACGAGATCGAGGGGATCGTCGACTCGTTCCGCGCGGCCGCCGAGCGGGCCCGTGACGCGGGGTTCCTCGTCGCGGAGGTCCACGCGGCCCACGGCTACCTCCTCCACGAGTTCCTCTCGCCGGTCACCAACGACCGAACCGACGAGTACGGCGGGAGCTTCGAGGACCGCGCTCGCATCGTCCGCGAGGTGACGCGAGCGGTCAGGTCGGTCTGGCCCGACGACCGCCCAGTGTTCGTCCGGCTCTCCGGGACGGACTGGCTCCCCGACCGCGAGTCGTGGACCGTAGAGCAGTCGGCGCGGCTGGCCGACGCGCTGGCCGAGGACGGCGCGGACCTGATCGACGTCTCCAGTGGCGGCATCGTCCCCGAGTCGGCTCCCGACTGGGTGGGGCCGAACTTCCAGCTCTCGCTGGCCGAACACGTCCGCGAGAACAGTTCCGGCGTCGCCGTCGGGACCGTCGGCGGGATCACGACGGCCCAGCAGGCCGACGCGATCGTCCGCAACGACCGAGCCGATCTGGCCATCGTCGGCCGAGAGTTCCTCCGGAACCCCTACTTCGGTCTCCACGCCGCTCGCGAACTCGGTGCTGGCGACCGCAACGAACCGCCGGCACAGTACCAGCGGGCGTTCCAGTAGCGAGGCCGCTCTAGTCGCCGGGGGTCGCCACCGGGGTCTGGGCTCGCCGCGCCCGGACGCTCATCCCGACGAAGACGACCGTCGCGAAGCCGAGGAATCCCGCGGCGGCGAGAAACGCGGCTTCGGGCGAGACGAGTTCTTTGATCGCGCCGATCAGGACCGGGCCGGTCACCTGCCCGACCTTCCAGGAGATCGAGCGCAGGGAGAAACTGGAGGCGACGGCGTCGTAGGCCTCGGCCTCCTCGACGAACAGCGCCATGCTCGCCGGCAGGCGAAGGCTGTCGGCGAGCCCCAGGACCGAGAACGCGCCAAAGAGGGCGAAGAAGGCCCCGCCAAGCGCCTGGGTCCCGCCGAAGGCCGTGAACTCGATCGGCGTCACGGTCCCCTCGAAGTAGGCCGCCAGCGGAATCAGCGCGGTCCCGACGCCGTACAGCCCGGCACCGACGGCGACGAAGTAGTGGTGGCGACCGAGTCGGTCGGTCAGGTCACCGACGTACCCCTGTGTGATCGCCTTCGTCAGCTTCCCGCCGGCCATGATCCACCCGATGGCGAACGCGGAGATGCCGAAGCTCGTCCGGGCGTAGATCGGGAGGAAGATGATGACGGCCATCTTCCCGACGCTGAAGGTAAAGCGAAAGACGACGAGCGCGCGCAGCATCCGCCGGCCCAGCAGCTTACGGAAGGTCTCGACGCCGCCGGCATCGTCGGGATCTTTCCGACCGCCGGGGTTGTCCCGGAGGTACAGCAACACGAGCGCGAAGGCCACGAGCGTGACCCCGGCGAGGACGGCGTAGGTGAGCGTAAAGCCGTAGGCAAAGAGGAGGTACCCGCCCACGAGGTCGCCCGCCAGCGACGAGATCGAGCCGAACTGGTTGTACGCGCCGAGCCACTGGCCCCGCTCGCCGTCGGGGCTGATCTCGCCGACGATCGTCGAGCCGGTGATCCACAGGAGCGACGCGCCCAGTCCCTGGACCATCCGGATCAGGACGATGTGGATCGCGTTCTCGACGAAGACGAACCCCGCGAACACGACGAGGTTGAGGAGAAAGCCAACGAGCAGGTACCGCTTCGAGTCGCCCAGGTCGATGCGTCGACCCAGCGGCAGGACGACGAGCAACTGGACGAGCGCGAAACCGGTCCCGAACAGCCCCTCGACGGTCCCGGTCGTACCGAACAGGTCGGCGTACAGTGCGAGGGCGATGATGATCGTCGAGTACGCCTGGCTCCTCGCGAACGCGGTCCCGGCGAGCGCGGCGAACTCCCGGTCGCGCAACAGCCCGATCGAACCGCCGACGTCGACCACTACGGAATCACCGTATTTCGACTGAGGACGGTTCTCGGCGAAAAGTCACTCGGTACCGGAACTTCGGTTTCGGGACCGAGGCAGCTAATTGTACGAGCGGTGCTGGAAACGAATGTGGAGCTATCGCACGACGGCAGTGCGGTCGGCGTCCCTGCCGTGTCGGCGACCGTCGGTCGGACAGAGGTCAACTACTATGACGGTGGCCGGCGAACCGTCGAGTATGGACCTGACCCAGTACTACGACGAGGCCGAACCGGTGGCGATGCTGGCGATCGGATTCGTCCTGTTTGTCATCCCCGAACCGGCGACCTCGACGCTCGGCGTCGGTCTGATGTTGCTGGGCGGAGCGTGGTGGTTCTACGAGTGGCAGCGGTGACTCGTTGACACGGAGCGTCGTCGCTTCCGGTGAGCGTCTCTTCGTGGCGGCGTTCTCCGAGCCATCGAGACAGCACCCTGACGATATTCCGGATGGACCCCCTGATTTGAAGGGGTGTGGACTGCCATCAATTATCATGGGCATGGACGACGAGGCAGCTCTCGTGTCGGACCTCGAATCGATCGTCGGCGACGCGCTGCGAGTCGTCGCCAGGTACGACGAGGACGGCTACGAACTGCTGTACGTCCGGGAAGACCTCACAGAGCACACGCAGGCCGTTTCCGACGCAATCTACGAGAACCTCATCCTCGAAGGCATCGCCAAGGAGTATCTGGAGGATCTCTTCGGGGCTGGAGAGCTCTACTGTACGATCCACGAGTTCGAGGAGCTTCGCGCCCACCACTTCGTGACTGGCCAGTTCGAGGGCTTCTTCGTCGGGGCCGACACCGGGGGGAGGATCGAGAGCAGGGCGATCAAGGAGGCGGTCCACGATTACGTCGACGGCTGACCGTGGCGTCGACCTCCTGTCGGTTCGACGGCGAGTCGCCGGCCCAGCCACGCGGTGGGAACGCGGCGTCGTTCCGGGACGTGTATACGACACCCGGTCGACACCGCCGGTATGAGCGACGATCACACGCTCGTTCGTCCCGGTCTGCCGTCGACGGTCTGTCGAATCTGTGAGGGCCCGCTCGGTCGCGACGACCAGTGGGTCCTCCAGAGCTACGGCGACAGACGGACGGCCAGCCTCGACCCGCCGGTCGTCGGCGTCTGCCCGAGCTGTCGTCCCGCCGTCGCCGAACTGCTCGACGGCTGGGCGTCGGTTCCCGAGCCGCCGGTCGACGCCGACTCCATCGCCGCCGGCTACGCGCGCGTCGCCGAGGACTGTAGCTTCTGTCGCGATCCCCTCTCGGAGCCGCCCGTCGGCGTCGAGTGGTACCGCGCCGGCACCGATCACGCGACGCCGCCGGTCGACCGACACCACTACGCGCTCTGTGGCCACTGTACCGGCGTCTTCGAGACGTTCCTGCACACTCTCGGAGAGTAGCAGCGTCGCCGCGGGCTACTGGCGGCCGTCGCGGTGAACTGTCCGACCTCGGCTGTCGCTTCCGGTACCGACAGCGGTGGACGAGGGGACTTGCCGCCCGGTGGCGACGGTTCTCACCGACAGCGTCACTCCAGGCTCGCCTGACAGGTGTGACAGTACGTGTAGTCCTCCCCGTTGGCCGCGCCACAGTGGGGGCAGGTCGTCGTCGCCTCGTCGCTGGCCTCGAAGTAGGCGTTCAGCTGCCCGCGGTCCCGGAGCGGACTGGCCTGTCCCTCGCGGTACTCCTCGATCAGCTCGTCCATCGCGATGTAGTCCAGAAACCGGAACATGAGGACGAACGAGAGCGGCACGGCGACGAGGACGAACAGGAAGGTCAGCAGCCTGATCGCCAGTTCGGCCGTCGAGATCATCGTCCCATTTACGTCGGCGAGACTGAAAGTTCGTTCGCCGCCGGTGCTCTCCGGCCCCGTCGCTGGCGGCGGTGAGACGCGTTCAGTCTCGCCAATTGCTCCTCCCGCGGGGCTTATACCGACCGAGTTCCGAGCTACGGACATGAGTGAGGAGCTGGGGTCCGTCGACCGCGCGATCGCCAACGCCTTCCAGGGAGGATTCCCGGTCGTCAAGCGCCCCTTCGACCCCGCCGCGGCGGCGCTGCGCGATCGGGGCATCGACGTGACCGAGGCCGAACTGGTCGAACGGATCGACCGCATGGACGAGGCGGGGACGCTGACTCGCTTCGGTGCGCTGATCGACGCCGAGGCGATCGGCGGGATGGCGACGCTGGTGGCGATGCACGCCCCCGAGGACCGCTTCGACGAGGTGGCCGAGCAGGTCAACGACTTCCGCGAGGTCGCGCACAACTACCGCCGGGAGCACCCCCATCTGAACATGTGGTTCGTCCTCTCGGTCGCCGACGAGGATCGGATCCCGGAGGTGCTCGCCGAGATCGAGGACGCGACCCGCCAGGAGACCTACAACCTCCCGAAACAACAGGAGTTCCGCGTCGAAGCGAAGTTCCCCGTCGAGGGGCCCCTCGAAGGCGACAGCGTCGACCTGTCCGATCTGGGGCCGGACGTGACGCCGACCGATCGCGACGGGCTGACTCCAGACGAACTCGATCTGGTGTTAGCGATTCAGGGCGGGCTCCCGGTGACCGAGACGCCCTATGCCGACGTGGCCGACGCGATCGACAAAGAGACCGAATGGGTCGTCGAGACGATCAAGCGCTTCGAGCGCGAGGGGAAGGTCCGCCGGGTCGGTGTCGTGCCGAACCACTACGCGCTCGGGTATTCGGAGAACGGGATGACCGTCTGGAACGTCCCCGACGACGTGATCGAGGAAGTCGGTCCCGCCGTCGCCAGCTTCGACTTCGTCACTCACTGCTACGAGCGCCCGCGCCACGACGGCGTCTGGGAGTACAACGTCTTCGCGATGACCCACGGCCGCAGCGAGGCCGAGAGCGACCGGCGCGTCGAGCAAGTGCGGGACCGGATGGCGGAGTACTGGGACGTGTCCGGCGAGGACTGGGACACGCTGTTCTCGACGGAGATCCTCAAGAAGACCGGCATCCGGATGGACGAGCGCGCCGAGGCGAACGTGATCGAACCCTCCGAGGAGCCGACGAGGGACTGAGCGATGCTCCCGCTCATGCACGACTTCACCGACGAGACGGTCCTGGTCTTCGGCGGCGGCCCGGTCGGTGCGCGCAAGGCCCGGCGGTTCGACCGCGAGGCGGACGTGATCGTCGTCAGTCCCGACTTCGCCGACAGCGAGTTCGGCGACGCCGAGCGTGTCAGAGCGGCCCCCGACGCCGCGGCCGCCGCTGACTGGATCGAGCGGACCGGGCCGGCCCTCGTCGTGGCAGCGACCGACGACGAAGCGCTCAACGAGGCCATCGCCGACGGCGCACGCGATCAGGGCGCACTCGTCAACCGTACGGACGTGGACGGCGACCGTAAAGTGGGCAGCGTCGTCGTCCCCGCGACGGTCCGAGACGGGCCGGTCACCGTCGCCGTCGCGACCGGTGGGACCAGCCCCGCGCTGTCGAAACACCTGCGCGAGCGCTTCGAAACGGAGTTCGCTGGCGTCGGCGAGCTGGCCGCGGTGACCGGCGACCTTCGCACCGAGCTGAAAGCGCGTGGCGTCCCGCCGACCGAGCGCCGCGACGCGATCAGAGCCGCCGTCAGATCTCGCCGCGTTTGGAAGGCTTTAGATAGCCCGGGGAGTAACACTAGGCAAGTAGTTACTGACGTGATCGACGAGTACACTGGTGATCTATCGTGAAAGCAGGCACGGGCGTCATCTCTGGCGTGAGCGTCGCCCACGAGCACGCCACCGTCGAGGACCGAGAGACCGCGGCGACGGAGAGCCAACGCCACGCGGTCGAGTCGCTCCTGACGGATCCGGCGGTCGAAGAAGCGTTCGCACTCCAGACGTGCAACCGCATCGAGGGGTACGTCGTCACCGAAGCGGGAACCGACGACGCCCTCTCGTTGTTCACCGAGTCGGTCGACGACGACGCGGTGGTCCGGATGGGCCACGAGGAGAGCCTGCGCCACCTCCTCCGCGTCGCGGCCGGCCTCGAATCGATCGTCCTCGGCGAGGACCAGATTCTCGGCCAGGTCCGACGAGCCTACCAGGACGCCCGCGCCGTCGGCGGCATCGGATCGGTGCTCGAAGACGGTATCACGAAGGCGATCCACGTCGGCGAGCGGGCCCGGACCGAGACGGCGATCAACGAAGGCTCGGTCTCGATCGCCTCTGCGGCCGTCGGGCTCGCGACCGACGAGTGTACGCTCAACGGCGAGACCGGACTGGTCGTCGGTGCCGGCGAGATGGGGACGCGCGCGGCCAAGTCCCTCGCGCCGACGGTCGACCGGCTCGTGGTCGCCAACCGCACCGTCCCCAACGCCGAGTACGTCGCCGAGACGGTCGACGTGGCGGCGACGGCGGTGTCGCTGGACGCCGTCGAGTCGCTGCTCTCGGAGGCCCGCGTCGTCGTCAGTGCGACGGGGAGCCCGGAGCCACAGCTCGACACCGAGACGCTGGCGACCGCGGGCGAGACGTTCGTCGTCGACATCGCCCAGCCGCGCGACGTGCCCACGGACGCCGACACGCTCTCGAACGTCACCGTCTGTGACATGGACACGCTGGAGTCGCTGACCGAGGAGACGCGCGACCAGCGTCGCACGGCCGCGACCGCCGTCGAGACGATGGTCGACGAGGAGTTCGACCGCCTGCTCAACCAGTACAAGCGAAAGCGGGCCGATCAGGTCATCTCGGCGATGTACGAGAGCGCCGACCACGTGAAGGCCAGCGAGCTCCAGACCGCCTTCTCGAAGCTCGATCTCGACGACGACCAGCAAGCCGTCGTCGAGTCGATGGCCGACGCGATCGTCTCCCAGCTGCTCGCGGCACCGACCCAGAGCCTGCGCGAGGCCGCCCAGGAGGACGACTGGTCGACGATCAACACCGCGCTCCAGCTGTTCGACCCCGACTTCGGGCCGGACACCACCGCCGGTGGCCCGCCGGCCTTCTCCGAGGGGATGTCCGTCGAGGACATCCCGGAAGGGATGCGCGAGGAGATCCCCGCGTCGATGCTGGACCAGCTGAGCGACGACTAAGGGGCCAACTGTTTTGCCGATTCCGCCCGTCGGACTTGACATGGCTGACCTGCTCAGCGACGACGAGATCGCGACACAGCTACCCGACGACTGGGATCGCGAGGGCGACGAGATCGTCCGGACCTACGAGTTCGACGCCTACCTCGACGGCGTCGGCTTCGCGGCGGCTGCCGGTGGTCTCGCACAGGAGGCGTTTCACCACCCGGAGATGACGATCGGCTGGCGCGAGGTCGAGGTGCGCTTGACGACCCACGACGCGGGCGGCATCACGGCAAACGACATCGAGCTGGCCGAGCGATTCGAAGAGATCCACGAGTGAGACTCCGTCGGGGGTGTCACGCCCGCTGAACGCGTCGGCCGTCGACTGGCGTCAGACGGATCGTCGTCGCCGTTTGCCCGGTCAGTCGATGCGGTCGTCGTCCGGCTCGACGACGAGAAACAGCGTCGGCTCCGAGCGCGTCGGCTCGCAGTCTCCCCGGCGTTCGACGGCGAAGCGGCGATCCCCGGTCTGGTTCGTTGCGAAGTCGAACGACACCGTGAGTTCGTGGACGCGCGTCGACTGGCCCCCGAGGCGGTTCGGCGTGTCGTAGCTCGCCGGCTCGTAGTCGACGTTCACGCGACTGCGTTCCCCCTGCTCGACGCCGGCGAGACAGCCACGGATCGAGGGGAGATCGACCGGCCGAGTGAACCACGAGGGGTTCGTGGCGGTGAGCGTGCCGACGCGAGCCGTCCCGCGAACTCGGTCGGTGTCGCTCCCGACGCCTGACAGCGCCACCGTCGTGGTGTCGTTCGTCTCGACGGTGTAGGTCACGTCGCCGCCGAGTGCGTCGGCCGTCACCAGCGAGGCACTGACGACCAGCAGCGCGATCACCACGCCGATCGTCGTCCGACGGCCGAGAGCGATACCGGCCTCCCTGACGCCGTAGCCCAGGCCGACGAACAGCACGGCCGAGCCGGCCAAGAGGAAGAACACGACCGTCTCGCCCGGCTCGTACCGGGAGACGACGTAGCCCAGAAAGACCACGTACGAGAGCCCCGAGATCGTGAACGCGACGGTTCCGAGCAGATCCCGTTCCCGGGACAGTCCGGCCAGCAGGAAGCCGACGAACGCGACGAGCAACAGCGCCGCAGTCACCGTGATCGAGAGTCCGAACACCACATCACGGGCGAAGTACACCAGCGCGCCGAGTGCGAACGCGACGCCCAGTCCGTACAGGAGTTTGCCGCTGTCGAGCGTGAGGTTCATGGAGGACGCTTCGGGGTTCAGCCCGAACTGTGTTATACTTTGCCGGCCGTGCGAACCGTTTTGCCGACGGTGGCCGTCTACGTGAGTATGTCACAGCAGCCAGCCGGAGGCGACGACGGCTCGGCCCGCTACGTCTTCAGAGCCACCATCCGCCTGGAACCGGACCGCCCGGATCTGACGGCCGAGCCGTCGACCGTCGAGACGGTACTGTACAGGGAGGCGGCCCAGCCCGGCGACGACGGGTGGCTGTTCTTCCGGGACAACTGCTGGCGCGGGGAGCTAAACGATCCCGCGTTCTTCCGGACGGAGACCGAGGACGCGCTCGGCGTCCCGGTCGACGACGTGCGCTTTCAGGAGCT
This sequence comes from Halomicrobium sp. IBSBa, assembly GCF_017612575.1. Taxonomy (NCBI): domain Archaea; kingdom Methanobacteriati; phylum Methanobacteriota; class Halobacteria; order Halobacteriales; family Haloarculaceae; genus Halomicrobium; species Halomicrobium sp. IBSBa. Next base: position 93,657 of record NZ_JADPQC010000007.1, read on the forward strand.
CCAGACCGACGAGGCCTATCTCGTGGCACTGAAAGCGGCGATCGCGGACGACCTGGCGCTTTTCAACGCCGAGTCCGTCACGGAAGTGCTCCGGAAGTACCTGGGGAGTTCGATCAGGGTCGAGTCGGAGTAGCCGACGGCTACGGTGTCGTAGCCGGTCTCTGAACGGTTCGACGGCCCAGAAGCTATTTACTCGTTGCGACCGTACGAACGTAGTCGCGATGGCCCGCACCGACTACGACTTCTGGCTGTTCGATCTCGACGGGACTATCGTCGACATCGAGCCGTCGTACCCACCGACGGTCGTGTCGGCGGTCGGCGACCGACTTGGCGTCTCCTTCACCGAGCGGGAGGCGGAGATCCTCTGGTACGGCCTCGGCGGCGTCCGGGAACGCGTCCTGCGCAGGCGCGGTGTCGACCCCGAACGGTTCTGGGAGACGTTCCACGAGGTCGAGCAGCCCGGCGACCGTGCGGGTGCGACGTACCTCTACGACGACGCCGAGTCGTTCATCTGCGAGATCGACGCGCCGGTCGGCGTGGTCACGCACTGCCAGTCGCACCTCACGGATCCCGTGCTGGATCGACTCGACATCCGTGACTGGTTCGACACGGTCGTGTGCTGTTCTGACGAGACCGGCTGGAAGCCCGATCCCACGCCCGTCGAGATGGCGATGACGGACCTCGGCGTCGCCCACGACGGCCACGAGGGGGTCCTGGCCGGGGACGACCCCGACGACATCGGTGCCGCCTGGAACGCCGGGCTCGACGCGATCCACGTCGAGCGCTACGATCCCGCAGAGCGCGGCCAGTGTGTCCTCGGTGATCGCCGCGTCACCGGATTCGGCGAGATGAGGTGAGCTCGTGCGGATTCTCGTCGATCCAGTAACGATCGACGAGAATCCGTCTCAGGCGTGTTCCCAGTCGATCACGCCGACCGAGGCTTCGGCGGCCAGTCCGTCGTCGCTCTCTTCGACAGTGACCCAGCCGTCGGCCCGGCTCACGTCCCGAATCGTGGGCTCGCCGTCGCCAAGCGGCGTCGCCACGTGATCGGCCAGTTCGACCGGAACCAGAGTCCTGACGCCGGGCGCGCTCTCGACTGGCTCCGACAGCGCGGCGTGGTGGTGTGCGTGAGCGGGCAGCGGTGCGCCCGAGAGTTCGGCGACGAGCGGACGGAGCAACTGGACGGCGGCGACGAGACAGTCGACCGGTGACTCCGGTACGAGCAGGACCGGCCGCTCCTCGACGGTGGCGACGGCGACCGTCTGGCCCGGATCGCTGGCGACGCCGTCGACGTGGATCGATCCGAGGTCCGCAACGACTTCGTGGACGAGATCGTCCGCCGTCACGCCGGTCACGACCAGCGCGTCGCGGGTCAGATCCCGCTGGATCGCCGCCCGGAGCGCGTGGCGGTCCTCGCCGACGGTGTCGCGGTAGGTCACCTTCCCGCCCCAGCGGTCGACGTGCTGGGAGAGCGTGAACGCCGTCGTCTCGACGCGCTCGCCCGCGCCAGCCTCGCGCTGGACGAGCTCGTCGCCGGTCGGGACGACGCCGACAGTCGGGCGCTGGACGGCAAGTACGTCGTCGATGCCGGCCACTTTCAGGAGTCCGAGGTCCGTCGAGCGCAGGCGGTGGCCCGGAGCAAAGAGCCGGTCGTCGACCGCGATCCCGTCGGCGGGACTGCTCTCGCGGGCCACCAGTTCCTCGGCGAGCACGCGCCCCTCCGCGACCGACAGCGGGACGGTGTCGGTGCGTTCGACGGGCTCGACGAGCGTCGTGAGCGTGTCGCGGGCGTCGGCGATCGCCGTCAGGTCGTCTGTGGCGTCGGTCATGTCTCTCTGTTCGACGCTGTGAACAAAAGTCCGGCCGTGTCCGTCCCGTCAGCGACGACCAGTACCGCACAGACCGGCCGGCGAGGAGCCGTCCCGACACCGTTTCTGGCCGCGACCGCGGCCTTTTTCGCCCACCATTCCCAACCCCCGTGTATGTCAGCGCTCCGTGACGCCCTGGGGGATCTCCCCGCCTCGGTGTTCGCCGACGTGCTCGAATCGGACGACGCCTACCTGCTGGTCGTCGACCTTCCAGGCGTCACTGCCGACACGCTCGACGTCAGCGTCGACGGAGGGACCATCGTGATCGAGGCCCAGCGCGCGAAAGACGTGGGCTCGGAGTTCCGCTACGTCGAGGAGGACCGCTCGCTCTTTCTGGACGCAGAGCTCCCGCTTCCGCCGGACGCGACGGGGACGGGTGCCGAGGGGACGATCGACCGCGGCGTCTTCGAACTCAGGCTGCCGAAGGCCGGTGTCGGGACCGAGACGACGATCCCCGTCGAGGACGCCTGATCACGGGGTGGCACACCGGTGAATCTCCGCGCCTACTGGCGGTTCGTCGTCGTCGTTCGTCACTTCCTCCCGCTGGGGCTGTCCTACGCACGGGACCGGAACCGGTTTCTCCTCTTCGGGCGCTCCAGAGACGTCACTCCCGAACAGCGCCGTCGCCGCGCAGGCCGGCTGCTGGACTCGCTGCTGACGCTGGGGCCGACGTTCATCAAACTGGGACAGCTGTTGTCGACGCGGCCGGACATCCTCCCACCCGAATACATCGACGAGTTCGCCCAGCTGCAAGATCGGGTGCCGCCAGCGCCGTGGGACGAGGCCCGGACCGTCCTCGAAGACGAGCTCGGTCCCGTCGACGAGGCCTTCGACGACTTCGAGGACGAGGCCATCAGCGGGGCCAGTCTCGGACAGGTGTACCGCGCCGAGGTCGACGGCGACGCCGTCGCGGTGAAGATTCGACGCCCCGGCATCGAGGACCTCGTCGAGGCCGACCTGCGGGCGATCCGCTGGTCGCTCCCGATCCTGATGTACTTCGTCGGCGAGACGCGCTCGTTCTCCCTGGAGACGCTGGCCGACGAGTTCTCGAAGACGATCCGCGAGGAGATGGACTACGGCCGGGAAGCGGAGATGCTCACCGAGATCCGCGGCAACTTCGCCGACAACGACCGCATCCGCATCCCCGGCGTCGTCGAGACCCACTCGACGAACCGGGTGTTGACCATGGAGTACCTCCCCGGAACGAAGATCAACGACGTGGAGGAACTCGACGAGCTGTCGGTCGACCGGACCGAACTCGCCGAGACGCTCCAGCGCAGCTACCTCCAGATGATCATCGACGACGGCGTCTTCCACGCCGACCCGCATCCGGGGAACCTCGCCGTGCAGTCCGACGGGACGCTCGTGTTCTACGACTTCGGGATGTCCGGGCGGGTCGACCCCTTCGTGCAGGACCGGATCGTCGACTTCTACGCGGCCGTCGCGAGCCAGGACATCGACGCCATCCTCGACGCGCTGATCGAGATGGGGACGCTGAGCCCCGAGGCCGACCGGCAGGTGATGGGCGAGGTGATGGAGCTGGCCATCGCCGACGCCCGCGGCGAGGACCTCGAACAGTACCGGGTCCAGCAGATCATCCAGCAGGTCGAAGACACGATCTACGAGTTCCCGCTCCGACTCCCGGCGAATCTCGCACTCGTGTTGCGCGTCGCCACGGTCGTCGAGGGGGTGTGCGTGACGCTGGACCCGGACTTCGACTTCATCACGGTCGCGACGGAGTACCTCCGGGAGGAGGGCCACATCGCTGCCGGCGCGAAGCAGTACGCCCGGGACCGGGCCGACGAGGTCCGGGACGCTGCCGAGTCGATGGTCCGGGTGCCGCCGAAACTGGAGTCCGCGCTCGACCGGATCGAACGCGAGGACCTGCACGTCCGGGCCGACATCGAGGACTCGGACGGCGTCCTCGAACGGATGACCCGCCGGCTGATTCTCGGCATGATCCTCGCCAGTGGGACCCTCTCGACGGCGCTGCTGTACGCCGCCTCGACGGTCGAAGCGACGGCGATCGCGGGCGTCGGGACGCTTGCGGTCGCTGGGGTCACGTACCTGTCGTTCCGCCGGTCGAAGGGACTGCGTGCGACTCCCCAGTTCACCCGACAGAGCATGCGCCAGCGCGAGGCGGCCGACGACGCCGGCTACGCGTCGAGCTACGGACCGGACGACGAGTGATTGTCGTTCGTACTACTCGACGGACCTGTCGGTCGCTCAGAGGGGTCGTCTTCCCATCAGTTCGAGCCCAGAAATCCGATACCGAACCCACGACAGGCCCCTTCTCTGATTCGTCCGTTCCGGCCCGAGCGTTTAATACCTAGCGTTTTGAGACGTTCACCGGAGTGATAGCTGTGCCAGAACAGATAGACACACGACTGTTGGGACGAGAGGTAACGTTCGGCGTATCGGGACCGTGGCTGGCCTACTGGCTCGTGATCATGCGGCTCGTGGTCGGCTGGTGGCTCCTCCACGCGGGGCTGGACAAGTTCGCCAGCTGGCCCTTCGACGCGAGCTGGTTCATCGGCGGTGCTGCGGCCGGGACGAGCATCGGACCGTTCGTCACGCTGTTCAGTGACGGGATCCTGCTGTCGTTCACGAACGTGATGATCCCGCTGGGCCAGACGCTGATCGGCCTGGGGCTGATCCTGGGTGCGCTCACCCGGCTGGCCGCTTTCTTCGGGGCGTTTCTGATGCTGTTTTTCTACTTCATCAACGGCGAGACGGGCGGCTGGTCCCACGGACTGGTCACCGGTGACCTCCTGGGACTCCTGTTGTTCGCCATGATCGCGACCCTGGGTGCCGGGCGCGTGCTCGGCGTCGACGCGTACCTGGCGCGGACCGCGTTCGTTCGAGACCACCCGAAGCTTCGGTACCTGATCGGCTAAGGAGGTGAGTACAGATGGAACAACTCAACGCAGCTGACAAGATCGCAGCGTACCTGGGCGGTGGCCTCGTCGTCTTCGGCGTCGTCGTCATCGGCCTGCTGGAAATGCTCTTCGGAAGCGGACACCCTGTCGACGGAGAGGGCCAGATCGTCCACGAGGCGCTCGTCCCGCTGGAAGTGCGGTCGTACATCATCCTCCTCGGACTGATCGTCTGGGGAGTTTACGCGGTGTATCGTGTCGTCGCGACGACACCGGAGCCGGTACCAGCCGAGCCGTGAGATCACGGTGCGTCCGTTCTGATCCCCGTCGTCCGTAATTTTTCCCGCCGCCATTCCAAACCGTTTATACTCGCACATGGATAATCCGGGCGTATGCCACGACAACAGACCGAAGTTCGCGAACTCGACGAGGGCAGCTACGTGATGATGGAAGAGACGCCCTGCAAGATCACCGCCTACAGCACGGCCAAGCCGGGCAAGCACGGCAGTGCCAAGGCCCGTATCGACGGGAAAGGCGTCTTCGACGGCAAGAAGCGCTCGCTCTCTCAGCCCGTCGACGCGAAGATCTGGGTGCCGATCATCCAGCGAAAGCAGGGACAGGTCGTCTCCGTCACGGGCGACGACGCCCAGGTGATGGACCTGGAGACCTACGACACGTTCACGATGCGCATCCCCGAGGACGAGGATCTCAACCCCGACGACGAGATCGAGTACCTGGAGTACGAGGAACAGCGCAAGATCGTCTAAGATGTTCCCTGGCGCGGCCACAGACCCCGACGCGGCCGACTACGTCGTCGTCGGTGCGCCACTCGACGCCTCGACGACGTTCGAGCCCGGGACGCGCTTCGGGCCGCGCCGCGTCCGCCACTACGCCGAGTCGTTCGAGGACTACGATCGGCGGACCGACCAGCGGTTCACCGACCTCGCGGTCGCCGACCACGGCGACATCGGTCCGACCGACGACGTGGCCGACTATCTGGCCTTTCTCCGCGGGACCGTCCGGGACTACGCCGACGACGGGGCGATACCGCTCCTGATCGGCGGGGAACACACCGCCTCCGTCGCCGGGGTTCGGGCGCTCGACCCGGACGTGTTTTGCTGTCTCGACGCCCACCTCGACCTCCGCGAGGAGTACGCCGGCAATCCGCTGAGCCACGCGACCGTCACCCGCCACGCGCTGGACGTCGCCGACCGGGCGATCGTGCTGGGTGCCCGCAGCGGCTGTCGAAGCGAGTGGGAGCGTGCGAGCGAGGCCGACGTGACCGTCGTCGAGCCCGACGCGGTCGCGGACTGGGAGCCCGACTTCGAGGACGAGCGGGTGTACTGCTCGCTCGACATCGACGCCGCCGATCCGGGCTTTGCGCCCGGCACCGGGACCAAAGAGCCGTTCGGGCTGACCCCGCGTGTGCTACGCGACGTGGTTCGGGCGGTCGCGCCCCACGCCGTCGGCTTCGACGTGGTGGAGGTCAACGACCGCGACGACGGGCAAGCCGCGGTGCTCGCCGGGAAGCTGCTGCGTTCGTTCGTGTTCGCGCACGCGGACAGCTGATCGGTCTCCGTGGCAGCGCTCAGATAGGCAGGGCGTGGCGACACCGAAAGGCGGCACTGCGAGGGGGTTCGGTCGTTTCTCACAGTTTCGATCTCTCATCTGGACACCGCGTCTCGACCACGGGGTACCTTTATCCACCCCCAACTCGTAAGCATTACCATGCGATTCGTTATCGTGGGTGCCGGTCGCGTCGGACTCCGGACCGCTCGCGTGCTCGACGACGGCGGGCACGACGTGGTCCTCGTGGAGAACGACCCCACGAAAGTAGCGCGTGCCCGCGACGAGGGACACGACGTAATCGAGGGCGACGGTGCGGTCGAGACGATCCTCGACGACGCCGACCTCGACCGTGCAGACGCACTCGGCGCGCTGACCGGCGACCTCAACGACAACTTCGTAGCCTGTATGATCGCCAAACAGTTCGACTGCCGGACCGTGATGCGCATCGACGAGGACTACCGCGAGGAGATCTACCGCAAGTACGCTGGCGACGTGGACGAAGTGATCTACCCCGAGCGCCTGGGGGCGATCGCCGCCAAGAACGCCCTGCTGGGCGGGAACATCCGTGCCGTCGCCGACATCGATCAGAACCTCCAGCTCGTGGAGTTCACCATCACCGAGCAGTCGCCGATGCGGGGCTACTCCATCAGCGAACTCGAACTGCCGGCCAACGCCCGACTGCTCGCGTTCGGCAAGCGCGACGAGCCCCTGGACCTGCCCGGCGAGGACGAGACACTCGATCTCGGCGACCACCTCGTCGTCCTCGCGGACTTCGACGTGCTCGGAGACGTGCGCAGCATCGTCGTCGGCGAGACCGGACGCGCGGCCGCCATGGGGGGTGCCTGAGATGGTCGTCGCCTACGTGATGGTCAAGGTGTACACCGGCGACGCCGACCGGCTCAAAGGAGAAATCGAAGCCATCGACGGCGTCGCGGCCGCTCACATCGTCGCCGGGGACGTAGACTTCATCGCGAAGGTCGTCGTCGAGACGCCCGCCGAGGTCAAAGACATCGCCGCCAAACAGATCCAGGAGATCGAGGGCGTCGAGGACACGCAGACCTACATCGCGATGGACTAGACGACCACCGTTTTGAACTTCGGGTTCGGCTGCGGCGAACCGCTCGTGCAAAACCGTCCTCAGAGATCGAAGCGTTCCGATGGGCTCACAAGAGCGCCGCTCTCGCGAACGTGGGTCAAGAGGCTGGACTCGCCAACGGCGAGTCCGGGGAACCGGGCGACCGGCCGGGGTGGACCTGAACCGTCGCCACGCCCGGAGTGAAACTGAATCTACAGCGGCGTCCCGCCGGCACCGCCCTCGCCGTTGGTCTGGGCCTGGTTGACGAGGTCGGCGACCGCACCCTCGTACTCGTAGCCGGGGACGACCCCCTCAACGTACGTCCCCTCGACGTACTCGACGAACGTCTTGGCGACCCGTGGGGCGGTGTCGGCGTTGCCCAGTTCGAACCCGTATGTGACGACGACGTTCTCGCCGTCGCGTTCGACCGCAAACGTATCCAGTTCGACGCTCGTCCGGGTGGCTTTGGGAGCGTCTTCGAGGCGGCGTTCCAGCGTCTCGAACCAGCCGTCTGCGACGGCGTCGCCGACCGACTCGACGGTCGCGGCGGACAGTGTCGGAGCCCGGACGGTGACGGTGTAGGCGACGCGCCACTCCGGCGCGTCGTCCACGACGACGGTGCCCTCGAAGGCAGTCGTCGTCACGCGATAGCCGTCGTCGGTCGACTCGAACGCACTGTTTCCCTCGAAGGCTCTGGCTGCACTCTCGGGCGAATCGTCGCTCATTGCACGTCCGTAGGCCGCTTGCGGGCAAAAGCCCGTCGCCACGCCATCACAGTCAAGTGGTGACGACGACTCCATCGAACCGATGCCGCTCACGCCCTTCCATCTCGGTCCGGCGCTACTCGCTGGTGTCGTCCTGTATCGATTCCTCGATCTGCCGACAGTGCTGGCTGGCAGTGTCGTCGTCGACGTTCGGGCCACACTGGTCGTGTTCGGCCCCCTCGACGGGCCGATCCACGGTGTCCTGACGACGTTCGTCGGAGCGACCGCCGTCGCTCTGACGCTCACCGTCGTCGTGTTCGCGATACCGGACGGCGTCCAGTCGCTGCTCGATACCGGGCGGCTAGCCCCGACTACCGGCCTCGGCCCGGTGCTGGCGGGTGCATTCGTCGGGACTTGGTCCCACGTCGTCCTCGACTCGCTGCTGTACGCAGACGCCCGGCCGCTCTTTCCGCTCGCGGGAAATCCGCTGCTACGGGAGGGCGTCGTCTTCGTTCCGGTCTACGGCGGTTGTCTGGTCGCCGGGCTGTTCGGACTCGCTGGATACGTGTTTCGGCGACGGCAGACGGACGGGACCCGACCAATCAAGTGCGGGTCGCCGTGACCGACCCGCCGCTGTCGACTCCCTGGCGGCCGCGCTCGGAGTGTAACGATCCGGGAGAATGCGAGGGATGGGATTCGAACCCACGGACCCCTACGGGAGCGGGTCTTAAGCCCACCGCCTTTGGCCAGGCTCGGCTACCCTCGCGCGTTCTGGACTACCGACGGCCGGTGGGTTGGGGCTTTCGGTCTCTGGGCCGCGACCGTCGGCGGTCGAGACCCGTCGATCGAGACCGTCGAGCGACCACGCGCGACTGATCCTGCCGGCTGTCACTGTTGCAAGATATTTGCGACCACGGGGTCCCAAATTCGTTACAGACGGACAGCCGGCAGTACGATCACTCTGTTTCACGCCGAGTGCCACCGACACCGGGAGGACGAGCACAGTCGATGATCACCAGTCGACCGACAGCGTCCCGTCGCCCTCGGGGTCGGGAGCGATCTCCTCGTCGGTCCGGCGGTCGACCACGTGGATGACGCCCACGTCTTTCTTGGCCGGACACACCTCGGCGGCACGGATCTCGTCGTCGACCTCGTCCTCGCCGACGAAGTACACCTTCGGTGCGGCGATCCCGGTGTCGAGGTTCAGGTCCCAGTTGTGCGAGACCTCGGCGCACTTGCCCGCGCCGATGCACTTGTTGGCCTCGAAGATGATCTTGTAGGGCTTGTCCTCGACCGGCGGCGCGTCGGTCCCACCCATCTGGCTCGGGTCGACCGGAGCGTCTTCGTCTGCCATATCGGACGAACGCGGGCTGGACAGTTAAGCCCGACTCTTCCCGCAGGACGCTACTGCCCGACGCCGGCCGCGTTGCCGAGTCGGCGCAGCGTCGACCCGTGAAAGCCCAGGCTCAACAGGAGGGCGGCGGCCGCAAGCGCCGACAGCACGAAGTACATCGACTGGACGCCGACGAGGTCCATCACGTTCCCGGCACCCAGTTGTCCCAGCGCGCGCCCGGTCCCGATCCCGAACGCCGAGAGCACTGCCTGTCCCGTCGAGGTCAGTTCGTCGGGCGAGAAGCGGTGGGCGAACTCGACGACGGCGAGGTTGTACAGCGCCAGTCCGACGCCGAGCACGAGCTGGACCGCCATGATCGCCGTCGGCGTTCCCACGGCGGCGTAGACGAGGTAACAGCCCGCAAAGAGGGCGGCACCGAGCGAGAGCTGCGTGCGGTTGGCGAGCCCGATCTTGGCCATCGAGAGGAAGATGACGGCCTCGCCGACGGTCTTGACCATCCAGGCGGTGCCGGTGAGGCTGTCCGGCGCGCCGATCGCCCGGACGTACACCGAGAAGTAGGCGCTGCCCGAGGAACTGGCCCCGCCCAGCAGCACTGCGACGCCGAGCAAGAGCAGAAATCGTCGGTTGCTGAGGAGCTTGACGGCCTCGCGTCGGAGATCCGGCGTCAGGTCGGCGTCGGCGTCGGGCACGCTGCGGACGATCAAGACGAGCACGACCATCCCGACCGCGTAGATGTAGAAGACGATCTCCGTCGCGAACCGCGAGAGCAGCCACCCGATGACGAGGCTCCCCAGCCCGAACGCGATCGAGCCAAAGGCACGGACCTGTCCGTAATCGACGCCCCGAGAGAGGATCATCGCGTTGGTGATCGGGACGATCGGTGATCGCACCGTCGAGAGCAGCGCCGTCGCGAGCACGAGCAAGAGGAAGGGGTCGGGGACGCGCCCGGCTAGCGGGAAGGCGAGAATGGCCACGCTCGACACGCCGGCCGCGATCAACAGGACCGGCTTGGAGGCCGCGAAGCGATCGGCCACTCCGCCCCAGATCGGCTGGGCGATCATCCCGCCGACGACGAGCAGCGCACCCAACAGCCCCATCTGCCCCCCAGTCAGTCCGAGCTCCTCGAAGTAGGCGTTCCGAAAGACGATGAAGCCGTTCGAGGAGGCGAAGAAGACGAAATACAGCAACTGATAGCCGCGCTTGTCCCCGAGCATGGGCAACACTCTCGATTCCTCCTACTTCAAGCCACGGATACGGTACTACAGCAGTTGTTAATCGTGGAGGGCGGCCGGCGGCAGCGACCCGGTAGCGCCCTTCAGTCTCCCGCTGTCGAACGACGCGGGACGAACAGTCGCCGTTGGTCTCTCGTCAGCGTCGACAGCGCGAGACGCGTCGGACGGTTCTGCACAGACGACAGCTGGCAGTATCAGTCGTGGATCTCGACGCCGTCGATCGTGATCGGCGTCGTCGGTCCGTCGTGCATGTCCGTGTCGGCGTTGCCGATCGCTTCGACGACGTCCATGCCGTCCGCGACCTCGCCGAAGACGGCGTGCTTGTCGTCGAGGTGTGGCTGGGCGTCGAGGGTGATGAAGAACTGCGAGCCGTTCGTGTTCGGACCGCTGTTGGCCATCGAGAGCTTGCCGGCCTCGTCGTGGCGCAGTTCGTCGTGGAACTCGTCGTCGAACTGGTAGCCGGGGCCGCCCCGTCCGGTGCCGGTCGGATCGCCGGTCTGGATCATGAAGTCCTCGATGACGCGGTGGAACTCGACGCCCTCGTACAGCGAGTCGCCGCGAATCTCGCCGCTCTCGGGGTCTTCCCACGTCGTCGTGTCCGGGGCCGGCTCGGCGTCGGCCGCCGGATCGTGCTCGGCCAGTCCGAGGAAGTTCTCGACGGTACGGGGTGCGCGCTCGTCGTACAGTTCCAGTTCGATGTCGCCCTTCGAGGTCTCCAGCGTGACGCGTGTCATACGTCCGACGAGGGCGGGTAGGCTGAAAAACCCTCGTTGTTCGATCGAGCGACTGCGCCCCGGTCGGTCACAGCCTCGCCGTCACCTGCTCGCCGCTGACGACTTCCGGTACGATCACCTCGTCGGCACCCGCACGACGGGCCAGCGCTTCGTCCATCCGACTGCCGGCCCGGACCACCAGCTCGACGGTGGGTGCGAGCTGACTCGCGGCGATGGCGATCTGGACGTTCGCGCTCGTGTCGTCGATAGCGCCGATCACGGTCCGGGACCGTTCGACGCCAGCGTCGGTCAGCGTCTCGTCCTGTCGGGCGTCGCCGCTGACTGCGAGGTGCCCGTCGTCGATCGCTCGTTCGAACTGTTCGTCTGCCTGTTCGACGACGACGACGTCGCGGTCGCGCTCTTGCAACCCCGCGGCGACGGTCTGTCCGAAGGTCCCGTAGCCACAGACGACGACGTGGTCGTCGAGTTCCTCGATCGTCTGTTCGATTTGCATCTGTCGAAGTTCCTCCTGAATCTGGCCGCCGAACGTCGCCGACAGCAGCGTCTCGCCGATCCACAGTCCCGCCACCACGAGTCCGGAGAGCACGACGATGGCGTACGCTTTGACCAGTCGGACCGGGCCGTCGTGGGACTGGAAGTGCAACTCGATGCTGGTCGGATCGAGGAGCCAGAACAGTGCGTCGACGACGCCGACGCCCGCGAGGACGCTGAACCCTACGACGCCCGCGACGACGACGGCGACGAACCCGAAGACCGGCCGGATCATCCGACGCAAGAGCGCCCGTCGCAGGACACCTCTGAGGAGCGTTCCGAGCACCGTCAACACCGCACCTCCGGACTGGGCTGTGGTGGATCGATACGACGCGGTACGACTATCATGTGGGTATGTGACACACCCTATCTCGGACGAACGAATGGTTATTGATACCACTTCTCATTAAACAGTATGGAGACATTAAATCCGAGTCTCGACATCGGGACGGGTACCGGGCCAGTAGCACGGGCAGGCGACGTGGCCCGCTACAGCGACGCCACGACGAACTCGGTGCTGGAGCCGAGCGGATCGTCTGCGCTCGTCGTTCGGAGGTCGTCGAAACCCGCGTCCCGAAGCTGTTCTCGTGTCCGCTCTCGCCCCGGTGCTGCGAAGAACATCTCGCCGCCCATCCAGCCGCGCCGAACCGTCTCGAAGCGGCCACCGGACAGCGTCATCAGGACGCTGCCGCCCGGCTCCAGTACCCGAGCGAACTCCCGGTAGACTGTCGGCTGTTCGTCGCGTGGGACGTGAAAGACCGCGTAGTAGGCCGTAATTCCGTCGACTGCGTCGTCGGCGACCGGCAGCGCGGTCATGTCCCCCTGCAGGAGGCGGGCCCCGGGAACCGTCTCGGCTGCGAGTTCGAGTCCACGTCTTGAGAAGTCCAGTCCCAGGCTACCGGCTGGCAGGTTCGCCAGCGTCCGGGCACCGTCGCCACAGCCCGCGTCGAGGACGAGCGGGTCGGGCGGCAACTCGTCGAGGAACTCCCCGATCAGTGCCGCGTCGGAACCGCCAGGATCACGCTGGCGAGCGTACGTCTCGGCGACTTCCTCCCATGCCGCGCGGACGTCGTTACGATCCATACCACCGCTTGGGGCTCGTCCCCAAAGAGTGCTCCCCGACCAGTCAGATCCGACGGTATTTCCGCCCGGCGGCCAAGAAGTCGTATGGTCGATACGGCCACGGACGCACACACGGCAGCCGTCGACGCGGTCGCGGGCCGGCGCTACGAGCGTGCCGGCGACGAGTACACGCGAGCAGCACGAGCGAGACTCGCTCGTCCCCACGAGGGACACCATCCCTTCGAGGCCGACGAGAACGGCTGGATCGGCGTGGGACTACGATACCTCGCGACCGCCGCGGTCGCCTACCGCGTCGCTGGAGCCGACGAACGGGCGACCCACCGCTGTGTCGAGGGTGTCGCTGTCTCCCGGGACCTCGAACACGTCCTCGAACACCCGATACAGCGGGCCTGCCTCGCCGAGTTCGTCGCCGACTACCGGGTCGTGGGCGACGTGGGAGACGCACAGGCGGCGTACGCTGACGCGGTCGACGCCTACGAGGTGGTCGACGTGGAGTCGCCACAGCGGTGGGCGACGACACCGCTTTTCGAGGCCGCGGCGGCGACGATCAAACAGGTCGCTCGCGGGCTCGACGACGGGGAAATCGCGATCACGTGGGAGGATCTCCACGGGGCCGATCCGAACGAGCCCGGCCCGTTTCTCGCTCACCGAGCGCAGTTCAAGCGCCAGCGCTTCCGGTCGCTGGTGGCACGTGCCGTCGACGACGGCACTCTCGCCGCGAGCCGCGGCACGACGGAGTACAACAACGCGAACTTCAGGTGTCCGGAGTGTGGCTCGACGGACGTAAACTGGGTCGCCGACCGCACGCTCTGCATGCGGTGTTCGACACCGATGGAGCGCTCTAGTCGGTGAAGAAGTCGACGAGAGCCTCGTTGACCCGCTCCGGCGCGTCGAACTGGACCCAGTGGCTCGCGTCGGGAATTCGCTCGACTGCGATGTCCGACGCCCACTCGTCGAGTCCCTCGGTCAGTTCGAGATCGAGCGCGAAGTCTTGCTCACCCCACAGCAGCAGCGTCGGCACGTCGACGCTGCGGTCGGGCTCCTCGCCGCCGGTCAGCATCGACCGCGCTCGCTGGCGGCCGAGCGCCCGGTAGTAGTTGACCGCCGCCGTCAGCGCGCCCGGCGTCGCGAGCGCGGACTTGTAGCGCTCGACGTCCGCGTCGGTGAACGCGTCGGGCCGGACTGTATCGCCCAGAATCGACTCGACGGCGGCGTAGTCGTTCAGTCGGAACCCCAACTCGGGGAGGACGGGCAACTGGAAGTAGAAGACGTACCAGGACTTCGCGATCTGGGTGGGCGAGGAGCGAAGCAGCCGCTCGTATCTGGTCGGGTGGGGCGCGTTCAGAACGGCCAGCCGATCGACGACATCGGGACGGTCGCTGCCGACGTGCCAGGCGATCAGGCCGCCCCAGTCGTGGCCGACGACGTGGGCTCGCTCGCGGCCGCAGTGCTCGATCAGCCCGGCGACGTCGGCGACCAGTTCGTCGACTCGATAGTCGCCGACGTTCGGTGGCTTCTCCGAGCGGTTGTAGCCGCGCAGATCGGGCGCGACGACCCGGTAGCCGGCGTCGGCCAGCGACGGGAGCTGATTGTGCCAGGAGTACCAGAACTCCGGGAAGCCGTGGAGCAAGACCACGAGGTCGCCGTCGGCGGGGCCGGCGGTCACGTAGTGCAGGCCGATCCCGTTGACCGTCGCGCGTTCGTGTGTCACCGCCTGCTCGTCGAACGTGGGTGTCTGAGATGTCATCTGAGAGCGTCGGTCTGGCGGTGTCGTCAGTACGAACGGAGGTCTTCGAGGACCGCGGCGGCGCTGCCGTCGCCGATGGCGGCGCGGGCTTCGGCCAGGCCGTCGTCGAGACTCGACACGTCCTCGCGTGCGTAGATTCGCAGTGCGGCGTTGAGTTCGACGGCGTCGGCGAAGGCGTCCTCGCGGTCGCCGGCGACGACTTCCTCGGTGATCGTCGCCGAGTCGCCGGCCACGTCCTCGACTTCGAGGTCCTCGCCCTGGATGTCCATCCCGTACTCGGAGGTGCGGATCTCGTAGTCGAGGATGCCGTCCTCGTCGGCCTCGGCGTCGTCGGAGGGCCACTCGGCGACGACGGTCGCGCCGGGGCGGATGTCGTCGTACCCCTCCATCCCCTGGAAGAACAGCGCGCGGTCGGCGGGGTTGCGCTGGGACTTCGTGAGCGTCTTGACCATCCGCTTGGCGAACGCGAGGTGGTAGAAGCTCCCGAGGTGGACGCTCGCGTCGGCCGGATTCGCCAGCGTCTCGACGGTGTTGACGTAGGTCCGCACGCCCATCATGTCCCGCCGGTCGAAGAGGTCGTCGACGCCGGGGTTGAACTCGGGCTGGTAGTAGAAGCCAAAGCCCACGTCGTCGACCAGATCGGCGCTCTCGCCGGGCGAGAGGTCCGTCGTCGCGCCGAGTTCGTCCAGCACGTGCTTGTAGGCGTCGAGCTTCTGGGTCGGCACGCGATCGCCCGAGTGGACGACGACGGGCGTGCCAGCGGCGGCGGCGACGACCCCGGCAGCGACGCCGAGGATGGCGGAGGTGTGCTTACCGTCGTAGTTGGCCCCGCAGTCGACGGGGTCGGCACTGGGTGCCTCGACCTCGACGCTCTCCTCGCGCATCACGTCGACGAAGGCCGCCAGCTCCTCGGGCGTGTTTCGCTTCCAGCGATTCGCCAGCCAGAACGCGCCCAGCGTCGTCTCGTCGGGCTCGCCGTCGAGGATCCGCTGGAACGCCTCGCGGGCCTGTTCGCGGGTCATGTCTTCGGCGGACTTGTGCCCGGAGCCGACGACCTCGGTCATCAGACGCTTGAGCGGCCACTCCCCGTACTCGCTGGTCGCTTGTGACATGCGAACAGGTTCGGCCGCGACCGGCTAAAGCCCCCCGGTTTCCCACCGAGATTGCCGGTCGAGTACCCACAAATCTGGGGGATAGGGTGGAGAGACAGTCGAAAAGGATACACCACCACACTCCCTAGCCGTGGTGATGAGTCTCCAGTCGGGCGACTGGCGCGAGCGCATCGACGACGTGGACGCCACGCTCATCGACGGCTTCCAGAGCGGGTTCCCCGTCGAGGAGCGTCCCTTCGAAACCGTCGGCGAGGAGCTGGGGATCGACGCCGACGACGCACTCGAACGCGTCCGACGACTGCTCGACGCGGGCGTCTTCCGCCGGTTCGGCCCGGTGTTGAACCCCCCCGTCATCGGGTCGTCGGCGCTGGCGGCCATCTCGGCACCCGACGAGCGCTTCGACGAGTGTGCCGAGATCGTCAACGGCTACGACCAGGTCAACCACAACTACGCCCGCGACCACGAGTGGAACATGTGGTTCGTCGTCACCGCCAGCACCCGCGAGCGCCGCGACGAGATCCTCGCGGAGATCGAGTCCCGGACCGACTGCTCGGTGCTCGTACTCCCGATGTTGACCGACTACTACATCGACCTGGAGTTTCCCGTCGTCAACACGGACCGCTTCGCCCGCGAGAGCCTGCAGTCGACCGACGTGAGCGCGACCCGGATCAGCGAGTCGGCGGCCGCAGACCTGACGCCACTGGCCCGCCGGCTCCTGCTCGCGATCCAGGAGGGGATGCCGCTATCTGCGACGCCGTACCGGGAGCTGGCCGCGAGCGTCGACGCGCCGGTCGAGGACGTGCTGGCGACGATCGAGCGCCTGCGCGAGGACGGCTGTATCAAACGAATCGGCTGTGTCGTCAACCACGTCGCGACCGGCTTCGACAGCAACTGCATGGTCGTCTGGGACGTGCCCGACGGCGAACTCGACGAGCGCGGGCGGACAGTCGGTGAACTGCCATACGTGACGCTGTGTTACCACCGCCCGCGGCGACCGGAACAGGACTGGCCGTACAACCTCTTCACGATGATCCACGGTCGGGAGAGCGACGCCGTCGACGCGAAGATCGACGAGCTGGCGAGCGATTACCTGCCCGACGACCACGAGCGGCTCTACTCGACGGCGACGCTGAAACAGACCGGGGCGCGGTACGACGATCTCGTCGGGAACTAGGCCGGAGATGTCGTCGCTGAGAGGACAAACTCCCAGACGGCGGCCGATCCCCGGAACGCTTTTGCGTTAGTTGGTTCATAGTATACGTAGTCAGATGGCCGTGAGCGAGCGCGCGACTGTGCTGATCGTCGACGACGAGCCCGACGTGGCAGACGCCTACGCAGCCCAGCTGCGCGGTCAGTACGACATCCAGACGGTCTACAGCGGCGAGGCCGCGCTGGACGCACTCGACTCCGAGATCGACGTGGTGTTGCTCGATCGACGGATGCCGGACATCTCCGGCGACGCCATTCTCGAACGGATCCGTGAGCGCGACCTGCCGGCGCGGGTGGCGATGGTGACCGCGGTCGATCCCGACTTCGACATCATCGACATGCCCTTCGACGACTACGTCGTCAAGCCAGTCAGCCGCGACGACCTCTTCGAGACGATCGAGCGGCTCCAGAGCTGTGCGGCCTACCAGAACCACTTGCGGGAGTACTACGCGCTCACCTCGAAGTTCGCGGCGCTCAAAGCGTCCAAACGAGAGGCGGAACTCCAGTCGAGCGACGAGTTCCAGGAGCTCAAAGATCGGATCGAGGACCACCAGGCGGAACTCGACGAGATCGTCGACCGCTTCGACGAGCACGATTACGAGGCGATCTTCCGCGACGTGGGCGGCCGCGCAGAGCTGTCGCTGGACGAGTGATCGACCTGCTCACACTGTGACCCCGCTTTTGACGGGGGGTTCCGAAAGCACTAACCGAAGTTGTTCCCTAGGATGGGTCGATGAGCCAGCAACTGCCGGACGTTCAGGCGTCGAGCCCGGACGTCACCGTCGGCCTCAACCGCGTCGGCGTCACCGGCGTCGAGAAGCTCGTGAAGATCGACCGGGCCGACCAGCGCCCGATCGTGCTGATGGCGACGTTCGAAGTGTTCGTCGATCTTCCCTCCTGGCGCAAGGGCGCGGACATGAGCCGCAACATGGAAGTCATCGACGAGACGCTCGAAGCGGCGGTCCGCGACGAGGTCTCGGGTGTCGAAGCGGTCTGCGGTGAGGCGGCCGAACGCCTCCTGGACAAGCACGACTACACGACCAACGCCGAGGTGCGCATGGAAGCCGAGTACGTCACCCGCGAGGAGACGCCGGCCTCCGAGCGGCCCACCCAGTCGACGGCCGACATCGTCGCGTCGGCGACCGCCGACGAGGACGGGACTCGCGAGGAGATCGGAGCCCGCGTCACCGGAATGACGGTCTGTCCCTGCTCGCAGGGGATGTCGGCCGCTCGCGCTCGCGAGACGCTGCGGGGCCTCGACGTCGACGACGAGACCATCGACTCGTTCCTCGAAGAGGTCCCCCAGCCGGGCCACTCCCAGCGGGGCCACGCGACGCTGACCATCGAGAGCGAGGGTGCGCCCGACGTGGACCTGCTCGACGTGATCGAGGTCGCCCGCGAGTCGATGAGTGCTCGCATCTACAACCTCGCCAAGCGCCCCGACGAGGACCACATGACCTACGAGTCACACAAGAACGCCAAGTTCGTCGAGGACTGCGTGCGTTCGATGGCAGAGGGCGTTGTCGATCGCTTCGACCATCTCCCCGCGGACGCCGTCGTGACGATGAAACAGTCCAACGACGAGTCGATCCACCAGCACAACGCTCACGCCGAGCGCGTGGCGACGTTCGGCGACCTCGAAGCGGAACTGGCCGACGACTGAGGCGTCAGTCGCCGACGATCTCTCGGGCCCGCTGCCAGCGTGGCTCGAACTCCGCGTAGATCTCGTCCGCGAACTCCGGATCTTTCAGGTCAATGACGGCGAACGTCGACCCTCCGAGCGGGTGGGGAACCTCGATACAGACCTCGACGTCGTCGATCAGTTCGAACGTCGACGTGACCTCCTCCGTGGTGCGGTAGTGGTAGTTGTCGTACTGCTGGAGGCGTCGCTGGTAGGCCTCGCCCACGTCTGCCGGGACTGCCTCGACGAACGAGGGTGGCAGGAGCATGTACACCTCGACGCCGCGCTGGAGGGCACTCTCCAGTTCGTCGACCAGTCGGTCGGTCGCCTCGGTCAGGTCGAGTTGCCGGCCGGGCAGCGAGCCCACCATCACGATCCGCTCGTCGGCGGCCGAGAGCCGTTCGACCAGGAGGTCGACGGTCTCGGCAGGGCCGACGGCGGCGGTCCAGAACGGTTCCTCGACCGGCTCGGCGGATTCGAGTTGATTCGAGAGTTCGTCGACGATCTCCTCGTACTGCTTTGCCTTCTCGTCGAGCTGGCGTTTCTTGTCCTCCAGGAGCCGCTCCAGGGCGGTGTCGGGCTCGACCGGCGCGTACTTTTTGGGCCGACTGGCCGTCTGGCTGCGGACGAGGTTGTACGTCTCCAGGCTGTTGAGCACGTCGTAGATGCGGCCCATCGGAACGTCACTGGCGCGTGACAACTCCTTCGCGGTTGTCGGTCCCGTGTCAAGCAGCGACCGGAAGGCGCGATCTTCGTACTCGGAGAGGCCGAGGTCTCTCAGATTCGCCATACCGACGACAGGACACGGACAGTCAAAAACGCATCGGCAGTTTGCCCGCGTGTATCGTTTTTTCGAACGACGCCTACGCGTCGCCCGTCAGGACGGCTTCGAGCCCCGCCGGCTCCTCGGCCGTGCCGACCTGCTCGCCGCCTTCGAACAGGACCGCCTCGTCGCCGCCCACGTCGGGGACGACGACGGTCTCGTGGTCGGCCAGTCGGAGTGCGGCCCGGTGGAGGTCGCTCCCGGCTCGCGGGCCGACGCGAAGGACTGCGGGCGAGCGAAGCCGGGCGGCCGTGGCCGCGTAGTGTGCAACTTCGACGCCCATCCGGTCGGACGCACCGGCGAAGGCCGCGATGGCATCGTGAGCGGCCGTCCGGTAGCGCTCGTCGTCGGCGAGCGCGGCCAGATCGAGCAAGGCGTCGGCCAGCTCGACGGTCGCGTCGAGTGGGTACTGCGAACGCGAGCACAGGCCCGGCCCGTCGGCCGGTCCGTCGCGAAACGCTCCGCTCTCGGTCTGGAGGTGCTCGATCGCCCAGTCGGCGATCGATCTGGCGGGGCGGCCCTCGCCGAGCACCTGCCAGCTGGTCGTCAGTCCCTGCAGGACCCGCGCCTGGTCGAGGAGGAGCCCGGTCGGCCCCACGGCGTCGTCAGTCCGGTAGTGCGTGACCGCGCCGTTCTCGACGAGCGTCTCGGTGATCGTCTCGCGGGCGCGCTCGGCGTACCGGCGAGCCCGCTCGTCGTCGGTGTAGGCGGCGTACGTCGCCAGCGCGTCGATGGCCATCCCGTTCCGGTCGGCGAAGACCGTCTCGTCGACCTGGGGCGGGTCCGCCGAGGCCCGATCGCTGGCGTCCAGCCGGTGGTACGTGTCGTCGCCGGCCTGACTAGCGGCGAACGCGCCGCTGGTGTCCCCGCCGGTGTCGACCCACAGCTCCGTCGTCAGGTACTCGATGGCCCGCTCGGCGGTCTCGCGATAGGCCTCCTCCCCCGTGTACCGATAGCCGTGAGCGAACGCCCTGACGAGGCCGGCGTTCTCGTCGAGGAGCCGCTCGGTCCGCGCGTCCGACCACGTCCGGCCGTTCGCGTAGCGATAGAACCCGCCGTCGTCGGTGTCCCGGAGGTGCGTCTGAATCGCCTCAAGCGTCCGTGTCGCCTGGTCGCGAGCCCGCACCAGCGCGAACTCGACGGTCCGTGGCAACGGGAACTTCACGTCGGTGCCCCAGCCGCCGTACTCCTCGTCGTAGGCCGCGAGCAGCTGCTCGACCATCGCCTCCTCGATCCGTGCGGTCACCTCGCCAGCGGGCGGTGCCTCGGTCTGGAGCGAGCGCGGGACGGAGCCGGCGGCCTCCCCCTCCGTCTCCCACGTCTCGCGGACACTGTCGAGGATCCCGCGGAAACCGTCGGGCCCGAGATACGTCGCCCCGGTCAGCACCGTCCCGTCGGGCGTGAGAAACACCGTCGAGGGAAACCCACCCATGATGTATCGCTCGCGCACCTCGGGGTGGCGGTCGCCGTCGACCCGGACCGGGACGAAGCCGTCGTTGACGTTGGCCGCGATCCGTGGCTCCGCGTACGTCTTGCGGTCCATCTCGCGACACTCGGGGCTCCAGGGCACCGTCAGCGCGAGCAAGATCGGCTTGCCGGCCTCCCGCGCCGCCTCGAAGGCCGCCGGCCCCCACTCGCGCCACTCGACTTTCGTCTCCGCTGCGAACTGATCCATACCCGGGTTACGGAGCCGACTGGCAAGAGACTTGCACTCTCGGATCAAATCGGTCAACACGCCGTCCAGTGGCGTCGGAGCACACTTCCACCGGTCCGATACTCGAAAAGCGTTTGAGTCGCGGCGGGCAAGTGCGGGTATGCTCCGGGTCATCGCGGTGTTGCTGTTGATACCGCTGCTGGACGCACTCCTGCTCGTCGTCGCCGCAACGCAGTTCGACACGCTCTCTGCGGCCGTCGTCGTGTTGCTCGTCGTCGTCACCGCCCTCGTCGGGATGTTGCTGGTCCGTGCCGAGGGACGCCACACGCTGCGCCGGATCCAGGAGAAGCTGGCGACCGGTGAGGTACCGACCGACGAGTTGGTCGACGGCGGCTTCCTCGTCGCCGCGGGCGCGTTCTTCCTCACGCCCGGCTTCGTCACCGACCTCCTCGGCCTCCTGCTCGCGCTGCCGATCACGCGCGCGCCGATCCGCATGGCCGCCAAACGCTGGCTCATCACCCCCTACCTCGACGCCAAAGCTCAGGGATTCGTGAGCGGCAACGTCTACGTCGGCGGCTTCCCCGGCCAGGGCGACGCCGGCCCGGGTCCGAGCGGTCCGGCCGGCGGCCCCGACAGCGGCCCGAGCGACGGCCCCGGTACCGTCGGCTCTGATGGCTCCCCTTCCGGTTTCGACCACGACAACGCCACCGACATCGACTTCGAGGAACGCGACGAGTGAGACTGCCGGCTGCTGGTCTTCGACGCCCCCTCGCTACACCGTGCCGGCGACGCTCGTGACACAGTGACAGCCGACAGGACGACGACGGGCGTGGTGTCGACCCACACTCCGCCCCCGAAAAGTAACGTTTAACAGTACCCCTCGGGTACACTCTGATGCACTCGCTCGGGCCGGTAGCTCAATCAGGTTGAGCGCTCGGCTGATAACCGGGAGGTTCGCGGTTCAAATCCGCGTCGGCCCATCACAAATTCTATCGCTTTCCAGCCGAACAGAGACGGCTATTTCAGTCGTTTAGGCTGGCGGTTCTGGAGTTTTAACGATTCTGTGGGAGGGGGTCGAAATCGTGAGTTCAGTAGTGTTCCTAACGGACACCCACCACGTCTGGCACTCGTTTTAGCCGAAGGTGATCTGGCGTGATGCGGCTTCGCCAGCGAAGCCGAGAGACGTGCCAGAACTGTGGCGCACACGTTTCGCGTGACTTCCGACGGACCTTCGGCGACGAGGATAACATCGCCCACCGCTGCACGGCCTGCGACTGTATGCCGCGTATCTCCCGAGGAACTGCTGCCGGGAAGGAGATCAGCTATCCCGACCCCGCGGAGCAGCCCCAGCGGAACCAAGGCGGTCGCGTCGACGCGCGGACTGACGGGGGTGATTCGCTGTGAAGTACCAGTCGTCTCTCTTCGAGTACGAGGAAGACCTGTCCCCGCTGTCTGACGCCCAACAGGAAGTGTACGAAGCCGTCGAGCAGGACGGCTTCGGCGTTCGCGAGTACGCGCGCAAGACCGGGCGATCACCTGGTACTGTGGGCAACCTGCTCCGGCGGGCTCGTCGACGGCTGGGAGGTGGGCAGTAGATGTCTACCCAGGAGCGGCCGCTGGTGGTGGACGCCTACAGCGGTCCGGGCGGCGTCGGGCTCGCCCTGGACTCGCTTGACGTGCGCCACGTCGGGGTCGACATCCAGGACTACAGCGACACCTACCCCGGCGAGTTCGTCCGGGCAGACGCGTCGGACGTGGCGTTCATGTCGCGGTTTCCGTCGCCGTCGTTGCTGTGGCTCTCGCCGAAGTGTCAAGCCTACTCGAAGCTCTCCTACGCGAACGCAGGACGGTACGACTGGGACCGCACACCCAAGGAGAAGTACCCCACCTTCGACGACCTCAACGTTCGGGCGGTCGTTGACGCGATCAACCCGGACCACTACGTCATCGAGAACGTCGCAACCTGCGACGACCTTCGGGAACCCACGCGGTTGAACGGGTTGGCCTTTGGGCTCCCTATCGTCAACGAACGCCACTTCGAGACGAGCTTTCCCGTCCCCGACGCGCTCGGATCTGGGAAGCCGGACTTCCAGATCGGCAGCGACTACGTCCGTCACGAGCTGGCCGCCGCGAAGGACGTTCCCCCGGAGTGGACCGAGTCCGAAATCCGCTCGGCGATCCCTCAGGAGTTTGTCTACTACCTGCTCCACCACTGCCCGTCCGTTCCAGACGTACCGTTACCGGGCGGGTTGGAGAGCCACCAGTCGCGGCTCACCGACCAGTTCGTCCCCGCCACTGACGGCGGGACGCCACTCCAGAACGGAGGTGATGGGCGTGGGCGGTGAGTTCGTCAGAGCCTCTCGTCTCTACGACGTCGAGGCGAGTGAACCCCTGCGTTTCGACTGGGCGAAGATGCAGCCACTCGCGGAGAGTCAGACGGAAGTCGAGCAGGCGCTCCACCGCCTGCCCGACGAGGATGCAAGAGCGAGGTAAGCATGTCGCGGTACCTCAAGTGCGCCCCTCACGAGGGCGACGTGCGCTTTACCGTCGGTGTGCATCCCGACCCAGCCGTGCAGAACCACGGGCTGGCACCCTACTATGCGATGCACGGGTTCATGAAGGACTGGGGAGACCGCTGGCAAACCCAGGGGAAGCCGACCCGAGACATCGAGTTCAACGGCCAGCAATGGGCGACGGCTTTCGACTATTCGAAAAGCGGACTGGATCCGTGGGACAATCCCTCCTTCGAGATCGAGGAGGTTCGGGAGTTCCAGTTCTACTTCGTCGCCAAGGACTCGCCCCACTACTCCGGCGAGCCCGCCGACCAAGACCCACGGATCAAGGGCGGAACGATCACCGTCCGCCCGCGCTGGCCGAATCTCACGTCGGACGGTCAGCCCGTCTCGGTCCCACAGTACGGCGAGCCCTACATCGACGTGCAGGTCCAGGCCTCGAACATTCCCCACGAGAAGTACCTCACGCTCGTGCAGCGCGTGATGGACGCCTATGGAATCTCATCGCGGTACTTCGACCAGCCCCACCCAGACAGCCACGTGAACGACCTCGCCTACTACGTCCGGCTGTACCGCGATGCGAGCGGCCCGCTGTTCGCGCCGGACGGCCCGATCGCCCGGTGTCACACGTTGATCCAGGGTGACCGGAGCGGCTACCGGAAACACGTCGAAGACAACACGAAGCTTCCCGGCTACTACGTCACGGCCACCGTCGAGGACGAGAAGGCCGACGAGCTGGTCCGTGGGCATGGGCTGGGAAAGGAGTTGAAGCACTACTACCCGAACCACCCCAACGAGTACGAACCCGATGACGCCCCGTACCATCCGAAATTCGAGGTGTCTTACCAGACGAGTCGTACCGACGACACCGTTCGATGGGACGACCTCGACGACGCTCGTCGGGAGCTGGAAGAGACGATCCTCAACTGTCTGGAGTGGACCGGTATCGCAACCACTGCTGACAGCGGTGCGTTCGTCGACTTCGATCCGTACTGGTCGGTCGAAGACACCATGGAAGCCCGGAAGATCGTCAAGTGCCCGCTGCCGGAGATCGAAGACGAGCAAGAACACCGAGTGATGAAGCTCTGGGGCGACATGACCCGCGCCGACCGGGACGTGACGGAGCTGCTACTCACCGACGGTGGGAAGGTCTCGCCCCAGGAGGCCGCCGAGCAGACGGGCTACACGTACCGAACGATCCGCACCGTCATCGACCGTCTGGAAGGATTGATCCGGCATACCTACGGCGAGATGGAACTCGAATCGAAGAAGATCCAGCAGGAGATTCTCAAGCGCGTCAGGGCGGCCGGTGAGCGCTTCGAGCAGTCTGTCGGCAGCGCAGTGATGGATCTGGCCGACGCCGCAGAGGAACAGGAGAAGACCCGCTGGAGTCGACTCCGGCGCGAGTACGCCATCACCGTCCGTGAGGGCGACGACTGCCGGAAACTCCTGAAGATGGGCTACCAGCCTACCGATCGAGCAGAAGCCCGCGAGATCATGCGCGAAGTGAAGACGGCCTACACCCAGTTCGTCGAGAACAACGTTTACGGTGTCCACGTCGTCGTCAGCTACGCCGACGGCGCCCGTGATCGTTTCCGAGACCTTCGGAACGTGTTCGAAGGTCAACGAACCGGCGAGTACATCACCAGAGAGCAGCAGGAGCGCCGGAACAAGAGTTTCGACTTCGAGGCCTGGAAGGCCGCTGGGTACCCGCCTGCTGACGAGTGGTCCGGGGGGTAGCGCGCCCCCTGGATAGAGGCATCACTGTCCAGCACCCTACTTTTGCGGCAATATCGTCCCATAACCCCCACCCCGGCGCGTCGCGCGGCTGGGTTCGTTCCCTCTCGGACGTCACCCAGCCGCGCGACCAGGGGGAACCCGGAAAGCGAGCTTCCGGGTTCCCCTTAGTCGTGTGGCTAAGGCCACCTTCCCAAAATACACCGCACAGCGACAACACGGTCCAACGATTTCAGGGCCTTCCGTCGTGATAACCGCGGGAGCAATCATAGGATAGCAACAGCAGACTTTGCGGACAGGACTGGACGTCTCACAGATCCAGTCAGAGGTTTTTAAGGACGACAGAATTGTTTTTGTTGGTTTTGACTCCGTATTCGTGAAAGGGGATGTTCGATGCTTATAAGTCTAAAATCAAATTCTATCTGAAGTCGTGGGAAACTTCTATTGTCATTCATTAAGTTTTCTAACAGCGAAATAAGTAAATAAGACGTCGATAATGAATTCGTATGACTACCCGAAGGAGGGTCATCTCTGTCTTTTTGACAGTACTTCTCGTGACCTCCACGTTCACGCCAGCAGTTGCGGCAGGATTACCAGCGAGTAGTGTCGGAAACGAGTCGACACCGGTCGACAGTGTCGGCAATCAGCCGACCGACACCGAGACGCCGACAGACGTACAGACACGAACAGAGACTCCTGCAACAGAAACGGACACGGAAACAGCTGCCACAGAGACGACGACTCCGAAGGCTCCGACGAGTAAATCAACGGCAACAGAAGAGACCGCCACATCGGTGGTGACGACGGAGCCGGGTGAGACACCGCAGGTCTCGGTATCGGAGAACGCGGCGCCACGCGTCAAGAAGTCGGCTGCACTGGCGATCATCGATCAGATCAACGCCAGTGACTCGCCTCACCTCGAACGCGCAGGCCAGCGTGTCAATGGGACTCTGTCGGCATACCGTGGGCCGGTACGTGTTTCAGACCCGAAATTATTCACTGACGACGGAATCGCTATCCGCGCGCTCATGCGCCTCGTGGATTCTGAGTACAGCAACGATACTCGGCGAGCGGCGGAACTCATCTACGAGGCGGACAACGAAAGTGCCCGAACGACTGTTGCCGATGCGCGCCGGCTCTTCGATCAGTACGAAAGCGAGTTAGATCGAGGCACCCGCCAGTCTGCCGAGAGTCAACTCGCTGTCGCCGAACAGGCACTCGAGCGGGCGAACCGCTGGGATGCCGAAGCTACCGAGGAAGCTACCGAGGGGCGAGAGTACTATCACGCCCGGGCGACGGCAATTCCGCATCTCCGAACGGCTCACCGGCACGCCCAGATGGTGCTCGACGCTATCGACCGGAACGAAACGACGAGCGTCACGATCGAGCAGCGTGCTGACCCGGTCCGGTTGGGCAACGAGTCCCTGTCGTATCCACTGTACGGGAACGTCACTGGTGGGGATCTGACCACTGACACTCGGGTTAGTATCTCAGTCAACGGGACGCAGGTGAAAACGGTCAACACCACCGCTGTCTCGACTGCTGCTGGACAGAACCGTTCGTACAATACGTCGATCGAGCTCGAGGAGCGCATCAACCGTATCGAGGTGTCGACGCTGGAAGACAGCGGACCTTCGGCGGTCCTGCGTCTCGACGGCGACGGTCTTCCAGACACGTACGAAACAGACGTTACGGGGACCGATCCGCTCGATCCGAACAGTGACGCCGCGTCGACGGCGGCGAACGAGTCGACTAACGAGACGGTCGACGGGGCGGAAGACTTCGACGGAGACGGTCTCTCGGCGGTGCGGGAGCGCGAACTCGGGACAGACCCACTCGCCAACGACTCCGACGACGACGGGCTGACCGACGCTGTCGAAGTGTTCCTGACCCAGACGGACCCCCTCGTCGCTGACACGGACAGTGACGGGACGCCTGACGAGGCCGAAGACCCCGACGAGGACGGCCTTGACAACGGCGACGAGGTAGCCAACGGGACGCATCCGCGGGTCGCCGACAGCGATCGCGACGACTTGCTCGACGGTGAAGAGATCGAGGAGTACGGGACGAACGCGACGGACCCGGACACCGACGACGACGGCCTCGACGACGGTGCGGAGATCCGACTCGGCACCGATCCGCTGGTCGCCGACACCGACGGTGACGGCGTCCTGGACGGTAACGAGACGTTCGAGACAGAGACCGAGAACAGTTCGCTGGGCGTCTCACTGGAGCTGACTGGCGAGGGCGACGTGGCAAACGACACGACCATCGCTCCGCAGGACGACCCGATGTTCGACACCGACCGCGTCGACAACATGAGCCAGTCGCCGGTCGTGGAACTCACCGCCGACCAGGAGTTCGACTCGGCCAACGTCACGATGGAGTACGACGACACTGGCCTCGAGAACGAATCTCAGGAGGTGGCCATCTTTACCTACGATCCGGAGGCAGGCATCTTCGTCCCGCTGAACTCCACCGTCGACCCCGCAAACGACACTGTCACCGCACAGACGGAGCACTTCTCGACGTTCGCGGTGTACAACATCGAAAACTGGGCCTCGACGTACGATGCGAAAGAACCAGTCCGTGACACGGACGACGACGGGGTGACGCCAGTCGACGTGGTGATGCTGATGGACGTCTCGGGATCGATGAAGTCCCAGGACCCCGATCGGCTGGCCAAGGACGCGGCACAGCGATTTACCAGCGGCCTGTTGGACAGAGACCGTGCAGCCGTGATCGAATTTGACAACTTCGGGCGCGTTCAACAACCACTCACGAGTAACTTCACAGCAGTTAACCAGTCGATTCGTAATCTGGAGTACGAAGGTGGCAACGGCGGCACCGACTTCGCGTCGATCGGTGCCGCGAACGAGCACTTCGCGGAACGCAGCAGCCCCGATCGTGGAAAGATTACGATCTTCCTAACCGACGGGAGATCAATCCACGACGATGGGGCCGAGAAGGCAGCAGTAGCTGCGGAGAACAACATCACGATCTACGCCATTGGATTCGGTGGAGCAAGCAGGAGTCAGTTGGCCCCAATCGCGGAACAGACCGGCGGGAACGTCTCCCTGGTCGACAGTGCAGCGGACCTCCCCGAGGTCTTCTCTCGTGTGGCCGAGAACACGACGACGATTAACGACACAGACGGTGACGGGCTGAGCGACGAACGCGAGACCTCTGGAATCGTTCTCGGTGGCCCGGACGGTGAGGTTGTACGCACCGATCCCACGTCGAACGACACCGACGGAGATGGGCTGTCTGACGGCCGAGAGGTCGGGGAATTTAAATCGGTGTCGTTCACCTTCAACGGCGAAGAGTACGAGGGATCGTACTTCGATTACACTGCGAATCCCACTACTCCCGATACTGACAGTGATGGCTTATCAGATGGCGCAGAAGTCGCATTCGAAACCGACCCACTCCGAGGCAATCCGGACAATGATCAATTCTCCGATCGGTACGATCCTCAGCCATACATCGAGAACCGGCCGCCTTCACTGAATATCACATTGGATGAGCAGGGTGCTCTGGTATTGCGGTCGTACATGGCTTTTGTAAGTGTAAGTGATGAAAGCGATATTCAGCGTCTTGAAATAAACTATACGGGGGGAACAACAAACGTCTACCACCCCGAGAAGTCAGAAGTTACTGCAGTTGTACCAGGTCCGCTGAATTCCCCATCACTCTACATAGAAGCAGTGGATGAACACGGGAACGCACATCCGGTGAACATCCAGATGGAAAATGAAAGTACCGTTGTCAGTGCCGGGATTAGTCTAGCGGCCCTGCCTAGAAAGGCTAGTTTGAGTCGAACGACAGTGCAGGGGATCAGCAAGACACCACTCGGCATTCTCGTGACCGCATCACTGGGTTACGCGATCAACGAGGAGGTCGGTGATGAGCAGAGGCGAATAGCTCAGTCACCTCTCTCGCCAACTCCCGAGGTCAGAACGTACGAGAACAATGGTCAAGAAGTCTCCCTAAACAGAGGGTTCGTAGAGGAGCAGGACGGCTACTATCGAGGCTATGGTTGGGAGTACATTCAGGCAACCTCCGAACTCACTCGGGACGATATTGGACGGATCCTCGAAGATGGCGAACGCGTAACAAGCGGAGAGGTTACGTACGTTATCGGGGACGGGGTTGTTCCGGAGGAGGAGGCGATCTTGGCCATCATCGGTGGGACGCTGATGACGGCTGAGAGCGTGGATAGAGCCGTTGAACATGATAGCTCTAACTCAAACTGTGAGAGTACGGATTTCGTCGTAGAAACAGAAAATAAGAGGAATAGTGGCCCAGATAACCCCGAACACACCATCAGAGATGAAAAACCAATTAATGACTTAGAAACGCTTGATGACATTATTAAAAACCCAGACCGAATCTTGGACTTTGGACCTCAGAGATATCTATTCCGAACCTTCGAAAACGGTCGGACTGCAGTAATAGTGCTACACAAGAACTTTAACCCAGTTTTCTCCGAAGTGGTCTACGAACTAATCACCCAACTAACAGACGATGGAAAGCTATACGACTCTCTCGAGGATGCAGTGGATGATATTAAGGAAAACGAACAAGAGGAAGAGCCTTCAAATGATATAACCTGCTAATAATGAAAGATCGAGCATACCAGTTGACCGACGAGGCGGGGAAGGCACGAGAAGCAGGTCAACTCGGGAGAGCAGGCAACTTGTACACGGCTGCAGCTCACGAACACGCAGGAACAGTGACTGAGCACTCTGGACCTGAGCCCGATCACACGGAACGAGCGGTCGCCCGATTCGTATATGCTGCGACGTGCTATCGTATCGCTGGTAATGACTTTCGGACGCAGAACCGGTGTGACATCGGGATTCTCCTCGCGGAAGACTACGCTGCGTATCTCGCGGATCGAGACTTCGAACCGGGCACGTTCGCGGACCTGCGTCGAGGGGCCTGGCCAGAATTCATCGGCGATCTCCGGACCATCGCTCAGCGTGACGATGCGGATGACGCGTACGACCGAGCGATCGAAATCTACGATTCGGTCGGAGACTGGGAATTCGTGTACGGTGAGCAAGAACACATTCGATTGGCTTCGTACTACAGAGATGTACGACGTGGCCTGGGCGACAAAATCCCGGACGATGCCCCCGAGGCTAAAGGGTTTGGCACGACGTTTGCCGAGTGGGTAGCGTACAAACGAGAGCGACTGTCCGACCTCCTCAACGCACTGGAAGCACAACAAGCGTGGCCAGTGCCACAGGGACAAACAAACGAATAACAAAAAAGCTCCGAGCCCGGAAAGTGAAGTCGGACCGCTCTGGAACTCTGTGGTGCAGGTGAACAATTCCAGAGAAGCACCTCCACGAGCCACCGGATGCCAATCCGATGGTCCATCACATATCGAAATCGAACGAGTCAAAACGTCACGCGACCGGTGTTGATTCTCGCTTGAATTTGGAATTTTAACAGAGAATACTGATCCCGATCTTCGCCTGCTCAGCACCCCGATGATCGCCGCCGCCATGCCAATCAAGCTGCGGCAGTCGCGACGAATGCCGCGTCTCCCACTGTAGCACTTCAACACCTTTCCCTCGAACCCGGTACAGCGCAAACACGTACCAGCCGTTTGCGGCCCGTAGCTGCTCGTGGTACTGATCGTAGAGCTTGAACGTGCCGGGCTGGCCGTCGCTGTGGCGATGCATCGCGGCCTTGATCTCGACAGGTGTCCCATCCGCTCGCTTCGCGTCGTGCCAGCTACACCGATCGAGTTCCAGCCCGTACCGCTCGGCGGCCTGCCGCTCAACGAGCGTCCCGTAGTGATTCGCCTTGTGCGACCGGTTCATCGCGATCGCGCCCCGCGTGCGTCATATATAGATACTCCTTCCGACTGTGTTCCGACATTGCCCATAGCTCGCGCGTGCTCGCCCTGCGAGCGCGCGCCATGGGCCAGTAGAGGGGGTGCATCGGGGGGTTGGTTGTTGTTGGTTTCCGCCAATCCCGTCGCTGTCATGCAGTTAGTCCCTCGACGTCGCCAACCACGTTCCGGTGTTCACCGTCTTCCTGATACTCGTTCCACCGCTGGCGGACCCACTCAGCACTGTAGGGGACGAATTCGGCGATCTCGTGGTTTGGTCGATCCGGATTCGATTCCTTGGCCGTGATAACTGTGTAGACCGCCAGTTTCCGCGAGAGGTCCGCTGGATCGACTTCGTCGTCTTCGCCTTTGCCGGACCACGACCACGTCGTCGGTTCCTTGTCGTCGTAGCGCCAGTCCGTCTCGGGGATCCCCGAGACAGAGAGGATGGGATTCACGCCGGAGCGCCCCTTCACGTCTTCGTAGAAGGTCGCTTCCTTCAGCCCCTCCTTGTGGACACAGGTCGCCAGCTCACGAACGAGGGGGTGGACGTCTCGACCGTCGTGGCCGATCACGATCAAAGACCCGCCATACTTGCGAATCTTGTAGGTGAGCGGCCCCAGTTTCGTCTTCGTGTTGTAGCCGTCTTTCCCACCACCGCCAGCGTTCGAAGAGGCTTCGTCGAAGATGAACAGCTTCCTGGTCTGTTCGTTGTGCATCGGATCGCCGTCCTGCTTGAGCCACTCGTTCAGATCGCCGTAGTTGGCGAGCCAGCCGTCACGACGGTCGCCGTCGTCGCCGACCCAGCCGTCGGTCTCTTCGAGCGTGCGGATGTTGGAAGCGACCAGTCCGTCCGGGTGCTGTTCCTTCCAGAGCTGTCCGAGCAGACACGCGAAGTTCGACTTTCCCGATCCGGGTTCGGCCCACATGTAGAACATCGGGGCGGGGCCAGTCATCTGGGCACGGAGCTGGTCGATGGCCTTGATCCCGGAGATGTCGGCCCGCTGGGGGTCGTAGTGCGTTTCGAGGATCGCGAGGTACCGCGACAGCTTTTCGTCGCGGACGATCCCGGCGTGTGGGTGCGCTTCGTCGGGATCGCGCTGGCCGTAGCCGTCCTGGTACTCGCGGAACTGTGCCGGGGTGTAGAGGTCGCTGTTGTCCTCAGTCATCGTTCATCTGGGGGTTCTGTTGGTCGGAAGTCGATACGTCGGTCGGCCCATCGCCTACGGCGGCGTCAGCAGTGGGATCGTGATCGTCGATCTCGTGGATGGTGGGGGCGTCGTCGAAGTCTTCGCCGTCCTCGACGAGGCTGCCGAAGGTGTCCTGGGCGGCGGTCTTCTGGATCATCTGACCGCGTTCGTTGGCTTCGCTCTCGGCGGTGACGAGCTTCTTCTGAAGTTCCACGGCCCCGCACGACCACCGGCCGCGGATCGCTGCAAGCTCTTCCGCACGGTCGATGAGCCAGCCGTGGATGTCCTCCATCTGCTTCTTGGAAGTCATGAGCTGGGTGTCCTGGCAGCCTTCGAGCCACACTCCGCGAACGCGGACCTGCTCGATGTCGTCGAGGTACTCGTACTCGCGGACGGCCCACGCGTTGCCGCCGTTGATTGGGTACGGATCCGGGCCTTCGATCTGCTTCTCGCGCCAGAGTTCCGGCGGGACGTAGTGCTTCTGGACGGTGTCTTCAGCAGCGTTGACGTGGTGAACCTCGATCCAGTTGCGGTTGCGGAGCCACCGGGCAATCTTCGCGCCCACGAGGTAGCACGGCACGCCGAGCAACAGCCACCCAACGAGGACACCCGCAATCCAGGCGGGCGGTGTCGGGAGCTGTGGCTGGTAGTAGATCACCAGTCCGAACGCACCGAGGATCATGCCCGAGACCAGCAGCTTGTACTCGCCGAGGAGCCAGGTGAGCCGGTCGCGGTTCGTCTGGAACGTCG
>NZ_JADPQC010000069.1:0-390 GCF_017612575.1 Halomicrobium sp. IBSBa
GGGCGGCACCAAGGATTTCCACGGTGGCGTTCCCCTGGCGGGCGAGGTGCTGGACACGCGCGCGCTGTCGGGCGTGGTGGACTACGAGCCGAGCGAACTGGTGGTGACGGTGCGAGCGGGAACGCCGCTTGCCGAGCTGGAGGCGCTGCTGGCGGGCCGCGGGCAGTGCCTGCCGTTCGAGCCGCCGCATTTCGGCGAAGGAGCCACGGTGGGCGGCATGGTCGCGGCGGGGCTGTCCGGGCCGGCGCGCGCGAGCAGCGGGGCCGTGCGCGACTTCGTGCTGGGCGTGGAGATCGTCAACGGCCGCGCCGAATGCCTGCGCTTTGGCGGGCAGGTGATGAAGAACGTGGCGGGCTACGACGTGTCGCGGCTCATGGCCGGGGCCTGGGG
>NZ_JADPQC010000070.1:0-390 GCF_017612575.1 Halomicrobium sp. IBSBa
TCTTCCGGGAGGCACAGGACAAGGACCTCCTGATCGGACGGTCGATTGAGGGCGGTGCAGCGGCCGCTGTGTACGCCGCCTGCCGGTGCAATGGCCTCGTGACGATGGAGACGGTAGCCGATGTCGCACGGTGTTCTGCATCGCACGTCTGGAACTGCTACCGGACGTTCTTGGTGGAACTCGATCTCCCGATTCCAGTGTCGCTTCCGGTGGACTGGGTGGCGCGGATTTGTTCGGACCTTCCATTCGACGTTGCCCCGAACATTCGCCAGCGGGCACTCGAACTCGCAGAGCAGGCGACCGAGTCCACCGAGATCAACGGGCGACCAGACGGTATCGCAGCCGGCGCTCTGTACCTCGCCGGGAAAGAGTCAGACATCCGGCTCACGC
>NZ_JADPQC010000071.1:0-389 GCF_017612575.1 Halomicrobium sp. IBSBa
GTCCAGGGGCGTGTCTCAGGAGGGTAAGCGGGAGCTAGTCGGTCTCTTTGCTGGGAGTGCGTCTATGACCGGTTCAGGCTGGTCAGAGTCATTCGCCCATGGCAATCTGAACCTTCGCTACAGCCGTCACCTGTCATTCCATGCAGGCCGCCGACTACGACCGCTTGAGCTTCGATACCGGGAACCCGCCGGCCGGCGCCTGCCGCCGGGCTACGAATGACCGAGCGCGGCCCAGGTTGAACTGGAACTTTCGCCCTTGGTCGTCGCAGGATTGAATGAGTTGCCTGGAAGCAGCTCCTCAGCCGTCGCCTGACCCATGGCGGACCGTGTCCGAGTGCGAGAATATGGGTAAAAAGGGAGATCGCCGTGGCCCAGCAACAGTATCCGGT
>NZ_JADPQC010000072.1:0-389 GCF_017612575.1 Halomicrobium sp. IBSBa
AACAGCGGACTGGGTCCGTAGCCAGCGAAACGCCGCACGAACTCTCTCAACGCTGTCCGACGTTCAGGAGGGGAGTCCAACGATGATCCGTGGCGCGTTACAGCGGCAAGCGTTCTACCAGCCGGAGTCAGTGTATGCCATCCACTACGTCAACGAGGAGACCCTGGAAATCGAGGAGTCGTCGCTGAGCGACCGACGCGACACGTCGCTCCGGACTGACGACTTCGAGTGGGAAGGTGGGGGCCTCTCGGTCACTGGGTCGAACTCGGTCGATATGTCGACGGTGTACACTTATGACGGGGGCAAGTACATCGCCTTCGCGAGCCCGGTCGCCCGGAGCGACAAACTGGTCGTCGTGGTCCACAACGTGACCGCGCGGACGGCCCAGT
>NZ_JADPQC010000073.1:0-387 GCF_017612575.1 Halomicrobium sp. IBSBa
GCGTAGTCGAGCGCCAGCATGTGGTGCGGGCTGCCGCCCGTGGCCAGCGGCAGCACCGCCTTGCCCCGCAGCGCCGACTGCGGCAGCAGGTCGAGGAACACCTTGAGCACGCCGCTGTAGGCCGCCTTGTAGACCGGGGTCGCCACCACCAGCGCATCGGCCTCGGCCACCTGGTCGACCGCGTGGGCGATGGAGCGGTGGCCCGCATCGGCGAGCAGCAGCGCCTGCGGCGAGAGATCGCGGATGTGCAGGCGGTGCACCGCCGTGCCGCGCACCGAGAGCCGCAGCGACACGGCATCCAGCAAGGCGGCCGAGCGCGAACGCTCCGAGGGGCTTCCGGCGATCAGGAGGATGGACATGGGCTGCTTCCTTGTTGGAGTTGGTGAT
>NZ_JADPQC010000074.1:0-386 GCF_017612575.1 Halomicrobium sp. IBSBa
GTCCAGAAGATAGTCATGCGATTTGGCGTCGATGAGGCCGGGAAAGGGCCGGTTCTGGGGTCGATGTTCGCCGCCGCTGTCCGGGCCGACCCGGCGGCTCTACCCGATGGTGTCGGCGACTCGAAGGACATCAGGCCGGAGCGCCGCGAGCGACTGGCCGGCGACATCCGCGAGTCGGCCGACGCTGTCGGTATCGCCGAGATTCCGGTCGGACGGATCGACGCTGACGGGACGGACATGAACACGCTGACCGTCGACGGGCAGGCAGAGGCGCTATCGGCAGTAGCCCGAGACGGTCTATCGGGCACAGTCGACGCCGGCGACACCGACGCGGCGCGGTTCGGTCGTCGGGTCGCGGACGCGGTCGACACCGACGTGGCTGTAAC
>NZ_JADPQC010000075.1:0-385 GCF_017612575.1 Halomicrobium sp. IBSBa
CGTCGCGCTCGCGCGCTCGCTGGCCCCGGAGCCTGACGTCCTCCTGCTCGACGAGCCGTTCTCGAACCTGGACGTGCGCCTGCGCGTCGAGATGCGCGAGGAGGTCCGCAAGATCCTCAAGCGGGCCGGCGTCACCGCCATCTCCGTGACCCACGACCAGGAGGAGGCGCTGTCGATCAGCGACCGCGTCGCCATCATGAACGACGGGACCATCGCTCAGATCGGCGACCCCGCTGAAGTGTTCGAGAACCCCGAGAGCCGCTTCGTCGCGAGCTTCCTCGGCCAGGCGAGTTTCCTCTCGGCCCGGGTGACTAACGACCAAATCGAGACAGGGCTGGGCTCGTTCGACGTGGACCTGCTGAACGGGCCAGTTGCGGCGTACAAC
>NZ_JADPQC010000076.1:0-382 GCF_017612575.1 Halomicrobium sp. IBSBa
GCGCCACCCTGCTCGACCTGGGCTGCGGCAGTGGCGCACTGGGCCAGTACCTGGCCGAAACCCGCGGTGCCGTCAGCGACGGCGTGACGTGGAGCGAGGCCGAAGCGGCCCATGCACGCCCCCATTACCGCCGCGTGGCGGTCGAGGACCTCGAGACCTGCGATCTCGTTACCCTTTTTACCGGCCAGCGCTACGACTATATCGTGTGCGCCGACGTGCTGGAGCATCTGCGCCGCCCGGAACAGATCCTGGACCAGTGCCGGGAGCTTCTCGCGCCCGAAGGCCGGCTGCTGATTTCCGTGCCGAATGCCGGCTACTGCGGCCTGGTGGCCGAACTGCTGCAGGGTGAATTCCGCTACCGCGAGGAAGGTCTGCTCGACCG
>NZ_JADPQC010000077.1:0-381 GCF_017612575.1 Halomicrobium sp. IBSBa
ATTAATGGATGACCACGCTCGACCTCGAACTGCTGCGCTCGCTCGTGGCCATCGTGCAGCACGAGAGCTTCGGCGCCGCGGCCGTGCAGCTCGACCGCACGCAGTCGGCCATCACGCAGCAGATGCAGCGGCTGGAGGAGCAGATCGGGCACCCGCTCTTCGAGAAGCGCGGCCGGCAGAAGCGGCTCACGGACCACGGCGAGCGGCTGCTGGTGTACGCGCGCCACCTGCTGGCCCTCAACGACGAGGCGCTGCGGCACCTGCAGCAGGGCCACCTGGAAGGCACGCTGCGCATTGGCGCGCCGCACGACGTGGCCGACACGATGCTGCCCTCGCTGCTGTCGGAGGTGGTGCGCCATTCGCCGATGCTGCAGCTGGACG
>NZ_JADPQC010000078.1:0-379 GCF_017612575.1 Halomicrobium sp. IBSBa
GTGCAGGAGGTGATGATCGGCTATTCCGACTCCAACAAGGATGGCGGCTTCGTCGCCGCCAACTGGGAGCTGTACAAGGCGCAGAGCAAGCTCACCCGCCTCGGCCAGGAACTCGGCGTTGGCATCGCGTTCTTCCACGGCCGCGGCGGCTCGGTGAGCCGGGGCGGCGTGCCGACCCACCGGGGCATCATGGCCCAGCCGCCGGGCTCGATCCGCGGCCGGTTCCGCACCACCGAGCAGGGCGAGGTCGTCTCGTTCAAGTACGCCAACCGCGGCACCGCCGCCTACCAGATGGAGCTGCTCGCCGCCTCGGTGTTCGAGCACGCCCTGGCGGGTGACGGCGAGCGGGCGAGTGTCGGCCACGACGACGCCCTGGAGG
>NZ_JADPQC010000008.1:0-91684 GCF_017612575.1 Halomicrobium sp. IBSBa
ACGGTGGAGGGGAGTCCGGCCGATCGGACGGTTGCGGGTAAGGGGTGGGAGCGACCGGCGGCAGCGACCGACGAGCGCGGTACGGTGGGTGGGATTTGGAGGGGTGGGGATGTCAGCGGCGACCTCGTCGGTCTGGGACGGGTGGGCGTGCGAGCAGTCGCGTGTGGAGCTGTCGTCGTGCGGCACTCGAAGCAACGCCCCACACCACCGTATAAACGCACCCACGACTTCAGAGCCGGAACGACGGCCGAAGATTTATATATGAGAACTAGTCGCGGTGCTCGTTCAGTCGCTCTTTGAGCCGGCGGGCCGCCTGCTCGGCCGCGCCGAAGTACGCGTCTTCGTCGCTGCCCGCGCCGCGTCCCGCGTCTTCACCGGCGAAGATGATGCCTCGCGAGGAGTTGACGAGCCCGACGCCGTCGGCCAGACCGTGCTCGACGGCCGCCTCGGCGTCGCCGCCCTGGGCACCGACACCGGGGACGAGGAAGGGCAGGTCGGGGACCACCTCGCGAATCCCCGCGAGTTCGTCGGGGTTGGTCGCGCCGACGACGAGGCCGACGTTCCCCCGCTCGTTCCAGGTCTCGGCCAGCCTCGCCACCCGCTCGTACAGCGGCCCGCCCGACGCCAGTTCGAGGTCCTGGAGGTCCGCCCCGCCAGAGTTCGACGTGCGACAGAGGACGAACACGCCGCCGTCTTCGCGCTGGAGGAACGGAGCCAGCGAGTCACCGCCCATGTAGGGGTTGACCGTGATCGCGTCCGCCAGGTCGAGTGCCGTGGCGTACTGACGGGCGGTGTTTCCGATGTCGCCGCGCTTTGCGTCCAGCAACACCGGCACGTCCTTGCCGTGGGCGTAGGCGATCGTCTCTTCGAGCGCGCGCCACCCGTCCGCGTCCTCGTAGAAGGCGGCGTTGGGCTTGTAGCAGGCCGCGTGTTCGTGGGTCGCGTCGATGACGCGGCGGTTGAACGCCCAGCGGGGCAGCTCCGCGTCGGCGACACAGTCGGGCAGTCGGTCGGGGTCCGGGTCGAGGCCGACGGAGACGACGCTGTCCGCGGCCGCGATTCGCTGGCCGAGTCGATCGAAAAATCCCATGGCCGATCTGGCGTCGGCGACCGACACAAGCGTTTCCTTCCGTGCCGGACCCCCAACCGTGGCCCCAGTTTTCACGCGCCTGTCGGGAACGGGGTGCGGTGTTATGATTTTTGATACGGGGACCGGGGCCTATAAATCGCTGGCTTCCGTCGGCCCGCCTATGGACCGTTCGCTCGACATCGAGCACGTCGCGCGGGAGCTGCCCGACCTCGACGCGGTGCTCGATGATACCCGTCTCCGCCCGATCGGCCTCGTCGGCGGCTTCGCACTCGTGTTGATCGGGGCCCTGCTCGGACTCCCGCTGGCAAACACCTTCTGGACCTCCGTCGTCTCCGGCGTGCTCGTGTTCGTCGGGATCCCGCTGTTCTCCGTCGGACTGGCGGCCCCGGAGCCAGAGGACGGCTGGGAGATTTTCACCCTCGGTGTCGACCTCACGCGTGAGCAGCGCCGCATCGTCGGTATCGGATCGCTGCTGGTGGTCTTCTCGCCGATCAGCGTGGCCCTGCTGGGGCCGATACTGGGCTTTGCCACGGCCGTCTGGCTCGCGGCCGCGGCGCTCGCGGTGCTTGGTTCCGTGCTCATTCTCACCGGGTTCATCGCCTGGACCTCCAGAAAGCTCGTCGAATCGCCGGTCTCGCGGTAGCTCCGGGCCTACGCGGCCGTGATCGCGACGAGTGCGTCGACGGCACCTTTGACGGCCGCCGCGTGCTCGATCCGGACCACGACGCCCTCGTCGCCGCGCTCGATATCGATCCCGTCTGCGGGCTCGAACGCCTCGGGCAGCGAGCCGTCGACGGACAGGGTCGCACCGTCGGGAAAGACCGTCACGGTCCCGATCCGGTCGCCGTCGATCGCGACGCCGTAGGCCGCAGTTCCGTCCGCCGTCGGCTCGACCTCCGGCGTGGCGTCGACGACGCCGACCCGATCCAGCGGCGGCGTTTCCAGTCCCGTCAGCTCCGACGCGAGCAGCTGTGCGACGCGTTTACCGTCGGTAATTCGATCCTCGACCATCACAGATCACCTCGTGTGCGCTCTGCGAATTCGGCCACATCGATCCCCTGCCGACGGGCGTAGACGACGGCGGCAGCCTCCAGAGTGACGCCCAGCTCGTCCTGGAGTCGGTTGATCGCCGCGACCGCCGACTGTTTGTCCTCGCCGTGCTGGACGACGGCGGCGAGGACGCGCTCGAACGTCGACCGCTCGCGGAGGATCGACTCGTCGGGGGCGAACCCGTCGGGCAGCGAGACCTCCGACGGATCGAAGGTGACGACGAGGTCGTCGCCCTCACGCTCGACGAGCCCCTCGCTGGCGGCCACGTCGACGAGACGCTTGGCCTGGTCCGGCGAGAACCAGTCGCGGTCGAGCGACAGCGCGACGACGAACTCGCTCTCTCCGAGTCGATCGCTCCCGTCTTTGGCGAACGGTGCGGCGACGGCGCGGCGGAGACTCATCGCCGAGACGTGTGGCTGGGCGGCGTATCAGGGTGTCGGTCGCTGGCGGCTCGTCATCGAACGCTTCAAGTAGCCGCTGGGCTATCCCTACCGTATGAAAGATCAGGGACGCTCCACACGCAAGCGGACCGGCGGTCGCGTTCGCCCGTCGCGCAACAAGCGAAAGTACGAACTGGGCAACGAGTCCACCGAGACGACCGTCGGCGACCAGAAGCTCAAGACCGTCGACGCACGCGGTAACACCGAGAAGTTCCGCGCCGTCACCACCAACGTCGCCAGCGTCGCAGACGACGGCGAGGTCGTCGAGGCCACCATCGAGGACGTCGTCGAGAACGCCTCCGACCCGAACTACGCTCGCCGAAACATCGTGACCAAGGGTGCGATCGTCGAGACCAGCGAGGGCCGGGCCCGCGTCACCTCCCGCCCCGGTCAGGACGGACAGGTCAACGCAGTCCTGATCGAGTAATCCGCAGACAGCGTTTCGATATAGTAACAATTGAAACGATTTACACACCGATCGCACTTTCGTCGTGCGATCGGGTGTGCATTGATTTTCAATTGCTACTATAGTCACAATAGCTCTCGGTAGCGTTCCGGACACCTCTTAGCGACGCTTTTACCACGTCCCGGCAGAGTCTCAGGTGGCGTGTATTCCCCACGCCGCGGACTGTGCCCGATCCGCGGTCGTCGACACGCCACCCCACGAGCCCGGGGTATCCCGTCACGTCACGCCATCCCAGTTGGGGCCACCAGACCCCACTTTTCGGACGCTGCACGACGACGGTCACCTGCGGGACGCGCCGGAAAACGACGGCAGTAGCCATCGAAAGTCAGCGCACACCCGATCGCACGACAGCGGTGCGATCAGTACGCATATCGTTTCGATTGCGATACGTACCGATATGTACCGCTCGGGAGCCCAATTATAAACCAGTTACAACGGCGCTCGTCTCGGTCCGGACGATTCGGACAGGACACGATGACAGCAACACTCTCATTCGAACCAGCCGTCGCGAAACAGCACCGACAGATCGACGTGTCCCGCTGGGACGAGGTGTACGTCGTCGGCGACGTACACGGCTGTGCGGAGACCCTCGAACAGCTCCTCGATCGGCTCGACAACGGCCGGAGCCTGTTCGTCTTCGTCGGCGACCTCGTCAGGAAGGGGCCGGACAGTCGACGCGCACTGTCGCTGGTCCGCGAACGGGACAACCTGCTCAGCGTCAGGGGCAACAACGAGCAGAAGCTCCTCGACGGCCGGGCGTCGATCGACGCGCTCGACGACGACGACCTGGCCTTCGTCGAGTCGATGCCCCTCGTCGTCTCCTGGGACGGCGCGCTCGTCGTCCACGGCGGGATCGACCACCGCAAGCCACTGGCCGAGCACAGCGCCGAGGAGCTGCTGAACAACCGCTCGCTGGTCCCGGACGGCAGCTACGACCGACCCTACTGGTTCGAGACCCGAAACGGCGGGCGGAAGGTGTTTTTCGGCCACACCGTGCTGGCACAGCCGTTCGCCACGCCGTGGGCG
This sequence comes from Halomicrobium sp. IBSBa, assembly GCF_017612575.1. NCBI lineage: Archaea > Methanobacteriati > Methanobacteriota > Halobacteria > Halobacteriales > Haloarculaceae > Halomicrobium > Halomicrobium sp. IBSBa. Next base: position 4,073 of record NZ_JADPQC010000008.1, read on the forward strand.
GTCGGGCTCGACACCGGCTGTGTCTACGGTGGACAGCTGACGGCCTATCGGTGTTCGACCGGGGAGTTCGTCTCCGTCGAGCCACCGGAGACGTACGTCGAGCGCAGCGCCGACAGTATCGTCGACCCGCGTCCGGCGGTGGAGGAGTGAGATGGACGGCGATCGCGACCAGGACGGCGTCGGTATCGAGCCCTTCGAGCCGGACGACGTGGACCTCGCGGATCCGTCGCTGTATCTCAACCGCGAACTCAGCGAACTGGAGTTCCAGAAGCGGGTGCTCCACGAGGCCGAGGACGAACGGACGCCGTTGCTGGAACGGGTCCGGTTTCTGTCGATTTTCACCCGCAACATCGACGAGTTCGTGATGAAACGGGTCGGCGGCCTCAAACAACAGATCGAGGCCGGCGTCACCGACCGCACGCCCGACGGCCGAACGCCGCTGGAACAGTGGCGCGAGATCCACGACGAACTGCAGCCGATGCTGGCCGCGCAGACGGCGTGTTACCGGGAGACGATCAGACCGGCGCTGGCCGACGCCGGCATCGAGATCCTCGACTACTCGGCGCTGGCGGCCGACGAGCGAACGCGTCTGCGGACGTACTTCGAGGACTCGGTGCTGCCGACGCTGACGCCGCTGTCGTTCGATCCGGCCCACCCGTTCCCGTTCATCTCGAATCGGTCGCTGTCGCTGGCGATCGTCACGCGTCAGTCCCCCGGCGAGGAACTGACCTTCACTCGGGTGAAGATCCCTCCCAACCGGCCACGACTGGTCGAACTCGAAGCCGGTGCGCGATACGTCCCGATCGAGGCGGTGATTCGCAACAACCTCGACTTACTCCTGCCCAACGTCGAGATCGTCGACACGGCGCTGTTCCGGCTGACGCGCAACGCCGAGGTCAGGCGCGACGAGGAGATCGCGGAGGACCTGATCGACATGATCGAGGAGGTCCTCGAACAGCGTCGGTTCGCGTCCGTCGTCCGGCTCGAAATCGAGGCCGACGCCCACCCGTTCGCCCGCGAAACGCTGCAGGAGCAACTGGAACTGGACGAACGCGAGATCTACGAGCGGAAGGGGCCGCTGGACTACCGGGAGTTCGACCGCCTCGTCGACCTCGATCGGCCGGCGCTGCAACGCGACGCCTGGACGCCCAGACCACACCCCCAGCTGACCGCGACCGACCGGACCGCGATCGGCGAACACACCACGAAACACCAGAGCGTGTTCGAGCGGGTCGGCGAGACGGACATCCTCCTCCATCACCCGTACCACGACTTCACCCAGACCGTCCAGTCGTTCCTCCACGAGGCGGCGACCGACCCCGACGTGCTGGCGGTGAAGGCCGCGATCTACCGGACGACGAGCGACTCGCAGGTGATCCAGTCGCTGATCGACGCGGCCGAGAACGGCAAGCAGGTGGCGGTGATGGTCGAGCTGAAGGCTCGCTTCGACGAGCAGAACAACCTCGAATGGGTCCGGACGCTCGAAGAACACGGCATTCACGTCGCCTACGGGACGATCGGGCTGAAGACCCACACGAAGACGGCGCTGGTCGTCCGCGAGGAGGACGACGGCGTGGAGCTGTACTCTCACGTCGGCACGGGCAACTACCACTCCGAGACCGCGAAAGGGTACGCCGATCTGGGCCTGCTGACCGCCGACCAGGACATCGGACAGGACCTCGTGACGGTGTTCAACTTCTTCACCGGCCCCTCGCTGGACGAGCAGTTTCGGAAGCTCCTGATCGCGCCGGTGACGATGCGCGAGCGGTTCACGCGGTACATCCGCCGGGAAGCCCGGTACGCGCAGGCGGGACGCCCGGCCCGGATCGTCGTCAAGGTCAACGGGCTCGAAGACCCGGCCATCGTCGAGGAACTGTACCGCGCCGCGATGGCGGGTGTCGACGTCGACCTGATCGTCCGCGACATCTGTCGGCTGCGTCCCGACGTCGAGGGCGTCAGCGAGAACGTCGACGTGTACAGCCTCGTCGGGCGGTTCCTGGAGCACTCGCGGATCTTCTACTTCGAGAACGGAGCCGCGCCCGACGACCCCGCAGCGGCCGAGACGGTGGGCGATCCGCGGTACTTCATCGGCAGCGCCGACTGGATGACCCGGAACCTCGACTACCGGGTCGAAGCGGTCACGCCCGTCGACGATCCGACGATCCGGCGACAGCTGAAGTTCGTGCTCGAACTGACGCTGGCCGACAACCGCCACGTGTGGGAGATGCAGTCTGATGGGAGCTACGAGCAGCGACGGCCGGGAGACGAGTCGGCCGTCAGTACGCAGGACGTGCTGATGGAACAGACGCGAGCGGCCGCGAGCCAGGACGAACCGGTGGCCGGCCTGATCGAACCGTACCCGATCGACGGTGACCTGCTCGTCGAGGCGGGGCCACCTCGGAGCATCGATACCGATGAAGTCGACGGCGACGACACGGAAGTGACGAACGACGCTGAGGCGCAACTCCCCTCCGAAACCGACGGCGGGTCGCCCCGAATCCTCGATCGACACGAGGACCGCTGGTACGAGCCCGACAGCCGGACCTACGAGTACGCCGTCCGGACGCCGGACGGACAACGAGTGTACCGAAAGACCGCGGACGGAGCCGCTTCGGCGCTCCGCCAGTACTACGAGTAGCCGAGGCCGGCCGTCTCAGGGACGCGGTGCGGCCTTCTGAAGTGCGCTCTCGGCGATGTTCCCGCCGTAGTCGGCGGTCCGGGACAGCGAGTCGACGACCAGCCCGAGCACCTGGGCGCTCTGGGGGTCGGCCTCCCGGACCTGTTCGTCGACCTCGCGGGCCATCGCGTCGACGTCCTCGATGGTGCCACGGGCCTGGTTGGCCTGCTCGACGGCTTCCTCGGAGTCGTCGGCCAGCAGCGCCTCCATCGCGGTTTCGGGCACGGTCGCGGCCTCCTCGCGGAGCGTCCGGAGCTTCTCGCCGGTCTCGCCGCTGATGGCGTCGATCTCGCGGGACAGCTCGGCGATCTTCGTCGCGTGGTCGGCGATGCGCTCCAGCTGGCGGGCGCTGGACTGGTAGTCGAAGACGGTCTCTCGGGGGAAGCCGATCTCGGTCGCCGCCGTCGGATTCCGCAGCACCGTCCGGAACACGCGCGAGACCATGTACCAGAGACGGTCCACGTCCTCGTCGCGGTGGATCACGTCGGCCGCGAGGTCGTCGTCGTCCTCGACGAGGGCGTCGATGGCGTCTTCCAGCATCGTCAGCGAGACCAGTTGCATCCGCGTGATGGCGTTGTGGACCGACAACTCCGAGGAGTCGAGCAGGTCCTGCAGGACGACCCGATCGGAGGTCTCCTCGATCACTTCCAGCCCCACGAGCCCCTGGACGGCGTCGCGGACCACGCGGCGCTGTTTCGGCGAGATCCGGGGCGTCTCCAGTGTGATGACGTCGAAGCCGCTCACGTACATCGTCATCACCGCGCGGGTGAGCTCGTGGTCCTCGTCGAGACCGCTGATGTCCAGCGTCCCCTCGACGCGCCCGTTCTCGCGGCGGGGCGAGAGCAGGAGGAGGTCCTCTTCTGCGTGAAACTCCACGACGCTCCCGGCGCTCACGTCGTTTTCTGTCGCCCATTCTTTGGGAAGCGAGACGGTGTACGTCGATCCACCCGTCACCTGCACCTTTCGCGTCTCCATAGATCCCTCTCGCGGCCAGACCAACATAAATCCATAGGGAACTATATAGCGACAACGATACGAGAGGTTCCGGAGAGAACAAAACGAGCGTCGACGACGGAGAACCATCCCAGAGGTCTGTTTCGAGGCAATACCGGGTGTCGAGAGCCAATTCTGAACTACCCAGAGCGAGGGAGTAACGGCGATGTAGCCGGTATTCTCTCTCCATGGATATCTATACCAAACATACTCCTATATATACTACGTACGGTTTGGTACTCTTCATAGTAGAGTACTTATTCACCCCTGAGTACGCTTCAGACGATGACACGGGACCCCAACAGGGACGTTTCGCGTCGGAAATTTATCGCCGGAGGGTTGGCCGGTGTGACGGCGCTGTCGGGCTGTGTCCAGAACACGCGTCGGGACGCGTGGGGCGGCGGTTCCGACGACGGTGGTGGCGGCGACGGTCTCTCCGGGCAGGTCATCGTGAAGGGAAGCAGCACTGTCTTCCCGATATCTGACACGATGGCCGAGAAGTTCATGGAAGAACACGGCGAGGTCAACGTCACCGTCGACCCGACTGGGAGCGGTGGCGGCTTCGAAAACTGGTTCTGTGCCGGCGACTCCGACATCAACGGCGCGTCACGGCCGATCACGGACGCCGAGGTCGAGCAGTGTACGACCAACGACGTGGAACCGATCGAGTTCCAGGTCGCTGGCGACGCGCTGACGATGGCCGTCAACAACGACGCCGAGTGGGTCGAGTGCATGAGCTTCGAGGAACTGCGCCAGATCTGGAGCGACAACGACGTTACTCACTGGTCGGACGTACGCGATGACTGGCCCGACCGGAAACTCGAACTCTACGGTCCGGCGTCGACCTCCGGGACCTTCGACTGGTTCAACGAGAACGTCGTCGGCGAGGAGACCAATCATACGACCGACTACCAGCCGACCGAAGAAGACGAGACGATCGTTCGGGGGATCCGCGACAACGAAGGCGGCATGGGATACTTCGGTTACGCGTACTACAACTCGAACTCGGAAGCCGTCAAGGCGATCGACGTCAAGGTCGAGGCAGACGAGGAGTGTACGCCGCCGAGCCTCCCGAACGCCAAGGACGGCTCCTACCCGATGGCGCGGCCGCTCTTTATTTACGTCGCCGAGTCGGCGCTCCAGCGCGAGGAAGTGTACGAGTACGTCCGGTACTACCTCGAACAGTCCGAAACGGACGTGGTACAGGACATCGGCTACGTCCCGTCCAGTGCCGAGCAACGCGACGAGAACCTCGCCAAGCTCGAAGAGGTCGCCGGATAGAACAGTGCTGTCTCAGGACACACACATGGAGAACACACGGGGGCGAACACGATGAGCGCCGAGACGCCCGAACCGGATATCACGTCCAGACCACGCGGGCGTGCGGCGCGCGAACGGATGTACCGGTACGTCCTGTTGCTGTGTGCGGCGCTGTCGATCCTCGTGACGATCAGCATCGTCGTGTTGCTCGCGCGGGACGCGATCACCTTCTTCACGCTCGTGAACCCGCTCGAATTCTTCGGCGGGACCGAGTTTCTCCTCAGCCGGAACATCTACGGGCTGCTCCCGCTGTTGAGTGGCACCCTGCTGGTGACGGTGATCTCCGCGCTGATCGCCCTGCCGACCGGTGTCGCGGCGGCGGTGTATCTCAGCGAGTACGCCAGCGACCGGATGCGCTCGGTGCTAAAGCCCGGTCTGGAAGTCCTCGCGGGGATTCCGACCGTCGTCTACGGGATCTTCGCGCTCGTCTACGTGACGCCGTTCCTGCGGACGATCGGTCTGCCGGTCAACACCTTCAACATCCTCAGCCCGTCGATCATGGTCGGGATCATGATCATCCCGATGGTGTCCAGCCTGAGCGAAGACGCCATGAGCTCCGTCCCGGACTCGCTGCGGCGGGCCGGCTACGGGATGGGAGCGACGAAGTTCGAGGTGACCACCGGCGTGGTCTTGCCCGCGGCGGCGTCGGGGATCTTCTCCTCGTTCATCCTCGCGCTGTCGCGAGCCATCGGCGAGACGATGATCGTCGTCGTCGCGGCCGGCAGTCAGCCCCGGATGCTGAACCTCGCGGAGCCCCTCCAGAACCTCTGGCAGGGGTTCCAGCCGATGACGGCCGCGATGGTCCAGATCAACAGCGCCGACAGCGTCAGTCAGCTCGGATTCAGCAGCATGTTCGCGATCGGGCTGACGCTGTTTGCGATCACGTTCCTGCTGAACCTCGTGAGCAACCGCATCGCAGCCCGATACCGGGAGGAGTACGAATGAACGACACAACGATGGGTGAGCACTGATGGCGACGACGGAACCGGACGTCGACTGGCACGGCGACGACAGCTCGGTCAACCACCTCCGCGGGCGAGCGTTCGAGGCGGCCTGCCTCGCGGCGACCGCGTTCGGGCTCGTCTCCGTGTTGCTCCTCTTGCTGTTCGTCGCCAACGACGCGTTCAGACCGCTCTCGGCCGACAGCGGGTGGCTCCTCACCTACGCCGCGACCGTGCTGGCCCCGCTGGCCGCGCTCGCGGTGTACTACTACCGGCTCGACGAACCGGCCGGCGAGGTCGCGTACGTGACCAGCGGCCTCCCCGTGGTCGGCGTCTTGCTCACGGGCGGGTTCGCGGTCATGTTCATCGAGTTGCTCTCGATTCTCGAGTGGTTCGCGCTGGTGACCTCGCTGGTCGCGGCCGGCGGCCTGATCGTCGCCCACGGACGCCTGCGGCCCAACGCGGCCCTCGAACGCCTCGTCGTGCTGTTTGGCGCGCCGGTCGTGACGGTCCTGGGGACTCCGCCGGCCCAGTTCAACTGGCTCGTCACCGACCTGGCGGCGGCGCTGGGCGTCGACTTCGGGCTGTACCACCGCGTGATCAGTCTGCGAGAAGTGCTGTTGCGCTTGCCGTACGTGCCCACCAACTGGCTGTTGCTCCTCGGGACGCTGGTCGCGCCACTCGCCGTGGCCGGCGGCGTGTTCGTCGCCCGGCGTCGCGACTCTCGACGGGCCGGCTTCGCGGTCGTCGGCGCGACACTCGTCGGCGCGCTTGCCGGCCTCGTCACCGGTCCGGCGCTCGGGATCGGCTACGGCGGCTGGATGCTGCTGGTCGCGTTCGTCGCGCTGCCGGTCGGCATCTACGTCGAGGGCGTCGTGCGCCGTCGCGAAGGCGTGCGCGGACTGGCCTTCCCGGTCATCGCCGTCCTCGGCGTGGCCGTCGGCAGCGTCGTCGTCGATGCCGCCGGCTTCGCCGGTCCCGACTCCTGGCTCGACTGGGGGTTCCTGACCAGTGCGACCTCGCGGACCGCCGCCGACGCCGGGATCTACCCCGCGATGGTCGGCTCGATCATGATGATCATCGTGATCGTCCTGGCGACGTTCCCCGTCGGCGTCGGCGCGGCGATCTATCTGGAAGAGTACGCCCCCTCCGAGGGGGCGATGGGCAAGTTCGTCACGCTCGTCGAGATCAACATCGGGAACCTGGCCGGCGTTCCCTCGGTCGTCTACGGCCTGCTGGGACTGGCACTGTTCATCCGGATCGTCCAGTGGCCACAGGGCTCGATCGTCGTCGCCGGCCTCGCGGTCGGCCTGTTGATCCTGCCGATCGTCATCATCTCCGCACAGGAGGCGATCCGCTCGGTGCCCGACTCGTTCCGACAGGCCTCCTACGGGATGGGGGCGACCCGCTGGCAGACGATCCGGCAGGTCGTCCTGCCCGAAGCGCTGCCGGGGATCCTCACCGGGACGATCCTGGCGCTCGGGCGCGCGATCGGCGAGACGGCACCGCTGCTGATGATCGGGGCGGCGGCGTCGGTGCGACTCGCCCCGAACGGCTTCTTCGACGTGGCGAGTATGATGCCCCGACAGATCTACAGCTGGTCGAGCGAACTGGAGCCGGCGTTTCGCCACGGCGTCCTCGCCGCTGGCGTGATCACGCTCCTGGCGGTGTTGCTGGTGATGAACGCGACTGCGATCGTCATCCGCAACCGGTATCAACGAGAGTGACAATTCATGACACAGAACGAGATGACGAGCGACGACAGTACCGATCCCACGGCCGCTGGGACCACTTCCACCCCGGACCCGTCGGGTGAGCCACTCGTCGACCAGTCGATCGAGGTCGACGGCACCGACGGCGGTGCCCAGACCGGTCGTGAGCAGGTCATCGAGGCCCGGGACCTGGACGTCTTCTACGGTGACGTACAGGCGCTACAGGGCATCACCATGTCGATCCCAGAGAATCAAGTGACGGCGATGATCGGCCCCTCGGGCTGTGGGAAGTCCACGTTCCTGCGGTGTATCAACCGGATGAACGACCTCATCGACGCCGCCAGGGTCGAGGGCGAACTCTACTTCGAGGGGAAGAACATCTACGACGACGACGTGGACCCGGTCGCACTGCGCCGCCGGATCGGGATGGTGTTCCAGCACCCCAACCCCTTCCCCAAGAGCATCTACGACAACGTCGCATACGGCCTGCGGATCCAGGACGAGACCGAGAACTTAGACGAGAAGGTCGAGACGGCGCTCAAGCGAGCGGCGCTGTGGGACGAAGTCGAGGACCAGCTCGACAAGTCCGCGCTCGACCTCTCGGGTGGGCAACAACAGCGCCTCTGTATCGCGCGGGCCATCGCCGTCGATCCCGACGTGATCCTCATGGACGAGCCGGCGTCGGCGCTGGACCCGATCGCCACCTCGAAGATCGAAGACCTCATCGAGGAACTGGCCGAAGAGTTTACTGTCGTCATCGTCACACACAACATGCAACAGGCCGCACGGATCTCGGACAAGACCGCCGTCTTCCTCACCGGCGGCGAACTCGTCGAGTTCGGCGACACGCAGTCGATCTTCGAGAACCCCGAGCACCAGCGCGTCGAGGACTACATCACCGGCAAGTTCGGATAACACCGACGGATGGCACCCGACTACGACGCCGTCGTCTTCGACAACGACGGCGTGTTGATCGAACGGACCGACGAACGACGACTGGCAGAAGCCGTCAGTGAGGCGTTCGCGGCGTTCGACGTATCGGTCGACGAGCAGCGCGCCCGCGAGATGGTCGCCAGGGACGGACCGCCCGGCGAGGCCTTCGAACGTCGCTTCGACATCGACCCCGCAGAGTTCTGGCAACGCCGGGAGGCGAAGGCCAGTGCGATCCAGCGCGAGGCGATCCACAGTGGCGAGAAGTCCCTCTACGACGACGCGGCGATCCTCGAAGTGCTCCCACACGCGACCGGGCTCGTCAGCAACAACCAGCACGCGACGATCGAGTTCATCCTCGATTACCACGACCTCGGGCGGCACTTCGAGACCGCGTACGGACGCGTCCCCACCATCGACGGGGCGAGACGCAAGAAGCCAGACCCAAGCTACATCGAGCAGGCACTCGACGACCTCGGCACGCGATCGGCGCTGTACGTCGGCGACAGCGAGAAAGACGTAGTCGCCGCCCAGCGGGCCGGAATCGACTCGGCGTTCGTCCGGCGTGACCACCGGGCCGACCTCGACCTCTCGGCGACGCCGACCTACGAGGTCACAGACCTCTACGGACTGGCCGACCGACTGGGCGTCCGGATCGAGTGAGACGGATTGTTGTCGATCTGTCCCGGATCGACCGCACGACCTCGTGCGATCGACCTGGCAAACGGCGACAACAATCCGTATGAGTTCCCCCCGCACAATCGACACATGACACGAGATCGCTACGAAACAGAGCTCGAAGCACTGAAAGAGGGCGTCACGTCGATGGCGACGCTGGTCGTCGAGCGCCTCCGCGAGGCGGCACGCGCCTACGAGGACGGCGACGAGGACGGCGGCCGGGAGATCGCCCAGCGCGACGACGAGATCAACGAGTTGTATCTCGAACTCGAAAGCGAGTGTATCGATCTGCTGGCGCTCCAACAGCCCGTGGCCGGCGATCTCAGATTCGTCGTCGCGACGTTCAAGATTCTCACCGACTTGGAGCGAATCGCCGACCTCGCCGCCAACATCGGCCGGTACGCCGGGACGCCCGGACGCGACCGCCTCACCGTCGTCCCGATCGCAGACATCGCGGACATGGCCAGCAGCCAGGTGGCCGACGCGATCGCAGCCTACGTCGAGGCGGACCCAGAGCAGTGTCGGACGGTCGTGGCCGGCGACACGGACCTCGATCAGCGCTGTGAGGCCGCGGCCGACGACCTCGTGCGATACCTGGCGGCGTACGACGCGGCCGGCGACGACCACGAGACGCTGCTGGCAGACACCAAACAGTTTCTCCTGACCGTCCGTGACCTCGAACGGGTCGGCGACCACGCCGTCAACATCGCTGCCCGGACCTTCTACATGATCGAGAGCGACGACGAACTGATCTATTAGCTGTTTCGGCGCGGGGGCACCATCTAGAGTTCGTCGAAGGGAAAGCCTGATACGGATGTCCGGCGCAGGACCGTGCATGCCACGCGAATCGTATCAGGAACGCCTCGAAGAGCTCCGGGAGGACGTCCTCTACATGTCGGAAGTCGTCCTGGAGCGGTTCCGCGTCGGACTCGACGCGCTCGAACAGAAAGACGAGGAGTTGGCCTGGGAAGTCATCGAGGGCGACGACGAGATCAACCAGATGTACCTCGAACTCGAACAGGACTGTGTCGACCTGCTGGCGCTCCAACAGCCCGTCGCCGGTGACCTGCGCTTCATCGCCGCCTCGTTCAAGATCATCACCGACCTCGAACGCGTCGCCGACCTGGCGACCAACCTCGGCGAGTACACGCTCACCGCCGACCGGGACATGTTCCCCGAGGTCGACATCCAGGGCATCGCCGACCACACCCTGGAGATGATCGAGGACGCGATGGCGGGGTACCGCGACGAGGACACCGACGCCTGCTACCAGATCGCCGAACGGGACGACGAGATCGACGAGCGCTGTGAAGACGCCTCGGAGGCGGTCGTGCGCGACCTCATCGAGCGCGAGGTCGCCGACGGTGCCGGCGAAGCGGAGATCGAACAGCTGATGAACGACGTGTCGCGTCTCCTGTTGACGATTCGGGACCTCGAACGGGTCGGCGATCACGCCGTCAACATCGCCGCCCGGACGCTGTACATGGTCGAGAACGACGACGAACTGATCTACTGATCGAACCCGTCTGCATCCTCGCGAGCGGGGGAGTCGTCGACAGTGCCGACCCGAAAAGTGCGGGCGAAGACGGCAGACCGAGCGACTAGTCGAGCGAACGGTCCTGTCCGCCGGCCAGACCGGCCTCGGTGATCCGGAACTGGACGGTGTCGCCCGCGGCCTTCGCGCGGTGTTTCTCCAGTGTCGCTCTCCGATTCCCGCCCCGGAACCGATCGAGCCGGACGATCGCACCGGACCAGTGATTCAGCGTGTGGCCCCCCAGCGCTCGGGTGCCGTCGCTGTCCGGGTCCGCGAAGACCTGGTTCGTAACGGCCACGGCCAGGTCGTGCTTGCGCGCCAGCGAGAGCAGATGTGTGATCTGGCGGGCCACGTCTCGCAGCGCCTCGCCGCCGTCACCGTCGTCCCGTTCGAGCCGGTAGAAGCCGGTCGCGCTGTCGAGGACGATCAGCTCGATCTGCGAGGCCAGCTCCGCGGCGTCCTGGACGGCGACCTCCTGGTCCTCGAAGTCGAGCGCCTCGGAGACGACGATCCGTTCGGCCAGGTCCGAGAGCGCCTCGTCGGTCTCGTCGGCGCGCGCGCCAGCGATCTGCTCCATCCGGTCGGCCGACAGCCCCTCCGTGTCGATGTACAGCGCCGAGTCACCGGCGGCCGCCACCTCGACCGCGCCACTGAGTGCGAGGTTCGTCTTGCCCGCCGCCGGTGGGCCGTAGATCTGAGTGACAGCGCCGCGCTCGAACCCGCCACCGAGCAGGTCGTCGATCTCCGCGCAGCCGGTCGAAACGTACTCGCTCACGTCCTCGGCTACGGTGAGGCGCGGTTAAACGCTGACGACCGACGCGTGACCCGCGTTCGCTGATCGGCACCTGCGACGGTAGATACTTGGAGGCGAGCGACAAGTGACGACTAGTGATCGTCGTCGCAACGGCGGACTTCGAGGTGTACCACGGCGTCGTCGGCGAGCTGCGGGACCGCGGCGTCGACTTCACGACGATCGAGCCGGGCGAGGAACTGCCCGACGAGACCAGCGTCGTCGTGACGGCGGCCGACGAGAGCCACGAGCCGGCGGGCGTCGAAGTCGTGCGAGCGGATCCGGCGACACCGCGTGCGGCCGTCGACGAGGTGGTCTCGCTGCTGCGGGGCAATGGCGGCAAGCTGGTCGTCGGGATCGACCCCGGCGACCGGCCTGGCATCGCCGTCCTCTCGGGCGAGATGGTCGTGGCCGCGTTCCAGGTGCCGGCCGACCAGGTCGCCGAGGCCGTCCACGAGGAGCTGGCCGACGCGGTCGACCCGCTCGTCCGGATCGGCGACGGCGCGCGACTGCTGGGAGCGCGGATTATCGACGATCTGGGTGACGTGACCGTCGAACTGGTCGACGAGACCGGGACGACGCCACACCTCGGAACGGGGACCCGCGGCATGGGCGACGTGCTCGCGGCGGTCAACATCGCCCGCATCGAGGGCGAGGAGATCGAGTCCCGCGAGATCGACCCCACCGCGGGCGAACTCAAGCGTATCAAAGAGCGCTCCCGGGAGCAAAGCGAGACGAACCGGGCCATCGGCGAGGCCCTGGCCCGCCGGGTCGCGGACGGGCAGTTGACGATCGAGGAGGCGCTGGCGAAACACCGCGACGGCGACGACGAGTGACCGGCCGGCGACGACCCGAAATCCATTTTGGACGCCCGCGCGCCCCTCGAACCATGCGCCCTCCACTCGGTGCGACGCTCGCGTACGCGACCAAACGGAAACTGCTCGTCCTCTACGGTGTCGTCTTCGTGGGACTGGTCGTCCGGAACTGGAACGTCCTCGAACCGCTGTCCATCGTCGTCGCCCTGCTGCCACCCTTCCTCCAGCGCCTGCTGCTGAGCGTCTCCGGTTTCCTGACCGAGATCGCCGGCTTCCTGATCGTGGCCGTCGGGGCGGTCGCGATCCTGAAGACGGTCCTGGACGACTCGCTGGCGACCGACCGTCAGCGCGCAGATCCCTGACGGCTACCGGACGGCGTCTTCGGCCCGGCGAAGGACCTCGCGGACGGGCAGTCCGGTCTCGTCTGCGACCGCGGCGGCGTCGTCGTACTCGCCGCTCACGTCGAAGACGGTGCCCTCGCTGTCGGTGGCGACCTTCACGTCGACCTCGTAGGCGTCGCCGTCGATCTCGACCGTGACCGTGACGATCTCGCGGTCGGCGATCCAGCGGTGGCCGGCACCGTGGGCTCGCACGCCCAGCGTTCCCGTCTCCTCGGCGAGTCGGCGCGCGACGCGCTCGCTGTCTGCCGGCTTGCAGACCACCTTGACGAGGTGGCCCGGCCGTGACTTCTTCATCGTGGCCGGGAGGATCGACACGTCTCGCGCCCCCGCCTCCTGCAGTCGTTCCTGCAAGCTACCCAGCACCTCCGGCGTCGTATCGTCGAGGTTCGTCTCCAGGACGGTGATCTCGTCGCGGCGGAGCCCGCCGCCACCGTCGCCGACGATCGCCCGCAGGACGTTCGGGCGGTTCTCGAACGAGTACCCCCCAGCGCCGTAGCCAGACGCCTCGACGGCGAGCTCCGGCAGCGCGTCGACGCCGTCGGCGAGGTGTGCGAGGATCGCCGCGCCGGTCGGCGTCAGCAACTCGGCGTCGACGGGTCCGCCAGCGAGCGACCAGTCGGCGCGCTCGGCGATCTCGACGACGGCCGGGCCGGGAACGGGGTAGGTCCCGTGGCTCATCTCGACGGTGCCACCGCCCGCGGAGAGCGGCGTCGTGACGACGCGTTCGACGCCGATGTCGTCCAACAGGAGACAGACGCCGACGATGTCGGCGATGGCGTCGTCGGCCCCGACCTCGTGGAAGTGCATCTCGTCGAGCGTGGTGTCGTGGACCGCGGCTTCGGCCTCGCCGAGGATCTCGAAGATCGCCAGCGCGTCGCGCTCGACGTCGGCGGGGAGGGCCATCTCCCCGACGATCTCGCGGACCTCGCCCAGCGACCGGGACGGACCGTGCCCCTCGGCGGCGGTGTCGCCGTGAGTGTGACCGTGGCCGCCGTCCGCGTGGTCGTGGCTGTGGTCGTGCCCCGGTACCTTCGAAGGCATCTGGTGGTTCGCGTCGGTCCCGTCCGTCCGAGCCTCGTCTACGTCGGTCAACACGACCGCGACGCTCGTGGCACCGATCCCGCGTTCGACCGTCTCGGAGAGTTCGTACCGGATCGGGAGGGCGTCCTCGACGGGGGCGAGGGCGTCGCGATCGGCACCGACGGCCAGGAGGGCAGCGAGCAGCATGTCGCCGCTGGCACCCATGCGGCCGTCGAAAGCGAGTGTTCGCATACCCGTTGCGTCGGTGCGCCGAAAGAAAAGTACCCCGAAGCGCCGATCAGTTGCGGACGACGTGGACGTCGTACTCCTCGTCGGCTTCCTCGCCGACCGGCACGACCACGTCCTCGTCGTCGCTCCCGACGAACAGGACGGTCGCGTCAACGTCGCCGGCAGTCTGGCGAACGTCCTCGGAGAAGCCACCCGCAGGCGAGTGTGCGCTCACGTCGGTGTAGCGCAGTTCCGTGTCGTCGGTCGCCTCCTCGATCTTGCGTTCGAGGTCCTGCGTGACCGATTCCAGCGGGAAGTCGTCGTCGCGGTCGACCCACTGCCGGCGCTCGGCGTAGCTGTCGCCGGTCGGGATGTAGCTGACGGCGACGACGTCGCGATCCAGCGCCGTACCGTACTCGACTGCGCGTTCGAGTGCCACACGGGCCGGCGACGATCCGTCGTACGGAACGAGAAACACCATAGTCGCGGCTTTCTCGGCCAGCCCTATGAAAGCTACCACCACGGCAAGGTGTGACATGAAGGGGCGACCGACGTACGGTGGCGGGCGTCAGTAACGCGGCCGCACAGGTGTGACACATGATAACATAAGTACCTGCCGGACGAACGGGGGACCGCCGGTAGCATAAAGCATATCTCCGGTCACGACTGAAATCAGGTATCCCCGCAGACTAACTATGAACGAGGTTCAACTGGAGGTCGCGAAAGCGTACCCGAACGACTCGGGGCGCGGTATCGCTCGCCTGGATCCGGACACACTCTTGCATCTCAAGCTCTCGCCCGGCGACATCATCGAGATCGAGGGAAGTGACACCACTGCCGCGAAAGTGTGGCGTGCGGATCGACAGGACTGGAACACCGACACGGTGCGCATCGACGGCTTCACGCGACAGAACGCCGACGTGGGTATCGGCGAACGCGTGACGATTCGTAAGGCCGACGCCGAGAAGGCCGACAAGCTCGTGCTGGCTCCGCCGGAGGAAGCCAGCGTCCAGTTCGGCTCGGACGCGGCGGGCATGGTCAAGCGCCAGATCCTCAAACGCCCGGTCGTCGAGCGCGACATCGTCCCCGTGATGTCCAGTACGAACCACCCGTTCATGCGCTCGCCGGGCCAGGCGATCCCGCTGATCGCCGTCGAGACCGAGCCAGAGGGCGTCTGTCTCATCACCGAGGACACGGACGTGGAGTTGCGCGAAGAGCCAATCAGCGGCTTCGAGAAGACTGGCGGGGGGATCACCTACGAGGACATCGGCGGCCTCTCCAGTGAGATCCAGCGGGTCCGCGAGATGGTCGAGTTGCCGATGAAACACCCCCAGATCTTCAAGAAGCTCGGCATCGAGCCACCACAGGGGGTGTTGCTCCACGGTCCACCGGGCACGGGCAAGACCCTGCTCGCGAAGGCCGTCGCCAACGAGACCTCTGCCAGTTTCTTCTCTATTGCCGGTCCGGAGATCATCTCGAAGTACTACGGCGAGTCCGAACAGCAACTCAGAGAGATCTTCGAGGACGCCAGCGAGGAGGCCCCCTCGATCATCTTCATCGACGAACTGGACTCGATCGCGCCCAAGCGCGAGGACGTGACCGGCGAGGTCGAGCGCCGTGTCGTCGCCCAGCTGCTGACGATGATGGACGGCCTCGAATCCCGCGGGCAGGTCATCGTCATCGCCGCGACCAACCGCGTCGACAGCGTCGATCCCGCACTGCGCCGACCTGGCCGGTTCGACCGCGAGATCGAGATCGGCGTCCCCGACGAAGTCGGCCGCGAGGAGATCCTCCAGATCCACACCCGCGGGATGCCCCTCTCGGACGACGTGGCCCTCTCGAAGCTGGCGACCGAGACCCACGGGTTCGTCGGTGCCGACATCGAGAGCCTGACCAAAGAGGCCGCGATGAAGGCGCTGCGCCGGTACCTCCCCGAGATCGACTTAGACGAGGAGGACATCCCGCCGAGCCTGATCGACCGCATGATCATCAAACGCGAGGACTTCCGCGGTGCCCTCAACGAGGTGAGTCCGAGCGCCATGCGGGAGGTGCTGGTCGAGCTCCCGAAGATCTCTTGGGACGACGTGGGCGGCCTCGACGACGCCAAAGAGCAGGTCCAGGAGTCCGTCGAGTGGCCGATGAACAGCCCGGAGAAGTTCGAGCGCATGGGCGTCTCACCGCCCTCTGGCGTCCTGCTGTACGGGCCGCCGGGGACCGGCAAGACCCTGATGGCCAAAGCCGTCGCCAACGAGACCGACGCCAACTTCATCTCGGTGCGGGGCCCACAACTCCTCTCGAAGTGGGTCGGCGAGTCGGAGAAGGCGATCCGTCAGACCTTCCGGAAGGCCCGGCAGGTCGCACCGACGGTGATCTTCTTCGACGAACTCGACTCGCTCGCGCCGGGGCGTGGCGGCGAGACCGGGAGCAACGTCTCCGAACGCGTGGTCAACCAGCTGCTGACCGAACTCGACGGACTCGAAGAGATGGAGGACGTGATGGTGATCGGCGCGACCAACCGACCGGACATGATCGATCCGGCACTGATCCGCTCGGGTCGCTTCGACCGCCTCGTGATGGTCGGCGAACCCGGCATCGAGGGCCGCGAGCAGATCCTCAAGATCCACACCGACGACACGCCGCTGTCGCCCGACGTCAGCCTGCGCGAACTCGCCGAGATGACCGGCGGTTACGTCGGCTCCGACCTCGAATCCATCGGCCGCGAGGCCGCCATCGAGGCGCTGCGCGAGGACGACGACGCCGACACGGTCGAGATGAAGCACTTCCGCCAGGCCATGGAGAACGTGCGCCCGACGATCACCGACGACATCCGCGACTACTACGAGCAGATGCAAGACGAGTTCAAGGGCGGCGGCGAACCCCAGCAGACTCAAGGCGGCGGCCGCATCGGCTTCCAATAGGAACCCACCTTTTTGCGCGGCGGGTGCGCCGAAGGCGCACCGCTTGCGCAAAAACGTGGGCGAAAAAGGCTGAACCTCGCTTTGCTCGGTTCAGTGAATCTCGCGAACTGCCGGGTTCTTCGAACCGCTCGTTCGCGCGAATGCTTCGCAGTGGTCCATAGAGGGAGTACACGGATCACCAGCATCCGCGCGAGCGAAGCGAGCGCAGTTCACCGACGGCGAGACCGATGGTCGAGCCGTCGGCCTTTTTCACCGACGTTTTTCGAGGAGCGGTTCCCGCAACGAGCGCAGCGAGTGAGGAAACCCGACGCAGAAAAACGTCGATGCGCAGATCTACCGAACGGCCGATTCCACCCGGGGCGACCTGTATATGACAGGGTACTGACCCCACCCCAACTATTTGAACCTCGGCGGACACCACCCACCTGATGCCCTCCAAGATCGAAGCCGTCGTCCTGAACGAACCGGCCGGCAGCCCGAAGACGCTCGTCATGTTCTTCGGAGCGGTCCTGTTCGCGGGTGTCTACGCCTACGGTGCCCTGCGCGGCAGTTCGAACACATTTCTCCTCGTCATGGCCGCGGGCTTCGTCCTGTCGGGGATCGCAGAGTCCCTGCCGACGGATCGTCGACGGATCGCAGGCGTCCTGCGTGTCACCGCGATACTGATCCTGCTGGCTCTGGTCGCCGTCGTCCTGTTCGCACCCGCTCTGGTTCTCTCCTGAGCGCCTCACTCCCTTCGACCGCAAAAAAGCGCCGCTGACAGCCTACAGTTCGCCCAGCTTCCGCAGCAACTGGCCGCGGTACTCCTCGTCGGCGCGGACGCCTTTCATCTCCAGGACGTTGCGCTGGAGCTTGTCGAGGGCGACGTTGAACGCCGTGTCGGAGCCGTAGCCCTCGCCGGAGCCGGCGGCCTGTCCCTTGTTGGTGCGCAGGCGGATCTGACACTGGATCAGTGGCGTACCACGGAGCTTCTCTTTGTGTTCGTGGAAGCGCACGTGGGCGTGCTGGACCTGCATATCCTGGTACTTGCTGGCCACGTCGCCGATCTCCTCGCGGATGTCGTCCCGAGAGATCGTGTTGTCCAGGAGGTTGATGTTGGTGATCTGTACGTCCATGTGGTCCTCCTCGGTGAACGTCAGCGCGCGGAGCACGTCCGTCTTGGTGACGATGCCGGCGACCAGCGAGTCGTCGTGGTCCGGCGTGACCACGAGGCCGGCGAAGTCGTTTTCGAGCATCCGTTCGACGGCGTCGCGAACGGAGTCGTCCAGCGAGGTCGTCTCGACGGGGCTGTTCATCACGTCGTAGACCGGCAGATCGAGGACGCGGTCGTTCTCGCCCGAGCGGTCGCCCCGCGTCGCCTTGTTCATGTCTCGGACGACCACGTCGACGATGTCGTGGGTCGTGACCATGCCAGAGAGGTCCCCGTCGTCGTCGAGCACGGGCACGCGAGAGATGCCGTGCTTGCGCAGGAGGTTGATCGCTTGCCCGACGTGGGTCTCCTCGGTGATCGTCACGACGTCTTTGGTGTAGATCTGTTCGACGGTGAGAGCATCGAGATTCTCCAGGACGGCGTCGAGAATGTCGTCGCCCGTGACGACGCCCCACAGAGAGTCGCCCTCGAAGACCGGTGCGATCTTCGCACCGCCCTCGACGAGGACGCGCGCGACCTCGCGGACGTCGTCGTGGCGTTCGACTTTCGGGGCCGACCGCATCATCGCACCTGCCTTCGCGTTGTCCTCGACGTGGGACTGGACCAGCTGCTTCTGGGTAATCACGCCGGCGTACGCCCCGTCCTCGGTGATGACGATTCCCTTGGGGTTCTCGCGCTCGAAGATCGAGCGCACTTTCCCGAGGCGGACATCGGCGTCGAGTTCAACAAAATCACTAGTGGCAATATCAGCTATATTCATCGTACTTCCCATTACGAGGGTTCGACGCCGGAGGTAATCAAAGTTGGTTCCGGTTCCAGCCCCTGAGAACGCTCGTCGGACTCGCTCACCCCCGCAGTTCATTGTGCCAGCGCCCGAACACCCGGCGTGCTCCCGGACATCACCGTCCTCGGCCCGTACACGTACCTCGCGACAGAGATCGTGTGGGGTCTCGTCGCGGCCGGCCTGCTCTGGTACGCCGACGCGGCACGGACCGCTGCCCGAACGATCGCCGTCCTCTATCCGTTCGCGTACGTCTGGGACTGGTACACGCTGGAGGTCGGCGTGTTCGCAATCCCGATGCGAACCGGCGTCGAACTGCTCGGCATTCCGATCGAGGAACACATCTTCATGCTCGTCGTTCCGGCGATGGTCGTCGGCGCTCACGAGACACTTGCCCGACTCGACGACGACTGACACTGCCGGCTGTTCGTTCCCGGACCGTCGCGACCGAGGGAGTGATCTCGTAACGCGCTGGCACAGACAGTGTGAGGCGGAACCGGCGACCCGGCGACGACGGCGACGGCTCTCCGACTGCAACAGTGAGACACCGCAGAGCGCATAATATAGTATTTCTTAAATATCCACTTATAGTTGGAAAGCGTTTCTCCCTGTGAGCTGAACGATCACAGAACCAACCGCTGTCAAAGCCAGTGCAAAACCGCTTTACCCACAATTTTGTATGTGAACGTTACCCACGTCAACGGGTCCACGCAAAGTATTAGTGTGGTGCGTGTGTTCTGACACGTAGATCAGTTGAACCATGTCCGATACCCCCTCCCCCCACATCGAACTCTACGTCCGGTCGCTCGTTCCGGACGGTGCCCACGAGCGACAGGCGGCCGTCATCGAGCGACTCGAAACGCTGGACCAGGACGACGCGATCGAAGACTTCTCGGTCATCGTCTGGGGCAAGCAGGTGTCCAGAGAGTCGGCGGCCGCTCACACAGAAGAGGGTCGGTACATCCTCAATCGCGTCGCCGAGTTCAAGCAGTGGGCGCTGTCGAACAACGTCTCGCTGGAGTCGTTCTACCAGACGACCGAGATCTCCTCGGAGATCACCGACGACTACTCGGCGATGATTCTGCCCGTGATGGGGCTGGCCGAGTACGAGAGCGGGGAACTCCAGCACGTGGCTCCCTGTACGAATGGTGACGTGGTCCACACGATCATGGACCGGCTCGAACGCCTGGAAGCCGGCGAACCACCGGCCATCGAGCAGGAAGCGAGCAACGCCTCGATCGTCTAGAGGCTACCGTCAGCGAACTGTTCGACGGCCTTGCCCTCCGCTCGCTGTAACCGGTACTGTACCGTCGATCGCGGCACGTCCAGTCGCTCGCCCAGTTCGCCGACAGTCGTCTCCCGTGGCGTCCGGTAGTATCCCGCGTTGACGGCCGCTTGTAGGGTTCGACGCTCCTCGACGGTGAGATCGGCGTCGAAGGCATCGTCACCGCGCCAGCCGTCGATCCCGCCGACGTGGCCCAGTTCGAGCGTCAGTCCGTCTCTGAGGTTCCGCTCGATCGCGTCGTACAGCTCGCCGACCGGCGTCGCTTCCGGCATCAGGACTCGCCAGACGTACTCGTCGCCGGACCGTTCCGCGTCGAACAGCACCCCGTCGCCCACGTAGTCGACGGCCAGATACGGGATAGAGTGACAGCGGTCGATCTCCTGGCGGCGCGTGTAGACCAGGCGATGCTCCGGACCGGCGTCCAGAAGCTGGTACTCGCGCGTGGACGAACACTGCTCCATGTCCAGACACTCGTTACAGATCGACTCGTCGAGATAGAGATCGTCGAGTCGGTCGAGCACGTCCGACGGGCCGACGATGCGGTCGATTCGCCACATCGCGTCCGCGTTGGCGAAACAGGCCTGCGAGCGAGCGTAGAGCGACGGAGTCTCGACGAAGAGGTCCATCAGGTCGTCCGCGCCCGACTCGTACTGGACCGTGAACTCGAACTCGCGCATACGCGGAGGTCGGTCGGCTATCTGCAAGTGGATTTCGTTCCGAGACGCCGATCGGCAGCCCCGCGGCGGAGAAACACCGCTCAGACTGTCGTTTGCAGGCGCTCGGCGTAGGGACCGACCGTGTCGTCGTTCAGGAGTGTCTCCACGATCGTCTTCACGCCGACTTCGGCGTCGTAGGCCGGCCGCCCCTTCCCCGTCGCCGACGTGGTCCGCTCGGTCGACAGGAGGTCGTCCGCCGCGAGCGATCCCAGCGCCGACACGACCGCCTGTCGTTCGACGCCGCCGAACGGATCACGAGCGACCGTATCGAGCTGGTCCTCGATCGTCTCCGTCACCACGTGGGACTGGACGGGGGTCTCCCCTTCGATGGTCAGTTCGGCGACCGCCAGCAACACGAACTGTTCGAACGGCCGACGTGAGCAGATCGTCTCGTCCATGTGGTCACACTCTGGCGGGCGGCGTATGAAGCTATTGGGACCGCCGGTGTCGTGCGCGAAAAATTGTGACACAGCCGGCACACCGTCGTCCAGCGGCGGTTTCGAAACGCCGGCTTCCGAGAGGCCACCGCCGAGCCACACGCGACACTCACGAGGAAGTGTCCCCGAAGCGGTGCCGTCTGTCGACTGGGGCGGAATCCAGACCGGCGAACGAATCGCCACGCTCGCGGTTTGTGTCGTCAAAAATGGGTTGGGGCGGATTTGAACCGAAATCAGACGTGCTCGCTGCGCTGTGCGCGACTGATAGGGTTCAGATCACAGCGCCATTCACTCCTCACGTCCGTTCGTCGCAGAAATGGGTTGGGGCGGATTTGAACCGCCGGCCTCCTCCATGTCAAGGAGGTGTCATAACCAACTAGACCACCAACCCGCGTTGGCTTCCATCTACACTCATCCGTTGCAGAGGGGTATAATTGAATGTTTCGAAAGCGAATCCCAGCGCCGTCTGTGGGTTGTGGACATGGTGCGGTCGAGCGCGATTCGAGCGACACGGCGTGTCCGCTCGGGCGATGTCCCGATATCGAATCCGTCACGTGGTCCCGACAGCCTTATTTGGATGTACGAGGTTGTACATTACAACACGAAGGAGTTCATTGGTGGCCCACAATGCAGGAATACATCGAACGCGTGACCGAGGGAGAGGATCTGACACAGAACGAGGCTCGCGAGGCGGCGACGGCGGTCTTCGAGGACGCCACGGAGGCCCAGATCGGGGCGTTGCTGACGGGTCTGCGGGCGAAAGGAGAGACCGAGGCCGAGATCGCCGGCTTCGCCGAGGGGATGCGCGACGCCGCGCGGACGATCGACCCCGACCGGAGGCCGCTGGTCGACACCTGTGGCACCGGCGGCGACGACTACGACACGATCAACGTCTCGACGACGAGCACGATGGTCGCCGCGGGTGCCGGCGTCCCCATCGCCAAGCACGGCAACTACTCTGTCTCCTCCTCGTCGGGGAGCGCGGACGTGCTGGAGGTGGCCGGCGTCGACGTGGAGGCCGAACCGCCACAGGTCGAGAAGGCCATCGAGGACGACGGGATCGGGTTCATGCTCGCGCCCGTCTTCCACCCGGCGATGAAGGCCGTCATCGGCCCGCGCAAGGAACTCGGCATGCGGACCATCTTCAACATCCTCGGACCGCTGACCAACCCCGCCGGTGCGGACGCGCAGGTGCTCGGCGTCTACGATCCGGCCCTCGTGCCGACGATCGCGGAGGCGCTGGCCCGGATGGACGTCGAGCGAGCGATGGTCGTCCACGGATCGGGGCTCGACGAGATCGCGATCCACGGGGAGACCGTCGTCGCAGAGGTCACCGGCTCCGAGATCGAGGAGTACACGCTCGTGCCGGAAGACATCGGGCTGACGACGGCCGACATCGAAGATGTGGCCGGCGGCACGCCCGAGGCGAACGCCGAGGACCTGCGAGGGATCGTCGAAGGGACCGTCACCGGCCCGAAACAGGACATCATCCTCGCGAACGCGGGCGCGGCGATCTACGTCGCCGGTGAAGCCGACAGCCACGAGGCCGGCGTCGAGGCGGCTCGCGAGGCGATCGAGTCCGGCGATGCCGCCCGGAAGTTCGACGAGCTCAGAGGCGAGGCATGACGCGGGTCAAGGTCTGTGGTATCACTCGCCGCGAGGACCGCGAGGCCGTCGTCGCCGCGGGCGCAGACGCGATCGGCGTCATCAACGGCGTCAGCGTGGACACGCCCCGCGAGGTCGACGACGAGACCGCGGCCACGCTCGTGGCTGGCGTGCCACCGCTCGTGACGAGCGTGCTGGTGACGATGCCCGAGGCCGTCCAGTCCGTTGCCCGCCGCGTCGAGACCGTCCAGCCAGACGTGGTGCAAGTCCACGACGGACTGACCCCGACACAGCTGGGCGCGCTCGGACGACGCGTCGACGCGCAGCTGGTCGCCGTCGTCGACGCCGACCACGCCGAGATCGAGGCGTACGCCGACGCCGCGGACGCCCTCCTCGTGGACTCGGTCGACGCCGAAGGCGGCGGCGGCACCGGCGAGACCCACGACTGGGACCGGACGCGAGAGATCGTCGACACGCTGGACGCGCCGGTCGTCCTCGCGGGCGGACTCACGCCCGAGAACGTGGCCGAAGCCGTCGGGACGGTCCGACCGTTCGGCGTCGACGTGGCCTCCGGCGTGGAGGCCGAAGGCGGCGTCAAGGACCACGACGCCGTCCGCGCGTTCGTCCAGCAGGCAAAGCGCGCCGACCCCGCGGCCGTGGAGGCGGGACAGTGACCCTCGACATCGACCGCGAGACGTTCGTCGACCGAGCGACCGCCGACGGCCCGGTCTCGGTGCGAGCGGTCGCGGAGCTGTCGGCCGACGTGGAGCCGCTGGCGGCCTACGCCGCGCTGACTGGCCGGACCACGGACGGTGCCCCCGGCAAAGGCGGCCACACCTTCCTGCTCGAAAGCGCGGAGAAGGTCGCCTCCAGCGACCCCGACGGCGCGTTCGCACCGGCGACCGACGACCGCCACGCCCGCTACTCGTTCGTCGGCTACGACGTCGACGCGGTGATCACGGTCGACGACGAGACCAGCGTCGAGGTCTTCGACGACCGGATCGCCGACCTCGTGACGACCGACGGAGGCGACGTGTTAGACGACCTTCGGGCGGCCATGCCGGACGTGGAGCTGCGGGGCTTCCCGGACCACGATCGCCAGCACCTCGACGGCGGCCTCGTCGGCTTCCTGGCCTACGACGCCGTCTACGACCTCTGGCTCGACGAGGTCGGACTGGATCGGCCGGACTCTCGCTTCCCCGACGCACAGTTCGCGCTGACGACGACGACGCTGCGCTTCGACCACGTCGAGGAGACGGCCGCGCTCGTGTTCACTCCGATCGTCCGACCCGGTGACGATCCCGGCGCGCGCTACGACGCGCTGCTGGACGAGGTCGAACGGGTCGAGGCCGTCCTAGACGGAGCCACAGACCTCGAAACCGGCAGCTTCGTCCCCGCCCACGAGGAGGCCGGGCCACGCGACGAGTACGAAGACGCCGTCGAACACGCCAAGGAGTCCGTTCTCAGCGGCGATATCTACCAGGGCGTCATCTCGCGCAAGCGGGAACTGTACGGTGAGATGGACCCGCTGGCGCTGTACGAGTCGCTGCGGGCGGTCAACCCGTCGCCGTACATGTACCTGCTCGACTACGACGGGCTGAGCATCGTCGGTGCGAGCCCCGAGACGCTCGTCTCCGTGGCCGACGACCGGATCGTCTCGAACCCGATCGCGGGGACCTGTCCGCGCGGGACGAGCCCAGTCGAGGACCGCCGCCTCGCTGGCGAGATGCTCGCCGACGACAAGGAACGGGCCGAGCACACGATGCTGGTCGACCTCGCTCGCAACGACGTGCGCCGAGTCGCAGCGCCCGGGAGTGTCCGCGTCGAGGAGTTCATGAACGTCCTCAAGTACAGCCACGTCCAGCACATCGAGTCGACCGTGACCGGCACGCTCGACGAGGCGGCAGACGCCTTCGACGCCGCGCGTGCCACGTTTCCGGCGGGGACACTCTCGGGTGCGCCCAAGATCCGGGCCATGGAGATCATCGACGAACTGGAGCGGTCGCCACGCGGCGTCTACGGCGGTGGCGTCGGCTACTTCTCCTGGACCGGCGACACGGACTTCGCGATCGTGATCCGGTCGGCGACGATCGAGCAGTGCGAGGCCCCGGCGGGTGTCGACGGTGAGCACACCCAGCGGACGACGGTCCGGGCCGGTGCCGGGATCGTCGCCGACTCCGTCCCCAGTGGGGAGTACGAGGAGACCGAGAACAAGATGGGGGGCGTGCTGGACGCCGTCGAGCGCATCCGAGAACCCGCGGCCGACGCGAACGAGGAGGTGTCCCGATGAGCGACGCCGAGGCGGCCGACGGCGACCGACCGACGGTGCTGTTCGTCGACAACTTCGACTCCTTTACCTACAATCTCGTCGAGTACGTCTCGGAACACGCCGACACCGAGGTATTGCGCAACACGGCGACACTCGCCGAGGTCCGGGCCGTCGATCCGGACGCGATCGTCGTCTCGCCCGGTCCGGGCCACCCGAAGAACGACCGCGACGTGGGCGTCACGATGGCCGTGCTGCGAGAAGTCAGCCCCGAGGTCCCGACGCTCGGGGTCTGTCTTGGGCTGGAAGCCGCCGTCTACGAGTACGGCGGGACGGTCGGCCGCGCGCCCGAACCGATCCACGGGAAGGCGTTCCCGATCGACCACGACGGCGAGGGGGTCTTCGCCGGACTCGATCAGGGGTTCCAGGCCGGTCGCTACCACTCGCTGATCGCCGACGAGGTGCCCGACTGCTTCGACGTGACGGCCACGACCGACGTGGCGACCGACGACGGGACGGTCGAACTGGTGATGGGTGTCCGCCACCGCGAGCACCCGATCGAAGCGGTGCAGTTCCACCCCGAATCGGTGCTGACCGCAGTCGGCCACGACCTCATCGAGAACTTCCTCGACGGCCTCTGAACTGCTGTCGTCGGTGTCGATCCGAGTCAGAGCACGGAGATGCCGAGCAGTCCGAGCAGGTAGAGCACGCCGACGGCGACCGCGGCGAGAACGACCAGACGCCACGCGAACTTGAGGACGATCCGCCCGATCAAGATCACGACAGCCAGCGCGGCGAGGCCGACCAGCAGGGCGGGGATCGTTCCGAACCCACCGATAGTCAGGAGCATACCGGCTACTCACCGCCCACCGGCATATGCTTTGTCGCCGCGCTCGCTGGCCGCGCCGTCGCGCCGGGACACGGCGAACGTAGCAGAAACAAAAAACGCAAGACGAAGCGACGATGGCGCGGCGAGATCGACCGGCGACGATCACCGGTCGTCCGCGGAATCTCCAGTCGAAACCCCCGACAGTTTCGACTGAAATTTCCGGTCTCGTCTGGCGGTTTCAGAGAACCGGTTTTCACTTTCACTCCGGTCTCGCTCCATTAATATGCTATCGGCGTTTGCTATGTATCGTACAGCGAATCGCGTGCGCTGCCCGCTGGATCGTGGCTGATATTACCCACCAGTGATACTTCGCATAGCGTCGAAACCACCCGGCGGTCTCTCCCCCGTCGCGTGCCCGCGGGGACACGTATCGCTGGGTATTTAGCAATCCGTGCAAACACAAACGTCGTTACAAATGAGAGGATCTACACGCACCATCGAGAGGGGTATCGCCCGACAGACGGCCACTGTCGGCAGGAGGACCGAGGAATGAGCGACGCAGGTGCAGGTGCCGACGAGGTACAGCTGCCGATCAAGCGGACGACCGGCGACACGCTCGAAGACCGGCTCACTGGCAACGCCTACCACAACATTCTGCCCGCCCGCTATCTCCGAAAGGACGCCGACGGCGAACTGATCGAACAGCAGGAGGATCTGTTCGATCGGGTCGCCAAGAACGTCGCCTTGTCCGAAGCCGTCTTCGAAGCCGACAAACGGGGCGTCGACGTGACGGTCACGCCGGACCAGCTCAAGCCCGACCACCCGCGGCGTGACGAACTCGCCGGCGAAGTGTTCGGCAAGGGAACCACCGTCGGCGACGACACCGAGACCGAGCTGTCGGTGTACAACGTCAACAAGTTCGCCTACGACACCGTCGTACCGGAACTGCCCGACGAGGTACGAGACCACGTCGAGAACGTGGCCGGCGAGTTCCAGGACGCGATGGAGAACCTTTCGTTCATGCCGAACTCGCCGACGCTGATGAACGCCGGCGACGAGCTACAGCAGCTCTCTGCCTGTTTCGTCGACTCGCCCGACGACGACATCGACGACATCCACCAGACCGCCAAGGAGGCCGCACAGGTCTTCCAGTCCGGTGGTGGCATGGGCTATGCCTTCTGGCAACTGCGGCCATACGGCGATCAGGTCGGCTCAACCGGCGGCATCGCTTCGGGCCCGATCACGTTCATGCGCACGTACGACCAGATGTGCGAGACGATCGCACAGGGGGGTGCCCGCCGTGGCGCGCAGATGGGCGTCATGCGCGTCTCCCACCCCGACGTCATCCAGTTCATCCACGCCAAGAACAAGGACGTCTCGCTGGCCGAGACCCTGCGGCTGAACGACCCCGACGACTTCACGCACAACTCCTTCGCCGAGGCCCTGGAGGAGGCCCGCGAACTCATCGACGAGGACGGCAAAGTCCCGAAGCACCTCCGCAACGCCGTCGAGGGCCACCTCTCGAACTTCAACATCTCCGTCGGCATCACCGACGACTTCATGGACGCGCTGCAGGCCGGCGAGGAGTTTACCTTCACCAACCCGCGGACGAACGAGCCCCACGTCGCCACCGAGGAGACCGCGGAACTGTACGAGATGTTCGACCTCGGCGAGTACGTCGAGGCCGGCGAAGTGCTGTCGATCCCCGCCGAGAAGCTCTGGGAGCGCATCATCGGCGGCGCACACGAGAACGGCGAACCGGGCGTGATCTACCTCGAACGCGTCAACAAGCAACACTCCTTCGACGTGGAGGAACACCCAGATCACCGCATCCTCGCGACGAATCCCTGCGGGGAGCAGCCCCTCGAAGAGTACGAGGCCTGTAACCTCGGGCACATCAACCTCTCGACGCTGGCCGACCAGGATGCCCCTGACTGGCGTGTCTGGTCCCAGCAACACGCCGACGAGTACGACAGCCTCGAAGACGCCGTCGACGCCTTCCTCGACGACGCGCTGGACAACGACGAGTTCCAGCGCCGCATCGAGCTGGGCACGCGCTTCCTCGAAAACGTCGTCACGATGTCGGACTTCCCGGTCGAGAAGATCGAGGAGAAGGTCCGAGAGATGCGCAAGATCGGGCTGGGCATCATGGGACTGGCCCAGCTGTACATCCAGCTCGGGGTCAAGTACGGCTCCGACGAGGGCGACGAGATCGCCCGCCAGATCATGCGCCAGATCAACCACGGCTCGAAGTGGGCCAGCCACGAACTCGCGGCGGATCGGGGCACCTTCGACGAGTGGGACAACTCCAAGTACGCGGACCCGACGGCGTACCGCGAGTGGTTCGAGTCCCAGACCGGCCTCGACGCCGACGAGTGGGAAGACGGCTTCCCGATCCGCAACCACAACACGACGACCATCGCGCCGACGGGCACCACCTCGATGGTGGGCAACACCACCGGCGGCTGTGAGCCGATCTACAACGTCGCCTACTACAAGAACGTCTCCGACGACGTGCAAGGCGACGAGATGCTCGTCGAGTTCGACGACTACTTCCTGCGCGTGCTGGAGGCCAACGACATCGACGTCGACGCCGTCAAGGAGGAGGCCCAAGAGCAGATGGCCGACAACGCCTTCGACGGGGTCGACGGCCTCTCGACGGTGCCCGACGCGATCGGTGAGCTGTTCGTCACGACCGGCGACCTCACGCCGAAAGAACACGCCGGCATCCAGTGTGCCTGCCAGCAGGGCGTCGACTCCGCGATCTCGAAGACCGTCAACGCGCCCAACGATTCCACGCTCGAGGACGCCCGGGAAGTGTTCGAGTACATCTACGAGCACGGCGGCAAGGGCGTCACCTACTACCGCGACGGCACCCGCAGCAAGCAGGTGCTGACGACGCGGGCCCAGAACACCGAGTTCGCCGACATGGACGAGGGCGAAATCGTCGCCCAGATCGAGGAGGTCTTCGACGGCATCGAGGGCTTCCTCGAACACGAGGCCGTGCAGGACGCACTCGATCAGCAGGTCGAGTCGCTGCTGGAAGTGGCCGACGGCGAGCAGCCCGAGACCAGCCCGTTCGCCGAAAAGCAGAGCCGACCGGACGTGCTCCACGGTGTCACCCAGCGCATCGACACCGGCTACGGGAAGCTGTACGTCAACATCAACGAGGACCCCGAGCGGGAACGGCCCTTCGAACTGTTCGCCAACATCGGGAACTCCGGCGGCTTTACGGCCTCCTTCACCGAGGCCCTGGCCAAGACCATCTCGACGGCGCTCCGCTCGGGCGTCGATCCCAAAGAGATCGCAGACGAACTGCAGGGCATCCGCTCGCCCAAGGTCGCCTGGGACAAGGGCGAACAGATCCAGTCGATCCCCGACGCCATCGGCACGGCGATGCGTCGCTATCTCGACGACGAGATCGACAAGGCGTACCCGGACCAGGCCACGCTCGAACAGACGGCCGAAGACGAGGCCGGCAGTGCGGATCCGAACGTGCCCGAGACCGACGGCGGTGCCGTCACCACCGACAGTTCGGCCACGGACGCGGCGAGCACAGAACCGTCGTCGCCGGGCGAGGCCACCGACGCCGACCAGCAGGAACTGATCGACGCGGGCGAGAATCCGGAGTGTCCGGAGTGTAGCTCGCTGTCGCTGTACTACTCCGAAGGCTGCAAGACCTGCGAGTCCTGTGGCTGGTCGGAGTGTTGAAGATCTGACTGCGGATCTCCGTGGCCGATCGTCGGCCACACCCGGGGCCAAGAGCGTGTGACACTCTCGGTTTGCGACGTTGCCGTTCTTTTCTGATCGAGGCGACTGGCTGACTATTCACACGACGCTGATACGCAACTGGTCGGTTCCTGAACACACACCCGAAAGCACGATTAACCGCCGCTCGGTCGTCGTTCTGGTGTATCCATGGACAGTGCCTCCTACCGACACGACCGTATCGAACGGAGGGTGCGCCCGTGAGTCTGCTCCGGCGGTTTGGCTTCGTCGTCCGGTCGTGGCTCAACGCCCTGTTGAACCGTGTCGAAGACCCCGTCGCAGAGCTGGACTACTCCTACGAACAACTCCGGGACGAACTCCAGGAGATCAACCGCGGCATCGCCGACCTTACCACCCAGAAGAAGCGCCTGGAGATGCACCGCGAACGCCTGCGGGCGGCCGTCGAGAAGTACGACGAGCAGAGTCAGGAAGCGCTCCGACAGGAGCGTGAGGACCTGGCGAGGCGCGCCCTGGAGAAGAAACACGCGACGAGCGATCAGCTCGCCGGCCTGGACGAACAGATCGATCGCCTGCAAGCGACGCAGGACCAGCTCGTCCAGCGCCAAGTCGAACTCCGGGGACGAATCGAGGGGTTCCGAACCCACAAGGAGACGCTGAAGGCACGCCACGGGGCGGCCGAGGCGTCGGCTCGCGTCGCCGAGGCGTTCACCGGGGTCGGCGGCGACATGGCCGACGTGAACCGTGCCATCGAGCGCGCGACCGAACGGACCGAGCAGATGGAGGCCAGAGCGGCCGCACTCGAAGAGCTTGAAGCGAGCGGTGCGCTCGACGACGTTCTCGCAGAGGGCGACGAGATCGACCGGGAACTGGATCGGCGCTCGACCGAACAGCGGGTCGATCGCGAACTCGATCAGCTGAAGACCCAGCTGGGGCGCGAGACCGAGGGATCCCAGAGTGTCGACGTGGACGGGGCGACGAGCTAACCTGCCGTGTCGCGCACTGCCGTTCGCTGGCGGGTTACTCTACCGTCCTCGACACCCACCCGCTGGGGCCGTGGGGGAAAGCCTCGCGTTCGGTCTCGGGCTGGACCGTCCCGTCGGCCTCGATCGCGCGGGCGACGACCTCGTGTTCGCCGGCCGGGCGCTCGTACTCGAAGGCCCACTGTCGCCACACGTCCGGTGCGTGTGGCGTCTCTCCGGGATCGCCGGCCCAGTCGACCGACTCGACGAGGGGCGCTGAGAGTCGCGCCTCCGACCAACTGTCGCCGCCGTCGGTCGAGACTTCGACGGCCGAGACGCCCCGCGTCCCGGCGTAGGCGTGGCCGCCGACCTGCACGCGGCCGTCGGGCAGGGTGTTCTGGGCGTGGATCTTCGCGACGGTCTCGACCGGCCCGGTGCCGTGCCAGCCACGTTCCTCCCAGTAGCCCTCCGCGTCGCGGTCGATCACCTCGATCTCGGTGATCCACTTGACGTTGATCTCACCCCAGTGGCCGGGCACCAGCGCCCGGGCCGGGTAGCCGTGGCTCTGTGGCAGCGGGCGGCCGTTCATCTGGTAGGCCAGCATCGCGCCGTTGAGCGCGTCGATCGGGAACACCTGGTAGTAGTCGTCGGCGGCGTGGACCCGCACGCAGTCACAGTCGCTGTCGGGGCCGGCTCGGTCCAGCAGCGTCCGGACGGGGACGCCGGTCCAGAGAGCGTTGTCCATCTTCGTCCCGTTGAGCGACTCGCCGACACAGCGAAGCGTGTGAAACTCCGTCCGAGCGTCCATCGACCGCAACTGTTCGTAGTCGACCGTGATCTCCTCCTCGACCGAGCCGGTCACCGAGAGGGTCCACTGGCTCGCGTCGACCTCGGGATCGACGGCGTTGATGTCGACGCTGAAGAACTCGTCGCTCACGAGCGGTTCGAGTCCGTCGACGGCCAGCGACTGCTCTGTGGCCGCTTCGAGGGCGTCACGCACCGCTGGGCTGGCGTCGTCCGGGATCGTCGCGGTCGGCTGGCTGGTGTCGTCGGTCAGGACGCTGGCGACGACGCCGAGTCCAGCCGCCGTCCCCAGCGACGCGAGGACGCGCCGACGATCGGGATTCGTCGCGCCGCGGGCCGGGAGCGAGCCCGACAGCCCTGCGAGGCCGAGTGTGAGCGCCGTCCCGACTGCGGCACCACCGCTCGAAGAGACAGAGCCCGTCAGTAGCGTCGCGACGCCGAAGACGACGGCACCGGCGACGACGGGGCCGACGGCGCGGTTGGCGAGTCGATCCCCGAGCGTACCGGCGACGCGTGCGACCGCGGCGACGACGCAGACGGCCACGAGCGCGGCGGCGACGAGGTTCAGCTGCTGGCCGAGCGAACCGAAAAACTGGATCGCCAGCGAGACCACAGCGCCGGGCATCCGCCGGGCCAGCCACCGCTCGATCGGTGACGCGACGAACGACGGGGTGAAGCCGACGGCGGCGAACGAGCCCACGACGGCCGCGACGCCAGCAAACAGCGCCACCGCGTCGTCGGCCGACGGACGAAGGCGGGCGAACCGTGTCATGCCCGTTGCTGGGGACACCACCTCCTTAACGGTTCTTCGGATTCCGTACCAAATTCACACTGCCGGCTGTCACTTCGTGACGAGCTTCGCCACCCCGGGTGGCGAAATCGGTCACAGATGTACAGCCGATAGTATCACCCACGACGCCGAACGTCGACACGCTCTTGCCCGACCGCGCCCCAGAGAGAGCCATGACCGAGACCGGTGGACGGCCCTGTCCGATGTGTGAAACGCCCATGTACCACCGCCACTGCAAGTACGTCTGTCCCGTACACGGGGTCGTGTACGACTGTGCCGACACGTTCTACTGATACGGACGGTTGTAGACGTTCACCCAGTCGACCGCACACCGTCGTGCGGTCGATCTGATAAAGAGCTACAACTGTCCGTATGATACTGCCGGCCGCCAGTCTGGGGGGATCTTACGTTCCTTGGGTCGCGATTCGCTTGCAACAGTGACAGCGCGACGACCGGGGTCGACGCCGACCCGTGGCTCGTCATATCGACACAACTACACATTTTTATACGGTGGGCGACAGAGACTCGTGTAATGACCCAGCCTGGGGACGGGGTTCGGGTGCTCCACGTGGACCACGACCCGCAGGTCCGACACGCCGTCACGGCGCGGCTGGCAGACGACGACGTCGCCGTCGAGAGCGTCTCGACCAGTGGAGCGGCAGTCGGGGAACTCGCTGACGGCCGGTTCGATTGTGTCGTCAGCGGCCACGACGAGCAGGCCCTCGACAGCGTCGCGCTCCTCGAAACCGTCCGGTCGGAGTATCCGGACCTCCCGTTCCTGCTGTTTACCGACGCGGGCAGCGAAGCGCTCGCTAGCGAGGCGGTCGCTGCCGGCGTCACCGAGTACCTCCCTCGCGACGGCGACGAGGGGTACCGCACGCTCGTGGATCGGGTCGAGCGAACGATCGCGGAGTACAGAGCGACGACGCCGATCGAACGGCAAGAACAGCGCCTCTCGACGCTGGTGTCGAACCTCCCCGGGATGGTGTATCGCTGTCGAAACGAACCGGGCTGGCCGATGCAGTTCGTCAGCGCGGGAGTCCGGGAGCTGACGGGCTACGAGCCCGACGCCCTGGAGAGTGGACGGGTCGACTGGGAGACCGACGTAGTCCACTCCGAGGATCGCGACGACATCCGGGAGGCGGTCCAGTCGGCACTCGACACCCGCGAGCCGTTCGAAGTGACCTACCGGATCGAGACGGCCGACGGGCACCGACGGTGGCTGTGGGAGCGTGGCCAGCTGCTCACGCGCGACGACGGGACGGAGGTTCTGGAGGGGTTTATCACGGACATCACGGCCCGCAAGGAGCAGCGCCGGGCGCTCGAAGAGCAGCGAGCGTACGTCGAGGACGTGTTGAACTCGCTCGAAGACCTCTTCTACGTCGTCAC
The DNA here is from genome assembly GCF_017612575.1 of Halomicrobium sp. IBSBa. NCBI lineage: Archaea > Methanobacteriati > Methanobacteriota > Halobacteria > Halobacteriales > Haloarculaceae > Halomicrobium > Halomicrobium sp. IBSBa. The sequence continues at coordinate 37,770 of NZ_JADPQC010000008.1, forward strand.
ACCCGACTGGTCGCTGCGCCAGTGGAACGAGCAGGTGGTCGACGTGACGGGATACAGCGACGAGGAGATCGCGGAGATGACTGCACAGGAGTTCATCGCTCCCGATGACGTTCCCACGGTCGAAGCTGCCATCGGGCGCGCGATCGAGAGCGGGTCGTCGCGATACGAGGCTGCGGTGCAGACGAAATCCGGCGAGACGATTCCGTACGAGTTCTACGGCACGGCGCTGTCGGACACGACCGGCGAGTTCCTCGGCATCGCCGGTGTGGGCCGTGACGTGACCGAGCGCAAGGAGCGCGAACAGACGCTACGACAGTACGAGACGCTGGCCGAGAGCGTCGCGGACCCGATGTACGTGATGGCTCCCGACGGGACCATCGAGATGATCAACGACGCGCTGGCCGACCACATCGGCTACGAGCGGTCCGAGATCGTCGGGGCGTCGCCCGAGGAGTTCGTCGTCGGAGACGGCGTCGAGCGGGCCGAGGAACGCATCCGCGAGCTGTTGACCACCGGTCGAGACGTGGCGACCTTCGAGATGCGGACGGTCGACGACGACGGCGAGGAGACCTACAACGAGACGAAGATCGCCGTCATGACCGACGGAGACGGCGAGTTCGAGGGGACCGCTGGCGTCATCCGAGACATCACCGAGCGGATGGAACGTCAGCGAGAGCTAGAGCGCTACGAGACGATCCTGCAGGCGGTTGGCGATCCCGTCTACACGCTCGACGCCGAGGGGCAGTTCACCGTCGTCAACGACGCGATGGCGGCGCTGTCGGGCTACGATCGCGAGCAACTGGTCGGCGAGCACATCTCGAAGCTGATGACTCCAGAGGACGTTGCGGCCGGCGAAGACCTCATCGCCGAACTGCTGGCCGATCCTGACCGGACGAACGGGACCTTCGAGATGGGGCTCCGGACAGCCGACGGAACCGAGATCACCTGCGAGAATCACGTCGCCCTGCTGCCGACCGATGACGGACAGTTCAGAGGGACCGCGGGCGTCATCCGGGACATCACCGAGCGCAAACAGCGCGAACGACAGCTCGAACAGTTCGCCAGCGTCGTCAGTCACGACCTCCGGAGCCCGCTCAACGTCGTTCAGGGACGCGTCAACCACGCCATGGCGACCGGCGAGCTCGAACACCTCGAAGACGCGGCCGACGCCGCCCACCGGATGGAAGCGCTCATCGGCGACCTCCTCACGCTCGCCCGCCAGGGGCAGCGAGTCGGCGATCTCGAACTAGTCGCTCTCGACGTGGTCGCCGAGGCGGCCTGGTCGCAACTCGACGCCGACGAGAAGCAACTCGTCGCCGAGACCGACAGTCGCGTCGAAGCTGACTTCGACAGACTCCAGGAACTGTTCGACAACCTGTTTCGCAACGCGATCTCCCACGGCGGAGCCGAGACAGTCCGCGTCGTCGACACCGACGACGGGTTCGCCGTCGTCGACGACGGGACAGGGATTCCGCCGACTCAGCGTGAGACGATCTTCGAACGGGGGTTCACGACCAGCGAAGAGGGGACCGGATTCGGACTGGCAATCGTCGACACCATCGTCAGGGCTCACGACTGGTCGATCACGGTCGGGCAAAGCGACGCGGGCGGTGCGCGCTTCGAGGTCACGACCTAGTTGCGCGAGGGACGACCCGACCGGACGTGACGGTACGCAGGCCCCGCCAGCAACACGACCGCGACCGCGAACGAGCCAAGCAGCACGTGCAGGCCCGCGCTCAGCCCCTCGGTCGAGAGGGTCCGCATCGACGCACCGGCGAGCACTTCCACGAACACCCACGGGATCTCTCCGAGGAACGTCCCGACGACGTAGGCCCGCGTCGAGACGCCGGAGAAGCCGGCACCGTACGAGACCGGATCTGCCGGGAGCGGCGAGAGGCGCGCCGCGAGAACGCCGCGAGTCGCGCCCGTGACGGAGATGAATCGTCGGCCCGCGTCGTTGAGCCGGGCGAACAGCCCGCCGCCGCTACGCCCGGCGTGGCGGGCGAACAGGAAGGGCGGGATCGTCGTCAGCGTCGCCCCGACCAGCGCGACCGGGATCCCGTATCGGAGGCCCAGTACGTAGCCCACCAGCGCGGAGATCGGACTGATCGGCCAGGCAAACAGCGGGCGAACGAGATACAGCACGAGCAGCGCCGCGCCGAACTGGAGGGGGTGAGCCGAGAGATGTGCGACCTCGTCGAGCAGTTGCCGGGGCGAGAGCACCAGCGACGCGACGACCACGAGTGCGGCGAAGACTACGACGCCGCCGAGTTGCCGTCGCGTCGACTGTTTCATCGGTCGAAAACCGCGTTCGCAGTGTAAAACCTCTTGTGGTCCGTCGAGCCCGCGGACCAGCGGGGTGCTCCCGACGGAGTAGCCGAACGTTTACCAGCGTCGCCGTCGATGCTCCGACCGTGCCGTCCGACGATCGCGTCGCGCTCGGTCTGGAACTGCTCGCCCACCTCGAACACGCCGAGCTATCGGTCAAGGACGCGATGGACCGCATCGAGATCGTCACCACCGATCCGGCAGTCCAGCGCGAGATCCTGACGGCCGCACAGCGTGAGGGGATCGTCGAACGCGAGGGCGGGACGGTCCGGCCGACCGCGACGGGGACGTTCGTCAGCTTCGAGAGCGACGTCGTCGTCAAAGAGGGCGAGTTCGACTGCCAGCGCTGTGGCGCGGGCATCTCCGAGGGCCACTTCGTCCAGTTCGACAGCGACGAACTCGGCCCCTTCGGCTCGACGTGTATCAGGAAAGTGCTCGGGCGCGACTAGCGGCCCTGCCGGAGCTCTTTGATCAGTTGCTTGATCGTCTGCTGTTGTTTCGCGAGGAGCTCGTTTTGCTGTTCGATCATCTCTGTCAGCGCCGCGAGTTGCTCCTCGACGGCAGCGATGTCGGGATCGTTCGTGGTGCCGTCGGCCGTCGGAGACGCCTGTCTGGTGCCAGTCGCGTCACTCTGTGAGCTGATCGAGGCGGCCGACTGACGCTGTCCGGCCGCCGCGGCCGGCCGCTCGTCCGACGGGTCTGCGTCCTCGTCGTCGCCGACCAGCGGATCGATGCTCGAGTCGAGTCCGAGACCGTCCGACCCGTTGGGGCTCGCCTCCTCGTCGTCGGTCTCGCCGTCCGTCTCGTCGACTTCGAGGGCGTGGTTGAGTTCGCCCAGCGAGTCCACGTCGTGGTACGCGAAGAGCGACCCCTCCAGCGTCTTGCGGAACAACCCGGCCTGATCGTTGGGCGCTTTGATGCGTTCCGGACGGCCGTCGGCTTCGAGGACGACCGCCGTGGCGACGCTTCCCTCCTCGAAGTGCAGCCCCGTCACGTCGTCGTAGTGATACGCCTCGAAGTCGCCGGCCCAGGTGTACTCGCCGATGTGTTTGAGCAGGCGCGAGTCGGTGACGACTAGCGTCAGTTCGCTGAAGCGGAAGACACCGCTGACGCCCTCGTCGTCCGCGATGACGCCCTTGACGCGGAGGTTCCCCTCCAGCAGGCGTTCGAGGACTGCACTGGTACGCTTGCCGGGGACGGCAAACGAGTCCTTGTCGTCGACGTAGGTCATCGTGAACTTCGTCTTCCGGCGACCCTCGGAAATCGAGAGGCGTTCGAAGTCGTGGGCGTACTCGCCGACCCCTTCGTCACTCAGCAACCCTTCGCCCCTGTAGACGAGCGTCCGCGTCGGGGTGAAACAGACGGCGTCTTCGTCCCCGAGGTTGACGCCGGCCGTGACCTCCTCGTCCCCGAGCGCTTGCCGGACGAGGTCTGGTATCTCCATGGTGGTCATGTACCAGTCCGGTGGCTTAAATCCGCGGGTGCCAGACCGTCACGGACCGCCACTAGATGAGAACGTTAAAGAGCACCTCCGGACAACGAACGAATGCACCGCGCCCGGGTGGCTTAGCTGGACATAGCGCCGCACTCATAGGGTCGTCAGACTCACGCGGTACCAACCCGGCATGACAGCAGGCGTTCGTCGCGCCTGCGACCTGAGTCATGCGGAGATCGAGGGTTCGGAGCCCTCCCCGGGCATTCTACTCCAACCACGAACCTCGTGTGAGTGGTGACGCTGTCGAATGTCGGGTCCACGGAAGACGGGTCAGTCCTCGCGAACGCACGTGAGCGAAGCGAGTCGCTCGGAAGTTCGGAGCCCGCCCCGTGCAGTTCGACACGATCACGGAGCCAGTGGCGATTCCGCACGTGTCGCCGAGCGCGACCGCGCCGGGTAGCCGCCGGCTCGACGCCCTCTATTCACCCCATTGCTCACGAATCGAACCTATATCCAAATCGATATATGCGACGGTTTGCCAACTGTGGTACATGACCGCTGACGACTGTGGCGATCGCGGCCCACGGGTGACACGGCGTCGCGTACTCGAATCGATCGGCGGCGCTGGTACGCTGGCGCTGGCCGGCTGTCTGGGATCCGGCGGATCGTCGACGGCGACGAGCAGCGACGACGAGTCGGTGACGATCGCGCTCACGGCACCCGAGACGGGCCACTACGCCCCTCTCGGTGAACACGAACGCGACGGCTTCGAACTGGCCGTCAAGCACCTCAACGAGGGCGGCGGACTCGTCGGCGACAGCGAGTACAGTTCCCTCTCGGGCGACGGCGTGCTGGGCTCGACCGTCGAGACCGCCGTGCTGGACACGGAGAGTAGCCCGGCGACGACCGAATCGAAGGTGCGTCCGCGTCTCGACGGCGACGAGTTCGCCGCGTTTTTTGGCGGCGTCGCCGGCTCGGTCGCGGAGACCAACCGCGACCTCGCCGACGAGTACGAAACGCCGTACTTCGTCGGTTCGTCGACGGTGAATTCGCTCACTGGAAGTGACTGCTCGCCCCACGTGTACCGACACCTGTTCAACACCACGACGCTGGCCCGGTCGCTCGTTCCGGAGATCGCCAGCGACGTGCCAGACGAGCAGTCGATCTTTCACGTCTACGCCGACGCACCCGAAGGCAACGACCTGTTCCAGTCGATCAACGACGTCGTCACCGACAGCGACCTCGACTGGCGGCCGACGGGCGGGATCTCCGTCCGTCCGGGAACGACGAACTTCGAGTCGGCGATCAACGACGACATCCTGTCTGACGTGTCGCTGGTCTTCCTGGATCTGTTCGGCCTCGACGCCGTCAACGCGATCCAGTGGGCGCGAGCGGCGCTGTCGGACGACACCACGGTTGTCGTGCCGTACCTCACCCGGTCGATCGCGGAGTCGCTCGGCGATCGCGTGGCCGGCATCTACGGCACCGTCGGCTGGCACGAGGACCTCGGAACGCCGCTGTCGGGCACCTTCCACGAGGCCTACCAGCGCGAGTACGGTACCGGCGACGCGGAGACACTCGCCGCGTCGGGGCCGGCACAGACTGCCTACGCACAGGTCATCCTCTATGCCCACGCCGCCGAACGGGCCGGGAGCTTCGACGCCGCAGCGATCCGGAACGAACTCGAAGGACTGGAGTACGCTGCCGGTGCAGGCACGCAGAAGATGCGAGCCTGTGACCACCAGTCGGTCCGTTCGGTGCCGGTCGTTCGTGGCCGAGCACGGAGCGACTCGGTCGACGACCGCTTCGAACTGCGTGGCGCGAAGCGCGGCATGGAGCCCGGCTGTGAAGCACCCCCAGCAGCGTCGTGCGATCTGTAGTCGGTGTCGACGGCGACACGCTATCTAACAATTCCAACAGTTTTATGTAGGACACTCTGATACCACCAGGCACCGGTGCCCTCCACAGTGCCGGTACGAAGCCATCAGTTGCCACCGCCGCTCGCTCACTTCCCCAGGGGCGAGCGGTGAACGCAATGCGGCACGGCAGATGCCCACCTCACACGCTTCCATCCCCATCCTCCGTGGACATCCTGCCGTTCCGGCAGTTTCTCTTTCGAGACGAAGATCGCTCCGCAATCCCTAAACGAGCCTCGCGCCAAGCACACGCCAATGGCCGACTGGACGGAGAGATACCGCCCGACGACGCTGGCGGAGGTGCGGGGCAACGACAAGGCCCGCGACGCCCTGCAAGAGTGGGCCGACAGCTGGGAGGACCACCACGAGGCCGTCATCCTCCACGGTGCGCCGGGGATCGGGAAGACCTCAGCGGCCCACGCGCTGGCCAACGACATGGAGTGGCCGACAATCGAGCTCAACGCCTCGGACTCCCGGACGAAAGATGTCATCGAGAAAGTCGCCGGGGAGGCGGCGAAGTCGGGGACGCTCACGGCGGGCGGAGCGGGGCGGCGGCTCGTCGTCATGGACGAGGCCGACAACATCCACGGCAACGCCGACCGCGGGGGAGCGCGGGCGATCACGTCGCTGGTCAAAGAGGCCAACCAGCCGATGATCCTCATCGCAAACGAGTTCTACGAGATGAGCAACGGGCTGCGCAACGCCTGTGAGGACATCGAGTTTCGCGACGTGGGCAAGCGCTCGATCGTACCGGTGTTGCGTGACGTGCTCCGCCAGGAGGAGATCGCGTTCGACGACGAGGCCCTGACCGAGATCGCCGAGATGAACGACGGCGACCTCCGGGGGGCGATCAAGGACCTCCAGGCGCTCGCGGAGGGCCGAGACCACCTCGCCGCCGACGACGTGGTCACCGGCGAGCGCGACACGACGGAGGGGATCTTCGACTACCTCGATCTCCTGTTGAAAGAAGCCGGCCCCCAGGAAGCACTCGAAGCGAGCTACGACGTCGACGAGACGCCCGACGACCTCATCAACTGGATCGAGGACAACATGCCCAAAGAGTACGCGGGCAGCGAGCTGACGACCGCCTACGAGTTCCTCGCCAACGCCGACCGCTGGCTCGGGCGCGTACGCGCGAAGCAGAACTACTCGTTCTGGCGCTACGCGGGCGACAACATGACCGCTGGGGTCGCCGCCGCCCGCGAGGGAACGAAGGGCGGCTGGACTCGCTACGGTCCCCCGAGCTACTGGTCGAAGCTGGGCCGCTCGAAGGGCACGCGCAACACGCGAGACCACATCGCCCAGCAGATCGCCGCCGTCAACGGCGTCAGCATGCGCACCGCGCGCCGGGAGATCATGCCCTTCCTCGCGACGATGACTCACCACTGCAAGAACCGCGAACTCACCGTCGCGATGGCCGCCCAGTACGAGATGGACGCCAGCCACGTCGCCTTCGTCACCGGGTCGGGGAAAGACACCAACAAGGTCCAGTCGATCGTCGAGGACGCCGAGGAACTGCGAGAGGCGGCCGCCGTCGAGGGATCGCAAGGAGCCTTCGAGGGAGCCAGTGCCGGCGAGACGACACCAGACGCGGACGACACAGACGACACCGCGGGCGACGACGGCGAGACGGACGACGGCGACGACAGCCAAAAGAGCGACGACGGCGACCAGCAGTCCGGGCTCTCGGATTTCATGTAACGCGCCGGGTGGCCGGACGACCGTCTCACCCTCGTGGTCTCCGTCCAGAACGTCAGCGCACCCGATCGAGGAACCCGCTATACTCATACGACCGGCTGTACATCTGTGACCGATTTCGCCACCCCGAGGTGGCGAAGCTCGTCACGAAGTGACAGCCGGCAGTATCAGTCCGCCCGCGTCGCGGCCAGACCGCCGGTCTTCGACCGCTTCGAGAGCGTCCAGATCGCGCCCGCGATCAGGACGAGGACGACCACCGCGCCCACGTCCGTCAGCGTCTGGTCGAGCCCGAACTTCCGGCGAGCGACGAGCATGTCGAACCAGGTGACGGCACTGCCCAGCGCGAAGAGCAGACGCGCACGAGCGAGCCCGTGGCCGTGTGCCCACAGCGCCCCCGCGGCGAGCGCGCCCCAGAGGAGGAAAGAGAGGGCGTAGTAGCCGGTGAGCACGCTGACCGGCACCGCGAACAGGGAGCCGTCGAGCGCGAGGTGGAAGGGAACCACCACAGCAGCGAGGATCGCCAGCGTGCGGAGTCCGCCGACGGACGGGCGCTCGACGGTCCAGGCACAGGCCGCCGTGAGACAGAGCAGGATGAGCGAGGCGGTAAAGAAGTGCGCGGCGGTGATCAGGGCGGTAAACTCCGTCACCGTCAGCGCCCCGAGGATGATCTGGGAAGGGAGCAATGCGACGGCGGCGGTGACGGCCCACTTCACCCGACGGTCGTCCTGGCGTCGCCACGCGAGATACAGGACGCCAAGCAGCGCGAAGCCGACGAGCATCGCCAGCAGCCGGTGGGACCACTCGATGAAACTCACGAGGTTCGCGGGGAACAGGCCCAGCCAGCCGTCACAGAGCGGCCATCGCTGTTCGCAGGTCAGCCCTGCGCCCTTGTAGGCCGTGTAGAGCCCGACGAGCATCAGGAGTAGCGTTCCGGCCGTCGACCCGACCAGGAGGTTGCGGAACCGGCGACTCATGGCGGTAGCTTGGGATCTGAACTACTTATGTCCCGCTTTTCGTCGTGCTGTCACGCGGCTCCCCCACGAACTTTAAGAACGTTCCTGTCGCCGTATGTGTATGGGACTCGACGAGGACGCCCTCGACTACCACGGCCGGGCACCGCCCGGAAAGATCGAGATCGCGACGACGAAGCCGACCAACACCCAGCGAGACCTCTCGCTGGCGTACTCACCGGGCGTGGCCGCGCCGTGCGAGGCGATTCACGAGACCCCGGAGGACGCCTTCAAGTACACCGCGCGCGGGAACCTCGTGGCGGTCGTCTCGGATGGCTCCGCGGTGCTCGGCCTCGGCGACATCGGCCCCGAGGCGTCAAAGCCGGTGATGGAGGGGAAGGGCGTGCTGTTCAAGCGGTTCGCCGACATCGACGTGTTCGACCTCGAACTCGACACCGCAGATCCCGACGCGATGATCGAGGCCGTCGACGCGATGGGGCCGACGTTCGGCGGGATCAACCTCGAAGACATCGCCGCGCCGGCCTGCTTCGAGATCGAGCGCGAACTCCGCGAACGGATGGACGTGCCCGTGTTCCACGACGACCAGCACGGGACCGCGATCATCTCCGGGGCGGCGCTGCTGAACGCGGCCGACATCGTGGACAAAGAGCTCGAAGAGATGGAGATCGTCTTCTCCGGTGCCGGGGCGAGCGCCATCGCCTCGGCCCGCTTTTACGTCTCGCTGGGCGTCCGCAAAGAGAACATCACGATGTGTGACTCCACGGGGATCATCACCGCCGACCGCGTCGAGAACGACGGACTCAACCGCTACAAGGCGGAGTTCGCCAGCGAGAGTGCCGGCGGCGACCTCGCTGACGCACTGGCCGGTGCCGACGCTTTCGTCGGCCTCTCGGTCGGTGGTATCGTCGACGAGGCGATGGTCCAGTCGATGGCGAGCGACCCCATCATCTTCGCGATGGCCAATCCCGACCCGGAGATCGACTACGAGACGGCGAAGACCGCTCGCGACGACACCGTCATCATGGCGACGGGCCGGTCGGACTACCCCAACCAGGTCAACAACGTCCTCGGATTCCCGTTTATCTTCCGCGGTGCGCTCGACGTGCGCGCGACCGAGATCAACGAGGAGATGAAGGTCGCGGCGGCCCGCGCGCTGGCTCGCCTCGCACGCCAGGACGTGCCAGACGCCGTGGTCAAGGCCTACGGCGACCAGCCGCTACAGTTCGGGCCCGAGTACATCATCCCCAAGCCCCTCGACCCCAGAGTCCTCTTCGAGGTGACGCCCGCCGTCGCGGAGGCGGCGATGGACTCCGGCGCGGCACGCAAGAGCATCGACCTCGACGACTACGTCGAACGGCTGGAGGCGCGGCTGGGCAAGTCCCGCGAGATGATGCGCGTCGTGCTCAACAAGGCAAAGAGCGACCCCAAACGGGTAGTGCTGGCCGAGGGCGACGACGAGAAGATGATCCGCGCGGCCTACCAGCTGGTCGAGCAAGGGATCGCAGAGCCGGTCTTGCTGGGCGACCGGGACCGGATCTCGGCGATCACCGACACGCTCGGGCTGGCCTTCGAGCCGGAGATCGTCGATCCCGACGAGGGCGGCCTCGACGAGTACGCAGATCGGTTGTACGAACTGCGACAGCGCAAAGGCGTCACGCGACGCGAGGCCGACGAGCTCGTCACCGACGGCAACTACCTGGGCAGCGTGATGGTGGAGATGGGCGACGCCGACGCGATGTTGACCGGGCTGACCCACCACTACCCCTCCGCGCTGCGGCCGCCGCTCCAGATCGTCGGGACCGCACCGGAAGCCGAGTACGCAGCGGGGGTCTACATGCTCACCTTCCGCAACAGGGTCGTCTTCTGTGCAGACACGACCGTCAACACGGACCCCGACGCGGACGTGCTCACGGAAGTGACCCGTCACACGGCCGAGCTGGCACGGCGGTTCAACGTCGAGCCCCGCGCGGCCATGCTGTCGTACTCGAACTTCGGCAGCGTCGACTCCCCGAGCACGCGGGCACCGCGTCGCGCCGCCGAGCGCCTCCGGGAGGACCCGGCGACCGACTTCCCCGTCGACGGCGAGATGCAGGCCGACACGGCCGTCGTCGAGGACATCCTCCAGGGGACCTACGAGTTCTCCGAGCTGGACGATCCGGCGAACGTCCTCGTGTTCCCGAGCCTCGAAGCGGGTAACATCGGCTACAAGCTCCTCCAGCGCCTCGGCGGTGCAGAGGCGATCGGCCCGATGCTGGTCGGCATGGACAAGCCGGTCCACGTCCTCCAGCGTGGCGACGAAGTCAAAGACATCGTCAACATGGCGGGCGTGGCAGTCGTCGACGCACAGGACGACTGATCGTTGTCAGTCGCTCGCGCCGCCGCGGTTCGAGCGCGAGGGCGGTGGGACCTGCTCGTCGACGGTCGGCGTCTCGGGAAGCACACAGCGGGCCGGCTCGTCGTTGACGTGTGCGTACTGGTCGGGGGTGTTCGCCAGCGGGTGTGCCGGGTTCGATCCGCTGGCGATCCGTGCGGCTCTGACCTCGTCGAAGCCGTTGATGCGGGCGCGAATGCCACGCCAGTGGAGCCCGGTCGATCGGGGGATCGAGACCGGGTGGCTCGCGTCGAACTGCGCGTTCTTGACGGCGAGCATCGCGGCGTTGACGTTGGCCGCGAGGTCGTCGTGGTCGATGAGGAGCCCGACGGTGGCGTCGCTGGGTGCCCGAGCAGCGAGGATGTCGAGCCCGAGATGGAGCGCCCGATACTCGGCGACGTTGTTGTCGGGCGCGCCGTCGTGGACCGACAGCCGGGCGACGCGCTCCCCGTCTCGCGTCTCGATGACGACGCCGAGTCCGCCAGACGACTCTCGATACGAGCCGTCGGTAGCGACGTAGAAGTCTCGGTGGTGTGTGCGCGGCGGGTGCGCGATGTGGGGCGTCGGCGATTCGTCGAACAAGTCTCGAAGTGACGGCCGGCCGTATGCGGCCATACAAGTATTACGTGTCCGTACGTGTTAAATATACTGCCCGAATTACAGACTATCTGTCATGAATGGCGGGACGGCGACGGTGTTTCACTCTCGCAGATGTTTGTGGCCGACGAGCAGGGCGACGGCGTTACACAGCAAGAGGGTCAGGAACGCGCCAGTCAGGGTCTGGCTGGAGAGACCGACCGCGAGGAGCGGGAGATAGAGGAAGGGCAGCGCGATGGCGATCCAGAACGCGAGCGCCCGGATCGGGGGCAAGACGTGCTTACCAACCTCGCTCACCGAGCTTACCGACTGGAGCGACGATCGAAGGTCGTTGTTGGTCGAGCTTGACATCGGGGACACCTATCGATCACCACGACCGAGAGCATCATATAACCGGTCGAGGCTTCGGACTGTTTCAGTTCATTTCACGCTGGTACGAAGTGCGTGCGAACGTTTTACGACCGCTCGAAACTCCCGGAGACGTTTTATAACGTCGGCTTATCGAGCGACGGCGGTTCGATCACTCTCGGTCCACAGCCGAGAGAAGCGCCACCGAGACCGCGCCGCCGGCAGCGGGGAGCTCGACGGCGTCGACGACGTGGTCTGGGACCGTCGACCGCCACTCTTCGAGGGCGGCTTCGTGTGTTTCGCGGTGGTGTTCGACGGAGTACTGTTCGTCGGACCGGGACCTGAGCCGCTCGGCGGTCTCGTCCGAGGTGGGCAGTGACGGACAATCGTCGTCGAGGAGCACGTGCGGCGAGAGCAACAGCTGTGCGTCGTCGTCGCCGTCACCGGGCTGTTCGACGTGGAGGCGCGCCCGCATGCGAGCACTGAACGGAGCGGTGACACGAAGGACGGTCTCGGTCCCCCGTTGGCTGGCCTCCAGCGCGGTGACGATCTCGTCGGTCTTGACGACGACCGTCTCGATTGCTTCGGGATCGGTCATCGGTGTGCTTACTGCGTGGCGACGCCGTATCAATGTCGTGTCGTCGCCAGCGCCGAACGAGACCGCCTCCGTGCGATCGATCTCCATGGTAGATCGGGGCGATCGGAGAGACCGGGCGTGAGCCGGCCGGCTATCCAGAATCACGGGCGATAATCCGGCAGGTAGGTTTATCTGTGATATGGCGAAATTGACGACAGTATGTGGCGGGGGGACGACGAACGAACGAAGGCATCTGGCGTACAACTGGAGACGGAAGCCGAGACACCCGAGATCCTGGTCGTCGACGACGAACGCGACGTTGCAGATCTGTACGCGATGTGGCTCGACGAGGAGTACGAAACCAGCGTCGCGTACGACGGTGCCCAGGCACTGGAGGACGCCGACGAGTCGGTCGACATCGTCCTCCTGGACAGACAGATGCCGGGGCTCTCGGGGGACGAGGTACTGGGACGGGTCCGAGAGCGTGGACTCGACTGTCGCGTCGTGATGGTCACGGCCGTCGATCCCGACGTCGATATCGTCGACATGCCCTTCGACGACTACCTCACGAAGCCAGTCACGGGAGAGGATCTCCGAGAGACGGTCGAAGCGATGATGCGCCGGGACGCGTACGACGACCACCTGCAAGCGTACTTCGCGGCGCTTTCGAAGCAGGCGACACTGGAATCCGAGATGAATCCGAGGACCCGAGAGGAGAGCGGGGCGTACGCGGAGATTGCTGCTCGCGTGGAGCGACTGGCCGACGAGGTCGACCACCTCTCGGAGAACGTCGACGACTTCGAATCGCTGTTCTCTGACCTGACCGAGAGTGGGTGAGCGCAACGTTGTCGGAGCGACACGCTCGGTGATCCGTCGGTCGAGTCACGTCCCGACGGCGACGTGTGGGCGGGGAGCGACTGTGCGTGCCTACAGCTCACACGCCGACGCGGGCGGTTCGTCACAGCCGGGTTCCATATTTCGCCGCCCGTTCAGCAGCTCGAAGTAGTTCCCGACCGAGTCCGTCTCGGTACTGCCACGGACGACCGGGACGGCTCGCATCGCCTGGTGGTCGCAGGCTCGCATCGTCTCTGCACCCGCACCGAGTGCGTACTCGAACCCTTCGAGTTCGGACCGGACCGCGTCCGCATCGAACGTGCCGGCGGCCTCGGCTGCGCTGGCCCACAACAGGACCTGTCCGTACGCGTTCTGGGCCGGACCCGGTGGAACGAGCGCCGTCGTGCTCACCGTTCCCGAGTACTCGCTCTGGTAGGCGTCGCCGAACTTGCTCGACAGCGGCGTGTCGAGGTTCTCGTGCCAGCCGACGGTGCCGTAGACACCTTCGACCCGCTCGCCAAGCGAATCCGCGACGGACTGGGTGAGCAGCGGGACGACGATGACCACGTCCTCGGGGAGGATCTCTTTGGCCTGCTGGATCGCGTTGACGGCGTCGAGGCCGAACAGATCGAGGAAGACGATGTCGACGCTGTTGCTCGCCGCTTCCGAGAGCGGGCGCTCGAAGTCGGTCGAGCCCGACCGGACCGTCGTGGTACCGATGGGCCGCAAGTCGAGGTCGCTCGCGGTCGCGTAGCCGTTGATGCTCTGCTTGAGGTCGCGTCCTTCGATCGTGTCGGTGCTGACCTGGAAGAAGAACTGGGCACCGTCGATATCGGCGACGACTTCCGGAACGAGCGCACGGGCCAGCGTGCGAGAGTTGAACAGTTCGCGGTAGACGTGTGGCGAACAGTTCTCGCCGGTGAGCTGGTTCAGCGTCGACGTGCCGACGAAGTACGGCGTCTCGTGTTCGTCCGCCAGATCCCGGTGTGTCGTGACGACGCTGCCCGCGACGCCGCCGGTGAACATGGCCAGCTCGTCGTCCCCAAGTCGCTGCTGGAGGTTCGTCTCGGCCGTCGAGGCGTCGCCTTCCGTGTCCGCGATGGCGGTCTCGACGGTCCGGTCGAGTACGCCGTCTCCGGAGAGGTTGGCGAACCCTTCACCGCCGACCAGGCCCCCGCCCTCGTTGAGATGGGTGACGGCGAGCTCGAACCCTCGCCGCTCGTGGTCGCCGATCGGAGAGTAGCGACCAGATTCGGGCGAGGAGAGTCCGATCGTCACCGAGTCGTCGGTGCTGGTTTCTGTCGTCGCCCCGTCAGATCCGAGACAGCCGGCCAGCGCCACCGCTCCGGTCCCACCCAGAGATTCGAGTACACGCCGCCGCGTCGCCCGCGAACCGCAGCCACCACGGTCGTCCGTTGTCATGGCCTATGGTTGGCAAACCATTACATATATGATTTTGGATCAGTTCGTCGCTGGAATCTGTCACCGCTCCGAAACTGAGCCGACGGATGACACGCGGGGCCTCGCTCGATACGCTGTCCCAGATGTGGCTGTCCGTCCGTACCGTCGGGCGGCATCGTTCACTGTTGGTGGGCAACGAGGAGATCTGCGGTCGAAAACCAGTTCGTTTCACTCGGCGACACCGAAATGACAGCGTCTTCGCGAAAGAATTATCAGGGTGTGAAGGTAATGCCAGTCAATGTCATCCGAGCGTTTGCGAGGGATCTCTCGCCGCGATTTCGTTCGGTCGGCGGTTGCGATCGGTGGGACGGCCGCACTCGCCGCGTGCATGGAACGGGAACTGGACGAGGGGGGAGCGACCGATACGGGCGGCGGTCGCTTCCCGTCGGGCACCGACACGGCGTCGCTGCCCGACGGACAACACGAGTGGAACGAGTATCTCGTCCACGGGGCACACGGAAACACGTCGCTGCCCCAGCACCAGGTCATCCTGGGACTCTCCTACGTCGGCTCGGTGCCGCCGACGACGGCAGAGCGCGAGCAAGTCGAGGCGGCGCTCTCGACGCTCGAAACGGCCGTCAGGTGGGGAACCGGTGGTGATCCGTCGGCGGCGATCAACGACGGCCTGTTGACGATGCTGGGCTACACGAGCCGGTACTTCGATCGGCTCGGGAGCTCGGTCGAGCAGATCACGTCGCCCGAATCACTCCTCGAATCGATCGGAGAGGACCCCGAACACGCGGACGAGTTCGACGCAGTTCTGTTCCTGACGAGCGATCTGGGCTCGCTGACGATCGGTGCCGAGGAAGCGCTGTGGGGCGAGATCGACGAGCTCAACGGCGTCACGTTCGACGCGACCCTGTCCGGGATCTTCGAACGGACGACGCGCCGCACCGGCGTCGTGGGACAGGGGCTGGTCGCCGACGAGGTCGAACAGGACGACGTGCCAGACGACGCGCCCCTCTCGATGGGATTTCGCTCTGGCTTCAAAGACTCCCAGCCCAGCGAAGCGGCGGTGACGATCGACTCGGGACCGTTCACCGGTGGGACGACCGCGGCAGTCGGTCGGTTGCACATCGACCTCGATCGGTGGTACGACAGCGGCGACCTCGAAGACCGCACCGAGAAGATGTTCTGTCCTGCTCACGACCCCGAAGAGATCGGCGAGACCGCCGACAAACTCGGCAGCGAGAGCTCGATCACCGAGACGGACGTCGATCGGATGGCCGAGGACGCCGAGCGACACGACCGCGTCGGCCACTCACAGAAGCTGGCGAGTATCCGTGACGACTCGTTCGATCCGCTCATCCTGCGTCGCTCGGAGGGGGTCGCGACGGACGCCCCCGAGCCGGTCGACTTCAACTTCACCTCGATCCAGCGAGACATCGAGGACTTCGTCACCACCCGACGGGCGATGGAGCCCGAGGAGTACGACTTCGACGTCGACGACGACGAACACGGGATCGTCGACTACCTCGAAACGAAGGGACGGACGGCGATTCTCGTCCCCGCGCGCGAGGACCGCGCGCTCCCGACACCATGATCGACCGACGGACGCTGGCGGTCACCGTCGTCGCACTCCTGACCGTGACCGCCGGCTGTACCTCGATCGCGGAGGTGGGCGGGGGTGGCGACACCGGCGGCGAGATCGGCTTCGAAGACGTGACCGGAGAGGTGGGGCTGAACTACAGCGACGACGTGGCGGGCGGTGCCGGCAACGGCAACGCGGGCGTCTACGTCGCCGACGTGGACAACGACGGCTGGGACGACGTGCTGGCGGTCGGCGGCGAGCGGCCGGTCCTGTTCGAGAACACCGGCGGCGAATTCAGTCGCTCGGGAGCGTTGCCGGAGTACGACCGGCAGTTCAAGAGCGCCACGTTCGTCGACTACGACGACGACGGCTGGAAAGACCTCCTGTTGTTGCCCCGCGGCGGTGGCGTCGTCGCGCTCCACAACGACGAGGGATCGTTCGAGCCCGACGACGTGGGCCTGGGGAACGTCACGCACCCGCTCGGGGCCGCCCCGGCCGACTTCGACGGTGACGGCCGCGTCGACCTGTTCCTCTACCAGTCTGGCGACTGGCTCGAAAAGACCCCGGCCGGCAAGAGCGCACTGAACGAGACCCTCACGTCGGACAACGGCTACCCCAACTACCTCTATCGCAACGTCGGCGGCGAGTTCGAGCGCGTCGAGGACGCCGGCATCGAGGGCGACCGCTGGAGTCTGGCCGCGACCGCCACGGATCTCACCGGCGACGGTCGACCGGACATCTACGTCGCCAACGACTTCAACACCGACGTGCTCTACGTCAACGAGGGCGACGGCACCTTCAGCCAGCGACAACTGGAGGGGCCGACCGCACGCAACGGAATGTCAGCCGAGGTCGCTGACTTCGACGGCGACCGCCGTCGGGACGTGTTCGTCACGAACATCGAATTGCCCATCTCCCGGGACAACATGTCCAAGGAGCGCTACGAGCTGCTCGAACGGATGTCGACGTTCGCCTTCCACTCGGGCCGGACGAAGGGCAACACCGTGATGATCAACCGGGGCAACGGCACCTTCGAGGATCGAGCCGAATCCCTGGGCGTCCAGACGGGCGGCTGGGGGTGGGCCGCGACGGCGACGGACTTCGACAACGACGGGGACCGCGACCTCATGCACGCGACCCAGAACGTGTTCCGGCTGGACCCCGACGATCCACACTACACTTTCCCGATGCTCTGGGAGCGGACCGACGAGGGGTTCGAGAACCTCGCGGCCGACGAGCGGGGACTCCCCGAGACCGACGGGCGTGGCCTGGTCGCGCTCGACTTCGACAACGACGGTGATCAGGACGTGATCTCGGCCGCCTACGGCGACCGGTTCGCCGTCTACGAGAACACGGTCACCAGCGACACGGATCGCCTGCAGTTCCGGGCCGTCGACGAGACCGGCGGGACGGCGCTGGGCGCGACCGTCACCGTGACCGGCGAGGAGAGTACCCAGCAGGTCGTCCAGTACTCGGAGACGGACTATCTCTCACAGGAGAGCCAGGTCGGCCACGTCGGCCTCGCGAGCGAGGGCAACGTGACGATCACGGTCACGTGGCCTGACGGGACCGAACGGACCTTCGACGACGTGGCACCGAACCAGCGGGTCCGCCTCTCGCCCGACGGTATCGAGACGGTGACGACGTTCCCGACCGGCGATCAGACCGGGTGACACAGCGCCCACGTGTCGCGCTCTGGATCGAGCTTCGACGGCTCGGCCCCGCGATCCGTGAGCAGACCGGCGTGGTACAGCATCGCCTTGAGCTGAAAGACCGTCGGCGAGTGATAGATCGTCCCCGCCGCGAGAGCGTCTGCCCTGAGATCGCCGCCCTCGGTCAGGACGCGCTCCCGGACCGTCTCGTCGCCACGGAAGAACAGCTCCACGGTGAACGTCGGGTGGTGGGCGTGGAGCCACTCGACCAGTTCGACCAGCGAGGGGGCCTCGATGCCGTCGTCGTGCATCTGCTGGAGTTCCTCGACCAGCAGCGTCGTCGCCGGGTAGGCGTAGACGACGCGGCGAGCGACCTGTCCCCAGCGCGGGGCGACGTCGACGAACCGCTTTCGCGATCGGCGGTACGACTCGAAGTCGGCCAGCGCCGCCGCGAGCGTCCCGAACGCGTCGAGTCCGAACCGGACGACCTCCCGACCCAGCGGCGTCAGCGTCGGCCGGGGCTCCGCGTCGATCAGCCCGAGGAAGGCCGCGCCCTGGCGGGCCGCATCGACCGCGCCGACGACGTGGTCTGCGACGAGCCGGTCCGTCTCGCCGTCGTGTGCGACCGCCAGCGGGTAGGCCAGGTAGTTCTTGGGGTGGTTCAGCCCGAAGCTCTTCTCGGCGACGCCCTGGGCACCGGCCTGAAACCGGATCGCGCCGGCCTCGCCGTCGGTCCGGTTCCCGACGACTCTGGGCCGTTCGAGCACCTCGACACGCCCGCCCTCCGTGACGCCGAGGACGCCGACGTTCAGTTCGCGCGCCAGCGTGCGCTCGCCGTCTCGGATCGACGCCAGGGGAGCCGAGACGAAGGCGACGTTGGCCTCGTCGAGCCGGTCGTGTGCCTGGACGACGGCACGCTCTCCGTCGACCGTCCCGCCGGAGTAGCCCTTGGCCTCGACGACCACCAGCGGCGGCCGCTCGCCCTGCCGGTCGACCGCGAGCAGGTCGTCGTCCAGCGGTCCGACGCCGACGAGATCCGGGTAGCCGGTGCCGACCTGGACGTGATTGAACGGCGCGAGTGCAGCCTTCGTCTCCTCGGCGATCGGGCGGCGGTCGACCCACCGCTCCTGGGCGAACTGCGTGTCCGCGACGACGTAGCCGTCCGGATCGTCGCCGGGAAACAGCTCGCGTTTCGTGTGCGCGAGGACCGACGGCTCGGTCAGCGACGCGCTCGTTGCCATACGGTCGCTTTCGCCGTCGTCGCCATCAGTGTTTGCCTCGCGGCCCCAAAGACATATACCGTGGCTGCTCGCAGGGCGAACGGCATGAAAGAAACTGTTCGCGAGCTGGGACCGGCCGCCGGAAGCGGGATCGGGGCGTACGTGCTGGGCTACGTCTTCACGTACGTCCTCAGTGGCCCCGCCGTCGAGGAGTCGAGCCTGAACCAGATCGTCGAGGCGGTCGGCGACGGCGGCGTCGCCTGGAAGCTCGTCGGCTGGGTGTTCTACAACGCCCACGGCGTGACGACGACGATCGACATCGACATCCCGTTTCTCGGCGGCACTGAGGTCCTCAACTACATCGCGCAGGGGGACGCGCTGTCGCCCGTCCTGTACGTGCTCCCACCGGCGCTGTTGATCGCGGCCGGCCTCTTCGGTGCCCGGATGGCCGACGCGAGCGACGTGGGCGACGCGGTGCGGACCGGCGGCGCGGTCACGGCCGGCTACCTCCCGCTGGCGATCGTCGGAGCCGTCCTCTTTACCGTCACCGTCGACTCCTCGTCGGGCGGGCCGACGCTGGTGCCGGCGATCGGGCTGGCCGGGCTGGTCTACCCGCTCGTGTTCGGCCCGATCGGTGCGGGGATCGGGGCCACCCTCGCGAGCAGCGGCCGGTGACGGCGGCTCCGGTATGCTTTTGATCGTCTCCGTGTAGACGGTGAGGTATGGTTCGGGGACCGCGGGCGGAACTGGCAGAGAAGATGGCGGGCGAGATCGCGCTCAGCGACGCGCCCGGCGAGACCGTCCGCAAGTGGCGCACGGACTTCGAAGTGAGCCAGACGGGGCTGGCCGACGCGCTCGACGTGTCGCCCTCTGTCGTCTCCGACTACGAGAGCGGGCGGCGCGACAACCCCGGCATCGGCGTGGTCAGGCGGGTCGTCTCGGCGCTGCTTGACATCGACGAGCGACGCGGCGGCGAACACATCCGCCAGCACGCTCGCGTCCTCTCGGCCGGCTTCGACTCCGACGTGGTCCACGATCTGGGCGAGTACGCCGCCAACGTCCCGCTGGCACAGTTCTACGACGCTATCGGGGCCACCGAGCTGGTCGGCGGGGACGCCGACACCGTCGCCGGCCACACCGTCATCAACTCCATCGCCGCGATCACGCGGCTCTCGTCGGACGAGTTCTACCAGCTCTACGGGCAGTCGACCAACCGGGCGCTGGTGTTTACCGACGTGACTCGCGGCGAGTCGCCGCTGGTCGCGCTGCGGGTCGTGACGCCGACGCCCAACGCGGTCGTCCTGCACGGACTCGAATCCGACGCCCTCTGGGACCACGCGGTCGATCTCGCCCGCATCGACGGCTTCTCGCTCGCCGTCGCCGACGCCGAGATGGACGAGATGCTGGCGGGGCTGCGGGAACTCCGGTAGGCGCTACTGGAGCGCGGGCGGCGCGACGGGATCGAGTTCTGCCTCCTCGAAGAACGACCGCAGGAAGGGCGCTCGCGCCTCGATCTCATCGGGGGTGTGCGAATCGGAGCCGACGGTGACGGACACGTCGTACTCGGCCAGCACCGACCGGAACGGTGCCGTCGGGTGGACGAGGTCGAGATCGGTCAGCGCGCGCCCGGCGTTGATCTCGGGGATCGTCCGCGAGTCGGCGAAGGCCGCCGCCACGCGGCGATACTGCTCCTCGGTCGCGCGGCCGGCCAGCGGCGGCGTCCGCTCGATCAGATCCGGGTGGGCGGCCACGTCGAACAGCTCGGACTCGATCAGCTCGACGAGACGGTCGAAGTACTCGTCGACGAGGGCGTCGAGTGTTGCTTCGGAGCGGCCGGCGTAGTTCGAGGGGACCTGTACGTTCGCGCCGTCGAGTTCGTGGACGCTCCCGATCGCGTAGTCGAAGTCGGCCTCGGCCAGGAAGTCGGCGATCGCGTCCTCGTCGCTCGGGTGATAGTCCATCTCGACGCCGTCGTAGATCGCCACGTCGGCCTCCGCGCGCAGCGACTCGATCCCCGTTCGTCGGCGCTCGTAGGTCTCGTCGAGGTTGAACCCGTAGCGGGCTCGCTCCTCGCGGCGGAACGCGCGCTCGGTGACGGTACAGTGATCGGTGAAGCCGATCCCGTCGATCCCTGCCGCCGCCGCGGCCCGGGCCATGTGGAACATGTACCGACCGTCCGAGTAGTTGGTGTGAGCGTGGTAGTCGTACACGGTGGCCCACTGGGCACCGCCGGCAAAGTCGGTTGTGCCGCGAGCGAAAGAACCGTTAGTTCCCCCTTCGTCGCCGACACCATGGCCCCCCGAACGACGACCGCCCTCCTCGTCGGATTGCTCGCCCTGAGTGGACTCTCCGTCGCCGCCGGAGGGGTGATCGACGCCCCGCCCGAGCTGACGATCGAGAACCAGGCAGACACCCCCCACCGCGTGACCGCCTACACCGTCGCCGAGACCGAGTCCGTGATGGAGCTGAACTTCGCCGTTACGACCGACGACGGCGACCGCCGACTCGCGACGCTCGAACAGCTCTACTGGCCCGGCGAGTTCCGGAACGTGACGATAGCCGACGACGGCGTCCCCAGCCAGCGCCACACCGTCGAGCCGGGCGAGAACGTGACGACGACGGTCGAGGCCTGGACGCCGGGGAACGTCACGATCTACGTCGTCGAGGATCTCGGCGACGACCAGCGCCACGTCCACACCGACATCCGCACCTGCACCGAGCGCGAGCAAGAGCACGAACTCAGGCTCGAATCGGACGGCACCGGCGGGAGCTACACGTGTGCCTCCGGTCTCGACTGGCTCCTCCGCTGAGCGAGGGCGGACGGCCGGCGAGTGCCCGGTGTCACTCGGCGGACACCGGCCCGGACCGCCGGAGCAAGACGGCGATCGAGACGGCCTGGACCGGAGCCACGAGCGCCGTGCTCAGGAATCCACCGGCGACGGGGACCAGCGCCAGCCCCCAGACGGCGAGACCGAACGCGAGGACGAGGCCGAACAGCCGGAAGCGCTGTCCGCGCGCCGCCGAGACGCTCGCCCGCAGCGCCGCCGGGACGCCGAGGCCGACGGCGAGGTATCCGGGAAACGGGAACAGCGAGACCACCACGAACGAGATGGCGAACACGACGAGCAGTCCCAGCGGGACGCTCCCCGGCGAGAACTCGACGGGACCGAACACGCCGAGAACGGCCGTCACAGTGGCGAGCACCGCGAGGTAGCGAGTCAGCGACCCGCGGTCTCGCTGGCCGTCGAGGGCGCGCGTCATCGTCAGCCACCCGGCCGCGCCGACCGCCAGCAAGACGGCGGTTTCCAGGGCGACTGCACTCAGGAGGTACGGCAGCTCCAGATCCACGACCGCACCGATGCGTCTGCCGGTTCGGGCGGTCCCGCGGGGGAACACCGAGTACTGGAGGCTGACGGTCTCGGCCATCCAGTTGGGCGTCGCGACGGGGATCGGGTCCCACTGCCGGAGCCAGTCTGCGAGTGCGACAAGGAGCCCGGCGACGGCGAACGGACCCAGCAGCCGGGGGTCCCGCCGGAGTTCCGTCAGGGCGGCCCGCAGCACGGTCACCGTCGTCTGCGGTGACGACCGCTCGTCGACGGCACCGTCGTCGACGACCGTCCCGCCGTCTGACTCCGGCGTCATGCCGTCTCCTCCAGAGCGATCACGCGCTTTCGGTTGGCGGCGTACAGCCGTCCGTCGCCGACGATCGGCGCGGACAGCGGGACCTGCGAGGGCCGGTAGGTGAACAGTCGCTCGCCGCTCGCGGCGTCGAGTCCGACCAGTTCGAACCCCGAGCGGACCGCGTACACGACGCCGTCGGCCACGACGGGAGCCGTCTTGCCGTCGAACGGGGTCGTCCACAGCACCTCGCCGCTCGCGAGATCGAGCGCGCGCATCGATCCGAGTTCGTCGGCCACGAACACGGTCCCGTCGGCGACCGCCGGGACACTGTCGGTGACGTTCGCGTCGAGGTCGGTGTCCCACAGGCGACTGCCGTCCGCTGGATCGAGCAAACGGACATCCTCGCGAGTCTGAACGACCACGCCCTCCGCCGTCGCGACCGGTGAACTGATCATCTGTTCGTCGAGGTTGCGGTGCCACCCCCGGACTCCGCTCTCGGCGCGATAGGCCGACACCTGTCCGGGCCAGGCCGTCGCGAAGACGAGCCCGTCCCGGATGGCCGGGCGCTGGAACGACGAACTCGTCTCCTCGTCGTCGAACGCCACCCGCCAGCGAACGTGGCCGCTCTCGGAGTCCAGCGCGACGAGCGACTCCCCGGCCGGAACGGGGGTGTAGATCGTCTCGTCGGCGACGACCGGCGACGGCGGTTCCAGGGGGCCGAAGAAGCCGGGCTTCGAACCCGGCTCGCGCCACCGCTCGACACCCAGACGCTCGTCCGTCAGGGGCACGCCGATCCCGCCGCCCTCGTTCAGACCGAAGACCTCCGTCGGCGTGGTCACGGCCAGCGTCGCCGTCTCGTAGATGGCGGCCGGGGCACGGGCGGGACTCGACTGATAAGGACCCGTGGCTCCGAAGGCCCGCTCTCCGTTTTCCGGGTCCAGCGCGAGCAGGCCGCCCCCGGCCGCGTAGAGCCGGCCACCGACGCTGATCGGCGACGTGGTCCCCCGGAACCAGTCCGTCGACTCGTGGCTCCAGGCGACCTCGACCTCGCCGCGGGGCCCCGTCGCGGAGGAGTGGGAGGCCGTGCCGGCCGCGTCGTAGCGGGCCATCGGCCACGAGAGTGGTTCGGGGGGCGACTCGGACTGTGCGCCGGCAACGGAACCGCCGACAGCGCCAGCGAGTGCGAATCCGGCAGACGCGAGCAACCGTCGTCGAGTGGAGGGCATCACCGCCCCTCTTCAGCCGGCGGACAATAATCGGTGGTGGTTCCCCGGTCGCGAACCGGCATCCGCGAGCGCACCCGACGCGGAAACACGTGGGCGAAAAAACGGATCGTTCGCTCCGCTCTCGATCCGTCCGACTGCCTACCGCACGTAGCGATACTTCCGTTCGCCCATCCGACCCCAGCCGTCGAAGACGAACTCCTCGCTTGGCGTGGTGAGTTCCTCCACGTCGGCGTAGTCGTCGGTGTCGTGGTTGTGGACGTCGTGGATGCGCTCGTACTCCTCGAAGGAGATGTCGTAGCGCCGGTCGAGCTGGTCGTCGACGTTGAGCGCCTCGATTTCCGCTTTCCAGCCGTCGGCGACCGTCTCGGCGTGGATCTCGGCCTGTGCGCCCGAGCCGTAGGAGGCCACGAGGAGCTGGGCCCCGGTCAGGTCTCGGTCGTGTTCCAGTGCGTGCTTGAGGCCGGCGACGCGGGCGACGTGGACGGAGCCAGTGTACCAGTTGCCCACCTCGCGGGCGATTTCGAGGGTCGGCTCGATCGTGTCGGCGTACCAGTCCTCGTAGCGTTCCGTCTCGGTGAGTGCGTCCGTGTACTCCTCGATGGCGTCGAAGAACTGCTCCTGTGTCTTGAACTCCTCGCGGCGGGGCTGACGGCCGATTTCCTCGGCCAGTTCGAGTTCGACGTCCGTGTCACGACAGACGTGGCGATAGCCCAGAGCAGCGGCCTTGCGGACCATGCCCGGGAACGGCGTGTGAAACGGGATCAGCGCGAAGTCGTCGGGGTGGAGTTCGACCCCGGCGCGTTCGAGGTCCTCCATCGCCTCGCGCATGCGTGCGAGGTACACTTTCATCGAGCGCTTGCCGTCGACCGAGGGGAACTGCTGGTTGGGCTTCAGGAAGTCCGTCTCGTCGGCGCTGCCAAATCCCTGGTCGGTCGACAGCTCGACGAAGTCGGGGTCTTCGTCGACGATCATCGCAACCGCGCCGGCACCCTGCGTCGCCTCGCCGGGGTCGTCGCGGGCGTACAGCGCGGTGTCGGTCGCGATCACGAGCGCCTTGCGGCCGCGATTGCGGCCCGCGCGGATCCAGTTGTAGGCGTCGTCGAGGCTCTGGGTCCCGGCGATGCAGGCGAACTTCCGCTCGCCCTTGTTGGCGTGGTGGAAGTCATCGTCGTACACCTGTTCGAGACAGCCGGCGACGTACGTCGAGACCGGCTTGGAGTTGTCGAAGGCCGACTCCGTCGCCACGTCGATCCGACCGATGTCGTCGGGCGTCAGACCCTTGCGCTCCATGAGCCGGTGTGCCGCGTTGGCTGCCATCGTCACGATGTCCTCGTACACGTCCGGGAACGAAGAGACGTGGAGACCGAGCCCTTTCGTGTACTTGCCGGGGTCTTCGTCCTGTGCCGGCGCGAACGTCTCCGCGAGGTCCAGTTGGAGCTTGCCCGTCCGAATCTCGATCGCGTCGATACCGACCGTTGTCATACACTGAGAGTTACCGCCGCCGTATAAGATACTGTCGACTATAGCTTCGACGATCGTCGAACATATCTGCGCACCCCGTAAGGTCGAGCCGACCGACGGTCGGCGACAGAGTGTGAGCCTGTCGCTCGTTTCTGCGAAGCTGCCGTCGTCTGGGTCAGACAGAATACTGTCGTGTGACGGGAGTCAGTGTCGTAGTACGGTACTGCTGACGGTCAGTGGAATACGCATCCACATTCCGATCGGTAGCTCGGGAGACACCGATCGGTCGGTCAGCCGCTACCCGAGACGACGGCCTGACCGCTCCCCGTGTTAGATGCGGAGTCGTAGACGGTCACCCTAATGGTATACGAACTATCGCGCTCGTTGGTCTGTGCGACCAGTTGCTCAGCCGAGGTGTCGCTGGAGCCGCTCACACCGTTGTCCGTCGCCGTGTCGACAACCGTACCCGACGAATCGACAAGTTCGTACTCGACGCGGTCGAGATCGCCGTCCGCGTCTGCGACGTCGACGGTGACGTCGTACCGGTCGCTCGGCGGCGAGGACCCGGCGCTGTAGGTCGCGCTTGTTATGGTCGCCGACGGCGCGGAACTGCCGCCACCCCCTCCGCCGCCCCCGCCGGTCGGCGTGATGGTAAACGTCTTCGTCTCGGTTCCGCCACTCGCTGGCTGGTAGGTGACCGTGACCTCCACGTCTTCGCCGCTCATGTCGACCGATGAGGTGCCGTCGGTGAACTCGTAGAGGTAGAACGTCGCCGTTGCGCCGTCCGAAAGTTGTGCGTTCCCGTCGTTGCTTTGCCCGTCGGTGTCCAGGTCCACGGTTCGCGGAACACCGGTTCCACCGCCGTAATCGACGTGGGCATCGGACAGGTCCGCGGCGACGTACACCTCGCTCGCCAAGGGTTCGTCGTTCGGGAACACGTCGTCACTGAGGGTCGTAATAGCGCTGTTCGCCGGCGCTATCCTGACATCGGTGATCGTGACGCTCTCGCCGAAACCGTTCGTGACGGAGAAGTTCACTCCGCCAGCGACGCTGTCCGTATCCGGGCCGTCGTTGGTCACGGCGTCGTCGTTGTACACGAGGGTGTCCCTGTTGATGATCTCAAAGCTCAGACGGTCGCCTCCCCCGCCACTCGACGTGTATACGGTCACCCCTCCGTTGTTCACCGGTGTCAACGTCGTCGAGTTCTCCCCGACGGCATTCGTCGTTCCCGAAGCAGACACCGTACCGACCTGCGTATCGTTTGTCGCGTACTGTACCGCTCCGCCGTCGACAATCGGGTCTGTCGCCATCGACAGCGTCGCTTCGGAGGTCTGAGAGAAGTCCAGCGTACAGGGATTGTCCACTCCGTTCGGACAGTCGATCCCGGTTTGATCGGACGGGTCCAGCCACGTGACGTTGTACGCACCGCTGCCAGCTGGTGGTGAACGTGACGGTTCGCTCTCGACGTAGACCCGCATCGTGACGTTGCGCGGCGTCGTCCCGTCGAACGAGGTCGCCGGCTCCGTCACGGCACTGAACTGCAGGTCGACCCACTGCCCACCGGCGACGCCGGTGCTGTCGTAGGTAAACGTCGCCTGTCCGTTCTCGTCGGTCGCTACCTGGTTGGGGGAGAGCGTCCCGCTCTCCGCCGACGCGTTGATCTGTCCGTCCGTCACGGGGTTGTTGTACGCATCCCGGAGTTCGAGGGTCACCGTCGTCGTATCACCAGTTTCCAGTCGCGTCGCGTTGCCCGCGGCGTCAGTGAGATACGCCTCGTCTTCCGCAGTGACCTGACTCCCGACCCCGACTTTCGTCATGCGGAGCCGGTAGGAGACGTTCGGTTCGAGCGTGACCGACAGACGATCGTACCGAGCGCCAGCGATCGTCTGAACCTCGTAGTCGAGGACGTGACCACCGTTCTCGTCGCGTTGGTCCGCCAGGAGCGCGTCCCACTCGGACTCGGACAGCTGCGTCGCCGCCGAGAGTGTCACGTTCGAGGAGTCGTTGGACACCGCGACCGTCGTCGTCGACGTACTCACCGGTTCGAGGTCCAGGCTCGTCGAACCGGCCTGGGTCCGGCTCAGAGAGCCGTTGATCGTCACGAGGCTGATCCGCTTGCCGTCGATCATCGTCTGGCCTGTTGCGGCCAGGCTCTCGTCCGCGAAGCGGTTCGACAGGACCGTGTTCTCGTACGCCGTCTCGGGTGCCTGTCCGTAGACGTTGTAGCTGGGCTGGTAGACGAGGAAGCCGGTGTCGTAGCGCCGACCCGTGCCGTTCCAGAAGTCGCCGGTCTCACCGCTGGCGGTGGCGTTCACGATCGTCAGATTCGCCCCGGAATCCGCGGTTCCGCTGGTGCGGATCGTCCCCGAGGCGGGCCCGGGGTTGACGGCGACGAGTCTGGCGGGATAGCGGGTCCCGAGCGTCAGCGTCACCGATCTGGTCGCCGTCTCGCCGTGGATCGAGACCAGTTCGTTGCGCAGATCCTGCATCTGGTCTCGAATATCCTGGTTGTGGTTGAACTCGACCGCGCGGTTCTGGTTCGGGACGACGAAGGCCTGATAGCTCGAAAACGCGACGACGAGCATCGCGAACAGCAACACCGCTCCGATCTGGACCGACTGGGCGCGGTCGTCGTCCCGGAGTCGCATTGCCCGTCCTTGTCAGTACCCGGTAAAAAAGCTGTCCGCAGCTATGATCCAAACGATAACGACTACGCGTCGCCCTCTTCGTCTTCTTCGACGACCTCGGGGTCGCTCATTGCCGTCTGGAGGCTATCGAGTCCGTTGGCCCACTCCGAGACCAGTCCGTACTCGAGTTCCGCGGCCGCGTCCACGTCGAGTTCCTCGCCGTCGATGACCAGCGTGCCGGCCTGGACGCAGTACCCGAGCGCCGCGTCGAGGTCCTCCTCGGCCTCGGCGTCGGCCGCGGCCTCGATGTAGTCGATGACCGTTCCCTCCTCGGCGGGGCCCTCGGCGATGTACTCCTCGGCGGCGTAGAAGACACAGACGAGGGAGGTCTGGACGCCGTCGATCAGCATGACGGTCTCCTCGTCGTCGAGGTCGATCTCTTCGAGGACGATCGCGCGGATGTCCGCGATCTCCTCGAGCGCGGTGTCCTGATCGATCAACTCGTCGTCGTGATCGGTGATGATCTTGGCGACGGCGATCGCCGCATCGTCCTGCAGATTCAACAGCA
The DNA here is from genome assembly GCF_017612575.1 of Halomicrobium sp. IBSBa. NCBI lineage: Archaea > Methanobacteriati > Methanobacteriota > Halobacteria > Halobacteriales > Haloarculaceae > Halomicrobium > Halomicrobium sp. IBSBa. Next base: position 66,212 of record NZ_JADPQC010000008.1, read on the forward strand.
GGCGAGCGGAATCCTCGTCTTCCGGATCGATCTCCTCTTCGTCGAGGCGGTCGATCCAGTTTTGCCACCGTTCCTCCGTGTAGTACTCCCCCGGTGGAGTGCTCATATCCCTCCCTACACATGGCCGGGGATAGTACTTTCGACCACCGGGGACGCAAGAAGTTACCGTACCGATCCACAGAGGCGCGACAGTCGATCGAGCCGTCGAACGGTTTGGACAATCATTTATTGCACCCCGCAGAATCGGCGGGTATGGCAGCACCACGAATCCTGATTCTGGGTCCGCCGGGTGCGGGCAAGGGCACACAATCGAGCAACATCGCCGAGAGCTACGGCGTCGAGCACGTCACGACCGGCGACGCGCTCCGTGGCAACAAGGAGATGGACATCTCCGACATGGACACGGAGTACGACACGCCGGGCGCGTACATGGACGCCGGTGACCTCGTCCCGGACAAAGTCGTCAACGCCATCGTCGACGAGGCACTCAGCCAGGCCGACGGCTTCGTCCTGGACGGCTATCCCCGGAACCTCGAACAGGCCGAGGAACTCCAAGACATGACCGACCTCGACGTGATCCTCTCGCTGTCGGTCGCTCGCGAGGAACTGGTCGACCGACTCACCGGCCGCCGGGTGTGTGACGACTGTGGCGCGAACTACCACGTCGAGTTCAGCCCGCCCGAAGAAGACGGCGTCTGTGACGACTGTGGCGGCGACCTGATCCAGCGAGACGACGACAACGAGGAGTCCGTCCGCAACCGTCTGGACGTGTTCGACGAGAACACCCAGCCGGTGATCGACCACTACGAGGGCGAGGACGCCTTCGTCGCCATCGACGGCGAGCAGACCCCCGACGAGGTCTGGGCCGACATCCAGGACGCCATCGACGCGCGCGTCGAGTAAAACGTTGATAAGGGCTCGCCGCTGTAGAGTAGTACACGAATGGCACGTACCGCCCAGAAAGTAGAGTCGCTCGCCAGCGAGGGCGAGGACATGACCGACGCACTGGCGACTGTCCTCGCCGTCGCCGAGGAGCAGGGGACCGTCTCCTGGGCCGACGTGAGCGACGATCTCACGAGCGGTCAGTGGGGCCGGCTCATCGAGAAGGGGCTGCTGGTCGACGCCGACGGAGCGGGGTTCGTCCTCAGCGACCCCGACGGGATCCGCGACGCGCTCGGCGAAGACAGCGTCGAAGCCGCCGCAGCCACCAGCGGCGACGGCGACGGCGACGGCGACGACGAGGGCGTCAACTGGACCAGTTACGACAAGGGCGCGGCCCTGGTCACCGTGGGCCTGTTCGCCGGCTACATGCAACAGGACGTGCGGTCACTCGTCGGCGGCACGATCGACATCGTGCTGGGACCGCTCAACGACGTGGTTCCGTTCTACGTCGTCATCCTCGTGCTGGCGATCATGACAGGTCTCTGGTCGACACTCCTCCAGGACAACCTCATGGACTCGGAAGTCATGGGAAAGTACCAGGAGAAGATGCAGGATCTCCAGGACCGCCGTGAGGCCGCCAAAGAGCGCGGCGACGACGAAGCCCTCGACGAGATCCAGCAAGAGCAGATGGAGGCGATGGGCGACCAGCTGGGCATGTTCAAGGCCCAGTTCCGACCGATGGTGTGGATCATGCTGCTGACGATCCCCGCCTTCCTCTGGATGTACTGGATGATCCGCGACGGCCACATCGAGGCCGCAGAGACCGTGATGGTCCTCCCCCTGGTGGGCGAGGTCTCGAACTGGCAGCAGGGCGTCCTCGGACCGCTCCAGGCCTGGATCCTCTGGTACTTCCTGTGCTCGCTTGGCTTCAGCCAACTGCTCCGGAAGGCACTGAACGTCCAGACCTCGCCGACGGGGTAGCCGACCCCGCGAACGCGACCGGAAACAGACAGCCTCTTTATTCGCGCCCTCACCAGTCGATACATGTTGATCACCGTTTCCGGACCGGCGGGTAGCGGCAAGAGCACACTCGCCGCGAACCTCGCCGAGGCACTCGGATACGACCACGTCAGCGGCGGCGACATCTTTCGCTCGCTGGCCGAGGAACGCGGCGTCTCGCTGGTCGAACTCAACCAGCAGGCCGAATCCGACGACCAGATCGACCGCGACCTCGACCGGCGACTGCGCTCGACTGCTCGCGAGGAAGACGATCTCGTCCTCGAATCCCGGCTGGCCGGCTGGATGGCCGGTGACTACGCCGACCTGAAGCTGTGGCTCGACGCACCACTAGACGTGCGAGCCGAACGGATCGCCGACCGCGAGGAGAAGCCGGTCGCCGAGGCCAGAGAGGAGACGCAGGCCCGCGCCGAGAGCGAAGGGCTGCGCTACCAGGAGTACTACGGCATCGACATCGACGACCGATCGATCTACGACCTCTCGATCAACACCGCCCGCTGGGACGAGAGCGGCGTCCAGGAACTCATCGTCGCCGCCGTCGACGCCTACGAACCGGACGGTGACGAGGGGAAAGCACCGACGGCCGGCGTCACCTACGAGTTCTGAGATGGTCCGCGACGCGCCCGAACACCGGTCGCCCGCCGATCTGCTCACCTTCGGCGTCGTCAACCTCGACAAGCCGCCCGGCCCCTCCGCCCACCAGGTGGCTGCCTGGGTCCGGGACGCCGTCGACGACGCGCTCGACGCGGCCGGCGACGACCGGACGCTCGGGCGCGTCGCACACGGCGGCACGCTCGACCCGAAGGTCACGGGCTGTCTCCCGATCTTGCTCGGCGACGCCGCCCGCGCGGCACGCGTGTTCGACGACGCGGTCAAAGAGTACGTCACGATCCTCGAACTCCACGACCAGGCACCGCCGGACTTCGACTCCATCGTCGCCGAGTTCGAGGGCGAGATCTACCAGAAGCCCCCGCGCAAGAGCGCCGTGAAACGACGGCTCCGCAGCCGGACGATCCACGCGCTGGACGTCCTCGAACGCCACGACCGCCGGGCACTCCTGCGCGTCCGCTGTGGCTCTGGCACGTACGTCCGCAAGCTCTGTCACGACATCGGGCTCGCGCTCGGGACCGGCGCACACATGGGCGAACTCCGACGCACCGCGACCGGGGACTTCGACGATCGCGACCTCGTGACTATGGAGGACCTCGTCGACGCGCTGGCCGAGTGGGCCGACAACGACGACGAGGGCTGGCTCCACGAGACAGTCGCACCCGCCGAGCACGCACTCCGTGGTTACCCGACGGTCACGATCGCCCCCAGCGCCGCCCGCGAGGTAGCACACGGCGCACCCGTCTACGCGCCTGGCGTCATCGAGACCGACGCCGAGCAGGGTGCCGAGGTGTGCTGCGTGACGCCCGACGGCGCGGCGGTGTGTCTGGGCCGACTGGTCGGCGACCCCGACGCCGAGGGCGGCGTCGCCGTCGAACTCGAACGCGTCCTCGTCTAACGGTTCTCTGGATGACGACACCCGCCGCGACTCGACGGCCCCGACCGAGACGATGACTCCCACACGCAACGCCGAAGCGTAGCCCTTAATTAGTGGACCCTCCTCATTCCGAGTGCGGGACCGTGGGGTAGTGGTATCCTCTGCCGATGGGGTCGGTAGGACCTGAGTTCGAATCTCGGCGGTCCCACTCCAAACTTTCCCGGATCAAAATTACTGGAAGCTTGGAGCTTCTAGAGTTAAATTTCGGGCAAAAAATAGATGGAATAAATATCTCTGTTTAAGTGTGGGGTGGTCCGCATGATGCGTCTCCCCGAGAGTCGGATCGACAAGACCGTCTGTCAGAACTGTGAGACACACGTCTCGCGTGATTTCCGGCGGACTTTCGGCGACGAGGACAACGTCGCCCACCGCTGTGCTGCCTGCGACTGTATGGCCCGTCTGTCAGCCGGTAGTGCCGCGGGGAAGACTGTCTCGAAGGCTGACCCGGCGGACCACCCGAACCGGAACCGGGGCCAGCGCACGAAGGCTCGGACTGACGGGGGTGACTGGCAGTGACTGCCGGTTTCGTTCAAGCGTCGCTTCTCTACGACGCGGAGGCGAGTGAGCGCCGTCACTTCAACTGGGAGACGGTGCAGTCGCACAGCGAGAGTCAAGAAGTCGCCAACCACCACGTGGGAGGGCAGTGATGCCGTCGACAAACCAGAGCGCCAGCGGTCGGACTCGCGAGACCTTCCCCAAGATCCGCGACGACGTTGGTGAAGATCCCGCTCGGTGGCTCGACTGGAGTATTCTCGGCGACAAGAGCCGTGAAAAGCTCGTTCGCACGCGGATCGATTCCATCGACAGTATCGAAATGATCCGGGCGTGGATCGGCGTCGAGCGTGCCCTGGAGCGTGGTGACGACGGCGGTCCGCGTGAGGCGGTCATCAACGCGCTCGAACAGCGCGAGCGACGGCTCAACGAGATCGGCGAGCGGCCGGAACGCCTACAGCAGCGAGACAACCCTCGCGATCTCGCGCCCGTGGAGTGCTCCTATCCCGATCGCGACGATATTGACGAGGCCAGCGATCGGAGTACGTACAGCTCGACACGCATCTTCGGACCGCTTCGAGAGCGATACCCGCATCTGTTCGAGGACGGTCCCAGCGCCGACGAGAGTGACCAGACGGGTGCCGTCGCGACCGACGGAGGGAGCGACGAGTGAGTATCGATCCGCTGAAGCCGGCCGGCGACGATCACATTCGCTTCGACGATGTCGCCAGCGGCTACGAGACCACTGCAATGCCCAAGCCCGTCGCCCACGGTGCGGCCATACAGAACGTGCTGGCGGACCTGTCTCCCAGCGACCACGACGCCGCGCCGAACGAGCGTGAGACGCTGTACGCCACTGCCGTCGACTACTGGCGGGAGCACATCGCGAACCGCGATATCGAGCCGTACATCGCCGAGCGCGGCGTCGAAGACCGCTTCGACTGGGTGCCCGACGACGGCCACGAGTACGGGCTCGTCGTCCGGTCGAGCAAGTGGATGGCCGGCACCGAGACCGGCGGCGACTATCGTCCCTACTACCAGCAAGACGTACTACTCCGGCGGATCGTCGACGACGATGACGCCGGCCTGTCGCTCGAACCCGGCCCGGTCTCACTCAGAGTCGAGATCATGCCCCAGTACCGTGATCTGGTGTATCAGAACTCACGTGATCCCCTGCAGTGTCCCTACGGCGAAGGTACCCGACTCCAGATGTGGACCACGTGGGCCGAGAAGGCCGAAGAGGTAGAGAGCCGGGCCTACGATGCGCTCCGGGCGGTGTACGGCAGCGACGCCCTGAACGTCGATCGCGACCGCGTCGACGAGTCCCGCCGCATCGCGAAGGCCGAGACCCACATCCGCTTCGATGTCGAGAAGAAACCCCGTGTTGTCGAAGCCCTGGAGAACTCGAAGGACCTGATCGCCTGGGGTGGCCGCTCGGAGATCGAGGCCGGTCAGGAACGCGATCGAGAAGGCTGGAGTGAGGTATCCGTCGAATCCGACCGCTGGGACCTGCTTGGCTTCGATGGCACGGAGTACAGCATTCACACGAAGATCTACCAGGCACAGGACTGGCATAAGCGACCGGAGTCGGATTACTACCGACACCCGAAGTTCGAAGCCGCCTACGCCGGTGTTGATCGGGGTGCGAACCCCCACGTCGACGACTGGGACGACGTGCTGGACCAGTTGCGGACGATCGTCGCCACCCACGCCTACTGGGGTGGGCTCGACCGTGCCGACCACGTCGAAGACGACTACTTCGACGGCGCGTTCGCCGAACAGTTCGAGTTCGAACGACCGATTGGCCGGCGTGAAATGCTTCGACGACGGTATCAGGATCTCGCCACGGAAGTGTACCGAGAAGCGCTGAAAGAGTCGACTGACGCCGTGTACGATATCCTGAAGATCGTTGCCCGCTCCAACGGCGCGACGTACGACCACCTGGAGCGAGAGACTGGGCTCGCCCGCTCGACGATCCGGTACCACGTCGCCCGACTAGCTGAGAACGGTGTCGTCGCCCGGCGCGGGAATCCGGTGCTCGTCACGTTCGTGAGCAAGGACCTCTGGAAGCGCGCCACGGAGATACTGGCGAAAGCGAACCCCGACGACACGCAAGAGGATCTCGCCGAACGCGCCCAAGAGCGTCGAGAACGCCGTGAGGAACGCGACGAACGCGACAGCACCGAGGACACTGCCGACGCCGTCGACGACACTGACGGCGACGCCTCGACCCGCTCGGAGTGGCTGTACCTCAACGAGTGGGGGAGCGTCGACGAGCTGATCGGCGAACTGACCTACGGCGATCGGACTGCCTACGACGTGCGTGTTCGCGATCTGAGCGAGCCACCGGGCTGAGGCAAACTCGGGCGCCGGTCGCTGGTCGTGCGGATAGTGACTTCTCTCGCGTTCCAGGCTTTCTTACGCGACTTTTCTGTACTCACTCATAGAGGATCGGTTTCAGTGCGTCTTCGATCCGTTCTTTCGGGCCGTCGCGACGGGGTGGCCGCCCCGATCGGGGCGAGTTCGCGCCAGTTTCTCGCTCCGCTCGCCGATCGAGAAGACACCGAATTGACCGTGAGCAGGCACTTCTCACCGCGAAAACGCCGGTCTCGTGTGGTCGGCCGTCGGCGCAGGTTGTCGGGCACCCCTACGACGGTGCCTGTAGGCAGGGCCACCAAGTGCGGGGCGCGCAGAACGCGCGCCCCTTCCCGCACAGCCACCGCGAACGGCGTGCAGCCGGCTGACCGGTGTGTACGCGCTGTTTACCGGGTGCAGGCTGCCACGGGACCCCGACAACCAACCTTGTCAGCAACGTCTACGAGGGGGTGAGATGACCTGTGGCTAAGGCCGCTGTCCCAAAATACACCGCACAGCTACCTCAGGGACCCACTGATCTCAGACCACTCTATCCCGATGATCCACCGAAGGCATCGTACATAGACCCCAGGCCTGACGAACAGGACTGGACAGCACGCAGAGTCCGTGCAGAAGCGGTGCCGGATACGACGCAACATTGTGCATCGCCTTGGCGTCGCACTCGTGGAGATGATCGATGTCCGATGCTCTCGAGTATGATCAGATCCTGTCTGAAGATATAGCAATTATTACTATAATATATTAAATTTGCTTAGATGGAAACAAATAAATATGGAGTCGATAATAAAACCGGATGACTACGCGACGGAAGGTCATTTCTGTCTTTTTGACAGTACTTCTCGTGACCTCCACGTTCACGCCAGCAGTCGCGGCAGGATTGCCAGCAAGTAGTGGGTCGCGTCGCAAAGCGGTCTAGAGTTTGCCTCTGGTGCTCTCAACTGAGAGGTCACAGCTCATTGCTGTTTTGGTCGATCGCTGAAGCAGTTCGTCGAGGAACGATTGGTAGTACTCTGGATCAGCGTACTTCACCAGCCGAAGCTGGAGTATCGCCTCTAATCCCACCGTTGTCCAGCACATCCACTGGTTCTTGCACCGTTTGCTGACCTCCCCCATCAACCGTTCGACGGGGTTCGAGGTCCACGGCACCTCGAACCCCTCGACGGCCTGCTCGGCAAACGTCACGATCGATGGCAGCCACCGCCGAAGATACCCCGCAGCCTTCTCTGATCCGTACTGATCCAACTGCCACGCTGTCTTCTCGATACGCTCAGTCGTTCGCGCGATCCGCTCGCGGATCGCCGCGAACTCCTCGTCTGGACGGTGTTTGGCGACCGAGTTCTTCAGATGGAACACCTCGTCGATCACCTCCGAAACGATCTCGTTCCGCCGATCCAAGGAGAACACGCCGTCGTCCCAGAGGTTGTAGTCGAGCGTTCGGCCGACGTGGACGAGATCGAGTTGGTGATCGCTGTGTTCGTCGGTAAAAGCCGTGACGATGCCGTCATCAGCGTCACTGACGACCGTCGCGTCGTCAGTGACTGCGTCGATGTCATTGAGGTCGGCTGCTGTCTCGTCCCACTCAGCGTTCACCGAGAGATCCAGCAGGGAGCGTGACTCCTCGGCAGTATCTTCGCCGAGCGTGGCCTGGACGGAGTGGTACGAGCGGTCGTCGTCTTGGCTGTGGCACTTCGTGCCGTCAGGAATAACAGCGTCAGCCTCTGTGTCAGCGACACAGTCTGGAAGGAACTGCTTGAGCTTGCTGCCGTATTCTCTGGCGCGGCGGTTGATGGTGGTCGGCGACGGCATCTCCGAGAGGATGCCGTCGCCGTGGTCAGCAGCGTCACGATAGCTGAGCGAGGTGGCGAGATCGACACTCTCGGCCGCTATGTCCTGCTGGTAGCGGTTTTGCCCGTCGAAGCTGAGAACATCTTCGACGGGCCGGAAGTAGCTGGTTTCGTCGTGGTCAGCGTCAGTATCCTCGACGTAGTGGAGAGAGAACTCGTGCTCACCGGCGGTTGTGACAGCTGTGCGGGTATCGGTTCCAGCTCGTTGGAATCGCTGTTGACCGTTGCCGTTGGCATGTTTTTCGCCACAGAGCGCCTCGACGCGGCTCGCGTCGAGGCTCTCGACCAGTCCTTCGAGAAGAACTGACTCGACGTTCTGGTCAGTGATGAACTCAGCCAGCGGGGCCAGCGGTATCGTTTTGTCGTCGTCGTAACGGTCAACCGCACGTCAATTGTGGCGTGCATGGGTCACCCCTCAGGTTGGACACCAGAGGCGACCCGTTCCTCACGGGAGCCAGTTGCTACTGAACTCTAGAGGACTTTGCGACACGACCAAAAAATGGATACAGTACAATCCGGACAAGGCGGACGATGCATACCGTGCCTTCATTTCTTCGGGGCTCTCCAAGGCCTTCCCCGAAAACAAGGCCTACGAGTTCCACAAAGCGTTCGGTAAGGGCGACGACTACAAACGAGTTGTCACAGACGGTGGATCATCGTATGAAAAAGTCAGTGGTAATCTGAAAAAGATCAATAAGATAAATGAAGATAAGCTGAAAAAGCCACTTACAATATCTGATGTTGAAGAAGCATATGTTGGGACAAAAGGAACACAAATAGTCTTGCTCAATACAGGCAAATTCAAAGACACTACGAAACATCTAGAGACAGGACCAGGATATCGACACATCGTAGCTAAACATGCCGAGAGTGGAGCAGGAAGTTTCGATGAGATACCTACAACACCTGGAGAAGTTTCTGGAGGGACTAAGTTCCGAGATATGAATTCCGAAGAAATAAAAAAGGTGATAAAAATAACAGCACAAAAAGGATCAGTACCAAAGCCGAAAGAGGATCCGTATAAAATAATCTATGAGAGTGAAGAGCTGGAAAAGTATGGAATAGACAGGGTCAGGCTCATCCGAGATCCAGATAGTGGTGTGATTATTACGGCATTCCCAGAATCATTCGTATGAAATCAGTTGAGATATCTGTAGAATTCGATGAGAACCCAGTCAGTCAGGGGATGATCACTGGGAGAATTCAAGTAGTCGCAGACGAACAGATCCTAACTCGCCGTATTGACGAGCAGGGCGAACCCGTTACCGACAGCACGGTACCAGACGGTTACGTCGGAACACGTGTTTTATTTGATTTGCTCAATCTAACGAAGGTAGTAAGTTCACTGAAACACGGTAATGTCGGTCTCTACGAGCAATGCCGATCAGAATTTACTGGGGAACGATTCGACTTGGTATTCGAACGACTGTCGGATCACGCTGTCCGGGTCTGTTATCAAGATCGAACCACGAAGTCCAAATCGGTTGAGTATCCAGCACCACCTGCTGAGGTAGCCTTGGGTGCTTCTGTTGAACTTGATAAGCTCTGCGATCAGGTGATCACATGCGATGAACAACTTCTCAAGTTTGCAAGGGAGGCTAATTTGAATGTTGAAGACCCACCACTCGCCGCCATCTCGGATATTGTGAGTGAGTTGCAGAAATTACAGGAGGATTACGATGGATTCCCACAGTGATTCAGTTCTCCACCTAAGCCTTCACTGAGGAGTTCTTGGAGTTTATAGCCGTTAGTGCCGATAATCTCTTGTGTCCTCGAACCCTCTATACAGACAATTAACCCATGAAGGAATCGATAAAAATCGACATATTATGTCTTGAGGTTCATGCTGGGTCACTAATCGAGAGCCTGGCCAATATAGTGCAGGAGAATGAAGAATATAAACTCCAAAAAAGGAGAAACGATATCACTGGAACTCCCAGACTGCTCTTTTCCCGTGATGGATTTAATATTGAATTCCGGTCCCCAAGGTCTGGAGAGAGCACTGGGAGGTTCCGCGTGCAAGCAGGACGAATTAACGAAAAGACAGATCTAACGGATATTCCGAATCTCAGGGAGATGATCAATGCCTTTGTCGACCTATACACAGCTATCGATGGGTCCCCAGTCATGGGCTTTGGTATCGCCCCAAGTCAGCCAGTTGCAGTACCGCTACCGGAGGGCGACTACCCGTCGTCACCACGGCGGTTCATCAACTGGCTTGATCTGTATCCACCCGAAGAAGTCGAACGGATCGGACGCCAAACACTCTTGTCGACGCCTGCACCTGAAGTTGAGGAACTCGATGACGGCAGCATCCTAGTCGTCTCGAAGCATCCGTTTTCCGACGATCCGATCGAAGACATCGCAAATCACATCGGCATTCATTTCTGGGGCCAAGATCCAGGACTGGTCCGGTAACCGGGAACCGCGACACGGTCCAATCTGCTCGTAGTGGCCTTCTGTTTCTGCTATTGGCCGAGAATACTGATCTCGATCTTGGCCTGCTGTGCGTCCCGGTGATCGCCGCCACCGTGCCAGTCCAGCTTCGGCAACCGCGATGAGTGCCGCATCTCCCACTGTAGGACTTCTACACCGCGCCCACGAACCCGATACACAGCAAAGACGTACCAGCCGTTCGCGGCCCGGAGCTGCTCGTGGTACTGATCGTAGAGTTTGAACGTGCCGGGCTGGCCGTCGGCGTGACGGTGCATCGCGGCCTTGATCTCGACCGGTGTGCCGTCCGGCCGCTTCGCGTCGTGCCAGCTACACCGATCGAGTTCCAGTCCGTACCGCTCGACGGCCTGGCGCTCGACGAGCGTCCCGTAGTGATTCGCCCTGTGGGATCGACTCATCGCGATCGCGCCTCGCGTGCGTCATATATAGATACTCCTCCGGGTTGGTGCCGGCCGTTGCCCATGGCTCGCGTGCGCTCGCAGGCAGCGAGCGCGCCATGGGCCAACAGTAGGGGTACGCCGGGGGGTTGGTTGTTGTTGGTTTGCCCGAATCCCGTCGCCATCATGCGGTTAGTCCTTCGACTTCGCCAACCACGTTTCGGTACTCGCCGTCGTGTCGATATTCGTTCCAGCGTTGTCGGACCCATTCGGCGCTGTAGGGCACGAAATCGGCCACTTCGTGGTTTGGTTGCTCCGGGTTCGCCTCCTTCGCGGTGATGACCGTGTAGACTGCGAGCTTCCGTGAGAGGGCTTCAGGATCGACTTCGTCGCCGTCGTCCTCGCCGCCGGACCAGGACCACGTCGTCGGTTCCTTGTCGTCGTAGCGCCAGTCCGTCTCGGGGATCCCCGAGACAGAGAGGATGGGATTCACGCCGGAGCGCCCCTTCACGTCTTCGTAGAAGGTCGCTTCCTTCAGCCCCTCCTTGTGGACACAGGTCGCCAGCTCACGAACGAGCGGGTGGACGTCCCGACCGTCGTGGCCGATGACGATCAACGACCCGCCGTACTTCCGAATCTTGTACGTCAGCGGCCCCAGCTTCGTCTTCGTGTCGTAGCCGTCTTTCCCACCACCGCCAGCGTTCGAAGAGGCTTCGTCGAAGATGAACAGCTTCCGGGCCTGTTCGTTGTGCATCGGATCGCCGTCTTGCTTGAGCCACTCGTTCAGTTCGCCGTAGTTGGCGAGCCAGCCGTCACGACGGTCGCCGTCGTCGCCGGTCCAGGTGTCGGTCTCTTCGAGGGTGCGGATGTTCGAAGCGACCAGCCCATCCGGGTGCTGTTCCTTCCAGAGTTGCCCGAGCAGACAGGCGAAGTTCGACTTCCCCGTACCGGGTTCGGCCCACTCGTAGAACATCGGTGCGGGACCGGTCATCTGAGCGCGTAGCTGGTCGATCGCTTTGATACCGGAGATGTCGGCCCGCTGGCCCGCGTCGCCAGTGAAGTGCTTGAGCGACTGCATGTCGCCGTTCTCAAGGGCACGACGAGCGGTCTCGGTGCCCTCGATCCGAACGATGTCGCGGACGTGCTAGAGGTCCTTGGCCTGGCCGGGCATCTTCGCGGGGTTGTCGGCATTTTGTGGGTCGTAGTGCGTTTCGAGGATCGCGAGGTACCGCGACAGCTTTTCGTCGCGGACGATCCCGGCGTGCGCGTGTGCTTCGTCGGGATCGCGCTGGCCGTAGCCGTCCTGGTACTCGCGGAACTGTGCCGGGGTGTAGAGGTCGCTGTTGTCCTCAGTCATCGTTCATCTGGGGGGTCTGTTGGTCGGGAGTCGATACGTCGGTCGGCCCATCGCCCACGGCGGCGTCAGCAGTGGGATCGTGATCGTCGATCTCGTGGATGGTGGGGGCGTCGTCGAAGTCTTCGCCGTCCTCGACGAGGCTGCCGAAGGTGTCCTTGGCGGCGGTCTTCTGGATCATCTGGCCGCGTTCGTTGGCTTCGCTCTCGGCGGTGACGAGCTTCTTCTGGAGTTCCACGGCCCCGCGCGACCACCGGCCGCGGATGGCAGCGAGTTCTTCGGCGCGATCGATGAGCCAGCCGTGGATGTCTTCCATCTGCTTCTTGGAGGTCATGAGCTGGGTGTCCTGACACCCTTCGAGCCACACACCGCGAACGCGCACCTGCTCGATGTCGTCGAGGTACTCGTACTCGCGGACGGCCCACGCGCTGCCGCCGTTGATCGGGTAGGGATCGGGGCCGACGATCTCCTTCTCGCGCCAGAGTTCCGGCGGGACGTAGTGCTTCTGGACGGTGTCTTCAGCAGCGTTGACGTGGTGAACCTCGATCCAGTTGCGGTTGCGAAGCCAGCGGGCGATCTTCGCGCCCACGAGGTAGCAGGGAACACCGAGCAAGAGCCAGCCGACGAGGACACCAGCGATCCAGGCGGGTGGTGTCGGGAGCTGTGGCTGGTAGTAGATCACCAGTCCGAACGCACCGAGGATCATGCCCGAGACCAGTAGCTTGTACTCGCCGAGGAGCCAGGTGAGCCGGTCGCGGTTCGTCTGGAACGTCGGCGTGGGCATCAGGCCACCTCCGGACGACCGTTCTCGCGACGGATCACGTTGTAGCCGGCGATCGCCATCCAGACGAACGCGATGGCCGCGCCAGCGAGCCACGCTTGCAGCGACGACAGTGCGCGGAGGATGTCGAGCCCACCGCCGGAGGGCTGCTTGACGATCTCGGAGTAGAGGCGTGTGTTCTCGGTGGAGATGGCGACGCCGACGTAGCCGTCGACTTCGGTGACCGGCACTTCGATCGTCGCTGTTTCACCCGCGCGGAACGGCTCGACGGTGACCGGCACCTTCCCGCCCTGGCGGAACTGCCCACCGTCGGAGAAGGTGAGCGTCTGGACTGTCTTCGAGCGGATCGTCAGCAGCGCGACGCTCTCGTTGGCCCGGTATTCGGCGTCGACCAGCACGGTGTTCTCGTCGATCCGCGTGGTGTCGGTCGGGTCGGTGTCCGAGCCCTGGGCGGTGGGCTCGGAGTTCGGAATATCGGTCGTGTTGGCGACGCTGTCAGCCGTCGGCCTTGCCCCGACTGGAGCGACGACGGCGAGCGATACGACTGCCAGCATGACGAGTGTCAGAAAGCGCATGGTGGTGAGTTAGGAGTTGCCCAGCAGTGCGGCACCGGCCAGCGCGGCCAGTGCGAGCAGTGCAACGGTCTGGTCGATCGAGCCGCCGCCGAGGAAGCCACCACCGCCACCGCCGCCGAGATCCTGTTCGCGAGCTTCCCACTGTGCCCGCTCGTAGGCCAGGTTCTCGTACAGTTTGGTGAGCTGGGTGGTGTTCACGTCGGCGGTCTCGTAGGTCGTTTTCTCGATGGTGACGTTCTGTCGACGCTCCCCGTCAGTGGTCTCGATCGAGGAGATCGTGAAGTTGGTCGTCAACTCGTGGATCTCGGAGTCTGTGACGACGTACTGGGTGCCGTCGATCTTTGACGGATCATAGGTCGTGTTCGTCTCGAACTGACCGCTGGCGGGGTTCGTCTGGGACATCAGCACCCCGGTGTGATCGGTCCCCCCAGCCGTCGAGATGTCGAATCGGCCAATCGAGTCCATCGCCTCGGGCGAGTTCGTCCCGAGCATGGTCAGCTGGGCGGCGGCCCAGCCCTGGTATTCGTCGCCGGGGCTGAACTCCTGACTGAAGACGTAGGGGTCGACGAGATCGCTGTTGTTGATCTCGCCGGCTTGGTAGGCGTCGTACGTGTTTGTGGCGAGCGTGTCCATGTCATTCTGGACCTGCGTGTTCTGGGACTGGATCTCCGACCACTTCTCAGCGAACGGCTCGAACCGAACCGTGTCGGTTGGTTCGTAGTTCGAGTTCGGAGCGGGCGTCTCGAACCCGTACGCCTTGACGTAGCCGCTACCTTCGTAGGTAGTCGTGTTGACCATCCCAGTAGTGACCCCAACGTACTCCTTGTTACCGTAGTTCGTGTAGTCAGATGTGGTCTTGTACAGCCGCATTTGGAGCATGTACTGACTGGAGGTCATGCTGGTCCCGTTGACGAGCGTGACCGACTCAGTAGACTGGTCAACACTTCTGGCCATGACCTCGTGTTTGTACGCAGTGTCGCTCGTCCAGTCAGTGTAGTTCAGATTCATCGGGTAATTGGCCGGAACATCAGACTCGCTTGCAGCAGTCTCATTAAGATATTGGGCGTTCGCAGCCTGTTGATTCCATTTTTTGATGAGATTCGCCTGCATGACTGCGTAGTAGTTGGCCACAGCGTCTTTCGCGGCAGTCTTCGCGGCGGCCTCGCTACTGCCGTTGTTCAGGGCCCGGATGTAGGCGTTCTTACCGATAATCCGGGCCTGCGTCTTTGTTCCTTCGAGTTTGTTGTCTATCGTCGTCTGGTAGATCTCGCTCGACGCCTTTTCGTTCTGAGCAGACTGATAGATGTCGAGTTTGACCTGTTCAGCGTCTGCGTTCGTCGTGTTCACCTCCGTGCTGCCGGGGAGCGTCTGGCAGTCAACAACCTCGACGTATGGGTTAGTCAGCGAGTTGATCCGCTCGCCAGTGCCACACGTCAGGTCGCGGTCGCCGCCGGTCGAGCCGATCACGTAGCTGATATCGAACCCCTTGTCAGATCCGTCGCTGAAAGTGGGCTCACCGGTGGCACTGTCGGCCAGCGTGACCGTCGCCGTCACGGATTCATAGGCGCGCTGGTTGTTGAACTGGATGTACTTCTCCGCGCCGGGGCCGACTTGCTCGCGCACCAGCGTGACGTTACTGCCGTCGGGGCCGTCGGTCGTGGAGATCTCGACTTCGAACTGTCCGTCGATGTTGGCCTGATTGACGACGACGCGATCTGGATGGCCGGTGATCGTCTTGGTGAACGTGTTGCTGTCCGTCTGACCGAGCGCGAGCCCGGCGGGGGCGATCGCCGAGGAGACGAGCAGGACGGCGATGAGGACCGCGCCGCGGTTCATGGCTCGCCTCCGTCGGTGGCGACAGCGGTCTCGCCGACGGCATCGCGCACGTCCTGGTCGGTCGCGTCTTCGAGCTGGTCGTCGTCGGAGTCGTTGGTTCGGACGTGGTGGGCGGCGACGACGGCGGCGGCGAAGATCGTCGGAACGACGACGGGGAACGGCTGGCCGACGAGAGCTGAAGCGATCGTCGAGGCGGACACGCCGATGGTGCCGAGCAGGCCGTAGCCGAGGAGAGTATCGAGTTGCACGAGGATCACCCGAGGTAGCTGATGACGTAGTAGCCCGACGCCTCGACGGCGACGACGACCAGCCCGAATGCAGCGGTACCGGCGATGACTTCCTGGGCACCGAGGATGTTCAGCCCCGTGACCAGGACGAGGATCGCCGTGCCCACCGCGAGGTACGTCTCGACCGGCGCTTCACCGCGGACGATGTTCGCGAGGTCAGTGTCCACTTCGTAGGACGTACTCTTGCTCTCGTTGACGCGGTTCGTCGCGTACGCGCCGACGAGGGCGACGAGCGTCAGCAGGAACGCGAAGGTGATGTCCGTCCCCTGGACGGTCCACACCGCCGCGCCCAGGTCGTTTCCGAGGATACTAATATTCGCGATACCGTTCGTCTCGAACGCGCTCCCGGCGAATACCGTGCCGAACAGCGCGTCTTCGATGTCGATCTTTCCGTACATAGTCGAGTTCGGCCGCGATTGCGACCGATGCCCGACCCCGTTCGTCTGACCGCAATAGTTCTCAGGGAAATGGGGGGTCTGGGGCGACGGCGTATATACGCGGAGTGGACGACCCCAACCTATTTGATGGGTAGACGAAACCCAGCCGGTAGTGATGCAGAAACTACGGAACATGGACGGTACCGGCAGCGTAACGATTCCGAAGGACGATCTCGACCGCGACGGGCTCGTCGACGACGACGGTGACCTTCCCGACGACCAGCACGTCGTCGTCGATCGCCTCGACGAAGGCTGCTACGCTGTCCGGTTCGTCGACAGTGGCGACGTGCCCGAGCTGGCCGAGTGCGAAGCTATCGAGCGGATTGCCGCGCAAAGGATGTTACAACAGGATGCGCTCGGTAGCGTTCGAGCTGATTGAGCTACTCTCCGCCGACTCGAACCGTCGACTCTGTTTCTACTGGCATCGACCGCGTGGATAGTCGTTCCGCCACCTCTTCGAGAACGTCGTCGCCGACGTGGCGGGCGAGGTAGGTCATCGCCTCGCGCTTGCCCTGCTTGTCGCGACGGGCGTGTTCGCACGCGGCGATGACCGCTCCGGTGTTGTTGCCCACGTCGAAGACATCCTTCGCGCGCTGGATCGCCTCGTACCGGTGGCCGTAATTGTCGTCTGGATCGGTTCGGATTCGGACCTGACTGGGGATCTGGTCTCCCATACTCGTGGCCACGACCCCCAGAATCCTAGTTTTGTCGGCCCACTCAAAGCAGAGTGGTATATAAAGAGCGACGGAATAGAGGAGGTTTGGCTGGTGAACTGGACGTGATCGGGGCGGCTCGGTGGGTCGTCATCCAGCACAGTGGCCACGGCTCGATACCGGTTCGTGGCCACTGGCCGGAATCGTCTTTTCTCGACGTGCGACCCCTGGGGGTTGGTGGTTGAACTCTCCATATAGCTTGAGCGTGTCTCAGGATTCTTCATCATAGTGCTCGCCGAATACCTGATCAAGAACTATATCTGAAAGTGACAAGAATATGAATATCGTTGATGTAGCAATTAACAAAGGGGGCCAGATTGACGAGCTGTCGAGAAAGTATAATAATTCAAGAATGCTATTGACAAATAGACCTACCCACCCAATCAGAACTACTAATGAGATCACAAGACCGACACCATCTAACGTGTTTGAATCTTCAGAATTATTATCTAGACTCTTATTGAAGGATGTGAAATTAACACTTGACAAAATATTGTACCCTATCGCACTAAACAGTAGGGCAAAAAGGCTGAGAGATATGAGCAGAATACCTGGGGTCTTAGTTTGCCAATACACGAAAAAATAATTAATAGAGGGCAAGAAGGCAAAAGCTGCTACTTCCTCATCGAGAAGCTGAATTGAATCTGCAACTATAGACATATCAGGTCACGAATGGCTCAAACATAACAATAATTTGATCAATACCTGGGTTTCGTCTCGTGCGCATTTTCCCATCAAAATCAGATTCGATCTCATTTCGGACTTCTATGATGGTATTATGTGTGTTTTCTCCCTTCCCACAAAGTTCAACGAATCCGGGCGACTCCTCCCACTCATGAATAACATCTAATTTGTCCCTCAAATCTCCACAAATCTTGTCAGTTGACCGTCCACGAGATCTAACAAACACAGCAAACGGGTTCTGGTCCACATATTTAGAAAATACGTCTTTGAATTCGTCCTTAGACCTTGTCCCATTTTCAACCATATCTGTGTACATATTGTCAAAGACATTCCCCTCATCCAAATATCCGGTTGAACAGAGAGAAATAAGGTTCTGGGCTTCATTTGGATCCCGTCCATTATTTGCATAATTGTCAGAGATTTCTCGACGCCACTGATAAACTGTTTGTTGATGAAGGTTCTCTTCTAACTCGAGTGCTCTAAGTATTAAGGCTTCTTCCAATACCGGGAGATAATGTGATGGAATCCGATCTTCCCACAGCCTGAACACTTCATCTACCAGTCCCTTGTCTTCATTCATTACCCTCGCGATCCCACGACGATGCTCTATTGCGAACCCGTTACAGCGCTTGTGGAGGGCTTGGAAAGTCTCTGAATGATTCTGCAGTACTACCTCTGGGATATTGTCTGTGTCAAATATTAATATGCGCTTATCCCCCTGTTTTTTAATTTCTGCATATTTTTCCTCTTGTAGATCCGCATCAAGGACATCGTCATAATTGCCGTTTTTTACAAGATCTATGAATTCTTTCTCTTCGCGAGCAATTGGTCCGTATTTCGTATCATCGGATTCGTTTATATAGTCTAAGGTACCTACAGCAAGTGCATACAATGCATCTCGGACATCGTCCATTATACAGAGTTAGTCTTCGCGGATATCGCGATCGCTCAGATGAGATACGATAGCAGAGAAGTCGTCTTCTACTGGTTCAACAGAACCATGACCAAGGTAGCCAATTTCATCAACAGTTAAAACATTTCCCTCATCGTTAGTGAGAATCTCCCCAGAATCAGCATCTTGCAGCTTCTCATCCTCGGTGACCTCCGCTCCCAGTACTGGAAGGAAGGACTCTAATTTTTCACGGGATATTGCAAGCTCTGTTGACATGACTTTGGATGCGTATTTTCTAGGGAGAAAGCCACGCTCAAAAGTGTACCGGTGATATAATCTGATTTGGTTGCGTGCAATTCCATCTGATGTACATGGCTAAAAAACACAATGGTGGGTATCCTAGTCTTTCACTCAACATTCTTTCCTATTCAACTCATCTGCTCCAAGCTCACCCGATAGGTAAGCCTGTCCACAGTCTGATATCCGATAATAACTCGCATCAATTTGTTCCACTAGACCTGCTTCCAGAAGTTTGTTGATCCGTCGAGATACCCAATTCCTAGTGTAGTCCAGATTCTTCGCAAGAACAGCTGGTGTCAAAATGAGATCTGATTCCTCCAGAAGTTCGAGGATTCGATCGTCTGTCTGATTCATCCAGTCTACCCGCGGGCGCATATCTCTGT
Organism: Halomicrobium sp. IBSBa; assembly: GCF_017612575.1. Taxonomy (NCBI): domain Archaea; kingdom Methanobacteriati; phylum Methanobacteriota; class Halobacteria; order Halobacteriales; family Haloarculaceae; genus Halomicrobium; species Halomicrobium sp. IBSBa. Next base: position 85,442 of record NZ_JADPQC010000008.1, read on the forward strand.
CTTGGCGCTTATCGTATAACAAATGTCGAAAGTCTACTTCCCGACCTCTGTTTCGTGTTCGATAGTACACGGAACAGTGGGTAGTTCTAAGTACCCGGAAACTGACTGATGATGTAGCGGAAGCACGCCGCGGACCCGTCGGTCGTCGTCGGGTCCTGTTCGAGAACAGCGGACCCCGTGTTAGGGCCACGGGTCCGCGTGGGCTTCCGTGAGTAAGCACGAAAGCCATGATAGCAGATTCGTTCGGGGTACTTCAAAACCCCGTCCGGCGATTGTCGCACCGATCGAGAGACAGTTTTACTTTCACCCGTCGATTCGCCGATTTCTCAGGGACGGGTCGTCGAACTGACCACTTTCACTTTCACCGTGCGGATAAGACTCGCTCCTTTTACCATCCCCTTTGTCGGTTCCGAGTGGGTATGTTGGAGAAGAAGACCGTCCGGATAGAGAGTCGCAGCGACCGATGGCGATTCGTGTGTCCCCGCGGCCACCGGTCCTGGGAGCCGACGAATCACCACTTCTGGTGTGCGACCTGCGCGCGGACTGACGGCGTCGACGGGTCGTTTCACGAGCTGCGTGACCGGAAGACCGGCGAGCTACGCGAGCGCGAACACGTCCGGCTGGTGACGCCCACCGGGCCCTACGACCGCGATCTCGACGGGAGGACCGAGTGATGGCGCGCGAGATCGAGCGCGACGAGTCGCCCTGGTACTGCCCCGAGTGCGTGATCTGGGTGGGCTGGAAGCTCGACACCTGTAGCGAGGGGCACGACCGCCCGCGCCTGCCACTTCGGTACGTCGACGTGGAGTACGACGACGCTTGGAGAGTGGACCGACAGGACCAGCTACGCGGGAAAATCCGATCCCTCTGGGGGGTCGTTCGATGACCCGTGTCGCCGAAGTCGAGACTTGCCGGGAAGACGACTGTGAGCGAGATGTGTATCCCGGCTGGTCCCGCTGCGTGGGCTGTGGGCGGAAGCACCGGAGGGCCGCGTCATGAGCGACGACGGCGACGACGTTCGCGACATGCTCGAAGAGATCCGCGAGGCTGTCGACGACGACGCCGACCTGGAACCGACACCGCCCCGCGAAGCGTTCGATCTCTGGCTCCAGCAACTCGACCGCGCCGAGTCGACGATCGAATCCTACCAGTATCGAGTACGCCCGTTTCTGGAGTTCTGCGACGCGAACGGCATCGAAACGCTCGATCAGTTGACCACGCGAACGGTCAAAGAGTTCGAGGCCGAGCGTCGTGGCGATCTCCAGAAGCAGACACTCAACAACCAGTTCGGGACGATTCGGCAGTTCCTGGAGTACTGCCACGACCTGGAGGCGGTCACCGAAGACGTAGTGCGGGCGATCAACGTACCCGAGTTGACGAAGGAAGATCGGGTGAACACGGAGAAGCTCATCGCGGAGCGAGCGAAACCGACCCTCGAAAATCTGGAGAAGTACCGCTACGCGTCCCGCGATCACGTCCTGTTCCTGCTGCTGTGGCGGACCACCGCCCGAATCGGGACGCTACACTCCCTGGACCTGAAGGACGTCTACGTCGACGAGGAAGACCGCGAGCGGCTACGGGTCGAACTCGCCGAAGGCGGCCACTCGCCCGATGCTGTCGAGCAGATCTTAGAGGAAGCCGAGCTGCCGTTCATCTTCCCGCGGAATCGAGCGGATCAGGGAACGAATCTCAAGAACCGCGACGATGGGGAACGGGTCATCAACATCGCGGACCACGTGGCGGAGATCGTTCAGGACTACATCGAGGTGAACCGCTACGAGGTGACCGACGACGAGGGCCGTCACCCGCTGTTCACGACGCGGAAGGGTTCGGGACGGTTGGCTCGCTCGACGATGCGGAACTGGATCTACATCCTGACCCAGCCCTGTGAGTTCGGCGGCGAGTGTCCCCACGACCGTGATCCCGAGACCTGTGAGGCCCGCGAACACGGCAAAGGGTCGAAGTGTCCCAGTTCGCGGAGCCCGCACAAGATCCGCACGGGATCGATTACCTGGCACCGTGACAACGGCTGGCCGGTCGCGGATCTGGCAGACAAGGCCGACACTGGCGAGGATCTCATCAAGGGCGTCTACGACCAGCCCGAGGCCCTCGTTCGCGGCGCAGCGCGACGGCATCACCTCGACAAGCTCGACGATACTGACGAGTGAGACACATCAACATGATTTCAATCAGTCCCCGAAACCAGCAGACGACTCTCGGACGAGTAGTATCATTTATCCGGCCATCCACCTCGGCGGTCCCATACACCACCTTTTTACGCGTCGCCCTTCCTCGCGAGCCTCCGGCTCGCTGCGGTGAGGGCTCCTTGAAAAACGTGGGCGAAAAAGCTGCTGGCTCGCGGTGCTCGCCAGCAGTGAACCGCCTCGCTTCGCTCGGCGGATGCTCGACGCCACGGAGTCCTTCGAGGCGGGCGACGACGACAGAGAGTCGTCCGCCGACTGGGCGACGTGGAAGCTCGCGCTGTACTGGGCGACGAACCGGCGCTTCTGGTCCTGCTCTGATACGAATTATTGTAGCCGTTTTCCCGGTCGACCGCACCACGGTGTGCGGTCAATCCGGTAAAGATCTACGATAATCCGTATGAGTCGATCACGGACGGGATCGATCCGAACGACCACACGCAGGACCCCGGCGTACGGGAGACCGTCCGCTGGTGCTCGATCGACTCAGTACAGGCCGCGAGCGAGAGCGAGATACGCGACGACCTCGCGCGTCGGCAGTGGGACGACCTCGACGATCTCGACGCCGCCGTCGAGCGGGCAATCTCGGATGTGGAACAGCTGCAGGTGCGTTCAACGCTGCCCGAGGAAGCCACGGTTCGGTGTGTAGTGGACTACATCGGTGCGTACGCCTACTGGGATCTCCCCAGCAACGAGCTGGGTGACGGTCAGCAGGACCTCGAAGCCGTGGAGGACTGCGCCGACGATGGTGACGACGTGCCGGTCATAGATCGAGAGAAAGACCCGCCGGTTGTCGACGTGTGGTCGTAGCCTGGCTATATTTCTCCAGGTGGCCCTATCGATCCCAGATTCCAATTGAATCACTTTTGCCTGAGGAGAAGGAGTGTGACTAGGTCGTTGAGATTAGCATTGAGTCACTAATCGAATAGGTGTTCAAATCCGCTCTCGTACCTACACCCGTTGACCGAGGGCCGTTCTTGGACCCGCAGGAGGATGCTACCTGTGTCCAGCACATTAATGTCGTAAACAGGCGCTTGAAGCACGTGTTCTCGTCCGCCACAGTAGTCGATCCAGGGCTCGCTCAGTAGAAGCAGCCACGGCAGTGCGTTCATGTCGTGTTCTGACGGGGTGGTCGCCTCCGGTATCATGTCAGTCCTGCCGTGGTCATTCCACAGCACGAGCGACGCGACATCGGGGTCGATTGCTTCCGAGAGGCCAACAAATGCATCGTATAGTTTCTCCGTTCGTCTGGCGACGACATCGTCGCCACTGGTTTCGGGATCGAAGAGGTGTGCGCTCAGTCCGCCTAGACCGACGGGCATAGAGCAATCACCGAACTCGGCACTAGACCGGTGCGTGACTCTGAGCCTGCCCGAATCGAACTCGTAGTGAATATCCCCGGATTTCGCTTCGTAGAGCCGCTGGGTAAATTCGGAAACAGTGTCCTGGTTGCGCCCGCTCGATGAGTACCCATCCTCGTTGGCTGTAATCTCGTAGGTTATCATGCCTTCCCGGTCCGAAGTGGATTTGAGGCCGACCGAGGTCAGAGCCTCGTGAGCGGCAGCTACCGTCGTATCGTCCCAAGAATCTCTAAGCATCATCCCGATCAGAAAGACATCGACACCCATAGTGTGTGAGAGGTATCCGCACAGTGAAGTCAAAGTCGTTTTGATAATGTCGGTTATCAGTGTCCGCACATAGAAGGCTACGGCAGTCAACCGGGGTGCATTCAATGGACCCACAATCTCGACGCCGCCGTAGAGCGGGTGATTTCGGACGTGGAACAGACGCAGGTGCGTTCAACGCTGCCCGAGGAGGCCACATTCCGCTGTGTCGTCGACTACATCGGTGCATATGCGTACTGGGACCTCCCCAGCGACGAGCTGGACGACGGTCACCAGGATCTCGAAGCCGTCGAAGACTGCGCCGACGACGTCGAGGATTTGGTCGTGTCGCAAAGCGGTCTAGAGTTTGGTCGGTGGTGATGATGCTGGTAATCTCGTCTCAAAACGGCTGTCCAGAGGTACCTATAGTACGATATTAGAACTGTCAGATGCGAACCAGCGGATAGTTCGAGATATCGTTATCGATGGTGAAATAAATGGAAAGTCAAGATTCGTGGAAGATGGATTAGATGGTGATAATGTCGTCAATATAGCTAAAAAGATGGAAGCCGGTGAGTACGACAACAGCTACAATCCCAGCATGAATGATATCCGCGTGATTGCTGAGACGAACGATCAACGGACGGTCTTCGTCACGAAACAACGGATCGATCATGCGGTTGAAAGACACGTTCTCGGCGAAGATATCAGCGCAGCGGATCGGACTACATTCTACCCCACAGGGAACCGGATTAGTAAGGAGGGTATCCCGGATGCACAACTACCAGCCAGAATGACCACCTCGAACAAGCAGATAAGGAATACTATGAAAGACCTGTCGTATAGAACAATACGCAAGGGTAGCGACAGTGGAAGTAAAATCACTTATAAAGAAACCACACAGCAAGGAATAAAGACGGTCCAAGTTGGAACCAGTGGTGAAAATGTCAAAACAGTATTCCCGACGGAAGATCCATCTGTAAGGCGTTGGAACGGAAACGAATGGGAAAAATGGACCAAAAATGGCTGGGTAGAGTGGAAAATCACGGAGAGTAGCAGCATGACTTTCGAGATTCATATTGAGGGAAAAGAGAATATAGACAGGCAGATAGATGGTGAAGAGATGGCCTTCTGCTACCCTAGCTATGAGTTTGTTGATGTTTCTCGAGATGATGGGGTCGAAATTGAAGCAAGTGATGAAACCACAGCGTATCAATTTTTCCGCCAGTTCTTGTCTGTCTTTTACTCGATCGCTGGCAATTATCCTTCCGAACTATCCAATCCGAAGAGAATCACAGTCAAACATGATGGGTGCTCAAAAGAATACAGCCATCTTTCAATTATCGTCAGAAGACGTGGTGACAACCTTGAGGTTGGAGTCTTTGATGGAATGTTAGACTCTAGTGATATCAAGATTGAATGGGATGAGAAAGAATTGGAGGCAACGACAGAGGTAGATCTTCTCTCATTTATGCAGGAGGTTATAGACGAATCTACAGATTATATTGAAAAAATAGAACCCAAAAAGCCAGACGGGATCTCAAAAAAGAGAATTTTAGACTTATTTGAAACAGCAGAACAAATCTATGAGCATACAAAAACAGAAGTGTCGAAAGCTACGAAATAGACCCTACAAGTGACAAAGTGAGGGAGTATTTGTACGAAGAGGCGTACGATCAAAAGTCTTTTTCCCAATTCTTAGTTTCGACCAATATTATTTATGACGAAATTGATAGGATACAGCAAGAGAACGCAGTCGAAGAGAAATACGAAACACTGCTCTCACATGACTCGGATCTGATCCGGCAGGCAACGGCGGAAGCACTGATGGAAATGCCGGACGTCCGGGCAGTTGAGGCGCTACTCACGCAGCGATGGAAAGACGAACCCGACCTGATGCCGGTAGTGTTCGAGGCAGCAGTCGAGTGCGACGGTGAGACCGTTCGAGACGCTCTCATTGAGACATTGGACTTCTCGAACTACCCTGAGATCCGTGAAGCCGCCGTGGTTCAATTACAACACTATTCAGGTGATGACGTGGTTGCAGCCCTCGAAGAGACTGTAGCAAATGATAGTGCCGAGACGGTTCAGACTGCCGCCCGGGAAATACTTGGGATGGTCGAAGAGTAGTTATTAATGGCTGTGTTGAATCGCCATAAGGCAGTGGAATTCACTGTGTGACGGCTCGCTTGATGTTGTAGACGACACACATCAGGGCGATTTCTCGGAACTCACGGAACCAGGAACGCGCTCGCACGGCGAAGCCGAGCGAGCGCTTGACAGCCGAGTTCACTGTCTCGGTCATAGAGCGCTGATTGTAGCGCTGTTTGTCGATTCTGGCGTTGTGCGCGTGGTCGTACGGGGCGAAGATGCGATGCTTGATGAGCGGTCTGATGTCGATCTCACGCAGTGCTTCGCGGAGCGACTGCTTGTCATAG
>NZ_JADPQC010000079.1:0-379 GCF_017612575.1 Halomicrobium sp. IBSBa
CGTTCACGCAGGTGGCCGAGAACGCCGAGGCGACCGACGACGGGATTCAGGAGATCAGCGACACGACCGACGACCAGGCCGCCACGACCGAGGAAGCGGTGTCGATGGTCGAGGAGGCCGTGGACATCAGCGAGGCGACCGCCGCGGAGACCGAGACCGCCTCCGCGACCGCGCAGGAACAGGCCGCGTCCATGTCGCAGGTCAGTGCCAGCATCGAATCACTCGCCGAGCAGTCCGAACGGCTCCAGACGATGCTGTCGGAGTTCGAAGTCGACAGCCGATAGCGGCTCACTCCTCCCAGTACTCTTTTTCCGCGTTCCTGTCGAGATACGTCGACAGCGTTCGGTCCGCTTTCTCGCCGCCCGGGGGTGACCCGGCG
>NZ_JADPQC010000080.1:0-379 GCF_017612575.1 Halomicrobium sp. IBSBa
GAACAGTTCTATATCGACCCTGACACGGGGTTTCCGATGCATCCCCACCGCGGCTTCGAAATCGTCTCGTACATGATCGAAGGCGGGATGGAACACGAAGACTCGCTCGGCGTCGCAAACACTGCATACGAGAACGATGCGATGCGAATTACAACCGGAAGCGGGATACGTCACTCCGAATTCCCCGCGGATGGGCAGGCCTGTACCGGACTCCAGCTCTGGGTAAATCTGCCGCAGGCGGTGAAGGACGCTGACCCGGATTACGTCGACGCGACGGCCGACATGCTTCCGACGGAAGAACAGGACGGCGCGACGGTCACGACAGTTGTCGGCGAGGGCTCGCCGATCAGCCTCTATACGCCGATGGAGTATCTGGACG
>NZ_JADPQC010000081.1:0-361 GCF_017612575.1 Halomicrobium sp. IBSBa
TACGACCGCCGTGGCGAGCGTGAGAAGGCCGAACAGCGCCGCGATTACCTTCCAGATTCCTGACTTCAATGAATCGAAAACTATCATACAGCGGTACGATTGAGATGTTCACCCGCCAGGGCCCATCGAGTTCTTTGTCGACGCTGTTCGTCTTGTCGCCGATTTCGAGACGGTCGTCGACGTGGTGTCGAATTTTCGCACCTGATTCCAGCTACTGAACAGACCCTCAGCAACTCGCTACTGCCGGCTTTTGTCCTGCGCCCGTTATTGTCTGTGATACTTTGGCCACTGTTTTTATTATCCATCACTCCTTTGCTTCAGGTACGGCACCATCCCGGTGCCAGCACCCACCACCCACCCC
>NZ_JADPQC010000082.1:0-242 GCF_017612575.1 Halomicrobium sp. IBSBa
GCTGTCGTCTTCGGCCGCGCCGACGAGGCGTCCCGGGACCTGCCGGAGGTACTCTTCACGCGTGACGAACAGCCCGAGTCCGAACCCGTAGGCCGTGCCGGTCCCCAGCGAACTCGCGTCGCCGACGGCGGCCAGCCCTTCCTCGATAGTGCCCCGGACCGTCGGGTTCTCGGCGTAGACCATCGCCACGTCGTCGTCGAGTGCCTCCCGTAGGGCGTCGAGATCGACGTTCCCGTCCGTCG
>NZ_JADPQC010000083.1:0-241 GCF_017612575.1 Halomicrobium sp. IBSBa
CCACCACAGTAGTTACAGATCGGGCGGTGTCGGCCGTGGTCAATGCTCACGCCGACCACCTCCCAAAGCAGCCGCTAATTGTCGGAGAACCCTGGAAAAAGGGTATATAGGTAGTGGGCCGGCGCGATTCTGGTTTATCGCGATTCGTAGGGTCCTGTGCATGGTCTACTTCCCGTTTTCTGATCGTCGTGTTAGTTATCATCATTCTGAAATTCCAGTTGGTCGATGAGCGATCGGCGGC
>NZ_JADPQC010000084.1:0-241 GCF_017612575.1 Halomicrobium sp. IBSBa
TGGACCGTCGGTGTTCACTGCTCGTCGCCGTGCTGGCCCTGGCCGCCCTCGCCGGCTGTCTCTCGGGCGGGCCACAGACGCCAGCCGCGCCCGGCGACGCCGTCCCGGCAGGGAGCGACACCGTCGAGATCCGGTACGACAACGGGACCTTCGACACCGTCCGGCTGCTCGGGATCGACACTCCCGAGACCCGCGGCGGGACGAACCCCGCGGAGTTCGAGGGCGTCCCCGACACCGCGGC
>NZ_JADPQC010000085.1:0-202 GCF_017612575.1 Halomicrobium sp. IBSBa
CTGACGACTCCCTTCGAGATTCGGTCGATCGAGACCACTGATGGGGAACGTCGACAGAACGTCACCATCGAGAAGACGACCTACGAGACCGCCGACGTGAACACCACCCAGCTCACCAAACTGTACGAGAACCTGGCCTACGAGCGGGCACAGTGGGAAGCTCGCGAACAGGATCTCGGCGGCGGTGGCGGTGGTGGCTTCC
>NZ_JADPQC010000009.1:0-87425 GCF_017612575.1 Halomicrobium sp. IBSBa
TAGTCGGCGAATCCGCCGCCACCTTCCGGGGCGGCGGATTCGTCTCCATCACCGGTAACAACTTGAGCAACCGGAACAACTTCGCTAATGAAGCGGGAGATTTGAGTCATGATCAACTGGAGTCTCCTGCTTCAACTCCTTTGATTTAGCGACCCATCCCGACGCCGCCTAGTGATTCAACACAGCCGGCTAACTGGCGATGCTTTGTGAGGTACTGATTATTGAACTCGGAACCACATCGAAAAGTGGTTCCAGACCGTCACCATACGAATCGACTGCTTCCACACGTTCTGGCGGGGCAGTCAATCCAGCGCCAGAGAGTGGTTAGGGCGCTTCAGACACCACTACAACCACGAACGACCAATCAAGCGCTCGACGGACGAACGCCGACTGAGGTGATTCAGAACTAGACCGTGCGTTCTCCGGGAAATCCATTCTTTAATATACAGCATTTATGCCATGTTATTTTCCTGTCATATAGCTGTTTCTACGGTCTGTTCACACTTCGATCTTTCAGTTGGACAGTACGGTGTGGAGGATGTTTATTTCACGATGAGACTTAAACCGGAGGGTGACCCGCAGCGCTTATGAATAAATATCACGAGATATCTATCAATGCCCTCTGGCTGGCGGTATCGTTCGCTCGCGATCTGTGGGACGACGGCCCTGACAGCGTTGGTCGTCGTCCTCGCGAACACACCGCTAGCCCAGACACTCGTCACTTCGATCCCAGTACTGGACAATCTTCAGCCCAACACCTACACGAACGGATCACTACTTGACGAGATCGCGACGACATTTATTGTCGTCCTCGGAGTCCTGTGGCCGCTTTTCAAACCCCAGCCGAGGCGGATACTCGACACGATCGCACTCACACACAAGCGAGTCATCCTCGCAGCGACAGTGCTGGCGACGATCGGCTACTTCGATTGGTCGACACGGCTACCGCGATCAACACTCATCCTCACGACTGGTTTACTGATTATTGTCCTCCCGGTCTGGTTCGTTTCGATTCGACGCCAGCCACTGGCATCAAACCGGGCAATCATCGTTGGCGACGACTTCGAGGCCATGGAGACCATCCGGAGCGCTGCCGACGTAACGCTGCTTGGCTACGTCGCGCCTGCGAACGTTACGGCCCGAGAACAGCCAGCGTCCGAGGCGGTACCTGATGGGGGAGTGACGACGATCGCTTCGCTTCCCCGACTCGGTGGCCTCTCTCGCCTTGATGAAGTCCTCGTGGAACACGATGTTGACACCGTCCTTTTGGGGTTCAATCGCCCTGATCGCGAGGAGTTTTTCGGCGCCTTAGCTGAATGCTACGAACTCGGTGTCCGTGCGCAAATTCACCGAGACCACGCAGATAGTGTCCTCGTGAGCGATGCGATAGGTGGTGATCTCGTCGACACAGACCTGGAACCGTGGGACTGGCAAGACTACATACTCAAGCGTCTTTTCGATCTCATGTTCTCAGCGACAGGCCTCCTGCTCCTCTCGCCACTGATCGTGGTAATTGCTCTCGCCGTCAAAATCGATTCACCTGGACCCGTTCTGTACAGCCAACAGCGAACGGCGGAGTTCGGTGACCGGTTTGACATCTACAAGTTCCGAAGTATGGTGACGAACGCTGAAGCAGGAACTGGTGCAAGACTCAGCGACGAAGATGCGGGCGGGGTCGACCCACGTGTCACGCGCGTCGGACGACTCCTCCGGAAGACCCACCTCGACGAGATCCCCCAACTCTGGTCCGTTCTTGTCGGCGACATGAGCGTCGTCGGTCCTCGACCGGAGCGGCCTGAACTCGACAGTGACATCGAATCGAGCGTCGACGAGTGGCGAAGTCGATGGTTCGTCAAACCCGGCCTGACTGGACTCGCACAGATTAACGATGTGACTGGCTACGACCCACAGGAGAAGATCCGCTACGATATCGAGTACATCCGAAAGCAGTCGTTCTGGTTCGACCTGAAGATAGTGACGCGACAGTTGTACCAAGTTGTACTTGATGCGATCAGCATCCTATTCGGTCGGTCAAAAGAGTGACCAGACGCAGGATGAAACCGCAACTGTGTGATGGAGGGTGTCATAGAACTCTTGTCACACCGTGATGACCGTACTTCCCGGATTGTCTCCACGTTCGTAGTTGGTAATTGCGACGACGAGTCGAAGGCACAGCGCGAGGAATACCTGCGCTCGTGCGTGGACGCGGCCTCGGGCGTGCGTTCGCCCGAGGCCGCAGTCCTTCACTGATTCGTTGGTTCGTTCGACTCCAGTACGGCGGTTGTACGTCTCATCCAACGTGGACTGCTTCAGCTGACCGTCCTCGCTGTGTTGTTCGATGCGGTCTTCGACCCTGTACTCGATGTCTTTCGGGTCGTCAGTGTTTCGCGCGTTGTACGGAGCGACTGGCACGACCCCTGCGGCCAGCAGGTGGTCGTGCCAGTCAAGCGTGTCGTAGGCGCTGTCACCGACCATCCAGATCGGCTTGGCGACGGCGAGCGCGTCACGCGTGACGCGCATCGCCGTCTCCTCTGGCGCTTGCTTACTCTCGGTGAACTCGGCTGCAATCGGGATCTTTTGCCCGGTCGAGACGATCGTACAGCCGTAGCCGTAGTAGTACTCTTCGTCGGTTGGATCGTAGCATTTCGACGCATCTTGATCGGCGGGCATCGCCCTCACATCGGTCGAATCGATGCAGTAGGTCAAGTCGAGCAGGCCGCGCCGGGCGGCCTGCTCGACGAGGTGATCAAAGACATCGTCGACGACGTGTTCGAGGTCAGTGAGGAATCGATCGACCGCGTCTCTCGACGGCGGTCGATCGAAGCCACAGCCAAGCCAGACAACCGTATTGTGGAGCTCTCGTGCAACAGGGCGGATACCGTAGATGTCCTTGTAGTAGCAGTGGAGGAAGCCACGCATCAGCTCTGGTGGTTCGTGGTCTCGTGTTCGCCCCGTCTGCGCCGGGGCGAACACGTCGAACTCTTCGAGAAACTCGAAGGAGAGATGCTCAAACAGCGCTAGCGTCTCGGTCTCCACGACATTGAAGAACGTCTCTACCGAAGGATCATCTTGCAGGGTCGCTGAGGCCATACCATCTCAGCATTCACCCTGCTCTTTGGTGTGGTAATCGTTCTATGACACCCTCGTGTGATGAGGAATCGAATAGGTGGCCATATTCACGAGTCGTCACATACGTTCGAATGCTACCGAAGACACAGGCGCAGATTGGAACGTGATCGTCAAGAGGTTTGTCCGAAAGTGCATCATTGCTACGCCCGCTCTATTCTGGATTATCACACAGCGGCCTTAGGTCTACTGGGCGCTCGAACAACTCGCTGTCGGCCACATCGAGGAACATCAAGGCACTCTTCGATACGTTGGATATTTCCAACAAAACGATTCGAAGTAACCACGAGTCGGTGACTTTATTCTGGCCACGAAACACCACCGCATATGAGCGACGAGGGCGACGTGAACGCGCTTCTCGACGAGCGGCCGGATCTCCGAGATGCCCTCGATACAGTTCTCGATGTCGACGAGAAACAGGACACTTGGGCGTTCGACAACGTGCCGATCGATTCGGGTCCGTTCGGTGAATTAGTCGCGAGTGGTGTCGTCGAGTCCGTCGACGACGAATACCGGCTTGCGAATCCAGATGCCACGGCAGCAGCGCTCTCAGATGACCCAGCAGACGAGAAGGAGCCGCTCGATTTCGACGGTACTCTCTCTGGATTCGAATGGCCAACACTCGACAGAACAACCATCCTCACACTCACGGCCGCCCTCACCGTCGTCGCACTCGTTCGCGCTCACCCACTCCAGTCGGTCTACCGTGACGGTAACGTCGTCCTCTCGGGGAACGATCCGTACTACTACCGCTACTGGGTCGAGCGCGTCCTCGCGGAGAGTCAGTCGGTATTCAGTCTCGATGCCCTTGCCGCGTTACCGGACGGCGTCACAAAGGGAGAACCACTCCTCGTGGCGACGCTGTGGTGGCTCTCAGAACTCTTTGGCAATGGTGCAGCCGTCGTCGGCGACGTGATGGCGTGGTACCCCGTCCTCACGGCTGTCATCACGGCGATTTTCGTCTACTTGCTGGCTGTCACCGTCACGGGTGACAGGCGCGTTGGGCTCGCAGCGGTCCTCCTCTTCGCGATCATTCCGGGCCACGCGATGCGGACCAGCCTGGGTTTCGCGGACCACCACGCCTTCGACTACCCGTGGCTGGCGGCGACGGCCTACGCGCTGACGGTCCTCGCAGGTACCGATCAGGATAAACTTACCACACCGAAGACGTGGCTCGCGAGCGTCGTTCTCGGGATCGCTGTCGCTGGCCAGACGCTGGCCTGGGAGTCTGCACCACTCCTCATCGCGGCGGTCGGCCTCGCGGTCGCCGCCCTGGCTCTGGCAGCCGTCGACAGGAGCGAGTCACCACTCGTCCCCGGCGCGCCGATCCTCACCGGCCTCACGATCGCTACTGGGCTCGCCGCGGTCGGCCACGTCGTCGTCGGCTGGCATACCCCACGCGTCGCGTTCTCGCCCGCACTGGTCTTTGGCGGGGTCGCTCTCGCACTCCTCGTCGCCGAAGCCGTCCACCGGGCGACCGACGACGCTCGCCATCTGCTGGCCATGGATGCCGTCCTCGCTCCGGTCGGGCTCCTCGTCTTCCGCGAGGCCCGCCCGGAAGATTGGGACGCGCTCCTGCGAGGGGCCGGACGGATCACGGCCGAGCGCAACATCGCCGAGACGGTTGGCCTGTTCGATCCGGACACGCTCGGGGTCTTGCTCCTGCTGGGGTTTACGCTCGTCATCGCGATCCCGGCGATGGTCGTCGGCATCCAGCGCGCTCGAACAGCACCAAAGTGGGCGGTGCCGACCGCGTACGTCTGGTACTTCTTCGCGCTCTCGACGCTGTCGGTCCGGTTCGTCGGCGAACTCGCGCCGGTCCTCGCGGTGTTCGCGGGCATCGGCTTCGTGCGACTCGCCGCCTGGATCGACGCCGTCGAGGCACTCTCGGTTGACGCGACCCGCGAGGCGCTCCCCCCACTGACCGTGCCGGATCGACGGACGATCGGGACGCTCGCCCTCATCTTCCTGCTGGTCGGGAGTCTCGGGATCGTGCAGGTGCCGGTCAAGACCGGCCAGCTCACGGTCGAGGACAGTACCTACCAGAGCGCTGCCCACGTCGCGAACCACTCGGCCCAGCTCAACGAGTCCTATCCCGACAACTACGTCCTGAGCCAGTGGGGGCGCAACCGCGTGTACAACTACTTCGTCAACGGTGAATCGGAGAGTTACAGCTACGCCCGACAGACGTACGCCGAGTTCCTCGGGAGCCCCAATGCCGACGAGTGGTACAGTCGGTTCGACGGCCGCGTCGGTTACGTCGTCCTCTCCGAGGACATCAACACCACCGGTGGAACTGCCTACGCACATCTCACAGACCACTACGGGAGTCGAACCGCAGATCGGGACGGGCTCGCCCACTTCCAGCCACTGTACGTCACGGCAGGCGGCGAGAAACTCACCTACCAGGTCGTTCCCGGCGCGAACCTGACGGGGCAGGTCGCGCCCAACGAGACAGTCACGGTCCGGACGAACGTGACGGTTCCCGGCGCCTCGTTCACGTACGAACGACAGACGACGGCCGACGCGACCGGTGCGTACAACGTCCGCGTCGCCAACCCCGGCACGTACACCATCGAGACGGCCAACGAGACGCGCGAAGCGACCGTCCAGGCCGGCGCTGTCCGGAACGGGACAGCCGTCCAGGGCTGATACTGCCCGCTGTAGCTGTTTCGAGATATTCGCGACCACGGGGTCGCAACATTCGTTACAGACGTACAGCCGGCAGTATGAGAGGGATACCATCCACAGCCGTGTCGAACCATCCCCCCACGTCCTGGCGGATGAAAGGGCGAGGCGCGTCTCGCGTGAGCGCACCGAGGGCTTTCGAGGGCCTCTCACCGGACACTGAACTGGAGAGTACCCCTCCGTAGCGAAAGACCTTTTAAAACGCCCAAACACTCCGAAGCGAATGCAAGTCCTCGACGACGAAGGGAACCTCTTCGGGTTCGTCAACGTTATCGACGCGCTCGCCGTGGTTCTGGTTCTCGCTGTCGCAGTCGCCGGTGCTGCCCTCGTCTTCGGCGGTAACGACCAGTTGGAGTCGGACCTCGCGACGACGAACGTCACGCTCGATCTCGGGACACAACCAGACTACCTCGTCGCCGAGATGAACGAAGGCGACACCTACAGCCTCGGCGGGAACTCGGAGCTCACGGTCACGGACATCCATCTCTCGCCACAGGACGATCAAACCCACGTCACGATCCGCGCGGAACTACAGGGTCAGCCAAACGACGATAGCATCATCTACGCTGACGCCCCTCTGCGCTTCGGGCGGACACTCGACATCACCACGAGCCGGTACGAAGTAAGCGGCGAGATCCGAGCCATCGGCGACGGAAACTCGCTCGACAGAGAGACGACGACTGTCGTCCTGCAGGACACTGTCCCAACGACCGACGCCCGCGAGATGACGGCCGGCGACGAAGTACAACTCGCGGGACGGACGGTGGCTACGGTGACAGATGTAGCCGCGTACGCGAGAAATAACTCGACGCAACGAACGGTCTACGTCGAAGTCGAACTCGAGACGTACACTCAGCAGGGCGAGCGTCGCTTCGGGACCACGCAACTCCGTCGCGGCCAGACAGTCACACTCCCAGCGAGCGAGTACACGATCGACGGCCGACTCGAACGAATCGGGGACGGTCTCGACCGCAAAGAGACAGACGTACTCGTCGAAAGTACCGTCGACGTCGAGACGGCAGCACGAATTGCCGACGGTGACCTCGCGACGATCGCCGGGCACGAAACCGCGGAAGTCCAGACCGTCACGACGTACGCAACGGGTGATCCCGACCGTAAGCGCGTGTTCATCGGACTCTCACTACAGACGCTGTCGTACGGCCAGCGCCAGCAATTCGGTGACATGCACGTCCAGCGGGGCAACAGTGTCAAAATTTCGACCGAGAGCTACGAGCTGTCGGGGCCGATCCGCCGCGTCGGCACGCTCGAAGAACGTGGCACGCTCGCTAACCGCACAGTCACGCTCCGGATGACCGACGTCCGCGAGGAGATGGCCGATACGATCGAGACGGGCATGACCGAGCGCTCGAGAGACACGACCGTCGCTCGCGTTACCGGCGTCGCCGTCGAGCCGGCAGTCATCATCGCTACGGGCGACAGCGGTTCGGTGAACGTCGTCGACCATCCGTTCCTTCGAGATGTCACACTCACGACGGAACTCCAGGTGAGAGAGACGACCAGCGGCGTCCGGTTCAAGGGCGACACGATCAGACAGGGCTCGACGGTCGTTCTCGATCTGGGAACGATCACCGTCCGGGCCGAGGTCGTCAGCATCGGCGGGTGATCGGCTTCGAACACCGAAAGCTAGATACCGCTCCAGTCGAACTGCCGCTCATTCGGAATGGATACGCAAAATGGCTCGCCGACAGTGTCTCTCGAAGCCGTGGACGAGAAAGTAAGTCGCGTACTCGCAGCGTCACGCGTCGTCCAGACCAGTCAGTCACTCACTGCTCAGGTGGCCAAGGTCACACGGGCGTCGTCCCTCTACCGCTGGCTCACCAAAGAGCCCGATCCGAAGGTCGTCGTCATCGACCTGCGAGAGACTCACACTGTCGGCCCGTTCGTCCGATTGCTCGACCGACTCGTCCCACACGTCGAGAGAGCCTGGAACGAATCCTCGCTCAAGCGCGCGACTGCTCGCACGGGTGCGCTGGTGCGCGACGTCCCAGTCAAGGTCGCGAGCGTGCTCTTGCTCGTCGTTCTCTCCGTTCAGACACTCCAGTCGCTACCAGCGATACAGAGCGGCTCCGTGACGACCGTCGGCACGTTCACTCTCGCGTGGCTCCTCGCACTGGTGGGCCTTCGCGTCGACTGGACGCTCGCGGAACTCGCAGAGAGCCGCGCTGGTCGGCTTCTCCGAGCACTCCTCGAACCGCCGGAACCACCGAACGAGGACTGAGTTCGCTGAATCCGGCACCGGTGTTCTCTCTTGAGCACCACCGTGATTCCCGACCAGCGCGGTCGGACCGCAGTCCACAAAACTCACCGCACCGTAGTGAGGATCGACGAACGGCGTTGCCCAGGACAACCATGCGACTGCGCTACTACGCCGAGGCTGACACTGCGGCCGACCATCGTCGAACCGTCGAGCTACTGGAATCGATCGTCGGTCGGCACGCGATCCCGGTCGAGATCGTACCGGTCGAGCCGCGGCGAGCGCCACCTGAGGAGTTCTCAGGGGCAGTCGAGCATCGCACGCTCGACAACGCCTGGGACGATTTCGCGTACAACGCCACGCTCCAGGACGGATTGGGTACGCCGCCCTCACAGTACTACGACAATCCCGAAGACATCATTGGAAACGTCGGCATCGTCGTCGACGACACCCTCGTCTGGGCGACGCGATTCTGGGGGACACACCACGGCTGGGGACCTATCGATCCCGAACAGACAGCGATCGGCTTTCTCGAAGCGGTCGAGCAACGAGGCGAAGGCCCGATTGCCGAACGAGTCTCGCTCGAAGATTGGTCTCCCGACGAGATATGACTGACAATGAGTCCGACGCGAGCGGCGATCCCGAGCGATCACGTATGGACGTCCAGATCCCGACCCGTGATGCGATCCGCGAGATCTGTACCGCACAGTCATTCCAGCGCGGTGTCGAGTACTTCGAGGCGGGCCGGGTCCGCGACCTCACCGTCGCGGACAGCGAGGTGACTGCGACGGTCCGTGGCAGCCACGACTACCGGACGACGGTCGACTTGTCGGCGACACAGTTTGCTCCCCGGTGTTCGTGTTCCTACGATTACGACGGCGAGTGCAAGCACGTCGTCGCCGTGTTGCTGGCCGTGGCCGACCGCTCGGACGAACTGTTGGGTGATCGATCGGACACGTCCGACTACGGCGACGAGGCGGCCCAAGCATCGAACAAGCCGACGCCGAGAGCCGTCGAACGAGCGGTCGAGCCGGCCGACGACGAGACAGTGCGGACGTTCTTGAGTCGGATTCTCGCAGAGGACGAGCACCGAAGAGAGCAGTTCCTCGCCCTTGTCGATGGGCCGGCCGAGAAAAGCGCCGCCGACTACAGGCGCGAGATCGACCAGCGCTTCGAGGATGCCGCTGGACAGCATGACATCGTCGAATACGATACGCGACTCGATTTCAGCCAGTACTACGATCGAGCGGATACCTACCGGGAGAACGCTAACGCCGAGCAAGCCCTGAAGATATATCGGGCGCTCGCGGAGACGATCCAAGAGAACCTCGATCGGATCGACGACAGCAGCGGCCACTACGGCGACCAGATCCAGCAAGCGGTCGACGCATATGCGGAAACCGTCCGCGAGATGGACCGACCACCCGAGGAACGACACGAGTACGTCGACACTCTGTTCGAGCAGTACCGGACGACGGAGTTCGACTTCGTGGGGGAGTCCTACGACGAGGCGCTTCGAGCGGTCTGTGAGACGACTGACGATCTCGAACATCTCCGGTCGTTGCTGGAACCCCACGTACCGGCCGACCTGTCTCCCTCCGAGAGCGATCTTCCGGACGAGAACGAATCCGCGAACGGCGAGGATGGACCGACTGGTGAGGGCGACGTTCCGATTGACGGATCGACTGCAACGCGGGTTCCCGATCTGACGAGAGACCGTTTGGACGCCGATCTGTTCACCGGCGGAGCGATCGATGTCGACCGTCTCAGCGCGATCCCGCTCGATATCGAAGCATTCGTCGGCGAGACGCTCACGGAAAAGATCGAAGCGTTCGCACTGGAGGGAGACGGCCGAGATGCCTCTCGCTCGCAATCTCAGTACACCCCTCACGAGCGAACACTGCTCTCGACGTACGTCTGGGTACTGTCGGAACTCGACGAGCGGGACACGCTCCGTGCGATCCTCGCCGACGTGTACACGGAGCGTCCGTCGTTCTGTCGGCAATACGTCGACGAACTTCTCGCGGACGATCGAGACGACCGCGCGGAGGACGTCGTCGAGGACGGGCTCGATCAATTCACCCATTCCCACGAATTCCACCGGTTCGCGGCCGAGTTCTACGACGAACGCGACGACGAGCGATACCGGGAGCGTCTCCGAACGCTGTTCGTCCGATTCGAGGACTGGGACGCCTACGACGAACTGAAGACCGCTTGCTCCGACGAGCGGTGGGAATCGGTCTTCCACGGGATCGTCACACAACTCGGACGGCTCGATCCCGATCGGCTGATCGACCTGTACTGCCACGAAGGCGAACACAAGAAGGCCCTGTCGAGAGTCTTCGACAGCGAAGACGTGGCGACGCTCAAGCGCTACCGGGCCGACGTCGCCGACCTCCACCCCGAGAAGTACTTCGAAGCGTATCAGGAGCGACTGGAGCCGTACCTGGCCAGCGACACCGGTCGCGATCACTACCGAACCGTGATCGAGCACCTGCGCGAGATGGAACGCCTCGGGTTCGAGGACGAACTGGCCGCGTTCGTCGCTCGCCTCCGAGAGAAGCACTCGAATCGACCTGCGTTCCTCGACGAACTCGATACCGCCGGCTTCTAGGCATCTGCGGTGTCGTATTCGCCATCCGAATCGAGCAACGGAAGATCCACCTCGATCGTATCGTACCAGACTCGCGGACGCTTCGACCGGCCTTCCATTTCGAAATCGATCAGGCCGAGTGCTTCGAGTTTCTCGAGGTTCTGGTGAACCTGCCGGAGGGGGCCCGTCATGTCGGCGTCATACGCTCGCCGACGCCGTGGTTCCACGGTGCGGTCGACGAGAACCGCCCTGCGCTCGGGCCGCCATCGGACTTCCTCGAAGAGTTCCAGTCTCGCGAGGAGTCGTTCAAGCTCGACGGTATGTGCGAGGAGGGTGCTCAGAACGCCGCCTGGGAGGAACTCGACTTCGAGGAGACGTATCGCGATCACCTCACCAGCGACGAGGGCCAGGCTCCGATGGACGATCTGGTCTCACCCCTGCAGGCGGGCGAGGACGTGGCGCTGGTCTGCTACGAGAACACCGACCAGAAGCGCTGTCACCGGACAATCCTGCGCGAGGAACTGGAGCGGCGTCTGTAGGAACCCGTCGAATACGCGACTGAGTACCCACCCCAGTTATCCCGCTCGCGTTCTCACACACGAGCGTATGCACTACCGACGACTCGGCACGACCGGCTTGCAGGTGTCGCCGATCTGTCTCGGGACGTGGCGCTTCGGCAAGGAACACGAGGACAGCGGCGTCGTCGAGACGGACCGCGAGGACGCCCACGAGCTGCTCGACGCCTTCGCCGAGCGCGGCGGCAACTTCATCGACACCGCCAACGGCTACGGCGGCGGCGACTCCGAGCGGTGGATCGGCGAGTGGCTCGAAGGCCGGGACCGCGAGGACTACGTCATCGCCTCGAAGTGCTTCTGGTCGACGGTCTCGCGCTTCCAGGAGAACCTCTCGAAGAAGAACGTCCGCGCGGAGGTCGAGGGGTCGCTGGACCGACTGCAGACGGACTACCTCGACGTCCTCTACCTGCATCGGTTCGACGACGGCACGCCGATCGAACAGACGCTGCGCGCCGTCGACGACCTCGTCAGCGAGGGGAAGGTCCACAACGTCGGCCTGTCGACGGCCGACGCATGGAAGCTCACCAAGGGCCTGTGGAAGGCCGACGTGAACAACTACGAGGCGTTCACCGTCACCCAGCCGCTCTTTCACGCCGCCTACTACGAGGACGTGGCCGAGTACCTCGACGTGTGTGCCGACCAGAACCTCGCGGTCTGTCCGTACTCGCCGCTGGCCGGTGGCTTCCTCACCGGCAAGTACGAGCGTGCGGGCGACGGGACCTACGAGCTGGACGCCCCCGAAGACACGCGTGCCCAGTTCGACGATCGCTTCCTCGATTTCTACGTCTCGGAACGGGGCTGGCACGTCATCGACGAGGTCCGGGCCGTCGCCGAGGAGGTCGACGCCTCGCCGGCACAGGTCGCTCTGCGCTGGCTGATGGACCAGCCCGACTTCGACTGCGTCCCGATCGTCGGCGCGCGGACCGTCGACCAGCTCGACGAGAACCTCGGGGCGATCGACGTGACGATCTCCGACGACCAGTTCGACCGGATCTTCGAGGCCCGCTACGACGACGACGGCAACCTGTACAAGACGAACGCCTGATACGGACGACTCGTCGCCACGAGTGCGTCGCCCGCGACCACATCGCTTTTACCCCTCACTGTCGGCAACGTAGCCAATGAGTGCTTTTCGCGTCCCGCTGTTGCCGTCGTGGCTCCGGTGGCTCGCCGTCGCCGTGGTGGGTGGTGTGATCTTCACGCTCTCGGTGGTCGTCGCGCCGCCGGGAGAGCCAATCGTTGCGGGTCCGCCGGATCTCCTCCCGCTGGACAAGTGGCGTCACTTCCTCGCGTACGCCGCCTTCGGTGGGACACTGGCGTACGCCACGAGCACCTGGCGGTGGTCGACCGGCCGACTCGCGGTGTTCGTGCTCGGGATCACCGTGGCCTACGGCGTCGGTATCGAGATCTGGCAGTCGTTCCTGCCCGACCGTTACTTCGGGCTGGGAGACGCCTACGCCAACGCCCTCGGGGCGGCGCTGGCGAGTCCGTGGTTCCTCCTCCGCGATCGCCTCTCGTTCGTGTCACTGTCGGAGTGGGCGTCCGCGATCGTCGATTGAGAGCCGGCCGTCACGACCGTCCGAACGCTGCACGAAAGTCGGCGGTGGCGTCGCGCCACGCCGCGATCAGCTCGTCGTCGTTCTCGCTGTCCCAGGGTTCGATCCGGTCTTCGGCGTCGAGTCGCTCGACGGTCCGACGAACCCCGTCCTCGAAGCTGACGGTGTACTCGAAGTCCAGGTCTCGTCTCGCCTTGCTGTTGTCGAAGACCGTCGAGAACTGGAAGTGATCGCGCAGCATCGCCGTGCGGTCCGGGACGGCGTCGGCGAGGACGGTCGTCGGAACGTGGACGAGGTCGGGCTCGGGAGCGTCCAGCGCGTCGGCGACGGTCCGGTGGTACTGGTTCCAGGTGATCACCTCCTCGCTGGTGACATGGTAGCACTCGCCGTACGCGGCTCCGTTGCCGACGGCGGCGACGAACGCCGCGGCCACGTCGTCGCGGTGGCACGGGCCCCACAGCGACTGGCCGTCGCCGTGGACGACGATGGGCTTGCCCTTCCGGATCCGGTCGACGTAGTAGGTGCCGACGCCGAGCGTGTGGAGCACCGGCCCGCCCTCGCCATAGGTGCTCCACGGGCGGAGCACGGTGGCGGCGAACGCGCCGTCGTCGTGGGCGGCCAGGAAGCGATCCTCGCAGGCGGCCTTGTTCGCGCCGTACTCGCTGACGGCCGGCTCGCGGGCGGCGTCTTCCGTGACGGGGTTGGTCGCCAGCGGGCGGTGGTACACGTCGACCGTCGAACAGAAGACGTACTGCTCGATCCCCGCGAAGATCTCGACGGCGGCCTCGGCCTGTGCGGGGGCGAAACAGACCATATCGATCACGCAGTCGGGCTCGACCGCGTCGCGGGCCCGCTCCAGGGCGGCGTCGTCGTCGCGGTCGCCGTGGACGAACGACACCGTGTCCGGCAACTCGGCGTCGCTCTCCCCGCGAGTGAAACAGGTCACGTCGTGGCCGGCCGCGACGAGCTGGCGCGAGACGGCCGTGCTGATCAGTCCGGTGCCGCCGATGACGAGTACGTCCATGCCGGTGGGAGCGACCGCAGGGGGATAAAGCATCGTCACGCGGCCGCGGCGTCCGGGCGGGCGCTGGGTCGCGCTCGGGATCGACCGGCGGCGGTGGAGAGTAGTAGTCCCAGACCCAACGGTCGCGCATGGAGATCATCGCAGTCGCGGCGGTCGGCGAAAACGGCGTCATCGGCGACGGCGACCGACTCCCCTGGCACCTCCCCCACGAGTCCCGGCGCTACCGCGAGCGAGTCGCCGACGACACCGTCGTGCTCGGCCGCAAGACCTTCGAGATGTTCGAGGAACTGCCCGGCGCACGACAGCTCGTCTTGAGTCGGAGCGAGCGCTCGTTCGAGGCCGAGACGGCGACTCGCGCGGCGAGCGTCGACGCGGCGATCGATCTCGCCCGCGAGCGCGGCGATCCGGTGCTGTACGTGCTGGGCGGTGCCGGGGTCTACGAGGCGTTCCTGCCACGGTACGACCGGATGTTGCTGAGCCGCGTCGACGGCGAGTACGAGGGCGACGCGACGTTCCCGGCGTTCGACCGCGAGGCGTGGACACTCGTCGACGAGACGCCGTACGACGGATACACGCTCGAAACGTGGGAACCCGCCGTGTGAGCGCCACCGACACCCGACAGTATCTTAGGGCGGCCCCGCCACCGACCCGATATGGAAGTCGGACTCGTCATTCTGGACGGCTGGGGACTGAACCCCGACACGGACACCCGGGACGCGGTCGCCGCGGCCGACACGCCAAACGTCGACCGATACCGCGAGATCGGTGCCGACAGCACGCTCGAAACCCACGGGCGTCGCGTCGGCCTCCCGGAGGGCCAGATGGGCAACTCCGAGGTCGGCCACCTCAACATCGGGGCCGGCCGCGTCGTCAAGCAGGACTCCGCCCGCGTCACCGACGGGATCGCAGACGGCACCTTCTTCGAGAACGACCGCCTGGAATCGGCCTTCGACTACGCCGAGGCCAACGACGGCGCGGTCCACCTCATGGGGCTGGTCTCTGACGGCGGCGTCCACTCCTACCAGAAGCACCTCCACGCGCTGATCGACTTCGCCGCCGACCGCGGCGTCGAGGCGGTCACCCACGCCTTCACCGACGGCCGGGACACCTCGCCGACCGGCGGCGAGGAGTACCTCGCCGAACTCCAGGCCCACGCCGAGGAGCGTGGAACGGGCCACGTCGCCACCGTCGCCGGGCGCTACTACGCGATGGACCGAGACCAGAACTGGGAGCGCACCCGCCGGGCCTACGACGCGATCGTCTCGCGCGAGGCCGCCCACAGCGCCGACACGGCGGTCGAGGCGGTCACCGACTCCTACGATCGGGGCGACACCGACGAGTTCGTCGAGCCGACGCTGGTCGAGGGCGAGCCTCGACAGGCCCCGGAAAGCGAACGCCAGAGCAGTGACCGGGGCCGGCCGGCACTCGACGACGGCGACGCCGTGATCTTCTTCAACTTCCGCTCGGACCGCGCGCGTCAGCTCACGCGCATGCTGGGCGACGTTCGTCCCGAGGACTGGGGCGGCGACACGGAACCGCCGGAGGTCCGGCTGGTCACCATGACCCAGTACGACGCGACCTTCGATCTCCCGGTGGCCTACCCGCCCAACCAGCCCGAGGACGTGCTCGGCGAGGTGCTGGCCGAGACCGGGCACACGCAGCTTCGCCTGGCCGAGACCGAGAAGTACGCCCACGTCACCTACTTCCTCAACGGCGGCCGTGAGGTCGAGTTCGACGGCGAGATCCGCCGGATCGTCGAGAGTCCGGACGTGCCGACCTACGACCAGCAACCGGAGATGAGCGCACCCGCAGTCACCGACACCGCTATCGAGGTCATCGAGGACGACGACCCGGACGCGATGGTCTGTAACTACGCCAACGCCGACATGGTGGGCCACACCGGCGACTTCGAGGCCGCCACCGCGGCCGTCGAGGCCGTCGACGAGCAGCTCGGACGCATGGTCGAGGCGATCACCGAGGCCGGCGGTCACGTCCTCGTCTGTGCCGACCACGGCAACGCCGACGACATGGGGACCTCCGAGGACCCACACACGGCCCACACGCTCAATCCGGTCCCGTTCGTCTACCTCGGCCCCGACGGGACGGCGGCGGGCCGGGAGGCCCGCGACGGCGGGACGCTCGCGGATCTCGCGCCGACGATGCTGTCGCTGCTGGGGATCGACCAGCCCGACGCGATGACCGGCGAGCCGCTGGTCGAGTGACGGCAACGGCCGGCCGTCCGTGGCCGTCGCCGATCGGCCCGGCGTTTCGTATCGACGCACGGCTGGTGACCGTCGCCGCGCGTTTCTGCGCTGTTCGACAGAAATGCATACTATAAATGATTAATTTTTAGCCGACGAAACACCACAGTACTGTCGCGGTCGGGCGTCCGCTACGGTCGCGGCCATCGGGGTGTCCGGATGTTAGGGGGGCACTGACAGCTGCCCGATCGGTGTCGCCGTCGTACTGCCGTCCCGGCCGTCGAGGGATCACACATGCGACGACGGACGTACGTACGATCACTGTCGGCGCTCGTGGGGCTCACGGGCGTCGGCGCGGCATCGGCACAGCAAGAGTACCCGACGTGGGACGCGAGCGCGACCTACTCGGAGGGTGACCGGGTCGTCTACGAGGGGACGATCTACGAGGCCCAGTGGTGGACACAGGGCGACGAACCCGGTAGCACCCAGTGGGGGCCGTGGAACGTCGTCGACTCTTCGGACGGTGGCTCCGACGGGGGGAGCGACGGCGGCAGCGACGACGGCAGCGACGACGGCAGCGACGACGGCACGGACGGTGGCAACGAGACCGACTATCCGGCCTGGGACGCCGGCACCACGTACACCGGCGGCGATCGGGTCGTCTACGAGGGGACGATCTACGAGGCCCAGTGGTGGACTCGGGGAGACGAGCCCGACGCCGGTGGACCGTGGGACGAAGTCGGTCCCGTAGACGGTGGCGGTGGGGACGACGGCAGCGGTGACGACGGCGGCGACGGTTCGGACGGAGACACGGGCACACCGGGCGCGATCCCGGAGAACGTCTTCGCCCCGTTCGTCGACGTGGCCCTGGACGACCAGCAGGCGCTCACCGACGCGGTCTCGAACGCCGGGACGAAGTACTTCACGCTCGCGTTCGTCAACTCCGCCGGGGGCGAGCCGGCGTGGGCCGGCGACTCGAACCTGATCGTCGGCGAGAGCGGCGAACGCCTCGACATGCAGGGCCAGATCGCCGACCTCCGGGCCGACCACGACGGTGAGGTCATCGTCTCCTTCGGCGGTCTCAGTGGCACGTACCTCGCGGAGGCGGTGACGAGCGCGAGCACGCTCAAAGAGAAGTACGCGACCGTCGTCGATCGGCTCGACGCGCAGTTCATCGACTTCGACGAGGAGCAACACATCCGGGACAATCCCGAAGTCATCGAACGCCGGAACGAGGCACTCGCTTTGCTCCAGGCAGAGTACCCGGAGCTGTCGATCTCGTACACACTGCCGGTGATGCCCAGCGGGCTCCCCGAGCAGTCGAGCAACGACGTGCTGTTCGTGCTCGAAGACGCGGCCCAGCGCGGCGTCGAACTCGACGCCGTGAACCTCATGACGATGAACTACGGCTCGGCGTTCGAACTGAACGGCGAGACCGTCGTCGACGCCGCCGAGAGCGTCCACGGACAGCTGGCCGACATCTATCCGGCTCGGTCGGCCACAGAGCGCTGGAACACGATCGGCCTGACGCCGATGATCGGCCAGAACGACGTCGACTCGAACGTGTTCTACCCCGAGGACGCACAGACGGTGCTCGATTTCGCCCAGGAGAAGAACCTCCGGTGGCTGTCGTTCTGGGAGCTCGTCCGCGACAACGGCGAGGGGAGCGCGCTCTACGAGAGCAGCCAGATCGAACAGGAACCCTACGAGTTCTCGTCGATCTTCGACGCGTTCACGAGCGACAGCTGATACTGCCGGCTGTCACTTCGTGACGATCTTCCCTACCCCGGGGTGGCGAAATCGTTCACAGATTTCCAGCCAGTAGTATGAACATCGATGCACGGATCGCACGACGGCCGTGCGATCGGTGCGTCCATCCGTTCGAGCTCCGCAACCGACACACTGTGGCGGTTCGCTCAGGCGTTCGCGACGGCGAATCGCACCTTCAGCGGCTCCAGGCTCTCGACGACGGCCGCGCGTTCGCGTTCGATCGCGTCGGGATCGCCTGGCGGGTACGCCCGTGCGAGTTCGAGTGCCCGGTCGTAGGCCTCGCGTGCGTCGACGAGCAGTTCGTAGGCCGATTCGTCGTTGTCGGCCGCCAGTTCCCAGTCGGCGGCGTCTGCACACGCCGCCGCGTGCTCTCGGTGGGCGGCGACGAGTCGCGCGAGCACGGCTTCGGCGTCCTCGCGGGCCGCCCGTTCGGCGTCGCTGACCGGCTCGTCCTCGTCGCCCAGCAGCGTGGCCGCGCGGCGGTACGCGTCGAGCGCCGCTTCCAGCTCTGTGGCGCTGTCGGCGGGCTCCGTGGCCTCGCGCGCGGACTCGTGGTGATCCGCTGCCTCATCGAGGACGTGCTCGGCGAGCGTCGACTCCAGCGCGTCGACGGCCGCATCGACCGCGCGAGGCTTGCGAGCGGTGAACTCGAAGCGGTCGGCCACCGTCTCGACGACGAGTGACTGTGTCAGGGTCTCCGTCCGTTTCTCGACGGTCTCGACGTCGTCGTAGGCGACTTCCGCGCGGAAGTCCGTCTCCTGGTCGGGCGGCACGCCGACGAGAAACAGGAGCCGACGGTCCGTGATCGCGGCGACGGCACCGTAGGCGGTGCCGGGTTCGATCACCGTCGTCTCGTCGCCGCCTCTCGTGAGTCCGACGCGCCTGTTGGTCAGGACGTGGTGGATCGTCTCCGCCGTGTCGCAGACGGCAGAGAGCGGCCGCTGGAGGAGATCGTCGGCAAGCGCGGCTGTCTCGTTGTTTTCCGACGCCATGTATCCCTACTCGTCGTTGTCCCTAGCGTCCACTGCCTCGATCGAATTATCAGCGATACGTCGCATAAACGTAACGGTCCCCCCAACGTGCGCGGGTGATCGGTGCCTGCCCGTGGCGTCGTCGGCCCACGCGGCTCCCGCTGTGGCGTCGATCTCACCCGGTCCGAAAAGACAGATCCAGCGTCGGCGCGGAGTGAGTCAGCGATCCCATCGAGATCACGTCGACGCCGGTCGCGGCGTAGTCGGGCACCGTCTCGACGGTGATCCCGCCCGAGGCCTCCGCCAGCGCCGCGGCGTCGCTCTCGCGGAGCAACGCGACGGCCTCGCGCGTTTCGCCGGGGGGCATGTTGTCCAGCAGGACGACATCTGCGCCGGCCGCGGCCGCTCGGGGCGCGTCCTCGGGCGTCTCGACTTCTACGTCGAGCCGCGTCGCGAAGGAGGCCCGCTCGCGGAACTGCTCGATCGCTCCGTCCAGCCCCAGCTCAGCGACGTGGTTGTCCTTGACCATCACCATGTGCGAGAGGTCGAGCCGGTGGGTGTCACCGCCGGCAGCCGCGACGGCGCGCTTCTCGACGCCGCGCAGTCCGGGCGTGGTCTTGCGTGTCGCCGCGACGCGAACCTCGTCGTCGACCGCGCGGGCGGCGGCGACCGCGGCGTCAGTCTTCGTCGCGATTCCCGACGCGTGGCCGGCGACGTTGACGGCGACGCGCTCGCCCCGCAGGATCGCACGCGCCGGTCCCTCGACGGCGAGCAGTACGTCGCCGCTCTCGACGGCGGTCCCGTCCTCGATTCGCTCTCGCACGGTCACGTCGAGGTAGTCGAAGACGGCCGTCGCGGCGTCGAGACCGGCGGCGACGCCGGACTCCGTGGCGAGGAGTCGGCCGGTGGTCTCGCCGGGCACGTCGTTGGTCACGTCGTGGTGGCCCACGTCCTCCCGGAGCCACCGCTCGATGTCGCTGTCGGTCAGCATCAGTCGTCGGCCCGGGGTTCGGGCTCTTCGGTCGGGTCGGCCTCGACGACGTGGTGGGTCCCGACGCTCTCGTCGTTCTCGATGGCGTGGCGAGTCACCAGCAGCGCCGTCACGCTGGCGTTGCGCAGTTCGTACAGCGACCGGGCGGTGCGCGTGCGGACGTAGGCGTCGACCTCGCCCTTGAGCCGCCGGAGGACGCCCAGTGCGCGGTTCAGGTCCGCGGGGTCGCGTTCGAGGCCGACGTACTCGTCCATCACGCGCCGCAGGCGCAGGAACTTCTGGCGGGCGAAGTCCTCGGGCAGGTCAGGATCTCGCTCCAGCAGCTCCGGCGCTTCGATCATCGTCGGCGCGTGGCCGGCCGCGTCCGAGCCGGCACGCAGCCCCCAGACCAGCCCCTCCAGCAGGCTCGTCGACGCCAGCCGGTTCGCGCCGTGGACGCCGGTCCGGGCGCACTCGCCGACGGCGTACAGCCGGTCGAGACTGGTCCGGCCGCGGTCGTCGACGGCGACGCCGCCACAGAGGAAGTGTTCGGCGGGCGCGACCGGAATTCCTTCGGTGTAGTCGACCCCGCGGTCCTCGCACTTCTCGACGAGACCGGGGAACTCCGCGGCGAAGTCGAGCGGGCTCACGTCCAGCACGACGGTACCAGTCGCCTCGCGCTCGGCGGCGACCGCTCGCGCGACCACGTCGCGGGGCGCGAGTTCGGCGTCGTCGTGGTAGTCGGGCATGAACCGCTCGCCCGCACCGTTGCGCAGCAGCGCGCCTTCGCCGCGAACGGCCTCGCTGACGAGGAACGGGTCGCCGCCATCGCCCGTCGCGCTCGCGTCGCTGGCCGCGTCGGCTCCCTGCTCGCCCCCCACGTAGACGGTCGGGTGGAACTGGACGTACTCCATGTCCGCCACGTCTGCGCCGGCCAGTGCGGCCATGGCGATCCCGTCGCCCGTCGACCCGGTCGGGTTCGTCGAGTGGGTGAACAGATCGCCGATCCCGCCGGTCGCCAGCACCGTCGCACCGGCGTACAGCGGCGCGGCGTCGCCGTCGGATTCGAGCATCGCGCCGTGGACGCGCCCCTCGTGGCGGATCAGCTCCAGCGCCGCCGTGTCGTCTCGAATCTCGACGTTGTCGTGGTCGTCGAGGTAGTGCAGGAAGGGGACGTGGATGTGCTTGCCCGTGGCGGCGTCGACGTGGAGGATGCGGTCCTCGCTGTGGGCGGCCTCGCGGGTGAAGTCGTAGTCCTCGTCGCCGCTCGCTCGTTCCGAGGACTCCCGCTGGTCGTCCTCGCGGCTGTCGAAGTTCACGTCCAACGTCTCGACGAGCACGTCCCGGACGGCCTCGTTGGCGTTCTCGACGAGCACGTCGACGGCGTCGGGGTCGGCCGTGCCGTCGGAGGCCGCGAGGATGTCCTGCTTGAACTGCTCGGGGTGGTCCCGCGAGACGGCGATCCCGCCCTGGGCCCACCAGGAGGAGGCACCTTCGGGACGGGTCGCTTTCGTGGCGACGACGACTTCCTCGCCCTCGCGTGCGCTGGCGAGGGCGGCAGCGAGGCCCGCGATCCCCGACCCGACGACGAGTACGTCGACCGTCTCGTGGTCCGTCGTTGCGCTCATGGTTCAGATCTCCAGCATTCGGTCGAGCGCGACCTGTGCAAGCTCTTTCTCCTGCGGTGCGACTTCGATGACGTTGCGCTCCCGGCCCGCCACCAGCTCTTCGAGCACCCACGCGAGGTAGTTCGGGTCGATCTGTCGCATGGCGTTGCAGTCCATGCAGGCCTCGCCACACAGCGGGACGACGTTCACCTCGGGGTGCCACCGCTGGAGGTGGTGGGTAAGGTGGATCTCGGTGCCGATCGCCCAGGTGTCGCCCGGCTCGGCCTCCTCGACGACCTCACAGATCTGGGCGGTCGAGCCGGCCACGTCGGCCGCCTCGACGACCTCGCGGCGACACTCGGGGTGGACGATGACGTTGGCGTCGTCGTACTCCTCGCGCACCTGTTCGATGTGGGACTCGCGGAACCGCTCGTGGACCTGACAGTAGCCGTCCCAGAGGATGATGTCGTTTGCGACGGCCTTGCTGGCGTCCTTGGAGTCGGGGTCCCACGGGTCCCACTCGACGATCTCGTCTTCGAGCCCCAGCCGGTGGGCCGTGTTCTCGCCGAGGTGCTTGTCGGGCAGGAAGAGGACCTTGTCGCCCTGTTCGAAGGCGTACTCGAAGGCCTTGTGGGCGTTGGAGGACGTACAGACCAGCCCGCCCTGCTCGGCACAGAAGGCCTTCAGGTCGGCGTAGCTGTTCATGTACGTGATCGGGACGACGTTGGCGTCGGTCTCGGCGGTCAACTCGGCCCACGCCGCGTCGACCTGGAGGGCCTCTGCCATGCCGGCCATCGGACAGGACGCCTCCATGCTCGGGAGGATCACGCTCTGGTCGTCGTCGGTGATGATATCGGCGGACTCGGCCATGAACGTCACGCCGCCGAAGATCACGTAGTCGGCGTCGGCGTTGGCCGCCTCCTTGCTCAGCTGGTAGGAGTCGCCGATGAAGTCGGCGTGTTCGACGATCTCGCGGCGCTGGTAGTTGTGTCCGAGGATCACCACGTCGTCCCCGAGTGTGTCGAGCGCGCTCTCGATTCGCTCGGTCCGTTCGTCCTCCCCGAGATCCCGGTACTCCGGCGGGAGCTGTTCGAGGTTGTCGTACTTGAAGAGACTGAGGTCAGTCTCGAACTCCGCGGATTCCATTGCTGGCATAGCTGGCTACCCCTGTTGTCTCTTTCTACGGAACCCCGTATTGAAAAGATTTTACCTTCAATACGCGAGAACGGTGGCATTCTGGGAGTCGGTGGCCGTCGTTGTAGTATCGTGGTGTTTGTTAGCACACAATCGGTTCGCGACCGTCGATCGACGGGCCACGCGAAGGCCCGGAAGCCTCGGTACGGTGGACTTATCGATCGCCGGCCGGCGGTTGGCTCCAAATAACAAACCGCCCCACGGAGAGAGACGAGGAGTATGGGAGACAATTCGGGCGGTAATCCCGGACCGAACGGCGAGTCTGACGGGAGCACACGGCGGGCGTTTCTGGGGGTGACACTCGGGGGCGCGCTCGTGGGACCCGCTGGCGTCGCCGGCACCGCGACGGCACAGGTAAGCGACAGCCAGTTCGCGATCGGCTGTGACTACGTCGAGGTTACCGACTCGACCGGCATCGACGCCGTCCGGGTCGCCTTCGAAGACGGCAGCTCGGTCCAGTCGAGCAACGGGGTCTCTCTGGACGACGGCGAGCCGGTCCGCTACGGCTCGCCGGGACGAATCGTCGACTCGGTCACGATCAACGGCACGCAGACGGTCGACAACCCGGACCCGTGCCAGCGTCGACACAGAGCCACGACGTTTACGGCCACCAGCGTCCACGTCCCCGTCGGTGAGTTCGTCCTCTCTGGGGGCGTGCCGTCGGTGCTGACCTCGCGAGTCCGCTTGCACTTCGTCGACGGTACGACCGAGACGAAGCAGAGCTACAGCGAGGACGGCGTGGGCGACACCGACGACTTCCCGGAACTGTCCGGCATCCGCGACACCGACGGCATAGACGCCGTCCCGAACGTCTACCGGGGGAGCGGCCAGCACGCGGGCAAGACGATCGAAGCCATCGAGATCGAAACCGACCAGGACTACCGTCGACACTACCTCCGGAGCGACGTGGCCGAGGCCGCCACGCTCGGCACGGAGACGCCCCAGGAGCGCTGCGTCGAGGTCGTCGGAGCGAGCCAGGGGGACGTGCGCTACGAGCTGACCGCGACCGGACCGATCCGGCCGACGACGATCAACGACCGGATCGGTGCCGGCGACAACGACACCATCAGCCGGAACGACGACGGCACGTGGACGGTCAGTGGCTTCACCGGGAACACCGGCTACGGCGACTCGTTCGTGGTCAACGGCGCGATCACGGAGATCAGACAGACCGGCGGCGACGGCGACTACGTCGTCCGCGAGATGGAACGGCGCGTCGTCAGCCAAAGCACGGACGCTGTCGGCGACGGTGCCAGCGACGGCGGTGGGGCGGACGGCAGCGGCGACGAACCCACCACCCACGAGGTCGCCGTCGTCGCCACCGAACAGGGCGAGGTACGCTACGAGTTCACCGTCGACGGATCGGTCGAGCGAGCGGCCGACGTGGCCGACGACCTCGTCGCCGAAGACAACGACACGATCACCGACAGCGGCGACGGGACGGTCACCGTCTCGGGGTACACGGGCAACCCCGGCTACGGCGACACCTTCCTCGTGACGGGGAATCTGACCGCCTTCGAGCGCACCGGCGGTGACGCGGCCTTCCGGATCGAACTCGACGGCGAGACCGTGACGGCCGACGAGCTGGTCGAACGCCTGTCCTGACCGGATCAGAACTGTTAGGGGAGTCGCCCGCGAGCATTCGGCCATGACCGACGCCGAGGACCTCGCCGAACGCGTTCGCGAGGGCGAGCTTCGCCTCTACGAACTCGAAGAGCACGCCGACGCCGAGACCGCCGCGACGGCACGCCGACGGTTGCTGGCCGAAGAGACCGGCGTCGACCTCGAATCGGTCGGCGATTACACCTTCGAGGCCGCCGACGCCGAACCCAACGTCGAGAACATGATCGGCGCGGCCCAGGTGCCGATGGGCGTCGTCGGCCCCCTCCCCGTCGACGGGAGCGCCGCCGACGGGGAGCACTACCTCCCGCTGGCGACGACCGAGGGTGCGCTCGTGGCCAGTGTCAACCGCGGCGTCAGTACGATCAGGCGCGCTGGCGGTGCGACCGCTCGCGTGCTCAAGTCGGGGATGACCCGCGCGCCGGTCTTCCGTGTCGAGGACGTGGCCGCGGCCGGCGAGGTGTCGGCCTGGGTGCGCGAACACGTCGACGACCTCGCGGAGGCCGCCGAGGCGACCACTGGACACGGCGAACTCCAGGACGTGACCCCCTACGTCGTCGGCGACAACGTCTTCCTGCGGTTTTCCTACGACACCAAAGACGCCATGGGGATGAACATGGCGACGATCGCGACCGAGGCCGCCTGCGAGATCGTCGAGCGCGAGACGCCCGCCGAACTGGTCGCGCTCTCTGGAAACCTCTGTTCGGACAAGAAGCCCGCCGCGATCAACGCCGTCGAGGGACGGGGCCGCACCGTCGCCGCGGACGTGCTGATCCCCCACGAACAGGTCGAGGAGCGACTCGGGACCACGACCGAGGCCATCGCCGAGGCAAACACGCGCAAGAACCTCGTGGGCTCGGCCAAGGCCGGGGCGCTCGGCTTCAACGCACACGCGGCCAACGTCGTCGCCGCGGCCTTCCTCGCGACCGGTCAGGACGCCGCACAGGTCGTCGAAGGCGCGAACGCGATCACGACCGTCGACGCCCGCGAGGACGGGCTGTACGCCTCGGTGACGCTGGCGTCGCTGGAGGTCGGCACCGTCGGCGGCGGCACGAGCCTCCCGACCCAGGCCGAGGGGCTGGACGTGCTGGGCTACGCCGGTGGCGGCGACCCCGCGGGCAGCAACGCCGACGCCCTCGCGGAAGTGATCGCCGCCGGGGCGCTGGCCGGCGAACTCTCCCTGCTGGCGGCCCTCTCCTCGCGGCACCTCTCCAGTGCTCACGAGGACCTCGGGCGGTAGCAGCACTCGCCTGGTCGATTTCGATCGATAGCGTCCCAACAACGCCGCTATCCCGGCTGCTGTCTTGCTCGTCGTCGTCTCTTCGACCCAATCACGTGGTTGATCTTACTGAACGAATCCAGTACACTTATACCGTCGATATTTGACAGGAATAGTCGTGACCGCCGAACGGTCACCGGGTCAACACCATC
Organism: Halomicrobium sp. IBSBa; assembly: GCF_017612575.1. NCBI lineage: Archaea > Methanobacteriati > Methanobacteriota > Halobacteria > Halobacteriales > Haloarculaceae > Halomicrobium > Halomicrobium sp. IBSBa. The sequence continues at coordinate 25,542 of NZ_JADPQC010000009.1, forward strand.
GTCATGTCTCAGTACAACCGTCGGTCACTGCTCCGTGCGGGTGTCGTCGCCGGAACGGTCGCTACTGCCGGCTGCCGCGCTCCGCAGCGTCCGGAGCGAACGATACGAGCCGATCGGCGACCTCCGGCAGGGACGTGGCCGTCACAGCACCGCGGCGTTCGAAACAGTCGCCACAGTCCGACTGCTACGCCACCGAGACAGACACCCCAACGCGAGTGGCGCGTCGATCTCCGGGGAACGGTGTTCCGGATGGTCGCAGCCGACGGGACGGTGTACTGCCTGACGCTGCGATCCGGCGCGTCGGGTGACGTGTACGCCGTCCGAGCGGACGGCGTGACACGGTGGCACGAGGCGGATCTCGACGGCGTCGGGTCGCTCGATTACGTCGCTGGGCGGCTGTACCTCGGCGGACGGACGTTCCGGGCGCTGGACGCGGCCTCCGGCACGGCGCTGTTCGAAACGAAGCTCCCGGAGGGACAAGCGTACTCGGCCGTCGAGCACCGCGGCACGATCTACGTCGCGACGAACACCGACGCGCTCTACGGGCTCGACGCGGACACCGGGGCGATCCGGTGGCACGCATCGACCGGTGGCGACCACGACATCAGCATCTACCAGGGGCGGCCACTCGTCTCCTCGCCGTCCCGAGTCCGCTGCTACCGGTCCGACCGTTCGGCGCTGAGGGCCCTCCTCGGCGAGCCACCGGCGATTCACACGTCCTGGCAGCCATCCCATCAGAGTGTCGCAGTCCTGTGGCCTGCCGTCGTCGACGGGACGCTGTACCGGGGAGCCGTCGGCACCGGTGGCCGATCGACCGTCCCGCTGATAGCGTACGATCTCGACGCGGGACAGCGGCGGTGGCACCGAGAACTGGCCAGTTACGTCTACACGCCGGCAGTCGATCCCGACGCCGGGCGCGTGTACACGTTCGCCCGTCCAGCGGGCGCTCGAACGTCCCACGGCACCGTGTACGCACTCGACAGCACCAGCGGCGCGACGGTGTGGTCACAGCCCCTCGACTTTCGCGCGGGCTGTCCCGTGATCGCCAAAGAGACGGTGTCCCTCTCCGGGCCAGACGAGGACGGCGGGCGCGTCGTCGCCCTCGACAGCTCGACCGGCGCGGTGCGGTGGGAAGCCGGCGTCGGAGACAGACAGGTGAGCCACGCGCTCCTCTCGGTCGGCCAGCGACTCTACGTCGGCGGCGCTGGGGAGCTGACTGCGCTGGCGTAGCTCGCTTGGAGTCATACTGCCGGCTGTCAGTTCGTGACGAGCTTCGCCACCCCGGGGTGGCGAAATCGGTCACAGATGTACAGCCGGTCGTATCAGGACGCCCGCCGCTGGATCGTCACCAGCCACCCCGCGCCGCCGACGAGCGCCGCCACGCCGACCACGAGCAGGCGGTCGCTCCCGAGAGCGATCCCGCCGACGAAGCCGACCAGCGAGACGGCAAAGACCGCGTGTGCCGCCGCGAACAGCGCGTAGCCCTGCCGGTAGAACACGACCGTCCCGAGCGCGAGTCCCGCAGCGAGCACGACCGGAGAGGCCAGCGCCGGCTGGATCGGGACGCCGCCCACGTCGATCGGTCCCGTGATCGGCTGGGCGAGAAAGAGCAGTCCGGCGGCTCCGACCAGGACACCGACGGCGGTCCGGCCGGGCTCGACGGCATAGCCGGCGACGTTCATAGTCGGCGGTAGGTCCCGCCGCTCTCGGTCACCTCGCCGCGGCGACGGAGCTTCGCCAGTGCGTCGCGGACGTAGTCGGCGGGGACGCCACGCTCGGTCGCGTAGTCGATCACGTCCGCCTCGGTGGGCGCTTCGCACTCGCGGAGTGCCGACAGGACGGTCTCTTTTCGGCTCTGTCCCCCGCCAGCGCCGCCCTCGGACCGTTCGGCGGCGGCCGCGACCTCCTCTGTATCTACGCCGGCAGCCTCTAGCACCGCCTCGTCGCTCGGACCGGCGTCGTCGAGTCGCCCCTCCATCTCGGCGAACGAATCCAGTCGTGCGAACGCGTCGCCCTGATCCTGACGGTTCGCGAGCATCGACGACCGGACCTCGCGAGCGTGGTCCTCGTCGTCGGTCTCGACGAACTTGCGGCGCTTCTCGTGCTTTCTGGTCGTGCCACAGCGGGGACACTGGGTCGTCGCCGGCCGCCCCTCGACGATCCACAGCGCCGAACAGTCGCTACACCCCACGACGGCGTACATACTCACCGTTGGGACGGTCCGTGATTGAATCTGGCGGTCACACCGGGAGCGCGGCCAGCAGCGTCTGGGGTGCCGCCGCCATCTCGTCGCCGTAGACGATACCGATGTACAGGAACAGGACGATCGTCGAGTTGTAGATGCCGTGGATCACCGCCGGGACGACGACGTTGTCCGTGTACTCGTAGCTCGTTCCAAACACCAGCGCCGGCCACAGCAACACGACCAGCACGAGCGCGTTCCCGACGGTCGAACCACCGACCAGTGCGACCCCGTGCATCCCAGCGAAGGCGATACTGGCGATGAGGATCGCGGAAACCGGACCGAGGACCTCACGGAGGCGACCCTGGACGACGCCACGGAAGAGCAACTCCTCGCTGGGTCCGACGACGAACAGCATCACCGGGATCAGGTAGAGGACGATTCCGGGGTTCGCCATCGCGACCTCACCGAGCTGGTTCTGTCCGGTCTCGACCTGTAGCTGTGAGATGACGAGGAGGCCGACGATCACGCCCGCGAAGGCGGTACAGTACCCCCCGAAGATCACACCGAGGTCGCGCAGATCGGGCACGCCGTAACCGATGTCGAAGGGCGTCGATCCGGGTTCGAAACCCAGTCGCTCTCTGATCTTCGGCCCCAGCGACGGTCTGGCGTTGACGTACGCCATCGACACGCCGAAACAGCCGACGCCCTGGACGAAAATCAGCGAGAGGATCAGGAACTCGACGCTCGTCGGGTCGAGGTCGAATCCCGCCAGAACCAGCCCGATTCCCGCGACGTTCGCCAGGACGATCCCCAGGATCAAGCCGCCAGCGCCGAGTCCGAGCGCGGAGACCAGTCCGACGGCCGTTCGCTTCGATTGCTCGTTCATCTTGATGGTACTCGATCTTTGGAGTCGACGGCATGAAAACTGTTCTCCAGTCCGCCGACGCGTCCCGGCTCGACCCTCCCACCGCCCCGGTAAGCTTACCTGCCGCCCTCCACTCACCTCTGCCATGCAGGTCTGTGACACCGCCGACAGCGAGTTCACCGAGGTCGTCGACGGCGTCCACATCGCGCCGCTGGCGGTCGGCGAGCGGATGAACGTCCAGCACTTCCACATCGAACCGGGCGCGGTCGTCCCGGAACACAGCCACCCCAACGAGCAGGTCGGTTTCGTCGCTCGCGGGACGTTCACGTTCCTTATCGACGGCGAGGAACAGGTCGTCGGTGCCGGCGACTCCTACGTCGTCCCGGCCGAGGAGCCACACGAGGCGGCCAATCGAACGGACGAGCCCGTGCGCGGGATCGACGTGTTCAGCCCGCCACGCGACGAGCCAGCCTGGAAGTGAGCAAAGGTGACGCCGGGCGAGTCCAGAAACTCGCTTACGCGAGCTTCTCGATATTCTCGACGATGGCGTCCGAGTACTCCTCGGTACCGAGCTTCTCGGCGTCTTCGAGCTGGCGTTCGAGGTCGTAGGTGACCTTGCCCGAGGAGATCGTCTCCTCGACGGCGTCGCGAACGAGGTTGGCGGCGTCCTTCCAGCCCATGTAGTCGAACATCAGACGGCCCGAGAGGATCATCGCGGTCGGGTTGGCCATGTTCTGGCCGGCGCGCTTCGGGGCCGAGCCGTGGACGGGCTCTGCGAGCACGCGGGCGTCACCGAAGTTCGCACCGGGTGCGATGCCGAGGCCGCCGATCTGTGCGCCAGCGGCGTCCGAGAGGTAGTCGCCGTTGAGGTTGGGCATCGCGAGCACGTCGAACTCGTCGGTGCGCAGCTGCATCCACTGGAGCATCGCGTCGGCGAGGCGCTCCTCGACCATGACGGCGTCCTCGGGGATGTCGATGTCGTCCTGGGTCTCCCACAGGGAGTCGGGTGCGGCGAAGACCTCGTCGTCGGGGTACTCCTCGTCGGCGACCTCCATCCCCCACTCGGTGAACTGGCCTTCGGTGAACTTCATGATGTTGCCCTTGCCGACGAGCGTGACCTTGTCGCGGTCGTGCTCGATGGCGTAGTCGATGGCCTTGCGGACCAGCCGCTTGGAACCGAACTCGGTGATCGGCTTGATGCCGATGCCGATCGGACCGTCGTGCATCACGTCGTCGAAGCCCATCTCCTCCTCGACGAAGTCCCGGACCTGCTCGACCTCTTCGGTGCCGGCCTCCCACTCGATGCCGGCGTAGACGTCTTCCGTGTTCTCACGGAAGGTGACCATGTCCATCTCCTCGGGCGCTTTCATCGGCGACGGGACGCCGTCGAGGTAGTAGGTCGGTCGGACGTTCGAGTAGAAATCGAGCGTCTGGCGCAGCGCGACGTTGAGCGAGCGGAAGCCAGCGCCGACCGGGGTCGTCAGCGGCCCCTTGATGGCGACCCGGTGTTCGTCGATCGCGTTGACGGTGTCGTCGGGGAGGTTCTCGTCGTACTTCTCTCGGGCGGACTCGCCTGCGAAGACGCGCATCCACGAGATCTCGCGGCCTGTCGCGTTCGCGGCGGCCTCAAGCACCTTCTGGGCGGCCGGGCCCACGTCCTTCCCGATACCGTCGCCGTGGATGATGGGGACGATCGGGTTCTCCGGGATGTCGAGTTCGTCGTTGTCCTCGTCGACGACCTCGATCTTCTCGCCTTCGGCGGGCACCTCGACCTTGTCGTAATCGTAGCTCATACGCGGCCAATCGAAAGTCGCGCCTAAAGGAGTGCCGCTTTCCGCGAGGGCATGGTAACAGGGGACAGGGGCCGTCTGCTGCGGGAATCGAGTCCGATGTCTCGGCTAGCGAACTGCGTCGAGCACGGCACGGATCTCGGTCGGTGCGTTCGCGAGTGCCCGCGGGAAGCGAGCGCGAGCGTTCGTCACCGTGTCGGTCAGCGCGGCGCTGGCGTCGTCGAAGACTCCCTCGCCGTGGCCGAGCAGGATTCGGTCGGGATCGCAGTCGGCGAACAGTCGCCGTGGCGGTGAGAGGCGACTCAGGAACGGCATCCCGAGGCGTTCCGAACCGACGGCGAACTTCTCGCTGGTGAGGAAGTCCGGGACGTACAGCGTCCCGTCGGACTCCCGGTAGGCGAGGACTTCGCGCCACGCCCGTAGCGGTCTGATCGCCGTCAGCTCGAAGCCGGCGACCGATCCCGAGACCCGTTCGACCGGGGCGTCCACCCGCTTGGCGCTCCGGTCGAGGTGGTCCGGTACGTGGACGGAGACGCCGTGTCGGCGGGCGAACGTCCCGGCGTCGCGGGCGTGGTAGTCCGACAGCACGACGACGCCGGCCACCTCGCCGAGGTCGTGGACGCGTTCGTCGATTCCGGGGGCGTCGATCGGATCGAACAGCCAGACGCCGCCGTCGCCGCGGGTAGCTCCGTCGTCGCTGGCACGAACGGCGTGGCTGGCCCGCTGGCCGCCTTCTTCGGGGTGAGCGAACCAGCCGAAGCCGTCGTCCCAGCGGTCGATCAGGGCGTACTCCGTCGCATCCTCGCGCTCGTACATCGCTCTCGACCAGTCAGCCCGTTCCATTCGGGTTTTCGGTTCGCCGGGTCGCTTTTGACCGTGGCGGCGCTCGACCTCCACATGGATCTGATCGTCCACGGCGGCGCTGGATCGGCTCCCGACGAACCAACGGCTCGGCAGGCGGTTCTCGACGACGCCGCTCGTGCGGGCAGCGACGCCGCGTCGCCACTCGACGCGGTCCGGGACGCGGTCGCCGTCCTGGAGTCGAATCCTCGCTTCAACGCTGGCGTCGGCAGCACCGTCCAGAGCGACGGCGTCGTCCGGACGGACGCGAGCGTGATGACCGACGACGGGACGGCGGGGGCGGCCTGTGCGATGCCCGGCGTCGAACACGCTGTCGACGTGGCGCGAGCGGTCGCGACGGAGACGCCCCACGTCTTGCTGGCCGGCGACCGCGCCGTCGAGTTCGCGGCGACGGTCGGCGTCGAGACGGACGGGAATCTGTGGACGGAGCGCACGCGAGAGCGCTGGCAGGCGGCCGACCCGCCGGACGGAGACGCCGCCGAGCAACTGGCGTGGGTCCGCGAGCGGTTCGGTGCGAGCCACGACACGGTCGGTGCGGTCGCGACCGACGGCGATCGGGTGGCGGCCGCGACCTCGACGGGTGGCCGGTGGTTCGCGCTGGCCGGCCGCGTCGGCGACGTGCCACAGCTCGGGGCCGGTGTCTACGCCGACGAGCGAGGGGCCGCGAGCGCGACCGGCGAGGGAGAGGCGATCGCTCGGTTCGGACTCGCGAAGGAGGCCGTTCGGGCGCTCGAACGACACGAGCCGAGCCAGGCCGCCCAGACGGCCGTGGACGATTTCGCGGACGCGACGGGCGGACGAGCGGGCGTGATCGTCCTCGACCACGCCGGCCGCGTCGGAGCGGCCGAGAACACCGACGCGATGCAGACGGCCACGCGGTAGGGCCGCTACTCGTCCCAGGGGTCGAGCTTGTTGTCGTACTGCGGTTCGCTGCCGAACCGCTCGACGACGGCGAGCAACGCGGTCACGACGGCCACGCCCGCGGCGGCGCTCGCGAAGACCACGACGCCCGACCAGAGACCGCGGGTCACGATGACGGCGGCCGTCGCCAGGAGCACGACCCCCCACAGGAGCGTGCTGGCGTAGATCGGTCCCTCACGGTTGGTAGCCATTACACCCCTTTTCACGTACAACGGCAAACCCTTTGCCCCACAGTTCCGAACCCACACTCATGACAGACGTGGACCTGGCCGCCGAGAAGTACGAGAAACATCGCGAGGCCGGAGAGATCCTGGCACAGGTGCGCAACGAGGCCGCCGACCGACTCGAAGTGGGGACCGGTTACCTCGAAATTTCCGAGTGGGCCGAAGCCCGCATCCGGGAACTGGGCGGCGAGCCCGCCTTCCCGGTCAACGTCAGCGTCGACCACGAGGCCGCCCACGGGGCCGCCGGACCGGACGACGACCGCACCGTCGGCGAGCAGATGGTGAAACTGGACATCGGCGTCCACATCGACGGGTGGCTGGCCGACACGGCCGTCACGGTCGATCTCTCGGGCAACGAGGAGCTGAAGACCGCCGCCGACGAGGCCCTCGACGCGGCACTGGAGACCGTCGAGGCCGGCGTCCAGACCGGCGAAATCGGTGCCGTCATCGAGGACGTCATCGAGGGGTACGGCTACAATCCGGTGGTCAACCTGACGGGCCACGGGCTGGGCCACTGGGAGCAACACACCGAGCCGAACGTCCCGAACCGGTCGATCCCCGGCGGTGCGACCCTGGAGGCGGGACAGGTCGTCGCGATCGAACCGTTCGCCACGACCGGGACGGGGAAGGTAAACGAGGGTGCGACGGAGGAGATCTTCTCGCTGGAACGGGAGGGGTCGGTCCGAAACCGCGAGGCCCGACAGGCGCTGAACCAGATCACCGAGGAGTTCAAGACCCTGCCGTTCGCGGCCCGGTGGCTCGACGTGTCCCGTCCGGGAATGGCGCTCCGTCGCCTGAAACAGCAAGACATCGTTCACGGCTACCCGGTCCTCCAGGAAGCCGAGGGCGAGCTCGTCAGCCAGAGAGAACACACCGTCATCGTGACAGATGACGGCTGTGAAGTGACGACGCGGCTCGACTGACGCGCTCTCGGTGACTCGCTGTCGGGTGCGCTGGCGCTCGGCGGTGAGCGCCCAAAAGGTGGCGTGGGTGGTGGGTGGTGCCGGGATGTCCGTATCATACGGAAAGTTGTCGTTGCGTACCGGTGCGCGTTGGGACGGGGGAGACGCTCACCGGTACATCGCGACAACCGTCCGTATCAGGCGTTGTTCATTCGCGTCTCTGTCGTGGTACCACAGACTCGACACTCACTGACGCGATACGGTTCCCGCGAGAACGCCGCGTTCTTCGATTTGGTGCTTTCGGTCAGTATCTGGACGGAGACGTCGTGTGGCGTCGTTCGGTCACACGTCGAGCACGGCTCCGACATGTGGGTGTCGGTGTCTGTGACTGCCATCCCGGTTCGACCAACGGGAAATCAACGCATAAAAACCCTCCACAGTTCGGGGTCGTTTAGACCGTTTATCGCAAGACGGAAGTCGAATATGGCATCTTATGGTACGAGAGGGCAGTAGACTGTTTAAGAACCTCTCTCGTACTGTCTAGATAGGGAGCAACCCGTGAACGGCAACAAGGTTTAAATATTGGATTCGCCGGCCTCGTGGCAAAGCGATTTACCGTCTCGCGGTCGACCCACGGCCATGGAGCAGGTGTTCGCGCCGTGGCGGATCGAGTGGGTCGAACGCGAGGAGAAGAACCCGGACGTCGACTGCGTGTTCTGTGCGCTGCCCGAGCGCGACGACGACCGGGCGCACAGAGTCGTCGCCCGCAACGATCACGCCTACGTGTTGCTGAACAACGCGCCGTACAGTCCGGGCCACGTCATGGTCATCCCCTACCAGCACACGGGGGACTACCGGGCCCTCCCGGAGGAGGTGTTGCTCGCACACGCTCGCCTGAAACAGCGGACCTTCGACGCCCTGGAGGCGTCGCTCGACCCGGACGCCTTCAACGCCGGGCTGAACCTCGGTGGGGGACCCGCGGGCGGCTCGATCGAGGACCACCTCCACACCCACGTCGTCCCCCGCTGGGAGGGAGACACGAACTTCATGCCGGTGGTCAGCGACACGCAGGTGATCGTCGAGGGGCTGGAAGACACGTACGACCGCGTTCACGAGGGGTTCGCTGCCCAGGACGACGCGACGGTCGTCGACGACGACACCGCCGTCTCGTTCGGGAGCGAACGTGGCTCGAACTGTCGGGAACGATAGTGTCATGACCGTTCGGCGGTGAACGCTGCAACAGACGGAGTCTTCGAGTGATCATTCAGTTGTCCGGTGACCTCACCTACGCGGGCTATCTCCTGGTGTTCACTGTGGCAACACTGGCCTGCTTCGTGAGTATCGACCGCGTCCAGCAGCTCGAAGACCCGGGCACGCGACGAGGACTGACGGCGCTGCTCCTGACCAGCGGTGGCTGGGCGCTCTCGTATCTGGGCTACTTCCTCGTGCCCGACCCAGGGCTCAAAACCGTGTTCTACGTCGTCGGCCTCGTTGTTGGCCTGGCGACCGTCGGTGCCTGGCTCTACTTCTGCTCGGCGTTCACCGGACGGACGCTCCATCGCAGCACCGGCCTCCGACGCGCGGCCGTCGCGATCTTCCTCGTCGTCCTCGCGCTGAAGGTCACGAACTCGTATCACGGACTGTACTTCGCGACCCGGACCGCGACGGCGCCGTTCCCCCACCTGGCCGTGACACACGGCCCCGCACACTGGATCGTCGTCGGGCTCTGCTACGCGCTGACGTTCGTCGGGTACTTCATGCTCTTCGAGCGACTCCGGCAGGTCAGCTACGAGACGTGGCCGTTGGGCCTCCTCGTCGCGGTGACGGGGGCACCGTTCGCACTGAACTTCGTCGGGCACGCGACGCCCCTGCTCGTCGACGTGAGCCACGAACCGCTCGGTGTCGCGGTCTTCGCCGTCGGCGTCTCGTTCGTCTTCCACGAACGGTTTCAGGCGATCGGGCTCGCAGACGGAGACGACAAGCCCATCCTCATCGTGAACGAACGCGATCAGCTCCGGGAGTACAACGGAGCCGCAGCGAGCCTCTTTCCCTCGTTGAGCCAACCAGACGTGATCGGACGGCCGCTCTGGAGCGTCGTTCCGTCCGTCGCCGAGGCACTCGACTCCGAATCTGGGGTGTTGTCCGTTCACGACGGCGGCGAGGTCCGGTACTACCAGCTCACCGAGAGTCCCTTCGCGGCCGGACGGTCACCGGTCGGTCGGCTCGTGCTCTTTACCGACATCACGGAGCGCGAGCGCGACCGACGCGAACTCCAGCGCCAGAACGAGCGCCTCGAAGAGTTCGCCAGCGTCGTCTCTCACGACCTCCGGAACCCCTTGCAGGTGTTGCGTGGCGCGTTCGAGGGCGCTCGCGAGACGGGGGACCCCTCACACTTCGAGCGCGGAGAGCGGGCGCTCGACCGCATGGAGACGCTCATCGACGACGTGCTCTCGCTCGCCCGGCAGGGCCAGCCTATCGACGAGACCGAACCGATCTCGCTCGCGTCGCTGGCGGCGTCGTGCTGGGAGGTCATCGAGGCCGGCGACGCCGATCTGGTCGTCGAAACCGATCTCGACCTCGTCGCCGACCCCGACCGCTTCCGTCAACTGCTGGAGAACCTCTTTCGGAACGCGGTCGAACACGGCGGTGACGACGTGACCGTTCGAGTCGGGCGACTACCGGAGGGCAACGGCTTCTACGTCGCAGACGACGGTCCCGGCATCCCGGTCGACGACCGCGAGGCGGTGTTCGAATCCGGCTACTCGACGACCGACGGGGGAACCGGCTTCGGACTGGCGATCGTCAGCGAGATCGTCGACGCCCACGGCTGGGAGATCACGGTGTCGGGGCGGGCAGCCGACGACGCCCACGACGGACACACTGAATCGGGTGCTCGTTCGAGAGCAGCCACCGGTGCCACCTTCGAGATCACTGGGATCAGTTCTCCAGCCGGCGTCGACGCGAGCGAAGCGGCTTAGTCACCCCCGGCGCAACGACGACGTAATGTCACGCCGGGACGTGCTCCGCCGGGTCGGTCTCGTCATCTTGGGCGCGAATCTCGCGCTCGTGCTCCTGAAGGGCGTCGTCTGGACGGAGACCGGGAGCCTGGCTGTCGGTTCGGAGGCGGTCAACAGCCTCGCCGACACCGCCTACAGCCTCGTCATCGTCGCCGGACTCTACCTGACGACACAGCCGCCGGACTTCGAGCACCCCCACGGCCACGAGCGGATCGAGCCGTTCGTCTCGCTGTTCGTCGCCGTCGGGATCTTCGCTGCCGGTGGGATCATCCTCTGGCAGGCCGCCAGCTCGCTGTTGTCGGGCGATGTCGGCGTGAGCCGTGGCCCCGCCGCCGTCGCCGTCCTCGTCTTCTCTGGCGTGCTGAAGTACGCTCTGTATCGGTACTGTCTGTCTGCCGGCCGGGACCACAACTCTCCCGCACTGGTCGCGACGGCGCTTGACAACCGCAACGACATTCTCACGGCAGCCGCGGCGCTCGTCGGCGTCGTCGGCGCGACGCTTGGCTACCCGGTCCTGGACCCGATCGCCGCGATGGTCGTCTCCGCGGGCATCATCTACACCGGCGTCGAGGTCGTCCGGGACAACCTCGACTACCTCGTCGGTGCCGCGCCACCGGAGGAGTTGCGGGCGGAGATCGTCCGCCGCGCGCTCGAACAGGAGGACGTGGAGGGTGCCCACGACGTGATCGCCCACTACGTCGGCCCGGAGATCGACGTGAGCCTCCACGTCGAGGTCGAGGGCGACAAGACGCTGTTCGAGGCCCACGACATCGAGACCGCCGTCATCGAGGCCATTCAGGAACTGCCGGAAGTCGACGACGTGTTCGTCCACGTCGACCCCAAGGAACTGGGCGAGTGGAAAGCCGACGCCGACGTGGACCGCCTCGTCGACTAAGCGCCGGTAAACGCGTACAGCACGGTCAGCAGGCCGGCAATTCGACACGTCTGGGCGACCAGCTCTGCCTCGGCGGTCGTCGCCAGTGAGAGGAGGACGAGGGGCTGTTTCAGCACGAACGGTATCGTCGTCAACAGCAGGATGCCGACGGCCAGCGACAGCATCGCACGGCTGGCGTTGCGCCGGTAGCCCCGGTAGGCCTGGTAGGCGACGAAGCCGCCGACGACCGCCGTCAGGAGCGCGGTCACCGTCGTCACCGCCAGCGACGCCTGGAGGAGCTCACTCACGGCTACTCGCCCCCGCTGTCGGCAGTGGTGTCGTGTTTCGGGTCATCGCTGTGTGCGGTAGATGACGAACAGGATCAGACCGAGCCCGCTCAGCCTGGTCAGGTCCGTGACGATCCGGATCGTCTCCGTGCTGGCCCCCGTCGTGTTGCCCAGGATCAGGTTCACCACGAGCGGCACGCCGCTCAACAGTAGGATGCCGGCAGCCATGCCCAGCAGCGCCGAGTCGTGGGTACGCCGGTAGCTCTGGACGCCCTTGATCAGGACGATGATCGAGAGGACGACCGAGAGGACGAACCCCAGGAAGAACAGCAAGACGAGCAGCTGTCCCGGCGAGGCCGTCGACTGGAGTGGCGTCGACCCGCTCGCGGCGTGTGTCGCCAGTGGTGCGGTCGTCATTTGAGCCCCTCGAACAGTTCGGTGAAGCGGTCGGCCGCGTCGGGTTCGCGGCGTTCGATGTCGATGCTGTACTCGCCGTCCGCCAGGTCGACCGTGACGCGGGACAGCTGTGCCCGGAACACGTCGTAGTGGTGGCCCTGGGGATCGAGCTGTTGCTGGGCGACGACGAGGTCCTGCTCGCGCAGCCGTTCGAGCCGGCGGTACACGGTCGGCGGCGAGGCGTCACAGGCGTCGGCCAGGTCCTCTGCCGACATCGGTTCCGTGCTCGTCGCGGCGAGGATCTCCCGTGCGTACTCGTCGTCGAGGAGTTCGGCGACAGTCTCGATCCCTGGCTCCTCGCTCATCAGTCACGTCGACGTAGCGAGTGACGGGGCGGTTCCAGACACGGTTCATATCCGTGATCGACGGGGGAGTATAAAAAACGGGCCGGCACAATTTCACGCCGGGAAGCTGTGGGCGGTGGTATTTTTATTCGGGGGCCAAAGGCGAAAACGGAATGACTACGCCATCGATGTCGCCGAACGTGCCCCGCAGGACGACCGATACACCTTCCTCTCGACGCTCTCTGTCCGCCACTGGAGGTGCCCGATGAAACGACTCCGATCGCTCTCGCTCGTCGCGATACTCCTCGTCGGGACCGTCGCACTCACCGTCGGTCCCGTGACGGGTGCCAGCACCGGGGTCGTCTCGATCAGTACGACCACGACACCGGACCAGCCCGCGCCGGGCGACACTGTGACGATCAGTACGACCATCTCGAACCCGGCGGCAGCGAGCGACAACTACCAGCTTCGCTCGGTCGAAGTGCGCGAGACGACCGCCGACAACAGCACGCTGTACAACTCGACCGACGAGTCGAGCACGATCGAACCGGGCGAGTCGACGACGCGGGACCTCGGAGTCGACATCGAGGAACGGGGCGAACAGCAGTTCGTCCTCCACGTCCAAGTCCTCTCTGGTGGTGACGTGATCAACTTCGAGCGGAACGTGACCGTCACTGCCGGCGAGACCGACCCCGCGCTGTCGCTGTCCGGTGGCGCTGTCGGTGCCGACGGTGACGCGACCTTCGACCTCTCGGTTTCGAACGCGCGCACGGGACCGATCCGAGCGGTCACGGTCGATCTGTCCTCGACCGACCTGCAACTCGACGAAGACCGTCGCGTGGTCTCACAGCTGGACGCGGGGGCAGAGAGGACGCTGCAGTTCTCGGCGAGCGACGTCGAACCGGGCGAGAAGACGGTCGAAGCGGCCGTCTCGTACACGACCGATGACGGCGAGTTCAAGAGTGTCACCCGCGAGCTGACGACGACGGCCGACCGCGCCGAGAATCCCGGCGAAGTCTCGCTGAGCGGCGTCGAGGTGTCGGGTGCTGACGGCGAGTTGAAGGTCTCCGGACAGGCCAACAACGGCGGCGAGACGAACGTATCGGGGGTCACCGTCACCGTCGAAGACGGCAAGTACAGTCTCGGTGAGGCCCAGTCGACTGCGTTCGTCGGCTCTCTCGATGCCAGCAGTTCCACTGGGTTCGAACTCGATGCGACGGTCCCCGAGGGCGCGTCGACTGCCGCGATCCCCCTGACCGTCAACTACCGCCTCGACGGACGCGAAATCTCGCGCACGGTGACGGTACGGGAAGACTTCAGCGCGAGTGGCAACATCACGCTCACCGGCGTCCGGACCGAACAGGTCGGCAGTCAGCTCACGGTCCGTGGCAGCGCCAGCAACCTCGGGACCAGCAACGCCTCCGCCGTGACGGTCTCGGTCGGCCAGAACGAACTGATCCAGCCGGCCCAGTCCCAGTCGAGTTACTTCGTCGGCAACGTCCCACAGAGTGACTTCAAGTCTTTCCAGGTCGACGCCCGACTGACCGGCGACACCAACGAGACCGTCTCGGTGCCGGTCGAGGTCAGCTACCGGGTCAACGGCCAGCGGATCACCAAGACGACCACCGTCCCGTACACGCCGAGGGCTACCGGGGCCGCCGCGGAGCAACCGCAGCGCGACTCCTCGATGCCGATCGTGCTGATCGGCGGGATCGTGCTCGTCGTGGTGGCCGGCGGGCTCGCGTACCGACGATACCGATGAGCGTCATCAGCGCCACCGACGCGGTGAAGATCTACGAGTCCGGCGACAAGACGCTGCGGGCGCTCGACGGCGTCTCTGTCGACGTAAACGCCGGGGAGTTCGCGGCCGTCGTCGGCCCCAGCGGGAGCGGGAAGTCGACGCTGCTGAACCTGCTCGGCCTGCTCGACGAGCCCTCCGAGGGCAGCGTCACCGTCGACGGGACGGCACTGTCGACGCTCTCGAAGCGCGAACGGACGGACCTCAGACGCGAGACCGTCGGGTTCATCTTCCAGAGCTTCTACCTGGTGCCGACGCTGACCGCACGGCAGAACGTCGCCGTCCCCGGCCTCGTCCGCGACGATCGGTCGGACCTGCAGGCGCGGGCCGACGAACTGCTCGAACGCGTCGGGCTGGGTGACCGACTCGACCACTACCCAAACGAGCTGTCCGGTGGGCAGAAACAGCGGGTGGCCGTCGCGCGGTCGCTGATCAACGACCCCGACATTCTGCTGGCCGACGAGCCGACGGGGAACCTCGATCAGGACACCGGCGCGCAGGTACTGGACGTGTTCGGCGAGATCACCGACGAGGGCGTCGCGATCCTCACCGTCACCCACGACGAGCAGGTGACCGACTTCGCCGACCGGACGATCAGGCTCGTCGACGGGAGGTTAGACGATGATTGACAGCCCGCTCGCGCGGTTCTCGCCGTTCCTGGCCTTCGCTCGGAACAACCTCTCGCGGGCACGCGCTCGGACGATCCTCGCGATGGCGGGGATCACTATCGGCGTGGTCGCGATTGCCTCGCTGGGGATGTTCGGTGCCACGCTCGAACAGTCGTTCATGGGGACGGCCGACGACGCGATCCGAACCGTCGGCGTCGGCCCCGGCGAAGACTCGGAGTTCGGGTTGCTCCGTCGAGAACAGGTCGCCGAGATCGAACGCTACGCCGGCAACGGCGATGTCTACACGCTTTCCCGTGGACGGGCGAGAGTGACCGGGTTACAGCAGACGACGAGCGCGTCGCTGGTGTCGGTCTCCGATCCAGAGGTGTTCGTCACCGCGGAATCGGGCCAGATCCCGCGGAACTGGCGTTCGGGTGTCGCGATCGGGAACGAACTGGCAGAGACGCTCGGCGTCCAACCCGGAGACAGCGTGCAGGTCGACGGCGAGAGCCGTCGGGTCGTCGCCGTGCTGGCCGAGTCGAGTCGCGCCTCGTTCGTCTCGACGGGCGATGCCGTCGTCCTGCCACCGGGCGAACTCGGTGACGGCGCGTCACAGGTCCTCATCCGCGCGGAGACGCCCCAGCAAGCGTTCGCCATCAGCGATCGGATCGACGAGAATCTCAACAGTGAGCGGCGCTCGCGATACAGCGTCTTCGACGCCGAGTCGGCCCTCGAACGGTTCAACCAGCAGATCGGCCTCATCCGGACGTTCCTGCTCGCGGTCGGGGGGATCTCGCTGCTGGTCGCGTCCGTGAGCATCCTCAACGTGATGCTCATGAGCACGATCGAGCGCAAAGAGGAGATCGGCGTCCTCCGGGCGGTCGGCTATCACCGCCTCGACATCGTCAAGCTGATGCTGTACGAAGCGGCGTTGCTGGGCGTCGTCGGCTCTATCTTCGGCGTGTTCATCAGTATCGGCCTGGGCATGGTGATGAACGCACAGCTGCTCTCGGACCCCCTCGCCTTCTCCGGGCAAGCCCTCCAGTACACGGTGCTTGGCTTCCTCTTCGGGACGGGTGCCAGCTTCCTCAGCGGCCTCTATCCGGCCTGGAAGGCGGCCAACGCCCGGCCGGTCGAGGCACTCCGGGACTGACCGGTCGCCGTTGTGGACTCCGTGATTCCGGCGCGGCGATTCGGAACGGCTCCGGGTCCCTCTCGGTAACTATTTCTGGTGCCGTGTCGGAACTGTTGGCGATGGACGTTTCCCTCGCCACGCTGCTCGTCCGGCCGAGAGCGGCGTTCGAGGCGGCCGACGAGCGGCTCTCGCTGGTCCAGCCGCTCGTCCTCGTGTTCCTGGTCGGCGCGGGCAGCATCGCGACCGCGTTCCCTGTCTACGTCGCCCTGCAACGGCGGCTCTCGTCCGACATCGCGACCGTCGAGTTCGTCATCGGTGCCCAGACCGCACGGCTGCCGCTGTGGTTCGCCATCGGCACCGTGGGCGGGATCCTCCTCGTCCTCGTCGGCTGGGTCGTGACGACGGCACTGCTGCACGGGGCCGCGCGTCTCGCGGGTGGCCGGGGACGGTTCAGGCAGTTGTTGGCCTTCGTCGGCTGGTCTCACGCCCCCTACGTCGTCGTCTACCCGCTCGTCACGCTCGTCGCGGCCTGGCAGTTGGCGACGACGCCCGGTGCGACGCTGAACGGCGTCCTCCACGGTACCAGCAGCGTCGAGGGGACGCTGGTGACGTTCAACGGCCGCGGACTGATCGACGTGAGCTCGATTCCCTCCCTGGCGGTGACGCTGTGGATCGGCTACGTCTGGATCGGCGCGCTCGACGCGACCTACGACCTCTCGCGGCGTCGTGCGACGGCGGTCGCCGCGGTCGCGACGGTCGTGATGCTGGTGGCGATACAGCTCCCGGTCTAGATCGGCTCGCCGAAGGCGTAGACGGTGTTGTGGCTGGTGATCTCGCAGTCGACGAAGTCGCCGACCTTGAGGCCGCGGTCTCGGGCGTCGACGACGACGACCTGTCGGTACGCCTCGTCGTAGCCGACCAGCGACTCGTCGGTCCCGTCTTCGGTCAGGAGGACGCGTCGCTCCTCGCCGACCATCTCCTCGTAGGCGTCGCCGGTCACGTCCATCTTCAGCTCGGACATGGCCTTCGATCGATCCTTCTTCGTCTGGCCGCCGAGGCCCTTCATCTCGGCGGCGTCGGTGCCGGGACGCTTCGAGAAGCGGGTGACGTTGATCTTCTCCGGGCGGCTCTCGCGCAACAGCGCCATCGACTGCTGGAAGTCCGAGTCGGTCTCGCTGGGGAAGCCGACGATGAAGTCCGTCGACAGCGTCCAGTAGTCCAGGTGCTCGTCGAAGGTGTCGACGACCTCGACGTACTCGGAGACGGCGTGCTGGCGGCGCATGTCCGCGAGCACGTCGTCGCTCCCGCTCTGGACGGGCGCGTGCAGGAAGTTGTACAGCTCGTCGTGCTCGGCGAAGACGCGGGCCAGCTCCTCGCGGACGCCGTGGACGCCCTTCGGGTTGGCCATCCCCACGCGGACCCGGAAGTCGCCGTCGATCTCGGTGCAGATCCGCTCCAAAAGCTCGGGCAGCAGGCTCTCGCCCTGGTTCGTGTCCCAGCCGTAGACGCCGGTGTCCTGGCCCGTGATGCGGATCTCCTTCGCACCGGCATGCACCAGCGCTCGGGCCTTCTCGACGTTTTCCTCGACCGACGGCGACTCGATTCGGCCGGTCGCCTGCTTGGTGATACAGTACGAACAGTCTGACATACAGCCACGCGCGATCGGCAGGATGCCGACGACGCCGTCGAGGACGGTCTCCGTGTCGGGCGTGACCGTCGGGCACTCGCCGTTGAGGACGTGCTGGGGTACGTCGTCCCAGTGGAGGACCTCGGCGTCCACGTCGGCCGCGCGGAACTCCTCGCCCTGTGCCAGCGCCATACAGCCGGTGACGACCAGGTCCCCGGGGGTCTCGGCGTCGAGCTCCTCGGCCCGTCGAAGCATGTTCCGCTCGGTCTTTTCGAGGACGGTACAGGTGTTGAGGATCGCCACGTCGGCCTCCTCGGGTCCCTCGGCGGGGTAGTGGCCACCCTCTCGGAGGGCCTGCTCGATCTCCTGGGTCTCGCCGCGGTTCGACGTACACCCGTACGTCTCGATGTGATACTGGGCCATGCGCTGCGTTGTCTCTGTCTTGTCCCTCGTGGCCAAAAGCACGACGGAATCGTTCTCGCAACAGTCGGTGTCGAGACGGACAGGATTTCCCCGAAAGCCCTCGCCCACTCGCCCTTTCATCTGCCAGGCTCGTAGATTGCCCGACAGTCTGTGCCCTGGTGGATGAAAGGGCGAGGTGCGGTCCGGGGATCTGCGACGGCACTATCCGAACGAAGTGAGGATATCCGTCACAGATCCCCGGAGCGAGCCGAGGGCTTTCGAGGACCGCACTACGTGAGTGTTCGGTACAGTGGCTGTCGGCGTGGTAGCGACAGCAGTCGGCGGAGAATCACCTCGATTTGCTAGCGCATCTCGTCTAACGCACGCACGGTGTCTGACATCAGCCAGGCGTCGTCGCTCTGTTCGTCTTCGATCGAGAGGGCGAAAAACGAGTCGCGGCCGTCGTCGAGCGTGATGTGGTATCCGTGACTCGTCAGTTCGTCGTCGCGAGCGGGTGTCTGTTCGGCGTCGGTCACGGGCGGCCTAGCCGGTCACGAGGGAAAACACTCTCGGTCGGGAAAACGGCAGCTAGAGACTCTCAAACGCACGTATGGAAGTGGCCGCCGTCGGCCAGTTTCCGCCCGACCGGGCGATGAACCTTGCTCACCGCACCGTGTAGCCGCCGTCGATCAGCACCGACGAGCCGGTCACGTACCACGAGGCCTCGCTGGCGAGATAGACCACCAGCGGCGCGATGTCTTCGGGGCGGGCCATCTCGTCGAGGAGCATCTCCTCTTTCCACAGCGCTTCCAGATCTGGGTCCTCGCGCAGCGCCTCGTCGACGGGGTCGGTGCGGACGTAGCCCGGTGCGACGGCGTTGACGCGGATGCCGTCGTCAGCCCACTCCGAGGCCAGCTGTCGCGTGAACGAATCGATAGCACCCTTCGTCGCGTTGTACGCGACCTGGTGCTGGGGATAGTTGGCGACGCGGGCCGACATCGACGAGAGGTTGACGATCGAGCTGACGCCGCCGCGGGCGCTCTCGTCGCTCTGATCGGCGGCGTCGAGCATCGCGCGGCCGGCGTGTTTCGCACAGCGGAAGGTCCCGGTGAGGTTCACGTCGACGACGCGCTGGAACTGCTCGACGGTCATCTCCTCGGCGGGCGCGTGGACGGTGATGCCGGCGTTGTTCACGAGCACGTCCAGTCCGCCGAACGTCTCGACCGTCGCCTCGAGCAGTGCCTCGACCGCCGCCTCGTCGGTCACGTCGGCCTCGTAGGCTCGCACGGTCGCGTCGGTCGCGGCCTCGATCTCCTCGGCCGCCCGCCGGCCGCTCTCGGCGTCGCGGTTGCCGATCGCCACGTCGGCCCCGGCTTCTGCCAGCGCCTGCGCGATCGCTCGGCCGATCCCGCGGTTGCCGCCGGTGACGATCGCCGTCTGTCCGTCGAGGCGGAAGCGATCGAGGACGCTCACTGCTCGCTCGCACCGCCCTCGGCGGCCCGCCACTCTTCGGCGATCGTCACGCCACTCGACGCGCCGATGCGCTCGGCTCCGGCGTCGAACATAGCCTTCGCTCGCTCCCAGGAGCCGACGCCGCCACTGGCCTTGACCGGCCGGTACTGGCTCAACAGCGCCACGTCGGCGACCGTCGCGCCACCGTCGGAGAAGCCCGTCGCCGTCTTGCAGAACTCGGCCCCGGCCTCCGCGACGATCTCACCGGCGCGGTGCTTCTCGGCGTCGGTCAACAGCGGGGCCTCGACGATCACCTTCACCGGGACCGGCACGGTCGCGACCACTTCCGCGATCGTCTCGGTGACGGCCGCGTCGGCACCGGCCTTCAGCTGGCCGACGTTACAGACCATGTCGATCTCGTCGGCACCGTCGTCCCACGCCTGTTTGGCCGCCGCCGCGACGGCGTCGGTCGCGCCCTGGCCGTGGGGAAAGTTCACGACCGTGCTGAGCGGTACGTCCGCGTACTCGTCGGCCCGTGCGACGTAACACGGTGGGATGCAGGCTCGCAGTCCGTGTTCGGTCGCGTCGTCGAGCACTGCCTGTACGTCGGCCCACCGCGTCGTCGGTCCCAGCACCGTGTGTTCGATGCGTTCGGGGACGGAGTCCATGGTCTCCCATTGGCGGGTCGATACGTAAGCCTCTCGGCGACGGCGCGGTCCCGAGGACCGATCACCGGAGGTCGGAACACTTTCGCCCCTCGGCGACGGTTGGCGGGATATGCAGATCCTACCGACGAGCTTCGCGCTGCCGCCGCTCCCGTATCTCGTCGTCCTGCTCGGTGGGGCCGGGCTGGTGACGGCACTGCTCTCGGCCGCTGAACCCGAGATCGACCAGCGGGCAGTGGTGTCCCTGCTGCCGTGGATGGCCATCGGTGGTGCCTTCCACGCCTTCGAGCAGTTGGGGCTGTACCCGCCCCTGTACGAACCGCTGTTCGGGACGCCAGCAGTGTACCTGACGACCTTCCTCCTGACAGGCGGCGTCTGGCTCGCTCTCCAGGCCGTTGGCATCGTCCGGGGCAACGAAGACACCGTCGTCCGAAATCTCGGGCTGGTCGGGACGGCGATCTTCGTCGTGCTGGTCGTCGTCCGCATCTGGCAGTCGATCGCACAGCCGACGTTCTCGCCGGTGTGGCCGGCGGTGTCGCTGATCGTCGCGCTGGTAGTGACGGCGCTGGTGGTACTGGCGATCAGCCTGTGGCGCACGCCCGTGTTCGTCCGGACGCGGTACGCGGGTCCGGTCGTCGTCTTCGCCCACGCGCTCGACGGCGTCTCGACCGCGGTCGGTGCCGACGTAGTCGGAGCCAGCGAACAGTCGCCGCTGCCGCGTCTGATCATGGAGTTCGCCGGCCAGCTCCCGACGGCCGACCTGCTCGGTGTCGGGTGGCTGTTCCTGCTGGTGAAGCTGGTGATCGCGGCGGCGATCGTCGTCTCGTTCAATCGCTATCTGGCTGACGAGCCCGCCGAGGGCGCGCTCGTGTTCTCGCTCATCGCCGCGGTCGGAATGGGGCCGGCCACCAACAATCTGTTCCTGTTCCTGGCACCGGCGTTCTGACGGCGTCGTCGGCCCGCGCGAGGATCGCTCAGTCCCCTACCGCTCGGAAGCGAGGGGTCGCTCTGCGAGGAGACGCCAGCCCAGACTATCGGGCGTCCATCTGTGAGCATCTCGCCACGGGGTGGCGCGCTTCACGAAGTTACAGCCGACGGTCTCGTACGGACGGGTGTCGTTGCGTAGCGGTGCGCGGTGGGACGGGTAGACGCTCGCCGGCACATCGCGACAACCGTCCGTGTCAGGCAGTCTCGGCCAGCTTCACCTCTTCGAGTTCGACCCCTTCGTGTCCGTCTTCTGTCGCCAGCTCTTTGGCGGCCTGAATCGCCTCGCCGGGGCGCTTCAGGTCGCCGTCGACGTGGTAGACTGTCGGTTCGCTCTCCGCGTCGACGCTGAGGTGGACTTCGAGCTGTGGCATAGCCGTACCTTCATACTCACAGACATTATCTGTTTGGGTCGAGCCAAAGCACGGCTACTTTAGTCGCTGTCGTCCCTCCCGTCGGACATGGCAAAGCAGCCCCACCTGCTCGTCGAGGACGGCGATCTGAACGACATCGCGCTCGTTCCCGGCGATCCGGGCCGCGTCGACCGGATCGCCGCCCAGTGTGACGAAGCGACGACGGTCGCCCGGAACCGCGAGTACAAGGTCGTCAACGCGACCTACGACGGTCGGGAACTGACGATCTGTTCGACCGGCATCGGCTCGCCGTCGGCGGCGATCGCGATCGAGGAACTCCACGCCGTCGGGGTCGAGACGGTCATCCGGGTCGGCACGACCGGCGCGCTCCAGGAAGGCATCGAGATCGGCGACATGGTCGTCGCCACGGGAGCAGCCAAAGACGAGGGGACGACCGAGCGATACGAGGCCGAGACGGTGCCGGCCGTGCCCGACTACGCGGTGCTGTCGGCGCTGGTCGAGGCCGCCGAGGCCAACGACGAGTCCGTCCACGTCGGTCCGATCGCGACGGACGACGCCTTCTACGCCGAGACCGACGAGTACGTCGCGGCGTGGGAAGCGGCGGGCCTGCTGGCCGTCGAGATGGAGGCCGCCGCGCTGTTCTCGCTGGCCCGGCGCAAGGGGATGGCCGCTGGCGCGATCTGTACGGTCGACGGCAACCTCGTCGAGGGGACCCAGAAAGGCGAGACCGACGACGAGGAACTGCCCGAGAAGGCGAAGAACAACGTCGAGCGAGCGATCACGCTGGCACTGGAGACGGCCGCGTCGCTGTAGCCGACACGCTCATGTCGGCGGCGCGGCAGTGACCGGTATGCGCGACCGCCTCGAGCGGGCGATTCGGACGACCGTCGAGCGGGTCCGCGGGCTCCAGCACCGCGAGCGCCACGAGTTTCGCGCCTGGCTGGAGCGGACCTCGACGATCGTTCACCTCTCCGTGCTGGTCTTCGTCCCGCTGTCGATCGGGCTGGTCACCTACCTCTCGAACACGCTCGAGGCGCTCTCTTTCCTGCTGTTCCCGCCGCTGGCCTCCGGTGCGTACACGCTCTTTGCCAACCCGGACGGCGAGTACGCGAACCCCGCGCAGTTCGTCGGCGGGCTGACGATCGGTGCGGGCTGTGGCTGGGCCGGCCTGGCCGTCTCGAACCGGGTGGTCGGTGCGGCGGCGACACTGGAGGTGACGGCCGTCTCCGCCGCCCTGGCCGTGTTGCTCGTCGGTGCGGCCACGTGGTCGATCGGCCTCGAAGAGCCGGCGGCGTACTCGACGGCGCTGCTTGGGTTGCTCGTCCCCTCGGGCCAGCAACCGGCCTTCCTCGGGAGCGTCTTCGTCGCGAGCCTGCTCGTCGCGAGCGTCTTCGTCGTCTGGCGGCGGGAGTTCTACGAACAGCGCGCGACGGTGCTGTACCAGTCGGTCAAGGGCGACGATCACGTCCTCGTCCCGATGTACGGCGAGCAGGCGGATGCGACGGCGATGCTGGGCGGCGAGATCGCCAGCGCGCACGACGCGGGCAAGGTGGTGTTGCTCGACGTGGTCGACGACGAACAGCTGGCACGCGCCGAGCGGGACCTGCTGGACGAACACGAGGCCGGTGACCGGGCCGGCGCTGGGTCAGACCCCGAGGAGTCGCTGTGGGACGACATCGATCGGTCGGCGGTCGCCGATACCGTCGGTCGGCTGGAGACGCGGGCCCACCGCATCGAGACGGCCGCCGGTGTTCCCTGTGAGGTCGTCGTCGCCGTCGAGAGCGGGTCGCTGGGCCGGACGATCATCGCGACGGCGACCGAGACGAACTGCGATCTCGTCGCCGCTCCCTACGCCAAGCACCGCGGTCGGCTCGCCCCGTTCGTCCACGAACTGTTCCGGAGCGACGTGGACGTGCTGGTCCACCGCTCGGCCGACGGCGCGACCCAGTGGGGGCGGGCACTGGTCCCCGTCCGGCGGGCCAGCGACGTGGCCCACAGCATGATCGACTTCGCGCTCCGGCTCACCGGGGCCACGGGCGAGGTCGCCGTCTGTACCTGTATCGGTCCGTCGGACAACCGGCGACGCGCCGAGTCGATGCTGTCGAACCTCGCGAACGGCTTCACGGCACCCATCGAAACGCGCGTTGCCAGACAGGACATCGTCCCCTTCCTGCGCCGGACGGCACCCGCCTACGACCTCGTCCTCATCGGTGCCAGCCGCGACCGAAGCGCCGCTTCTCGGTTCGTCGCGCCGCCGACATTCGAGAGCATCGCCGAGATGGACACCGACGTGGCCATCGTGGACCGCGGCTAGAGTTCGTCGTCGAGAATCCGGTCCGCGAGTGACTCGGAGTCTTCGTCACCGAGCGCCGACTCGACCAGCAGGTGACCGCCGATGGCTGCGGGACTGATCACCACGTCCGCGCCCGCTCGCTTGAGCTTCGCGACGTTCTCGCGGTCGGTCGCGGCGGCGACGATCCGGACACTGGGGTTGAGCTGTCTGGCCGTCAGGATCGCCAGCGCGTCCTGTGCGTCGTCGTTGGTCGCCGCCATCACCGCCTGGGCGCGTTCGATACCGGCCCGATGCAGCGGCTCCTCGTCGCTGGGATCGGCCGTCAACACCGGGATGTCCCGGTGTTGGAGCGTCGCGGCGTCGTCCGGGTCGCTCGTCACGACCACGAACTCGACCGCACCGGACAGTTCGTCGAGAATCGGTTCGCTCAGGTCGCCGTAGCCAAGGACCAGTACGTGGTCTTCGAGCAAGTCGAGTTGTGATTCGGTCATGGTTCCGAGTGCCTTCGTGATGCGGCTCTGGATCGCCGGCCCCAGCACCGACCCCAGCGCCAGCGCGAAACTGGACGTGCCGAGCACGACCACCGACATGGTGAACAGCTTCGCGGCCTGAGACTGGGGATCGGGAGAGATGTCGCCGTAGCCGACGGTACTCGAAGTGACGATAGCGAAGTACAGTGCGTCCGTCAGCGTCGAGACGCCGCCGAACTGCTCGCGCAGCGCGTACGTGCCGGCGGTGATGTACACTTGCCCGCCGATCAGGGCCGCGATCGCGGCCTGCTGGGTCGTCGAGACGTCGAGCGCCCGGTCGAACAGCCGTCGGTTGATCAACACTGCCGGCAGCGCGAGGATCGAGAGGACGACCAGCGGGAGCGAGACCGGCAAATCGGTCCCCAGGTACGGCAGGTCGACGACCCCCTGTAGCAACCCCTGGACGGCCGACAGCGGCAACAACAGGACCGTCGCGTACCAGCCCGCACGATACCGTCGCCGCAGCCCGGTGACGGCAAAGAGGAGCAGAAAGCCCGTGAGTGCGCCGGTGAATCCGACCGTCTGGCTCACGACCGTCGGGAGATGCTCGGCGAGGGGTCCCGAGGGACGCCGTGCGCTGATGTTCGCCACCCCCGTCACGAACGAGAGCGCGGCGACGAGCGTCGGCAACAGCAGGACCGCGCGCACGCCGAGCACGTCGCGAACGTCGTCCATACCACGTTGCTCGCGTCGGCGCGAGTAAAGCTTGTCTTCTCTCCGTTCCCGCCGATACGACTATAGAACAGGAGCGACAGGGCTGTGACATGGCTTCCTTTCCCGTCGAAGTGCTGCTTGGCATCTATCTGGGGCTGCTCGTCGGGATCATCCCGGCGCTGGTCTCGTGGGCAATGGCGTTCTCGTTTCGCTACTTCGCTGGCGTGACGGTCCCAGCCTTCGGCGTCGCCGTCCTCGCGATCGCGCTGGCGGGGGTCAACGGCGGGCTGCTCGCACTGGCCGACCAGTCGATCACCGCCAGCCCGAACGCCGAGCGGATCGTCGTCGCGATCCTCGTCGTCAGCATGGCGTCGATGTACGCCCACAGCAAGGGCGACTCGATGGGTGCGGCGTTCCCGAAACGGCTCACGCTCACGTCGCTCCGGAATCGCACGCTCTCGAAAGACGTGGTCGACTTCGTCGGCGGCGCGGGCGAGGTCCGGATCCACGTCGTCGGCGAGGTGGCGGACATGGAGGGGTACCCGCCCCTGCCCGAACCGCTCCGCGCCGAGATCCGTGGCGGCGAGTGGACGTTTCCCGCCGACCTCCGGCTCGACGAACTCGAACAGCGGCTGGCCGAGCGCCTCAAGACGGAGTTCGACCTCGGCGACGTGTCGGTCACCGTCGACGAGCGCGGTCGGGCGACCGTCGTCGCAGCGCCGCCCTTCTCCGGGCTCTCGAAGCGGATCGAGGACGGCCGCCACGCGGTGTCGGTCGACGCCCTGCTCCCGACCGGGCTCGCACGCGGCGACGAGGTGACGCTGCTGACGACCGACGCACAGGTCCGCGGGACCGTCGTCAGCGCTCGCTCCGGGAGTTCCGAATCGGTCGCCGTCCCGGAGCAACCGGCGGTCGAAGACGGCGAGGAGCTGCCGGCCCCGGTGCAAGCACCGACCACCGACGGCGGCGAGGGCCGGCTCACGGCCGCCGTCCGCCGCACTGACGCCCAGCCGCTCTTGCGTGCCGACCGGGCGAAGGTCGTCGTCGAGTCTCGGGGCACCCGTCGGGAGTACGAACTCGTCTCGCTCCTGCGGCGTTCGGACATGCGATTCCGGCGAGTGACACCACACAGCGGCCAGCCACTCGACGGCGTGACGATCGGTGAGGCGGCCCTCCGAGAGCGCTACGACGTGGCCGTCTTCGCCGTGAGGAAACCCGGCGGCTGGCGGATCGCGCCAGAGGACACGACGGAGCTCGTGGCCGGTGAACAGCTGTTCGTCGTCGGGACGCGGTCCGACCTCGACGCCTTCGAGGAGGCGGTCGCGTGACTCTCCAGCTCGCAAGCGGCGTGACGGGAGCCCTCGTCGACACGGCCGCACGGATCGCCGGGACGGCGGTGCTCGCCGGCTTCCTCGCGGCGGCGGTCGCGCTGTTTTACCGGTGGTACGTCCGCGAGCGGGTGCCGGCCGGACTGGCGTTGCTGGTCGGGCTCTCCGGCGTCGCCGCCGTCGCCGGGGCGACTTCGCTGCTGGCCCAGCAGCTCGTGCCGGGCGGTGCCGAGCCGGACGCCCTCGCGGCACTGCTCAACGTCGTCACGTTCCTCGTCGGCGGCCTCGGCGCGTACGCCGGCATGCGAGTCGGTGACGTACTGGGGATCGATCTGTTCGCGGCGACGGGGGGCAACGGGATCGACGGCGAGGTCAGCCAGCTCGTCAAGGCCGTCGGTCGCGTCATCGCCGTCGAGATCCCCGAGGAGATCGACGACGTGGTGGGCTACGATCCGGTCGCGGCCGCGACCCGGGAGACGCTGGCCGGTCGGACGTTCCTCTTCCCGCGGCGACTCACGCAGGCGGAGCTGCGCGAGCGGTTCGTCTCGCGGCTGAAGACCGACTACGGCGTCGGCCACGTCGACGTGGAGTTCGACGAGACCGGCGCTATCGAGTACCTCGCGCTGGGCTCGCGGGCCGCCGGGATCGGCCCGACGCTCCCGCCGGCCACCAACGCCGTCGCGATCCGGGCCGACCCGGCAAACGCCGCCAGCGCGGGCGATCTCGTCCAGGTCTGGGAGATCGATCCCCCGCGGCGCGTGCTCACGGGCGAGCTCCGGGGCGTCGCCGACGAGATCGTCACGGTCGCCATCGACGCCGCGGACACGCCCAAGCTCGACCCCACGAGCCGGTACAAGCTCGTGACGCTGCCGGTCCAGGACCGGCCGGATCGGGAGTTCGCGTCGCTCCTCCGGGCCGCCGACGAGACCCTCGCCACGGTCACCGTCGCGCCGGGGTCCTCGATCGACGGCGCGCCCGTGGGTTCGCTGTCGGTCACCGTCGCTGCCGTCACCCGCGACGACGAGCAGCCGGTCCCGCTCCCGGCACGAGACCGCGTTCTCAGGGCTGGCGACGTACTCTACGCCATCGCGACGCCGGACGCGCTCCGGAAGCTTGAGGCTGCCACCGCGGCCCCCGAGGGCGCGGTCGCGGAGCCGGCCGACGGGACGGACGACGAGCCGGCGACGGCCGCCGAGGACGCAGCCGACTCTGAACCTGCGGCGGGCGACCGCTCACCAGCGGACCACCAGCCCGCGCAGTCTGACGGCGAGCGACGACCGGACGCATCCGACGGGCAACCGGACGCCGGAGACGAGGAGGTGGGCGACGACAGCGAGGACGGCGCGCCGGGCGACGACGGCACGGACGGCGCGTCCACTACGGAGGACGAGGCCGACGCGCCGGGCGACGACGCAGACGCCGCCGACCTCTCTGGCGACGCGTTCCCCGACAGCGACGAACTCCCGGGCATCGATCCCGAGGACGCGGCGGGGGCTCCGTCGGACGGCGGCGACGACGAGACCGAGGCGATTCCCGACACCGCCGCGTTTCCCGACACCGACGACCTCCCCGGATCGGAGCTGACAGACGAGGGAGACGCGCGAGCGGATCGGGAGGACGACGGGGACGGAACCGACGACGCGACAGCACAGAGCGCGCCGTCGGACGAGGACGAAGCGGAGGGCGATTTCGCCGACCTGCTCGACACCGACGTCGGCACGGGGACGGACGATCTGGACGATCTCCTCGACGAGAACTCCGGTGAGACGGTCGAGTTCGACGACGAAACGGCGGACAGACCGGGGGCGGACGACCTGGACGACCTCCTCGACGAGGACTCCGACGAAACGGACGACGGGGATCGAACCGCCTGAGACGGAACGTCGCTGCTTCCCGGTCGGTCGTCACGGGGGAGACGACCGCCGCTCGATCGCGGCGACCGTCCGCGTGACCGACGGCGGCCGACCCAACCGCTACCGTTATTTCTCGGCCGCCGTAGAGCACTGACATGGCTGGGCACGACGGCGTCGGGCGGCGGGTCGAACGACTGGTCGGGCGCTACTTCGACGTGACGTTGCCAGACACCGAGGGCCTGCCCCGGTACGTCGCACCGCTGCCCGACTGGCTCGAAGACGTCGGGTTGCGACTGGCCTGGCCGATCGCGCTGGTCAACCTCGTCGGCACGCTCTTTGGGTTCTGGTACTACGCAGGTCGGCCGCTGAACCTCGCGCCGCCCCTCGTCGAGGGACAGCTCGGCGCTGCACCGGCGCTGGCCTACCCGCTGATCCCCGACTCGCCCGTCGCGACGATGTTCATCGGGCTCTCGCTCGTGGCCTGGCGGCTGGACTACGACGCCGACTGGCTCCACATGCTGGCGTTCTTCGGCTGCCTGAAGCTCGGGCTGTGGACGCCCTACGTCCAGCTCGTGATCAACGGTCCCGCAGGGATCCCGCTGTGGCTCTACTGGTTCCTCGTCGCGAGCCACCTGGCCATGGCCGTCGAAGCCTTCCTGATCCACCGCTACGCGTCGTTCTCGGTGCCGGCCGTCGCCGTCGCGCTGGGCTGGTACGGGTTCAACGACGTGGTAGACTACTTCGTCCCGATCCTGGGCGGGCCACACCACACCTGGCTGCGAGCCGAGTCCGTCGTCGGCGGGTTCGACCACACGCTCCCGGCCCACGATCTGGCCGCCGGCTGGGCGGTGGTGCTGACGTTCGTCGCCGTCTTCCTCGCACTGGCGACGCGGGTCGAGAAGCTCAAACGCCGCGAGGCCATCGTGGAGTGAGACTGCGAGAAGCGAACGCCGCCGTCCTCATACTGCCGGCTGTCACTTCGTGACGAGCTTCGCCACCCCGGGGTGGCGAAATCGGTCACAGATGTACAGCCGGGAGTATCAGGCCGCGCCGACGGCGGCCGCGACGAAGGCCCATCGGGTGCCGCTGCGGGTTTCGGTCTCTTTCTGTGCTGCGCGGTGCTGGTCGCGTCGGTGTTGCCAGTTCATCGTAGCCGAATGGAGGGGCCGTACACGCATGAATGTTTCGCGAAATTGATACAATTGTCGTGAACTTCAGTTACAATTAGCACGTCTGAGTGCCACGGAAAGGCGGTCCACTCACTCCTGGGTACCGAAAGAGGTAACTGAGCTGTCTGCTAGAATCGTGGTACCACACGGCACGGACGGCGACGGACGACGCCGCCGAACTCGCGCGGCGCGTGGCGATGGCCGACACTTCGCGCGGATCGGGAACGTCCACGGACCGAACGCCACTGCCGTCATACGGACGGTTGTAGACGTTCACCCAGTCGACCACACACTGCCGTGCGGTCGATCTCGTAGCAATCCACAACCGTCCGTATCAGTCGGACTCGAAGCCGTTGGGCTCGGTTCGGACCGGGGTATCGCTCGCCCGGAGGCCGGGAACGCGGCGGCGGATCACCGTCGAGTCGACGGACTCGCTCCCGAGCACGGCGAAGCCGGCGAAGATCGTCAGGAAGCCGGCGACGGCGGTCGGTGCGATCGTCTCGTCGAGCAGTGCCCACCCGCCCAGCGTCGCGACGACGGGGACGACGTAGAACACGAGGTTCGCACGGATCGGCCCCGCCGTGTCCAGGAGTTCGAAGTAGGCGATGTAGGCGACCGCACCGGCGAAGACCCCGACGTAGCCAAGCGCCAGCAGCGCCTCGCCGCTCCAGGTGATCGCGCCGACTGATTCGCCGGCAGCACGGCTCAGGGCGTGCGTGAGGCCCGCACCGAGGGGGAGTCCCCAGGCAGTGCGGACGCTGCTGGACAGGCCTTCGTCGGCCCAGCGGATGAGCACGCTGCCCAGCGCGCCACTGACCGCACCGGCGAAGAGGATCGCCTTGCCGAACCCACCGGCGAGGAGGTTCGCCGGATCGGGGCTGACGACCAGTCCGACGCCGAGCAGGCCGAGGAGCATCCCGGCGCTACCCCGAGCCGAGAGCCGATCGTCGGCCAACAGGACCGCCGCGAACACTGGCGTCAGGATCGGGTTCAGGCTGAAGACGATCGAACCGACGGCGCTGGTGGCGTACTGCTGGCCGACGAACAGCAGCGCGTTGGTCAGCCCGATCGCGAAGATCCCGGTGGCGACGATGCCCAGCACGTCGCCGCGAGTGCGCGGCAGGAGTCCCTCGCGGGGCGTCGTCGCGACGGCGTAGCCGATCAGGACGACCGACGCCACGTCGAAGCGCAGGGCGACGAACAGCAGGGGCGGGAAGTAGTCAAGTCCCGCCTTCGCGGCGACGAACGTCCCTCCGAAGAGGACGCTCGCGACCGCGAACAACACGAGCGTTCGGCGGCTGCCGTTCACTCGCCGCTCACCTCGTCGGGTCCCCTGCCTGGGGCGGTGCCGATACGATATCGCTGTGCGTCGAGACGAGTCATACTCGAACGGAGGGCCTGCAAACGCATGAACTACGTTCGAAAATCGAAGCCGCTGTGCAAGGCCCGGCTCCCGACCGGCGACCCCCGCCCCGTGAAAATATTTCACGCTGCGAAAGCGGTTTACACCGGCGAGTGCGAACGTGACGTATGGAGGCCGCGCTGTCGGAAATCGAGTTTCTCGCACTCTCTGAGAACCGAGTCTCGGTGCTCGCCCTGCTCGCGAGCGAGCGCCACACCCGCCGGGAACTGGCCGACGAGACCGGCGCGTCACAGGCGACCCTGGGTCGCATCCTCGGCGACTTCGAGGACCGGTCCTGGGTCCGGCGCGAGAGCGGCGGCTACGTCGCCACCGCGACGGGCGAACTCGTCGCGGCGGGCTTTACCGACCTGCTGTCGACGCTGGACACGGAGCGTGCCCTGCGACCGATCGTCGAACACCTCCCGACCGACGCGATGACGTTCGACCTCCGACGGCTGGCCGACGCCACGATCACGACTCCCAGCGGGACCCGCCCCAACGCGCCCGTCCAGCGGGTCCTCGACATGATCGAAACCGCCGCGGACGTGCGTGTCTTCTCACACGCGTTCAACGAGCAGAGCCTCACCGTCGTCCAGGAACGCACGGCCGCCGGCCAACAGACGTTTCGCGGCGTGTTCTCCCGGAGCGCGATCGAAGCCATCGCGGAGGATTCGACGCTGCGCGAGCGACTGCTCGCGCTCGTCGCGACCGACGGCGTCGAGATCAGGCTCGCACGCGACGAGCTGCCACTGGCCGTGACTGTCGCAGACGAGACGGTCCACCTGCTCGTACGCGACGACAACGGCGTCCTGCAGGCATCGATCGACGCCGACGACCCCGCGGTGCTGTCGTGGGCCGACGAGACCTTCGAGCGGTACTGGACTGCGGCCGACCCCCTCGATCGAACGGAGTTCGCCGAGTGATCAGCCGGCTTCGACGCTACCCCGACTCGGCGTGCCGGAGACAGACACGTCGGCGGGCGTGTAGACGAGCGTGTCGTCGTCGTCCCGGACGCTGAGCCCCTCCACCAGTAGGTTACCGTTCTGAGTTTGGAGCGTCGCCGTCGCCGCACCCTTCGCGTCGATCGTCGCAAATCGAAGGAGCAGCGATCCGCTGGCGGAGAGGGTCACGTCACGCTTCGAGCGTAGCTGTGCGTAATCGGCGGCCATCTGCCCACCGGCGTCGATCTGTATCCCCTTGTTGCTCTCGATCTCCCCGCCGATAGTCACGGCCCCGGTCGCATCCAGGGACACCCGCTTGTTCGATCTGAGCGTCGCGTTCTGGATCAGAATCTCTCTCGCCTCGATCGACACCCGCTGTCCCCGTGCGTCGATGGTGCCCGCGTCTTTGATCGCGAGCCGAACGCTCCTGTTCTCGAAGTTCTCCAGGTCCCGGACGGAGTACGTCTCCTCGCCCTCGTCGTACTCACCGTCGCCGTCCGCGTCGTCGAACGCCGGCCGATCGCTCGGTCGTCCGCCGCCACCACCGGGACAGTCGTACGCCACGTCGACGGTCAGCAGCGCGTTCCGGATCGTCACGCCGTCACCGGCCGCCTCGGCGACGTGGACCTGTAACTGGGCCGTTCCGCTTTGGCCGTTCGGCTTGCACTTGACCGCGATATCCGTTCCGACACCGGGATCCAGATTCGTCGGCGTTCCGGCGGTGACGACGGTCAGAGCGCCCCCGTCGCCGTCGACCGAGACGCTGTACGCCGTGTTCAGCGTTTCACCGGCGTTGTTGCGCAGCGTCGCGACCGTCGTCTCGCTGGGGTTCGTGACGGTCGTCCCGGTCGGTTCGAGTGCCAGCAGCGCCGAGCCGTCGGGTGCCGTGCCCACCGAGACGCCCCGGTTGGCACCGGCGGTCGTGAGACCGACCGTCGGAGCCAGACCGACCACTACGCCCGCGACGACCAGCACGACGGCGACCGTTCTGAGTACTCGTAACACTGACTACCACCCCGTTTTCGCGTGTCTCGCGACCCGCGACGAGCGGGCCACACACCGCCCAGCACCCAGCTGCAGCGGTTGTCTCTAGTGTATTTACTAGTCTGCTAACGGATAATATTTCTGGGCGCTGGATCGACACGTCTGGCCGACCGCGGGACCTGCCCGCCGAGGCGGCTGTCGCTCCCGACTACCCGACGATGACGACCGCGGTCTCGGTCTCGATCATCTCGCCGTCGCCGGAGTAAGTGCGGGCTTCCTCGATCTCGAACATCTCCGCGTCGAGGGTGACGCCAGCGACGTGGAGTCGACCGTCGTCGATCTCGTAGTCGCCCTGTGCGATGCCGGCCTCGATGTCGCCGACCTGGTTGCCGTACTCCGGTCCGACGATCGAGTAGTCGAGGTCGATGTCGCTGATCTCCGTCGTGATGTCGGGGGCGTCCGCGAGCAGTTCGAGGTCTGCGACGTGCATGGCCTCGGCGACGGCGTCTGCCAGCCCCTCGACGTGGCCGTACACCTGGACGTGGTCGAGGTCCGCGTTCAGCGGCAGACCGTTGTCCGTCTTGTACGTCCGCAGCGCCGAGATGACCTCCATCGCCGTCTCGCCGGCTTCGAGGTCGGCGTCGTAGCCGCCGGGGGTCGGCCAGTCGGTCGTGTGGATGGAGGTGTCGCCCCCGGCGAGGCCGGCCCCGTCGGCCGACTCGTCGGTACGGTAGATCCGGTCCCACAGCTCCTCGGTGATGTGAGGGAGGAACGGTGCGAACAGCTTGAGGAAAGTGCGGTGGGCGCGGGTCAGCGCGAACTCCGTCGAGGCGCTGCCCTCGCCGGAGAGGCGCTGCTTTGCGATCTCCAGGTAGTCGTCACAGAAGCTGTTCCAGAAGAACGACCGGAGTTCGTTGCGCGCCTTCGAGAACTCGTAGGCCTCGAAGCGGTCCGTCACCGACTCGACCGTGGCGTCCAGTTCGGCGAGGAACCACTCGTCGATGGGCGCGAGATCGCTCTCGTCGACGGGCTCGACGGCCGCCGGGGCCGGCGTGAGCTGTTCGACCAGCCGCGAGGCGTTCCAGAGCTTCTGGAGCAGGCGCTCGCCGGCGTCGAGGTCGCCTTCCTTGTACGGGAAGTCGTCGCCGATGGAGGTGCCCGCGGCCCAGTAGCGGGTCGCGTCGACCGGGAACTCTTCGAGCACGTCGCTCGGGGGGATGACGTTGCCCTTTGACTTGGACATCGCCTCGCGGTTCTCGTCGAGCACCATCCCGTTGATCATCACGTTGTCGAATGGCACCTCGCCGGTGTGTTCGTAGCACTTGACGACGGTGTGGAACAGCCAGAAGGAGATGATGTCGTGGCCCTGCGGGCGCAGGTCGAACGAGTAGAGTTCGGGGTTGGCCATGCTGAACTCTTCAGCATCAGCATCCCAGTCCCATCCAGCGTTGACGAGGGGAGTAAGCGACGAGGTCGCCCACGTGTCGAACACGTCTTCTTCCGGCCGCAGGTCGTCGTGGCCACACTCGGGGCAGGCGTCGACGGGCGCGTCGTCCGAGAGCGGGTCGACGGGGAGGTCGGCCTTGTTCGCGAGGACCGGCTCTCCGCAGTCCTCGCAGTACCACACCGGAATCGGGATTCCCGAGTCCCGCTGGCGGGAGATACACCAGTCCCACTCCAGTCCCTCGATCCAGTGCTCGTAGCGGCTGAACATCTTCTCGGGGTGCCAGTCCATCTGGCGGCCCGCTTCGAGGTACTCGTCGGTCCTGTCGAGCATCTCGACGTACCACTGCTCGGTGACGAGATACTCCACCTCCGTCTCACAGCGCTCGTGGACCTGCACCGTGTGGTCGTGGTCGCGCTGTTCGAGCAGGTACCCCTCGGCGTCGAGATCGGCGAGGATGGCGTCGCGCGCATCGCGGGTGCTCTGGCCCCGGTAGTCGCCGGCCACGTCCGTCATCGTCCCGGACTCGTCGATGGCGATCCGCAGCGGGAGGTCGTGTGCCTGGTACCACTCGATGTCGGTCTGGTCGCCGAAGGTACAGCACATGACGACGCCGCTGCCGGTCTCCAGATCGACGCGGTCGTCCTCGATGATCGGCACCTCGTGACCGAACAGCGGGACGCGTGCGGTGCCGCCGACGAGGTGCTGGTTGGCGTCGTCGTCGGGGTGGACGAAAATCGACACACAGGCCGGCAACAGCTCCGGGCGGGTCGTCGAGATCGTCAGTGTCTCGTCGTCGTCGGCGTCTCCAGTGCCGTCCTCGACCAGCGGGAACGCGATGTCGTTGAACAGCGTCTCCTGGTGTTCGTCCTCCTGTTCGACCTGCGAGATCGCCGTCTCGCAGTCGGGACACCAGATCGTCGGCGCGCGCTGGCGGTACTCCCGGCCCTTCTCGTAGAGGTCGATAAAGGACAGCTGCGAGACCCGCTGAACGCGGGGCTCGATGGTCTTGTAGGTGTTGTCCCAGTCGACCGAGATCGCCAGCGACTGCACGTCCTCGGTGAACTCGGCCTCGTAGCTCTCACAGACCTCCCGACACTTCTCCTGGAACACCCGCCGCTCGAAGTCCTGGTGGCGAATGCCCTTCTCGCGCTCGGTCAGGCGCTCGGAGGCGATGCCGTTGTCGTCGTAGCCAAAGGGAAAGTAGACGGTGTCGTCGGCCATCCGGTGGTAGCGGGCCACGAAGTCCTGTAGCGTGAACTGGTAGAGGTGGCCCATGTGGAGGTTGCCCGACACCGTCGGCGGCGGCGTGTCGATGCTGAAGCGGGTGTCCGGGTCGACGGTCTCTCCGGCGTCCGGTTCGTCGTAGGCGTAGGTCTCCGCTTCGACCCAGTGGTCCTGCCACCGGGGCTCGACGGCGTCGGGATCGTACTCTCCCTCGATCCCCTGTTGCTCTGCTAGCGATTCGTCGGTCGCGTCCTGTGTGTCACTCATGGGTTCTGTCGGTCGCTGTCGGCGTGGTCGGAAAGCGGTGCGAGCGTCGAGCGGAGTGAGTTAGTGGGGCGTAGCCGCCCCTACTACGGGCCGGAGAACGAGCGCAGTGGGTGCTCGACGCATCATCTGCTGTGATCGTACACTCAGCCGGTTCCTAATGGCTTCGGTTTCGAACGGGGCACGTGTCTGGCCGGGGACGACCCTGACAGCGATCCCGAAGATGTCTGACCGTTAGGCGTCCTCTCGGTCCCCGTGGGCTCGCACCCACAGCTCCCCGATCCGCGACAGGCGCGTTCGGTACGATTTCCCGTGTTCCTCCTGTTCGATGTAGCCTTTCCCGCCGGGGCCGAGCCGATCGACGTTGTAGATCACCTTCGAGCGGAAGCTATCGGTGTACTCCTCGCCCATGTCTCGGGCCAGCGCCTGGGCCAGTTCGGAGACGGACTCGAACTCGCCGTGTTCGCCGAGGGTAAAGAGGATCACTTCCTCGAAGGGCTTGACGTTCGAGAAGGAGGCGACGGGCAACTCGACGACGTGGCTGCCGTCGATCTCCTTGGCACCGATAGTGGTCCCGCGCTCGTCGAACTCGTCGAGCAGGTCCCGCGCCGAGTCGAGTCGAGTCGTGACACGCTCTCGGAGTTCCCCGTCGCTCTCGTCGGACGCGATCCCGTCGACCTCGGCTTTCAGCTCCTCCAGCAGGTCGTTCTGGCGGCGTAGCTCCTCGGCCAGTTCCGTTTCGAGGTACTTCTCGGGGACGGTGTAGTAGGTGTGGATGCGGTCCCGGTCACCCTCGCGTTCGACCATGATCGAGTGCGACGCCGTCGCGAAGGCAAAGGAGACGGTCCGGGGCATCGCGGAGATGTTGACCCACACCTCGTTGCCCTCGTCGAGTTCGGCGTTGATGAGCTCGAAGGCCTGTTCGAAGGCGGCGTCGTAGTCGTACACGTCCTCGATGACGAACCGCTCGGTGGTCGCGCCCAGCAGGTTCTGGTAGTCCGTCTCCAGTTTCTCGGCGAGGTGCTGGGAGTACTCGACGTTGGCCTCGCTGCCGACGGCTCCCTCCAACAGGATGACGTGGTCCACGTCCAGTTGCTCGCGCACCAGCGGCGCGATCAGCCGGTCGTAGTCGAACCCGACCGGGACGATGTGGGTCTGCATATCCCGGGCTACTCGTGTCGGAGGCAAAAGAGTAGCCTCTCGCGTGTGTCGGGGCGGTCGACAGTGTCTTTTGCTGGCCGACGCGACCACCGATATGCGGTATCTGACACTCACGTTTCCGCGGTCGCCCTCCTCGGAGCGCCAGGACGCGTTGGTGCCGGGCCTCGACGTCGATCACGGGACGATCTGTAACATGAACTACTTCCACGACGACACGCTCGTAGAGCTGTGCCGGCTGGAAGCCACCCGTAGCAGCGTCGTCAGCGATCTCGAAGCGTGGGACGACGCCATCTCCTACGACGTGTTCGACACCGACGACGGTGATCTGTACGTCTTCATTCACTCCCGGCCGAGTGCGGAGCTGGCAGAGTTGCTCCGAATCGTCGAGCGCCACCGGCTGCTCGTCGAGTTGCCGATCGAACTCGAAGCCGAGAGCGTGACGGTCCGCGTCGCAGGTGGGTCCGAGACACTCCACGACGCGATGGCGGACCTCCCCGCCGACGTGACGGCCGACGTACAGATCGAGCAGCTGGGCACCTACGATCCGGAGGTCGACGCCGCACGGTCGGCGCTGACCGATCGCCAGCGGGCCGTCCTCGATGCAGCCGTCGACGTGGGCTACTACGCGACGCCACGGACCGCGACGATCGAAGACGTCGCGGCTGCCGTCGGCTGTGCGGAGAGTACCGCCTCGGAGCATCTGCGCAAGATCGAGGCGCGGTTGCTTCCGCGACTGACTTAAACGGCCAGCCTTCGCCCGCAGTACACCGATTGACACTGCCCCCATATATTCGGGATACAATGGCAACGACGAACCACACCGACACGCCACCCGGACCCAGCGGCTACCCGATCGTCGGCAGCACCTTCGAGTTCGCCGACGACCGCCTCCGATTCGTCACCGACACGGCCGAGGAGTACGGGCCGGTTGCTTCCTTCGAGGTCGCTGGAACTACGATCTACCAGATCAGCGACCCCGAACTCGTCGAACAGGTCCTCGTCCAGAACAACCAGTCCTACATCAAAGGCGAACTGTTTCAGGAGGCACTGGGTGACGCGCTGGGCGAGGGACTGCTCACCAGCGAGGGCAGTGCCTGGCGCGACCAGCGCCACCGAGTCCAACCGGCCTTCCACCCGCAGATGCTGGAGGCGTACTCCGAGCAGATGACCGACGGTATCGAGCGACTGCTCGACTCGTGGTCCGACGGTGAGACGCGCAACGTACACGAGGATATGATGCATCTCACCGTCGAGATCGCCGCCGATGCACTGTTCGACGTGGACATCCGCGACGAACAGGCGGCCATCAGCGACGCGCTCGAAGCGGTGATGGACTACGCCGAACGGCCGTACCACGCCCCCGACTGGGTTCCGACGCCGGAGAACCGCCGCTATCGGGACGCCCTCGAGACGCTCGACGACGTCGCCGACCGGATCGTCGAGAAGCACGAGGCAGACGGCGGCGACGACGTCGTCTCGATGCTCCTCGCCGCACAGGGTGAAGACATCACGCGCGAACGCGTCCGCGACGAGATCGTGACGATCCTCCTCGCCGGACACGAGACCACCGCGCTGACGCTGACCTACGCGTTGCACCTCCTCGGGCGCAACGCCGAGCAGCGCGAGCGGTTGCAGGCGGAACTGGACGACGTGCTCGGTGGACGGCTCCCCACGATGGGCGATCTCGACGATCTTCCGTACACCGAGCAGACGATCAAGGAGAGTATGCGACGCTATCCGCCGGTCTGGGAACTGGTCAGGGAAGCCACCGAACCCGACACGCTCGGTGACTACGAGATTCCCGCAGGAACGACGGTCACGATGCACCCCTGGGTGATCCACCACGACGATCGCATCTACGACGAGCCGCTGTCGTTCCGCCCGGAGCGCTGGAGCGGAGAGTTCGAGCGGTCGATCCCGAAGTTCGGGTACTTCCCCTTCGGGGGCGGCCCCCGTCGCTGTATCGGCGACCGGTTCGCCATGCTCGAAGCCCGTCTCGTCCTGGCGACCGTCGCACAGGACTGGACCGTCGAACCCCACGACGACCTCTCCTTTGCCCCGTCGATCACGCTCCGTCCGGACGGGCCAGTCGAGATGACCGTCCACCGCCGGGACTGATACGACCGGCTGTACATCTGTGAACGATTTTGCCACCCCGGGGTGGCGAATATCGTGAAACAGTGACAGCCGGCAGTGTGAGACGGAGTCCGGACCCGTCGCCGGAGTGCAAAGCGTCACTGGCTCGTCGCGGTCAACGTCTTCGTGATCGGAACCGACGCCGTCGGCGTGTGAACGACGCGGACGGTGATCTCTTCGCCTTCCTCGATCGTACAGTCCGTATCAGGGATGCGGAACGCGATCTGATCGCTGGCCGTGTACTCCGATCCGTGGATCGCGTTCTCGTCGGGCGTGCCGCCGCTGTTGTACGACCGCTCGTCGAAGATGTCGTCGCCCTCGATGTTGCCGGGACCGATCGCCTTGCCGCTGTACCGGTCTACGGGGAGGTTCACCAGCCGCCCCTTCTTGCCGCAGGCGTCGGTCGCGTCGACGGCGACCTCCATCTCAGGGACCGGGATCCTGTCGCCCGCGACGTGAGTGAGCCGGACGATACCGTTGCCGTCTCCCACGGTGTTCGCTTCGAGCGTGCCACTGGACTGGCCGACGACGGGTCCCGGCTTGGTCGTCTCCTCGGCGAACCCGAGCGCGAACACCGAGACGGTCGCGGCCAGGATCACGACGACCGCGACCAACAGGACGTTCGCCACGACCGGTGAAACGGCACGATCGGATCGAGACGACCCCATAGTCGGTGGTTCTGTAGAGCTAACACAAAAAATCCCGTCTCTAGTTATCGATCGTGAGTCCGAACTACCAGAACGACTGTACTTCGTCGACTGTCCGTCTGTGAAGCGTCTGCAAACTCAGTGACAGCGATCGTGGACGATTTCGCCGCTCTCGTCGGGGCCGCGACGTTCACCGGGGACGATCGGCTCGCCACAGTCGGCACAGGTGAGCCCACTGCCCTCGGACGCGTCTTCGACGACAGTCTCCGTGTCCTCGCCTCGCAGTTCGTCGATGTCGACGGTGACCTCGTCGCCGGTCGTGTCGACGCCGAGCGCGTCGTTGAGCCCACAGTACTTCGTCGTGGCGTTGAAGCCGAAGACGAGTGCGCCGATCCCGGCGAGCAGACCGCGCAGTCGCTTGCCGTTCCGCAGCGAGCGAAGCGCTGCGACACTCAGCACGACCGCCAGTAGCGCGCGTACGATCCGATCACGGCCGCCAACGTTGTCCGTTGCGTCCATACTCGGATTGTCGGGTTCGACGCTCTTGTATCTTCACCTATGGGTCTCGGACGACCGGTCGTCATACTGCCGGCTGTCCGTCTGTCACGAATGTTGCGACCCCGTAGTCGCGAATCGCTTGCTACTACCGGCTGTACATCTGTGACCGATTTCGCCACCCTGGGGTGGCGAAGCTCGTCACGAAGTGACAGCCGGCAGTATGAAACAGTGACAGCTGGCAGTATCAGTCGCCGTCGACGCCCGAGACGCTGTACAGGCTGGCGTCCTCGCCGGGGGACGCACTCGTCAGGAGGGAGACGCCGACGGTCAGGGCCAGTCCCAGCACCATGCAGACGACGCTGGCCGACCAGCCACCGAGGTAGCTCTGGGGCACACCCGAGAGGAAGACGCTGGCGAGGTAGAACAGCTGCGAGCCGCCGATGCCGGCGTACATCCCCCAGCGAGTCGTCCGGGACCAGTACAGCGCGACGATCACCGGGAGGGCGAGCTGGGCGAACCCGCCGAAGGCGGTGTCGCCGATCTGGACGAGCGTCCCCGGCGCGGAGAGACTGGCGACGAACGAGAGCGTCGCGAAGACGACGACCCCCGCGCGTGCGAGCAGCGCCTCGCGGTCCTGGTCTGATCGAAGCAGGCGGCCGATCGAGACGGCCAGCCCGAGCAGCGAGCGGCGGACGCGACCGACCAGCGACGTGCGGGCCGGCAGCGTCAGCTCCTCGTCTGCGAGGTCGGTCACCGGCCGGTAGAGGTCGCGGGTGAGATACGACGCGCCCGAGAGCAGCATCGAGTCGCTGGAGGACATCATCGCGGCCAGGGCCGCGGCGACGACGGCCGCCGTGAACCACCCGGCGGTGTACTCGTTGAGCACCGCGGGAATCACGTTGCCGT
Organism: Halomicrobium sp. IBSBa; assembly: GCF_017612575.1. Taxonomy (NCBI): domain Archaea; kingdom Methanobacteriati; phylum Methanobacteriota; class Halobacteria; order Halobacteriales; family Haloarculaceae; genus Halomicrobium; species Halomicrobium sp. IBSBa. The sequence goes on from NZ_JADPQC010000009.1 coordinate 66,690, forward strand.
TCTCCGGGACGGTGACGCCCAGGCCGGCGGCCCACGCACCGAGCATGAACGCAGGGACGAACAGCAGGACCACCAGGACGGGCCACAGCGCCAGCGTCCGCTTGAGCACTTTCTGGGAGCGGGCGACGAAGAACCGCTGGTTGATCTGGGGAAACATCGTCACGCCGAAGGCGATGGAGATCGCCGTCGAGAGGATGTACTCCGGCGTGTACAGGCCCCCGCCCAGTGCGAGGAACTCGGGGTCGGTCTCGGCGAGACGCGCCGTCGCAGCCGACGGGCCGCCGACCGCCGAGAGGATCCAGGCGACGGCCGCCCAGATGAGCCCGAGCATGACGATGCCCTGGAGCGTGTCGGTCCAGGCGACTCCGCGCATCCCCGAGACGGCGACGTAGACGATCATAAAGAGCGTGATGCCGCCGGCACCGACCCAGAACGGGACCGCGCCGTCGGTCAGCCCGACGATCGCCTGCCCGGCACCCTTCTGCTGGAGCATCACGTAGGGAAAGAGCCAGAAGAGACTGATCGCCGCCACGAGCCCGCGGAGGAGACGCGATCCGAAGCGATCGCCCAGCATCTCCCCGAGCGTGACGTAGCCGTGGCGCTGGCCGACGAGCCACTGCTTGTACCCCAGCACGTACCAGAGGACGGCAAAGATGATCCCGTCCATCAGCCCCATCACCAGCAGCCACTCGGGACCCTGCGCGAAGGTGAGGTTGGGGCCCCCGAAGAAGGTAAACGCCGACAGCAGCGTCGCGAACGTCGTGAACAGCAGGACGACCGTGCCGAAGGTCCGGCTGGCGAGGTAGTAGTCTTCCGCCGTGCGGTCGGTCAAGCGGTAGGCGACGACGCCGATAGCCGCCGCCAGCACCATGTAGCCGCCGACGATGCCCAGTTGGATCGCCGTGTCAGTCATCGCGACTCGCCCCCGGAGCCTCGGTCGCCGCTGGATCCGCGCTCTCGACGCCGACGCCCCAGCCGTAGCGGGTGAACGCGTAGAAGGCGACCGACGCCAGCCCCATCCAGCCGACGTGCCACCAGATCCACAGCGGCAGCCCGGCGACGACAGTGCTGTCTCGCCAGAGGAACCACGGGACCGCCAGTGCCGCCACCGCGAGCGCAGCGAGTGCCCACCCGAGCGCTTCGAAGCGACTGCGTGTCCAGTTCGAGCCGTCCCACATCGTTGTGCTGGCTTGCAACTGGACCAACATAGGGATAACGGCTATTCGATCCGGGTGGTTGAAGAGAAATTCTGTTCGACCAGTCGTCGTGGGGAGCGTCGGGAAGGGCCGGCGACGATCGCAGTTGAGACGGCCAAGTTCGGTCGAAACGTGGCCGTAGCTATTTGAGGGCACGTCCGCAACGCCGACGCATGCAGACCGCAATCCAGCTGTACACGCTCCGCGAGATCGACGAGTCGATCCTCGACGTGCTCGCCCGCGTCGGTGACGCCGGGTTCGACGGCGTCGAGTTCGCCTACCGCGTCGACGAGGAGCCCGCCGCAGAGATCCGTCAGGCCCTCGAAGACGCCGGTCTCGTCGCCGCCGCCGCACACGTCGGGATCGAGGCTCTCGAAGACGACCTCGACGGCGTCGTCGAGACCGCCGAGGCGCTGGGGTACGAGGACATCGTCGTGCCGTGGCTCGATCCCGACCAGTTCGAGACGGTCGAGGCGGTCGAGGCGACGGCCGACCGACTCTCTGACCTGGCCGGAGCGGTCGCAGACCGCGGGATGCAACTACACTACCACAACCACGACCAGGAGTTCGTCGAGACCGACGAGGGCGTGGCCTTCGATCTGCTCGTCGACCGGTCCAGCGACGACCTCACGTTCGAGGTCGACGCCGGGTGGGCGCTGTACGGCGGCGCGGACCCCGTCGCTCTCCTCGAACGATACGCCGACCGCATCTCGCTGGTCCACTTCAAGGACGTCCACCTCGACAGCGAGGCCGCGCCCCCACTGGGCGAGGGCGACCTCGCCGTCGACGCCGTCGCGAGGGCCGCCCGAGAGATCGACGCCGAATGGGCCGTCTTCGAGAACGACGACCCCGACGATCCCGTGACGGCGCTGGCAAACGGCGCGGACGTACTCTCCGAGGCAGTCCGGTAGACGGGGGCAACCCCCAGCCCGACGGAGGCCGGTCGGCAGCTATTTCAGGCGGCCAATCGAACGTCTTTTCGACACGAATACGGGGTCGATTTCCCGGCAACTGGAATCCAGGAATGCAGGACTCTACGAAATATCTCATCCACGCAGACTTTACCGCGAACGGCGTCGTCGAGCGCAACGACGTCGTCGGCGCAGTCTTCGGACAGACCGAAGGGCTGCTCGGCGACGAGCTCGACCTCCGGGAGCTACAGGAGGGGTCGAAAGTCGGGCGCGTCGACGTCGAAGTGACCTCGGAAGGGGGACAGTCTTTCGGCGAGATCACGATCGCGAGCGGACTCGACCGCGTCGAGACGGCGATCCTCGCGGCGTCGCTGGAGACGATCGAGCGGGTCGGACCGTGCCGTGCGACCGTCACCGTCACCGACCTCGAAGACGTCCGGCACGCGAAGCGCCGCGAGGTCGTCGAACGAGCCACGGAGCTGCTCGCAGACTTCGAGGCCGAGGCGATCACCTCCCACGACATCGTCGAAGAGGTCCGCCAGCGCCTCCGCGTCGAGGACATCACCGAGTACGAGGGACTGCCCGCCGGCCCACGCGTCGCCGAGAGCGACGCCATCATCGTCGTCGAGGGGCGAGCCGACGTGCTCCAGTTGCTCCAGTTCGGCATCAAAAATGCCGTCGCCGTCGAGGGGACGGACGTGCCCGAGGCGATCGCCGACCTGAGCCGCGAGCGGACCGTCACCGCGTTCCTCGACGGCGACCGCGGCGGCGAGTTGATCCTGAAGGAGCTGGCACAGGTCGGTGCGGTCGATCACGTCGCCTTCGCGCCGGCCGGCACGTGCGTCGAGGACCTCTCGCGCTCACAGATTCTCGCGGCGCTACGGGACAAGGTCCCCTACGAGGCCGTCGACGAGGGGAGCCCGGCCCCGATCGCGGCGACGCCCGAGGCGTCCGAGGACGAGCCCGACGAGCCACGCGCAGTCACCTCCGGCGGCCGAGACGTCGACGCCGAGGTCGGGACCGCCGACGCGGCGTCGGCCTCGTCCGAGACGGTCGAACCCGTGAGCCCCGAGGCCGACGGCCAACCGTCGCCAGAGGCCGCCGAGCGCTCACCCGGCGAGCCCGACGACGGCGGCGGGGACGCAAGCGACGACGCGTCGTCGTCGACGGTGGCGGCACACGCACAGGCGGTCGTCACCGAAGGCACCGGGACCGTCCGGCTGCTCGACGACGAGGCGAACGTCCTCGGGGAAGGTCCCGCGAGCGAGGCGTTCGCGCTCGTCGAGGGGGCCGATCAGATCCCGACGGCGGTCGTCCTCGACGACACCCTCTCCCAGCGACTCCTCGACGTGGCGGCCCAGCGGGGCGTCGACGAGATCGTCGCCCGACAGAGAGGCGAGTTCGTCAAACAGCCGACGGCGGTCCGCGTGCGGACGATCGAGGACCTGTAGCTACCGCTCGAACACCAGGCCGTCGGCGTCGTCGTAGTGGTCCGGTATCTCCTCGACGACGGTGAACCCGAACCCACGGTAGAACGCGTGGACGCGCTCGGCGTCGGCCCGCGCGGTGAGCCGCACCGTGTCGATTCCGTGCTCGGCCAGTCGCTCCAGCAGTGCCCGCATCAGGCGGCTCCCGTTGCCCTCGCCCTGTCTGTCGGGTGCGATCGCGAACTCCGCGACGTAGGCGACCCCGTCGTCGGGGACGACGAGCGCGTAGCCGATAGGTTCGTCGACGGTCAGAACCAGGACCAGCGACGGCTCGCCGAGCGACAGCTCCAGTAGCTCCGGCCACGGGTCCGACAGCGTCGCGGCCTGAATGCGGCGCAGCCGGGGCCAGTCGTCGGGCTGGCCCTCGCGGATCATAGCACGAACTGGAAGGCGAGTCCGCCGGCCACCGCCGCCGCCAGCGTGGCCAGCAGGTTCACGCTCTGGTTGCCGACCGTCTCGCCCTCGATCGTCGCCCCGAGGAGGCTGTCGACCAGCATGCCGAGGAAGCCGGCACCGAGGATCACGAGCGCGCCGACGGCTCCGATGTCCGCGAACAGGCCGCCAGCGATGCCGGCGACGATGCCCGAGCCGACCAGCCCGGCGACGGCACCCTGCCAGGTCACGCCGCCGTCGGTGCCGGGTTCGACGCGCCGAAGCGTCGTGATTAGCCGCGGATTGTCGTAGAGACCGCCAAACTCGCTGGAGAAGGTGTCGCTCATCGCGGCGGCGACCGCGCCCGCGAAGGCGTACAGCAGCAACATCGGATCGATGCCGGTGTGGCTCGGGCTCGCCGCCGCGGCGAGGACGGCCACGAGCGCGACGATGGAGTTCGCCAGGACGTTGCCGCTGCCCCGAGCACCCTCGTTTTCCTCCGCGATGCCGCGGTCGAGCTTCTCGTCGTAGCGGAACTTCGTCGCCAGACCACCGAGCCCGAAGAAGGTGATGAGCATGGCGAACCACCGGAAGTCACCGAGGACGATCGTCAGGAGGCCGAGGAAGACGCCGGTGAGCATCCCCGGCAGCGACGCCGTATCGAGCGCGTAGGAGACGTAGCCGAGGACGACCGTCACGCCCAGCGCGAGAGCGATACGCCCCGCCGTCACGTCGTGCAGGGGGAGATCGGAGAACAGCCACAGCAACAGTCCGATCGAGAACAACACCAGCGGGTCGTCACGCTCGAACAGGACTGCACGCAACAGTGCGGCCAGCAGCGCGCCGCTGATCGCGTAGAAGGCAAGCAGCGCGAGGAACTGACTCGTCAGCGCTCGGCCGGCCAGCATCGCCGAGACGGCACTCCCGGCGGTCGCCGCCAGGAACCCCGCCGTCACGAACCCGGCAGTCGCGGCCACTGGATCGGCGGTCGCGCGCTCGACCAGCCGCGTGCCGAGATTCCCACCGGCCAGCACGAACACGCTGGCGACGAACACCCACATCGGGAGCCCGAACTGGAGGGCGAGCAGCGAGAGCCCGGCGATCGAGAGGGCGAAGCCAGCGAGCCCGTACAGGGTCTGGTCCTCGCGGTCGCCCGGCCTGGCGAACAGCTCGAACAACGGACCGTCGTCGACGACGGTCAGTGCGAGCGCCGCGATCCCCACGAACGGAGCGATCGCGAGCGCCGTCGCCAGCCACGGCGGTTCGACGCCGTCGACGAGTGGCACGAGGAGCGCCACGGCCCCGACCAGCGCGAACCCGACGGCCCGCCGGACAGCAGATGTCACGTCACGCTGGTACCGTAGAGAGGCACTTACCCTTTCCGAACTCGGCGACCGGCCGTCGGATGGCAGTCGACGGGCGACCCTCGGTGGGTCTCGCCGATCCGAAGAATTACGCCGGCCGACGCGCTACGGCTCTGCGTGGCCATCTACGACCGGTATCTCGCTGCCCGCCTCCAGCTGAGCGACGCGGCGCTCCCCGAGACAGTCGCCCTCGTCATCACGGAGCGCGATCTGCTCGTCGACGGTGCCTACGAGACTCTGGAGCGGTTCTTCGACCTGGCAGTGCAGTTCGGAGCCGACCGGATCGTCGTCTACGTCAGCGTCCTCGACGAGGGGGTCGTCCCGACGATCGAGTCGGAGTTGCGGACCCTGCGTGCCCCTCGCGAGGTCGCCGTTCGCGGACCCGACGACGACGATCCGGCAGACGCCCCGATCGGCGTCTCGATCGGGCTCGGTGGCAAACACGAGTTCGCCATCGCCGTCCGCTCGATCGCTCAGTCGGTCGACGACGGCGATCTCGCCCCCGACGAGATCGACGAAAGCGTCGTCGAGGAGGAACTGGTCTTCCCGACCGCGCCGGACCTGGTCGTCAAGACCGGGGCCGAACGACTCTCGGATTTCATGATCTGGCAGTCCGTCTACTCCGAGCTGTACTTTACGGACGTGAACTGGCAGAACTTCGGCGAGCGGGACTACCTCCGGGCGCTCAGGGACTACCAGGACCGACAGCGCCGATTCGGGCGGTAGGGGACGGCGAACCGCGTATTGGAGAGACGATCGCTCGGAAGTCGGTCCGAAAAGCCGTCTCAGTCCGCGACCACGTCAACGTCGTCTTCGACGGCCTCCCGTTCCTGGCGAGTGAGCGCGTCACGGAAGCGACCGAGGATCCGCCGGGCCTGTGACGCCTCGGGACCGAGAGCCCGGACGAGTGTCAGCGCGCGGCGGGCGCGCGTGCGACGCCAGGACGCCGCGCGGTGCTCGTAGGTTCGGATCGCCCGCAGGAAGTCGATCTTCCGGAACTCCGGCCAGTAGGGGGCACAGAAGTAGACCGCGGCCTCGTTGCCCTTCGCGTGCCAGGGGAGGAAATTCGAGGTGCGCTCGTCGCCGCCGGTTCGGACGATCAGGTCGACGTCGCGGGTCGGCCCCTCGTAGAGTCGCCCCTCGATGGTGTCGGCGTCGACGGCGGCGGGGTCGAGGTGCCCGTCGTCGACCGAGCGAGCGATGTCCCGCGTCGCGCCCAGTAGCTCCGCGCGGCCGCCGTAGGCCAGCGCGACGTTGAGGTGGAGTCGATCGTATTCGGCGGTCTGGTCCTCGGCGTAGTCGATGGCGTCCCGTACGCGCTCGGGAAGCATGTCGGTCTCGCCGATGGCGCGGATCCGCACCTCGTTGTCGTGGACGCGGTCGGCGTCGGCGAAGGCCGTGAGCTTCTGTTCGATGAGATCGAAGAGGTGTTCTCGCTGTTCCTTCGGTCGGTCGAAGTTCTCCGTCGAGAACGTGTAGAGCGTCACTTCGTCGACTCCGAGTTCGTCACACCAGTGTAGAAGGGCTTCCGTCGTTTCCGCTCCTTCGGTGTAGCCCTCCGTGGTTTCGGCACCCTGCTCGCGGGCGTAGCGGCGATTGCCGTCCTGAATGACGGCGACGTGACTGGGTGCGTCGGAGAGTTCGCGTTCGAGGAGCCGCTCGTAGGCCGATTGCGCAAGTGCTCGTGCCCGCTGTAGCATCGTGTCATTCGACAAACCCGACGGGCATGAGTTTTGCGATCTGTCGCCCGCCGCGGCCGCTCCGTCGGGCCGTTCGACCGGCCGTCTCGAATCTGTCCCGTGAGATCAGTCGAAATAACCGGTGGGTTTTAATAGCAGAACCACCTCTAAATACGTGCAATGGCGACCGGTACGGTTGACTTCTTCAACGACACTGGCGGTTACGGGTTTATCGACACAGAAGACGCCGACGAGGACGTCTTCTTCCACATGGAAGACATCGGCGGTCCTGACCTCGAAGAGGGCCAGGAAGTCGAGTTCGACATCGTGCAAGCGGACAAGGGTCCGCGTGCGGAAAACCTCACCCGGCTGTGATCACAATGGCGCAAGGTACTGTAGACTTCTTCAACGACACGGGCGGTTACGGATTCATCGACACGGAGGACGCTGACGACGACGTGTTCTTCCACATGGAGGACATCGGCGGTCCCGACCTCGAAGAGGGGCAGGAAGTCGAGTTCGACATCGTGCAAGCGGACAAGGGTCCGCGAGCCGAGAACCTGACGCGACTGTAAGCTCACGCTGCAGTCGAGTTCTCCGCTTTCCATCGCGACAGCGACGGCACCGGCCGCTGCTACGTCCGTCCGGCGACCGAAGACGTTCGGGAGCACCATGTCTCGAAACCGCCGGAGACGAACGATACGGCGGGGTCGCAGCCGCGAATCGTGAGTCGTATTAGTGCCGACAGACGAGTGAGTCGTATGGGCGCGGAGACACTCGACGAAGACCTCTATCGACGCACGAAGGCACTGCTCGAACCCGGCGAGATCGAACTGAACGGTACGATCGTTCACACTGACCTCGACGGGCAAGACGACATCGAGATGATGGAGACGACCCTGGAAGCGGGCAACGTCATCGCCGAGCACGCCGGCCACGACCCGAAAGACACCTACGTCTACTCGGGCAACGACGACGCCGACTTCTCCTCGAACCAGCACCAGGGGCTCACCATCGACGGCGAGGAGTTCGTCTGGGAGTGCCAACAGCTGTTGCGCGACGGGAGCTTCGACATCGTGTTTTACTACGAGGCGAGCGCCGATCAGGCCGCGATCCTCGAGACCTTGCGGGACGCGGGGTACGAGGTCACGGGCGTCGAAGGGTAGGCTCCGGCTCGCTCACGTCTTCTCGGACGAAGAACGTCGTCGCCCCGCCGGAGGCACGGAACTGGTAGCTCTCGGCCGTGTATCCCGACAGCCGTGCTTCGAGCGCCGTCGCGTTGTCGCCCCGTGCGACGACGACGGGCGGGCGATCGGCTTCGACGGTCGCCGGGTTGGCCTCACACGACGCGTTCAGGTCGTGTTTCGCGAGGTACCACTGGAGGGGCAACAGCTCTCCGAGATCGCCACAGCTTGGCTCCTGTGGACTGACGCCACGCGGGGCCGCGAGCTCCGAGCCGTAGATCAGCACGTCCGTCCCGTCGGTGTCGGCCTCGGCGGCGGCGGCCAGCACCGGCCGGAAGTCGTCGGTCGGCTGGGCGTACTGGACGAGGTTGTTGTCCGCCGCGGCCGGCGATTCGTAGACGAGTCCGCCGGCCGTCACGGCGACCTGGGCGGTGAGGACGAGGAGCAAGACCCCGACCAGCGAGGTCGACACCGTGTCGTCCTCGTCGAAGGCGGTCCGACCCAGCCGGTAGAGGTACGCCAGCCCGACCGCCGCCGGGATCGCCAGTGGCACCAGCGCGTTGACCGTGATCCAGGCCCCGTAGATGTCGGTCCCCAGCGGGTAGCCGGCCACCGAGACGAACCCCCAGTAGCTGGCAAAGAGCACGACGGGACGCGGACGGACCGCGCTGTACCGCTCGATCAGGAACCCGCCGACGGCCAGCACCGACAGCGGCAGAGCAGCCACGAGCAGTGTTTCGAGGAACCGTCCGAGAAAGCAGGCGTAGCCGTCGACGAGGTTGTCCTTGTGACAGCCCGGATCGGAGGTGCCGCCGAACCAGTACTCGAAGCCCTCGGTGAGATCCGCGACCGTGGCGTCGACCACCGCCGGGAGCGAACTCGGGTGTCCGATCGCGTACCAGAGTCCGACGCCGTCCGCGGGGTTACGCGGCGCGAAGAAGAAGACGACGACCAGTCCGAAGACGGCGACGGCTCCGACGAGGTGGCCGGCGTAGCGACCGACGCCGGCCGGGCCGAGCGATCGCCCACGGGCCACGAGCCGATCCCAGTACCGCTTTGCGAGGTCGAGACCGCGTTCCTCGCCCCGCTCGGCGAAGAAGAGCTGGTCGACGACGAGCGCGGTCGCGCCGACCCAGACGATGGCGTAGACGACGGCGTTCTCCTTGGCCGCGAGCGCGAGCCCGAACAGCGCGGCGACGCCGTAGACGTAGCGGACCCGTCGCGTGTCGTAGGCCCGCACCGCGAGACCGAAGGCAACGAAGACGAAGCCCGCGACCAGCAGCGTGCTCCGGAAGAACCGCGAGTAGTACAGCAAGACCGGATTGGCCGCCAGTACGATCGCCAGCGCGACCACTTCGCTGTCACGGAGGTGGTCCCGAAAGAGCAGCGCCGACAGCGGCAACAGGCCGCCGAAGACGGCGACGGGGAGTCGCATCACGGCGTCGCCGGTCCCGAGCAACTGGAACAGGGCGGCGTCGACGTACTGGACCAGCGGCCCGTGGACGATGTAGCGATAGGAGATCGACCCCGTCTCGGCGTACTCCAGCGCCCAGTAGGCCACTCTCCCCTCGTCGAAGTGTGCGATGCGTCCCCCCAGGTCGACGAGTCGCGCCACCAGCGCCAGCACCGTCACCGCGAGTACCCCCGTCAACGCGGGGTCGGCGCTCGCACGCGCCCGCCAGTCGATGTCGCCAGCAACCATTACCGGGGGAGAGAGAGTCCACCGTTAAAGAGCTAGCCATCGATCAAAACCGATCTGAACGACGGAGCAGCCGGTCGCTTATTGCCGGCTGTCACTTCGTGAAGATCTTCGCCACCCCAGGGTGGCGAAATCGTTCACAGATTTACAGCCGGTCGTATTACTCCTCTGCCAGCGCCAGCACGTCGTCGAAGAAGTCCAGCGAGTCGTTGGGGCCGGGGTTGGCCTCGGGGTGGTACTGGCGGGTGATGATGTCGAGGTCGTCGTTCTCCAGTCCCTCGGGCGTGTCGTCGTTGACGTTGACCTGCGTCACGTCGAGTTTCTCGCCGGGGTCGGCGACCGTGTAGCCGTGGTTCTGGGTGGTCATGACGACCTGCCCGCTGCGCAGGTCACGCACGGGCTGGTTGACGCCGCGGTGGCCGAACTCCATCTTCTCGGTGTCCCCACCCAGGGCGTTGGCGACGACCTGCTGGCCCAGACAGATGCCCGCGAGGGGGACGTCGCCGACCTTCTCGGCGACGAGTTCGTTGGCCTGCTCGAAGTTCACCGGGTCGCCGGGGCCGTTCGAGATAAACAGCACGTCCGGGTCGAGTTCGTCGACCGTCTCCGGCGTCGTGTCGTAGGGCAGGACGTGGACGGTGGCGTCGCGTTCGACCAGCGACGAGACGATCGACCCCTTCGCGCCACAGTCGACGAGCGCGACCGTCGGCCCGTCGCCGGCTTCGTTGTGGGTCTCTGCCTCGTCGACGCTGACCTGTGCGCCGATGTCGGTGTGGTCGGACATGTGCTCACACTGGGCGAGCTGTTCGAGCGCTTTCTCCTCGCTGGCGTCGGGACCGGCCGAGATCCCACACTTCATCGCACCCTCGTCGCGGATCTCCGTGACGACGTCGCGGGTGTCGAGGTGGTCGACGGCCGGGACGCCCTCGCTTTCGAGCCACTCGGCCACGTCGTCGGTCATCTCGCGAGCGACGGCGGCGCGGGGGTGGACTCGATCGGACTCGAATCGCTCTTCGCGGACGCCGTAGTTGCCGATCAGGGGATAGGAGAACGTGAGGACCTGCTCCTCGTAGGACGGGTCGGTCAGACTCTCCTCGTAGCCCGTGTACGCGGTCGTAAATACCAGTTCGCCACGTGCGGTGCCCGGTGCGCGCGAACGTGCCTCGACGACACGCTCACCTTCGATCGCGACGTATGCGTCAGCCATTACGAGATACGTACATAGTTCGGGCTGATAAGGGTTGCTTTCGAAGTCGAGTTACGATTTTCGTAATCCTCAAGTAGGGACCGCGACAAGCGTCACACCTCAATGGACGACCTCGACCGCGAGATCATGGGCATCCTCCGGCGGGACTCCCGAACGCCGTACACGGAGATCGCCGACGAGGTGGGAACCTCCGAGGGCACCGTCCGAAACCGCGTCGAGCGGCTGATCGACGAGGGGATCATCGAGCGCTTCACCATCGCTACGCAGACGGGCAACGTCAAAGCGATGATCGAGGTCAGCGTCGACGTCAACGTCGACACGCACGCAGTCACCGACCTCATGGCCGAGTGGCCCGAAGTCGACTTCGTCTGGCAGGTGTCGGGAGAGGAGGACATCGTACTCGTGGTCGACTGCGCCGACACCGGCGGCGTCAACGAACTGATTACACAGGCCCGAGAGCTGGAGGAAGTCGTGAGCACGAAGACGAGGCTGATTCTCGACGAACGGCTCGGATAGTGCCGTTCACTGGAGCATCCGGCGAGGTGGGGCTGATTCTCGACGATCTGGCTCGACCGCGCCGACCGCAGCCAGCGCGCCACCGTCCAGTCCCAGTTTCTCCGGGCGGTCCACGAGCGGTTCCGTGCCGCCGGGATCGACCTGACCGAGACGACCCAGCACGAGCTCTCTGGCGCTGTTCGCCTCGCCGACGGGGACGAAGCCGACGCCTCACGTTCTTGATCCGTCCCGCAACCGAAGCAGCAAAGAGTGCCTGCCGAGAGCCACCGGTATGAGCGACGCAGCCGAAGGGAGTAAGAGCGACTCCGCCGAGACCCCAGACATGGACGACGACGTGGAACACGAGAACGCGCTCCAGGACGTGATCGCCGTCGACGCGAACGACGAGAAACAGGGGACGGCCAACCGTCTCGATGCCCACACGGGCGACGGCATCCGCCACCGCGCGTTCACGGCGCTGTTGTTCGACGAGGAGGGGCGGATTCTGCTGGCCCAGCGCGCTCACGACAAGCGTCTGTGGGACACTCACTGGGACGGCACCGTCGCGTCCCACCCGGTCGAGGGCCAGAGCCAGGAGGAAGCCACCCGCCAGCGCCTCGAAGAGGAACTCGGGATTACGCCCGACCAGTACGACGATCTCCAGAAGACAGACCGCTTCGAGTACAAGCGCTACTACGAGAACGCCGGCGTCGAGTGGGAGGTCTGTACAGTCCTGCAGGCGACGCTGACCGACACCTCGCTGGACCGAGATCCCGAGGAGGTCGGGGGTCTGCTCTGGGTGTCCTACGAGGACCTCCAGGAGAACCCGAAGTTCTACCGACAGCTCCGTCTGTGTCCGTGGTTCGAGATCGCGATGCGGCGAGAGAGCGAGGCCGACGGCGAGTAACACGCGGGTCGGATGCGGCCACTCGTCGCGTTGCGAGGAGTGGCCAACGCCGCCCTCTCTCCGAACCAGGGTGAACAGAAATCGTGATCGAACACCTCCTGTGGGAGTTTCTCCTTCCGGTAGGCCTGATCGCGGCTGTCTTTGTCGCCGTCGAGTATCGACGCGACTGGCGAATTGCCCGGTACCTGTTCGAAGACCGAGGACGGACGGTCGTCTACGGCACGAGCGGGGCGCTCGTCGTCGTCGGTATCGGGACGACGTACGTCCTCGGGGACCCGGCGGCGGCCCCCCACTACGCCGGTCTCGACACGTACCACCTCGCCTGGACGCTCTTTCTCGTCGGTGCCGGAGCGACTGCGTACGGCGGTCGACAGTATCGGCTGGCGACGGCGATCAACGCAGCCGACGAGGTGACGCCCGCCAGGGTCCCCGCCAGCGGCCACGTACTCGTCGACGGTGTGGCAGAACCCTGTCGAGACGGACTGGTCGTTTCGGCGTCGGACGGGAGCCCGGCGCTGGTCGTCCAGCGCGGCGAGTGCCCCGGATTCGGTGCCGTAGAAGAGCAGGTGGCGTCGGCTCGGGGACAGGCACTGGTCGCCACAGAGCGGCGTGCGGTCCCGTTCGATCTCACCGGGTCGGACGGGGCCGTCCGAGTCGACCCGACCGACGCGAGTCCCGGATTCCTCACCGGCCAAGTCGACGGTGACGAGATAGAGCGCGTGCTCGCACCCGGCGACACCGTCACCGTGTTCGGTCGGGCCGCGGGGAGCGACTCTCTGGAAGCCGTCGTCCTCGCCGAACGAGGTCCCGAGGCGCTGTGCCAGTTCGCACGGAACAGTCGCCGGCTGATACACGTCGGACTCCCGCTCGCCGTGGTCGGGTACGTCGGGATGGTGCTCGCCGCCGGGATTCCGTGAACTCAGGACACCTCGTAGCTGTGGCCGTCGCTCTGTGGCGGTGCGCCCATCCCGAGCAGGCGACACTCCCCGTCGGCGTCGGCGGCGACGTGCGCGCGGTGGGGACTACCCGGCTCGGCGACGAAGAACTGGCCGGGTTCGACGCGGTAGGTCCGCAGGCCGATGTGATCGAGGTCTGTGGCTTCGCTGACGTACTTCATCTCTGACACTACCGGCTGTACATCTGTGACCGATTTCGCCACCCCCGGAGTGGCGAAGCTCGTCACGAAGTTACAGCCGGCAGTATGAGGGGCGGTCCGGTTCCGGGTCGAGGTCGGCCGGGTCGACGATGTGGTAGCCCATGGGTTCGCGACAGTGCGACCGGACAAAAGTCCGTGGGATCACCGCGATTCGGTCACACCACGCGTCTCGTCGTCGGCCCGCGGCAGTCGGACGGTGACGGTCGTCCCGTCCTCGACGGCGAAGTCGATCGTGCCGCCGTAGCCACGCACGACCCACGTCACGAGCCAGAGTCCGACCCCGGACGCGTGGTGCAGCGCCGTCTCCTCGCCGCTGGTCACCGCAGCGATCTCAGCCTCGTCGATCCCTGGCCCGTCGTCGATCACGTCGAGACGGACCTGTCGATCGGCGACGTTCTCGGCGACGCGCACCGTGACGGTCGGTGCGTCGCCACCGTGGCGGAGGGCGTTATCGAGGAGTTCTTCGAGCGCGGTCCACAGCGACGAACCGGCCGTGACGGTGAGCGGTTCGGGACAGTCGACGGTGACCGTTCCGTCCGGAAACCGTGGTTCAACGTCGCGAACCACGGCGTTGAGCTCCGAGCACAGCTCGATCGGCGATCGCTCGTCGCGTTCGACCGCGTCGGCGATCTGACCGATCTTGTCGCTGGTCGCCACGAGATCGTCGGTCGTCGACGTGATCCGGTCGATCCGGTCGTGTTCCTCACCCGAGACGGTCGCTCCGAGCAGCTCGGCGTTCCCCCGAACGACGTTCAGGTCGTTGCGGAGATTGTGCCGCAGGAGCCGGTTGAGCACGTCGAGTTGCTGCTCTCGCTGTCGGCGCTCGGTCACGTCGCGGAGGCTGACGACCTGCCCCGAGAGGACGCCGTAGGCGCGGGACAGTCCGGCAATGCGAACGTCGTAGTACCTGACTTCCCCCTCGCTCTCCAGGGGTAGTTCGAGCCGCCCCTCCGTGGGTGTGTCGGGCAGCGCTGTGGCCAGATCGGGGAGCACCGTCGCGAGTGTGTTCCCGAGCACGTCGTCGCGCGATCCCTCGAACAGCGTCTCGGCCGCACCGTTGGCGTCGACGATCCGGCCCTCGCCGTCGAGGATCAACACCCGATCGTTCATCTCGGCGAGGACGACTTCGCGACCGATCTCTCTGGTCACCGGCCCGATGTCGAACAGTTCGCGCTGGAGAATGCCCACCGCGAGGACGATGCCGGCGGCGACGTAGCCAAGGCTCGACGGGTCGAACCCCGAGGTGACGACGTCGAGGGCGTCGAGGACGAACAGCGCGTGGACGATCATCGGGACGGCAATCGCGCCCAGCAGCGCAGTGCTCTGCCAGCGGTGGAGGCGATTCGACCGAACGAGGAGACGCCCGAGCAACACGCCGCCGACGACGACCAGCGCCAGCGAGTACGCCAGATGTGCCCAGAAGGCGATTCCGTAGGTCGGTGCGAAGACGCTCGTGTTCCCGAAGACGGTCGTTCCCGTCGACTGCCAGACCAGCGCGTGGCGACGTGCCGTCACGACGAGGACCGTAACGAGCAGCGGCTCTACCAGCAGCCCCGCCAGCCGACGACGGGTGAGCCACTCCGCTCTGCCGGTGTATTCGAGCACGGTCACCAGCCAGGCCAGCGGGATGACCGTCGAGAGGATCAACTCCGCCTGTGCGAGCGCACGCATCTCTCCGAACCCGGCAGCCGCGAGCTCCAGCCCTTCGGCCATCGACCACAGGCTGGCCGTGGTGACGAACACGGCCAGCGGCGGCGCACCGGGACGATCCCGGTGGAGCCACACCAAGAACGCGACGCCCATCCCGACGACTGCGGCGGTCAACACCAGCAGCAGCGACACCGGCTCGGAGCCGACGAGCAGTCTCGACTGGCCGTCGGCGGTCGACAGCAGCCCCGTTCCGAGCCGGATCATCCGCTCTCGTCTTTGTCAGATCCGAGTATAAGTGTTCGCGTGACGCTGTGCCGGCGTTCCCACTCGACAGCGTCGTCAGCCACCAGCGTCGACCGCCTGGACCACGCCGAGGCCGGCGTCGGCCGCCGATCCTGCCGAGAGGGACAGCCGTGTCTTTTCCGCGACGCTCGACGTGGGCCGCGGGCCGTCCGTGTCGCCGGTGAGCTTCTGGGCGTGACGCGGACGAGCGACGCCGGAGACTCCGTGGCGCGAAGCGTGTACCGTCGCCGGAGAGGGTCTTCATGTGTTCTACAGTCACCTCCTCGCCACTGTCGACCTCCATGCTGTCCTGCATACAGACGGTTCGAGGGGTGGATTCGGGGTAAATAGGTGCCAAATTTCCGGGAGCTAGGATTGAGCGAGCACTCGCGGAGATGTGCTATCATGATTTCGCACTAGTCTACTAGGCTAGGACAAACTAGTGGCTGGCCTAGGAGTGGCCTGACTAGTAAAACAACTTCCTAGCGGCCTAAGAGTGGAGAATTCGGGATTTTCAGGAAAAGACTTAACATACCCCAGAATGAATTTGACCTGCTGAGAACCAGTCTCAGCGGATACAAATGACAGAAATGCCAAACCACCTCAAAGAGTTGCAACACCGTCTCGGCGAAACCGATTTTGCTTGTGTCGATAGTGGGTCCCGAAGCCTTTCAGATGAGGTCTACCCCTCTGTGAAAGCTGAGTACCCATCACTCTGTGATGATCAAATAGATTGTGAAGATATTTGTAATGGTGGAAGTGCGTCGCACGAATGGAAACACCGGGTTCGGATGGTTCTTCATCGGCTGGCCGATGATGAGGCCAGCAGAGTAAGGAGATCAGATAATTACGGAGAATGGCACTTCGCATAGGTAGACCAACTTCATCTCCAGAAGATCGTACAACTGTACCAAGAACTCTCATTCACCATAGTTTTCCAGTGTTTGCTTAATCAGCACGTCTATATCTGGGAAGTTATACTGTTCCTTGATCGTGGCTAGATCAGAGCTTCCTCCAGATTCCAAATGCAATTCAACTGTGTTCGTAACACAGTGTTTCAGCCAGTCTGTATTGTGTCTGCCACCTTTTCCCTCATGTATTTGATCGTGGCACTCTCTGCAAAGATAGCAACCGAGTTCATTATCGCCGTATCTCCAGTGATGAAAGTCTAATCCTGTGTCTGCAGTGTTACAGAGCCTACACCCGTCAGGTCGGTCTTTGGGGTCATCTATAGGATCTCTGGGAGTGAATCCAGCCGTTTTCACAGCTTCGGACCAACTCCCAAATCTCAGTTGATAAGTTCGTCCGTAGTATTCTCCGTATTCGTCCATTTCAGTCTTTGTGGGTGGATACCTTTCCAACTCGTCTGCCAGCCGCTGAAGTTCCTTTACCAGCTCTTTTTCAGTGTACCCACCACTGACATTGTAGTGTTCCCGAGTTTCTGGCTCCTCAAATGTATGGCCGTTTTTGCAGCGGTATGTGGGTACTTTCGTTTGTCGCTCGTAGATATTACTGGTGTCGCACTCAGGACAACTCTGGAGCATGCTGCTTTCCACTCTGGATTATGTGTCTTTCATCCTATTAGTTCGGATAGGCTATGGAATCTCCTCTTCCAGGTACATCAACCCGATTCGCTAAAGGACCAAATTCAGGGCAATCGCGGCTTTCACACGCTCATCGCACACAGTATATCGTCGATGCTGATTCTCCCCTTCCATTTCGATCAACTCGTAATCTTCCAGTTTCGATAGCTTCAGCCGTCGCGACCGCTCCGAGATCGGCGTCAGCCCACGCCCACGGTACACGTCGTCGGCCACCGCCTCGTAGCGCTCGTGCAACTCCCCAGCCGTCAGCACACCGCCCACACGGATCAGCTCGTACAGTAGCTGGTGATGGAACGGCAGCGATCCCAGATTCTGCTCCAGAATGTACCGCTGTGCGCGCTCGTAGGAATCGGCCACGTCGTCGGTCCCGATCTCGCTGTGGTCCCGCTCCTCGACCAGCAGCGCCGCCTGCCAAAGCGCCTGGATTTCCTTCCGGGCGACGCCGGCCACTTCGTCGGCGATCTCCTCCAACTGCTCGCGCGTGACCACACCGGACGGAAGCTCACGCCGAACCCGCGCGTCGTCGACGTTCGCCTCGCTCTCGACGAGGTGGGTCAGCGCTGCATCGAGTACGTCGGACATCGGTGGGTCGTCGTGGGGGTCGCTGGCGACGATCGCGCTGGCTTTGTCGAGGAGTCGCTGCCGTTCGTCGGTGATCTTGAGGGAAGTCCGTCGAGTCATGGTTTAAACTGGTGTATGTACGGGGGGTCGAATCGCGTCGTTCGCGAGTGAGCGACTGGGTGGTTCTTCATAAACGGGGGTCGGGGCGTCGCCGTGATCGGTGCGAACCGCCGACCTGACTGACTCGAATCTATGCACCTTGGCCCATGGCCCACAGCCCACAGGTGCATACATCGAGGATCGGCGATACATCTGGCTCGAACCCCACGGGGTCGGGCCCGGATCATGGACTCACCAACTCTAAGCGATAGTCGCCCTCGTCGTTCTCGTCGAGGCTCTGGACCTTCGCCCAGTGGTCGCCGTTCAGCTCGCCATCCTCGTCGACGATCCCACGCTCGCGTAGGTCGTCGATCGGGATGGAGACAGTTACACAGCCGCCCGCCGGGGAGAGTTTTCGCATCTCCATGCAGCCGGCCCTGCAGTCTCGTTACTTTAATCCTCGGGTGAGTCCCGCGAACCCCGTGATTCGGTGCTTTCTAGGAGGTCGACTGCACCCGGCGAACACGGTCGCAATCGGCGACCGGGTGCTACCATGTACGGAAAGATCGACATCGAAGACGCGCTGTTCGGCACAGTGTTCGCCGCGAGCGCGTTCGTGACGAACGGAATCGCGACGATCAACATCCTGGGGAACGACCTCGGCGCGGCAGTCTGGACGGTCCAGGGAACGGACATCACCTTCGCGTTCCTGCTGACGCTCGTCGCGCTCGTCGGCGCGTACGCGACGAACCGCGTCAACGAGAGCAAGAGCACGTCCTACGAAGTGGACACTGACCTCGCGAACATCGCCCGCGGTGAAGCGCCGGTCGAGATCTACCTCGCGGTGGGCACGGCGATCCTCGTCCTGGTCACGGGGCTGAACATCCTCGGTGCCCAGGAAGTCATCGCTGGCACGGCCGCCTTTGGGCTGGTCGTCGTCGCCGTCGAGGCGTCGGGCTACTACGTCATCAGCTACCTCGGGTGATCCTCGTGCAACTCGATACTCTCCTGGGCTACGGCCTGCTCGGCACCATCGGCGTGTCCGCCTCGACGATCGCTTCAGCTCTCGTCGGCCAGCCGTTCCCCGTCGTCGTTCCGACGATCTTCGCCGCCGCCGTCGTCGCCGCCCACCACGTCCGAACCAACGACTCCGACGACGACCAGCTCGAAGACGCGACCGACCAGGACGTGCGCGATGCCGTCGGCGAGACCGCTGTCGCCATCGACGGAGGCGAGCCATGAACCGCGGCGCGGTCCTAATCGCTGTCCTGCTCGTCTCTTCGGCGATCGCCCCCGCCGGCCTCGCGCTCGCACAGGATAACACCTACTCGAAAACAATCGACGGCCATCCGGAACACGTCATCGTCAACCAGCAGGACATCGATGGCAAGTTCACCGTCGAAGTCTCCACGACCGACGGCCCCGGCGGCAGCAACGTCACGCTCGCCCGACAGCGACTCGGATCGGGCGCGGAGAAGATCATCCAGTTCAACAACGAAAGGGCGTATGAGTCGGTCACTCTCGAAGTCACCGTCCACGGCACCGGCTCTCCCTCGTTTGGCTCAGGCTCCGACAGGCCTGTCAGTCTCGTCTATTTCATCGGATCGACTGGCGGCGACCGCGACCTGACATGTGACACTGGCGAGCAGATCAGCTCGCTGACTAACCCATACGTCGAGGTTGTCGAGTGCGGGACGCTCCCCGGCAGCACGGAGGTGAACACGACGAACGCAGACGCTGAACAGGTCAAACTCGACATCTACCAGTCCGCTCAGAATCAGCAGGCGTCGAGCGAGATCTACCACACGACGCTCGACAACTATCTCGAAGACACGGCCACGCAGGCGCGAATCCTCTCGAAAAACGCCTACATCCGTGCGCTGAACACTGGTGCCTCTGAGGCTGCCTCGAAGACCGAGGCGAAAACTGCGAACGCGAACTACTACAGCATCAAGTACGCGAACCTCGTGATAAAGTGGAACGCTGCCGTTGCTCACGCGAAACATCTGGAAAATGTCACGGAGTCGGAGTCCGGCGTCAGTGAATCGTTCCACAGCGTCGCAGTCTCTGACCAGGGTGGCGATATCGGCCCCGTCGAAATCGTCGGCTACGGTACTACCTCGGTGACACTCCCCAATGGAACCACTATGACGGCCCAGACTATCGATATCAAGGTCACGGACCACAGTGTCGACACCTCGGCAACCTACACGTGGGACCCGTTCCGGGGCACCGAGCGGGTGACTGGCCGGTCAGACACCAGCCCGAGTGACGCGGCTGCGATTTACGAGGTCGTCATCGAAGGCATCCACGTCGACGGGACGGATACTGCACCCGAGCCCGTGCGGTATCTAAACTTTTCGGCGTATCCCAGCCGCTTCGACGCTATCGAGTCCCAGCGCCAGAGTGTTGACTCGGATATCGATACGATCGCTACCAACACGTACGACGCCTATCAGGCTGGCGAGATAAACAACTCCGACCTGATCGACCCCTACGTCTTCAGTCAAGAGTTCTCGCCCGGCGACGAGTACCAGGGCTGGGCCGCCGCGCAACTGACCATGCTCGGGACCAACAGTCCTGAGGCGATGGATTCGATCGGTCGGTTCGACATCTCGACGGCTGACGGGGACCACACCGGGGTGCTGATGTCCCAGACGAACCCCGACAGCGGCCAGTTCGAGACGAACACCACCTACGACCCGGCCAACATCACCGGCACCCAGTACGTGGTCACCGACGACCGGATCGTCGAGCTGACGACTCCCTTCGAGATTCGGTCGATCGAGACCACTGATGGGGAACGTCGACAGAACGTCACCATCGAGAAGACGACCTACGAGACCGCCGACGTGAACACCACCCAGCTCACCAAACTGTACG